>NZ_QQBJ01000018.1 GCF_003347205.1 Mycolicibacterium moriokaense
TGATCGTCGACTTCGCCCACATCTGGCGCGACATGCCGAAGGTGGTGTTCTCGCGCACGCTGGAGTCCGTCGACTGGAACTCGCGCCTGGAACGCGGCGACCCGGTCGAGGTGGTGACCAAGCTGAAAGCCGAAACCGACGACACGCTGGAGGTGGCCGGCGCGACGCTGGCCGCACCGATCGTGCAAGCCGGACTGGTGGATGAGTACCGAATCGTGATATCGCCCAACGCCGTTGGCGGCGGCACCCGTTCTTCCCGACACTGCCGTCATGGATATCGCTGCGACTGGTGGAGAACCGCAGCTTCCCGGGCGGCACCGTTCTTCTGCGGTACGCGGTGAAACACGACTGATCGGGCGTTAGCGAGCGGGCTCTCGAGGTGCCTGGGTGTGGCTGCGGGCGTGGGCGATGGCGGCGTCCAGGCTGTCGATGAGGTGGTTCTCGTGGCGGAGTGAGTCGATGATGCCGACGTTGGTCAGCAGGCTCAGATGATCGGGTTGGACGCCCTTGATGATCACGGTGATTCCCCGGGCTTCGAGTTCCTGCGCGATTTGGGTGAGGGTGTGCGCGCCGGTGGCGTCGAGCATTCCGAGGTGGGACAGCCGGATGATCACGACCGTGGTGTCGGGGTGGTGGGCATCGATGATGGCCGACGAGATCCGTTCTGCGGCACCGAAGAACATGGCCCCGTCCAGGCGCAGCAGCGCGATTTGTTCATCCCCGGGCTGGTAGGGCGCGGGAAGGTCTTCGCGCGTGACGCTGCTGCGCCGGGCAAGTGAGCGCAGCGCGAACACCGCGGTGGCGACGACGCCGATCTCGACTGCCTCAATGAGGTCGAAGCAGACGGTGACGGCGGTGGTGAGCAAAAACGTCAGCGCGTCTGAGCGCGTGGAACGCACGATCGCGGCAATTGTGTGGAGTGAGATCATTCGGCATGAGGTCACCATGAGCACGGCGGCGAGTGCGGCGAGTGGGATCGCGCCGATCGGGCCGCTGACCAGATAGACCACCGCAAGCAGCAACATTGAGTGGGTGATGGCTGCGACCCTCGTCTGCGCACCTGAGCGCACATTGACTGCGGTGCGCGCGATCGCCCCGGTGGCGGGCATGCCGCCGAACGCCCCGGCGGCGATCGAAGCCAGGCCCTGACCGAACAATTCCCGATTGGGGTCGTAGGGCCCGGTCGAGGTCATGGTCGCCGCCACCCGTGCCGACAAGAGGGATTCGATGGCCGCCAGCGCGGCAATCGCCAGAGCTGCCCCTAAGAGGGTGTGTAGCGCGGTCAGGTCGGCGTGCGGCCACATCGGCATCGGCAATTGCGAGGGCAGCACGCCGATCTTGGCCACCGGCATCCCGAGGCCCGCTACCGCAGCGGTGACGGCCGCGATGGCGACCAGTGAGACCGGCAAGGCTGGGTGCAGGCGCGGTAGAAGGACCATCAGGATCACCACCCCCAGCACCACCAGCAGCGGCGGTAGCGCGGTGGCCCACTCGGCGGCAGAAAGCACGTGGATCGTCGCGGCCAGCGGGGATTGGCCCGGTGGTACGGGTTGCCCGATTGCGGCCGGGACCTGCTGCAGGAAGATGATGACGGCGATGCCGAGGGTGAACCCTTCGATCACGGGCCACGGAATGAACGTGACGGCCCGACCCAACCCGGTGACGCCGGCCACCACCACGATCAGGCCGGCCAGCACGGTGACCAGCGCGAGACTGCCCAGCCCGTGCTGCGCGACGATCGGCGCCAGTACCACGGCCATCGCCCCCGTGGGGCCTGACACCTGTACATGCGAACCGCCGAAGACCGCCGCCACCAGCCCTGCCACCACAGCGGTGACCAGACCCGCGGCCGCACCGACGCCGGAACTGATCCCGAAGGCCAGCGCCAACGGCAAAGCCACTACACCGACCGTCAGGCCGGCCAAAACATCGCGTCGCCAGGAGCGGCGCAGGCCCGCATAATCCCGACGGCTCGGCAGCAACCTCGCGACGACACTGCCCACCGTCATCGCGCCGTCATCACGCGGTGCCGATCGGCGGCAAGGATTGCACTGCTCGTAGCCGATCACGTTGCGCGGCAAGCGTATCGGTCAAAAATGCGCGGGCGATCACCAGCAGCTGCGCGATCATCGGATGCGCCAACTCGTAGTAGACCGCATTCCCGACGCGCTTGCCGCTGACCACATGATGGCGTTTCAGTACCGCCAGATGCTGCGACAAGAGCGTCGGTTCGATATCGCTGTCGGCCAGGATCGTGCTCACCGGCGTCGGTTCCCTGCTCATCGACAATATTTCCAGCACCCGGATGCGCGCCGGGTGCGCTAGCGCCTTGAACAGGTTGGCCTTGATCTCATACAGCGGCCGCTCGGGACCGTCTAGAAAGCTGTCGACCACCGCGGCGCCGTCCTTCGCGAACTGATGGATTGATGAAATTCGCAATCCATCATAACGGCCGCTACTATCCCTCCGTGACCACTGGCCAGACCTCCCGCGCCACGCCAGGACCGCTCCAGTACATCGCGTACTCCTACGGCAGACGGCTGCCCGATTCGATGCGTGACTGGGTGAAGAACGATCTCGCCGGCCCCGGTGCAACCGTGCGGATGATGGTCCGGGTCGCGATTCCGGCGATCCTCATTTTGGGACCGATCTGGCTCATCCCCATGTCGCTGTATCTACACGCGAGCATGACTCTGCCGATCTTCCTGCCATTCGTGTACTTCTCCCACGCGTTGAACAAAGTCTGGCGTCGCCACATGCTGGCCAAACACGGGCTTTCGCCGGATCTGGTAGACGAGATCTCCCGCAAGAAGAACGCCCACATCCATCGGGCCTACGAGCAGCGGTACGGGCCTCGCTCAGGACCGCCAAGCAGCCACGACATCTGAGCCGCACGCCTGCCGCAGATCCGCAGCTGGGGAGCCGATGGAGTGTCACCGCACGCCCAGGTGCGCAAGGTGTTCGATCATGGTGTCGACCGCGGCTTCCAGCGGCGCGCTGTCGCGGCGCACCTGGCTCAGCAGCAGGCCGCCCTGGACGGCGGCGAGCATCGCGATCGCCAGCTGATCGGTGTCGGCGCCGTCGGGAAGCTCACCGCGCGCGGCAATGACGGTCATGCCGTCGCGAATCATGTTCTCCCACTGCGCGAATGAGTGCGCCAGCCGGGCTCGCGCCAGCGGGTCGATCTCCGAGAGTTCGTTGGCCAGGGTGCCGATCGGGCACCCGCCGACGCATCCCGCCCCACGCACCATCTCCACCATGATGTCGCGCCAGCGATGGAAGTCGTGCAGGGTTTCGAGACGGTCTAGTCCCAGATGCTGCACTGCGAGCACCCGGTCGGTCTGGAAGTCGATGACCGCGGCGACGAGGTCGTTCTTGTCGGCGAAATAGTGGTACATCTGTGACGTGCTGATGGCCGCGGCGTCCTGGATGTCTTCGATGGTGGTGCGGGCCACGCCGCGCTGAGACATCAGATCGGCCGCGGTGGCGACGATGCGTTCTCGGGTGGCACGGCCTTTCGGGGTCAGTTTGTCGACCGGGGTGGGACGCATCGCCGCGACTATCCCGACACCCGTGCCGTCATCGTCATGGGCCCATTGCACGGCACACAGAATGGAGTGTCAACTCCAAAATCCAGTGCGACCGGGATTCGGCGTGCGCCGTTTTGGAGTTGACACTCCATTTCTAGGTGGGCAGGCTGGTGCTCGTCTCACCGTGAGACACAGCCGGATGTCGTTGCGCGACAAGCTGGCTCGTGCGTGAAAGGACTTCACATGACTGCCACCGCGGACTCCAGACGCCTGACGATCGCGAACCGGGTCGACAAGATGCACGAAGAAATCGCCGGCCAGATCCCGGAAGAGATCCTGGCCGCCTTCGGCGCCGAACAGGCGGGCCTCGCCGCCCGCGGGATCCCCGACGGTGTTGCCGTCCCGGGTGACAAGGTGCCCGACGCGAGGCTGCTCAGCGCGAGTGGGGACCCCACGACGCTGGCCGACACCCTCGGCGGCCGCCCGGCGGTCGTCGTGCTCTACCGCGGCGCCTGGTGCCCGTACTGCAACCTCGCGCTGCGCTCCTACCAGGAGGACCTTGTCCCGCCACTGGATCAGCGGGGCATCGCCCTGGTGGCCGTCAGCCCGCAGAAGCCCGACGGATCGCTGACGGTGCAGCAGAAGAACGAACTCGCCTTCGCGGTGCTCTCCGATCCCGGCAACCAGATCGCGTCTGCGCTCGGAGTGCTGACGGCGCCCACCGAGGGCACTCGAGAGGCCCAGCGCGCCATGGGCATCGACCTGCTCGACGTCAACGCCGACGGCGGTTACGGGATCCCGATGCCCACCGTCGTCGTCGTCGACGAGACCGGGACGATCCGGTGGATCGACGTGCACCCCAACTACACAACCCGGACCGAAGTCGCCGACATCCTGGCCGCCGTGAACGACCTGGGCTGATCGCTATCCCGCGGGCGGGGCGAAGAATTCCAGCGCGATGCCGTCGGGATCGCGGAAGCTCAGCCCCGAGCCGTAGTGGGCGTCGACGATGCCGCCGTGCTCGACGCCGAGCTTGTCCAGCTTGTCGACCCACGTCTGCAGTTCGGCGCGGTCCGCACACCCGAAGCTGACGTGGTCGAGGCCGGCCCGGAACTCGCTGAATCGGTCACCCTCCAGCGGGCGGTCGTGCTGGTGGATGCCGAACAGGGTGCCGTTCTCGAACGCCCACACGACGTGCCGGTAGCCGGCATCTGTGTGCTCGTCGAGCACCGGGTCGGTGCCGAACAGCGCGTGATACCAGGGAGTGCTTGCGTCGACGTCTCGCACGGTGACCGCGACGTGGTTGAGTACCGCCATTGGTTCCTCACTCTTTGTTGAAGGGATCACTGCTTCCACGAGATGGCCTCGCGGGGAGTTCACAGGTGTGTGCTAGACCACACGCTTACCTCGGCGTGCGCGAGCACGCATGTCCCACAGATACATTCGATAGCCCAGGATCCACACCTCGCGGGGGATGACGCGGTCGGCGATCCGCAGCGCACCCAGCAGCCAGCCGAATTGGCGTTGCTCGCCCGCCGTCCAGGACATCTTCATGTGCGCGCGGAACTCGGGCGGCAGAAAACCCTTGGTCGCGAACAGGTTGAAGCGACCGGCCAGCACCCGAAGCGGGGCGGGCAGAAACGCCATCGCCGCCACGCCGTGCAGGTGCTCCCGCACCGGCGGGTCGATCGACAACTCGTCGAGTGTTCGTTTCCAGAACTCGTCGAACGCGAGCCGATCGGTCGGCCACATGTCCTCACGGACCTGCAACGTGGTGCCCAGCTTCTTGGCGTCGGAGTAGATCGCCTCGGCGGACTCGTCGTCGAGCGGGCCGTAGAGGAACTCGTGCTGGTCGACGTAGTACCGGTACAGGCAGGCCGCCACCCACAGTTGCAGCTGCGGGTCGAATGCGTTGTAGGACACCGGGCTTGACTTCTTCGACCGCACCAGCGCATGCACTTTGTCCACCTCGTCGCGGATCAGCGCGCGGTCGGCGTCGGTGCCGAGGGTGGCCGCGGCCAGATAGGTGCCGGTGGTGCGGGCCCGCTTGAACGGGCGCTTGTAGACGTTGCCGCTGTCCACCGGGCTTTCCAGCACGCCGTAGCCGACGCCGGGCAGCGACAACTGCATGATGACGTTGGCGGCCGGTGCCAGGACCGCCGCGGGGTTGATCAGATCGACCACCCGGGTCGGCCGCCGCGGTGGGCCCAGCCTCATCGTTGCAGTACATCACTTTGTGAGACGCTCGCAGCGTGTTTGCCCCGATGTGTCTCGCCCGGGCGGTCGGTATCGCGGCCGGGGTCTTAGCCGATCTGGCTTTCGGCGATCCGCGACGCGGACACCCGGTCGCGCTGTTCGGCCGCGCGGCCTCCAGCCTGGAACGGCGCACCTATTCCGACACCCGGTCGGCGGGCGTCGTGCACACGGCCACGTTGCTCGGCGCGCTGACCGTCGCCGGCGTCGTCGGGGAGCGGGCGGCGGCGCGACGCGGACCGGCGTGGGTTGCCGGGCTCACCGCCGCAACGACCTTCGTCGCCCTTGGCGGCACGTCGCTGGCCCGCACGGGCGAACGCATGGCCGACCTGCTGGCCGCCGACGACGTCGACGCCGCCCGACGTCTCTTGCCCTCGCTGTGCGGCCGCGATCCGGCCGCGCTGGATGCCGAGGGTCTGACCCGCGCGGCGCTGGAGTCGGTGGCCGAGAACACGTCCGACGCACAGGTGGCGCCGCTGCTGTGGGCGGCGATCGGCGGGGTGCCCGCGGTGCTGCTCTATCGCGGCGCCAACACCCTCGACGCGATGATCGGGCACCGTTCCCCCCGCTACCGGCGATTCGGTTGGGCGGCAGCGCGGTTGGACGATGCGCTGAACTTCGTCGGCGCCAGGGTGACGGGACTGCTGGTGGTGATGTCGGCGCCGGCCGTCGGCGGGTCGGCGGGTGGCGCGGTGCGTGCCTGGCGCCGCGACGCCGACCGGCATCCGAGCCCCAACGCCGGTGTCGTCGAGGCGTCCTTCGCGGGTGCACTCGGGGTCAGGCTGGGTGGCCCCACACAGTACGCACATGAACTGGAGATCCGGCCGACGCTGGGTGACGGGCTTGCCCCGAGCGTGCCCGATCTCGTTCGCGCGGTGCGGCTGTCGCGGACGGTTCAGCTGGCGAGCGCGGCGCTGGCCGTCACCGTCGCCGCCCGTAGCGGTCGGCGAGCTTCTCCTCGGTCGTGAGCGGTGCGGCGGTCGGCGCACTCTGGGCGGCGGCCTTGTCTCGCCGACGCGCCCGGATCTCCGAGAAGATGAAGTAGCCCAACCCGATTGGCGCCAGAATGCCGAACGCAATCCACTGGATGCCGTAGGACAGGAAGGGCCCGGCGTCCAGGTGGGGCAGCGCGATGACGCCGAGGCCGCCGGGCTGGCCGTCGACCAGTTGCAGGTAGGACCCCGTCAGCGGAACGTCCAGAAGCGTTGAGATCTGCGGGGTGTCGATCGCGTACACCTGTTGGGCGCCGTCCTGACGGAACGGCTGCTTGCCTTCGGGTGCCTGCTCGGAGTCGCGAATCCTGGCCACGATCGTGACGGTCTCGGACGGCGCGGGCGCGATCGGCGGTACCCGCGAACCCTGCTCGGGTTTGACGTATCCGCGGTCGACGAGCACGGTCGGCCCGCCGTCGACGACGAACGGCTCCAGCACCTCGAACGCGGGGTCGCCGTCGACGACGCGCAGGCGGGCGAGCACCTGCCGGTCGGGCAGGTAATGGCCGGTGGCCGTCACGCGCTGCCACTGCTCGTCGGGCGCCGACGATCCCTGCTGGGGCAGCACGCTGGTCAGCGGCACGGGCTCGGCCCGCAGCGAGCGGGAGATCTGTCCGTTCTCCCGCGAGGTCTTGGCGTTCTTGCCCAACTGCCAGGGCGCCAGAACGGTGAAGCACAGGTAGGCGAACGCGATCACCACGACGAACAACGCCAGCCAGCCCGGCCGGAACAGGAAGCCCAAGCGCTTCATCAGCCGGCGATTCCGCGGTCGGCCAACTGTTCGTCGACCCAGTCGTGCAGCCCCGGCAGGGCCGCCTCGATGACGGCGAAGACGTCCTCGAAGTCGTCGTGTGTCCCGTAGTACGGATCTTCGACGTCGAGCGCGTGGGCGCCCGACTTCGGGTCGAACGACCGCAGCATCCGCAGTCGCGCCGGCGCAACACCCATGTCCTTGAGTATCCGCTCGTGGTTGCGGCCGAGGGCGACCACGAGATCGGCCGACAGGTGGTCCTGGTTGATCCGTCGTGCGCGGTGCCGGGTCGGATAGCCGTGCTCACGCAGCACCCGGTTGGCGCGGCTGTCGGCGCCCTCACCCGAATGCCAATCGCCGGTACCCGCGCTGGTCACCCGCACCTCGTCGGTGAGGCCGCGCTCGCCGATCTGGTGGGCGAACATCTTCTCGGCCATCGGCGAGCGGCAGATGTTGCCTGAGCAGATGAAGGTGACGTGCAGCGGCTCCGACACCTCGGGCGCCCGTTCCTCAGACACCGAGCACCTCGCGCAGGTCGGACACGGTCGCCACGTGCGCGGCGGGCGCTTGAACGGCGGGGTCGGCGAAGTCGGCCGTCCCGTAGCCCCAGCCGACCACGATGGTGGCGATGCCGTGCGCCGCGGCGCCCTCCACGTCGTGAGCGCGGTCGCCGACCATCAGGACCCGTTCGGGCAGTGGGTCCAGCTGGGCGAGTGCATGCGTCATCACGTCGGTCTTGGTGGCCCGCGCCCCGTCGGGGCTGGCACCGGCGATGACCTCGAAGTACCCGTCCAGCCCGAAGTGGGCGAGGATGCGCCGCGCCGTCGGCTCCGCCTTCGACGTCGCCACCGCCAGCCGAACGCCGGCCGCGTACAGGTCGTCCAGCAGCTGGGGAATGCCATCGAACAGGCTGTTCATCGCCCAGCCGCGGGTGGAGTAGTCGGACCGGTAGGCGGCGATCGCGGCGTCGGTGTCTTCGAGGCCCATCGCCTGCAGCGTGTGGTGCATCGGCGGGCCGACGATGCGGCCTGCCAGGTCACCGTCGGGAATCTCGGCGCCGATCTCGCTGAGCGCGTGACGGAAGCTGGACACGATGCCCTCTGCCGAGTCGGTCAGGGTGCCGTCGAGATCGAAGATCACCAACTGCGGGCGGGTTGTCGCGGCGGTGTCGTCCAGGGTCGTCACGCGTCCATTGTCTCCGACGGCGCATTACTGTCGTGATGTGGCAAGTCCAAAGCTGGTCGACGTCATCGACGTGCTGGAGGCCGCCTACCCACCCCACCTGGCCCAGGACTGGGATTCCGTGGGCCTGGTCTGCGGAGACCCCGGCGAGCAGGTCGAATCGGTGACCGTCGCCGTCGACGCCACCGCGGCCGTTGTCGACGAGGTGCCCGATCGCGGGCTGCTGCTCGCGCACCACCCTCTGCTGTTGCGCGGAGTCGACACCGTGGCCGCGAACACCGCCAAGGGCGCGCTGCTGCACCGGATGATTCGCAGCGGTCGGGCGTTGTTCACCGCCCACACCAACGCCGACTCCGCCTCGCCGGGGGTGTCCGATGCGCTCGCCGACGCGCTCGGGCTGACGGTGGACGAGGTGTTGGCGCCCGCGCGCGGCGGACCCGACAACGATAAATGGGTGGTCTACGTCCCCGTCGAGGACGCGGGCACCGTCCGCGAGGCGATGTTCACCGCGGGCGCGGGCCACATCGGCAACTACTCGCACTGCAGTTGGGGCGTGACCGGAACGGGCCAGTTCCTTCCGCACGACGGAGCGTCGCCGACGATCGGCAGCGTCGGATCCGTCGAGCACGTCTCAGAAGACCGGGTCGAGATGATCGCTCCAACGCGGCTGCGCGCCCACGTGCTGGCGGCGCTGCGCACGGCGCACCCTTACGAGGAGCCCGCATTCGACATCTTCACGCTGGCATCGGTGCCCGCCGATGTCGGACTCGGCCGCATCGGAACGCTGCCCGCGCCGCAGACCCTGGCGGCGTTCGTGTCCCGGGTGCACGACGCGCTGCCCGGCACGTCGTGGGGGATACGCGCCTCCGGCGAAGACGACGCCGAAGTGTCGCGGGTGGCGGTGTGCGGCGGGGCCGGCGACTCGCTTCTCGACATCGTCGCGGGTGCGGGCGTCGACGCCTATGTGACGGCCGACCTGCGTCACCACCCCGCAGACGAGCACCGGCGACGCTCCGATGTCGCGTTGATCGACGTCGCTCATTGGGCCAGCGAGTACCCATGGTGCAATCAGGCGGCGGGCCTGCTGCGTGCGCACTTCGGCGACTCGCTGCCGGTGCGGGTGTCCGCCATCCGCACCGATCCGTGGAACATCGAGAGAAACGAGCTATGAAAGCCGAAGTCATCCAACAGCGTTCGCTGCTCGAGCTGGCAGACCTCGACGCTGAGCTCAGTCGAATCGAACACCGGTCGAGCCACCTGCCCGAACAGCAGCGCTTCACGCAGACGCAGGCCGAGCACCGGGAAGCCAACGACAGGCTCGCGTCGCTGCGGCTCGCGCTCGAGGACCTGGATGCGCAGATCGCGAAGTTCGAGTCCGAGGTGGACGCCGTGCGCGAGCGCGAGGACCGGGACCGCAAGATGCTCGACGGCGGCGCCATCAACGCCAAGCAATTGGCGGACCTGCAGCACGAACTCGAGACGCTGGAACGCCGCCAGTCCAGCCTGGAGGACTCGCTGCTCGAGGTGATGGAGCGTCGCGAGGAGTTGCAGACCCAGCAGGGCGACGAACTCGCCAGGATCGACACGCTGGAAAGCGAACTGGCCGAATCGCAACGGGCCCGCGACGGCGCGCTCGCCGAGATCGAACAGAACCGCCATCAATGTGTTTCGCGGCGTGAGCAATTGACCGCGGGCCTGGACCCCGACCTGGTGTCGATGTACGAACGGCAGCGAGCGCGCGGCGGCGCGGGCGCCGGACGGCTGCAGGGCCGTCGGTGCGGTGCGTGTCGTATCGAGATCGACCGCGGCGAACTCGCCCGGATATCCGCCGCCGCCGACGACGACGTGCTGCGCTGCCCGGAATGCGGCGCAATCCTGTTGCGGGTCAAAGACGGTGACCTGTGAGGGTGATCGTCGAGGCTGACGGCGGGTCGCGCGGCAATCCGGGCCCCGCCGGCTACGGCTCGGTGGTGTGGACGGCCGACCGCGAAACGGTGCTCGCCGAGAGCAAAGAGGCGATCGGCCATGCCACCAACAATGTCGCCGAGTACCGGGGGTTGATCGCGGGTCTGCAGGAGGCGGCGCGGGTCGGCGCCACCGAGGTGGACGCCCGGATGGACTCGAAGCTGGTCGTCGAGCAGATGTCGGGCCGTTGGCAGGTCAAGCACCCGGACCTGAAGGCGCTGCTCGAGCAGGCGAGGGAGGCAGCGGCGACGTTCGACCGGATCAGCTACGCGTGGATCCCGCGCGAGCAGAACTCGCACGCCGACCGACTGGCCAACGAAGCGATGGACGCCGCCGCCGAACTGCAGACGCCCGCGGCGGCCGAACGGGACGAGTCCGCCGAACCGCGGAGCGCGCCCGCAACCTGGACCGGTGCCCGGGGCGCTCCGACCCGGTTTCTGTTGCTGCGCCATGGGCAGACCGAGCTGTCAACGCAGAGAAGGTATTCCGGGCGCGGCAATCCGGCGTTGACGGAGGTCGGCCAGGGTCAGGCCGACGCCGCGGCGCGCCACCTCGGACAGCGCGGCGACATCGCGGCCGTCGTCGCATCGCCGCTGCAGCGGGCCTACGACACGGCGGCGAAGGCCGCCAAGGCGCTGGGGCTGGACGTCGAGGTCGACGACGACTTGATCGAGACGGATTTCGGCGCGTGGGAGGGCCTGACGTTCACCGAGGCCGCCGAACGGGATCCCGACCTGCACGGGCGTTGGCTGCGCGACACCAGCCTCGCCCCGCCGGACGGCGAGAGCTTCGACGACGTCGTCGAACGGGTGCACCGGGTTCGCGGCCGGATCATCGCCGAGCATGCGGGCCAGACGGTGCTGGTGGTGTCGCACGTGACACCGATCAAGACGATGTTGCGGTTGGCGTTGGACGCCGGTCCCGCCATCCTGTACCGGCTGCACCTGGACCTGGCGTCGCTGTCCATCGCCGAGTTCTATCCCGACGGCGCCTCCTCGGTGCGGTTGGTGAACGAGACGTCGTACCTGTAGTCAGTCATGCAGGTGCAGGCGTTCGCCGTGTACGCCGAAGATCATGATGGCCTCCACCGGCCCGTCGACGGCGCCGAACCAGTGCGGGACCCAGGTGCTGAACTCGACGGCCTCGCCGGGTTCGATGACGAAGTCGCGGTCGCCGAGGATCAGCCGCATCCGCCCGGACAGCACATACGTCCAGTCCTGGCCTTCGTGAACGGGTAACTCGGCGGGCGGTTTTCGGCGCTTGGCGGCGATCCGGATCTTGAACGCGTGCAGGCCACCCGCGGCCGCCTGTCGGGTCAGCGGCCAGTAGGTGATGTCGTGGTGGGTGTGGGAGTTGCCCCGAACGCGCGGGTCGGGCGCTTCGGGCGCACGAAGCAACTCGTCGGTGCTGACCGACAGCGCCTCGGCGAGGCGGGGCAGGTGATCGAGGGCGAGCCGACGCTTGCCGGACTCCAGCCGGCTCAGCGTCGAGATGTCGATGCGCGCGCTGCGGGCCACGTCGTCCAGGGTCAGGCCGCGCTGGACGCGGAGTTCGCGCAGCCGCCGTCGAACGCGCCGGTCGACATCGTTTTCCGCCGCATCGTTTGCCTGCATGGCAAAAGATATTGGCAAACGGCTTCGGCGCTTGCAACCTGGTGACATGACGGATGTATGGGACTGCGTGATCGTCGGCGGAGGCGCGGCGGGGCTGAGCGCGGCGTTGGTGCTCGGCCGGGCGCGGCGGCGCACGCTTGTGGTCGACGACGGAGGGCAGAGCAACCTGGCGGCGCACGGGATCGGCGGCCTGCTCGGGCATGACGGCCGACCGCCCGCGCAGTTGTACGAGATCGGCAGAAGCGAGCTTGCGGCGTATCCAAGCGTCGAGGTGCGAGACGGCGTCGTGCGGGGCGGTGTTCGCGCGGGCGACGGGTTCACGCTGGACGTCGGCCGGGGCGGGACGGAGTCGACGCGCCGCGTACTGCTGGCGACGGGGATGCAGTACCGGCCGCCGGACATCGCTGGCGTGGCCGAACTGTGGGGGAATTCGGTGTTTCACTGCCCGTTCTGCCACGGCTGGGAGGTGCGCGATCAACCGCTGGCGGTGCTCGCGAACGGAGAACGGGCGGTGCATTCGGCGTTGATGCTGCGCTACTGGAGCGACGATGTCGTGCTGCTGACCAACGGTCCGGCAGAGTTGGCGGCCACCGACCGGGATCGCCTCGCGGCCGCCGGCGTTCCCGTCGACGAGCGTCAGGTGGCTGAATTGGCCTCGGCGGAGGGCGAATTGGACGCCGTCGTCTTCACGGACGGAACTCGACTGCCGCGACGCGGTCTGCTGGTGGCCACGACACTGCATCAGCGGTCTTCGCTCGCTGACCAACTCGGCGCCGACGCGGGCCGGCCGACACCGGTGATGGAAGACCCTCTCGACGTCGACGCCCTCTCCCGGACGACCTCACCGGGGGTCTTCGCGGCGGGGGATGTGAGCGCGCCGATGCCGCAGGTGGCCGCATCGGTTGCGGCGGGATCGCTGGCCGCCGTCGCCGTGGTGCAGAGCCTGCTGGCCGACGACTTCGGGCTGCCCACTTCGGAATGGAGGTCAGATGTCAACGGATGAGACGAAAGCACACTGGGAAGAGCATTACGGCGAGCGCGAACGGGTCTGGAGCGGACGGGTCAACGTCCAATTCGCCGACGTGGTGGCCGATCTGGCGCCGGGACGCGCGCTGGATCTGGGCTGCGGTGAAGGCGCCGACGCGGTGTGGCTCGCCGAGCGGGGCTGGAACGTCGTCGCCGTCGACATCTCCGACACGGCGTTGGGTCGGGCCAGGCAGGCGGCCCGTTCGCGCGGTGTCGCCGACCGGATCGAGTTCGTCGCACTGGACCTGTCCGAGGGATTCCCCGACGGCAGCTTCGACCTGGTCTCGTCGCAGTTCCTGCATTCGACGGTCCGGTTGGACCGGGAGGCGATCCTGGCCAACGCCATCCGCGCGGTGCGCCCGGGCGGGGTGCTGGTCATCGTCGACCACGGTTCGGCGCCGCCGTGGGCCTCGAAGCTGGATCACCATCACGAATTCCCCAGCGCCGAAGAGGTGATCGCCGGGCTGAAAATCGGTGACGACGAATTCGACCGGGTGCGTGTGGATGCCGTCGAACGAGACGTGGTCCGTCCGGACGGTGAGGTGGTGCCCTGGATGGACAATGTGATCGTGCTGCGTCGACGGGCGTCGGGCTAGCCTGTACGACAGCCGTTGTCGGACTTCCATGCGCGGTATTTCTCGGGCAGGCAGCTGGCGCACGGGCGGTAGCCCGCCGCGATCGCGGCGGCCTCGTCGGCGAAGAACACGCGATGCTTGACGTACCCGCCGTTGGCGATGGCGCGCAGCGCCGACGGGCAGTCCAGCCGCCCGTAGATCTTCGTGCCGCGGTGTCCGCCCACGGTGCCGCGAGGTGTCATGCGGCGTCGTGGAAGACCAGGCCCAGCGTCATACGCTCACCGGAGCGCACCGCCGAAACTCCATGCCGGACAGGTGCTGCCGACCAGCCGCGGCTGGAGCGCACGGGCCGCTCGCGGGTGGTGAACACATAGCCGTGGCCGTGCGGCAGCGCGGTGGCGGTACCCCGCGACTGCGCGCGCGGCCGCTGCTCGAGCAGCAGGAACTCACCGCCGGTGTGATCGACGCCGGGCTCGGAGAGGTTGATCACCACCTGCAGCGGAAACACCAAGTCGCCGTACAGGTCCCGGTGCAGCGCGTTCCAGTCGCCAGGACCGTACTTGAGCAGGATCGCCGTCGACCTCGTCTGGCCCGCGGCATGGCACATGCCGAGCCAGTCGTCGAGATCGTCCGGCCACGGCGCGGTGCGGCCGAGCTTGCTCCACCAGTCCCTGGCGATCGGTAGCAGCCGTGGATACAGCGCCCGCTTGAGTTCGTCGATCGGCTCCGGGTAGGGGCGGCCGAAATACCGGTATTCGCCTTCGCCGAACCGGTATCGAGCCATCTCGATGGTGGCGCGGAACAGCGCGTCGTCGCAGTAGAGGCCCCGAAGCGTCGCGGCTTCTTTCCGGGTGAGCAACTGCGGCAGCAGCGCGCCGCCGAAAGCATTGATCTCGGCGGTGACGGCGTCCCAGTCGGCCGACTCCATCCGGCTTCGAAAGGTGTTGGCGGCCATCAGAACAACCGCGCCTCACGGGCTTCGGCCGGCTCCTCGAGGTCGAGCAGGAACTGTTTGCGGTGCAGGCCGCCCGCGTAGCCGGTCAGCTTGCCGTTCTTGCCGACCACCCGGTGACACGGCACCACGATGGACACCGGATTGCGGCCCACGGCCGCTCCGACCTGCTGCGCGGTCGACCCGTCGGCGAGTTCGTCGGCAAGCTCTCCGTACGTGATGGTCTGGCCGTACGGAATCGCGCTCAGCCGCTTCCAGATCTGACGCTGGCTGTCGTCGCCGCGCAGTGTGGTCGGCAGGTCGAATTCCGTCCTGGACCCTGCCAGGTACTCGTCGAGTCGAGCCTGCACTGTCGCCAGCAGAGCGTCGGCGCGGGCCTCGACCCGTGCGCCGAGGCCGTCGGCCGGCGGCCGGTACCAGTGGTGGCGGAAGTACAGGCCGACCAGCGCGTCGCCGTCGGCCACCAGGGTCAACTCGCCCAGTGGACTGTCGATCAGAGCATGTCGCGTGTTCATTCGTCGACCTCCTTCGTCTTGTAGACGACGCGGGTGGCCGACGCGTGAGATGCCCCGTCGACCGCAAAGGCCGCAAAATCTCCTGCATCCGCGGTAGCGTCGCTACGAGGGGAGGACATCGATGAATCGCTGCATTGTCGCAGGGCCTGCCGGCTTGCTGATGGCCGCGGCGCTGATCACCTGCGCCCCGCCGGCCGCCGCGGGCTGCCAGTACGGAGGCGCGTTCATCAGCAAGTGCGACGGCCCCATCCAGCCCGACGGCACGTGGCAGCGGTGCGTGGCAGTGGCGCAATACGTGCCCAGCGGTTTCAGCTCTCACCTGGTGCCGGTGAAGAACTGCGACGTGATGGGCCCTGACCTGCACCCGTTGGATTTCGCCATCGCCGACCCGCCGACGCACATCGACGGCTGAGTCAGGACTCCGGTTTCCACGGCGTGAGTCGCGGCGTCCACGCGGGCACATTGCGGCGGTACTGCTCGTATTGCTCGCCGTAGGTCCGCACCAGTGTGGGTTCCTCGTACCACCGGACGAATGATGCGGTGATGATCCAGCCGATCACCGCGTAGACGACCAGCCAGATGCTGTCAAAGAGCAGTGCCTGACCCAGGATCGCGGTCAGCAGTCCGGCGTACATCGGGTTGCGCACGAACCGGTTGAATCCGGTGACCACCAGGCGTTCGGTCGGCGCGATCGGCATCGGCGTTCCGCCGGCCCCGGCGAACTGGACAAAGGCGTGCACCGGCGGAATCAGACCGAGCACGATCAGCGCCACGCCCAGCGCCAGTCGCAGCGGCGGGCTGGATTCGGGGATGTGCCAGTGGGTGATCAGCCACGGGCCAAGCCCGACGAACGTTCCCGGCGCAGCGACGAAGAATGCCGCTGACCCGACCGCGGCGATGGAGGTGCGCACCGCCTAATTATCAGGCCAACCCTGTGCCAGTTGGGTGAGACGCACGCTGTTGCCCGACGGGTCGCGGAACCCGGAGTCGATGCCATAGGGCATCTGGTTGGGCGGCTCGTTGAACTCGACGCCTCGCTCGGTCATCTCCTTGAACGACTTGTCGATGTCGTCGGTGATCAGGAACACGGTGCCCGCGAAGCCCTTCGCGGTGAGGTCGAGCACCTGCTTGCGGGTGGCATCATCCATCAGCGGCGCGCCGGGCACCGCCATCAGCACCAGGTTGACGTCGTCCTGGCCGGGCGGCCCGACGGTCAGCCAGCGAAAGTCGCCCATCTCCTCGGGGAACGACACATCCTCACGCACCTCCATGCCGACCTTCTCGGTCCAGAACTTCAATGCGACTTCTTGATCGTGGACCCACAGGTGGGCGCTGCCGATTCTCATCATGGCTGAAGACGCTACGGCCGGCGCCCGGCGTCCGTCTTCTTCCCGTGTGCTGTTCTTGACGCGGCTATCGGCAGTGTTTTGTCCGCCTCGCGTGCGGGATATGTTTTGTCCTCCTCGCGTGCGGGATATGTTTTGTCCGCCTCGCGTGCGGGGTGTGTTTGTCCTCCTCGCGTGCGGGCCACCCGCCTGGTGTCCCGCGCGAGTACGCAACTGGGTACCCGCGCGGTCATCACGGCGGGTGGCATCGCGGCGCGGTAGGCGACGGGGGAGCGCCCGTAGACGCGGGTGAAGCTGGTGGTGAACGAACCGATGCTCTGCAGGCCAACCATCACGCAGACGTCGGCGACCGACCGGTCGGTGTAGCGCAGCAGGGCGGCCGCGCGTTCCAGCCGCCGGGTCTGCAGATACGACCGCGGCGACTCGCCGAAGGTGCGCGTGAACATGCGACTGAAATGGGCCCGCGACAGCCCCGCGGCGGCGGCCAGATCGGCCACCGTGATCGGGTCCGCGTAGTGAGAGTCCACGAAATCCTTGGCTCGCTGCAGGTAACGGGCCGGGGGAAGCGGGCGCACGTGAGGAGCAGGACGGTCTGGGCGCACCGGAATATTATGTACGGGCGAACGAGTTGGCCGGGCGGCCGCGGACCATCGTGAGATGGCTCGAGGAAAGTCCGGACTTCACAGAGCAGGGTGATTGCTAACGGCAATCCGAGGTGACTCGCGGGAAAGTGCCACAGAGAACAGACCGCCGCCGCAAGGTGGTAAGGGTGAAACGGTGCGGTAAGAGCGCACCAGCACCCCGGGTGACCGGGGTGGCTAGGCAAACCCCACCCGAAGCAAGGCCAAGAGGCCGCACCTGGTGCGGCTGCGCAGGCGCTCGAGGGTTGCTCGCCCGAGCCTGCGGGTAGGCCGCTCGAGGCACCCGGTGACGGTGTGCCCAGATGGATGGTCGCCGCCTCGTCGCCGTGGGAGTCCGCGGCGGCGAGGGACAGAATCCGGCTTACAGGCCAACTCGTTCGCCCGCACCCATCTAACCGTCAATATGCCGACGCGCAGGCGATACGCTGCGCAGAGGCTACGCAGAGCAGCGCACGATCCGGCTATGAGCGCACCGGCTATCAAACGTTCCGAACGAGCAGGCGTAGAGGATCAGTGGCACCGAGCACGCCGGAAGGGTGAGCAGGTGGCTGCGTTTGGCTGATTCAGCGGAGAGGGAGCGGTCGCTGGCCGTACGAGGCGGGACGGGGTGCCTCATCGGGGCACCCCCCCACCCCCATCAGCAGGTTGTCCCTAGTCGTTTGTGTCCGTGTTAATGACGGGCATGCTGTCTGGTTGGTGGTCTGTGATGCTCCAACTCGCCATGATGCTTATCGCCTGCGTTGAGGAACTGTTGGGCTCTGCTGTGTATCCGACGAGGTAGAGGCCCGGCTCGGCGGTTATCTCAAAGACGTTGTATGTCAGTGATAGTTCGCCGAACTCGGGATGGCTGAATCGTTTGGTGCCGTGCCGGTGGGCGGTGACATTGTGGGCAGCCCAGCGGGTACGGAACTCGGTGCTTCGTGTGGCTAGTTCCCCTACCACTTGGGTGATCGCTGGGGACTCGGGAGCGCGAACTGCTTCGGTCTGTAGCAATCCGACCGCTTCGTCTGCCGTTGCGTTCCAATCGGGAAAGACTTGGGGGGCAGCAGGATCGAAGAAGATGAATCTCGCGAGGTTGGGCTTTTCGACCGCTCTGTCGAAAACGGGTGCGTAGAGGGCGCGGCCTAGCGGGTTGGCCGCCAGGATGTCCAGGGTTCCGTCCATGACGATGGCAGGCGAGGCGACCATGCTGTCCATCAGGGCTTGGACACCGTCGGGCACCTTGGGTGCGGATGCGCGTTTGGACCGTGGAACGGCGCGTGTACCGACCGCTGCACGGACGAGGTCGAAGAACCGGGCAGTCTCATCGTCGGACAGACGTAGCGCCCTGCTCACGGCGTGCAGAACATCATCGGAGACACCGGTGACGTTGCCGCGCTCGACCTGGGTGTAGTACTCGGTGCTGATTCCGGCTAGCTGAGCAACCTCCTCGCGACGTAGGCCCGATACGCGGCGTCGGACGCCAGGGTTCAAGCCGACATCATCGGGTCTGATCTTCGCCCGCCGACTCATCAGAAATTCTCTGATGTCCTTCGTGATGTCCACACCTCAACAGTAGGGAGCTTCATAGCGCGTGGGGAGGGGTTGTCTATCCCCCCTATAAACGCACACTCCCGCTGATTGGAGGTCGGTCGTAGCGTCGAAGCTGCCCAAAGATTCCTGTTACCGAAAGCGAGGTCAGCGCTATGCCCGACGACGACAAGGCACAGGCTGCATTCGACAACTTCGTCCAGTTGTGGACGACTGGCACCACGGCGGGTCGGCGCGCACCGATCCTTCGCCGACCCGACGAGGTGGGGCTGGAATACGAGGACGTGACCTTTCCATCGTTGGATGGGGTGCCGTTGGAAGGGTGGTTCATCCCTGCCGACTCCGACAAGCTGATCATTCACAACCACTTCCTGCCCGGCAACCGCTACGGGTATCCCGGCCACTTGCCAGAGTTCGGCGGCCTAGGCGGGTTCGAAGTGAACTTCCTTCCCGAGTACAAGGCGCTGCACGACTCCGGATACAACGTGTTGGCCTACGACATCCGCAACCACGGCATGAGCGGTCAAGGAAACGGCGGCATCGCCGGCATCGGCCTCACCGAGTACCGCGATGTGATCGGGTCCCTGCGCTACGCCGCTACACGACCGGACACGAAGACGATGAAGAAGGCGCTGCTATCGGTGTGTCTGGGCGCTGATTCGACCGCCGTTGCGTGGTCCAAGCACCCCGAGGAGTTCTCCGAGATTCAGGCCATGGTCATGCTGCAACCCGTTTCGGGAAAGTACATCGTCGAGGAGTTCGTCAAGGGCATCGGCATGGACGACGGCTACGAGAAATTCGACAAGGCCGTCCATGAGCGCACCGGTTTCCACCTGTCCGAACAGTCCCCGCTCGAACACGTCAAAGCCGTGACCGTGCCGACGCTCGTCGCCCAGGTACACGACGACACCATGACCCGCCCCCAGGACGTGCAGGACATCTACGACGCCATCCCCGGCGAAGAGAAGAGCCTGTACTGGATCGAAGGCACTGACCGTCGCTTCGATGGATACAACTTCTTCGGCGTTCACCCCGAACTACCCATCGAATGGTTCGACAAGCACATCAACTGATCCGCGTCAGAGCAGACCCGCGCATCCGCCCATGTTCCTCGCTCGGGTGACGGCGCGGGTCACTCTGCCGAATCGTCGCTGAGCACCCGGTAGACAGTCGCACGCGAAACGCCAAGAGCCGAAGCAATAGTGGTGGCGGGCTCACCGCTGGCATGCATCCGGCGAGCAAGAGCGGTCTTGTTCTCATCTAGCGCTCGGGGGCGACCAATCGACTGTCCACGCGGCCGTCGTTCAGTTCCGCTCGGGCCTAGTCGATTTGGTCGAGTGCGTAGTTCACCATGGCGGTAGCGGGCTACAGCCGGTCAAATGCCGATCCGTCGAGCCACTCGACGACCTCGCCCAGTGGGAGGCGAGGAGTCGCAGGCAGCGGGTCGGCATTAGCCGGTGCCCACCCGATGCGCAGCAGCATCTGCGGGAACCCGCTGACGCCGAAGACGTAGGTCTGCACGGCATCTCGTGTTTCCGCGATCTCCAATGGCTCGGTCACCGGGCAGCTCGCCAACCCCTGTTCGGTGGCGGTCAGCAGCACCAGGCTGGTGGCCTCGCCAGCGCGCAGTCTGGCCAGCGGAGTGTCGTCTTTGGTGCCCAGCGCCAGCACGACCGCGTTGTCGTCTGCCGGTTCGGTATCGGGGGGCTGGGGCAGTGCAGCACCTGCGAACAGTCGGCCCGGCAGCGGCGCCGCCGGATCGGAGGGCGGTATGTTGCGGGCCGGCACACCGGCTACCGATGCGTTCTGTCCACTCCACGTGGTCAGCTCGGCGAGATAGTCGTCATCGGTGGCGTGTTGCCAGACCGCTTGCGCGACAATGCGCCGCAGCTTCGGAAGTGAATTAACTTCGCGCAGCATCAACCCGGTGCTTGCTGCGCGCGTACCCATCACGGTGATGTCGCCGGCCGGCACATACCACGAGCTGTAGTGCCGCCGGTCGGTGCGCCGCCGCGGAATCGCCGCGGCCAGCTTCAAATCGAGCTCCGTGGCGGGGTGGCGGTGAACCTTCACGGCGGCAAGATGTTCGGGTTCGGCCCTATTGGGGAACCGGTGGACCTTGGCTTGCCAACCCATAGCAGCCAATGCCACCACGCAGTGATGAAGCGCCGCGCCGCAGCTGAGCATCAGGTCCCGGCGGTCGGGGTCGGTGCTGGGCAGTTGCCGGTCGAGATCGGCGTACAGATGCAAGCTGTTCGCGCCGATCCGCCACCGCCATGGCTGAGAGTTGTGCACCGACGGCGCCCGGGTGGCCATCGACAAGACTGTGCGGATCGTTTCGAGCTCCGGAAAATGAGCGCTCATCAGAATACTGCTTTCTGTTGACACTTCTGGTGGTCCAGACTCGCGCCGCGCCGCGGCTACGCCTAGAGGCGAAGGGCCCCCGCTTTCCGGGACTTCTGCCGCCGTCACGCAAGCGGCGCCGACCAGCGAACCAGAGTCCCTCCCCCGGAAGGGGTTTCGATGCTCAACGCACCGTTCATTTACTCGGCGCACTGACACGCAGGTTAGCTAGGCCACTGCCGTTGACGCCCGGCCAACGGCGCTTCAACCCGTATCAGCGCCTACGGTGTTTTCGACGATGCCGATGAACTCGTTCCCAATCCGTGCGGGGTCGTCTGCCGTGGACAGGCCGAGTGCCTTTCGGCCACCATCCGACCGGGTCCGGTGTGCCCTATCCCGCAGCGCTGAGTGCGACGACAATGCAGCTATGTCGTCAACAAGCGAACCCATCACCGTGCTCAATGAAAACGAGAGCTGGAACTTGCTCTCGAGTGTCGCGCTCGGCCGTTACGTGACAAGCCTTGCAAGCGGGCGGCTGGAGATCTTCCCGGTGAACTTCGTCGTCCAGCAGCGCACGGTGCTGTTCCGCACCGCCGAAGGCACCAAACTGTTCGGCGCGATGACGCACAACCAGGTGCTGTTCGAGGCCGACAACCACAACGTCAACGGGGGGTGGAGCGTGATCGTGCGCGGCACCGCGCGCGTGCTGTACGGCTCCATCGAGCTCGACGAGGCCGAACGCGCCGGACTGCACCCATGGATCGCGACGGAAAAACTGCGTTTTGTGCGCATCAGGCCAACCGAGATCAGCGGCCGTCGGTTCGTATTCGGCCTCGAACCCGACCGCGGCCGGGTCCACGGATAGACGATAGACAGCCGAAGATGAGGGTTGCGGCTTCTGGCCTGCGGCTGGAATCGAGCCACGCAAGAACCGCAGACGGGGACGACCCCGTAAGGGAGCGACACGTGCATAACGTTGCTACATGCGACGTTGTTTCCGCCCTGAGTCCTGTGGCGGGATCGGCAGAGGGGCCCTTGCCTACGCCGTGAAAGGCGGACGGCAGCAGGGTGGGGCATCTCGCTGGCGAGCCGGGAGGGGAACTCGCGCGTTGCAAATATGCTCTATTTCGAGACCGCGTTCAGTTCAGCTCGGACGTGGTCGATCTGATCGAATGGTTGGGCCACCATGGCGGCGGTGGTCATCGCCTGGCCCTCGCGAGCGAGTGCTTCGTAAGTCTGGTCGCCGAGGACTTCCCGTAGGTGCGCGATCGTGGCGTCGAGTTCGGCGAGCAATGCGACGGTAATGGGATTGAACGCGAATCCGGCGATGGTCGGCGCCGGCTCGTGGCGTCCCCGCCGCAGCGCCTCACGCGCGCGGTCCGGATCGGCGTCGCGAAAAGCGAAGCCATGAGCTTGGAGCGCGAGCGAGAGCACATTTGAGTTATTGGGTGGCCTCGGCGGCATCGACCAGGGCTTGCACGGTGGGCGCGCCGATGGCAGCTCTCCGCCCGCGCGTGTCGTCTAGCGGGCCTTGCGCACCGACCTGTCGAGCCTCTTCAACGCGCTGCCCAACTGCTGCCGTGATTCGCGCGCCAGGTCGTCCTCCTGCGCATAGAGCAGGCCGTAGGTGAACGTGTCCTCGCCGGCCGCGTGGGCGGCGTCGGCCTGCTGGCTCAGATGCGTGCGGCTGACGACGCTGTCCTGATGGTCGCCGAGCAGAGTCTGGATCTCCTTGGCGCGGTCGGACACCTTGTTCGCGCCGGTCGCCGACGCGGTGTAGCGAAGCCGCTTGGCGCCCTTGCGAATCCGGTGTAGCGCCTCGTTGCGGTCCTCATCGGCGGCGTCGCGCGCGTTCTTGGCGGCCTTGCGTACGCGCTTGTAGGCCGAGTCGATGGTGACCGTGGCCTGCTCATCGGAGGCCGCCGTCGTCGGCGGCTCCGCGGCGACCAGCCCGTCGAGAGCGTCCAGCAGGCGGAAGTACCGATCCGAGCGCATCGCGATCAGCGACCGCCGCAGGCCGGACTGATAGCGCCGCTTCGCGCCATCGACCAAGCGTTTGCGGATCGGCCCGCGGACCAGCTCGTCGGGGAGGTCGTCGAGGGCGTGCCCGTAGCGCTCCGCGAGCACCTCGGCGTCCCGCGCGACACCGAGCACACTGGCCAGTTGCCGCAGTTCGTCGAGGACCCACGCGTCGCTGGAGATGCCGAACGCGCCCTCGGAGGCCTGCAGCAGGCTGCGGATCTTGCGGGTGGTCACCCGCATCTGGTGCACCGAGTCGTAGACGTCGGCGCGCACGGCCCGGTCCCATTCCACCAACTGGTCGACCTGTTCGGCGACGGCCCGGTGAATCGGATCGGTAGGCGTCGGCTCCGGCTCCTCGTCCTCGGCTGCGGCGCCGGCCAGCACGCGGGCGAGTTTGGACCCGTGACCGGCGGGTTGCGCCCCGGCGTCGAGCAGCCGGTTGGACAGCCGATCGAGCAGCTCACTCGGGCTGCACGACGCCGGAGATGCGCCCTCGACCAGTTCCAGCTCCCACTCGCGCCACTGCTGACGCTCGCCCTCGCCGGCCGAGGCCACCACCCTGTCGTCGCTGAACTCCACGATCGGGGCGCCGTCGGTGTCGTAGAGCAGGTCGATCGTCCGGTCGGTCGAGATCCGCGCGACGGGTCCCAGCGGCCGGTCGCGGACGATGGCGAGCACCACGTCTTTCAACTCATCCGGAACGGCGCCGCCGACGCCGTCGTCCAGCCCGGCCCGAACCTCGGTGCGCGCGTCCGGGCCCGCGGGCAGCTTGAGGTGCCAGCCCGCGTCGGATCCGCCCGTCCGCCTGCGCAATGTCACGCGGTGAGCGGCCAGGTCGTGGCCCGCCGTGTCGAAGTAAACGGCCTCGAGGTGCGCTGACGGCGACCGCTCGACCCGGGCCACCGCCGAGAGCCCGTCGAAAGACGGCGAGACCGTCGATTCGACGACGTCGAACTTGCGCTCGATCTCGGTGTGCCGGGACGTCTTCGGGTTGGCAGCCATCTCCACCTTCGTCGTGAGTTCGTCGTGACAGATCAGAGTGCCACATGCAGGTGAACAGCCGCCCGGAGTGCGCAGATATGGTTCAGAGGTGACCGAATTCCAGACCATCACCCTCGAGCAGGCCGGGCCCATCGCCCGGCTCACCCTGAACCGACCCGATGCCGCAAACGGCATGAACGACATCATGACTCGCGAGCTGGCCGAGGCCGCCGCGCTCTGCGACACCGAGGCGACGAAGGTCGTCGTGATCACCGGCTCCGGCCGATTCTTCTGCGCGGGAGGCGATCTCAAGTCATTCGCGACAGCGCCGAGCCGCGGGGCACACATCAAGGGTGTGGCCGACGCGCTGCACCGCGCGATCTCGACCTTCGCCCGCATGGATGCCGTCGTGATCACCGCGGTGAACGGCACCGCCGCGGGAGCCGGTTTCTCGCTCGCGGTGACCGGCGACCTCGTCCTGGCGGCGGAGTCTGCATCGTTCACGATGGCCTACACCAAGGTGGGGCTCAGCCCGGACGGCAGCTCGTCCTACTTCCTGCCCCGGCTGATCGGCATGGCCAAGACCAAGGAGCTGATGCTGACCAACCGGACGCTGTCGGCACAGGAGGCGTCGCAGTGGGGGTTGGTCACCGAAGTCGTGCCCGACGCTGAGTTGGCTGCCAGGGCCGATCAGCTGGCAGCCCAAATGGCTTCCACCGCAGCAGGATCCAACGGCGCGGTCAAGGCGCTGATGCTCGCGACGTTCTCCAACGGTCTGGAGGAACAGATGGAACTCGAAGGCCGCGCCATCGCGCTGCGCGCGGAATCCGCGGACGGGCGCGAAGGCGTCGACGCCTTCATGGCCAAGCGGAAGCCGGATTTCGCGTAAACCCCGAGGGGCGAGCCTCAGAAGCTGTGTTCCTCGGCGGGGAACGCCCCGCTGGCGACCTCGTCGGCGTACTGGGTGGCGGCCTTGTGCAGTTCGGCACCGACCCCGCCGAACCGCTTGACGAACTTCGCGGTCTTGCCGCTGGTCATACCGGCCATGTCCTGCCAAACCAGCACCTGCGCATCGCAGTTCGGTCCGGCGCCGATGCCGACGGTCGGGATGGTCAGCTTGCCGGTGATCTGGGTTGCCAGTTCGGCGGGCACCATCTCCAGCACGACCGCGACAGCGCCTGCCTCCTGCACGGCGATCGCGTCGTGGATGGTCTGCTCGGCGGCGTCGCCGCGGCCCTGCACGCGGAATCCGCCGAGGCCGTTGACACTCTGCGGTGTGAAGCCGATGTGGGCGATCACGGGGATGCCCGCCTGGGTCAGCGTCGCGATCTGGTCGGCGACCCGTTCGCCGCCTTCCAGCTTGACCGCGTGCGCGCCGGTCTCCTTGAGGAAGCGTGTCGCGGTCGCCAGCGCCTGCTGCGGCCCGGCCTCGTAGCTGCCGAACGGCATGTCGGCGATGACCAGCGCGTGGGGCGCCCCGCGCACCACGCCGCGAACCAGCGGAATGAGTTCGTCGATGGTCACCGGCACCGTGGTGTCGTAGCCGTACACCACGTTGGCGGCGGAATCCCCGACCAGCAGCACCGGGATGTTCGCGTCATCGAAGACGCGGGCGGTGGAGTAGTCGTAGGCGGTCAGCATGGCCCATTTGTGGCCTTCTGACTTCCACTTGATCAGGTGATGGGTGCGGACCTTCGTCCGTGGCTTCGTGACTTCGGCAGCACCGTAAACAGTCTGCTCAGACATCGTTGTCCCTCGTGTCTGTTCGGTCGATCCTCGTGGCCCGTTGCGGGTCCCCGGGTTCGTCTGACCACCTCAGTCTGCCATTACCTGGCAAGAAGATGAACTTCGGGTTAAGTGGATTTCCTCACATTACGATCACCCCATGCAACGGCTCAGTGGTCTCGACGCCAGCTTCCTGTACCTCGAAAGCGCAGCACAGCCGTTGCATGTGTGCTCGATCCTCGAGCTGGACACCTCGACGATGCCCGGCGGTTACACCTTCGACCGGATGCGCGACGAACTCGGGCTGCGCATCAAGGCGATGCCGCAGTTTCGAGAAAAGCTGGCCGACAGCCGATTCAACCCCGACCATCCGGTGTGGGTGGAGGACGACGATTTCGACGTCGACCGGCATCTGCATCGGATCGGTCTTCCCGCGCCGGGCGGGCGGCAGGAGCTGGCGGAGATCTGCGGCCACATCGCGTCGCTGCCGCTGGATCGCAGCAGGCCGCTGTGGGAGATGTGGGTGATCGAGAACATCGCCGGCACCAACGCGCACGACGGCGGCCGGCTGGCGGTGATGACCAAGGTGCATCACGCCGGGGTGGACGGCGTGACCGGCGCCAACCTGATGTCGCAGCTGTGCAGCACCGAACCCGACGCCCCCGCCCCCGAACCCGTCGACGGCGTCGGCGGGGGCAGCGGGCTGGAGATCGCGGTCAGCGGCGCGATCAAGTTCGCCACCCGGCCCCTGAAGCTCGTCAACGTGCTGCCGACGACGCTCACGTCGGTGGTCGACACCGTGAAGCGGGCGCGCGGCGGGTTGGCGATGAAGCCGCCGTTCGCCGCGCCGAAGACGGCGTTCAACGCCAACGTGTCCAGCCATCGCAACATCGCCTTCGCCCAGCTGGACCTCGAGGACGTCAAGAAGGTCAAGGACCACTTCGGTGTGAAGGTCAACGACGTGGTGATGGCGCTGGTGTCCAGCACGCTGCGAAAGTTCCTCGAGGACCGCGGCGAACTGCCGGAGTCGACGCTGGTGGCGATGGTGCCGGTGTCGGTGCACGACCGGTCGGACCGGCCCGGCCGCAACCAGGTGTCGGGGATGTTCTCCAGTCTGGAAACCAACGTCGATTCGCCGGCCGAGCGGCTGAAGTCCATCGCGGCGGCCAATGCCGTTGCCAAGCAACACAGCTCGGCGATCGGCGCGACACTGCTGCAGGACTGGACGCAGTTCGCCGCGCCCGCGGTGTTCGGCGTCGCGATGCGGCTGTACGCGTCGACGAAGCTGGCCGAGGCACGCCCGGTGCACAACCTGGTGGTCTCCAACGTGCCTGGCCCGCAGGTGCCGCTGTACTTCCTGGGGGCCGAGGTCAAGGCGATGTATCCGCTCGGGCCGATCTTCCACGGCTCGGGTCTCAACATCACTGTGATGTCGCTGAACGGCAAACTGGACGTCGGCATCGTCTCGTGTCCCGAGCTTTTGCCAGATCTGTGGGACCTCGCAGACGATTTCCAGGTCGCGCTCGACGAGCTACTGCACAGCGCGGACTAGACCCGCCCGAGTGCGGGTCTGCCAGGACCGATGGGACCTCATGGCAGCATGTGGCGCATGAGCGAAGCGTGCGAGCGAACTACCGGCACGGCGTGGGCCGGCCTGACCAGTCAGGACGGCGCATGAGGGTGCAGAAGGCCGTCCTTGCGGGCGCGCTCGGTCTGTTGCTGGTCGCGGGCTGCAGCAAGCTGGTCGACGGTCGTGCCGTCGTTGCGGTGCCGCCGCCCGGGACACCGATCCAGTGGGGCCCCTGCAAGTCCGACGATCCGCTGCTTCCCATCCCGCCCGGCGCCGAGTGCGGCAAGCTCTCGGTGCCGGTCGACTACAACACGCCCGACGGCGAGGTCGCCCAGCTGGCGATGATCCGGTTCAAGGCCACCGGCGACAAGATCGGCTCGATGGTGATCAACCCCGGCGGGCCCGGCGAATCCGGCGTCGAGTCGGCCGTCAGCCTGCTCAGCACGATGCCGCAATCGGTGCGTGAGCGGTTCGACCTGGTCGGCTTCGACCCGCGCGGCGTCGGCGCCTCCACGCCGGCGGTGTGGTGCAACTCCGACGCCGACAACGACCGGTTGCGGGCCGACCCCCAGGTCGACTACTCGCCCGAGGGCGTCGCGCACATCGACAACGAGACCAAGGCGTTCGTGCAGCGCTGCGTCGAGAAGACCGGCAAGGAATTCCTCGAGAACGTAGGCACCGCCAACGTCGTCAAGGACCTCGACGCGATCCGGGCCGCGCTCGGCGACGACAAGCTGACCTACGTCGGCTTCTCTTACGGCACCCGCATCGGCGGTGCCTACGCGGAGCAGTACCCACAGAACGTGCGGGCGATGGTGCTCGACGGCGCGATCGACCCCAACGCCGACCCGATCGAGGAGGACCTCCGGCAGACCGCGGCGTTCCAGCAGGCGTTCGACGACTACGCCGCCGACTGCGCGAAGGATCCCGACTGTCCGCTCGGCACCGATCCGGCCAAGGCCACCGACGTGTACAAGAGCCTGGTCGAGCCGCTCGTGGACAAGCCGGCCAAGACGCAGGACCCGCGCGGGCTGGGCTACAGCGACGCGATCGTGGGCACGATTCTTCCGCTGTATTCGCCGAGCATCTGGCCGCGGCTGACCGACGGGCTCAACGAACTGCGGGTCGGGCGCGGCGACATGCTGCTGCGGTTGGCCGATTTGTACATGCAGCGCGACGCCGACGGGCACTACTCCAACGCGACCGATGTGCGGGTCGCGGTCAACTGCGTAGACCAGCCGCCCGAAACCGACCGGGCCAAGCTGGTCGAGAAGGACCGCAAGGCCCGCGAGTTGGCCCCGTTCCTCAGCTACGGCGACTTCACCGGATACGCACCGATGGACACGTGCGCGTTCTGGCCCGTCCCGCCGACATCGCAACCCCACAAGATCTCGGTCCAAGGGCTGCCGCCCACGCTGGTGATCTCGACGACCAACGACCCGGCGACGCCGTATCAGGCGGGCGTGGATCTGGCCAAACAACTCGGGGGCACGCTGGTCACCTTCGAAGGCACCCAGCACACCGTGGCGTTCCAGGGCAACGCGTGCATCGACGACATCGTCGCGACCTACCTGGTCGACGTGAAGGTTCCGCCGCCGAATACCCGTTGCTGAGCAACGAATCTCACCGCACGAGCACGCAAAGGTATCCGAAAGGTCACCGTCCGATTGCGGCTTCGCTGATGTCGTGATGAGCGTGCGACGATGACTGCCATGCGGCGGGTGGGGAGGTGTGGCGCGGCGCTGCTGGCAGGCGTGCTGGTTGCGACCCTCGGCGCTTCGCCCGCGTCGGCCACGCCGGAGGGCCGGTCCACCGAGGCGTACGGTCAGCCGCCCGTCTGGGGCGGTTGCGAACGCTTCGTCGGCGACACCAGCGCCATCCCGACCGCGCAGTGCGGCATGGTGGCTGTCCCCATCGACTACGCCAACCCCGAAGGCGCGCAGGCACAATTGGCGCTCATCCGGATACCGGCGAGTGGAGCGCGCATCGGCGTGCTGATGGTCAACCCCGGCGGACCGGGTGCGTCGGCGGTCGATACCGTCGCGGGGATGGGGGCCGCACTCGCCGGCACCGAGATCGCCCGGCGGTTCGACCTGGTGGGCTTCGATCCCCGCGGCGTCGGGCATTCCACCCCGGAGTTGCGCTGCCGCACCGACGCCGAGTTCGACGCCTACCGCCGGGAACCGAACGCCGACTACAGCCCCGCGGGCGTGGCGCACATCGAAGCGCTGTATCGGCAGTACGCGCAGGAGTGCGCCGATCGGGTGGGCACGGACCTGCTGGCCAACGTCGGGACCGCTGCCACGGCGCAGGACATGGACGTGGTGCGCTCGGCGCTCGGCGAGAACCAGATCAACTACCTCGGGTTCTCGTACGGCACGGAAATAGGCGCTGCCTACGCCGAGGCGTACCCGGACCGGATCCGGGCCATGGTTCTCGACGGCGCGGTCGACCCGAGCCTGGATCCGATCGACGACAACCTGCGCCAGATGGCGAGCTTTGAAACGGCATTCGAGGACTACGCCGCCGACTGCGCGCAATTGGCCGGATGCCCGCTGGGCACCGACCCGACGCAGTTCGTCAACCGCTATCACCAGCTGATCGACCCGTTGGCCAGCCAACCGGCGGCCACCTCGGACCCGCGCGGCCTGAGCTATCAGGATGCGATCACCGGCACGGTCAACGCGCTCTACTCGCAGCAGTACTGGAAGTTCCTGACCAGCGGGCTGCTCGGTCTGCAGCGGGGCACCGACCCCGGCGATCTGCTGTTGCTGGCCGACGACTACCTCAACCGCACGCCGAGCGGTCACTACCAGAACTCGCAGGACGCGTTCTACGCCATCCGATGCGCCAACTCCCAGTTCCCCAGCGACCCGGCCGTCTGGGCCGCCGCTGACCAGCGCGCCCGCGAGGCGGCGCCGTTCCTCAGCTACGGCTCGTTCACCGGTTTCGCGCCACGTGATGTTTGCGCCTTGTGGCCGGTGTCGAGTTCGGCGACGCCGCACCCCGCGGTCTCGCCGGGACCGGGCAAGGTCGTCGTCGTGTCCACCACCCATGACCCGGCCACGCCGTATCAGGCCGGGGTCGATCTGGCCAGGCAGATGGCCGCCCCGCTGATCACCTTCAACGGCACGCAGCACACCGTCGTGTTCAACGGCGACGCGTGCGTCGACACCGCGGTGGTGGCCTACCTGGTCGACGGCGTGCAACCCCCCGCCGGTCTGCTCTGCTAGCGCGGTGTCAGCTCGCAGCGGCCCTGTAACACAGAATTAACAGGCGGTGCCTACGCTGCGGTCATGGATCGGCAAAAGGAATTCGTGCTACGCACGCTGGAAGAACGGGACATCCGATTCGTCCGGCTGTGGTTCACCGATGTGCTCGGATTCCTCAAGTCGGTAGCGATCGCGCCCGCGGAACTCGAGGGGGCGTTCGAGGAGGGCATCGGCTTCGACGGCTCGTCCATCGAGGGGTTTGCCCGTATTTCCGAGTCCGACACCGTCGCGCGGCCCGACCCGTCCACGTTCCAGGTCCTGCCGTGGACGACCAGCGGAGGCGAACACCACTCGGCGCGGATGTTCTGCGACATCACCATGCCCGACGGGTCGCCGTCCTGGGCCGACTCGCGCCACGTGCTGCGCCGCCAACTGGCGAAGGCCAGCGACCTGGGCTTCTCCTGCTACGTGCATCCGGAGATCGAGTTCTTCCTGCTGCAACCGGGTGTGGAGGACGGCTCGGTGCCGGTACCCGCCGACAACGGCGGCTACTTCGACCAGGCCGTGCACGACTCCGCGCCGAACTTCCGCAGGCACGCCATCGACGCACTGGAGCAGATGGGCATCTCGGTGGAGTTCAGCCACCACGAGGGCGCGCCCGGCCAGCAGGAGATCGACCTGCGCTACGCGGACGCCCTGTCGATGGCCGACAACGTGATGACGTTCCGGTACGTGGTCAAGGAGGTGGCGCTGGGAGACGGCGTGAAGGCGTCGTTCATGCCCAAGCCCTTCGCCGAGTATCCGGGCTCCGCGATGCACACCCACATGAGCTTGTTCGAGGGCGAGACCAACGCCTTCTACAGCGCCGACGACCCGCTGCAACTCTCCGACACCGGAAAGTCGTTCATCGCGGGCATTCTGGAGCACGCCAACGAGATCAGCGCGGTCACCAACCAATGGGTGAACTCCTACAAGCGGCTGGTGCACGGCGGCGAGGCGCCCACCGCGGCCTCGTGGGGGTTCGCCAACCGATCGGCGTTGGTTCGGGTGCCCATGTACACGCCGCGCAAGGCGTCGTCGCGCCGTGTCGAGGTGCGCAGCCCCGACTCGGCGTGCAACCCGTACCTGACGTTCGCCGTGCTGCTGGCCGCCGGCCTGCGTGGGGTGGAGAAGAACTACGTGCTGGGCCCGCAGGCCGAAGACAACGTGTGGAGCCTGACCCCCGAGGAGCGCCGGGCGATGGGCTATCGCGAGCTGCCGGGCAGCCTCGGCGTCGCACTCGAGCAGATGGAGGGCTCCGAGCTGGTCGCGGAAGCGTTGGGGGAGCACGTGTTCGATTTCTTCCTGCGTAACAAGCGCACCGAATGGGAGAACTACCGCAGCCACGTCACGCCGTTCGAGCTGAAGACCTACCTGTCGCTGTAGCGAACCCGCGATGCGGGCCTGCAGGCCGGGTCGCAGTGCGGTCTGGGATAACTTCTAGGTGTGGCCAAACCTGCGACGCAGCGACCGAAGCTGCCCAGCGTTGGCCGGCTAGGGCTGGTCGAACCGTCGGCCTCCGCTGATCTGGACCGACTCGGCTGGAACACAGACGCACACGTCGAATTGCTGTGGGCGCTGTCGCGGGCCCCCGACGCCGATGTGGCGCTCAAGACGATGGTGCGGCTGGCCGATGCGGCGGGCCGGGACTTCGACGAGCTGAACTCGGCGTTGCTCAAGGACAAGGCGCTACGCGGGCGGTTGTTCGGTGTAGTCGGCTCGTCGCTGACACTGGGCGACCACCTGGTGGCCAATCCGCGGTCTTGGCATCTGCTCGCAGGCAGCGTGTCGTTGCCCGCGCCGGAGGAACTCCGCTCCGTGATGACGGAGACGGCCGAATCGGTCAGCGGCACAAGCGATGTGCTGCCGGTGTTGCGGACGCTCTACCGCGACCGGCTGCTTGTGCTCGCCGGCCTGGACGTCGCATCGGTGGTGGAGAACGAGCCCGTGCTGCCGTTCACCGAGATCGGCGAGCACCTGGCCGATCTGGCCGACGCGGCGCTGACCGCGGCGCTGACGGTGGCGACCCGGTCGGTGTGCGGGGAGGGCGGCCAGGCGCCCCGGCTGGCGGTGATCGCGATGGGCAAATGCGGTGCCCGCGAGCTCAACTACGTCAGCGACGTCGACGTCATCTTCGTCGCCGAGCACGCCGACGCCATCACCACCAGGGTGGCCGGCGAGATGATGCGCTTCGCGTCCGAGGCGTTCTTCGAGGTCGATGCGGCGCTGCGGCCGGAGGGCAAGCACGGTCAGCTGGTGCGCACGCTGGACTCACACGTCGCCTACTACCAGCGCTGGGCCAAGACGTGGGAGTTCCAGGCGCTGATGAAGGCGCGGGCGGCCGTCGGCGATCCGGATCTGGGCGCCGAATACATCTCCGCGTTGATGCCGATGGTGTGGACGGCGTCCGAGCGTGAGGACTTCGTCCCCGAGGTGCAGGCGATGCGCCGCCGCGTCGAGGCGCTGGTACCCGCGGGGGAGCGCACGCGCGAACTCAAGCTCGGTACCGGCGGGTTGCGCGACGTCGAATTCGCCGTCCAGCTGCTGCAGTTGGTCCATGGGCGCAATGATGACTCGCTGCACGTGGCTTCGACGATCGATGCGCTGTCGGCGCTGTCCGCGGGCGGCTACATCGGCCGCGACGACGCGGCCAACCTGACCGCGTCATACGAGTTCCTGCGGTTGCTCGAACACCGGCTGCAGCTGCAGCGACTCAAGCGCACCCACATGCTGCCCGACGAGGGCGACGAAGAGGCGATGCGGTGGCTGGCGCGGGCGGCCCACATGAGACCCGACGGCCAACACGACTCGCTCGGGGTGCTGCGCGACGAGCTCAAGAGGCAGAGCCGCCGGGTGTCGCGGCTGCACGCGAAGCTCTTCTATCAGCCGCTGCTCGAGTCGGCGGGGCAGCCGGCGATGCTGACGCCCAATGCCGCCGAACGCCAACTCGCCGCACTGGGTTACGAAGGCCCGCAGAGCGCGCTGACCCACCTCGCGGCGCTGACGGGTCAGACGGGCCGGCGCGGCCGCGTCCAGCAGGTGCTGTTGCCGACGCTGCTGGACTGGCTGTCGGACACCCCCGACCCGGACGCCGGGCTGCTGTCGTATCGCCGGATCAGCGACGAGCTGTCCGACCACCGCTGGTATCTGTCCACGCTGCGCGACGAGGGCGCGGTGGCCAAGCGGCTGATGCAGGTGCTGGGAACATCGGCCTATGTACCGGACCTGTTGATGCGGGCGCCGGAGGTCATTCAGCAGTACGCCGACAGTCCGAGTGGACCCAAGCTGCTCGAGGTCGAGCCCGACGGAGTGGCCCGGGCGCTGGTCGCGTCGGCCGGCCGGCATCCCGACGCGGTGCGTGCGATCGCCGCGGCGCGCACGTTGCGCCGTCGTGAACTGGCCCGGGTCGCGTCAGCCGATCTGCTCGGCATGCTCGAGGTGGTCGATGTCTGCAAGGCACTGACATCGGTGTGGGTGGCGGTGCTGCAGGCCGCGCTGGACGCGGTGATCCGGGCGAACACGCCGTCGGGCGGCGAAGCGCCCGCGCGCATCGCGGTGATCGGCATGGGCCGGCTGGGCGGCGGCGAGTTGGGCTACGGTTCCGACGCCGACGTGATGTTCGTCTGCGAACCCCACTCCGACGTCGACGAATCCGCCGCGGTGCGGTGGTCGATCACGGTGGCCGAGCAGGTGCGCTCGTTGTTGGGCACGCCCAGCGCGGATCCGCCGCTGGAGGTCGACGCGGGTCTGCGGCCGGAGGGTCGCAACGGCTCGCTGGTCAGGACCCTGTCCTCGTATGCGACGTACTACGAGAAGTGGGCTCAGCCGTGGGAGATCCAGGCGCTGCTGCGGGCTCATCGGGTGGCGGGCGACCAGGACCTCGGCGAACGGTTCCTGCTGATAGCCGACAAGACGCGATACCCGTCCGGCGGCGTGTCGGCCGAGGCGGTGCAGGAGATCCGCAGGGTCAAGGCGCGCGTCGACTCCGAACGGCTGCCGCGAGGTGCCGATCCGAACACGCACACAAAGCTGGGTCGCGGCGGGCTGGCCGACATCGAGTGGACGGTGCAGCTGATGCAGCTACGGCACGCGCACAAGCTGCCCGCGCTGCACAACACCTCGACGCTGCAGACGCTGGACGCCATCGGCGCGGCGGAGTTGATCGCCGAGGGCGACGTGGACTTGTTGCGAGACGCCTGGCTGACGGTCACCCGGGCGCGCAATGCGCTGGTTCTGGTGCGCGGCAAGCCAACTGACCAACTGCCGGGGCCGGGCCGTCAACTCAACGCGGTCGCCGTGGCCGCAGGTTGGGGCTCTGACGACGGCGGCGAGTTCCTGGACAACTACCTGCGAGTGACCCGTCGCGCGAAGATGGTGGTACGGAAGGTTTTCGGCAATTGAGGCGAGTGGTTAGTTCACGTGGCTGAGGGAATGGACTTCTCGTTCGAGGCGATCACGGCCGACCAGCGAGACGAATTGCAGGCCCTGTACACGCCGCTGACGCAGGCGGTGCGGCGGTTGATCGACGCGGGCATCCGGACGGGCGCCGACGAGGCGACGATCCGGGAGGCACGCGACGCGATCGAGGCGGTGACCGAGAAACTGGACGCCACCGCGGACACCGTCTCGCCGCGCCTTTCCGTGGACGGGCGCCCAGTGGTGGCCGGCAACCCGGTGACCGGGTATCGCAACGCGATCGCGCCGCCGCTGGTGGTCCACACCGACCCGGATGGCTTGTGGTGGAGCGAGTTCGAGCTGGGGGAGGCCTATCAGGGCCCGCCGGGTTGGGTGCACGGCGGTGTGCTGGCGCTGGTGCTCGACCAACTTCTCGGCGAGGCGGCCAGCGACGGGCTGACCAAACCGCTGTTCACCGGAACCATCACGTTGCGCTATCTGCGGGGCACGGCGTTGGGGAAGCTGCGCGCGGAGGCTGCGATCGAACGTACCGACGGCTACAAGACGTTCGTCAGTGGCCACATGAGCGACGCGGACGGCAAGACGGTCGAGGCGGAAGGGATCTTCATCACGCCGCAGTGGGCACGGGGTGCATCGTGAAGTTCTACGTCAGCACGGCATTCCGGGAGCTCAAGGAGGCCGTCGAGATCGCGAGGGCCGCAGATGATCTCGGCTATGACGGCGTCGGGATCCCCGACCACATCATCAACCTGGAGACCTTGGCGACGCCGTACCCGTACACCCGCGACGGAGAGCGCCGCTGGGAGGCGTTCACCCCGTGGCCCGATCCGTGGGTGCTCGTCGGCGCGATGGCGCAGGTCACGACGTCGCTGAAATTCGTGACGACGGTGTACATCCCGGCGATGCGCGATCCCTACGCCGCGGCGAAAGCGATTGGCACGGCCGCCTATCTGTCCGGCGGCCGCGTCGAGTTGGGCATCGGTGTGGGCTGGTGCGAAGAAGAGTTCACGCTGATGGGTCAGCGGTTCGACCGGCGGGGCAAGCGCACCGACGAGATGCTGCGTCTGTTCCGCGCGCTGTGGGAGCCGGGGTGGACGGAGTTCTCCGGCGAGTTCTACCAGACGCCGCGGCTGGAGATGGAGCCGACGCCGCCACGCATCCCGATCTATGTCGGCGGGCTCAGCGACATCGCGTTGAAACGGGCCGCGCGCAACGACGGCTGGATCGGCGATCTGATCTCCACCGACCGCGCGATCGCGGGCGTGGAACGGGTGCGCGAGTTGCGCGCCGAGCAGGGGCTGTCGATGGACGGTTTCGAGGTGTTGACGCCGTTGACGGACGCCTTCATGCCCGAGCACTACGTGCGGGCCGAGGCCGCGGGCATCACGGGCATCGTCACCATGCCGTGGATGTTCTACGCCGGTCCCGAGGCCACGCTGGCCGAGAAGATCGACGGGATGAAGCGGTTCCGCAAGGACCTCGCACTCGACTGAGAGAGCACCGCTAAACGACGGGCGCAAGATCGGTCTGGCAAATTAGCCCACGATGTGCATCGGAATGTGTCCCCGTCTGAGCGCAAAGACGCGCTGACCCACTGGCTGTTCGGCCCGGATAGCCGGATAAACGGAAACGTCGGACGCGGGCGAACTCAGCATCAGAACGACGTCCGTTCCGCAGCAAGCTCGAGAGCGGCATCGGTGAGTCGTCCGTTTTGAATTCGAACCGATCAACTGGCGTGTTCATTCGCTTCGAGCGTCGCTGATCAGGGCAAACAAACCGCGGCATCAAGATCGATCATGGCAAAGTCATTGCCTTGGCAACATCGTCGGCGCAGCGATCGGCGAATCGGCTCGCTCTCGGCAAAAGTCGACTTAGGCTCGCCGAATCGGGCAGGGCGGGTGTGCAGACAGCAAACGCACGCACCAAGCGGTCTGGAGCGGGCGTCCAGCCAGCGCGAACACACAGGGGTAGTCGACTACTCATGTCTGAGGGCCGGGCTCGTTCCTACGCTCGCTCCGTCGGGACGTCGTCAACGCGGCACACAAGCCGCATCGCCGGGAACGGCCAGGAGGGGAAATCATCATGGGGTACGCAAAGCATGTTGGTCGCGTAGGAGCGCTGGCGGTTGCACTCGGCATCGGCGCGGCCGTAGCCACGACACCGGGTGTGGCCTGGGCGACGGACGGCGAGGGCGACAACCCCGGCGTCGAGGCGCCGAGCGATCCGGGTGGCGGTTCGGTCGCCGATCCCGGCACCGCGACGGTAGCGGGCAAGCAAGACCCTGGTGTCCTGATCCGCAAGAGGCTCGAGCACGCGGCCGACGACCTGCGTGACGGCATCCGGAAGGCGGTCACCGGAGTGGTGCGCAGTTCGGGCGGCGCGATCACCTCGACGCGCCGAAGCGGGTCTGACCCGGGCAACGGCAATGTCCGTCCAGCACCGATCGAGGACGACCGCGCGCCGCTCGACAAACCGCAGCCACCAAAGGATGAGCCGAAGCCGACTGCTTTCGTCGCGAACAGCTCGGCGAACGAGGTGCCGAGCTTCAGCGCGCCGCGCTGGCGTGCCCCGCAAGCTCAGCTCCGCGTGAGGCCCGCGCTGAAGCCGGTGCCGAAGGCCATCGATGATGTTAACGACGTCCTCAAGCAGTCGATCAACCAGGTGACGGTCACCCGGTCCACCACCGGAACCAATCCTGCTGCACAACAGGCGTTCTCAACTCTTGATGCCACGGATGTCGAAGAGCAGCCGCAGGTTCGCAATGGCTTCGTCGCACCGATCGCGATCATGACGGGTGTGCTCAACGCTGCGATCACGCCGTTTCTCGATCCGACGCCAGGTCAGCCGGCGCCCCAAAACCCAGTCCTGTGGGCAGTTTTGGGCTGGGTGCGTCGCCAGATACAGGACAGCCCGTTCGGCAAGGTGGTGCTGAATCGGAGCCCGGAGATAACCACTCCGTTGGTCGTCGAAAACTCGGACGGCACATTCACGATCACGCCCTCGCCCGACGATTACGACCCTGACGGCGATGCTTTGACCTACACCGCGGTAGATGGGCAGTACGGCACCGTAACACCCAACGGCACGGGCGGATTCACCTATACGCCCGGCGACGACTTCGGCGGCACAGACACGATCACGCTGACTGCCAGCGATGCGGGTGCCTACCCGCACATTCATGGATTGGCGGGATTGTTCGGCCAGGGCGGCGCCCATACCGACAGCGTGACAGTCAATATCGTGGCCGAACCTACTGATGACGGTCCTGTGGTGGAGCAGCCGCCGACACCCAACGATGATGGCACATATGAGATGCAGGTGAGGTACGGGGCGCCGGGGCAGTACACCGATGTCATGGTGCCCGAAGCCGGCCAACCGGGCGCGCCGCGCTACTGGCGGGTGACCAGTCAGTCCTACGACCCGGACACCGGTGTTCTCACCCTGACCATGGAACCGACCCTTGCAGCTCAACTCCGCGCCGGACAGCACATGCCGGTTGACGATTCGTTCACAGTCCAGGCGACCAACGCCAACGCGCGCCAGTCTTTCACCACGTTCGCCCTGTCCCGCTCTGCGATTCAACCGCTGGCGGCCGCCGACGAATCGGGAAACTCGGTGGATATCGCGCCACCGCCGGGCGCCACGTTGTCGGTGACTGAGGACGCGCTGTCGGTGGGACCGAACCCGGCGGGCGTTGTGATGACCGACAAGTACGCGTATGTCATGAACGCGAACAACCCCGGAAAGGTGACGGTCGTCGATGCCAACCCAGATGACGACGATCCCGGTGCCCCCACTTACAACACCGTCGTGAAGACCATCGACGTCGGTGGCGCGGCGGCGTTCGGCACTGTGGCGGGAGACAACCTTTACGTCAGCACACTCCCCGCGGGTAGCTCACCCGGTGCGGTCACGGTCATCTCCACGTCCAGCAACACCGTCATCGATACGATCCCGGTTTCCGGAGCGCCGTTCGCCCTGCAGGCAAGTCCGGACGGCACACGTGTCTATGTCTCCGACAACGCCACGGGCAAGATCCTGGTCATCGACGCCGATCCCAGCCATACGGGCACGTACAACACGGTGGTCGGGTCCATCCCGGTCTCCGGCGCGGTGCAATCGACCCCGGCCGGATACGAGGGCTACACGGCGCCGCAGGGCCTCGCGTTCAGCGAGGACGGCACCCGCCTCTACGCGAGCCGGATTCATTACCGCTCGGCAACCGATCTGGACGAGAACGACCAGCCGATACCCGGGACGACTGTCACTCACTACGACGGCGACATCGTCGTGATCGACACCGATCCGTCCAGCGCCACCTACAACTCGGTCATCGATCTCGATCCGGAAACCCCCGAGATCGAGACGATTCACACGGACTTGAGTGGCTATTCCATGGCAAGCAACCGTGATCGGGTCTACGTGACGGCCTACGACTACAACCAACTGGTCGCCGTGGCCCAGGGACAGAGCACCGACAACCCGAATGCCACTGTGCTGGTGCTGGATACCGATCCAAGCAGTCCGACGTACAACATGCTGGTCGACGTGGACCCGACGACGCCCGAAACGGACGGGATTGCCGTCGGCACATTGCCGTACAACGCCGCGGTGAGTCCCGACGGCAGTGTTCTCTACGTGGTCAATGTCCTCGACGGAACGGTTTCGGTGATCGACACGCTGACCAACGAACAGATCGGCAGCCCGTTCGTCTACGATTCGACTCCCCAGAATCTGGAGGCCAGCCACCAGATCTACATCAATGTCCTTGCCATCAGCCCGGATGGCAAGCGGATGTACATCAGCAAGTATCAGGACGGCACTGTCACGACAATTTCGATCGACCCCGTCGATCCCTCGGTGCAGGTTTAGCCGGCCGACCTACCGCCGCCAGCGGCGGCGCGGCGCGGCACCGGCGGCCACCGGGCGCCGTCGGGCGTCGACGGCCGCCGCGCCAGCGCCCGTCGTCGCGATCAACAGGAATGCGAAGCAGAACATGATCGCGAGTTCGCCGCCGTTGGAGATCGGCCAGAAGCTCGCCGTGCCGCCGCCTTTCAGCGGGGGCCAGTGCTGATAGAAGTACGCGAACGCCATCTCACCGGATGCGATGAACGCCGCGATCCGGGTGAACAGGCCGATGGTGATCAGAATGCCGAGGACCAATTCGATCAGGCCCGCCCACCAGAGCGGAAAGCTGCCCGTCGGCGCCGCGGGGCCCACGGGCCAGCCGAACACTTTCTGGGAGCCGTGGATCGTGTACAGGAGACCGAAGATGATGCGGAAGGCGCTCAAAACAGGGGAGTGATAACCCGCGAGGCGGGTGTCCAGGCTGGTCATGCGCTGACGATACGCCGGAACGCGCAGGGACCTCACAGCTGCGACCGCACCGTTACCCGTCCGTGCCGCGTTCTTCGCGAAGCGTCAACCACCCCTACACAGGAAAAAGCCGGGCGGCCCGACGGCCACCCGGCTTTCACCCAACGTTCGGTTACACGTCGTAGTACAGCGCGATCTCGTAGGGGTGCGGACGGATCTGCACCGGCATGATCTCGTTCTCGCGCTTGTAGGAGATCCACGTCTCGACCAGGTCCTCGGTGAATACTCCACCCTCGGTGAGGTATTCGTGGTCCTCTTCGAGCTTGTCGATGACCGCGGAGAGCGATGTCGGCGCCTGCGGAATGGCGGCGGCCTCGTCCGGCGGCAGCTCGTAGAGGTCCTTGTCGACCGGAGACTGCGGCTCGATCTTCTTCTTGATGCCGTCCAGGCCGGCCATCATCATCGCCGCGAACGCCAGGTACGGGTTGCCCGAGCTGTCGGGGCAGCGGAACTCGAGGCGCTTGGCCTTCGGGTTGTTGCCCGTGATCGGGATACGCACGCAGGCCGAGCGGTTGCGCTGGCTGTACACCAGGTTGATCGGCGCCTCGTAGCCCGGCACCAGACGCTTGTAGCTGTTCACCGTCGGGTTGGTGAACGCCAGCAGCGACGGCGCGTGGTGCAGGATGCCGCCGATGTAGTGGCGAGCCGTGTCCGACAGCCCGGCGTACCCGGACTCGTCGTGGAACAGCGGGCTGCCGTCCTTCCACAGCGACTGGTGGCAGTGCATGCCCGAGCCGTTGTCGCCGAACAGCGGCTTCGGCATGAACGTCACCGACTTGCCGGCCTGCCACGCGGTGTTCTTGATGATGTACTTGAACAGCAGCAGATCATCGGCCGCGTGCAGCAGCGTGTTGAACTTGTAGTTGATCTCGGCCTGACCCGCGGTGCCCACCTCGTGGTGACCGCGCTCCAGCACGAAGCCGGCGTTCTGCAGGTTGGTGCACATCTGGTCGCGCAGGTCGACGTAGTGGTCGTACGGGGCGACGGGGAAGTAGCCACCCTTCGGGCGGACCTTGTAGCCACGGTTGGCGCTGCCGTCGGCCTCCAGCGGCTCGCCGGTGTTCCACCAGCCGGACTCGGAGTCGATCTCGTAGAACGTGCCGTTCATCTGCGAGTCGAAGCTCACCGAGTCGAAGATGTAGAACTCGGCCTCGGCGCCGAAGTACGCTGTGTCGGCGATACCGGTGCTGGCCAGGTAGTTCTCCGCCTTGCGCGCCACGTTGCGCGGGTCGCGGGAGTACGCCTCGCGGGTGAACGGGTCGTGCACGAAGAAGTTGAGGTTCAGCGTCTTCGCCTCGCGGAACGGGTCGATCTTCGCCGTTGCCGGATCGGGCAAAAGCATCATGTCCGACTCGTGGATGGACTGGAAGCCGCGCACCGACGAGCCGTCGAACGCCAATCCGTCCTCGAATACGCTTTCGTCGAAGGCCGAAGCTGGGATCGAGAAGTGCTGGACGACACCAGGCAGGTCGCAGAACCGGATGTCGACGTAGGCGACTTCCTCGTCCTTGATCTGCTTCATGATGTCATCGGCGGTCTTTTCTGCCACTGAAGACTCTCCTTTATCTGGTTAACCCGCGGGATGACGCTATGGACACGATGTTGCACGGCAGTCAACCGCATGTTGCGCCGACGTTACGCAATTAGTCCAGACCTATGCTGGATCCATGCCATCCAGCTTCGGCTCCTGGTTGTCCGGTCCGCCGCCCGTCGGTCCGGGACCCACGGACCAGAGACCTAATGATTACCCAGGTCAGCGGCTGGGTCTACCCGAGAGCGGCCCCAGGTCGCTGGCGCGGATGGGTAGGCGGATCGGGGCCCTGTTCGTCGACTGGCTGATCGCGTACGGGCTGGCCGCGCTGGCCATGACAATCGGCTGGGTCAGTGTCTCGACCCTGTCCACCGCCGTGCTGCTCGTCTGGCTGGTGCTGGGCATGGTGTCGGTCCGGTTGTTCGGGTTCACCCCAGGCCAGTACGCGCTGGGGCTTGTGGTGGTGCCCGTCGACAACAGGCTGCACGTCGGAATCGGCCGTGCCCTGGTGCGCGGTCTGCTGATCGCGGTGGTGATACCGCCCCTGTTCACCGACTCCGACCTGCGCGGACTGCACGACCGGCTGACCAACACCGCCGTCGTGCGCCGCTAGCCGGTGGCGTAAGGAGGGTCAGCGGCGGCGGACCGTGCGCTGCATGCCGCGCATCTTGGCCGCCGTCGGCATCGGGCCTTTCGGCATCGCCGCCGGGCCGACCTTGGAGCCCAGCGCCGCCAACCGCGACTCCAGGGTGTCCATCTGCTTGACGGTGATGTTCGCGGGCAGCTTCGTCAGGTGACGCTCCAGTTTGCCCAGCGGGACCTCGTCCTCGCCGTTGCCGATCACGAAGTCGTAGATGGGGATGTCGCCCACCAGCCGGGCGGTGCGCTTCTTCTCCTGCGCCAGAAGCGGTTTCACCCGTGCGGCTGAGCCCTCACCGACGAAGATGACGCCCGGCCTGCCGATCACCCGGTGCACCGCGTCGAGGTGTCCGGTGGCGGCGACGCCGGGGGTGACGCGCCACTTGCCGCGCAGGTTCTCCAGCGCCCACGCCGCCGCGCCCGCCTGACCCTCCGCCTTGTGGTAGACCGACTTCTGCGCGCGACGGGCGAAGATGATGAACGCCACCAGCGCGCCCAGCACCACGCCCAGCGGGATCAGCGTGAACATAGTGAACCCGCCAGCGAACACGCCCGCCACCACGGCGGCAGCCACGATCAGCACGAATGCGCCGATCATGTACGGCAGAAGCCGCTTGTCCTCCTTGCGCTGCATCTGGAACGCCTGCCACAGCTGACTGCGACGCTGCTTGGATTCGGCTTTGCGGGTGGCCTTCGCCTCGGCCCTGGCGGCCTTCAGCTCGGCCTTGTTACGGGTCTTCGCCATTTGTTCAGGATACGGGTGGGCGCGACAGCCTCGAGTCCGCTGCCTGCGAATAGAGCCGGCCCGCCCGATACGACGACCGCACCAGCGGTCCGGCCAGCACCCCGGCGAAACCGAGGCCCTCGGCGAAGGCTGCGTGCTCGACGAACTCGTCGGGATGCACCCAGCGCTCCACCGGGTGGTGACGCGCCGACGGCCGCAGATACTGCGTGATCGTGACGATGTCGCAGCCCGCGTCGAGCAGGTCCTTCAGCGCCGTGCGCACCTCGTCGGTGGTCTCGCCCATGCCGAGGATCAGGTTGCTCTTGGTCACCAACCCGTAGTCGCGCGCGGCGGTCAGCACGGCCAGGCTGCGGTCGTAGCGGAACGCGGGACGGATCCGCTTGAAGATCCGCGGCACCGTTTCGACGTTGTGCGCCAACACCTCTGGGCGTGACTCGAAGACCTGCTCGAGCAGCGCCGGCGTGCCGTTGAAGTCGGGGATGAGCAATTCCACGCCGGTGTCGGGGTTGAGCTTCTTGATGTGGCGCACCGTCTCGGCGTACAGCCACGCGCCGCCGTCGTCGAGATCATCGCGGGCCACACCGGTGACAGTGGCATACCGCAACCCCATCGACGCGACGCTCTCGGCGACCCGGCGCGGCTCGTCGCGGTCCAACTCGGCCGGCTTGCCGGTGTCGATCTGGCAGAAGTCACACCGCCGCGTGCACTGCTCGCCACCGATCAGAAACGTCGCCTCCCGGTCCTCCCAGCACTCGTAGATGTTGGGGCAGCCGGCTTCCTCGCACACGGTGTGCAGGCCCTCGCGGCGGACCAGGTTCTTCAGCGCCGTGTACTCCGGACCCGTCTTCAGCCGGGTCTTGATCCACGGCGGCTTGCGCTCGATGGGCGTCTCGGCGTTGCGCACCTCGAGACGCAGCAGCTTGCGGCCTTCCGGAGCCGCTGGGCCGGCGACATCGGATACCGGAGCCGCTGGGCCGGCGACATCGGATACCGGAGCCGCTGGGCCGGTGACCTTGGATTCCGGAGCGACAGTCACGGGCTCAACGCTACCCGTAGCCGGCCGTCCAGCGCGTTGCACACGGCGGTCGTGACACGCTCGACGACGTCGTCGATGCCGATGTGACGACCGAGTTCGGCCGTCAGCGAAGTCACCCCGGCGTCGGCGATTCCGCACGGCACGATCGAGGAGAACGCCCCCAGATCGCAGTCGCAGTTCAGCGCGAACCCGTGCAGCGTCGTCGCGCGTGACACCCGCACGCCGATCGCGGCGACCTTGCGCGCGGGGCCCCGGTGGTCGGCGGGCACCCATACCCCTGACCGGCCCGGCACCCGCCCGGTCTCCAGACCGAGTTCGGCGCACACGTGGATCAGCGACTCCTCAAGGCGCCGAACGAAATTCACCACGTCGAGCGGCTCCGCCAAGCCGATGATCGGATAGCCGACCAGCTGGCCGGGGCCGTGCCAGGTGATCTTGCCGCCTCGGTCGGTGTCGATGACGGGAATATCGGAGCCGGCCGCACTGGGTCTTTCGCTGGGCAGCGTGCGGCGGCCCGCCGTGTACACCGACGGGTGTTCGAGCAGCAGCAGCGCGTCGGGGCCGCCCGCGACGCGCGCGTCGGCGAGTTCCCGCTGCAGGTCCCAGGCTTGTTGGTAGTCGACGGTGCCGAGTCGCCGGACGTCGATCGGAGTGTCTGTCGACCGGATGGAGCTCACGATTCGACGGTACTCGTGGCGTAGGCCAATGCTTCGCCGACGGTGTGGTGGCGGAACTCGAAGCCCGCCCGTTCCAGCGCCGCGGGGATGGCCCGCTGCCCGCCGAGCAGGCCCTCTTCGGCGAACTCGCCCAGCAGCGTGCGCAGCGCGAAACCGGGAACCATCAGCGGTGTCGGCCGGTTCAGAGCCCGGCCCATCGCGGTGGTGAACTCGGAGTTGGTCACCGGCGCGGGTCCGGTGAAGTTGACCGGACCTGACACCTCGTCGTGGAAGATCGCGTACAGCAGCGCGCGGATCTGGTCTTCGAGGCTGATCCACGGCATGTATTGGCGGCCGCTGCCGAGGCGCGCGCCGAGGCCCAGCGAGAACAGCGGGCGCAGTCGGCTGAGCATCCCGCCGCGCGGCGAGAGAACCAGGCCGGTGCGGGTCAGCGCGACGCGCACCCCCGCGTGCTGTGCCGGCGCCGTCGCGGCCTCCCAGTCCCGGCACAACTGGGCCAGGAACCCGCGGCCGGGCGGAGCGGTCTCGTCGGCGATCCGGGCGCCGGTGTCGCCGTAGTAGCCGACCGCGCTGGCATTGACGAGCACCCCGACGCCTGCGTCGGCGACCGCTTCCGACAACACCTCGGTGGGGCCGATCCGGCTGTCGCGCAGGCTCTGCTTGAACGCGCCCGACCAGCGTTTGGCGCCGACGTTGACGCCGCACATGTTGACCGCGGCGTCCACCCCGCGCAGCGCGTTGGCGTCGAACTCCCCGGTGTCCGGGTTCCAGAACAGCTCATCGGAATTCGACGGCGCCCGGCGCACGATGCGCACGACCCGGTGGTCGGTGGTCCTCAGCGCGTAGACCAGCGCCGAGCCGATCAGCCCCGAGGACCCCGCGATTGCAACGGTGGCCACTGGTGTCTACAACCCCAGATCCGCCTCGAACGCGCCCTCTTCGAGACGGCGTTTGATCGTGGTCAGGAAGCGGCCCGCGTCTGCGCCGTCGATGAGCCGGTGGTCATAGGTCAGCGGCAGGTAGCAGATCGAGCGCACGCCGATCGACTCGTTGCCGGTCTCGTCGACGACCACCCGCGGACGTTTGACGATCGCGCCGGTGCCCAGCATCGCCGCCTGCGGCGGCACCAGGATCGGGGTGTCGAACAGCGCGCCCTGGCTGCCGATGTTGGTGATCGTGAACGTCCCGCCCGACAACTCGTCGGGTTTGAGGTCGCTGGACCGGGCCCGCGCCGCGATGTCCGCGATGGCCCTAGCGAGCCCGGCCAACGAAAGATCACCCGCGTTGTGAATCACCGGTGACAGCAGACCCTGCTCGGTGTCGACCGCGAAGCCCAGATGCTCGGAGTCGTAGTAGGTGATCTCCTTGGTGTCCTCGTTGTAGCTGGCGTTGACGTTCGGGTGCGCCTTCAACGCGTCGACCACCGCGACAGCGAAGAACGGCAGGAACGTCAGGTTGACGCCCTCGCGCTCTGCGAAGTTGGACTTGGCCCGCGCCCGCAACGCCACGATCCTGGTCATGTCGACCTCGTGTGTCTGCGTCAATTGCGCTGTGGCCTGCAAGGATTCGCGTGTCTTCTTGGCGGTGATCTGCCGTATCCGGTTGGCTTTCTGCGTGGTGCCGCGCAGGTGTGCCAGCGCGGGAGCCGGCTCCGCCTTCTTGGCGGGCGCCGGTGTCTCCTTGGCCGCCGGCGCCTCCTGCGCGGGCGCCTTCTTGGCCTCGGCCGCGGCCAGCACATCCTGCTTGCGGATGCGCCCGCCGACACCGCTGCCCTTGACCGAGCCGAGGTCGATGTCGTTCTCGCTGGCCAGTTTTCGGACCAACGGCGTCACGTACGGCGCGCCGTCGGTGGACGGCTCCGACTCGGCTTGGGGCTGCGGCTTGGGTTCGGGCTTCGGTTCGGGTTTGGGTTCCGGCTTGGGCTCGGGCTTCGGTTCCGGCTTGGCCTCTTCCTTCGGCGCCGGTTCCGGTTCCGGCTCGGGCTCAGGCTCGGGCTCGGGCTCGGGTTTGGCTTCTTCCTTCGGTTCGGGCTTGGGTGCCGGCTTCTCGGCGGGCGCGGCACCGGCATCGCCGATCTTGGCCAGTTCGCCGCCGACGGCGACGGTGTCGTCCTCCTCGGCGGTGATGCTGACCAGGGTGCCGGCCACAGGCGACGGGATCTCGGTGTCGACCTTGTCCGTCGATACCTCCACCAACGGCTCGTCCACCTCGACGCTGTCGCCGACCTTCTTCAGCCATCGGGTGACCGTGCCCTCGGTGACCGACTCGCCGAGCTCGGGCATCAGCACCGGGGTCGCATCGCCGCCGCCGGATGAGGCGGCGGGCTTCTGCTCGGGCTCGGGCGACTCCTGCTCGGGTTCCTCGGGTTCGGGCTGCTCTGCTGCGGGCTCGGGCTGCTCCTCGGCAGGCGCTTCTTCCGCGGCGGGTTCTTCGGCCGGTTTCTCTGCTGCGGGCTCGTCGTCGCTGCCGCCGCTGTCCTCGCCCGCCTCACCGATCAGCGCGAGGTCGCCGCCGACCTCGACCGTGTCGTCCTCCTGGGCGATGATCTTCGTCAGCACGCCTGCCGCCGGTGAAGGGATCTCGGTGTCGACCTTGTCGGTGGAGACCTCGAGCAGCGGTTCGTCCATCTCGACGGTGTCACCCTCTTGCTTGAGCCATCGGGTGACAGTCCCCTCGGTGACGCTCTCGCCGAGTGCGGGCATCTGGACGGAAGTTGCCATTTTTCGTTGACTCCCTCGAACGGTTGGTCGCCACGGATCGAATGCCGGTCCCCATCCTGTCATGTCGAGCAGCTCCGCTCGCCCCAGACCTGCACAGCTGTCGCTCTGGCACTATCGATAGAGGTGAAGCGAACGGGCATTGGAAGGAGTGCCACCCAGGTGGGACTGTTCGACAGGTTTCGCGGCCGCCGGTCCGCGCGCAGGAGCGGGCACGACCCTGCCGCCGACCTCACATACATGCGGCAGTGGGTCGCCGCCCGCTCCGGGGTCGAGGCGTTCATCGAACCCCGAACGACCGTCACCGAGGTCACCGCGGTGCTGGTGGCCAGCGACGGCGAATGGACCCGGCGACGGGCGGGTGGTGATGCCGGTGCCCGCCGGTTGAGTGACCGGCTGAACATTCCGGTCTACGACGTGCAGAAGGTGGGCTACCCGCAGCGGATGCGCGACTACGACGCCCGCCGCCGAATCCAACGCGAACGTGCCGCTCGACGGGAACTCGAAGGCCGCTAGGGTTTCAACCGTGGGGGACACGGCCGTCGCGCGGTTCGTCGACAGCGCGGACGACGTCCGCATCGCCGTCTACGAAGAGGGCCGACCGGACGGGCCGACGCTGGTGATGGCCCACGGCTGGCCCGACTCACATGTGCTGTGGGACGGCGTCGTGCCCGGGCTCGCCGATCGATTCCGGATCATCCGGTATGACAACCGCGGCGTGGGCAATTCCTCTGTGCCCAAAGCGGTTTCGGCCTACACCATCGGCAAGCTGGCCGATGATCTCGGCGCGGTGATCGCCGCCGTCGGCCGACCGGGCGAGGCCGTTCACCTACTCGGACACGACTGGGGTTCGGTTTCCACCTGGGAGTACCTGTCCAGACCTGGCGCAAGCGACCGCGTCGCGTCGTTCACCTCGGTATCGGGCCCGAGCACCGCGATCTACTGGGGCTACCTCGTCGCGAGCCTCAAGCGGCCCTACCGACCCGTCAAGTTCGTTCAGGCGGTTGACCGGTTCGCGCGGTTGACGTACTGGTATCCGTTCGCGTTGCCGGTGATCGGACCCGCGGCGTTCCGGCTGATGTTCCGCGGCGACCGGGCGAAGAAGGCATTGACTGACCGCGTACCGGGGGCGCAGCGGTACCGAGGCGACACCATCGTCGACGATCTGCTCAACTCGTTGAAGATCTATCGCGCTCTGGTGCTCAAACCGCCGCTATCGATCCCGGCCGACCGGTACGTCAACGTGCCGGTGCAGCTGATCGTCGCCACCGAGGACCCGGTGGTGCGGCCGCACGGCTTCGATGACCATGCCAGGTGGGTGCCGCGACTGTGGCGCCGTGACATCAAGGCAGGCCATTGGTCGCCGATGTCGCATCCGCAGGTGATCGCGACGGCCGTCGGCGAACTCGTCGACTTCCTCGACGGCAGGCCTGCGGCCCGGTCTCTGCTGCGTGCGCAGGTCGGCCGCACGCGCGACGACTTCGGCGACACGCTGGTGTCGGTCACCGGCGCGGGTAGCGGTATCGGCCGGGAAACCGCGCTGGCCTTCGCGCGTGCCGGCGCCGAACTGATCGTCAGCGACATCGACGAGGCGACGGTCAAGGACACGGCCGCCCGGATCGTGCAACGCGGCGGCGTGGCGCACCCCTACGTGGTCGACGTCTCGGCCGCCGACGCCGTCGAACGGTTCGCCGATCAGGTGTGCGCCGAACACGGTGTGCCCGACATCGTGGTCAACAACGCGGGCGTTGGGCAGGCCGGAGCGTTCCTGGACACGCCCGCCGACCACTGGGAGCGGGTGCTCGACATCAACCTCGGCGGTGTCGTCAACGCCTGCAGGGCATTTGGGAAACGGCTCGTCGAGCGTGGCACCGGCGGCCACATCGTCAACGTCGCGTCGATCGCGTCGTACTCACCGTCGAGGACACTGAACGCCTACTGCACGTCCAAGGCGGCTGTGTACATGTTCTCCGACTGCCTGCGTGCCGAACTCGACGTCGCAGGCATCTCGCTGACCACGATCTGCCCGGGGCTGACTGACACCAACATCGTGCACGCCACGCGGTTCGATGTGCCGGGCCGTTCGCAGGAAAGTCTCGAGAAGCGGCGTGACGAACTGAAGTGGCTGTTCCGGCTGCGGCGCCACGGGCCGGACAAGGCCGCTGACGCCATCGTGTCCGCCGTCAAGAAGAACAAGCCGATCCGGCCGATCACTCCGGAGGCGTACCTGCTCTACGGCACGTCGCGGGTGGCGCCAGGGGCGCTGCGCCGCCTCGCCGGCCAGAGACTCGTCTAGCCGTTCTGCGCCGGGGTAGGACTAGCTGCTTGCTGCTATGTCCTCGAGCACGGCGAACATCGTGCGGGTGGGCACGCCGGTGCCGCCCTTGCCGGTGTAGCCCCACGGGCCGCCGGTGTTGTAGGCAGGCGCCGCGACGTCGATGTGCGCCCACGCCACCCCGTCGGTGACGAACTCGCGCAGGTAGGTGCCCGCCACCAGCATGCCCGCGTAGCGCGAGCCGCTGACGTTGGCGAGGTCGGCGACCGTCGACTTCAGGTCGTCCTTGAGTTCCTCGGGAAGCGGCATGGGCCAAGCGTTTTCGCCGACCTCCTGCGAGAGCTTCGCGACGCGGTCGCGGAACTCGTCGGAGCCCATCACGCCCGGCGTGCGCGCACCCAGTGCGACGGTCTGCGCGCCGGTCAGCGTCGACGTCTCGATCAGGTAGTCGGGGTCGTCCTCGCATGCCCGCACGATCGCGTCGGCCAGGATCAGGCGCCCTTCGGCATCGGTGTTGAGCACCTCGACGGTGGTCCCGCCGTACTGGGTGAGCACGTCGCCGGGGCGCTGGGCCGTCGCCGAGGGCATGTTCTCGGCCATCGGCACGGTGGCGATGACGTCGATCGGCAGCTTCTGCTTGGCGGCGAGCACCACCGTCGCGATGACGGCCGCCGCGCCGCCCATGTCGGAGGTCATGTGGTGCATGTTGGCGGCCGGCTTGATCGAAATGCCGCCGGTGTCGAACGTGATGCCCTTGCCGACCAGCGCGACGGTCTTGGCCTTCCGCTTGCCCCCGCGGTGCGCGAGCCGGATCAGCCGCGGCGGACGCGACGAACCCTTGCCGACGCCGATCACCCCGCCGTAGCCGGCCTTGGCCAGCGCCTTGTCGTCGAGCACCTCCACTTCGAGACCGGCTGCTTCGCCCAAAGCCTTTGCGCGCTTGGCGAACTCGTCGGGGAACAGGTGCGACGGGGGAGTGTTGACGAAGTCACGCGCGGTGGCGACGGCCGTGGCGATGTTCACCGCGCGCTCCGCTTCTGATTTGGCCTTCTTGTCCGTCGTCAAAGCGACGATCTCGCGTAGGCCAGGATCCTTCGGCGCGGTCTTGTCGCTGCGGAAGTCGCTGAACCGGTAGGCACCGAGGATCAGGCCTTCGATCGCGGCTTCGGGATCGATGTCGGACAGCGTGGTGATGACCTTCTCGGTGCCGTTCAGCGACCTGGCGGCGACGCCCGCCGCGCGGCGGATCAGGTCGGGCGGCCACGCGTCGCGGTCCTTGCCGAGGCCCACCGTGAGAACGCTGGCCACCGGCAGTGACGGCGCGATCACCCTGGTCACCTGGTCGGCTCCGCCTTTGGCGCCCAGCGACTCCAGCGCGACCTCGATCTCACCGACGGCCTCTGCGTCGAGGAACGGGTTGGCCACCACGGTCGCCTTTGCGTCGTCGTTTCCGCTGACCACTCCCACGATCAGCACGACCTTGTCGGCCTTGCGCTTGGGCAGCGAGGTGCTGACGGTGACGACGGGGGGCTGGTAACCGGGATTTGCGGTGCTCACGAGCGTTGAGCCTATCGGTCAACGCGAGAGGTGCAGGTCGTAGGCCGCGACAGGGGTATCGAAGCCCTTGAGCACCAACGGTTCCTGGGCAATCGCCGGCCAGTCGGCCAGCTGATCGCGGACATCGGAGGAGGCGAGGATCTGCCCGGGTGCCGCCGCGCCGGCCAGGCGGGCGGCGAGGTTGACCGGGGTGCCGAAGTAGTCCCCGCCGATGGCCAGCACGCTGCCGTAGCCCAGCCCGGCGCGGACCTGCAGGTTCACCTCCCGCGCACGCTGGTGTTCGACGAGGTCGAACGCCACTTTCACCAGCTGCTCGGGCGTCGAGCTGACCCACATCACCTCGTCGCCGATGAACTTCACCACCCGTCCGCCGTCGGCAAGCACGACGTCGCTGACGGTGCCCGCGAACTCGACGAGCAGGTCGGACAGCTCGGTCGCGGTGAGTCGCTGCGTGAGCGAGGTGAAGCCGGTGAGGTCGGCGAACCCCACGCCGCACGTCACGCTTGCCGAGTTGTCTCGGATGACTCCCTCGAAGTACGTGCGGGCGCTGATCGTGTGATGCCGGAAGACCGCGTCGATCAGCACCGCGAGCCGTGGGATGAACTCGCCGACGGCGCGGTGGGCCCGCGCGGTGGTCAGTTCGTCGCGGCTGTATTCCATCTGGATGTCGGGCCGTCCGAGACGGATCGCGGTGGATCCCGCCTCGGCGAGCCGGGCCATCGACGAACCGAGCACACGCAGCAAGGTGAGGGTGGCCTCGTCGCCGAAGGCCGTCTTCATCGACACCCAGGCCGCCAGGCCGTCGACGTCGACAGCGCTGAACACCGGTTGCGTGGTGTCGGGTGCGCTCAGCCCCACGGCGTGCCAGGCCTTGATGAGCTCCGCGACGGGCACACCGAGCTCATCGGCGGCCTCGCGCAGGGTGAACTCGGGGCGCCCCGACCACTGCAGCACATCGCCGCCGAGCCCGAACAGCCTGCCGCGGCGCTCGGCCTCCACCATCTCCTCGGCGGTGAAGCCCAGGGCGTCGAGGTACTCGATCAGGCCGGCGCGCTCGCGGGCGTTGGCGATTCCTGCGGCCTCCAGCGCATCGAAATCGACCACCCACCGGAGTCTGCCAGCAGCGCAGCCACGATTAGGGTTGAAACCCGTGAATGAAACGCAGCACGGCCCCCTGGAGGAACGGCACCGGCAACTGGGCGCCAGCTTCGCCGAGTTCTCGGGCTGGCTGATGCCTGTTTCGTACGCGGGCACCGTCGGCGAGCACACCGCGACGCGCACCACCGTCGGCCTGTTCGACGTCAGCCACCTCGGCAAGGCGTCGGTGCGCGGTCGCGGCGCGGCCGAATACGTGAACGCGACGCTGACCAACGACCTCGGCCGGATCGAGCCCGGCAAGGCGCAATACACGTTGTGCTGTACCGAATCCGGCGGTGTCATCGACGATCTGATCGCCTACTACGTCTCCGACGACGAGATGTTCCTGGTGCCCAACGCCGCCAACACCGCGGCCGTGGTCGCCGCGCTGCAGGACAGCGCGCCCGCCGGCTTGACGATCACCGACGAGCACCGCTCGCGCGCCGTCCTCGCCGTACAGGGACCGAAGTCCGCCGAGGTGCTGGGCACCCTCGGGCTGCCCACCGACATGGACTACATGGCCTACGCCGACGCCGACTTCAACGGCGTCGAGGTGCGGGTCTGCCGCACCGGCTACACCGGCGAGCACGGGTATGAGCTGCTGCCCGCCTGGGCCGACGCGCCCGCGGTGTTCGACGCACTGGTCGACGCCGTGTCCGCCGCGGGCGGCCAGTTGGCCGGCCTGGGCGCGCGCGACACGCTGCGCACCGAGATGGGCTATCCGCTGCACGGCCATGAACTGTCGTCGGAGATCTCGCCGCTGCAGGCCCGCTGCGGGTGGGCGATCGGCTGGAAGAAGGACTCGTTCTGGGGCCGCGACGCGCTGCTGGCGGAGAAGGAAGCCGGCCCCAAACGGCTGCTGCGGGGTCTCCGCGCCGTCGGCAGGGGAGTGCTGCGCCAGGACCTCACCGTGCTCGACGGATCCACTCCGGTCGGGGTCACCACGTCGGGAACCTTTTCTCCGACTTTGAAAGTCGGCATCGCGCTGGCGCTGCTCGACACCGAACACGAGATCGACGATGGAGCGCGGGTGGCCGTCGACGTGCGCGGTCGAGCCGTCGAATGCGAAGTCGTGCGGCCGCCGTTCGTCACCGCGAAGACGCGCTGAGCAGCCGTTGATGGAGGCAAAAACCCGGTAGCGGACGGATATACAATCGCCCCATGACCGAGCACCTCGAGTTCACCGTCGATCGCAACGCGAATCCGGCGAGCGACGAGGTACGCGCCCAGATCCTGGCGAATCCGGGCTTCGGCCGCTATCACACCGACCACATGGTCTCGATCGACTACCTCGAGGGCAAGGGCTGGCACAACGCGCGGGTCATCCCGTACGGCCCCATCGAACTCGACCCCTCGGCGATCGTGCTGCACTACGCGCAGGAGGTGTTCGAGGGGCTGAAGGCCTACCGCTGGGCCGACGGCGCCATCGTGTCCTTCCGCGCGGAGGCCAACGCCGCGCGGCTGCGGTCGTCGGCCCGCCGGTTGGCCATCCCGGAGCTACCCGAAGGCGTGTTCATCGAATCGCTGCGCCGGCTCATCGCCGCCGACGAGCAGTGGGTGCCACCCGCGGGCGGCGAGGAGTCGCTCTACCTGCGGCCCTACATCTTCGCCACCGAGCCCGGCCTCGGGGTCCGGCCCGCCTCCGAATACCGCTACATGGTGATCGGCTCGCCCGCGGGCGCCTACTTCCCGCGCGGCATCAAGCCCGTCAGCGTCTGGCTGTCGCACGAATACGTGCGGGCCTCGCCCGGCGGCACCGGCGCCGCGAAGTTCGGCGGCAACTACGCCGCCTCGCTGCTGGCGCAGGCCGAGGCCGCCGACAACGGCTGCGATCAGGTGGTGTGGCTGGACGCCATCGAGCGCCGCTACGTCGAAGAGATGGGCGGGATGAACCTGTTCTTCGTGTTCGGCAGCGGAGGCACCGCCCGCCTGGTGACGCCGGAGCTGAGCGGCTCGCTGTTGCCGGGGATCACCCGAGACTCGTTGCTGCAGTTGGCCACTGACGCGGGATTCACCGTCGAGGAACGCAAGATCGATGTCGACGAGTGGCAGAAGAAGGCCGCCGCGGGCGAGATCACCGAGGTGTTCGCCTGTGGCACGGCCGCGGTGATCACACCTGTGTCGCACGTGAAGCACGGCGAAGGCGAGTTCACCATCGCCGACGGTGAGCCCGGCGAGATCACCATGGCACTTCGCGACACGTTGACCGGCATCCAGCGCGGCACCTTCGCCGACACCCACGGCTGGATGTCGCGGCTGAACTGACTCCTGGCCGCCTGCCGGTCAGCCGATCGCCAGGCCGAGCGCCGCCAGCGTCGTCGTCACCTCGATCGCCGCACCCAGCACGTCGCCGGTGATCCCGCCGAAGCGGCGGACGCAATGGGCCACCAGCAGCGCGCTGCAGGCGAGCGCGACGAGCACTGCAGCGGGCCCCTGCCACCACCGCGGACCGGCGAGAGCAGCGGCCGCGACGACGGCCACCAGCCACGCCGTCACCACCGCGATCGACTGACTGCCCGCGACCATCGCGCCCAGCGTGCTGCCCTCCGCCGACGGCACCGACCGGCGGCAGGCCGCCACCGCGGCGACCCGGCCCGCGGTGACCGCGACGATCACGGCGATCGCGCTCAACTCCGCGAAGGCCAACCCCTGCACGACGATCGCCAGCACCACCGCCGCCACGCCGAACGGGCCTGCCGTGCCGTCGCGCATCACCTTCAGCGCCCGCTGAGGCGGACCGTAACAGCCGAGTGCGTCGGTGGTGTCGGCGAGCCCGTCGATGTGCAGACCCCTGGTGGCGATCAGCAGCGCCGCCACCGCCAGCACCCCGGTCAGCGGGTGGCCCTCGCCGAACGCCGCCGACGCCGCCCACATCACCCCGGCCGCCAGCGCGCCCAGCGCCACGCCGACCACAGGCAGCGCGGTCATCACGCCACGGCCGACTCCGGCGCCCGAGCGCAGCGGCACAACGGTTGCGAACGCGAATGCCCCTGTGAGCGAGCGGATCACGACGAGACGCTGGCCTCGTCAAAGGTGGCCATCGACCGCAATGTGGCGATCGCCGCGCGCACCACCGGCAGTGCGACCGCCGCGCCGGTGCCCTCCCCGAGACGCATCGACAGGTCGACGATCGGAACGAGGTCCAGCTTCTGCAGCGCCAGGGTGTGCGCGGGTTCAGTGGATCGATGACCGGCCCGCCACCATGCGCCCGCACCGGGCGCGAGCAACTCGGCGACCAGCGCGGCCGACGTCACGACCACACCGTCGAGCAGCACCGGCGTCCGCCGCACCGCCGCCTGCGCGCAGAAACCCGCCATCGCAGCCAGATCGGCGCCGCCGCAGACGCGCAGCAGCCCCACCGGATCGGCCGCCAGCCCGCGGGCCCGGTAGAGCGCGTCACGCACCGCCGCGACCTTCCGCGACCAGCCCGCGTCGTCGATGCCGGTGCCGCGCCCGACGACGGCTACCGGTTCCTCGCCCGTCAGTGCGGCGATCAAAGCCGTTGCGGCCGTGGTGTTCCCGATGCCCATGTCACCGGCGATGAGCAGGTCGGCACCGGCGTCGACCTCTTCGTCGGCGATCCGGCGGCCCGCCTGCACCGCGGCGTGGGCCTCGTCGGCCGTCAACGCGTCCTCGACCGCGATGTTGCCGCTGCCCCTGCGGACCTTGTGCGCACCGATCGCCGCCGAGTGCGGCTCGTTCACATCGACCGCGATGTCGGCCACCCGCACGGTCGCGCCCGCGCATTCGGCGAGCACATTGATCGCGGCGCCGCCTGCGTCGAAGTTGGCCACCATCTGCGCGGTGACCTCGGATGGGAAGGCCGAAACCCCCGACGCGGTCACGCCGTGATCGCCTGCGAACACCACCACCCGCGCGCGCTGGAACTGATTGGGCGGGCACTGCCCCTGGCACGCGGCCACCCAGACCGACAGCTCTTCCAGCCGCCCGAGCGAACCGGCCGGCTTGGTCAGCGTGTCCTGGCGCACCCGCGCCCGCGCGGCCGCATCCTCGTCGGGCGGGGTGATCTGCGGGAAGTCCATCACGTCGGCTCCTTCACGGTGACCGGCTGGCCCGCGATCACCAGCACCACGCGGTCGCACAGGTTCGCGAGCCGCTGGTTGAGCGAGCCCAATTCGTCGGCGAAACGGCGGCCCGCGGCCGTGGCCGGTATCACGGTCAGGCCGACTTCGGGACTGACCAGAATCAGGTCCGCCCGGTGGTTGCTGACGGCGTCGAGGAGGTCGTCGGTGTCGGCACGCACCGACCCGTCCGTCCAGGCCTGAGCGCGATCCATCGCGGCGGTCAGCCACCCGCCGATGTCGTCGACCAGCGTCGGGGTGCCGTCATTGGCCCGCAATTGCTTTGCCACATCCGAGGTTTCGACGGTCGACCAGTGCCGCGGTCGGCGGGCGCGATGCGCTGCCAACCGAGTCGCCCAGGCGTCGTCGTCGGCGGCCGAGCCGGTGGCGAGGTAGCGAACCGACTGCTCGGTGCCGGGCGACTGCGCGATCACGGACTCGGCCCACTCGGATTTGCCCGACCTGATACCGCCGAGCACCAGAATGCGCACCCGGACTCAGGTCACCGCTTCGCCGCGGTTGACCCGCGGCCGTGGCGCCCGCATCCGTCGCAGCTGCGAGGCCCGGCTGGCGGCGTAGAAGCCGAGTTTCCAACCGCTTTCGGTGTGATCCGGGTACTTCTCGTCGACCAGCCGGTTCACCTTGCGGCCCAGGAGGAACCCGTCCACCACCATGATCGCCATCAGAATCAGCATCGCCGGCGAGATGAAGTACTGCACCTGCGGGACGGCCAGCATGATGAAGATCAACGCCAGCGCCGCAGGCATGAAGAGGCCGAGCACGCTGATCCGCCGCGAATCCACGATGTCGCGGGCGTACGCGCGCACCGGCCCCTTGTCGCGGGGGAGCAGGTAGGCGTCGTCGCCGGCCATCATCCGCTCGCGGCGCTCCGACATCGACGCGCGGCGCTCCATCTTCTCCACCCGGCGCTCCTCGCGCGAAAGCTTGGGCCCCCGTAGCTCCTTGCGCCTGCGCCTGGCCTCGGCGGTGGTCATCGGCGCGGGAGCGATGGGGCCCCGGCGGCGGGACGAGTCCCGCTTCGGCGTTGGCCTGCCCTTTGGCGCGGTGGCGCCGCCGGCCTTCGATTCGGATTCGCCCGCCGCGGTCGCCTCGACGTCGTCGTCGTGGGGTGGCGGGTTGTCCTTCTTGCGGCCGAGCAGCTTCACGCCCGCCAGCATAATCTGCTGGGATGATCGACTTGGACGGCCTCCGTGTGCTCATCGCGCCCGACTGCTACGGCGACAGCCTGACCGCGGTGGAGGCCGCCGAGGCGATCGCCGCAGGCTGGCGCCGCGCCCGACCCGGTGACCAGCTGACGCTCGCCCCGCAGTCCGACGGCGGGCCCGGCTTCGTCGACGTGCTGGCCGGCCGCCTCGGCGAGCGGCGCACCCTACGGGTGATCGGACCGCTCACCGAGGAGGTGGACGCCGACTGGGTGTGCGACGACGCGGAGCCGCGCACCGCCTACATCGAATGCGCTCAGGCGTGCGGGCTGGCGCTGCTCGGCGGCCCGCCCACGGTCGAGACCGCGCTGGCCGCGCACAGCAGAGGGGTCGGCCAACTGATCGCCGCCGCGGTGGCGGCAGGCGCGCGCCGGATCGTGGTGGGGCTCGGCGGCAGCTCCTGCACCGACGGCGGCCGAGGCATGATCGACGAACTCGCCGCCGGCGCGAGCGGCGCCGGCCAGTCGAGCCTGGAGGCCGCGAAGAGGTTGCTGGCCGACGTCGAGCTGATCGCCGCGACGGACGTCGAGCACCCCCTGCTCGGGCCGATGGGCGCTGCCCGGGTGTTCGGCCCGCAGAAAGGCGCCGACCCGGACACCGTGCTGGTGCTGGAGCAGCGGCTGACCGACTGGGCCGTCGAACTCGACGCCGCGGCCGGGCGCGCTGTCAGCACCGAGCCGGGCGCTGGCGCCGCCGGTGGCCTCGGTGCGGCGCTGCTGGCGCTGGGTGGCCGCCGCGAGTCGGGCGCCACCGTCATCGCCGAGCACACCCACCTGTCCGACGACGTCGCGGCGGCCCAACTCGTCATCACCGGCGAGGGCCGCTTCGACGACCAGTCGCTGCACGGCAAGGTCGTCAGCGCGCTGGCGGGCGAGGCGCGCGGCACCCCGGTGCTGGTGCTGGCGGGGCAGGTCACCCTGGCCCCCGACGCTCTGCGCGAGGCAGGCATCACCGCCGCTCACGCCATTGCCGACCACGCCGGATCCGTCCAGCTGGCCATGGACGACGCGGAAAACCAACTCGCCGGGTTGGCGCAAGTCACCGCCGACCAACTCGGGAATAGCGGCACGACAAGGTACCGTTGAGACAGTGGGCCGTCGAACGGTCCGCCACACCAGCCACTCAGGGAGACGCAATGACTGTTCAGGACGAGTCTGCGACCACCACCACCGCCACCCATGGCGTGATCCTGACCGACGCGGCAGCCGGAAAGGCCAAGGCGTTGCTTGATCAGGAGGGCCGCGACGACCTGGCACTGCGTATCGCCGTCCAGCCGGGCGGTTGCGCCGGCCTTCGTTACAACCTGTTCTTCGACGACCGTGCCCTCGACGGGGACCTGACCGCCGAGTTCGGCGGCGTGAAATTGACCGTCGACCGGATGAGCGCGCCCTACGTGCAGGGCGCCAGCATCGACTTCGTCGACACCATCGAGAAGCAGGGCTTCACGATCGACAACCCCAACGCCACGGGTTCGTGCGCGTGCGGGGACTCCTTCAACTGACCGATCTAGTACTGGCCCGCGGCGCGCAGCAGGTACGAGCACACCAGCACCTGGTTGTCCTGCGTCAACAGCTGCGCCACGGCCTGCTCGTCTGACTCAGGCGGGGGCTTGGTGCGGCTGCCCGCGGGCGTCACGGTCATGGTGAACAGCACCTGCACCTGATACTGCGACAGGAACACCATCTTGTCGATCGAGGTGATCTGGGCCTTGCTGAACTGTTTGCGGAACGCATCGCTGCTCAGGTCAGCGAGCGCCAGGTCCGACCGCTTTTCCTTGACGGCGTTGAACATCCCGCACAGCGTGTTGCGCGCGATCTCCTCGACATCGCCACGTTGCAGCGCGTCCAGATAATTCTGGATGGCGCTCTGCGCCGACGCCGCCGTCAGTCGGGCCGGCGCCCGACCCGAGTCCGAGCGGGTCAGCGCGACGGCCGCGACCACCGCGCCCGCGACCAGCGCGATCACCAGCAGGCTGACCAGGACGACGCGCCACCGGCTGCGTTTGGGATATGGAATCGGCGGTGGCAGCATGCCCGGATAGGGCGGCGGCGCAACGGGATTCTCCGGATACGGTGCGGGCACGCCGGGTTGCGGCGGGTGAGGGCCGACCGGTCCAGGGCCGTATTGGGGCGGATACGGACCAGCCATGGTAGGCAGGTTAGCGCAACCGGCCGGACGCCGACGGCATCGTCGGCCTCGGTACGATTAGCTAGACAGGTTAATGAATTGAAGGGTGCGCTACGTGACCATCGCGGTAACCGGATCGATCGCGACCGACCATCTGATGCGATTTCCGGGCAAGTTCTCCGAGGGGTTGCTGCCCGAACATCTGCAGAAGATCTCGGTGAGCTTCCTGGTGGACGATCTGGTCATCCACCGCGGCGGCGTGGCCGGGAACATGGCCTACGCCATCGGCATCCTCGGCGGCGACCCGACACTGGTCGGGGCCGTCGGCACCGACTTCGACGACTATCGCAACTGGCTGACCGGTAACGGCGTGGACTGCGAAAGCGTGCTGGTGTCGGACTCCGCCTACACCGCCCGTTTCGTCTGCACCACCGACGACGACATGGCCCAGATCGCGTCGTTCTACCCCGGCGCGATGTCACAGGCGCGCGACATAAAGCTCGCCGACATCGTATCCCGAAGGGGCACACCGGATTTGGTGATAGTCGGCGCCAACGATCCCGATGCCATGTTCTTGCACACCGAGGAATGCCGTGCGCTGGGTCTGGCGTTCGCCGCCGATCCGTCGCAGCAGCTGGCCCGGTTGACCGGCGAGCAGATCCGCGCGCTGATCGACGGCGCGACGTATCTGTTCACCAACGACTACGAATGGGACCTGCTGCTGCAGAAGTCCGGTTGGTCGGAGGCCGAGGTGATGCGCCAGATCCAGATGCGCGTCACCACGCTGGGGGAGAAGGGCGTCGACATCGTCGGCCGCGACGGCACGTTCATCCACGTCGACGTGGTGCCCGAAACGCACAAGGCCGATCCCACCGGCATCGGCGACGCGTTCCGCGCAGGCTTCTTGACCGGTCGGGACAAGGGGCTGTCCATCGAGCGCTCCGCGCAATTGGCCTCGCTGGTCGCGACGCTGGTGCTCGAGGCACCGGGCCCGCAGGAGTGGAGTTGGGACCGCGACGCCGGCATCGAGCGGCTGACCGACGCCTACGGGGCCGAGGCCGGCGCTGACATCGCCCGCGCCTTGGCCTAGAGCGACGAGCCGCCCGTCGTCATCTTCACAAACCGCGAGCCAGAGCGTGTCTCGAGACTAGAGCTGGACGGGGTAGGTCGGCTCCTTGATGTCGGGTGTCACGGTGCCTTCGACGAAGATCGCGTGCCACAGCATGAAGATCAGCACTGTCCACAACCGCCTGCTGTGATCGCTTGTGCCGCTGCGGTGTTCGTCGAGCATCGCGCGCACCGCCGTGGTGTCGACGAGGCCGTTCGCGCCTGAGGACGCGATCATGCCGTAGGCCCAGTCCAGCAGCTCGCCTGCCCGCAGCCAGTGCCTGATCGGCACCGGGAAGCCGAGCTTCGGCCGGTTGAGCACGTGCGGGGGGATGACCGGCTCCAGCGCGCGCCGCAGCGCGTACTTCGTGGTGGACCTGGTGATCTTCTCATCCAGCGGCAGCCGGGAAGCCACCGCGAACACCTCGGGATCCAGGAACGGCACCCGCAATTCGAGCGAGTTGGCCATCGTCATCTTGTCCGCCTTGACCAGGATGTCGCCGCGCAGCCAGGTGAACAGGTCGATGTGCTGCATCCGCGCCACCGGATCCCAGCCGACCGATTCCGCGTACACAGGTGCGGTCACGTCGGTGTGGGTCCAGTCGCTGCGGAAGCCAGGCAGCACCGCCTGCAGCTGGGCGTCGGAGAAGCTGCGCGCGTTGCCGTAGTAGCGCTCCTCAAGCGTCTGGCTGCCCCTGTGCAACAGGCTCTTTCCGCGCATGCCTTCGGGCAGCGGGGCCGACACCTTGGCCATCGATCGGCGCACCGGGCCGGGCAGATAGTTGAAAGGCTTGAGCGAGAGGGGTTCCCGGTAGATCGTGTACCCGCCGAACAGTTCGTCGGCGCCCTCGCCGGACAGTACGACCTTGACGTGCTTGCGCGCCTCGCGGGCGATGAAGAACAGCGGCACCAAAGCCGGGTCGGCGACGGGCTCGTCGAGATACCAGACGATCTCGGGCAGCGCGGCGACGAACTCGGCCTGGTTGACCACCTTGGTGACGTGCCGCGCGCCGATCGCCTCGGCCGAGGCCACCGCCACGTCGACCTCGGAGAAGCCCTCGCGCTCGAATCCCGTGGTGAAGGTGATCAGCCGCGGGTTGTGCCGCATCGCCAGCGCGGCGATCGCGGTGGAGTCGATGCCGCCGGACAGGAACGCGCCGACGGTGACATCGGCGCGCATGTGCTTGGCCACCGAGTCCTCGAGCACGGCGGTGATCTCGTCGTAGCGGCGCTGCTCGGCACCCGCATTGAAGGGTTTCGCGGCGAACTGCGGCCGGAAGTAGCGCGTCACCACCGGCTTGGCGCCCGGCCGCACCTTCGCGTAGCTGCCGGACTCCAGCCGCCGCACCCCCCGGTGCAGCGTCTCGGGCTCGGGTACGTACTGCAGCACGGTGTAGTGCTGCACGGCGCGCTCGTCGATGCCGACGTCGATGCCCAGTTCGTCGGCGAGCGCGAGCAGGCACTTCTTCTCGCTGCCGACCACTGTGCCCGCCGTGCCCGTCGCCATGAACAGCGGCTTGATCCCGAACGGGTCGCGTGCGCAGAGCAATTCCCGCTCCACGGTGTCCCACAGCGCGAAGGCGAACATGCCCCGCAGCCGGCTCAACGCATCGGTGCCCCAGTAGTGGTAGGCGGCGATGATCGCCTCGCCGTCGCCGTCGGTGTGAAACGTCGCGTCGTGCGTCGCCGCCAGTTCCTCGCGCAGCTCCAGGTAGTTGTAGATCTCGCCGTTGAACACCAGCACGTAGCGGTCGGGTGCCTCGGCGGGGCCCCAGCGCAGGGGTTGGTGGCTGTGCGCGATGTCGATGATCGACAGCCGGTTGAAGCCCAGCACGATGCTTGACGTCGCCGCCCCGGCGGCTCCGACCGCGTCGTCATGCCAGGTGCCGGGCTCGTCGGGACCGCGATGACGCATCAGATGCGACGCCCCCGACACCGCCTCGACCAGGCTCGCGGAGACATCGGCGGACGGGTCGGTCAGCAGGGCCAGCAGTCCGCACACGGCGCCAGTATGCCGAATCGAAGTCGCGGACGACGCAAGCACCTTCGTGTCGACACGCGACGGGCACCGTTATCTGGAGGTGTGTCGAGACCTGCGCCTGTGAACATTCCCCGGTCGCTTCGCTCCTTCCCTCCAGGGTGGTCTACGCTGCGTAGTATTCGGCGTGTTTTACCGACTTCTAGGAGGCTCCAACGTGACACCTCGCGGACGCAGGGTGGTGGCACGGAGAGCGGCATTGGTGGTCGTCCTTGGCGCGGCCGCGGTGCTGCTCAGCGGGTGTAGCTGGTCGGAGGTTCTCGGCCTCGGCTGGCCCAAGGGCATCACCCCGGAGGGCCACCTCAACCGCGAGCTGTGGATCGGTTCGGTGATCGCCTCGCTGGTGGTCGGCGTGATCGTCTGGGGCCTGATCTTCTGGTCGTCGGCGTTTCACCGGCACAAGAAGGGCGACAAGGAACTGCCGCGCCAGTTCGGCTACAACATGCCGCTGGAGCTGGTCCTGACCGTGGTGCCGTTCCTGATCATCTCGGTGTTGTTCTACTTCACCGTCGTGGTGCAGGAGAAGATGCTGCACAAGGAGCCCAACCCCGAGGTCGTGATCGACGTGACGGCCTTCCAGTGGAACTGGAAGTTCGGCTATCAGAAGGTCGACTTCGCCGACGGGACGTTCAACTACGACGGCGCCGACCCGGCCCGCAAGGTGGCGGTCGCCTCGGGTCCGGAGGGCCTCGAGGGCGAGCACGGCGGCGAGTTCGGCACGATCGCGGGCAAGAACCCCGAGGACCGCTCGTACCTGAACTTCGACAAGGTCGAGACCCTCGGCACCAGCAACGAGATCCCGATCCTCGTCCTGCCGTCCGACAGGCGCGTCGAGTTCATCATCGCCTCCGCCGACGTGATCCACGGCTTCTGGATTCCGGAGTTTCTGTTCAAGCGCGACGTGATGCCCGACCCGAAGCCGAACAACTCCGACAACGTCTTCCAGATCAGCAAGATCATGAAGACCGGCGCGTTCGTCGGCCGTTGCACGGAGATGTGCGGCACCTACCACTCGATGATGAACTTCGAGCTGCGCGTGGTGGAGCCCAACGACTTCAAGGCCTATCTGCAACAGCGCATCGCGGGCAAGACCAACGCCGAGGCCCTGATGGCCATCAACCAGCCGCCGACGGCGATCACCACTCACCCGTTCGACACCCGCCGCGGCGAACAGGCGGGCGCACCTCCCCAGGCGAGCAAGTAGGGATCTCATGCACATCGAAGCCAGACTGTTCGAGTTCCTGACCGCGTTCTTCATTCTGGCCGCCGTGGTCTACGGGGCATTGACGTCGATATTCCAGTACGGCGGCATCGAATGGGCCGGCGTCACCGCGCTGGTGATGACCGCGGGACTGACGCTGATCACCGGCACCTTCTTCCGTTTCGTGGCGCGCCGCCTGGACACCAGGCCCGAGGACTACGAAGACGCCGAGATCAGTGACGGCGCCGGCGAGCTCGGCTTCTACAGCCCGCACAGCTGGTGGCCGGTTCTGATCGCGCTGTCGGCCTCCGTCGCGGCCGTCGGCGTTGCCCTGTGGCTGCCGTGGCTGATCGTGGCGGGCGTGGTCTTCGTGCTCTCCTCGGCGGCCGGCTTGGTCTTCGAGTACTACACCGGCGCCGAGAAGCACTGACACAAGGTCACAGCTGGGCTTCAGTTGGTCACCCACCGCGCTGCGCGAATTCATTCCGTTTTCGGTTTGGGTAGGGTTGCCGAGGCCGTACAAGTCGCTGTCAGCCGCTTGCTGTCGCGCCGATGAAGTAGTGGAGAAGGATAGGCGTAAATGAGCGGGCCGAATCCCCCAGGGCCGGACTCCGAAGGGGCCGACGACCTCGACAATGAACCGGCTGAGCAGACCCCGGACGACGACGCCCCCCGGGACGCCACCGGCGAGACCGATATTCACTCGCAGGCCTATTCGGCGCCCGAGTCCGAGCAGTTCACAGCCGGACCCTATGTGCCCGCGGACCCCGACCTCTACGACTACGACGAGTTCGACAAGACGACGGTCGTCGACACCGGCAGGCCGCCGCGCTGGCCGTGGGTGGTCGGCGTCGTCGCGATCATCGCCGCCATCTCGCTGGTGGTGTCCGTCTCGCTGCTGGTGATGGGCACGGAGTCGGACAACCTGGCCACGCCGGGCACCAGTACGACGACGTCGGCGCCGCCCGTGCAGGACGAGATCACCACGACGACCCCGCCGCCACCGCCGCCACCGCCGCCGCCGAGTTCGGAGGAACCGCCGCCCCCGCCGCCGGAGACCGTGACGGTGACCGAGCCGCCGCCGCCCGCCCCCGCACCGCCGGCCGAGGAGCCTGCGCCGCCCCCGCCGGCGGAAACCTCGGCCCCCGCACCGCCGCCCACGACCACCACGCGCTCCGGTCCGCGCCAGGTGACTTACTCGGTGACGGGCACGAAGGCGCCCGGCGACATCATCACCGTCACGTATGTCGACGCGTCGGGCCGCAGCCGCACGCAGCGCAACGTCTACATCCCGTGGTCGCTCACGGTGACGCCGATCTCGCAGTCCGAGGTGGGCTCGGTGCAGGCGTCGAGCCTGTTTCTGGTTTCCCGGCTGAATTGCTCGATCACCACCAGCGACGGCACCGTACTGTCTTCCAATACCGGCAACTCCGCACAGACAAGCTGCTGATGACATACAACGCTGGGGTCCGCCCCACCTCCGGGGCCCGCTCGCGGCTGGATCCGACGTCGGCCGACGCCGAGAACGTGGATCGAATTCTGCTCGGCGTGTGCGCGGCGATCTGGCTCGGCGTGCTGGGTTCCGCGGTGGCCGCCACGGTTGCGCTGGTCGACCTCGGCAGCGGACACCGGGAGTCGTCGTCCAGCGACTCGGGCACACCGTGGCTGCTGTACGGCGTGATCGCGGTCTCGGCGCTCGTCATCGTGGGCGCCATCCCGCTGCTGGTCCGCGCCCGGCGTGCGGCGCTCGACGAACCGCGCGGCGGGGCCAGACCGGCCGACGGCCGATCACAAGCGCAGCGCGCACCTGAGCCGCGCACCCAGCATCTGCGGTCGCCTCAGGGCGCGCCCGCCGCGCCGGCCCGGCAGCGCAGCGTCTACCCGTCGTCGGCGGCGATCAGCACGTTCGACGCCGCGCTACCGCCCGCCGTGGACCGGGTCTGGCTACGCTGCGCGGTGGTCATCGCGTCCGCCATGGGCTTGGCGCTGTTGGCCATCGGCATCGCGACCTACCTGATGGCCGCAGGCCACGACACGTTCTCCTGGGCCGCTTACGTCGTGGCAGGGCTGATCACGCTGGCCATGCCCGCCGCGCCCTGGATCTACCTGCGCCAGCTACACGAGCTCGTCGACAGCTGAGCGGGTCAGTGCCCGTTCGTCGAGCCGTTCCCGTTGGAGCCGTGGCCGTTTGAACCGTGCCCGTTGGACGAGCCGTTGCGCTCCTGGTGCTCGCGTAGCGCGGTGAGCGCCTTGCGTTCTCCGGCGTGCTCCGCCTCGGCCAACGCGTCGTGCTGGTCGACCGGATCGGCGGTCAGGAAGCTGCCGGAACCGGGAGCTCCCGCCAAACCGAGCTTGTTCATCCGCTTGGGCACCGCTGCGCCCTGGTATGCCAACGGAATCGGGTGGCCGTGCTCGTCGACCGGCCCCAACGGCTGGTGCAGCTCGATGTAGGCACCGTGCGGCAGCCGCTTGATGATGCCGGTCTCGATACCGTGCTCGAGCACCGCGCGGTCGCTGCGCTGCAGGCCGATGGCCCACCGGTAGGCGATGTAGTAGACGATCGCGGGCACCACGATCATGCCGATACGACCGATCCACGTCGTCGCGTTCAACGAGATGTGGAACTTCAGCGCGATGATGTCGTTCATCGCACTTAGCGTGAGCACCATGTAGAACGCGATCGCCATCGACCCGATTGCGGTGCGCACCGGGGCATCTCGCGGCCGCTGCAACAGGTTGTGGTGCGCCTTGTCGCCGGTGAACCGCTGCTCCAGGAAGGGCCACGCGGGAAGCAGCATGAACACCACGCCCATCAGCAGCGCCACCCACACCGGTGAGGGAATGGTGTGGTTGCCGAAGTAGATCTCCCACGGCGGGAAGATGCGGGCCAGGCCCTCCGTCCACATCATGTAGAAGTCCGGCTGGCTGCCCGCCGACACGTGAGAGGGCTTGTACGGGCCGAGTTGCCAGATCGGGTTGATCTGCAGCAGGCCGCCCATCAGGCCGAGCATGCCGGTCGTCAACGCGAAGAAGGCGCCGGACTTGACAGCGAACACCGGCATCACCCGCACGCCGACGACGTTCGTCTCGGTGCGGCCGGGTCCGGGGAACTGCGTGTGCTTCTGGAACCACACCAGCGCCAGGTGCGCGCCGATCAGCGCCAGGATGATTCCCGGGATCAGGAGGATGTGCAGGCCGTACATTCGCGGCAGGATGACGCCGGCGGCCGAGCAGTCGTATCCCACTCCGCCGCAGGGGAAGTCACCGCCGAACAGCGCCCAGTGCAACCAGGTGCCGATCACCGGCATGCCGAGCGTGATCGAGGACAGCGCGGCGCGCAGCCCGATGCCGGACAGCAGGTCGTCGGGCAGCGAGTAGCCGAAGTAGCCCTCGAACATCGCCAGGATCAGCAGCAGCGAGCCGATCACCCAGTTGGTCTCCCGCGGACGCCGGAACGCGCCGGTGAAGAAGATGCGGGCCAGGTGCACCATGATGGCCGCGGCGAACAGCAGTGCGGCCCAGTGGTGTACCTGGCGGACGAACAGGCCGCCGCGAATCTCGAAGCTGATGTCCAGCGTCGAGGCGTAGGCCTTCGACATCTCGATGCCGCGCAGGGGTTGGTAGACGCCCTGGTAGGTGACGTCGGTCATCGACGGGTCGAAGAACAGCGTCAGGTACACACCGGTGAGCAGCAGGACGATGAAGCTGTACAACGCGATCTCACCCAGCAGGAAAGACCAGTGGGTGGGGAACACCTTGTTGAGCTGTCGGCGAACCGCCGCCGAGGGGTGGTAGCGGGAGTCGATGGCGTCGCCTTGGGAGGCGGCGATCTCGGCGAGGCTCGGTGGTTTCGGCAGTTTCGGACTCATGCTGTTGTCTTCCGTTCCCAGAATGCCGGACCGACGGGCTCGATGAAGTCGCCGTTGGCGACCAGATACCCGTCCTTGTCAATGGTGACGGGCAACTGCGCAAGGGCGCGCGCAGCTGGACCGAATATGGGTTTCGCGAAGTGCAGCGCATCGAACTGGGACTGGTGGCACGGGCACAGGATGCGATAGGTCTGCTGCTCGTAAAGCGAACAGGGGCAACCCAAGTGCGAGCACACCTTGGTGAAGGCGAACAGATCGCCGAAGTTGAAGCTCTCCTGGCCCTGACGCTTGACGACCCGGTGCATGTCGCCCGGCTTGATGCGGATGAGCATCACCGGGTTGCGGACACCCATCATGATCTCGTTGAGCCGGTGGTGCGACTCGGTGGTGGTGCCGTCGCCGTCGGACTCCCGCCACGGGAACACGGTCTCCATGCCGCCGGCGTCGATGTCCTCCGGGCGCATCTTGACCAGGGGAGCGCCACGGCCGATGTCGCCGGTGGCGCGGGCCATGTAGATGGTCTCGCCCTTGAATCGCGGGGTCCATCCCGACGTCCACAGCACGGCCTTCTTGCCGTCGGCGGTCGGAACCACCGGCTTCCACGGGTTCTTGATCAGGCCGCCGATGAATGCGACCAGGGTGCCCACGCCGAACGCACCGAGACCGATGCCGAGCGAGAGCCCGATCATCTTGCGCCGCTTGATCGTCGAGCTTTCCAGTGCGTCGGTGAGGTTGGCCGCGATGGTCTTGCGCTGAATCTCGGGGGAGCGGCCGTCGTGCCGGTCCTGGATGCTGATCTCTTCGGGGATGAACTTCTTCTGGAACAGCACCGCGCCGATGCCGATGGCCAGGATGGACAGCCCGAACGTCAGCCCGTACAGCGGGGTGGCCAGGTCGTACCAGATGTGGCCCTCGGTCTGCTTGCCCCTGTACTCCCACGGCCAGAACACGAAGACCAGCAACAGGGCGAGGCCCGAAAAGCCGCCCAGCAGAAGCCAATTGGCCACTGAGCGCTCCGCGCGCTTCTCGGCCTTGGTGCCCTCGACGGGCCAGCGCTCCTCCTTGTAGACGATCTCGACACCGTCGAGTTTGCCGCCGAGTTCGAGGAGTTCCTCGCGCGACATCGACTGCAGGTCGGCGTCGCTGGGCTGGCCGGGAACACCCGTCTGGCCGGGAGTGTCCGAACCCTTGTCCGTGCCTGGCGTGTGCTCACTCATGCGCGGGCTCCGATCCACAGCGCCGCTCCGACGACGGCGACGATGCCGATGATCCAGATGGCCATGCCCTCGGAGGTGGGTCCGAATCCGCCGAGGCCGTAGCCGCCGGGGTTGGGCGCCTCCGACGCCATCCGCACGTAGGCGACGATGTCTCGCTTCTCCTCGGGGGACAGTTGGCGGTCGGAGAACTTCGGCATGTTCTGCGGGCCGGTCAGCATGGCGGCATAGATCTGTGCGGGTTCGGCGCCGCCGAGATCGGGGGCGTACTTACCCGAGGACAACGCGCCGCCCTTGCCGGTGAAGTTGTGGCAGGACGAGCAGTTCAGCCGGAACAGGTCGCCGCCGCGGGCCACGTTGTCGCCGATCAGCGACTCCGAGGCGATCTGGCCGTTCTGGTCCCGCGGAACCTGGGGGCCGCCGCCGTTGGCCTGCACGTAGGCGCCGATCGCGTCGATCTGGGCCTCGTCGAATTGCGGCGGCTTCTGCGGTGCCTGCGCTTCACCGCGCATCGCAGGCATCCGGCCGGTGGACACCTGGAAGTACACGGCCGCTTCACCGACGCCGATCAGGCTGGGCCCGCGATCGGTGACACCCTGCAGGTTGATGCCGTGGCAGGTCACACACGAGGTGTCGAAGAGTTCCTTGCCGGTGCGCAGCATCGCCGAGGCCGATTCGTCGGCCACGGCGACTTGCGGCGTCGGGGTCAAGGTGGCGGCGAGGCCACCGGCTATCCCCAGGCCGACCAGCAACAGCACCGCCGCCGAAAGTCGCCGACGAAGACGACGGCGACGCACTGTCGCCGTCGGTCCGGCACCCCGGTTCAATGTCATCGAACCCCTTCTCCTCGGCCAGTGGGTCATCCGACTCCTCGGCGAACCGATCATCGAACGAAGTAGATGGTGGCGAACAACGCGATCCAGACGATGTCCACGAAATGCCAGTAATAGGAGACGACGATCGCGGCCGTCGCCTGCGCGGGCGTGAACTTGCTCATCCTGGTGCGCGCCAGCAGGAAGATGAACGCGATCAGCCCGCCGATCACGTGCAGGCCGTGAAAACCGGTGGGCAGGTAGAAGACCGAGCCGTAGGCGCTGCTGGAGATCGTCGTGCCGTGCTCGACGAGGTGGATGTACTCGTAGCCCTGGCCGAGCACGAAGAACAGGCCCATCAAGAACGTGATCACATACCAGCGCCGCAGCCCGAACACGTCGCCGCGCTCGGCAGCGAAGACGCCCATCTGGCAGGTGAACGACGAGGCGATCAGCACCAGTGTCACCGGCACCGCCTGGACCAGGTTCAACTCCGTCGGCGGCGGCGGCCACGCACCACCGGAGTTGGCGCGCGCGGTGAAGTACATCGCAAACAGCCCAGCAAAGAACATCAGCTCGCTGGACAGCCATACGATGGTGCCAACACTGACCATGTTCGGCCGGTTGAGCGAATGTACGCGCGACGTGATCGCGGTTCCCGAGGTCCCTACAGCGCTCGTCACAGGAGCAAGTATGACGCTTTGTAGTTGTTCAACTCCACCCGGGTGGAGCAATTCGTCATAATCGCGCAGCAATTCGTCATAATCTCCGCGTGACTTCACCTGACCCCGAAGTGTCCTGGCCGCTGATATTGAGCAGGTTGACCACGCAACAGCCGCTCAAGACGGGCCAGGCGGCGTGGGCGATGGACCAGATCATGACCGGTGCCGCCACGCCCGCGCAGATCGCGGCCTTCGGCGTGTCCATGAAGATGAAGCGGCCGACATCGGCCGAGGTGACCGAGTTGGCCAACACGATGCTGTCCTACGCCCGCCGGGTGCCGACCGAGGAGATCGGCACCGATACGGTCGACGTGGTAGGCACTGGCGGCGACGGGGCGAACACCGTGAACCTGTCCACGATGGCCTCCATCGTGGTGGCGGCCGCCGGGGTTCCGGTGGTCAAGCACGGCAACCGGGCGGCGTCGTCGCGCAGTGGCGGCGCTGACACGCTCGAGGCGCTGGGGGTGCGGATCGACCTCGGCCCCGAGGAGGTCGCCCGCAGCGTCGCCGAGGTCGGCATCGGGTTCTGCTTCGCGCCGACCTTCCACCCGTCCTACAAGTACGCGGGCGCGGCGCGCCGCGAGATCGGCGTGCCGACGGTGTTCAACCTGCTTGGGCCGCTGACGAATCCGGGTTCGCCGAGGGCCGGGCTGATCGGCTGCGCGTGGGCTGATCTGGCCGAGGTGATGGCGGGCGTGTTCGCGACCCGGCGGTCCAGCGTGCTGGTTGTGCACGGCGATGACGGGCTCGATGAACTGACCACGACGACCACCAGCACGATTTGGCGGGTGCAATCGGGCACCGTCGAGAAGCTGTCTTTCGACCCGGCGGGTTTCGGGTTTGCCCGTGCCGACGTATCGGCGCTGGTCGGCGGCGACGCCGAGACCAATGCCGCGGAGGCCCGCGCTGTGCTGGCCGGCGCCAAGGGCCCCGTTCGCGACGCGGTGATCCTGAACGCCGCCGGCGCGATGGTGGCCCATGCGGGGCTAACCAGCGGCGCCGAATGGCTCTCCGCGTGGGAGTCCGGTCTGAGCCGGGCGGTCGAGGCGATCGATTCGGGGGCGGCCGAACAACTGCTCGCGCGTTGGGTGCGGTTCACTCAGCAGATGTGACGAGCCCGACGAGCCCATGGTGCCCCGCGGGCCCAGCTCGGCGTCGGCGAGCCGCGCGGACCTGGCCGAGGCGGCCCATGGCGCCCATCGTCCCGCGCAGCCGAGGGGCGACGCCCAGCCGGGCTCGGCGCGCACGATGCGGACACCCGGGCGGTCAAGCCAGCGCATGATCAAGGCGACCTCTTCGACGAGCGCCCCGCCCAGTGGCGCGGGCACAGGCAGAATCGCCTGGGCCGCAGCGCTTATCGCGTCGACCACCGGCATCGGTGGCACACCGCGGCGCGCCACCCCCGCGGCGGCCAGCTGTCCATGCCGGACCACCGCCAGATGCCACCCCCCGTCGCCGTCGGGGCGCGCGGCGACCAGTTCGGTGACCGACGACAGTGCGCGCAGCCGCTGACCCCGCCACAGCACGTCGATCGCCGCGGCGGCGTGGTCCCGCAGCCGGGCGGCGGTCTCGTAGCGGTTGCGCGACGCCAGTTCGCCGATGTGGGTGAGCACCGCCGACAGCGCGTCGTTCTCGACACCGTCGATCAGCGCCGCCGCCCGCCGCGGCGCCTGCGCGTAGTCGGCCGCGGGCACGTCGCGGGCCGCCGGACACGGCGCCAGCTCCCGTTCCGGGCAGGCGGGCCCGTGGTGCGCGGACCGAGCGATGCGGTTGGTGCAGGTGCGCAGCCCGGTGAAGCGGGCGAGCAGATCCGCGGTCTCGACGGCGTCGGCGCGCGAGCGGAACGGTCCGACCGCCCTGTCGCCTTTCGGCGTGCGCACGATCGACAGCCGCGGGAACGCCTCGTCGGTCAGCACGATCCACCACCACCGCTGCGGGAACTTCGACCGGCGGTTGTAGGGCGGCGCGTGCGCCGCCAGCAGCCGCAGCTCGCGCACCCCCGCCTCGAGATCGTGTGCGCACTCGACGTGATCCATCGCGGTGGCCAGCGCGACCATCTCCTTGATCCGCGGCCGCGAGTCGGAGCCGTTGAAGTACTGGCCTGCGCGCCGGCGCAGATCGACCGCCGTGCCGACGTACAGCACCTCGTCGGCGGGCCCGCGAAACAGGTAGACGCCGGGCCGGTGCGGAAGGTTCGCGGCCAGTACCCGCTTGCGGCGCTGCTGCGGCGACACGTCGGGCAGATACGAGCGCAGCTCGGTGTAGGTGTGCACGCCCTGGTTGCCGACCCGCTCGATGAGCCCGTGCAGGACGTCGACGGTGGCCCGCGCGTCGTCGAGCGCGCGGTGCGTCGGCGTGGTGGCGGCGCCGAAAAGCCGGGCCAGCGCGGACAGCCGCACGCTCGGGGCCTCGTCGCGGGTCAGCACGCGGCGGGCCAACCGGACGGTGCACAGCACCGGCGGGCGCGGCCACGCGATCTGACAGCGCTCCGCGGCGGCGCGAAGGAAGCCGATGTCGAACCCCGCGTTGTGAGCGACCAACACCGCGCCGCGGGAGAACTCCAAGAACGCGGGCAGCACTGCGTCGATCGTCGGCGCGTTGCGCACCATCGCGGAGGTGATGCCGGTGAGTTCGACGATCTGCGGTGGGATGCTGCGGCCGGGATCCACCAGCGTGGCCAGCTCGCCGAGCACCGCCCCGCCGCGCACCTTCACCGCGCCGATCTCGGTGATGGCGTCGGCGTTGCCGCCCTGACCGGTCGCGCGCCCGCCGGTGGTCTCGAGGTCGACGACGACGAAGGTGGTCTCCCGCAGTGACGGGTCGGCCAGCGGATCCACATCGGCGAAGCTGAGCTGGCCCATGCGCTGACGGTAGGCACTGCGACCGACAGCCGGCCCTCGCCACGCTGGAGATGTCGGTGCCTGCCGATACCGTGCGGCTAACACCGAACGAGAGGACGGTCAGATGGACGAGACCTGCGACACCGGCGCGGTGACCATCGACTGCGATGACTGCGCGGTCCGCGGCCCCGGCTGCAAGGACTGCGTCGTCAGCGTGTTGCTCGGCGTCCCCGAGACTCTGCTGGACGACGAGCGCGCGGCGTTGGAGGTGCTCGCCGAGGCGGGCCTGGCACCGCGGTTGAGATTGGTTCCGATCCACCGGCACGGCGGCCCGGGGGTCGTCGCCTGACGACACGCCCAGCAACGGATTGCGTCCGAAAAACTCTGAGAGGCTGTTAAATTTGCGTCTCTTGTTTGGACAACGCCGATGCCGTTTCGTAACCTGTCTGAGACCTAAGACAGTTCGGGGCGACTCGCCGACGGCAGTTTGAGGACGCAAAATCTTGACGCTCGACCGGACGCAGTGGATCACGCGCGCAGTTAAGCGACCCGTCATTTGCGCAATATCGGGATTGCTGCTGTTCGGAGGGGTTCTCGCCGCGAATGTGCAGGCCGATCCCGCCGACGACGCACTGGCAAAGCTCAATGAGCTTTCGCGACAGGCCGAGCGCACCACCGAGGCCATGCATTCGGCCCAGCTCGACCTGAACAACAAGCTGGCCGCGCAACAGCAGGCCGAGGCCAAGCACTCCGCCGATCAGGCCGCATTCGACAAGGCCAACGGAGAACTAGCAACCTTTCAGGCGGCGGTCGACAAGTTCGCTGCCGCCCAATACATGGGTGGCAGGACCAGCGGCATGGACGCCATGCTGACGGCCGACTCACCGCAGCGTCTGATCGACCAGCTCTCGGTGCAGCGAGTGATGGCGTCGGAGATGTCGGCGCAGATGACCAGTTACCGAACTGTCAGCGCGCAGGCGGCCGTCGCACAGGAAGCCTCCGCCAAATCCGCGGCCGAGGCCAAGACCGCGGCCGAGCAGGCCGCCGCGGTGCGCGCGGACCTGCAGGCGAAGCAAAGCCAGCTGCAGGTGCAGATGGCCATCGTCAAGTCGCAGTTCGAATCGCTGTCGCCCGGCCAGCGCGAAGCCCTCGCGGCCGTTCCGCCGCCACCCCCGCTGCCGGTGGCGGCCCCGCCGGCGCCCGCGCCCGACGACCCGGCCATCGTGGCCGCCCCGCCCGGCGGCATCCCACCCGGTGATGTCGCTCCTCCGGACGGCGCCGTCGCTCCCGAGGTGCCCGGCGGCACCAGCGAAGGCATGATGGCCGTGCAGGCGGCGCTGACCCGGATCGGCTCCCCGTATGTGTGGGGCGGCTCCGGCCCGAACCAGTTCGACTGCTCCGGCTTGGTGATGTGGGCGTTCCAGCAGGCGGGCGTATCACTGCCGCACTCCAGCCAGGCGCTGGCCCGCGGCGGCCAGGCCGTTGACCAGTCGCAGATGCAGCCCGGTGACCTCGTCACGTACTACTCGGATGCGTCGCATGTCGGGATCTACATCGGCGACGGGATGATGGTGCACGCGTCCACCTATGGCACGCCGGTGCGGGTCGCTCCGGTGAACAATGCCCCGATCTACAACGTTCGCCGGTACTGAACGTCCGCTGCTGGGCCTGCTGCTGATCCTCGAGGTGATCGTGGCGGTGACGCTTGTCGGCGGGCCGGGTGAACCGCCGCCCGCCCCCTCTGCGGTGACCGCCCCCGTCACGGCGGAAGCGGCATCGCGCACCGAGACGGTCGCAGACGGCCGCACGGTGACGCTGATGAGCCTGGGCGGCTCCGCGACCCGACCGCTGCTGGATCGGGTGTCCGGCGCCATGGACGACGCCGTTGCGGCCGTGACGCGCTTCTGGGGCCCGGACTGGCCTCGCGACATCGTGGTGGTGGCCGCCGCCACCGACGAACAGTTCTCCGCCTTGGCCGGCGGCGGCGCTGACATCGCCGCCGCGACCACGGGCCAGCACATCGTGTTCGCTCCCGGGGCGGCCGCGATGAGCGATGCCGCGTTGCGAATCGTGTTGCGCCACGAACTCTTTCACTACGCCGCTCGAGCACAGACCGCAGCGGATGCGCCCCGCTGGCTGACCGAGGGGGTCGCCGACTTCGTGGCACGGCCCGAGACGCCGCGGCCGGGGCCGCAGCGGGCGGCCGAACTGGCGACGCTGCCGTCCGACGCCGATCTGGACACTGTGGGATCGACCCGCACGCTGGCCTACGACCGCGCCTGGTGGTTCAGTCGCTTCGTCGCCGACCGGTACGGGGTGCCGACGCTGCGGCGGCTGTACCAGCGCGCGTGCGGGCCGAACCACGCCGACGTCGAGACCGCGGTGTCGACGACGCTCGACGCCGACCTCAGCGACGTGCTGGCGCAGTGGCGGCGCTGGCTGTCTTCGATAGCCTGACCGCGATGACCCGGGTTCTGCTGGTCAGCAATGACTTTCCGCCGCGACGCGGTGGCATCCAGTCCTACCTGCACGAGTTGGTCGGCCAACTGGTGCGATCCGCCGACGACTACGCGCTGACGGTGTACGCCCCGAAGTGGAAGGGCTGCGAGGAGTTCGACGAGCAGGCCCGTGCCATCGGCTACGACGTCGTCCGACATCCGACCACGCTGATGCTGCCCGGCCCGGGCGTCGACGACCGGATGCGACGGCTGATCGCCGACAACGGCATCGAGACGGTGTGGTTCGGTGCCGCGGCGCCGCTGGCGCTGCTGGCCCCCCGCGCGCGCAAGGCGGGCGCCAGCCGCGTGGTTGCGAGCACGCACGGCCACGAGGTCGGCTGGTCGATGCTGCCGCTCGCGCGAAACGCGTTGCGCCGCATCGGCGACGGCACCGATGCGATCACCTACGTCAGCGCCTACACACGCGGCCGGTTCGCATCCGCGTTCGGCCCGCACGCCTCACTCGAGTACGTCCCGCCGGGCGTGGACACCGACCGGTTCGTTCCCGATCCGGCCGCCAGAGCGGAGATGCGCGCGCGCTATCGACTCGGCGACCGGCCGGTCATCGTGTGCCTGTCGCGGCTGGTGCCCCGCAAGGGTCAGGACATGCTGATCAGGGCGCTGCCGTCGATTCGCGACCGCATCGGCGGCGCCGCGCTCGTCATCGTGGGCAACGGCCCCTATCTGTCGACGCTGCAGCGGTTGGCGGGCGACGGCGGCGTCAGCGAGCACGTGGTCTTCACCGGCGGCGTGCCCGCCGCCGAACTGCCCGCACACCATGCGATGGCCGACGTCTTCGCCATGCCGTGCCGGACCCGCGGCGCCGGCCTGGACGTCGAGGGCCTCGGCATCGTCTTCCTGGAAGCGTCGTCGACCGGGGTGCCTGTGGTCGCGGGGCGCTCCGGCGGGGCGCCCGAGACCGTGCAGGACGGTGTCACCGGACACGTGGTCGACGGATCGGATATTGACGAAATCGCCACTGCCATCAGCGGAATACTCGCCGATCCGGATCGGGCGGCCGAGATGGGCGCCGCGGGGCGCCGCTGGATCGTCGACAGCTGGCAGTGGCGCAGCCAGGCGGCCAGGCTGCGCCCGCTTTTGCAGGCCTGACCCGCGCTCAGTCCTTGGCGTACAGCGCGTCGATATCGCCGGCGAACTTCTCGGCCACCACCTTGCGCTTGACCTTCAGCGTCGGGGTCAGCTCGCCGGTGTCCTCGGTGAAGTCGACGGGCAGGATCCGGAACTTGCGGATCGCCTCGGCCTTCGACACCGCCTGGTTGGCGTCCTTGATGGCCAACTCGACCTCCGCCTGCAGGTCGGGATCCTCGGCCAGGTCCGCCACCGTGGCGTCGGCGCTCTTGCCGTTGCGTTCCTTCCAGCCGGGAAACGCCTCGGGGTCGATCGTGATCAGCGCCGCGATGAACGGCTGGGCGTCGCCGACGCACATGGCCTGGCTGATCAGCGGGTGAGCCCGCAGCCGATCCTCCAGGACGGCGGGCGCGACGTTCTTGCCGCCCGCGGTGACGATGATCTCCTTCTTGCGGCCGATGATCGACAGGAACCCCTGCTCGTCGATGGCGCCGAGGTCTCCGGTGTGGAACCAGCCGTTGGAGAAGACCTTGGCCGTCTCCTCCTCGTTGTTCCAGTAGCCGTTGAACACCACGCCGCCGCGCACCAGCAGTTCATCGTCATCGGCGAGGCGCATGCTGTTGCCGGGCAACAGCTTTCCAACCGATCCGACCTTCACCGCGTCGAGTTGGTTGACGGTGATCGCCGCGCTGGTCTCGGTCAGGCCGTAGCCCTCGTAGATGGTCAGCCCGACGCCGCGGTAGAAGTGGCCCAGCCGCGCGCCCAGCGGCGCGCCGCCGGAGATCGCGGCGTGACAGTCCCCGCCGAGCGCGGCGCGCAGCTTGCCGTAGACCAGCCGGTCGAACAGCGCGTGCTTGGCGCGCAGAAGCAGACCCGCACCGCTGCCGCGGCCGGCGTCCTGTGCCTGGCTCCACTCGATGGCGGTGTTGGCGGCTGCCGCGAAGATCGGACCCTTGCCGTCGCTGCGCGCGTTCTGCTCGGCGGTGTTGTACACCTTCTCGAACACGCGCGGCACCGACACCACCAGCGTCGGCTTGAACACCCCGAACATCGGAACCAGGTTCTTGATGTCGCTGGTGAAGCCGACCGTCACCTTGTTGGAGAAGGCCGAGATGGTCAGCGCGCGGGCCAGCACGTGCGCCAGGGGCAGGAACACCAGCAGCCGCTCACCCTTGTCCAGCAGCGTCGGGAAGCACGCCTTCGCCCCGCGAATCTCGTAGACCAGGTTGGAATGGGTCAGCTCGCAGCCCTTGGGCCTGCCCGTCGTCCCCGACGTGTAGATCAGCGTCGCGGGGTCGGTTGACTTGATCGCGGCCACCCTGGCGTCGACGGCGCCGGCGTCGACCGACGTGCCCGCCTCGGCGAGTGCGTCGAGCGCCGACCCTGCGGAGCCCTCGATGCGGAAGACCTTCCGCAGCGCGGGCAGCTCGTCGCGGAGGTGGTCGATCTTGTCCGCATGGGCGTCGGTCTCGGCGAACACCAGCACCGCGCCGGAGTCGCTCAGCACATGACGCACCTGCTCGGCCGAGCTGGTCTCGTAGATCGGCACCGTGAGCGCGCCGACGGACAGGATCGCGAAGTCGATGATGGGCCACTCGTAGCGGGTCGCCGAGAAGATGGCGACGCGGTCGCCGGCCTGCACCCCTCCGGCGATCAAACCCTGTGCGACGGCGCGGATCTGGCCGGCGGCCTGCGCCGCTGTCACGTCCTTCCAGTCGCCGTCGACGAGGCGCTGGAAGATCACGTGGTCGGGGTCGTCGCGTTCATGGGAGTAGACCGAGCTGACGACGCTGTCGTGTTCGCCGACTTCGAACGATGCGGGGACACTGAACTCGCGCACGGTCTCGCCTCCGATGCTGGTAGCGGCTTTGACGGGGTCAGCCTAGTCGGCCAGAGGCGGCCCTCGCGGCGCCATATGTGAAGCTGGTGGCGATGAACAGCATCCAGATCGCCGACCAGACGTTCGTGGCGGCTGACCCGATCGACGTCGGCAAGGCCGTCGCCGACCCGGCGAGTTGGCGACGGTGGTGGCCGGACCTTCATCTGACGGTGATCGAGGATCGCGGCGCGCTGGGCCATCGCTGGAGCGTCAACGGCGCGGTGACCGGCACCATGGAGGTGTGGCTGGAGCCGTCGCTGGACGGAGTGATCCTCAACTACTTCTTGCACGCCGAGCCTGCCGGCGCGGCCGCGTGGCAGCTGGCCAAGTTGAACCTTGCCAAGATGAACCATCAGCGCAGGGTGGCGGGCAAGAAGATGGCCTTCGAGCTCAAGGCGCGGCTCGAGGAGTCACGGCCGGTCGGGATGCCCCCACCGGCCTGATACTGAGTCAGACCCAGCGGGGGCGGGTAGATTTCTCTCGTCGAGCAGAGATGATCGAGGGAGCGGCAGGAAGCACTCAATTGGCGGACAAGACGGCGCAGACCATCTACATCGATGCGGATCCTTCCACCGTGATGGACGTCATCGCCGACATCGGCTCCTATCCCGACTGGGTTGCCGAATACAAGGAGACCGAGGTCCTCGAGGTCGACGACGAGGGGTACCCGACGACGGCCCGGCTGGTGCTGGACGCCGCGGTGCTCAAAGACACCATGGTGCTGGCCTACGACTGGCCGCCCGACCGCGGCTCGGTGACCTGGAGCCTGGTCTCGAGCTCACTGCTGAGGTCGCTGGAGGGGGCATACCGGTTGGCGCCCAACGGGTCTGGCACCGATGTCACGTATGAACTGTCAGTCGATCTGATGATCCCGATGATCGGCCTGCTCAAGCGCAAGGCCGAACGCAGGCTGACCGACACCGCATTGAAGGACCTCAAGAAACGAGTCGAGGCTGAGTGAATCTCCTACGGCTACCCACGCCCGGATCAGTCTCTTCGTTGGCAAGGGCGGCGTAGGTAAGTCGACGCTGGCGACCGCGACCGCGGTGCGCGATGCGCAGAGCGGTCTGCGTGTCCTTGTCGTGTCGACGGACCAGGCGCACTCGCTCGGCGACGTGCTGGGCACCCCTGTCGTGCCCACCGGGCTGCGCGAGCCCACCCGGGTGCTCGCCGACCTGCACGCCGGCCCGGACGCGGGCACCGGTGGGTTCCTCGACGCACTGGCGCTCGACACCCTGGCCCTGCTGGAGGCGCGGTGGCGCGCCGTCGCCGGGGTGTTGACGGCCCGATTCGACGAATCCGAGCTCGGACAGATTGCTCCGGAGGAACTTTCGGCACTGCCCGGCATCCAGGAGGTGCTCGGGCTGCACGAGGTCGGCGAGCTGGCGACGTCTGGGGAGTGGGACCACGTCGTGGTCGACTGCGCGTCCACCGCCGACGCGCTGCGGATGCTGACCCTGCCCTCGACGTTCGGGTTGTACCTGGAGCGGGCGTGGCCGCGCCATCGCCGGCTCAGCTCGGCGCTCGACGACGCGCGCACGGCGGCGATCGTCGAACTGATGGAGCGCATCGACGCCGGCACCGGTGCGCTGACGGGGCTGCTCACCGACGGCGACCGGGTGAGCGCACACCTGGTGCTGACCGCCGAGCGGGTGGTGGCCGCCGAGGCGGCACGCACCCTGGGCTCGCTGGCATTGATGGGCGTGCGGGTCGACGAGCTGATCGTCAATCAGATCCTGGTGCAGGACGATTCATATGAGTATCGGAACCTGCCCGACCATCCCGCGTTCGACTGGTATGCCGAGCGCATCTCCGAGCAGCAGGCGGTGCTCGACGAGCTCGACGCCACCATCGGAGACGTGCAGCTGGTCATGGTGCCGCACCTGGCGGGCGAGCCCATCGGGCCCAAGGCGCTCGGCGAGCTGCTCGAGAGCGCGCGCAGGCGCGACGGCTCCCCGCCACCAGGCCCGCTGCGGCCGGTGGTCGACCGCGAGTCCGGATCTGGGTTGGGTTCGGTGTATCGATTGCGGCTAGAGTTGCCTCAAATCGACTCGAGCGCACTCACCCTGGGCCGGGTCGGAGACGACTTGATCATCGGCGCAGGCGGCATGCGGCGCCGCGTCCGGCTGGCATCCGTCCTGCGGCGATGCATCGTGGTGGATGCCCAGCTCAAGGGCACCGAGCTGACAGTGCGATTTCGACCCGACCCGGAGGTGTGGCCGCAATGAGCAGCACGCACCATTCCGACCTCGGGCCGGAGTTGCGCGCGCTGGCGCAGTCGATCCTGGACCGGATCGACCCGGCGGTGCGGGCGGCGGCCGCGGCGGCGGCCGGCGCCGACGGCCCGGGCAAGTGCCAGCAGGTGTGGTGTCCGGTGTGCGCGCTGGCGGCTCTGGTGAGCGGCGAGCAGCACCCCCTGCTGACCGTCATCGCCGAACACAGCGTCGCGCTGCTGGCGGTGGTGCGGGCCATGGTGGAGGACATCGAGTCGGCGCCCCACCCGGGCCCGCCGCCCCCCGGCGGGCCGCCGCCGGATGAGCCGCCACCGCCGGGTTCCGGTCGGTATCAGCACATCCCGGTGACCGTCGAAGAGTGACGGTACAGTTGTCCGCAAAGCACCGGCCGGTGCGCCCAATCCGGGAGGGTCCATGTGGTATTGGCTTTTCAAGTACATCTTCATGGGCCCCCTGCTGAGTTTGCTCGGCCGCCCCAAAGTCGAAGGGCTGGAATACGTTCCAGACTCGGGTCCGGTCATTCTGGCGAGTAACCACCTGGCGGTCGCCGACAGCTTCTATCTGCCGCTGGTCGTCAAGCGCAGGATCACCTTCCTGGCCAAGTCCGAGTACTTCACCGGCACCGGGCTCAAGGGCTGGTTCCAGCGCTGGTTCTACACCGTCGCCGGGCAGGTGCCGATCGACCGCACCGACGCCGACTCCGCGCAGGACGCCTTGGCGACCGCGGCGCGCATCCTCAACGAGGGCAAGCTGCTCGGTATGTACCCGGAGGGCACCCGGTCGCCCGACGGGCGGCTGTACAAGGGCAAGACGGGGTTGTCCCGCGTCGCGCTGAGCACCGGGGTGCCCGTCATCCCGGTCGCGATGGTCGGCACCGACGTCGTCAACCCGCCCGGCAGCAAGATGTGGCGGTTCGGTCGGGTGACCGTGCGGTTCGGCAAGCCGATGGACTTCAGCCGGTTCGACGGCCTCGAGGGCAACCGCTTCATCGAACGGGCCGTCGTCGACGAGGTGATGTACGAGTTGATGCGGCTGTCCGGTCAGGAGTACGTCGATCTGTACGCCGCGGACATCAAGGAGGGTAAACAACCCGCCGCGGAGATCGCTGCCTAGCGAGCCCTAACTGGTCGCGGGCACCCGCCGCCGCGCGGCGTCGTCGACCACGGGAGACGGCGATTCCGGCGCACCCTTCGCCGCCATTCCGGACACCACGATGACCGCGAGCGCCCACCACAGGTAGGAGCCGCCAGCGAGTTGGCGCCACAGCGACGCCGTCGTCTCGTGGTGCTCGGGCATCAGGGTGATCGGCGTCCACACCATCAGCGCGATGCCCGCCACGGTGACCGCGCCGAGTAGCGCGTGCCGACTGCGGTAGGCGACCACACCGCTCACCAGCACCGTCGGCAGCACCCACACCCAGTGATGCGACCAGGAGACGGGCGAGACGACCAGACCGAACATCGCCACGCAGACCAGCGCCAGCAGCGGCTCACCCGAGCGGATGAGCCGTCGCGTCGCCCAGACCGTCACACCGAGCACCACGAAGCACAGCAGCGTCCACAGCACGAACCGCTCGCCCGCGCCGAGGCCGAGCCGGGCGAGGGTGCCCGCGATGTTCTGGTTGGTGTTCAGGGTGGCGGTGCCGATCCGGTCGGTGTTGCGCACCGTGTCGGTCCAGTACTCCCACGAGTCGCGCCACGCGAAGACGAACCCGACCAGCGTGGCCGTGACCGCGGACGCGGCGGTGACGATCAGGGCGCGGGTGTCCCGGCGTAGCAGCAGGTAAAGCAGGAACACGGCCGGGGTGAGTTTCAGCGCGATCGCGATGCCGAGCAGGATGCCGCGCGGCCACGGCGTGCGGCGCGGCACGCAATCGGCGATGACGAGCGTCATCAGCACCACGTTGATCTGGCCGAACTCGAAGTTGGCCCGGATCGGCTCCAGGTACACGACGGCGGGCGCCACGATCGCGGCGGCCAGCCAGCAGCGGCGCAGCCAGGCGGGTTCCGCGGTGATCGACGTGCGGGGCCAGACGTCCAGCCGGGTCAGCACGACCACCGTCGAGGCGATCAACAGCACGAAGGTGGTGACCGTGATCGCCATGCCCGCCACCGGCAGCGACAGCAGCGCAAACGGTGCGAAGACAATGGCCGCCAGCGGCGGGTAGGTGAACGGCAACTCGAGGCCGGCCTGCGTGGCGAACATCGCACCGTCGGCGTACAGGGGTTTGCCGTCCAGCCAGGCGCGACCGCCCATCCGGTAGACGTCGATGTCGATGCGGTAGGTGTTGTGGCCGAGCAGCCGCCAGCACGCCCAGCCGACCGCCGCCAACGTGACCAGCTGGAAAAGCCGCCACGCGACCGTCGGCCACACGCCGGCCCGGCCGCGGGGTCCAGTCTCCGCTCCTCGCCTGCGCGGGTCCCACCTACTCATCTCGCACGACAGACTATCGGCCGTGCGCGGCGCGCCGGGCGATATCCCCGGCACGTCGCCGCCCGGGCAGCGTAGGTTTTCTGGGTGCACCTGATGTTGGACTGGGGTCTGGACATACCCGAGGGGCGGATGCCCCTGGTGTTCTGCCTCGTCGCGTTCATCCTCACCTTCTTCATCACCCGTACGATCGTGCGATACATCCGCAGCCAGGCCGACAGCACCAAGCCACGCAAGTGGTGGCAGCCGCGCAACATCTCGGCGGGCGGCGGTCTGCACATCCACCACGTGGTAATCGGCGTGATCCTGGTCATGATTGCCGGTATTTCGATGGTGACTTTGGCCGTCAACGGAGGGGTACCCGAATTCACGGTGGCAGCAACCATTTTCGGGGTCGGCGCGGCGTTGGTGCTCGACGAGTTCGCGCTGATACTGCACCTGGAGGACGTCTACTGGGCCGAGGACGGGCGCACCTCGGTGGATGCGGTGTTCGCGGCGATCGCCGTCGCGGGGCTGCTGATCCTGGGCTTCAACCCGCTGTCGTTCTTCGACATCGGGATCTGGCGCGAGGACCACACGGTCGCGGCGCGGGCCTCGGTGATCGTCCTGGCGGTGATCACGCTGGCGCTGGCGGTGGTGGTGCTGCTCAAGGGCAAGGTGTGGACCGGTCTGATCGGCATGTTCATCACCCCGCTGCTGTTCGTGGGCGCATTCCGGTTGTCCCGGCCGCACGCGCCCTGGGCGCGCTGGCGCTACACCGGCAAACCGCGCAAGATGCACCGGGCGCTGGTCCGCGAACGCGTGCTGCGCAGACCGGTGGTGCAGGCCAAGCTCTGGCTGCAGCACATCATCGCCGGCGAACCGCGCTTCCCCGACGACACCGAGGTCGACCAGCAGCTCGACCGCGAGATCCACGCCGCCCCCGCGCCGCCGACGGATTCGCCGGTGGTCGCCGAGAAGGCCACCGCGTAGGCCCGGCGTGAAGTACTTCTACGACACCGAGTTCATCGACGACGGACGAACGATCGAACTCATCTCGATCGGCGTTGCCGCTGAAGACGGCCGCGAATATTACGGCATATCAAGCGAATTCAATCCGGAGCGGGCGGGCCGCTGGGTCCGTACCCACGTGCTGCCCAAGCTGCCCCCGCCGGCATCGCAGCTGTGGCGGTCCAGAAAGCAGATCCGCTCGGAGCTGGAGGACTTCTTCGGTGTCGACGGCGACGAGCCGATCGAACTGTGGGCGTGGGTCGGCGCCTACGACCACGTCGTGCTGTGTCAGCTGTGGGGCCCGATGACCGCGCTGCCGCCCGCCATCCCGCGGTTCACCCGCGAGCTGCGCCAGTTCTGGGAAGAGCGCGGTTGCCCGCGGATGCCGCCGCGGCCCCGCGACGCCCACGACGCCCTCGTCGACGCCCGCCACAACCTGCGGCGGTATCAGCTGATGACCGGCGGCCTCTAGAAGAACGCGCTGGTGTGGGTGCCGGTCCCGTTGTCGCAGGTGATGTCGACCTGGTGGTCGATGAACAAGGGGACCGCAGGCACGACTTTGATGTCAGCTGTCCCGTTCGCGGGTAGCCGGAACGAGCGGTTGACGAAGTCCGAGTTGTACTGGCAGTTCGACGCCACGCCGCTGTGATCGGTGATGTGAATCGTCAGCGAGCCGACGCCCGGATCGAGCGCCAGGGACGGTCCCTCTTTGGGCGCCTGCGTGACGCAGGTGAGCGGCGCCAGAGTGTGCCAGGGGACGCTGTTGTCGGGCGGCGACATGCCGGACGCCTTGCCGTCCGCGTCGACCTGACCGTCGAACGGGATCGACGTGCCGTCACTCTCGAAATAGGTCAGCGAGATGTGGCCGTCGGGCCCGATGCCGCCCGAGATGTTGCCGTGTTCGACCGAGCCCTGGTTGTGATCCCAGTTGGCCGGTGCACCGGCATTGGGGCCGTTGGCCGTGAAGTTGATGGTCTCGCCGGTGTTCCGCTTGATGGCGACTGGGCCAGGGAAGCCCCACTGCTGGCAGTCGGCCGCCTGCGCGGGTGCGGCCGGCGCGAAGACCCCCACGCCGGCCATCAGGACCGCCGCAGCCAGCAGCGACGACACCTTCGAGGAATTGCCGTTCGGCATGTGCATTTCTCCGTTTCGCAGGATCTGCAGGTCAACGACCCCCTGTCGGCAAACGCTAGCGAGCGCGGCGCTGCGGAAAAATAGGGTGTTTCCCTACGATTCGACGATCCGGCCCGTGGTTCGGAGTACCAGTTTGCGCTGGTTACCATGGATGGGTGAACTGGACCGTCGACGTACCCATCGACCAGCTGCCGTCGCTGCCGCCGCTGCCCGAGGACCTGCGCCAACGGCTGGACGCCGCACTGGCCAAGCCCGCCGCGCAGCAGCCCAGCTGGGATGCCGACCAGGCCGCCGCGATGCGCACCGTGCTGGAGAGCGTCCCGCCGGTGACCGTGCCCTCGGAGATCGAGAAGCTCAAGGGACTGCTCGCCGACGTCGCGCTCGGCAAGGCCTTCCTGCTGCAGGGCGGGGACTGCGCGGAGACCTTCGTCGACAACACCGAACCGCACATCCGGGCGAACATCCGCGCGTTGTTGCAGATGGCGGTGGTGCTGACCTACGGGGCCAGCATGCCGGTGGTCAAGGTCGCCCGCATCGCCGGCCAGTACGCCAAGCCGCGCTCGGCCGACGTCGACGCCCTGGGCCTCAAGTCCTACCGCGGCGACATGATCAACGGCTTCGCGCCGGACGCCGCCGCGCGCGAGCACGACCCGTCGCGGCTGGTCCGCGCCTACGCCAACGCCAGCGCCGCGATGAACCTGATGCGGGCGCTGACGTCGTCGGGGCTGGCGTCGCTGCACCTGGTGCACGACTGGAACCGCGAGTTCGTCCGCACCTCACCCGCCGGCGCCCGCTACGAGGCACTGGCCGGTGAGATCGACCGCGGGCTGACGTTCATGAGCGCGTGCGGTGTCGACGACCGCAACCTGCAGACCGCCGAGATCTACGCCAGCCACGAAGCTCTGGTGCTGGATTACGAGCGCGCCATGCTTAGGCTGGCGCACGGCGAGGACGGCACGCCGAAGCTCTACGACCTGTCCGCGCACTACGTGTGGATCGGTGACCGCACCCGCCAACTCGACGGCGCGCACGTCGCGTTCGCCGAGGTGATCTCCAATCCGATCGGCGTGAAGATCGGCCCGACGATGACGCCCGAGTTGGCAGTGGAGTTCGTGGAGCGCCTCGACCCGAACAACCAGCCCGGCCGGCTGACGCTGGTCAGCAGGCTCGGCAACAACAAGGTGCGTGACCTGTTGCCGCCGATCATCGAGAAGGTGCAGGCGGCGGGCCACCAGGTGATCTGGCAGTGCGACCCGATGCACGGCAACACCCACGAGTCGTCCACCGGCTACAAGACCCGCCACTTCGACCGCATCGTCGACGAGGTGCAGGGCTTCTTCGAGGTGCACCGGGCGCTGGGCACCCATCCCGGCGGCATCCACGTCGAGATCACCGGCGAGAACGTCACCGAATGCCTCGGCGGCGCACAGGACATCTCCGACTCCGACCTGGCGGGGCGCTACGAGACCGCGTGCGATCCACGGCTCAACACCCAGCAGTCGCTGGAGTTGGCCTTCTTGGTCGCGGAGATGCTCCGCGATTGAGTTGCGCGGAGATGCTCCGCGATTACAGCAGTGCGTTCAGGTTCGAGCCGATGGTCCACGCGCCGGCGGCCAGCGCACCGGTGAGCACCAGCACCGCGATCACCCAGAACAGCAGCATGCGCTTGCCGCGCTGCCGGGCCCAGTAGAACTCGTCCAGGTCGATGCCCGCGAATTGCCCTGCGACACCGTAATATTCGGTATCCGGCTCGGCGCTGGGCGGCCAGTCGTCCGGGCCGCGGGTGAGCGCCTTGGTGTGCCGATGCGGCTGCGGGGACTGGCGGACGGTTTCGGTGGTTGGTTCGACGTCGGACTGGCTGCGGTGCAACTGTGCCGACAGGTGCTGGGCCGAGTTGCGCGGTGCGGGCACCCGGAAGCCGGGCAGGCCCAGCTCGTCGACGATCGCTTCGAGTTCGGTCGCCATGTCCCCGGCGTCCGGATAGCGATCGGCGGGGTCACGGGCCGTCGCCCGCAGCACAAGCTCGTCGAATTGCTTTGGCACTCCGCCGATCACGCTGCTAGGCGGGGCCACGTCGGTATCCATTCGCCGATAGGCCACGGCCAATGCGGTGTCACCCTGAAACGGCGTGCTGCCGGTCAACAGCTCGTAGGTGAGGACGCCGACGGCGTAGACGTCGCTCGCCGGTCCGGCGTCGCCGGTGCTGACCTGTTCGGGTGACAGATACGCCGCGGTGCCCAAAATGACACTGGTCGAGGTGATCTTGGCGTCCGCGATCGCGCGGACCAACCCGAAGTCGGCGATCTTGACGTCACCGTCGTCGGAGATCAGCACGTTCTCCGGTTTGACGTCGCGGTGCACCAGCCCCTCGTGATGGGCGACCGCGAGGCCGCCGAGCACCGGACCCAGCACCGCGGCGACCGCGTGCGGCGGCATCGGCCCCCGCTCGTCGAGCAACTCGCGCAGCGTGCCGCCCTCGATGAGCTCCATCACCAGGAAGGGGTGGTGTCCGTCGATGCCCTGGTCGTAGACGGCGACCAGGCCGGGCGCTTTCAGCCGCGCGACCGCGCGGGCCTCGCGCTGAAAACGGGTCAGGAACTGACTGTCGCCCGCATAGCGGGAGTCCATGATCTTCAGCGCCACCGGCCGATCCAGCCTGAGATCGAGCCCGCGGTACACCCCCGACATCCCGCCGGTGGCGATCATGGTGTCGACGCGGTAGCGCCCGTCCAGCACGGTCCCGACGAGCGGGCCCGATCGCTGGTAGGTCTCCACCGGAAACATGTTACGGAGCCAACTGGCTGGAACTGTGGTTGCGGAGCGCCTACACCGACGCGTCGTGCGTCCTACACTCGGGGCGGTGAGCAGTATTCCGGCCGCTGAAGACGTGCTCGACCCTGGCGAAGACGTCTACGACCTGCCGCATGTAGCCCGATTGCTCGGCGTGCCCGTGACAAAGGTGCAGCAACACCTGCGCGACGGACACCTGGTCGGCATCCGCCGCCAGGGCGCGGTCGTGGTTCCGAAGGTCTTCTTCGATGACACCGGGCACGTCGTCAAGAGCCTGCCGGGGCTGCTCGTCGTTCTGCACGACGGCGGCTACCAGGACACCGAGATCGTGCGCTGGCTGTTCACGCCCGACCCGTCGCTGACCATCCGGCGCGACGGATCGACTGCAGGACAGGACAATGCCCGACCCGTCGATGCGCTACACAGCCATCAGGCCCGTGAGGTGGTGCGCCGAGCCCAGGCGATGGCGTACTGACCCGGCTCCTTGTAGAGCGAATACCACGCCGCCGCGGCGCAGACGGTGGCCAGCAGCACGTGAATCCACGAGTACATGCCATGGCTGCCATCGGGTTTGAAGATCACCATGATCCAGGTGGAGAACCCGGCGATCAGGGCGATGGCCTGCCTGTTCTGCGCCAGCGCCGAGAGGATGGCAAGCGGCCAGGTGTAGTACCAGGGCAGTGCGGCGGGGACGAACAACACGACGATCACCATGGCCAGCGCGATGCCGGTGAGCACCTGTCGGTCGGTGTGGCGAAACCGCCACCACAACAATGGAAGTGAAATCGCGATGATCGCAATGCCGATGATTCGCGCTACCTCGAGCACGGCGTAGAAGTTGACGTCGAAGAACAGCCCGCCGACCGCGTTCACGACGTTGGAGATGGCGGTCGGCACCGTGAGCCAATTGATGATCTTCACGGATCCGGCCAGCGCGGTGAGCCAGCCGAGGCCAACCCCGGCCAGCCCGGACAGCACGGCGAACACCGCGACGAAGATGGTGATCGAGCCCGCGGCCGCCACCGCGAACGCACGCGGCGGCGAGAGGTCGCGGCTGTCGCGGAGCTGGCGCGCCCATACCCACACCATGAACGGAAGGGCAAGGCCCGCTGTGGCTTTGACCGCGACTGCGACGACGATCAGTGCGTTGCCGGCGATGGGGTGGCGGCCGAAGATCAGCGCGATGCCCGCGGCCATCAGCCCGACCATCAGCATCTCGTTGTGCACCCCGCCCATCAGATGGATGATCACCAGCGGGTTCAGCACGCAGATCCACAGCGCGGCGGCGCCATCGGCGCCGACGTGGCGCGCCAGCCGGGGCGCGGCCCAGATCAGCAGAATCAGCCCGGGCAGCATGCACAGCCGAAGCACCATCGTGCCCGCGATCACGTGGTCGCCGACCAGCATCGTGACGAACTTGGCGACCAGGATGAACGCGGGGCCGTACGGGGCCGTCGTCGTCGTCCATATCGGACTGACGTTGTCCAGCAACGAATTCGGATTGTCCACCGGGCCGACCGCATAGGGGTCGAAGCCGTCCCGCAACAGTGCGCCCTGCGCCAGATAGGAGTAGGTGTCGCGGCTGAACACCGGCACGGACAGCAGCAGCGGAGCCAACCAGAAGCCGGTGGTGGCCACCATGGTGTACTCCCGGGCGGAGCCGTCGATCACGCTGCGGCCCAACCACAACCACGCGAACAGCATCACCGCGACCCCGCCCCACAGCAGCACCGATGACAGCACGAGCCCGTGACCGAAGCGCAGCCACGACAGATGCAGCGACTCCAGCACCGGATCGTGCAGGCGAGTGCTGCCCGCGCCCAGTCCGCCCGCGGTGATCAGCGCCGCGCCCAGGAAGCCGAGCAGCGCTGGCCGGGCCTCCTGTGACGTCGTGAACGCAGACAGCCGCGCGAGGGTCCTCACGCTGAATTGCTCCTCACGTCCGCGTATCCGCTCAGGCCGACCGGTTGGCCGCCAACCTGGCGAGCTTGGCCAGGCCCGCCTTCGCCTGGGCGTCGATCGGGGCGGACTCGATGGCCTCCAGCGAGCGGCTGGTGAGCATGTCGATGTGCTTTTCGACGGCGGCCAGCGCGCCGACCGAATCGATGACCCGGCACAGCTCGTGCACCTGCTCGTCGGTCAGCTCGGTGCCGATCGAGGAGCGCAGCAGCCGTGCCGCGTCGGGATCCGAGCTGTCGGCGAGCTCGACGGCCTCGGCGAGCAGCACTGTGCGCTTCCCGGAGCGCAGGTCGTCTCCCGTCGGCTTACCAGTCACCGCAGGGTCGCCGAAGACCCCGAGGACGTCGTCGCGCAGCTGGAACGCCACCCCGAGATCGTTGCCGACCTCGTGGAAGATGGCCTGCACGTCGGGTCGGTCGGCGGCGGCCGCCACCCCGAACTGCAAGGGCCGGGTGACCGTGTAGGAGGCGGTCTTGTAGGTGTTGACCCTCATCGCCGAGGCCACCGTCGTCGCGCCGCTGGCCTCGGCGGCGATATCGAGGTACTGGCCGCCGAGCACCTCGGTGCGGATGTCGGACCAGACCCGCTGCACCCGGGCCTGCGTGTCCGCGGTCAGCTCCGCCGTCGCGACGATGTCATCGGCCCACACCAGGGCCAGATCGCCGGCCAGGATCGCCGCTGAGAGCCCGAACTGGTCGGCGGAGCCGTTCCAGTGCCGCTCGCGGTGCTTCTCGGCGAACACCCGGTGCACCGTGGGCAGGCCACGCCGGGTGGCCGAGTCGTCGATCACGTCGTCGTGCACCAGCGCGCAGGCGTGCAGCAGCTCCAGCGCCGCGAACAGCCGCAGCACCGAGCCGTCGACGTGATCCTTCGGTGGTTCGGCGACGGCGCGCCAGCCCCAATAGGCGAACGCGGGGCGCAGCCGTTTCCCGCCGCGCAGGACGAACTCCTCGAGTGCCGCGGTGAGCTCCGCGTAGTCGGTGCCGATGTAGGCGCACTGGCTGCGGCGCTCTTGGAGATACTCCCGCAGTTGGTCGGTCACGGCGCTGGCCAACTCGATGGCTGACGGTGCCGCTGTGTCCACGCTCAGCGCGGCGCCCCTTTCAGTCGAAGTTCGGCCCGCAAGTGCCTTCAGAGTAGAGCGTGGGAGGGGTTTTGTAGCAAGTCAGGGCGCTGCTAATCGCGCGTCGACGCGGGGTCGACGAAGCGGGGCGACTGGTCTCGGTTCACATATGCCAGGGCCGCGAGGATGCCCGCCACCAGGAACGACGCCAGACCAAGCCAAATCGCCGCCCCCGTGAACGAGCGGGCGCTGGGATCGGTGTACCGCGCCTGGGCCGACAGCGTGCTCACCACGCCCGGCTTGAGCTTCCACTCCACCACGTCGGAGGCCACCTGGTCGCCGTTGGTCGAGGTGACGTCGCCGGGGAAGGAGACCGACACCGACACGTCGGCATCCGGGTCGGTCAGCGATGTCAGGTCGGCCCTGCCGTCGAGGATCACCAGATCGCCCGCCCGGCGCAGGGACAAATCGACGCCCGCCGCGTCGCTGTTCATGTTCGCCAGCTGCGGAAGCTCGGCGAACGTCAGGTCCGAGAACACCGCCTGCGAGCCGACATAGTCGTCGCGCTCGTAGTCCGACACCGAGACCTTGTTGGAGAACGGGAGGTTGTTGAGCAGCTGCGGGCCTTTGTCGTCGGCGCCGCGCGGCTTCGCGGCCGCGACGATCTGGCCTGAAACCCGGTCATCGGGGGAGACGGTGATGCTGGCCCTGATCCGAACGCAGCCAACGGCTGTCGGCAGGATCAGCACCAGCAGCACGATCGCCAGCAGGCGAATTCTGCGGCGGTTCGGCACCACGTCATCGTGCCAGACCCGCGCGGTCAGAGCGGCAGTGACCGGCCGAGAATCGCGAAGGGACGCGGATCGCCCGCGAAGTGGTAACCGCGGATGACGTCGGAGAAGCCCAGCCTGCGGTAGAGCCGCCAGGCCCGGTTCGACTCGCCGTTGATCTCTGGCGTGGACAGCAGCACCTGGGCTTCGCCGCGGCCGGCGAGCAGCCTGCGGGCGAGCGCTTCGCCAAGGCCCCGGCCCTGTGCGCGGGGCTGAATGTGCAGCTCGGTGAGCTCGAAGTAGCTGGTCATCAGCTCCGCGATGCGCGAGCGGTCCGCCCCGACCCGGTGTAGGCCCGCGACCACCTGCTGCTGCCACCACTGATCGGGCGCCCCGCAGTAGCCGTACGCGATCCCGACGATCGGTGCGGCGCCCAGGTCGGCGGCCGTCACCCCGGCCGGGTCGGGTGAATCGGGCACCTCGACCGCGGCGACGGCCTTCCAGCCGTCCCTGCGGGTGTGCTCGAGCCACATCGAGGCGCGCTGGTCCTCCGTGCCGCGCGGGTAGCGCATCGCGTCGACGTAGACGCCCAGTGCCTCGGTCAACCTTCGCGCCATGTCGGCCGGCGACAGATCGATCAGAAATGTCGCCAACTTCCCTGTCCGCCTTTCCTGCGCCTCCGGTGAGGGTGTCTCGGGGAGCCAGTGTCATTATCGGCATGACGAGCCGGTGGGTCACCGGGGCGGTGCTCGTCATAGAATCAGCCCGTGAACTAGGTGGTACGGCTCAGATTCACCTCGTATCATGACTGGCAGTAGTCCGCGAACGCGGGCATGAATGGCGTTGAAGTTTTAGTGATTGGCGGCAAGGAGGGACGCATGCCACTCTCCGATCATGAGCAGCGCATGCTCGACCAGATCGAGAGCGCGCTCTACGCCGAGGACCCCAAGTTCGCGTCGAGCGTTCGGGGCGGTGGCCTTCGTGCCCCGTCCGCCCGCCGCCGCCTGCAGGGCGCGGCGCTCTTCGTGGTCGGCCTCGCCATGCTGGTGTGCGGTGTGGCCTTCAAGGCCACGATGATCGGAAGCTTCCCGATCCTGTCCGTTTTCGGCTTCCTGGTGATGTTCGGCGGTGTCATCTTCGCGATCACCGGGCCCCGGGTCACCGGCCGGGGCGATCGGTCGGGTTCTGAGTCCGGCGGTGCCAAGCCGAAGCGGGGCAAGGGCTCTGGCGGGTCGTTCACCAGTCGGATGGAAGACCGGTTCCGTCGCCGCTTCGACGAATAACACTCGCATCACGATGGGGTAGCCGTTCTGGCTGCCCCATTTTTTTGTCTCCGGGGCTCCCCACTTCCCCCCACCCGGTATCGACCTGCGTAGATGCGCTCCCTTCTGGCTGTCATACGGCGTCCTGAATCGACCCTGATCCCTAAACGTGGGGATGTGAGCGCAACATTTGCTGTTGTTTGGAGAAAAGTGGGGGATTGTGGGGTAAAGTGGCGTCCGTTGGGGCGACCGGGGCTCCTTCACCGGCGGGAGGTGACGGGATGTTTCTCGGCACCTACACGCCCAAGCTCGACGACAAGGGGCGGCTGACGCTGCCCGCCAAGTTCCGCGACGCGCTGGCAGGGGGGTTGATGGTGACCAAGAGCCAAGACCACAGCCTGGCCGTCTACCCGCGCGCCGAGTTCGAGGCGCTGGCCAAGCGAGCGTCCGGGGCGTCCAGGAGCAACCCGGAAGCTCGGGCGTTTCTGCGCAACCTCGCCGCGGCGACCGACGAGCAGCATCCCGACGCGCAGGGCCGAATCACGCTGTCGGCCGACCACCGCCGCTACGCGGACCTGTCCAAGGAGTGCGTGGTGATCGGCGCGGTGGACTACCTGGAGATCTGGGATGCCCAGGCGTGGCAGGACTACCAACGGACACACGAAGAGAACTTCTCCGCGGCCAGCGATGAAACTCTGCGCGACATCATTTGATTCAGCGGCTGACCGTGCATCGCGGTCTCTGCCCGAGCCGGCCCTGGCGTACTTCCCCAACGCCAGGTCCACGCGCTCGGACAGAGACCCCGGTGCAGGGTCACCAATCTCGGGAGGGCTCGCCATGGCCGCCACCCCTGACCACGGCCACGTCCCGGTGCTGCTCGACCGCTGCGTCGAATTGCTGACCCCGGCGCTGACACGGCGACATCCCGACGGTTCCGGCGCCGTCCTGGTGGACGCGACGCTGGGGGCGGGTGGACATGCCGAGCGGTTCCTCACCGAGTTGCCCGGGTTGCGGCTGATCGGGCTCGACCGCGACCCGAATGCGCTGTGGATCGCGGGTGAGCGCCTCGCCCCGTTCACCGAACGCGTTCTGCTCACCCGCACCAGGTTCGACGGGATCGAGCGCGCACTCGCCGGATCCGGTTACTGGGCAAGCGAATCCGGTCGACCGCAGATCGATGGAATCCTGTTCGACCTCGGGGTGTCATCGATGCAGCTGGACCGCACCGAGCGCGGGTTCTCCTACTCGGTGGATGCCCCGCTGGACATGCGGATGGATCCGGATGCGGACCTGACCGCCGCCGACGTCCTCAACACCTTCGACGAGAAGGCGCTCGCCCGCATCCTGCGGGAGTTCGGCGAGGAGCGATTCGCCGGGCGGATCGCCGCCAGGGTGGTGCGCAGGCGCGCACGTCGGCCCTTCGCCAACACCGGCGAACTCGTCGAGCTGTTGTACGAGGCCATCCCGGCGCCCGCTCGCCGCACCGGCGGACATCCGGCCAAACGCACATTCCAGGCTCTGCGCGTCGCCGTCAACGGCGAGTTGGACGCATTGCGTGCCGCGCTGCCCGCAGCGTTGGCGGCGTTGCGGCCAGGCGGTCGCATTGCGGTGATGTCCTATCAGTCGCTCGAGGACCGCATCGTCAAGAGCACCTTCGCGGCGGCGACGGCATCACGCACCCCGCAGGATCTGCCCGTCGAACTACCAGGGCACGGACCGGAATTCGTGAGCCTGACCCGCGGAGCCGAGCGTGCGGACCCGGCGGAGATCGAGCGCAATCCGCGAAGCGCATCCGTGCGTCTTCGGGCAATGGAAAAGGTTGGCGCAAGGCCAGAAGGGGAGGACTCATGAAGGCCAAGCGGCCCACCGCAGCGCGTGGCGCCGATGAGCGCAGGCGCACCCCGCGGCAACCCGCCCGGGGGGCGCTACGTCCCTCGCCGGACGCGCCACCGCGGCGGGGCAGGCCGCGTGCGACCGATACCGCGCCGATCGCCCGGCCGCAGATCAAGCCGGTACGGCCGAAGAACACCAGCCAGGCCAAGGCTCGCGCGAAGGCGCGGAAAGCCAAGGCGCCCAAGGTTGTCCGGCCGCCGCTGAAGCAGCGCCTGCTGGTTCGGCTCTCCGAGATCGAGTTCAACCCGCGCCGGATGGTCGCGAGAGTGCCGTTCGTGGTGCTCGTGATCGGATCGCTGGGCCTCGGTCTCGGCGTCACGCTGTGGCTGTCCACCGACGCGGCCGAACGGTCCTACCAGCTGGGTAATGCCAGGCAGACGAATCAGGCACTGTCGCAACAGAAGGAAGCCCTGGAGCGCGACGTGCTGGAGGCCCAGGCCGCACCTGCGCTCGCCGAGTCCGCGCGCAAGCTCGGCATGATCCCGTCGCGCGACACCGCGCACCTGGTGCAGGATCCGGCGGGCAACTGGATCGTGGTCGGCACACCCAAACCGGCCGAGGGCGTTCCGCCGCCACCGTTGAACACGCCGCTGCCCGACGAGACACCCGCGCCTGCCGCACCCCCGGCTGCGGCCCGGCCCGCACCGCCGCCGGTCGCCGACCCTCGTGAGATGGTGGTGCGGCTGCCCGAGCGGGCTACGACACCGGGCCAGGCGCCCGCGCCGGGCGCGCCGGTTCCCACGACAGTGCCCGACAGCGCGCACGCCCCTCAAGGCCAGCCCCTGGCGCCGGGCCCCGTCGAACCGCAGCAGGGCACCCCGTTGGCCGCACCACTGCCGGGCCCGCCACCCGCAGCCGCACCGCTGCCGGGCCCACCGCCGGCCGCGCCCTTGGCAGGCCCACTGCCGGGTCCACCGCCGGCCGCAACCGCACCGTTGCCGGGTCCGCCGCCGGCCGCACCGCCGCAGGCGGCAGCGGCGCCTGAACCAGCACCAGCACCCGTGCCCGCGGAGCAGTTCAGTCCGGTGACAGGTGACACCGCAGCGCCTCTTGCCCGCGTCAACGTCCCCGGCCCCCCGGCGTGAGCCGCGACGCCGGCCAGCGCGGCCGCAACACCTCCCAGGGCCGGCCGGCGAAGGCCCGTCGCACCCGCCCGCCGGTGACCGACACCGGTTTGCGCAGCGCCTCTTTCGTGTTCCGGCATCGGGCAGGCAACGCCGTCATCTTCCTGGTGCTCATGGTGGCGGCGGCGCAGTTGTTCAACCTCCAGGTGCCGCGCGCGGCGGGATTGCGTGCCGAGGCCGCGGGTCAGCTCAAGGTCACCGATGTCGACAAGGCGTTGCGGGGCAGCATCATCGACCGAAACAACGACAAACTGGCATTCACCATCGAAGCGCGCGCGCTGACCTTCCAGCCGGTCAAGATCCGCAAACAACTGGCCGATGCCCGGGCCGCATCGTCGGATGCCCCCGACCCGGACGCCAGGCTGCGGGCCATCGCCGCCGAGGTGGCCGCGCGGCTGAACAACAAGCCCGACGCCAGGACCGTGCTCAAGAAGCTGAAGAGCAACGAGTCGTTCGTCTACCTGGCCCGCGCCGTGGATCCCGCCATCGCGGAGGCGATCTCGAAGAAGTTCCCCGAGGTCGGCTCCGAACGACAGGACCTGCGCCAGTATCCCGGCGGCTCGCTGGCGGCCAACGTGGTCGGTGGCATCGACTGGGACGGCCACGGATTGCTCGGCCTCGAGGACTCGATGGACGCCACGCTGGCGGGCACCGACGGGTCGGTCACCTACGACCGCGGTTCCGACGGCGTGGTGATCCCCGGCAGTTACCGCAACCGGCACACCGCCGTCAACGGCTCCACCGTGCAGTTGACCCTCGACGACGACATCCAGTTCTACGTCCAACAGCAGGTTCAGCAGGCCAAGAACGCCTCGGGCGCGGCCAACCTGTCAGCGGTGGTGCTGGACGCCAAAACCGGTGAGGTGCTGGCGATGTCGAACGACAACACGTTCGACCCGAGCCAGGACATCGGTCGGCAGGACGACCGGCAACTGGGAAATCTCCCTGTGTCGTCGCCGTTCGAGCCCGGGTCGGTGAACAAGGTCGTCACCGCCGCGTCGGTGATCGAGTTCGGCCTGTCCAACCCCGACGAGGTGCTCCAGGTCCCCGGCTCCATCGACATGGGTGGTGTCACCGTGAACGACGCGTGGCAGCACGGCGTGACCCCGTACACGACCACCGGGATATTCGGTAAGTCCTCCAACGTCGGCACGCTGATGCTCGCGCAGCGGATCGGCCCCGAGCGCTACGCCGAGATGCTCAAGAAGTTCGGTCTGGGCCAACGCACCGACGTCGGGTTGCCCGGCGAGAGTGAGGGTCTGGTACCGCCCATCGATCAGTGGTCGGGCAGCACGTTCTCCAACCTGCCGATCGGGCAGGGCCTTTCGATGACGCTGCTGCAGATGACCGGCATGTACCAGGCGATCGCCAACGACGGGGTGCGGGTACCGCCGCGCATCGTGAAGGCCACCATCGCCCCGGACGGCACCCGCACCGAAGAACCCCGTCCCGACGGTGTTCGGGTGGTTTCCGCGCAGACCGCCCAGACCGTGCGCAACATGCTTCGCGCGGTGCTGCAGCGCGATCCGATGGGAACGCAGCAGGGCACCGGGTCGACGGGAGCCGTCGAGGGCTATCAGCTCTCCGGGAAGACCGGTACCGCCCAGCAGATCAACCCGGCCTGCGGCTGCTACTACAGCGACGTCTACTGGATCACCTTCGCGGGCATGGTCACCACCGACAACCCGCGCTACGTCATCGGCATCATGGCCGACAACCCGCACCGCACCGCGGACGGGCAGCCGGGCACCACGATGGCCCCGCTGTTCCACAACATCGCGAGCTGGCTGCTGCAGCGGGAGAACATCCCGCTGTCGCCGGACCCCGGTCCACCGCTGACGCTGCAAGCCACCTGAGCGCGGGGCCGCCCGCAGGGCGGCCGGTACTGTGTCATCGCCATGAAACTGCGCCCCAGCCATCCCGCCGGTCATCCGCTCGGGCCGTTGGCCGACCTCACAGGTGCGGTGGTTTCACCCGCGGGTGACGGGGCCGAGGCCGTCGTCACCGGCGTGACCCTGCGCAGCCAGGACGTCCAGCCGGGAGATCTGTTCGCGGCGCTGCCCGGCGCGTCGGCGCATGGCGCCCGGTTCGCCGCCGACGCCGTCGAGCGCGGCGCGGTCGCCGTGCTCACCGACCCCGACGGGGTGGTCCTGATGGGCGCCGATCTCGCGGTGCCGGTGCTGGTCCGGCCCGACCCGCGGTCGGTGCTCGGCGCGCTGGCGGCGACGGTGTACGGCAACCCGTCGCGCCACCTTCGGGTGATCGGGGTGACTGGCACGTCGGGAAAGACCACCACCACATATCTGGTCGAAGCCGGACTGCGGGCGGCCGATCGGGTCGCCGGTCTGATCGGCACCGTCGGCATCCGCATCGCCGGTGAGGATCTGCCCAGCACACTGACCACACCCGAGGCCCCCGACCTTCAGGCGCTGCTGGCGCTGATGGCCGAACGCGACGTCGACACCGTGGTGATGGAGGTGTCCAGCCATGCGTTGCGCCTCGGGCGCGTCGACGGCGTCGAGTTCGCGGTCGGCGGCTTCACCAACCTGTCGCGCGACCACCTCGACTTCCACCCGACGATGCAGGACTACTTCGACACCAAGGCGCAATTGTTCGCGCCCGGTTCCCCAACCGCGGCAGCCGTTTCGGTGATCTGCATCGACGACGAGGCGGGGCGGGCGATGGCCGAGCTGGCGCCGGAGCCGGTGACGGTCAGCACGACCGGGCCCGCCGATTGGTGCGTCGAGGGCATGGCCACGGTCGAGCGGGGTGCGCAGGAGTTCGTCGCCGTCGATCCCGCCGGGGTCCATCACGGGCTGCGCATCGGACTGCCCGGCCGGTACAACGTCGCGAACTGTCTGCTGGCGGCGGCGCTGCTGGACGCCGTCGGCGTCTCGCCCGAGCAGGCCGCGCCGGGGTTGCGGGACGCGCGGGTGCCGGGCCGGCTCGAGCCCGTCGACCGCGGCCAGGACTTCCTGGCGCTCGTCGACTACGCCCACAAACCGGGGGCCCTGCGCGCGGTGCTCGAGACGCTGCGCGAGCAGGCGGCCGGCCGTGTCGCGGTGGTGTTCGGCGCAGGCGGCAACCGCGACCCCGGCAAACGCGAACCGATGGGCCAGGTCGCCGCGGAGTTGGCCGACCTCGTGGTGGTGACCGACGACAACCCGCGCGACGAGGACCCGGCCCTGATTCGGACCTCGATCGTGACGGGCGCGGGGAACGGTCCCGGGCAGGTCGTCGAGATCGGGGACCGGCGCGAGGCCATCGACCACGCCGTGGCGTGGGCCCGCGCCGGCGACGTCGTGTTGGTGGCCGGCAAGGGCCACGAGCCCGGCCAGACCAGCCACGGGCAGACGCGGCCGTTCGACGACCGCGACGAGCTGGCCCGGTCCCTCGAGGCGCTGGGTTCGCGGACATGATCGACCTGACGCTGGCCCAGATCGCCGACATCGTGGGCGGTGAGCTCGCCGACATCTCGGCTGCCGACGCCGCCGCGACGCGGGTGACCGGGTCGGTCGAGTTCGACTCGCGTGCGGTGACCGCCGGCGGATTGTTCCTCGCGCTGCCCGGCGCGCGGTCGGATGGTCACGACTTCGCGACCGCCGCGGTGCAGGCCGGCGCCGCCGCGGTGCTGGCCGCCAGACCGGTCGGGGTGCCCGCGATCGTGGTCAGGCCGCGCGCGGACTTCGCGACCGACGCCGCCGCCGGCGTGCTGGAACACGACACCGACGGTTCGGGTGCGGCGGTGCTCGCCGCGCTGGCCCGGCTGGCCGCCGCCGTGGCCGCCGAACTGGTGGCGGGCGGGTTGACGATCGTCGGCATCACGGGCTCGTCGGGCAAGACCTCGACCAAGGACCTCGTCGCCGCCGTGCTCGCGCCGCTGGGCGAGGTGGTGGCACCGCCGGGCTCGTTCAACAACGAGCTGGGCACCCCGTGGACCGTGCTGCGGGCGGGGCAGGACACCGACTACCTGGTGCTGGAGATGTCGGCGCGGCACCCGGGGAATATCGCGGCTCTGGCCTCGATCGCACCGCCGTCGATCGCGGTAGTGCTCAACGTCGGAACCGCGCACCTCGGCGAGTTCGGCTCGCGCGAAGCCATTGCGCGCACCAAAGCCGAACTGCCGCAAGCGGTGCCATCATCGGGTGTGGTGGTCCTCAATGCCGATGACGACGCCGTCGCCGCGATGGCCGAGCAGACCGCCGCCCGCGTGGTGCGGGTCTCAAGGTCACCGGGCGCCGACATCTGGTCGGGGCCGGTGACGCTCGACGACCTGGCCCGGCCACGCTTCACGATGCACGCCGACGGCGGCGAGACGGACGTGTCGCTGGCCGTGCACGGCGATCATCAGGTGTCCAACGCGCTGTGCGCGGCCGCGGTGGCGCTGGAGTGCGGAGCCACCGGCGCGCAGGTGGCCGCCGCGCTCGCCGGCGCGGGTCCGGTGTCGCAGCACCGCATGCACGTCACCACCCGCGACGACGGGGTCACCGTCATCGACGACGCGTACAACGCCAACCCGGATTCGATGTTGGCCGGGCTGAAATCGCTGGCCTGGATGGCCCGCCAGGGTGTGGAGAGCCGGCGAAGTTGGGCGGTGCTCGGCGAGATGGCCGAACTCGGCGACGACGCGATATCGGAGCACGATCGCATCGGCAGGCTCGCGGTGCGATTAGATGTCTCTCGACTGATCGTCGTGGGAACCGGGAGAGCTATGAGCGCCATGCATCACGGGGCGGTCATGGAGGGTTCATGGGGAGGAGAGGCCACCATGGTCGCCGACGCTGACGCCGCGCTGGACCTGTTGCGAGCCGAACTGCGCGGGGGAGACGTGGTGCTGGTCAAGGCGTCGAACGCGGCGGGGCTGGGCAAGCTGGCCGAGGCGTTGAGCGCCTCATGAGCGACGCTTGCGAGCGAATCATCGGCACTGAATACGGCGATCTCGCTTGCGAGGTGGCCGCATGAGGCAGATCCTCATCGCCGTCGGCATCGCGCTGGCGGTTTCGATTCTGTTGACCCCCGCCCTGATTCAGCTCTTCACCCGCCAGGGCTTCGGTCACGAGATCCGCGAGGACGGTCCGCCCAGCCACCACAAGAAACGCGGCACCCCCTCGATGGGCGGGGTGGCGATCCTGGCGGGCATCTGGGCCGGCTACTTCGGCACCCACCTGGTGGGGATGGCGTTCGACGGCGACGGGCCGACCGCGTCCGGGCTGTTGGCGCTCGGGCTGGCGACGGCGCTGGGCGTCGTGGGGTTCGTCGACGACCTGATCAAGATCCGCCGCGCCCGCAACCTCGGCCTGAACAAGACCGCCAAGACCGTCGGCATGCTGCTGGCCGCGGTGATCTTCGGCGCGCTGGCGCTGCGGTTCCGCAACGCCGACGGGCTGACCCCCGGTAGCGCCGAACTGTCCTACGTGCGGGAGATCGCCACGGTCACGTTGGCGCCCGCCGTCTTCGTGCTGTTCTGTGTGCTTATCGTCTACGCCTGGTCGAACGCGGTGAACTTCACCGACGGCCTCGACGGCCTGGCCGCAGGCGCGATGGCGATGGTCTGCGCCGCCTACGTGATCATCACGTTCTGGCAGTTCCGCAATGCGTGTGCGACCGCTCCGGGGGTCGGTTGCTACAACGTGCGCGACCCGCTGGACCTCGCGCTGATCGCCGCTGCGACGGCGGGCGCCTGCATCGGCTTCCTCTGGTGGAACGCCGCACCCGCCAAGATCTTCATGGGTGACACCGGCTCGCTCGCATTGGGCGGCGTCATCGCGGGGCTGTCGGTGCTCAGCCGCACCGAGATGCTGGCGGTGGTGCTCGGGGCGCTGTTCGTCGCCGAGGTGACGTCGGTGGTGGTGCAGATCCTCGCGTTCCGCACCACTGGGCGGCGGGTGTTCCGGATGGCGCCCTTCCACCACCACTTCGAACTCGTCGGGTGGGCCGAGACCACGGTGATCATCCGCTTCTGGTTGTTGACGGCCATCGCATGCGGCCTCGGCGTCGCGCTGTTCTACAGCGAGTGGCTCACCACTGTCGGGGCCTGAGGTGACCCGGCAGGCCGTCGAACCGCTGACCCCCGGTAGCCGCGTGCTGGTGACCGGCGCGGGCATCACGGGCCGCTCGGTGAGTGCCGCGCTGGAACAGACCGGGGTGCGGTTGACGATCTGCGACGACGACCCGCTGGCCCTGCAGCGCCTCGTCACGCCGGCCTCGGTCGTGACCACCGCGGAGGCCGTCGCGAGCATCGCCGACTACGCCCTGGTGGTGACGAGCCCCGGATTCTCGCCCACCGCAGCGGTTTTGGCGGCCGCGGCCGCCGCGGGCGTGCCGATCTGGGGCGATGTGGAACTCGCCTGGCGGCTGGATCAGGCTGGCTGGTACGGCACGCCGAAGCGCTGGCTGGTGGTGACCGGCACCAACGGCAAGACCACCACCACGTCGATGCTGCACGCCATGCTGATCGCCGCGGGAAGGCCTGCCGTGCTGTGCGGCAACATCGGAAGCCCGGTGATCGACATGCTTGCCGAGCCCGCCGAGTTGCTCGCGGTCGAGTTGTCCAGCTTCCAGCTGCACTGGGCGCCGTCGCTGCGACCGGATGCGGGCGCGGTGCTCAACGTCGCCGAGGACCATCTGGACTGGCACGGCTCGATGGCGGCCTACGCGGCCGACAAGGCGCGCGCGCTGGACGGCCGGGTCGCGGTGGTCGGGCTCGACGACCCCATCGCGGCCGGGCTACTGGAGAACGCCGCCGCGTCGGTCCGCGTCGGCTTCCGACTCGGCGAGCCGGGCCCGGGGGAGTTGGGCGTGCGCGGTGGTGTCCTGGTCGACAGGGCCTTCGCCGACGGCCTCGTCCTGGCCGACGCGGCGGCGATCACCGTGCCCGGGCCGGTCGGGGTGCTCAACGCGTTGGCCGCGGCCGCGTTGGCGCGCGCAGTCGACGTGCCCGCCGCCGCGATCGCCGATGCGCTGGCGGCATTTCACCTGGGCCCGCATCGTGCCCAGGTGGTCGCCGAAATCGACGGCGTGACCTACGTCGACGACTCCAAGGCCACCAACCCGCATGCCGCCCACGCGTCGATCGCCGCCTATCCGCGGGTGGTCTGGATCGCGGGCGGGCTGCTCAAGGGCGCATCGGTCGACGAGCTGGTGTCCGAGGTCGCCGATCGCCTGGTCGGGGCCGTGCTGATCGGCCGGGACCGGGCCTTGGTGGCCAATGCGTTATCGCGACACGCCCCGGATGTCCCCGTTGTCGAGGTTGTGACGGGGGAGGATTCTGGGGTGCCTGATACGAATGAGTCAGATGTTAATTCTGTGACTCGTGTGGTCGAGTTGATGACCGACGTCGTTGCCGCCGCCCGTCGCATGGCCCAGCCGGGCGACACTGTGCTGCTGGCACCCGCAGGCGCATCCTTCGACCAGTTCAGCGGCTATGCGGAGCGCGGGGATGCGTTCGCGGCCGCCGTCCGCACCACCCGCTGAGCCAATGAGCGCCATCCTCGACCGGCTGCGGCTCCGCCGGACCGGCACCGCTGACGCCACCCCGGTCGAAACGGCCACCACCCGCGCGCCGCGCACCCGCTTCGGCGCCTGGCTGGGCCGGCCGATGACGTCGTTTCACCTGATCATCGCCGTCGCCGCGCTGCTGACGTCGATGGGCCTGATCATGGTGCTGTCGGCGTCGGGAGTGCACTCCTACGACGAGGACGGCTCGCCCTGGGTGATCTTCGGCAAACAGCTGATCTGGACGTTGATCGGCCTGTTCGCGTTCTACGCGGCGATGCGCATGCGCGTGCAGACCATGCGCAGCCTCGCGTTCAGCGGCTTCGCGGTCACCATCGTGATGCTGGTCCTGGTTCTCATCCCGGGAATCGGTAAGGAGGCCAACGGTTCCCGCGGCTGGTTCGTCGTCGCAGGGTTCTCCATGCAGCCGTCAGAGCTGGCCAAGATCGCGTTCGCGATCTGGGGCGCGCACCTGCTTGCGGCCCGCCGGATGGAGCGGGCGTCGCTGCGCGAGATGCTCATCCCGCTGGTGCCCGCCGCGGTGATCGCGCTGGCGCTCATCGTCGCCCAGCCCGACCTCGGGCAGACGGTGTCGCTCGGCATCATCCTGCTGGCACTGCTCTGGTATGCCGGGCTTCCGCTGCGGGTGTTCCTGTCCTCGATGTTCGCGGTGGTGGTCTCGGCGGCGATCCTGGCCGTGTCCGAGGGCTACCGGTCCGACCGCGTGATGTCGTGGCTGAACCCGGGCGCCGACACACAAGGCTCCGGCTACCAGGCGAAACAGGCCCGGTTCGCGCTGGCCAACGGCGGTGTCTTCGGCGACGGCCTCGGCCAGGGCACCGCGAAGTGGAACTACCTGCCCAACGCGCACAATGACTTCATCTTCGCGATCATCGGCGAGGAACTGGGCTTCATCGGCGCCGCCGGCCTGCTGTGCCTCTTCGGCCTGTTCGCCTACACCGGCATGCGGATCGCGCGGCGGTCGGCCGACCCGTTCCTACGGCTGCTCACCGCGACCGCCACCATGTGGGTGCTGGGGCAGGCGTTCATCAACGTCGGCTACGTCATCGGGCTTCTCCCGGTCACCGGTCTTCAGCTGCCGCTCATCTCTGCGGGCGGAACATCAACGGCGACAACCCTTCTGATCATCGGAGTGATCGCGAACGCGGCCAGACACGAGCCGGAGGCGGTGGCGGCGCTGCGGGCAGGGCGCGACGACACGGTGAACCGGCTGCTGCGGTTGCCCCCGCCGGAGCCCTATTCGCCGACCCGCACCGAGGCGCTGCGTGACAGGCTGCGCTCCCGCGATTCGAAACCACAGCCCAAGCAGCAGCGCACACCGAAGAAGCCCAACAAGCGCAAACCCCATACGGCTGATCGGCCGGTGCGACCCTCGGTGCATCATGGAGGCGGCCAGCGCGCGCCCCGCGCAAGCGGGGAGCGGAAAAACTCCCGCGTGAGCAAGGATGCAAAGAACTCCCGCGCTCGCGAGGAGCGGATCATGCGGAGCGCGGCTGGACAACGCCACCAGGGCCGACGGGCTCGCACACTGGAAGGTCAACGTCACGGGTGAATGGGCCGATCTCGGTAGTGATTGCCGGCGGCGGGACGGCAGGCCACATCGAACCCGCCATGGCTGTCGCCGACGCACTTCGGGCGCTGGAACCAGATGTGCGGATCACCGCGCTGGGCACCCGGCGCGGCCTGGAGACAAAGCTGATCCCGGAGCGCGGCTACGACCTCGAGCTCATCACCCCGGTGCCGCTGCCGCGTAAGCCGAGCGGCGATCTGCTGCGGTTGCCCGTGCGGGTGCGCCGCGCCGTCAGGGAGACCCGCCGGGTGCTCGATGACGTCGGCGCCGACGTGATCGTGGGATTCGGTGGCTACGTCGCGGTGCCCGCCTACCTGGCGGCGCGGCGCCGCCGGGTGCCGGTCGTGGTGCATGAGGCCAACGCCAGCGCGGGCTGGGCGAACAAGGTGGGTGCCCGCTCGGCGCGTCGGGTGCTCTCGGCGGTCGCCGATTCCGGCCTGCCGCGCAGCGAGGTGGTCGGGGTGCCGGTGCGTGCGGCGATCACCTCCCTCGATCGGATGGCCGAGCGAGCGAAGGCCCGCGCCCACTTCGGGTTCGCCGACGACGCCCGCGTACTGCTGGTGTTCGGCGGTTCGCAGGGCGCGCAGTCGATCAACCGGGCGGTCGCGCCTGCGGCCAAAGACCTTGCCGCAGCTGGTATCTCGGTGCTCCACGCGCACGGACCGAAAAACACGCTCGACCTGCGTGAGCCGGCCGACGGTGACCCGCCCTACGTGGCGGTGCCCTACCTCGACCGGATGGACATGGCCTACGCCGCAGCAGATCTGGCGATCTGCCGGTCCGGTGCGATGACGGTGGCCGAGGTGTCGGCCGTCGGGCTGCCCGCGGTCTATGTGCCCCTGCCCATCGGCAACGGCGAGCAGCGACTCAACGCGCTACCCGTCGTCAACGCCGGCGGCGGACTGGTGGTCGACGACGCCGACCTGACACCGCAGTTCGTCGGCGAGACGGTGGCCGGCTTACTCGGCGACACCGCGCGGCTGACGGCGATGACCGCTGCCGCGGCAATGGCGGGCCACCGCGACGCCGCGGAGAAGGTGGCCCAGATCGCGCTGGAGGTGGCGCGCGACCGAAAGGCCGAGCGGTGATCGTGTCGGACGCCGACGACAGGCGGCCCGGGGCCCTGCCCGACGAGTTGGCGCGGGTGCACATGGTCGGCATCGGCGGTGCGGGGATGTCCGGCATCGCGCGCATCCTGCTCGACCGCGGCGCGCTGGTGTCGGGGTCGGACGCCAAGGAGTCCCGCGGTGTGGCGGCGCTGCGGGCCAGGGGGGCGGTGGTGCGCATCGGCCACGACGAGTCCTCGCTGGACCTGTTGCCCGGCGGCCCGACCGCTGTGGTGACCACCCACGCGGCGATCCCCAAGACCAACCCCGAGTTGGTCGAGGCCAGGCGGCGCGGCATCCCGGTGATCCTGCGGCCGGTGGTGCTGGCCCGGCTGATGGACGGCTACACCACGCTGATGGTCACCGGAACCCACGGTAAGACCACGACCACATCCATGCTCATTGTTGCGTTGCAGCACAGCGGATTCGACCCGTCGTTCGCCGTCGGCGGCGATCTCGGCGAGGCAGGCACGAACGCCCACCACGGCAGCGGCGATTGCTTTGTCGCCGAGGCCGACGAGAGCGACGGCTCGCTGCTCGAATACACGCCGAACGTGGCGGTGGTGACCAACATCGAGGCCGACCATCTCGATTTCTTCGGCAGTGCAGAGGCTTACGGCGCGGTGTTCGACGACTTCGTCGAGCGGCTGGCGCCAGGCGGTGCGCTGGTGGTGTGCACCGACGACCCCGGCGCAGCCGGCCTCGCGGAACGCACCGCGGATCTCGGATTTCGGGTGCTGCGCTATGGAAGTGACGATCGGGCCGACCTGGCGGGCAGGTTGGTGAGCTGGGAACAGCAGAACACCGGCGCGATCGCGCACGTCCAACTGGCCGGCGAGAAGCATCAGCGGGTGATGCGAATGTCGGTGCCCGGCAGGCACATGGCCCTCAACGCGCTCGCGGCGCTGCTGGCGTCGATGGAGGTGGGCGCGCCGGCCGAGGGCGTGCTGGACGGGCTGGCCGGGTTCGAGGGGGTGCGCCGCCGCTTCGAGCTCGTCGGTACCGCCCACGGTGTGCGGGTGTTCGACGACTACGCGCATCACCCGACCGAGGTCCGCGCCACGCTCGAGGCGTTGCGGACGGTGACCGAGCAGAGCGGGAGCGGCCGCGCGGTGGTGGTCTTTCAGCCGCATCTGTATTCGCGCACAGCCGCATTCGCCCGCGAGTTCGCCGCGGCGTTGGACAGCGCAGACGAGGTGTTCGTGCTCGATGTCTACGCGGCGCGCGAACAGCCGATGGCCGGCGTCAGCGGCGCGACGGTGGCCGAACACGTCAGCAAGCCGGTGCAGTACGTGCCGGACTTCTCCGCTGTCGCCGAACTGGTCGCGGGCGCCGTGCACAGCGGCGACGTGGTGGTCACCATGGGTGCGGGCGACGTGACGATGCTCGGGCCGGAGATCGTCGAAGCGCTCGCCGCCAGGGCCAACCGTTCCGCACTGCGGCGCGGACCAGATCCGGGTTCGCGATGACCGAGTCGGACGACAGCAGCGAGGCGACGGCCGACCCGGAGGCGGCCGAGGCCGATGCACCCGCCGACGGCGACGCGCCCGCCGAGGCCGAACCCGACGAGCAGTTCGATGGTCCGCGGCGGCGGGCCCGGCGCGAACGCGAGGCGCGACGCGAGGCGCAGGCCCGCGCTGTCGCGATCGAGGAGGCCAGGCGAGAAGCCAAGCGACGGGTGCGCGGTAAGCCGGCTGGCGAATCCAAACCCGTTGCGCGGGGAGCGGTTCGGGGTCTGAAACTGGTGATGTGGACGACGCTGGTCGCCGTGGTGTTCGTCGGGCTGGGCCTGTTGTTGTACTTCACGCCGATCATGGCGGCGCGCAACGTCGTCATCACCGGCGTCGGCGCGGTGACTCAAGACGAGGTGATTGCGGCCGCGGCCGTCAAGGAGGGCACGCCGCTGCTGCAGATCAACACCGACGACGTGGCCGGGCGGGTGGCCACCATCCGCCGCGTCGCGTCGGCCCGCGTGCAGCGGGAGTACCCGTCGACCCTGCGCATCACCATCGTCGAACGGGTGCCGGTGGTGGTGAAGGACTACCCGGACGGGCCGCACCTGTTCGACCGCGACGGGGTGGACTTCGCGACCGCGCCGCCGCCGCCCAACCTGCCCTACCTGGAGGTCGACAACCCCGGCCCCAACGATCCGCCCACCGAGGCGGCGCTCGAGGTGATGACCGCCCTGCGACCGGAGGTGGCCGGACAGGTCGCCAGGGTCTCGGCGCCGTCGGTCGCGGCGGTCACGCTGACGTTGGTCGACGGCAGGGAAGTGGTGTGGGGCACCACGGACCGTACGGAGGAGAAGGCGCAGAAGCTCGCCGCGCTGCTCACGCAGCCCGGTCACACCTACGACGTCTCCAGCCCGGATTTGCCGACGGTCAAGTAGACGGCGCAGCCCGAAATCGCCGTAAATTCTCACCGTTTTCGTCGGCGCGCCTGCATGGATAGCGCTTGACCTCGTCCTACCGTTCTGTTTGCGCCGAACAACTTGACATAACTGTAAGCCTTTAGTTGAGGTTGAGAGTTTGCTCGAGTGGTTCGGCACCAAAAGGCCAACCTGGGACGAAGGGCGATCGCGATGAAGGCTTGCGCGAGAAAGGGACGATCATGACCCCCCCGCACAACTACCTCGCCGTCATCAAGGTCGTCGGCATCGGCGGCGGCGGCGTGAACGCCGTCAACCGGATGATCGAGCAGGGCCTCAAGGGCGTGGAGTTCATCGCGATCAACACCGACGCACAGGCGCTGTTGATGAGCGATGCCGACGTCAAGCTCGACGTCGGACGCGACTCCACTCGCGGCCTCGGCGCGGGCGCCGACCCCGAGGTGGGGCGCAAGGCCGCCGAGGACGCCAAGGACGACATCGAAGAGCTGCTTCGCGGTGCCGACATGGTGTTCGTCACCGCGGGTGAGGGCGGCGGCACCGGCACCGGCGGCGCGCCCGTCGTCGCCACCATCGCGCGCAAGCTCGGCGCGCTCACCGTCGGCGTGGTGACCAGGCCGTTCTCGTTCGAGGGCAAACGCCGCAGCAACCAGGCCGAGTCCGGCATCTCCGCGCTGCGCGAGAGCTGCGACACGTTGATCGTCATCCCCAACGACCGGCTGCTGCAGATGGGCGACGCCGCGGTCTCGCTGATGGACGCGTTCCGCAGCGCCGACGAGGTGCTGCTCAACGGCGTCCAGGGGATCACCGATCTGATCACCACGCCGGGCCTGATCAATGTCGACTTCGCCGACGTCAAGGGCATCATGTCCGGCGCGGGCACGGCGCTGATGGGGATCGGCTCGGCGCGCGGCGACGGCCGCTCGCTGAAGGCGGCCGAGATCGCGATCAACTCGCCCCTGCTCGAGGCGTCCATGGAGGGCGCACAGGGCGTGTTGATGTCCATCGCCGGTGGCAGCGACCTCGGCCTGTTCGAGATCAACGAGGCCGCGTCGCTGGTGCAGGACGCCGCCCACCAGGACGCCAACATCATCTTCGGCACCGTGATCGACGACTCCCTCGGCGACGAGGTGCGGGTGACGGTGATCGCCGCGGGCTTCGACGCGTCGGGGCCGAGCCGAAAGCCTGTGGTGGGTGCCGGCCAGGCGATCGCCCCGGCTAAGGCGGGCAAGGTCACTTCGTCGCTGTTCGAGCCGGTCGAGGCTGCCAGCGTGCCGGTGCACACCAACGGCGCGACGGTGAGCATCGGCGGCGATGACGACGACGACGTCGACGTGCCGCCGTTCATGCGGCACTGAACACCGATGCGCTGAGTGCCCGCCGCCTTGCGTGCCCGAGATACTGGGATCGTGAGTGTTCGGGTTCGGCGCGTGACGACCACCCGCGCCGGCGGCGTCTCGGCGCCGCCATACGACACGTTCAATCTCGGCGACCACGTCGGCGACGATCCGGCCGCGGTGGCGGCCAACCGTAAGCGGTTGGCGTCGGCGATCGGGCTGGACCAGGACGCGGTCATCTGGATGAACCAGGTGCACGGTGACCGCGTCGTCCGCGTGGACGGTCCGCGCGATCCGGCGTCCGCGGTGGATCAGACCGATGCATTGGTGACCACCAGCCCGCGATTGGCATTGGCCGTCGTAACAGCCGATTGCGTTCCGGTATTAATGGCCGACGCCCGCGCGGGCGTGGTGGCGGCGGTCCATGCCGGTCGAGTCGGTGCGCAGAAAGGGGTCGTCGCGCGCGCGGTGGAGGCGATGTGCGACGCGGGCGCACGCGCCGAAGACATCTCCGTCTTCCTCGGGCCCGCCGTCAGTGGGCGCAACTACGAGGTGCCCGCGGCGATGGCCGACGAAGTCGAGGCCGCCCTGCCGGGTAGCAGGACCACGACGTCACGCGGCACCCCGGGACTCGATCTGCGGGCCGGAATCGCCAGGCAATTAATGGATTTGGGGATCAGTGCGATTGACTTCGACCCGAGATGCACGGTGGCCGACGCCAACCTGTTCAGCCACCGGCGCGACGCGCCGACCGGGCGCCTCGCCTCCGTGGTGTGGATGGAATGAGCCCGATGGCGAGCGCCCGGGAAGTCGAACTGGCCGACGCGCTGGCGCGAGTCAGGGATCGGCTGGCTCGCGCCGCCAAAGCCGCGGATCGGTCCGGCGATGAAATTGAATTGTTGCCGATAACGAAATTCTTTCCAGCAACCGACGTACTCATTTTGTCGTATTTGGGTTGTGAAGCATTTGGCGAATCGCGCGAACAAGAAGCGGCCGCGAAATTCGCCGAATGCAATTCCGCGGGGTCCGGTTCTTCGATTCGCTGGCACATGGTCGGCCGGATTCAACGCAACAAGGCGCGGTCGATCGCCAATTGGGCCTACGCCGCGCACTCGGTCGACAGCGTCAGGCTGATCAACGCGCTGGACCGGGCGTCGGCCGGCGCACTGGACGAGGACGCACGGACCGAACCGCTGCGGGTGTACATCCAGATCAGCCTCGACGGCGACGCCGATCGCGGGGGAGTCGACATCGGCAGTCCGGGCCTCGTCGACGAAGTGTGTGCGCACGCGCAGTCGGCGCAGGCGCTGCAGTTCGTCGGGCTGATGGGCATCCCGCCGCTGGGGTGGGACCCCGAGGACGCCTTCGCGCGTTTGCAGGCCGAGCATCGCCGGGTACAGGCCGCCTACCAGCAGCGGCTTGAACTGTCGGCCGGCATGTCCGGCGACCTCGAGGCGGCGGTCAAACACGGTTCGACGTGTGTGCGTGTCGGTACCGCGCTATTGGGGCAACGTCCTTTAACGTCACCATGAGTAGTCACTCCAGTCACATCTTCATCACAGGCATCACGCAAGAAGGGTCCAGCGATGAGCACACTGCACAAGGTCAAGGCGTACTTCGGGATGGCGCCTATGGACGACTACGACGACGAGTACTACGACGACGACGATCGCCCGGCGCGCGCTTACCCACGTCGTGAGCGCTTCGCCGACGACGGATACGGCCGCTACGAGGGCCGGTTCGAGGACCGGTACGACGACGAGGAGATGCCGGGCGCCTATCGCGGCGGCTACGCCGAAGACGCCCGCTTCCACCCGCGCGAGTTCGATCGGCCCGCACCCCGGTTCGCCCCGCTGCGGGGCTCGACCCGCGGTGCGCTGGCCATGGATCCGCGCCGGATGGCGATGCTGTTCGACGAGAGCAGCCCGCTGTCGAAGATCACCACGCTGCGGCCCAAGGACTACAGCGAGGCGCGCACCATCGGCGAGCGCTTCCGTGACGGCACCCCGGTGATCATGGACCTGGTGACCATGGACAACGCCGACGCCAAGCGGCTGGTCGACTTCGCCGCCGGCCTGGCGTTCGCGCTGCGCGGATCCTTCGACAAGGTCGCCACCAAGGTGTTCCTGCTCTCGCCCGCCGACGTCGACGTCACGCCCGACGACCGCAGGCGCATCGCCGAGACCGGCTTCTACGCCTATCAGTAGACCAGCCCCGCCCGCGGCGCCAGGTAGGCTGACAGCATCGCGCTGGCCGGCACCGGCCTGCCGGCTGTATTGAACGTCACACATCGGCTGTAGTGAGGTCGGCTCAGTTGTCCCTGTTCTTCGAGATCCTGGGTTTCGCGCTGTTCGTATTCTGGCTGCTGCTCATCGCACGGGTGGTGGTCGAGTTCATCCGTTCGTTCAGCCGGGACTGGCACCCCAGGGGTGCGACGGTGGTGATCCTCGAGGTGATCATGACGCTCACAGACCCGCCGGTGAAGCTGCTGCGGCGGCTCATTCCGCAGCTCACGATAGGGGCGATCCGCTTCGATCTCTCGATCATGGTGCTGCTGCTCGTCGCGTTCATCGGCATGCAGCTCGCGTTCAGCGCCGCAGCCTGAAGAACGGTCGGGATCTGACGTTTGCCGGACACGGCAATTAGGCCTAAGAAGATTGAATTTCGTTCTTAAATTTTGGCCTCACCTGCAACCGCAGGGTCTGGTGTGACAGGATGGACGCCAGTTACTCTACTGACGCTCTACACTTTGAGATCGATTGACGATCCGGACCATCTAGGGGGCAGAAAATGCCGCTCACTCCAGCCGACGTTCACAACGTCGCCTTCAGCAAGCCACCCATTGGCAAGCGCGGCTACAACGAGGATGAGGTTGACGCCTTCCTCGATCTGGTCGAGAACGAGCTGACGCGGCTCATCGAAGAGAACGCCGACCTTCGTCAGCGGGTCTCCGAAATGGACCAGGAGTTGGCGTCTGCGAGGGCCGGCGGCGGTGGGGCACAGCCCACCCAGGCCATCCCGCTGTACCAGCCCGAGCCTGAGCCCGAACCCGAGCCGGCGCCGCAGCCCGTGTACGAGGCCCCGCCGCCACCGCCGGCCCCGGTCAGCGAGGACCAGCACCTGAAGGCCGCCCGCGTGCTCGGATTGGCGCAGGACACCGCCGACCGGTTGACGTCGACCGCCAAGGCCGAGTCGGAGAAGCTGCTGTCCGACGCCCGCTCGCAAGCCGACCAGATGGTCAACGAGGCGCGCGCGACCGCGGAGTCCACCGTCGCCGAGGCGCGGCAGCGCGCGGATGCGATGCTCGCCGATGCCCAGAGCCGGTCGGAGACCCAGCTACGGCAAGCCCAGGAGAAGGCCGACGCGCTGCAGGCCGATGCCGAGCGCAAGCATTCGGAGATCATGGGCACCATCAACCAGCAGCGCACAGTGCTGGAAGGCCGGCTGGAACAGCTGCGCACCTTCGAGCGGGAGTACCGGACCAGGCTCAAGACCTACCTGGAGTCGCAGCTGGAGGAACTCGGCCAGCGTGGCTCCGCCGCACCGGTCGACTCGAGCGCCAACAACGACGGCGGCGGCGGGTTCAACCAGTTCAACCGCGGTAACAACTAGCGCCCCCAGCCCCCCGGCGAAGGGATTGACCAATGTTGATCGTTGCTCTCGTGCTCGCCGTCATCGGCCTCGCGGCGCTGGTGACCGCGGTGGTCACCAGCAATGAGCTGATCGCGTGGGTCTGCATCGCCGCCGCGGTGATCGGCGTCGTGCTGCTGATCATCGACGCCCTGCGTGAGCGTTCCCGCGGTGGCACCGACGCCGATGCCCCGGCGCAGGACGCCGATGGCGAGGAGTTCGACGCCGACTATCCAGAAGAGCCGGCCGAAGAGTCAGGCGCCGACTCCGACAGCGAAACGGCAGAGGACGCAACGGAATCGGCCGACGAACAGGCCGTCGAGGAAGACCACAAGACCAGCTAGCGAGTCGGCTTGGCCAGCAGTTCGCACACTTCGTCGTCGCTCACCTGGTGGAAGTCGGCGTACACCTGCCCGACCGCTTCGAACGACGCGGGCATCGTCGCGCACACCACGTCGTCGGCTTCGCGGGCCAACTCCCTGCAGGCCGACGACGATCCGACGGGCACCGCCACCACGACGCGGGCCGGTTCGGCCACCCGCACCGCGCGTACCGCCGCCAGCATGCTGGCGCCGGTGGCGATTCCGTCGTCGACGATGATCGTCACCTGACCCTTCGGGTCGGCGGGAGCCACCCCACCCCGGTACGCCTGCTCGCGCCGGTTCAGTTCCGTGGTTTCGCGATCGATCGTCTCGCGCAGCGCCTCGTCGCTGATGCCGAGGCTGTGCATCAGGTTGTCGTTGATCACGAGGCCGCCGCCGCTGGCGACGGCGCCCATCGCCAACTCCTCCCATTGCGGCACACCGAGCTTGCGGACCAGAAAAACGTCGAGCGGCGCCCGCAGCGTCGCAGCAACCTCCCAGCCGACCGGAACACCGCCGCGCGCCAACCCGAGGACCAGAAGGTCGTCTCTGCCGTCATAGGCCGACAACTCCTGCGCCAGGACTTGGCCGGCTTCGCGGCGGTCCCGGAAGGTACGTCTCGCATTTCGTCGCGCGAGTCCACTCCAACCGGCCATGACTCTTGTCTTCCCACTCAGGGGACTGTTTTAGCCTACGACGGGCAATCCAACTGCGCATCGACTCCGAATCACTCGGACAAGGCGTAGCACCGCGGAAAGGCACCATGGGCATCGAATACGAAAGCGTCGTCGACCACCCGCTGGGTGAGGTCTTCAGCTGGCACACCAGGCCCGGCGCCATGAGGCGCCTCGTGCCACCCTGGCAACCCATGACGGTGGTGGCCGAAACCGAGTCGCTGGCCGACGGCCGGGCGGTGTTGGGCCTGCCCGGCGGGCTGCGCTGGATCGCCCAGCACGAACGCGACGGATTCGACCCGCCGCACCGCTTCGTCGATGCGCTGACATCGGATGGGCTGCGTTCCCTTCCGCCGCGCGCGATCGGCTGGTGGCGCCACGTGCACGAGTTCGCCGAGGCGCCGGGCGATCGCACGACGGTGCACGACGAGGTCGACACCACGATTCCCGCCGCCGCGCTGCGGCCCACCTTCGTCTACCGGCACCGTCAGTTGGCCGACGACCTCGCCGCCCATCGCGACGCGGCCGCTGCAGGTGCGACGCCGATGGTCGTCGCCCTCACCGGCGCGTCGGGACTGGTGGGCTCGGCCCTCAGCGCCTTTCTGACCTCGGGCGGGCACCACGTGATCCGGCTGGTCCGGCGGCCCGCACGCGGCAAGGACGAGCGGCAGTGGCGGCCCGAGGCGCCCGCGCCCGACCTGCTGTCCGGGGTCGACGCCGTGGTCCATCTGGCGGGCGCCTCGATTGCGGGGCGGTTCACCGACGCCCACAAGGCCGCGATCCGCGACAGCCGCATCGAGCCGACGCGCAGGCTGGCACAGGCGGCCGCCGACAGCGACGACGGCCCCGGCGTGTTCGTCAGCGCATCGGCGGTGGGCATCTACGGCTACGACCGGGGCGATGCGGTGTTGTGCGAGGAGAGCGTGCGCGGTGACGGCTTCCTGGCGGACGTGGTGTCCGACTGGGAGGCCGCCACCCGTCCCGCATCCGAAGCGGGCCTGCGCACGGCGGCTGTTCGGACCGGGATCGTGCAGGCCGCGGCGGGCGGGACGCTGCGCCTGCTGAGGCCGCTGTTCTTGGCCGGCCTGGGCGGCCGGCTGGGCAGCGGCAGGCAATGGCTGTCGTGGATCGGCCTGGACGACCTTCTCGACGTCTACTACCGCGCACTCTACGACGCGCGGGTGAGCGGACCCGTCAACGCGGTCGGCCCGACGCCGGTGCGCAACGACGAATACACGAGGGCATTGGCGGATGTCCTGCACCGGCCCGCGCTGGTGCCGGTGCCGTCGTTCGGCCCGCGGCTGCTGCTGGGAAGCCAGGGTGCGCGCGAGCTCGCCGAAGCCGACCAACGCGTGGTGCCGACGAAGCTGACCGAACTGGGCCACCGGTTCCGCCACCCGACGATCGCCGACACGCTGGCGCATCAGCTGGGGCACGGCTGACTGGCCACGCAGGACAGAAATCCGCGTACCAGATCACGGATGCGCAGTGCCGCGCTATCGATGAAATCCGTTGTCGTCGAGCGGAGTTCGTCGTGCGTCAACCCCATACCGGCGACCTCGCCGTTGACGTCGTCGCCGAGCCAGCCCTCCAGCAGCCGATGGTCGAGTTCGGGGTGGAACTGCAGCCCGAGCGCCCGGCCCAGCACGAAGGCCTGTGACGCGTTCGCGGTCCTGGCGATCTCGACGGCGCCCGGCGGCAACGTCCATGCGTCGAAATGCCATTGGAACCAGCGCCCGCCCGGCACCACGGTGTCGTCGTCGCTTGTGACGTCGTGCCAGCCGATCTCCGGCTTCGCCGAGCGGGCGACCGAGCCGCCGAACGCCTGGGCCAGCAGTTGGCCGCCGAAACACACGCCCAGGGTCGGCACCCCCGCGTCCGCGGCATCGCGCAGCATCTGCATCTCCGCGCCGACCCAGGTCTGGCGCAGTGCGTCGTCGTACACGGGCCAGCGCGCGCCGAGCGGCACGATCGCGTCGTAGCGGGTCGGATCGGGGAACGTCACGTGCCCGGCAGGGTCGTCGATCCGCTCGGCGGGCACCACCTCGAATGTGGCGATGTCGTAGCCGCATTCGGCGAACGCCTCGCCGAGCAGTCCCTCCGTGGCCAGGTGCTCGTTGTGGATGAACAACACTTGCGGTGCCATGGGGAGATTATTTCGGAGGCATCGGCGGCGCGTCGTCCGGGGCGAGTTTTGCGGCGATGCGGCGGAACAGGATGTCGGCCTCGTTGGGGTAGTCGCCGTGCTCGTCGAACGCCTCCGGGAGGTAGGTGACGGCGACGGCGAGGCCGATCTTCTTGGCTGGAAGGTAGGCCATCGCCCCGGCCTGGCCGGAGAACATGGGGTTCTGCAGCAGCCAGTGGCCGGAGACCACGATGCCCATGCCGTAGGTGTATCCCTCGCCCATCTCCATGCAGGTGGTGCAGCCGGGCAGGGCGGTGGTCTTGCCGCGCAGGCTGGTGGACGTGAACTTCTTGTAGGACTCCGGCGAGAGCAGCTTGCCCGAGCCCAGCCCGGTGGCGCTGGCCTCCATGTCGTAGATGTTGGTCGTCTGGATGGCGCCGTGGGTGATGGTCCACGACGGATTCCAGTAGGTGGACTCCTCGTAGAACGGTGTGCCGGCGGGTATCTGGAGCGCTTCTCGGCGTTCGCTGGTGAACGCGTGCAGCACCGGTGCGGGGATCTCCGGGGTGAACGAGTTGGCGGTGTTGGTGAGTCCGAGTGGACGTAACACTTTGTCCGCCAACAGCTTCGGCATGTCCTCGCCGGTCGCCTTCTCCAGCGCCTTGCCGAGCAGCACGTAGTTGGTGTGTGCGTAGTTCCAGTTGGTGCCGGGCTCGTAGAGCAGAGGCTTGGACAGCGCGAAGGCCAGCAGCTCGTCGGGCTCCCACTGCCGGAACGGGTCTTCGTAGGCGGCCTTGGTGAACTCTGTGTTGCCGATCACGTAATCGACGTAGCCGGAGGTCATTTGGGCCAGCTGTCCCAGCGTCACCCGGTCGGCGTTGGGTACCTCGGGCAGCCATTTGGACAGCTTGTCGTCGAGGCTGACTTTCTTCTCGTCGACGAGGATCAGCAGCAGGGTCGACACGTACGAGATCGCGACCGCACCGTTGCGGAAGTGCATGTCGGTGGTCGCCGGAACTCCGGTCATCGAGTCGCCGACCGCACGGGTGACGATCTCCTTGCCGTCGATGGTGACCCGGATGATGGCCGCCTTCAGGTGTGCCTCGGCCATCGTGTTGCGCACGATCGCCATCACCGCGTCGGCTTTTGCGGGATCGGCGCCGGCAGCGGGCGATTCATCCGGCGGCGCGGTCGGTGCGCAACCGGCGAGCAGCATCAGCGCACAGGTCAGGCCGAGGAGGCGGCGAGCGGATCGCATGCCCGATCTTGACATGGGCCGACGGTAGTGCGGCGCAGATACCAATAAGCCAGCGCGGCGGCGGTGGCGGTGAGTACACCTGCCAGCGCGAAGGCGGCCCGCACGCCGAATTGCTCGGCGAGCCAGCCCATCAGTGGCGCCCCGATCGGCGTCGTGCCGCCGATGGCGACGACGAGCAGCGCGAGCACCCGGCCCCGCATCGCCGGTGTGGCAGTCAGCTGCAACCAGGTGCTGGCGATCGACTTGAAGGCGACACTGGCCACGCCGAGCGCGAAGACCAGCGCGAACGCCACAGCCAGCGTGGGAGACAGGCCCGTCGCGACGAAGACGGCGGCCAGCACTGCGGCGGCGCCGATGATCCGTCCGACGCTCGCCCGCATGACGCCGGCGAGGGCCAGCCCGCCGATCACCGAACCCGCACCGAGCGCGCCGAGCAGGTATCCGACGATCCGGGCGTCCCCGCCGAACGTCTCGCGACCCAACAATGCGAGCAGGACTTGGAAGTTGTAGGCCACCAGACCGACCGAGCCCAACAGAGCGAGCGGACCCAGCAATTCGGGCGTGCGGCGAATATAGGCCAGGCCCTCACGAAGCTGGCCCGCACCGCGGGCGACCGGTTCGGCCATCGACAGTTCGGCCGAACGCATCAGAATTAGCGCAGCCACGACTGCGACGAACGACAGCGCGTTGAGGAAGAAGGTGGAGGGCAGTCCCACGGCAGCGATCAGCACTCCGGCAATGGCGGGCCCCACCACCTTTCCTGTGTCCTGAATGATGTTGTTCAGCATCACAGCGTTGGCCAGTTGAGCGGCCGGCACCATCTCGCTCGGAAATGACTGTCGCGCCGGCTTGTCCAGCGCGTCGATGAGGCCGCCCGCGAGCGCCAGACCCAACACGAGTGGGACGTTGATGTGGTTGGTCAGGGTGAGCGCGCCGAGCAGAAGCGATGGGACCATCGCCGCGGTGGACGTGCCGATCAGGATGGCGCGCTTGCTCATTCGGTCGGCGATCAAGCCACCCCACGGCGCCAGGAGCAACAAGGGCAGCTGCTGCACGGCCAGCGTGATACCAAGCCAGGCACCGGAATTGGTCAGCTCGAGCACCAACCACGCCTGCGCCATCTTCTGCATCCAGGTACCCGCGAGTGACACCGACTGGCCGATGAAGTAGAGGCGATAGTTGCGGGTGCGCAGCGAGACGAAGGTGGCGGTGAGGTAGCGCTTCACGCCTTGACCGCCAGCAGCTTCTCGAGCGCGGTGACCGACTCCAGCAGAATGGCGCGGTCGTCGGCGTCGAGCGCTTCCAACTGGCGCATCAGGTAGGCCTGCTGACGCGCCCTGGCCGCATGAAGCGCGTCCGCGCCGTGGCCGGTCACCTTCACCAGGGAGACGCGGCCGTCCGTCGGGTCCACCCAGCGGTGCAGGTAGCCGGCCTCTTCGAGCTTTGACACCAGGCGGGTCATGGTGGACTTGCTGATCTGCTCGAGACGGGCCAATTCACCGAGTCGCAGCTCGCCGTGGCGTTCCACGGTCGTCAGTGCCGAAGTCTGCGAGGCGGTGAGCTGCAGGTCGGCGCGCTTGCGCAGACGGCGCGACAGCCGGTGCACCGCCTGGCCGAGTGCGGCCGCTTGTGAGGCGTCGATCGCGCTAAGGCTCATTTCCCTTCAGATAGTACGCCATGCGTACTATCTCGGATAAATACGCGCTTGCGCTGATGTTTTGCGCCGCGTCGTAGCCGCATGCTGGCTAGCATGAGCCAACTCGAGTGGAGCGACTTCGCGGACGTGAGGAGCGCCATGGCCTCCGCTGTGAGCGGGCTACCGACGGGAACGGTGACGCTGCTGCTCGCCGACGTCGAGGGTTCGACACGGCTCTGGGAGAGCCTGCCAGAGGAGATGACGGCCGCGATCGCTCGGCTGGATGCGACGCTGACGGATCTGGTAGCCGTTCATAGCGGCGTGCGTCCCGTCGAACAGGGCGAAGGCGACAGCTTCGTGGTGGCCTTCACCCGCGCAAGCGATGCGGTGGCGTGCGCGCTGGCCCTGCAGCGGGCGCCGCTGGCGCCGATCCGGCTGCGCATCGGCGTCAACACCGGTGAGATCCAGTTGCGCGACGAGGGCAACTACATCGGTCCGACGATCAACCGCACGGCGCGGATTCGCGATCTCGGCCATGGCGGACAGACGCTGTTGTCGGGTGCGACGGAGTCGATGGTGCTCGACCATCTGCCTGACGATGCCTGGTTGAACGACCTCGGCACGCAAGTGCTGCGTGACCTCCCGCGCCCGGAACGGGTTGTGCAGCTGTGTCATCCGGACATCCGTAATGACTTTCCCGAGCTGCGAACGTCGGAAACCCAGACTGCTCGGCGCCTTCCGGCACAGCTGACGAGTTTCGTCGGCCGTGTCGCTGAGATCGGACAACTGCGGGCACTTTTCGTCGAGAACCGGCTCGTCACATTGACCGGCGCCGGCGGCTCCGGGAAGACGCGACTGGCCGTTCAAGTCGCCGCGCAGGAGGCGGAGCGATTCACGGGCGGAGTCGCGTACGTCGACCTTGCTCCCATCACGCATCCCGACCTGGTGCCTGTCGCGGCGGCTCGTGGGCTCGGGCTGCCCGACCAGGCCGGGCGCACTGCGACGGAGATGCTGGTTCGTTTCATCGGTGACAGCCGGCTGCTGATGGTGTTGGACAACTGCGAGCATCTCCTCGACCCGTGTGCGACGCTCGTCGAGACTCTGCTGGCAGCCTGTCCAGGGCTGGTGCTCTTGACGACAAGTCGTGAGCCGATCGGTGTGGCGGGCGAGACAACCTGGCGGATCCCTTCGCTGTCGCTGGACGTCGACGCGATCGAATTGTTCGCCGACCGCGCGCGCAAGGTTCGGCCCGACTTTCGCGTCACCGAGGACAATCTGACGGCGGTGACTGAGATCTGCCACAGGCTCGACGGCATGCCGTTGGCAATTGAGCTCGCTGCAGCCCGGATGCGAGCACTGTCAGTGGACGACATCGTCGACAGCCTCCACGACCGCTTCCGATTGTTGACAGGTGGCGCTCGCACCGCAGTTCGACGGCAGCAGACACTTCGGGCTTCCGTGGACTGGTCGCACGCACTACTGACAGAGCCGGAGCGCGTACTGTTCCGACGACTTGCCGTATTCATGGGCGGGTTCGATCTGGATGCGGCGGAAGCCGTATGCGGTGATGAGCACATCGAGCGGTACCAGGTGCTTGATCAACTGACCCTGTTGGTCGACAAGTCGCTCGTCGTCGCCGAAAGCGTTTCAGGACCAACGAGATACAGGTTTTTGGAAACGGTGCGCCAGTATGGCCTGGAAAAGCTGGGCGAATCCGGCGACGCGGCCACCGTCCGCACACGCCACCGCGATTACTACCTGCACATCGCAGTGGCTCTTGACCGCCCGGACCACGCCGATCACGAGCGACGGCTGGAGCAGGCGGCCATCGAGATCGACAACCTGCGGGCCGCGTTCGCGTGGAGTCGTGAGGACGGCGACGTCGCAGAGGCCTTGAGACTGGGCGCGTCTTTGCAGCCACTGTGGTTGCAGCGCGGCCACATTCGTGAGGGCTTGAGGTGGCTGTCAGCGGCTCTTGGCGACGACGCCGGCGCTGCGCCAACGGCCGAGCGTGCTCGGGCACTCGCCGACATGGCCATGTTGGAGTCCTGGCTGACGGCGGGAAGCGTGGAACGGGCCGATGAAGCCCTGTCGATCGCTCGCACCATCGGGGATCCGGCCCTGATGGCGCGCGCATTGACCGCCAACGGATGCGTGCGTGGACACAGCCTTCGAGAGTCAGGTATCTATTTCGCCGAGGCGATCGGGTTGGCGCGATCGGTTGACGACGCCTGGTTGGTCAGCCAGATTCTCGGCTGGCAGGCATACGGGTCGAACATCATGGGCGACCCCATTGCTGAACGCCACAAAGCAGAAGAAGGCCGACAGTATGCCGAGTCCATCGGCGATCGGTTCGTGTCGCGGCAGTGTCGCTGGTGTCTCGGTCTGGCCTACCTGTGGTGCGGCGATCTGGCTGATTCCAGTGCGCAGTTCGAGGAGGTAGCCGCCGAAGCCGAAGCCGTGCATGACCTGATGTGGGAGTCGCTGAACAGGACGAGCCTTGGCTGGCCACTCGCATACCGGGGTATGACGGAAGAGGCTATGGAGTCCGTGGACGTCGGACGCGAAATCGCCATGGAGATCCAGGGTATTCAACTGGGACACGCTTATTCGACCCTCGCGTTGTGCGCGCTCGCGGCCGGCGATATCGAGTGTGCGAAGGCCGCGGAAGAAGCAGCGGCCGAACTCGAAGGTGCGACGCCGGAGATCGCGGCGATCAGCGGTTACATCTACGCACTGATCGCGCTGGCAGGCGGCGACCTCGACAGGGCACGCCGCGTGGCTGATGAGTCGATCGCGGCAACGGTCGAGTCACCGGCACATGCGGCTATGGCGCTCACCGCAGGCACCCGTGTCGCGATGGCGGAGGGCGAGGCCGAAGCCGCAGAGGAGTTCGCGCGCAAAGCTCTCGCTCACTGTGCCGCGGTCGAGTCCTATCTGAGCCTTGCCGACATTCTGGAGTGTCTCGCTGCACTGGCCGCGCGAACGGGAAGTGAGCTACCGGCAGCGCGACTACTCGGCGCGTCGTCTGCCGTGCGGCAGCGGTTCGGCGTCGTCCGTTTCAAAGTGCACGACGCCGATTACGAAGCCTCTGTCACCGAACTACGCAACTCCTTGGGGGAGGACGCATTCGAGGCCGCTTGGGCCGAAGGCGCGGCGCTGTCGCTCGAGGAGGCGATCGCATACGCGCGGCGGGGTCACGGTGAGCGGAAGCGCCCGTCGACCGGGTGGGCATCGCTGACACCGACGGAACTCGACGTCGTTCGATTGGTCAGCGACGGCCTGGGTAACAAGGACATCGCCACGCGGATGTTCGTGTCGCATCGCACGGTGCAGACGCATCTGACCCACGTGTACGCCAAGCTCGGAATCACGTCGCGTGTTGCGCTTGCGCAGGAGGCCGCCCGCCACGGCTGACCTGGCAACGAGAACGAGCGGAGTGCCTCTCCAGTGGGTGCCGCATCGTGATTGTTTCCGGTGTGTTTCCCGCGCCGCACGTCGGCACCGCCCGAGCGATGAGGACATCGTTGCGGCCGTTTAACCGCGGCCGTCACATCGCGTAACACGGCATTCCTACCGTCATTTCGCATCAGGGCAGATCAGGCCCTGTTTTCGCGCACAATGCGACAGGAGACTCGCCTTGACCGTCACCGAGACAGAAACCGTCACCCAGACGGAATCGCCAACCCGGTCTGCGCCGGCGCGATCGCGCGGAGGCCACTGGATCGACGATTGGCGACCGGAGGACCCGCAGTTCTGGGCCGCCACCGGAAAGCCGATCGCTCGCCGCAACCTCATCTTCTCGATCTTCGCCGAGCACATCGGCTTTTCGGTGTGGATGCTCTGGAGCATCGTCGTCGTCCAGATGACCGCAGGCGCCGACGGCAGCCCCGCGGCGTCCGGATTCGCGCTCACCGCCACCCAGGCGCTGTGGCTGGTCGCCGTGCCCAGCGGGGTCGGCGCGTTCCTGCGGCTGCCCTACACATTCGCGGTGCCGATCTTCGGTGGCCGCAACTGGACGATGATCTCCGCGACGCTGCTGTTGATTCCGTGCCTGCTGCTCGCCTGGGCGGTGTCCGACCCCGACATCTCGTTCGGGTTGCTGCTCTTGGTGGCCGCCACTGCGGGTTTCGGAGGCGGTAACTTCGCGTCGTCGATGGCGAACATCTCGTTCTTCTATCCGGAGAAGGAGAAGGGCTGGGCGCTCGGGCTCAACGCCGCGGGCGGCAACATCGGAGTGGCCGTGGCGCAGAAGATCATTCCGATCGTGGTGACCCTGGGCGCCGGCGTGGCGCTGTCGGTGGCGGGCCTGTTCTATGTGCCCTTCGCCGTCGCGGCGGCCGTCTGCGCATTTCTGTTCATGAACAACCTGTCGGAGGCGAAGGCCGACGTGAAGCCGGTCTGGCAGTCGCTACGCCACACCGACACATGGGTCATGTCGCTGCTCTACATCGGGACGTTCGGCTCGTTCATCGGATACTCGGCGGCGTTTCCGACATTGCTGAAGACGGTGTTCAACCGCGGCGACATCGCGCTGACGTGGGCCTTCCTCGGGGCGGGCATCGGCTCGGTGGCGCGACCGCTGGGCGGCTGGCTCTCGGACCGTGTCGGCGGAGCCCGGGTCACCGCGCTGAGCTTCGTCACGTTGGCGGTGGCGGCCGGGGTGGCGTTGTGGTCGGTACAGAGCGAGAACCTGCCGATCTTCTTCGTCAGCTTCATGCTGCTGTTCGTCGCGACCGGAATCGGTAATGGGTCGACCTACCGGATGATCCCGAAGATCTTCAGCGTCAAGGGTGAGGACGCAGGCGGGTCGTCGGACACGATGGTGGCGATGCGCCGCCAGGCGGCGGGTGCCATCGGAATCATTTCCTCGGTCGGGGCGTTCGGCGGCTTCGTGGTGCCGCTGGCCTACGCATGGTCCAAGTCCCAGTTCGGCAGCATCGAGCCCGCCCTGCGGTTCTACGTCGCATTCTTCTTGGTGCTGCTCGTCGTGACGTGGTTCTGCTACCTGCGCAAGGGAACTCGGATGGCACAAGCGCTGGTATGACCGTCACCCGCACTGCGTGCTCCTACTGCGGCGTCGGTTGTGGTATCGAAGTGGCTACCACAACCGGCGCCGGTTCCTCGCCCGTGATCGCCCGGGTCACCGGGGACAAACTGCACCCCGCCAATTTCGGCAGGCTGTGCACCAAAGGTGCGACGCACGCCGAGATGATGGCCGCCGCCGACGGGCGGTTGACGTCAGCCTCGGTGCGGACGTCGCGGGGCGATCAACCCGCGCCGACACCGGTCGACGAGGCCCTTGCCGAGGCCGGTAGACGGCTGCGCGCGATCGTCGACGAGCACGGGCCCGACGCCGTCGCGCTGTATGTGTCCGGCCAGATGTCCATCGAGGCGCAGTATCTGGCGACCAAGCTGGCCAAGGGTTTCCTGCGCACGGTGCATTTGGAGTCGAACTCGCGGTTGTGTATGGCCAGCGCGGGTACCGGTTTCAAGCAGTCGCTTGGCGCCGATGGGCCGCCCGGGTCCTACACCGACTTCGACTGCGCCGAGCTGTTTTTCGTCATCGGTTCCAACATGGCCGATTGCCACCCGATCCTGTACCTGCGGATGGCCGAGCGAATGAGGGCCGGCGCCAAGCTCATCGTCGTCGATCCGCGCCGCACCGCGACCGCGCAGCAGGCTGATTTGTTCCTGCAGATCAAGCCGGGCACCGATCTGGCCCTGCTGAACGGGCTGCTGCACCTGCTGGTCGACAGCGGCGACATCGACGCCGACTTCATCGCCGAGCACACCGAGGGCTGGGATCTGATGCCCGAGTTCCTCGCGGACTACCCGCCGCAACGGGTCGCCGAGATCACCGGCATCGCCGAAGCCGACATCCGCACCGCGGCGAGGATGATCGCCGATGCGCGGGAGTGGATGAGCTGCTGGACGATGGGGCTCAACCAGAGCACCCACGGCACCTGGAACACCAACTCGATCTGCAATCTGCACCTGGCGACCGGCGCGATCTGCCGTCCGGGCAGCGGCCCGATGTCGCTGACCGGGCAGCCCAACGCCATGGGCGGGCGGGAGATGGGTTACATGGGGCCGGGGCTGCCCGGTCAGCGCACGGTGGCCTCGGCCGCCGACCGCGCATTCGTGGAGCAGCAGTGGGGGGTGCCCGAAGGAACGATCCGCGACGAGGTCGGTCCGGGCACCATCGGCATGTTCGAACAACTCGCGAGCGGCGACATCAAAGCCTGCTGGATCATCTGCACCAATCCCGTGGCCACCGTGGCCAACCGAGCCACCGTCATCGCGGGTCTACAAGCAGCGGACCTCGTGATCACACAGGACGCCTACCGATCCACTGCGACAAATGAATTCGCCGACATCGTGTTGCCCGCCACGCTGTGGGCGGAGGCCGACGCGGTGATGGTCAACTCGGAGCGCAACCTGACGCTGCTGCAGGCCTCGATCCCGCCCGCCGGGCAGGCGCGCCCGGACTGGCAGCTGATCTGCCAGGTCGCCGCGCAGCTGGGTTTCGGCGAACACTTCGACTTCTCGTCCAGCGAGCAGGTTTTCGACGAGATCCGGCGGTTCTGGAACCCGCAGACCGGCTATGACCTTCGGGGAGCCAGCTACTCGCGGCTTCGCGAAACACCCCTGCAATGGCCGTGCCCGCCCGACGACGACAACGACCGCCATCCCATTCGCTACCTCAACGACGGTGTCAGCCAGCACATGTTCGTCGACGCCGACGGCCGCAGTCCGCAGCTGGCGTTCCCCACCCCGTCGCGCCGAGCGGTCTTCCACGCCCGCCCGCACATGCCGCCGCGCGAGCTTCCCGACGACGAATTTCCGCTGGTACTGAACACCGGTCGCCTGCAACACCAGTGGCACACGATGACCAAGACCGGCCGCGTGGCCAAGCTCAACAGGCTCGACAGCGGGCCATTCGTCGAACTGAATTCCTCCGATGCGGCCGAATTGGGTATCGCAGACGGCCAATCGGTCGAACTGACATCGCGACGCGGCCGCGTCGTGCTGCCCGCGACGATCACCGACAACGTGCGTCCCGGGAACTGCTTCGTGCCGTTCCACTGGAACGACGAGCACGGCGAGGATCTGGCCATCAACGCGCTGACCAACGACGCGGTCGATGCGGATTCCCTGCAACCCGAATTCAAGGTGTGCGCCGTGCGCGCGAGCCCGATCGGACCCGCGCCGCACCGCGCCGAGCACCCCGCGCTGGTCGCCGATGCCACTGGGCCGCTGGTGCTGTGGGCGTCGCAGACCGGCAACGCGGAGGACTTCGCGGCTCGGCTGGCCAGTCGGCTGGGCGAGTCGCGGCTGGCCAACATGGACGAGGTCCCGTTGTCGCAACTGCGGGCGTCCGGTGACGTGGTGATCGTCACGAGCACGTTCGGTGACGGCGGACCACCCGACAACGGCGCCGGATTCTGGGCTCGTCTCGCGGCGCCCGACGCTCCCGCGCTCGACGGCGTCCGCTACGCCGTGCTCGGTATCGGTGATCCCTCTTACGCCGACTTCTGCGGGTACGCCAAGTCGATCGACGGCAGGTTCTGCGATCTGGGCGCCACCAAACTGCTCGACCGCGCCGACTGCCAGGCATACGACAACGGTTCGATGTCCAGGTGGGTCGAGGACCTCGCCGGCGTGCTCGGTGTCACCGGGCAACCGAGCACCGTCGCCGACGAACCGTTCACCCGCGCCGACCCCGTCCTCGCAAAGTTGTGCCGTAATACCGTCCTGACCGCGCCGCTGTCATCAAAAGAGGTGCGGCAGTTCGGTTTCGACATCTCCACCCATAACGTCGGATACTCCGTCGGCGACTCGCTAGGGGTGTGTGCAACCAACAGCGATGCCGTCGTCGACGACTGGCTGGCCGCGACCGGGCTCATCGGAACGGAGACCGTCGAGGTCGACGGGGCCGCCATGAGCCTGCGCGATGCGCTCGCCCGGTCATACGACATCTGCCGGGTCACCCCCGACCTGCTGCGCTTCGTCGCGGAGAACTGCGCCGACGGTTCGGCCGCCAAAGTCCTTCGCGCGCGTTCCGATCGGCTCAACCGCTGGCTCGTCGGCCGCAACGGACTCGACATCGTGGGGGAGTTCGCCGTTCGCGCGGATCCGGTGCAGTGGCAGCAGGTGCTGGTTCGACTGACACCGAGAAACTACTCCATTTCCTCGAGTCCGCTGGTGAGCCCGCACGAGGTGCAACTGACCGTGTCGGTGGTGCGCTTCCGCGGCGCCGCCGGTGCTCAGCGTGGCGGGGTGTGCTCGACGTATTTGGCGGACCGCGCCGATGTCGCGCGTGTGCCCGTATTCCTGCAGCGGTCCCCGCATTTCCGCCCGCCCGAGGACAGCAGCACGCCGATGATCATGGTGGGCCCCGGCACCGGCGTGGCGCCGTTTCGCGGCTTCCTGCAGGAGCGACGCGCGCTCGGCCACACCGGCCGCAACTGGCTGTTCTTCGGTGAGCGGCGGCGCAGCGAGAACTTCTACTACCGTGACGATTTCGAGGACATGGTTCGCGACGGCTTCCTCAACCGGCTGGATCTCGCGTTCTCCCGTGACCAGGCCGAGCGGGTCTACGTACAGCACAAGATGCTCGACTACGGCGCCGATTTGTGGCGCTGGCTCGACGAGGGGGCGCACTTCTATGTGTGCGGTGACGCGAACCGGATGGCCGGCGACGTCGACGCCGCGCTGACCTCGATCATCAAGACCCACGGCGCGATGTCCGAGGAGGACGCCCACCACTACAAGCGTGAGCTTGTCGCCGCGAAGCGCTACGTGCGCGACGTCTATTGACGATTCTTTCGCCGACTGTGCAATGTCGGCGGTAAGTCGGCGGATGTTCCGCCGTGGGTGCTCGCTCGGCGATCGGGCCGTCACAAGGGTGTCCGTGCCGCATCACTACCAAGTACCGGCGTTCCACCTACGTTGAACTGCGCAGCAAGAAACCACCAAGGCGTCTGCCGCAGCCTTGTGGGTGACCGGCCGGAACGAACCCGCCAAGAACGAAACAGGACCTACCATGAAGCACCTTCCGGAACAGAGGCAGTCCACGAAGATGATGAAGCTAGCGCTGATCGCAACGACGGCGGCCGCGGCGACGATCGGTCTGGCGGCGACCGCACACGCAGACGACATGTACGCCTTTCAGTCCCCATCGGGGAACGTCGGTTGCAGGATGCAGACGGGGGGTGTCATGTGCGAGATCAAGGACTACACGTGGTTCATCCCGCGCCCACCGGACTACAACCTGGGTGGGAAGGGCAACAGATTCATCCTCGACCCGGGCAGTGCACCCGTCGGGGCCGAATGGCACTCGGATCACGAATTTCCCGACGGCTCGCCGACACTCGACTATGGCCAAACCCGGACTCTGGGCTCCATCACGTGCGATAGCGAACTCTCGGGCATGACGTGTACCGACTCCAGCACCGGACATTTTTTCCAAGTGTCACGCGAGTCCTAACAGCTGGGCTGACCCACGGCCAGTGTGGCGGACTGATGTGCCGCCACCGACGAGGAGAGATAGCAGGCCAATGAAGCGAATGAAAACAAAGACGGTCGCGACACAGATCGCAGCGACCGTCGTCGTGACCGTCTGCTCGACGATCGGCGCACCCTGCGCGTGGGCCGACCCACAACCGACTCTCGGCCGTGCCTGGGCCCCGAGCGTGAAGGGCTACGGAACGGTACAGCCGGCGAGAGTCTTCAACGGCGGCGACCCGACGGGCGATATCTGGGACATCACATGGTCCTCATGGGGCGGGGAGCAGGCCACGGGGACGGGTATCTCCTACTGGATACCGACGGACGCGGCCAGTGTCGCGGAGTCGGTCAAGGAACCGGCAACGATCGTGGCCTACAAGCTCGGCAACTGCGATGGTCAGCTGATGTATCAGGCGGCGAAGTGGTACTTTCCCGGCGACGGAGAGGTGTTCGATCCAGCCGGGCATTACAACATCTGCACCGGTGACTACGTCGACGGCGTCTGACGGCAACTGCACACGCAGACAGCGTGTTTGAACCACCGTCAGGATATATCGCGTGCAACGTCGCCGAACGTGCAACGGCGGCGGTGGATCGCGGGATCTTTCGCCATGAGTGCACCCTCGGCGAGCCGGAAGAATTCAAGTAGTCCGATACCTACGGCTTGCGCCAGCTCACAGGCGACAATGAGCTTATCGACAGCTTGTCGGTAGCAAGCCGGAGGCAGGGGGCACCATGGCGCGAGGTCGAGCCGCCGACATGCACCCAACGTCACGAACCATCGCCACTTTCTTGGCCGTCGTCGGCGCAGGGTTTGCGGTATCCGCCATGATCGGCGCACCCGTCGCCGTCGCCCAGTCTTGCAAGCCGACTCAAGTGTGGCTCAACGGTGAGTGCACTTATCCGCCAGATGATTCCGGCCTGCCTCCGGCCGAACCAAGGCTCACTACCGTCCACGGCCCGCCGCGCAACTCGACCGGGTGTCACCAAGTCGGCGACGGGGTGTGCGCGTAGATGGCCGGGGCGACCTGTAACCGATGACGCAACGCACTGGCCAGATGAACAGCGTCGGTTCCGCGCAAGGCATGGGCGCGGGCGAGGCGGCCGGCGTTTCGTAGTTAGCTGCATGGAGACGGCAGCGCCTCGGTGTCGGACGCCGGGTCTAGCTTCCAGCAACGAGCTTTTGAATTCTGTGCTTGAGGTGCTGAGTGCCGTGACTGTTAACGATCGCCTTCATTGGCGTTCTGTTGCAAGCGACTCGATTCAACAACTCTCCCAGTAGTAGCAGTTGACCTGAGTCACCAAGAACCTCGATATCCCGTGGATCGTATTCGTATGACGGAGCGTGCTTCAAGCTGGTGTAGGCGTCCGAGTTATCTACTTAGATCCGAACGGCTGTCAGCCACGGGGATGGACGTCTGAGTCTTATCGGACCTTCGAGGTCTTGTTACAGACCGGCGCGGTTCTCGGGACTGATGGCCGTTCGCCAGCTGCTGGACCGCTCTAGCAAACCCTCGACAAGGACTCTCGTGCGTCAAGGTGCGCGCGTGTCGCATCGCGGCGGCGCCGTGGCTGGCAGGTGGGATTGAGGTCGTGGTTCAAGCCCGCCCGCACGGAGGCAACGTCTCAGTTTTCTCGAGCCTTCGAGCTCTCAACAGCTTTCCCGGACTGGCAGACTCAACGGGCGCCCGACTGCTCGCTGAAATCGGTGACGACAGAAGCCGCTTCGCCGACGCTCGAGCACTGAAGGCCTACGCCGGCTGTGCACCCATCACCCAGGCGTCCGGGCGATCAATCTCCATCACCCACCGCCACATCAAGAACAACCGGCTCGCCAACGTCGGCTGGATGTGGGCGTTTACGGCCGCCGCCAACTTTGAGCCCGCCCGCCAGCACTATCGACGGCGGCGAGAACACGGTGACCGTCACGCCGCCGCCCGACACCTGTTCAACAAACTTCTCGGCCAGCTCCACCACTGCTTGCAACACGGGCAGCCCTTCGATGACGCCAAGGCATTCCCGGTGATCATCAACACCGCCGCGGCATAGCCGCTATTCGTTGAGCCGGGGTGCCGGCGCATTTTCGCACCTCGTGAGGTGATGCGATGACACGATATCGACGTGAGTGGCGGTCGGGTGCGCGGTGCGGGAGACGGCAATCCCGCTGGAGACAGCGAGGTTGCGCGGCGGCGGACCGGAGAGACCGCGATCGTGTCGCATCTCCCGATGCCGTTGACCAGTTTCATTGGCCGTAAGGTCGAAGTCGACGAGGTGCGACGGGTGCTCGGAAGGAGCCGGCTGGTCACCCTCAGTGGCGCAGGTGGGTTGGGAAAGACTCGTCTGGCGGTGGAGGTTGCCGGCCAGGTGGCGAGAGTCCACGCCGATGGGGTGTGTTATGTCGACTTCGCTCCTCTCACAGACGCGGACCTCGCCGCCGTGACGGTTGCCCGTGCGCTGGGCTTACGTGATCAACCTGGTCTCTCCGCTGTGGACACCGTGCTGCGTTTTGTCGGTGATCGACAGTTGCTTCTGATACTGGACAACTGCGAGCACCTCCTTGACTCCAGTGCCGTACTCGTCAGTGTGCTGCTGGGCGCCTGCCCGAACTTGGGGATCCTGGCGACCAGCAGGGAGCCGATCGGCGTTGCCGGGGAGGTCATCTGGCGCGTGCCGTCGTTGTCGCTGAACGACGAAGCGGTCGTCTTGTTCACCGACCGAGCCCATCTAGTGCGGCCGGCGTTCAGCCTCACGGAGACGCACAGGGCCACCGTCACCGAGATCTGCCGCCGTCTGGACGGCATGCCGCTGGCCATTGAACTCGCCGCTGCCCGACTACGCGTATTGTCGCCGACAGAGATCCTTGATGGCCTGAACGACCGCTTCCGTCTACTGACCGGTGGCAAACGTTCCGCGGTTCCGCGCCACCAGACGCTGCGGGCATCGGTTGACTGGTCGCACGCGCTACTCACAAAGCCTGAACGCCGCCTGTTCTGTCGGCTCGCGGTGTTCATGGGCGGATTCGATCTCGATGCTGTTCAGGCGGTCGCGTCTGGCGATGGTCTGGCGCCCGATCAGATCCTCGATCTGCTGACCCTGCTCGTTGACAAATCGCTGGTAATAGCTGACGCTGACCCGGGCCGCACCCGGTATCAGCTACTGGAGACGGTGCGCCAGTACGCATTCGAGAAGCTCGGCGAGTCCGGCGAAGCCGACGCAGTGCGCCTCCGGCACCGCGATTTCTACACGCTTTTAGCGTCTGTCCTAGACACGCCGGCGCGGACCGGCCAAGAGCAGAGCCTCGCGCGAGCGATCGTGGAGATCGACAACTGTCGCGCCGCCTTCGCCTGGAGCCTCAACAGTGACGATGCCGAGGCGGCGTTGGCGCTGGCGTCGTCGCTGCAGCCGTTGTGGCTTGCCCTGGGCCGCGTTCACGAAGGGTTGGCGTGGTTTGATGCCGTCCTCACCGAGGACGGTTCACACGCCACCGATGTTGCGCCCGGGGTCTACGCGCGTGCGCTCGCCGACACTGCTGTGCTCCGTAACTGGGCATTCGGCAACGCTGACCCAGATCAGGCCGAACAGGCGCTGGCCATTGCTCGCGAGCGTGGCGACCAAGTGCTGCTCGCTCGAGCACTCACTAGCCGCGGCATCGTGGCCGCCCACTACGGCGAGCCGGTTCACCAGTACTTCGGTGAGGCGGCCGCCTTGGCACGTACCGCGGGTGATCGGTGGCGACTGAGTCAGATTCTGGCCTGGCAGGCGACTATGGCGTTCCTTGCCGGCGAGCCGATCGCGGCACTCGCGGTGGCCGCCGAAGGCCGTGAACTCGCAGACGCAGTGGGTGACCGCTTCGCTTCCCACCAGTGCCGCACGTGGGGTGGTTGGGCGGTGGCAGTCACGGGTGATCTCGCGGGAGCCGCACGGCAATTGGGCGCCGTTGAGGACAGCGCGAAGGCAGACCACGACCTGATTTGGTGGGTAGTGAGCGTGCATTACGCGGGGCAGGTGGCGGCGTACCGGGGCGACTTTGGCGCGGCTCAGGCCGGGTTCTCTGCGGCGTCGCCGGCGTTGGTGGAACTGGGTTCAATGTGGGGTGGTAATTCGCATGGTGTGCGTGCGGCCGCGGCTTTAGCTGCGGGCGATGTAGAGGGTGTCGATCACGCGGGCCGTGCAGCCTACGAGCAGCTGGCAAGCGTACCGGCTCACCAGTCCATGTACGTCTTTCTGCTCGCTGAGGTTGGCCTGGCGCGTGGCGATCTGCCATCGGCTGGTCGCTGGGCGGACGAGGCGGTATCGGCCGCAACCGGCTGGTATCGCGTGCTGTCGTTAACCACTCGCGCGCGCGTCCTGATGGCCCGCCGCGAGCTTGAACATGCCGAACGCGACGCTTACGACGCGCTGGCGCTAGCCGTGGACCTCCAGGCGGATCTCGGGGTCCCCGACATACTGGAATGTCTTGCCGCGATCGGCGGCGCTGGTGGCAACCGGGCTCGATCGGCGCGGTTGTTCGGCGCCGCCGAGAGCATCCGTCGACAGATGGGTGCTGTTCGGTTCAAGGTTCACGACGCTGACCACGAAGCCTCGGTGACAGCGGTGCGTAATACGTTGGGCAACAAAGATTTCGATGCCGCATACACCGAGGGGGCAGCGCTGTCCGTGGGGGAAGCAATCGCTTACGCGAAACGGGGCAAAGGCCAACGCAAACGCCCCCTGACCGGCTGGGGGTCGCTGACCCCAGCCGAGCGCGACGTCGTCCGTCTCGTGTGCGACGGTCTGGCCAACAAGGAGATTGCCAAGCGGCTTCTGGTCTCACCGCGCACCGTGCAAACCCATTTGACTCACGTCTACACCAAGCTCGGCCTGACTTCGCGCGTGCAGCTCGTCCAAGAGGCATCCCGCCACGACGACTGATCAGGCGCCGACCAGCGGCGCGGGATCGATGTCTTGTGCGTGGTTTCGTTTGCGACGGTGGGCAACGGCGGCTCGCCGAATCATGCTGGGCCGCAGCAGCTTAGTCGGGGAGTCGACAAGCCAGGCCACTTTGGCGAACTGCTCGAAAACCGTGGCGTCGTACTCAGCAGCCGCCAAGATACGTTCGATGTAGCCGTTGAGCAGCCTTGTCCCCAGTGGCGGTGTCCCAGCGACTTCGGGCAGGCTCAGATCACCCCCCACAGCCAGTTGCCACGCTTGGCCAATCGGCTGTGCGGCGGCCCGAAAGAATCTGCGCGACAGATCGTTAGTGCCACGCGACAGGCAATCCCGCAACACCAATGCCTCCAACGCGGCCACCGTCATTCCCTGGCCATAAATCGGGTTGAAACTGCAAACCGCGTCACCCACAATCAGCAATCCCTCGGGTAGCCGCCGCGCCTTGTCATAGCGGCGCCAACGACTGGACGGAAATCGATGCTGTGCCACTGTGCCCAGCGGCTCAGCGGCGCGGACGGCGGCCAATGCGTGTGCCGGGGCAAATCCGTTGGCAAACGCGCACATAGCGGACAAGTCGACGGGCGGATCGTTGCCTGCCATCCCGAAGACAGTGAAGAGCGCGGTGTCGTCCTCGCACCGGGCGAACGCCATCCCGGTCGGCCGGCCACCCACCGGGGAGACGACGATGGCAAATTCATGCAGTAGATCCTGGGGCAACCGTAGTAGCTGACTGGCGTACATCACATCTACGACAACTTCTTGTTCGGCAGGCGGTTCGTAGCCGACTCGTTTGAGCAGCGCCGGCGTGCGGGCTCCGCGTCCAGTTGCGTCGACGACCAGATCCGCCTTCAGCTCCGATTCCACGTGGCCGGCGCGGTCCACCGCGCGTGCCCCCGTCACCCGACCACTGGCCGTTGCGCACACGTCGGCCACATCGTGACCGTCGAGGAAGGTGACGTTGGGCATGGCGCGCACACGGCGGCGAACATGGAACTCGAGAAACGGACGCGTTGTACTGCAGGACCTAAGGTCTTTGGCCGCGCCGACGCGAATGGCCAAGTGGCCGTTCATACAGAAGTACAACTTTGATAAATCGGTGCCGTCGAACACCTCAGCACCGGCGTCGGCAAGATCGTCAAGGAAGCCTGGGAACAGTTCCTCTAGCGCTTGCGCACCCCGCATGAGCAGCCCATGCGCGTGGCGGCCCTGCGGCACACCCCTGCGGACCGCCGCGGTTTCGTCCAATGTGTCCCGCTCGATCACAGTGACCGTCGCGTAGAAATCGGCCAGTACACGGGCGGCCAGCAGCCCGGCCATGCTGGCCCCCAGCACAATCGCGTGGTCACCAACAGTCGTCATTTCGCCGGCGGAATTGAGGGTCATCAATAGCCTCCCGAGTCGGATCGCGTCCAGGATGTGACATCGGCTGGCGCGAATCATCGGCCAAAATGCGTAGATGAACGCCGGGGGTCGTAGAGGCCACTGGTGCGCGCCTCGGCTACACCGCGACCACTCTGGTCTGGGACCGATCGCGATCTACCCCGCGCCGTATTCGACCAACTGAGTCCGGGCGCTGGGCAGAGGAACAACGCAGGGATGAAATACATGCACCCCACCAGTAATGGGCCGCGACGCCACCAGCGTGGTCGATCCACCGCCTCGTGTCCGCGGGTTGACGGAGCTGGCGTGGCAGCGTGGCAGACGCGTCGGGTAAATGCCGACGAACATTCGCGCGACACACACAAGCACCCGCTGTGGTGATCGGTAAGAAACCCGCCGGCCCAATCCCCGCCTAACTTATCCAGCAACCGGCGGGCGCCAATAAACATGACCGACCCAATGGACCGATCATCACCGAGCGGAAACTGCCATCACCGGTGACGCCTGACGGCCCAGACGCCCTCCACCGCTTGACACGTAAACCCATCGGAGGTCTGTAACGGTGTCACCGCCGTTCATTTCAGTCTTATACCCCGCCGCGCCTTAGCGATGCGGTCATCACCATTCGTGGAAAACCGCGCTTCGCTCCCGACATCGTCGACACAGCTGCTGCCGTCCGCACGGTGGCACGGCTGCGCACCCTTTCTGTAGAGCATCTGGCGCCTGGAATCAGGCTCTCCTGCAATGGAATTCGACAACAATCGCTCGGCCCGACGACATACCCATCCATGGAAGTCAGTTTCTCACGCGGTCAGATCTACTTACATTGTGTGACCCGCATCCGTTGATGGGCAACGTTCTCGACCAAGGGACGGTGGCATTGTTGTACGGCAAGTGGGGGACCGCGATGACATTCATAGCACTCGACTGGGCGGCAAGCGTGGCTACCGGCCGATGAACTACCCCAGGTTTTGTTCCTACTCGGTTGCGAGGGCCGCGGTTGGCTGACTCGCAGGGTGTGAGGTGCCGGTGAGGGCGGCCTCATACTCGGCTGGTGGAACGTAGCCGAGGGCTTCGTGCAGGCGTTCCTGGTTGTACCAGGCCACCCATTCGGCGGTCGAGAGTTCGACGTCGTCGATGCATCGCCAGGGCTTGCCGCGGTTGATCAGCTCGGTCTTGTAGGCGGCGTTGACCGCCTCAGCGAGGGCGTTGTCATAACTATCGCCGCGTGAACCCACCGATGGGGCGATCCCGAGTTCCACGAGCCGGTCGGTATAGGTCAGCGATAAGTATTGCGATCCGCGGCCGGAATGATGGATCAACTCGGATAGATCGGTATTCGACTGCCACACAGCATGATTGAATGCCTGAAGAGGAAGATCCTCTGTCCGCATGGTGGCCGAGACGGCCCAGCCGGCGATCCTCTTGGTGCACGCATCGGTGACGAACGCGGTGTAGCAGAACCCCTGCCAGGTCCGCACGTAGGTGCTGTCGGCGACCCATAGCCGGTTGGGTGCCGGCGCCTGGAACTGCCGGTTGACCAGATCTGCCGGCCTGGTGTCGACGGGGTCGCTGACCGTGGCGAGCACCGGCTTGCCGCGCTGTAGGCCACGCAGCCCGGCTTTGCGCATCAAGCGGCGGGTTTGTTCTCGGCCGAGGTGCCAGCCCTTGCGTTTCATGGCCCGGTGCATCGTCAGCACCCCGTAGACCGAGTAGTTGTCGCGGTGCACTGTGGCCAGGTCGGCGATCAGCTGCTCATCACGGATCTCGCGATCCGACGGTGGTCGGGTCCGCGCTGCCCGGTATCCGCGGGAGGTCAGAAATCCCGGGATTGCTGCCCGCAGGACACCGCAGATGAGCTCGACCCAGAACTGATCGCGATGAGCATCGATGTAGGTGATCATTTCGTTGCGGGGCGGTCGAGCTCCGCTGCGAAAAACGCAGACGCAGACTTCAACACTTCATTGGCTCTTCGCAATTCGGCATTCTCGCGCTTGAGCTTGCGGATCTCGGCGTGCTCCACACTTGTTGTACCAGGCCGTTCTCCGGCATCGACCTGAGCCTTGCGCCGCCACCGACGCACCGACTCCTCCGACATCCCGAGTTTGCCAGCCACAGACTTGATGGCCTCGAACTCAGATGTTTCCGAGGCTTCCATCATGGTGTCCAACAACCGCAACGCACGTTGCCGAAACTCCGGCGAATACTGACGGGGCATAGCTTCCAATCCTCCTATGAAGATCGGAACAAACCTGGAGTAGTTCAGTTCGGTCCGAGGGGGGTGTGTGAAACCACGACATAGGTGACACCTGAGTCGGGTCATGGGTTACACCTGCAATGACCGTCGATGAGTCGCGTC
>NZ_QQBJ01000019.1 GCF_003347205.1 Mycolicibacterium moriokaense
GGACCAGCCCGACCGGGCACACCTACACCACCCATCCCGGCAGCAAGCACCTGTTTCCGCGATTGTGCGAACCCACCGCCACCCTGTGGACCGGCGAACCTCCCGTGGTCGACACCACCAGCGATCGCGGCGTGATGATGCCCAAACGCCCCCACACCCGCGCGGCCAACACCGCCAAAGCCAAAGCCGCCGAACGTCAACTCAACGACGACCACGTCGCCGAACGCAACAAACCCCCACCCTTCTAGCTTGTGGGGCAAGCGATTACGACTTGACGGCGAACAGCCGCCACTCCCCCGGCACACCCTTCAACTGGTGCGCGCCTCGATCGTCGAACTCAAGTCCTGACCCGATCACCAGGTCGCGCAACGTGCTGGACACCAGCACCTCGCCCGGCCCGGCCAACGCGCTGACCCGCGCGCCGATATGCACGGCAATGCCGCCGATGTCCTCGCCGCGGACCTCGCACTCGCCGGTGTGCAACCCGGCGCGCACCTCAATCCCCAACGCCGCCACCGCATCCCGAATAGCCACCGCGCAGCGGATCGCCCGCTGCGGCCCGTCGAACATCGCGAGGAAGCCGTCGCCGGATGTGTTGACCTCGCGGCCGCGGAAGCGAGCGAGTTGCGATCGCACCACGGCGTCGTGCGCATCGAGCAGGGCATGCCAATCGCGGTCGCCGATCTCTGCGGCCAGGCGCGTGGAGTCGACGATGTCCGTGAAGAGCACCGTGGCGAGAACTCGGTCGTCAGCCACTGCTGGCTGCTCACCAGTGAGGAACGCGGCGATCTCCCGAAAGGAATCGCGCCACGGCTCGACGACGTGGTACATGTTTCGGCCCGGCAGTTCAACGTATTTCGCACCTGGGATGTTGTCTGCGACATCCCTGCCCTGCGCGGGCACGATGATCGGGTCGTCGGCGTGCTGGAGTACCAGGGTTGGCACGCGGAGAGAGGGCAGCACCGCCCTCACGTTCACCTCGGCCAAAAACGGCATCAGCAGAGCAAGGGCGCCCGGGCTTGCCGCCACGCGTTCCGTGCGAGCCCAAGCCGCTCGAATCTCTTCATTCCACGGCATATCGGGATTGGCCAGATGTTGAAACTCCCCGCTTCCCCACATGGCGACCAACGCGGCGATGGTTTCTTCATTTGTGGGTCCGTTGGGGCGTTCGAGTAGTGGATCCGCATAGCATTCGAGTGCAACTAGCGCGGCTGTGCGGGATGGATGTGTGGCTGCGAATAGCACCGCTGGCGCCAAGGCACCGTCGACAATCGTGAGGAGAACCGCTTCACGAATTCCGAGGTCATCGAGAACGGCGGTGATGCTATCCGACCACTGCTCAAGAGTCGGCAGTGCGTTCGGCGTCACGGGGTCGGACCCTCCCGTGCCCGGTTGGTCGAAGAAGATGAGTCGACCAAGTGATGTCATCGCCTCAACCCATCCGCGAAGAGACGGCAGCTCCGGAAGCAGCTCACACGTGGTGAACCAGTTCGGGACAACGACGATGTCGCGAGCACCTTCACCCGAAGCGCGATAGGCAACCCGCAAGTCCCCGTTCATCGCGTAGCGCGTCTCCGAGAACATTGCGGCAGTTTAGTTCGAAGGAGACTGCGTCGGCAGCGTTTACGCTGCTCACAAGCGTTCCCTTGATGGGTTCCGTAGCAAGTCGATGCCGTCACCTTTTTGAAAACATTCTGGACCGGACTCGAGGGGTGGCGCGACCTGCAACTGCCCGGTCGGCACCGTCGTGTGGACGTCACCGACCGGGCACACCTACACCGCCTATCCCAGCAGCAGGCACCTGTTTCCGAGTTTGTGCGAGCCCACCGCCACCGACTGCCGGGTGATGATGCCCAAACGCCGGCACACCCGCGCCCACAACACCGCCACAGCCAAAGCCCCACCCTTTTAGATCGAAACAGCTGACATGCGATCGCGGTGCCTGCCTACCGAACGGTTACGGCCTCGCGAACAACAGTGGGACGGTTGACGTCTAGTCGTTGATCTGCGGCGATGCGATTGGCCAACGGCCAATCTGGCCGATCAAAATGTGACCTGTGGGCGTCTTCACTCGCTACGTGGCGCTCGGCGATTCGTTCACCGAGGGTGTCGGCGATCCACACCCCGCAAGCCCGAACGGTCTGCGCGGCTGGGCCGACCGCGTGGCGTTCTCGCTGGCGCAGAGGAATCCCGAGCTTCGCTACGCCAACCTCGCGGTGCGCGGCAGGCGGATGGACGAGATCCTCGACGAGCAGGTGCAGGCGGCCGTCATGCTGGAACCGGACCTGGTCACCATCTATGCGGGCATGAACAACCTGCTGCTGGTGCGCAATGACGTCGACGCGATGATGGCCAGATACGCCGAGGGACTCAAGACGCTGCAGCAGACCGGCGCTGTCGTACTCGCCTTCACTGCAGCCGATCTCGGCACGGTGCCCTTGTTCCGGCGGCTGCGCGGCCGGGCCGCCGTGTACAACGAGCTGCTGCGGGGCATCGCCGACGATCTCGGTCTCGACCTCGTCGACTTCTGGCGCTACTCCGAGTTCCGCGACGCGCGGCTGTGGGACGGCGATCGCATTCACCTCTCACCGCTCGGCCATGAGCGTTTCGCCGCCAAAGTGCTTGACAAGCTTGCTGTTTCGCACGAGCTGACGTCGAGGTCGGCGGCCTTGCTCGCGTCCGCCCCGCCGGTGCGCGACCTGCGGTCCAACCTCCGCTGGACGGCCGCGTTCGCCGCACCCTACGTCGCGAAGAGGATGCGGCTGGCCAAGCCGGGCGCCGGCATCGAGCCGAAGCTGACGACACTGACGAAGGTGCTCTGAATGCCCCTGACCGGCAACGCTCCCCGCGTCAGCGGGTTACATCTGCAGTTCGGTTCCGACGCGTCGACCGAGGTGGTGGTGTCGTGGCACACCACCGTCGCGGTCACCCGGCCGCGGGTTCTCGTCGGCACCCCCGACGACGGGTTCGGGCGGGCGGTGGCCGCGGAGACCACGACCTACCGCGACGCCGCCTCCGGGTCGACGGTGCATGCCCACCACGCCAGAGTGACCGGACTGTGCCCCGACGCCGGCTACGTCTACGCGGCGCTGCATGACGGCGCGGCCCCCGAGATGGGCACGGTGCGCACCGCACCGCGAGGCCGCGCCGCGCTGCGGTTCACCAGCTTCGGCGACCAGTCGACACCGACGCTGGACGCCTCCGTCGCACGCGCCTTCGGCCGCACCGATCGCGGCGCACCGTCGGCGGGCGACATCACCAGCGCCGTCGAACACGCCGCGCCCCTGTTCAACCTCGTCAACGGGGACCTCTGTTACGCCAACCTGTCGCGCGACCGGGTCAAGACCTGGTCGGACTGGTTCGAGAACAACTCGAGATCGGCGAGGCACCGGCCGTGGATGCCCGCGGCGGGCAACCATGAGAACGAAATCGGCAACGGCCCGATCGGCTATCGCGCCTACCAGACGTATTTCGCGCTGCCCGATTCCGGCGCCGACTCCGAGTTTCGCGGCATGTGGTACGCGTTCACCGCGGGTTCGGTGCGGGTGATCAGCCTCGCCAACGACGACGTCTGCTACCAGGACGGCGGCAACAGTTACGTGCGCGGGTATTCCGCCGGCGGCCAAAGGCAGTGGGTGGAAAGCGAACTCGCGCGCGCACGCTCCGACATCGGCATCGACTGGATCGTCGTGTGCATGCACCAGACCGCGGTGTCGACCGGCGACCGCACCAACGGAGCCGACCTGGCGATTCGGGAGAACTGGCTGCCGCTGTTCGACTCATACGGGGTGGACCTCGTGGTGTGCGGTCACGAGCATCACTACGAGCGCTCGCACGCCATCAGGGGGACGCTGCCGACCGACACCCTGACCCCGCGCCCCGTCGACACCGGCCCCGACGTCATCGACACCAGCAAGGGCACCGTGCACCTGGTCATCGGCGGCGGCGGCACCTCGATCCCGTCCAACGCGATGTTCTTCTCGGAGAAGCGCTGTCGGGTGCTGACCGGCGTCGGCGACATCGACCCCGCCACCGGGCGCAGGTCGCCCCGCTACGTCGAGGAATCCGCGCCGTGGTCGGTGTTCCGCGACATGCACAACCCGTGCGGCTTCGCGGCCTTCGATGTCGACCCCGGCGTCCCCGGCGGCACCACCTCGATCGCCGCGACGTACTACGCGGTCAACGGGATGCTCGGCGCGGCCGTCCCGGTCGACAAGTTCACCCTCGTCAGGCCCCGGCGCGACCGGGTGCGCTAACCGCGCCGCTGACGGGCGATCTCGGCCAGCACGACGCCCGCCGCCACCGACGCGTTGAGCGACTCCGTCGGCCCGGCCATCGGGATGGAGACCACCGCGTCGCAGTTCTCGCGCACCAATCGCGAGAGCCCTTTGCCCTCGGATCCGACGACGACGACCATCGGGTCGGTGCCGTCCAGGTCGTCGAGCGTGGTGTCGCTGTCGGCATCCAACCCGACCACCGTCAGGCCGGCGTCATGCCAGCTCTTCAGCGTCCGGGTGAGGTTCGTCGCCCTGGCCACCGGCAGCCTTGCGGCCGCGCCCGCGCTGGTGCGCCAGGCGACCGCGCTCACCGACGCCGAGCGCCGCTGCGGGATCAGCACGCCGTGTCCGCCGAAGCCCGCCACCGACCGCACGATCGCACCCAGGTTGCGGGGGTCGGAGATGTTGTCCAGCGCCACCAGCAGCGCCGGCGCGCTGTCGCTCTTCGCCGCGGCGAGGACATCGTCGGGGTGGGCGTACTGGTAGGGCGGCACCTGCAGCGCGATGCCCTGGTGCAGTCCGTTGGCGCTGATGCGGTCCAGGTCGCCGCGCGGCACCTCGAGAATGGATATCCCGGCGTCCGCTGCGCGGCGCACCGATTCGGTCAGCCGCTCGTCGGCCTCGGCGCCCAGGGCCACCCACAGCGCGGTCGCGGGCACGCCCGCGCGCAGACACTCGAGCACCGGGTTGCGGCCGAGTACCACCTCGGTGTCGTCGGTGCGCCGCTGCGGACGGCGCTGCTGCTGGGTCTTGGCGCCGCGCTTGGCGGCGGGATGGTTGGGGCGCAGATGCGCCGGCGGCGTCGCACCCCGGCCCTCGAGACCGCGCCTGCGCACACCGCCGGAACCGACCTTCGGGCCCTTCTTCGTGCCGGCCTTGCGAACTGCGCCGCGGCGCTGGGAGTTACCGGCCATCTACGTCGAATACCCGTCCTGCAGAGTCCATTGCGGTCCGTCGGCGGTGTCGGTGACCTCGATGCCGGCCTTCTTCAACCGGTCCCGGATCGCGTCGGCCTCCGCCCAGTCCCTGCGCTCGCGGGCCTGCCCGCGACGCTCGATCTCGGCGTGCACCAAGACATCGACGGCCGCCAGTGCCGCGGAGGTCTCGTCGCGGGTCTCCCACCGTTCGTCGAGTGGGTCGCAGCCGAGGATGCCCGTCATCGCGCGAATCGACGACGCGCGGGCCATCGCGGTCTCGTGGTCGCCCGCCTCGAGCGCCCGGTTGCCCTCGGCGCGAGCGGCGTGCACCTCGGCCAGGGCGATCGGCACCGCCAGGTCGTCGTCGAGCGCGGCCCCGAACGCCGCGGTCCATTCGCCGGGCTCGACGGCGCCCACCCGGTTGCGCACCCGATGCAGGAAGTCCTCGATACCCGTATAGGCCTTTGCCGCGTCCTGCAGCGCGGTCTCGGAGAACTCCAGCATCGAGCGGTAGTGCGCGCTGCCCAGGTAGTAGCGCAGCTCGGCGGGCCGAACCCGTTGCAGCACAGCGGGTATGGCGAGCACATTGCCCAGCGACTTGCTCATCTTCTCGCCGCCCATGGTGACCCAGCCGTTGTGCAGCCAGTAGCGGGCGAACCTGTCGCCCGCGGCTTCGGCCTGCGCGATCTCGTTCTCGTGATGCGGGAAGATCAGATCCATGCCGCCGGCATGGATGTCGAACTCGGCGCCGAGGTAGGCCTCGCACATCGCGACGCATTCGGTGTGCCAGCCGGGCCTGCCGCGCCCCCACGGCGTCGGCCACGCCGGCTCACCCGGCTTCTCGCCCTTCCACAGCGTGAAGTCGCGCTGGTCGCGCTTGCCCGTCGCGACGCCCTCGCCCTGGTGTACGTCGTCGATCTTGTGCCCAGACAACTTGCCGTAGTCACGCTGGCTCAGCACGTCGAAGTAGACGTCGCCGCCCGCGGCGTAGGCGTGCTCGCCGTCGATCAGGCGGGTGATCAGCTCGATCATCTGGGTGATGTGCCCGGTGGCGCGCGGCTCGGCCGACGGCGGCAACACCCCGAGCGCGTCGTAGGCCGCGGAGAACGCGCGCTCGTAGGTGGCCGCCCACTCCCACCACGGTCGGCCCGCGTCGGCGGCCTTGTTGAGGATCTTGTCGTCGATGTCGGTGACGTTGCGGATGAACGCGACGTCGAAGCCCTTGGCCATCAGCCAGCGGCGCAGCACGTCGAACGCGACGCCACTGCGGACATGGCCGATGTGCGGCAGGCCCTGGACCGTCGCACCGCACAGATAGATCGACACATGGCCGGCGCGCACGGGCACGAAGTCACGGACGGCGCCCGTCATCGTGTCGTGTAAACGCAGGTCGGTCACGACGGGCCAGCTTACCGGCCTATTCAGCTGTTCTCGTCATCGCTGACCACCAGCGCCGTCGCGATGGCGGCCAAGCCCTCGCCGCGGCCGGTCAACCCCAGGCCGTCGGTGGTGGTCGCCGACACCGAAACGGGAGCGTCGAGCAGTTCTGTGAGAAGTCGCTGTGCCTCCGCCCGCCGCGGGCCCACCTTCGGCCGGTTGCCGATCACCTGCACGGCCGCATTGCCCACCCGGTAGCCCTCGGCGCGCAGCAGGGCGTGCACGTGCCGCAACATGTCCGCGCCGCTCACCCCGGTCCAGCGCGGATCGTCGGTGCCGAACACTTCGCCGAGATCGCCGAGCCCCGCCGCGCTCAGCAGCGCGTCACACAGCGCGTGTGCGGCGACATCGCCGTCCGAGTGCCCGGCACAGCCGTCGACGCCGTCGAAGTGCAGGCCCAGCAGCCAGCACGGTCGGCCGATCTCGATGGGGTGGACGTCGGTGCCCAGCCCGACCCTGGGCAGGCTCACGTGGCCCGCTCCAGCAGCGCATGCGCGAGCAGCAGATCGGCCTGGGTGGTGATCTTGAAGGCCAGCGGGTCGCCCTCGACGACCTGCACGGGTGTGCCGGTGCTCTCGACCACCGAGGCGTCGTCGGTGAACCCGCCTGCGGACGCGCGCTCGTAGGCGCGCCGCAGCAACTCGACCTGGAATCCCTGCGGGGTCTGAATGGCGCGCAGCCCCGACCGTTCGGGCGTGCCCAGAACGACGCCGTTGGCGTCGACGGCCTTGATGGTGTCGGTGACCGGAAGGCCCGGCACGACCGCGGCGTGGCCGGCCTTGAGCGCCTCCACGACGCGCACGATCAACGACGGCGGGGTGAGCGCCCGTGCCGCGTCGTGGACCAGGACGAACTCGGCGTCGCCGACGGCCGCGAGCGCGAGCATGACGGACTCCGTGCGATTCGATCCGCCCGCCACGATGACGGCGTCTCCGCCGAAGACCAGCTTGGCCTGATCGGTGCGGTTGGGTGGCACGGCGACCACGACGCTGTCGACGACGCCGGAATCACGCAGGCCGTCGAGGGCATGCTCCAACATCGGGCGACCGCCCAGATTGACGAATGCCTTCGGCGCACCCGCGGCCAACCGCTCCCCGGAACCTGCGGCCGGGACAACGGCAACCGTGGTCATGCGTCAGGACGCGGCGGCCAGAACCTCGTCGAGGATGGTCTCGGCCTTGGCGTCGTCGGTGTTCTCCGCGAGCGCCAGTTCGCCGACCAGGATCTGGCGGGCCTTGGCCAGCATCCGCTTCTCGCCGGCGGACAGGCCGCGCTCCTGGTCGCGACGCCACAGGTCGCGAACGACCTCGGCAACTTTGTTCACGTCACCGGAGGCGAGCTTCTCGAGATTGGCCTTGTACCGACGCGACCAGTTGGTCGGCTCCTCGGTGTGGGGGGCGCGCAGCACCTGGAAAACCTTGTCGAGGCCCTCCTGCCCGACCACGTCACGCACGCCGACATACTCGGCATTCTCTGCGGGGACTCGCACTGTGAGGTCTCCCTGGGCGACCTTCAAGACGAGATATTCCTTCTGCTCGCCTTTGATGGTCCGGGTTTCGATCGCCTCGATCAACGCAGCACCGTGGTGTGGATAGACAACGGTGTCTCCGACCTTGAAAATCATCTGTTTCGAGCCCCTTTCGATACTCCATGCTAACACGGGGCTCAGACACGCGCCGCACAACGGTGCAGGTCAGGGGCATCGCAGGTGAAGAGTAGGGGTTGACACGGTGACGAATACGTGCAAGGCCGCGGCAGGTCAGCGATGCCGTCGAAGCCCCTCCCACGTGCCTGTGGATGGTTCGCGGCAAACCCGATCCGACGAGCTGGACACCTCCGCTACCGCCGTCAACCACCACCTACTACTGTGCATAGTCGAACAGGTCGGCCGAGCAGGAGGCATCTGGGTGAACCGCTTCAAATCGCGCAGTTCTGCCGTCACCGTGGCACTCGGGGCCTGCGGGCTGGCCGCGGCCGCCGCCCTCTCGGGGTGCAGTGCGGGCCAGGTCTCCCAAACCGCCACCCAGCAGGCCGCCGTCAACGGCACCGCAGCAACGGTGGGCCCCATCACGCTTCGCAACGTCCACCTGCGCGCCCCGCAGAAGTCGGACTACGTGGAACCGGGCACCGAGGTCGAACTGCTGTTCGTGGCGTCCAACGAGTCGCCGGACACCGGCGACAAGCTGACGTCGATCACCTCCGACTTCGGCACCGTGTCGCTGAGCGGCGACACCGCGCTGCCCGCCGGCGACGCACTGGTGGTCGGCGAGCCCGACGGGCAGACCAAGGCGCTCGAACAGACCGAGACAGCGGACGCGGCAAAGGCCATGGTCGACGTCAGCAAGCCGATCACCAACGGCCTGACCTACGACTTCACCTTCAACTTCGAGAAGGCAGGCACCACCACCGTCGGCGTGCCGATCTCCGCGGGCGAGGCACCGCGCCGCGATCAGTCCGGCGGCGGCTCGAACCAAGAGGGCGGCGACACGGGCGGCCACAACTAAGGATCTGGCGGGATCTGTCACAGGCGGCGGATACCGTCGTTTCGTGGCCAAGGCACGTTCGCAGTACCGCTGTTCGGAGTGCCATCACGTCACCGCGAAGTGGGTCGGCCGCTGCCCGGAATGCGGCACCTGGGGCACCGTCGACGAGGTAGCGGTGCTCGCCGCCGTCAACGGGGCATCCACCCGGCGAGCGGTGGCGCCCACCACGCCCGCCGTGCCGATCAGCTCCATCGACCCGGGTACCACCAGGCACTTCCACACCGGTGTCAGTGAACTCGACCGAGTGCTCGGCGGCGGGATCGTGCCGGGATCGGTGACGCTGCTCGCCGGCGATCCCGGCGTCGGCAAGTCCACCCTGCTGCTGGAGGTGGCACATCGGTGGGCGGAGGCCGGGCGGCGCGCCCTGTATCTGTCGGGCGAGGAGTCCGCAGGCCAGATCCGGATGCGCGCCGAGCGGACGGGCTGTACCCACGACGACGTCTACCTGGCCGCCGAGTCCGACCTGCAGACGGCCCTCGGCCACATCAACGAGGTGAAGCCGACGCTGGTGGTGGTCGATTCGGTGCAGACCATGTCGACCACCGAGGCCGACGGCGTGACCGGCGGGGTGACCCAGGTGCGCGCGGTGACTACCGCCCTGACCATGACCGCGAAGAGCACGGGCGTCGCGATCATCCTGGTCGGCCACGTGACCAAGGACGGCGCGATCGCCGGGCCCCGGTCGCTGGAACACCTGGTCGACGTGGTGCTGCACTTCGAGGGCGACAAGACATCCGCGCTGCGCATGGTTCGCGGTGTCAAGAACCGGTTCGGCGCCGCCGACGAGGTCGGCTGTTTCATGTTGCACGACAACGGAATCGAATGTGTCGCCGATCCGTCCGGGCTGTTCCTGGACCAACGGCCCGCCCCTGTCTCAGGCACGGCGGTCACCGTCTCCCTGGACGGTAAGCGGCCGCTGATCGGCGAGGTGCAGGCCTTGCTCGCCGCGTCGCCGAACTCCTCGCCGCGCCGCGCCGTCAGCGGCATCGACTCTTCGCGCGCGGCGATGATCGCCGCGGTCCTGGAGAAGCGTGCACATCTGCGGGTGACGCAGTGCGACATCTACCTGTCAACGGTGGGCGGGATGCGGCTGACCGACCCGTCGTCGGACCTCGCCGTAGCGCTGGCCATCGCGTCGGCTCATCTGGACCTCCCGCTGCCGACGACGGCCATCGCGATCGGCGAAGTCGGTCTTGCCGGCGATCTGCGCCGGGTCAGCGGCATGGAGCGGCGCCTCGCCGAGGCCGCGCGGCTCGGTTTCACGTGTGCGGTGGTTCCGCCCGGCGTGAAGACGGTGCCGATAGGCTTGAAGGCGATAGCGGCCGACAACATCACCGCTGCCATGAAGGTGCTGACGCAGATCAGCAAGGGCGTGGCGAAGGCCGGTCGCTCCGAGGAGGGGCCATGGCCGTGAAGACCCGACGGCGGAACGTGGTGCAGTTGACCCGCCCCACTCTGCGGGAGACCATCGGCCGGCTCGCTCCGGGAACAGCTCTGCGCGACGGCCTCGAGCGGATTCTGCGCGGCCGCACCGGCGCGCTGATCGTGCTCGGATACGACGACAGCGTCGAGTCGATCTGCGACGGCGGCTTCTCCCTGGACGTGGCGTACGCGCCCACCAGGCTGCGGGAGCTGTCCAAGATGGACGGCGCTGTGGTGCTGTCCAGTGATGGCGCCCGCATCCTGCGCGCCAATGTGCAACTGGTACCCGATCCCTCGATACCGACCGACGAGTCGGGCACCCGACATCGGTCGGCGGAGCGGACAGCCATCCAGACCGGCTATCCCGTTGTGTCGGTTAGCCATTCGATGAGCATCGTCACGGTCTATGTGGCCGGCGAGCGGCACGTGGTGCCCGACTCGGCGACCATCCTGTCGCGCGCCAACCAGACCATCGACACGCTGGAACGGTACAAGTCCCGCCTGGACGAGGTGAGCAGGCAGCTGTCGACCGCGGAGATCGAGGACTTCGTCACCCTGCGCGACGTGATGACGGTGGCGCAGCGTCTGGAGATGGTCCGCCGGATCAGCCTTGAAATCGACTCCGACGTAGTCGAACTCGGCACCGACGGGCGCCAGCTGAAGCTTCAGCTGGAGGAACTGGTGGGCGACAACGACGCCGCGCGCGAACTGATCGTGCGCGACTACCACGCCAACCCCGACCCGCCCACGCCGGCGCAGGTGACCGCGACGCTGGAGGAGCTGGATGGGCTCTCCGATACCGAGCTCCTCGACTTCACCACGCTGGCAAGGGTTTTCGGGTACCCATCGACGGCGGAGGCGCAGGACTCGGCGATGAGCTCGCGGGGTTACCGCGCGATGGCGGGCATCCCGCGCCTGCAGTTCGCCCACGTCGACCTCTTGGTGCGGTCATTCGGCTCGCTGCAGGGGCTGCTCGCGGCCAGCGCGAACGACCTGCAATCCGTCGAGGGCATCGGCTCCATGTGGGCGCGCCACATCCGGGAAGGTCTGTCTGCGCTGGCGGAGTCGACGATTGCCGACCGGCTGGCTTAACCCGGTGTCGCCGGGGTGTCCTCGAGGTGTGGCGTGCCGTCCGCGGGCGGCGGGGCGTCGGGCTGCGGCGCGGGCTGGGCGAGGATGAACGGAACCGTCGCCGACCGTAGGTTCCCCAACTGGACGATCAGGTTGTAGGTGCCGGGCCCGATCGGCTGGCGCGGCAGCGGGCAGCCGGGGCCTGAGCCCATGCCGGTCCAGGTCACCTCGGTGGTGACCTGCTCGCCCGGGTTGAAGGTTTTGACCAGCGTCTCGTTCGACGGGGCGCAGTCGAGGTTCGACCACAGCCGGGTGTTGTCCAGGCCGTAGACGTATGCCGCCAGGACCGCGGCGCCGACATCGCGCTTGCAGGCCACCAGGCCGATGTTCGTGACCACCATGGTGAACTTCGGCTGATCACCGACCACGTACTCCGGCTGGCTGGTGATGCCCTTGACCGCGAGCGTGGAGTCCGGGCAGTCGTCGCCCTCCTGCAGCACGGGCGGCGGGACGACGGCGGCGGTCGGCGTCGGGGTGGGGGGCGGCGCATTGACCGCGGGCGGCACCACCGGTGTCTTGACTTGGGGGTTCTCGCCCGGCAGCGGCGTCGGCGGGGCGGCGGGCGCGGGTGAAGGCTTGTCGGCGTTCTTCGTCTCGGACGAACCGGTGTTCATGACGATCATGAGCACCACGGCGGCGACGACTCCGACGACCAGGACCGCAAGGCCGATCGCAAGTGCCCTGCGGCGCCAGTAGATCTGGGCAGGTAGCGGGCCATGCGGTTCTAGATCCAGCACAGACTCACGGTAAGCCCAGGTCACGCACAATTGTCCGAGGTGGCCCGGCGTGTCGGCCGCCCAGCCTTGCTCAGCCTTCGCCGATGTCGCCCAGGTGATCTCGCAGCACGGCCCGCCCGTCGGCCAGGTGATAGGTCAGGCAGGCGATCGCCAGCGTCCCCGCGTCGAGCCGTTCGGCGATCGCGGTCGACCGGGCGCGCAGTTGCGACGCCGTCTCGATGACGTGCCTGGCCTCGAATTCGTCGGCGCTGCTCAGTCCCTCGCGGCGGCCGACCAGGATGGACGGCGTGACCCGTTCGACCACGTCGCGGACGTAGCCGCCGGGAACCGCGCCGTCGTCGAGGGCCGAAATGGTGGCCTTCACCGCCCCGCAGCTGTCGTGGCCGAGCACGGCGATCAGCGGCACGTTCAACACCGTCACCGCGAACTCGATCGAGCCCAGCACCGCGGAGTCGATGACGTGGCCCGCGGTGCGCACCACGAACATGTCACCGAGGCCCTGGTCGAACACGATCTCGGCGGCCACCCGGCTGTCGGCGCACCCGAAGAGCACGGCCGTCGGCTTCTGCCCCTCGGCGAGCGACGCCCGGTGCTCGATGCTCTGGCTGGGATGCTCGGGCTTACCTTCGACGAAGCGCTCGTTACCCTCTTTGAGTGCCTTCCATGCGGTCACCGGATTTGTGTTGGGCATGGCCGACATTCTGCCTGAGCGCCTCGTGATCGACTCGGCCGAGCTTCTCAATTGGTACGCGCGCGAGCAGCGCGACCTGCCGTGGCGGCGGCCCGGCGTCACCCCGTGGCAGGTGTTGGTCAGCGAGTTCATGCTGCAACAGACGCCCGTCGCCCGGGTCGAGCCCATCTGGCTGGACTGGGTGGCGCGCTGGCCCACCCCGTCGGCGACCGCGGCCGCGAGCGCGGCAGACGTCCTGCGCGCCTGGGGCAAGCTGGGCTACCCGCGCCGGGCGAAGCGGTTGCACGAGTGCGCGATGGTGATCGCGGGCGAGCACGGCGACACTGTGCCCTCGGATGTGGAAACACTGCTGTCGCTGCCCGGGATCGGCGCCTACACCGCGCGGGCCATCGCCTGTTTCGCCTATCGGCAACGGGTTCCGGTGGTCGACACCAACGTGCGCCGGGTGGTCGCCCGCGCCGTACACGGCCGAGCCGACGCCGCGGCGTCGTCGTCGCGTGACCTCGACGACGTGGCCGCGCTGTTACCCGAAGGCGATGACGCGCCGGGCTTTTCGGTGGCGCTGATGGAATTGGGCGCGACGGTGTGCACCGCGCGGTCGCCGAAGTGCGGCATCTGCCCGCTGAGCGTGTGCGCGTGGCGGTCGGCGGACTTTCCGGCGGCGACGACGCCTGCGCGCCGGGTGCAGCGCTATGCGGGTACCGACCGGCAGGTGCGCGGGTGGCTGCTGGATGTGTTGCGCGGCAACGACTCTCCGGTGACCCGGGCGCAGCTCGATGTCGCCTGGCTGTCCGACACCGCGCAGCGCGACCGCGCGCTGGACTCGTTGCTTGTCGACGGGTTGGTGGAGCAGACGGCGGACGGCCGGTTCGCGCTTTCAGGCGAAGGCGATTCGCTAGCCTGAGTACGTGGCGCAGGCTGCGCGAACCCGCTACACCAAGTGCGGGGACCTGGACATCGCCTACCAAGTGTTTGGCGATGGGCCGGTGGACCTCGTGGTGCTGCCGGGCCCGTTCATCGCCTTCGACTCGATCGACGCCGAGCCCGCGCTGTACCGATTCCATCGCCGCCTCGCATCGTTCGCCAGGGTGATCAGGTTCGATCAGCGTGGAATGGGCGCCTCATCTCGCACATCGTCGATCGATGCGGCGGGGCCGAAATTCTGGGCCGAGGACGCGCTCGCGGTGATGGACGCCGTGGGATCCGAGCAGGCGACGGTGCTGGGGCCGGGCTGGATGGCGATGACCGCGCTGACGCTCGCCGCCGAGCATCCCGAGCGGGTGCGAAGCCTGGTGCTCATCAATGGCTCGGCACGCGCGTTGTGGGCGCCTGACTATCCGATCGGCGCCAAGGTCGAAGTCGGCGAGCAGTGGGGCACGTTGGCATTGGACCCAGACGCCGTCGAGCAGGGATTCGACGTGTTGAGGAAGATCGCACCCAGCGTCGCCGACGACGACGCCTTCCGTCGCTGGTGGGATTTGGCCGGGAACCGGGCACAGTCGCCGAGTGAGGCGCGCCAGATCCTCGAAGTGATCGCCGCCTCCGACATCCGTGATGCGCTCACCCGCGTCACCGCGGAAGCCCTGATCCTTCATCGACGCAACGCCCTGATGATCCCGGTCGAGCACGGCCGCTTCCTCGCCGGGCACATCGCGAACTCGCGCTTCGTCGAGTTGCCCGGCGCAGACACCTTGCACTGGACGGGCGATGCCGCCGCCGTCGTCAACGAGATCGAGGAGTTCGTTACGGGCGTGCGGGGCGGATCGGATGCCGAACGTGTACTCACCACAATCGTTTTCACCGACATCGTGGGCTCGACCCGGCGGGCGGCCGAACTCGGCGACCAGCGATGGCAGGACCTGCTCGACAACCACGACCGCATCGTCCGCTACCAACTCAAGCGGTTCGCGGGCCGGGAAGTGAACACGGCCGGCGACGGGTTCGTCGCCACATTCACCAGTCCCAGCGTGGCGATCGAGTGCGCCGAGGCGATCGTCGAGGCCGTCCGACCCCTCGGCATCGAGGTACGCGCAGGCATCCACGCCGGTGAGGTCGTGCTGCGGGGTGCCGACATCGCGGGCATGGCGGTGCACATCGGCGCCCGGGTGGGGGCCCTTGCAAGCAACAGCGAAGTGCTGGTCTCCTCGACGGTTCGCGAGATCGTCACCGGATCGGGGCGAACCTTCACCGAGCGAGGCGAATACGAGCTGAAGGGCGTGCCGGGCAGATGGCGGGTGTACGCCGCTATGCGGTCTTGACGCACTCCGGGTCGGTGGCGCAGGCGAAGCTGCGGCGATAGTCCGACGGCGTCACGCCGATCACCCTGCGGAAGTGATGGCGCAGCAGCGTCGCGGTGCCGAAACCGGACCGGTCGGCGATCTGGTCGATGTCGAGGTCGCTCTCCTCGAGGAGCCGCCGCGCGTAGAGCACCCGCTGATCGGTGACCCACTGCATCGGCGTCGTCCCGGTCTCGTCGACGAAGCGGCGCGCGAACGTGCGTGCCGACATGTTCGCCCGACGGGCCAGCGTGGCCACGGTATGCGGTTGGTGGAGGTTGGCCATGATCCAATCCAGTTGCGGGGCAAAGCGTTCCGAACACCGCACCGGGATGGGCTGATCGATGTACTGGCGTTGGCCGCCGTCCCGCTGGGGTGGAACGACCATCCGGCGCGCGATCGTGTTGGTGACCTCACTGCCGAGTTCGCGGCGCACCAGGTGCAGACAGGCATCGATTCCCGCCGCGGTGCCTGCGCTGGTGATCAGGTTGCCGTCGTCGACGAACAGCACATTGCGGTCCACCCGCGCGGTCGGAAAACGACGGGCGAGTTCGTCGGCGTGCATCCAGTGCGTGGTGCACGCCCGCCCGTCCAACAGGCCCGCCTCACCCGCCACGAAGGCACCCGAGCACACTGTCAGGATGATCGCCCCGGCATCGGCCGCGGCCTTGACCGCCGTCAGCGCCTCGGGCAGATAATCCGTTCCCCCGATCGCCGGGATCGCGACCAGGTCCGCGCCGGCCAGGCCGTCGAGGCCGTGGTCCGGGATGAGCGAGGCACCCACCGAGGTGCGGATCGGCCTGCCCGGTTCGGGCCCGCACACTTTGAAGTCGAAATTCGGGACGCCGTCGGCGGAGCGGTCGATTCCGAAGACCTCGCAGATCACCCCGAACTCGAAAACGGCCAGGCGGTCCAGCACCAGCGCCGACACCTTCTCAATTGCCATGGCAGTATCTTATCGCACGCTGTCACTGCTGCCACTGTTGGCGGGATATTTTCCAGCGCAGCATTACTGCCATGACTACTGCACTGACATTCCTCATCCTGGTCGCCCCGTTCGCCGTGGCCGCGGCGCTGAGCTGGGCCACCCACCGCCCCGGCGGCAGACCCTTCGCGGACGACCGCGACGGGTTCCGTGTCGCACACGACGTGGACGCGATCCGCACCCGCTTCGAGAAACAGCCGTTCTGGCCCGCGTCAGGCGCCACCGGCGAGCGTCGCTAGGAACGACTCCACCGCTTCTCGATACACCTGCGGCTGATCGTCGTGGACAAGATGACCGGCACCGGGCACGTGCAGATACGTCGCCCGGTGGCCGGTTTTCGCCATTTCGGCCATCTGTCCCGGCGGCGTCACGGAGTTGCCCGCCTCGATGAGCAGCGTGGGCACCCGCACGTCCCGCCATTGCGTCCAGTAGTCACGTGTACCCCACTCCGCGGCGATCTCGATCCAGGTGCGGGTGTGCCCGTGTAGCCGCCAGCCCGTCGCGGTGCGATCGAACGCCTCGAGGAAATACTGCCCGGCCACCGAGCCGAACTCGGCGTAAACCTGTTCGGCCGAGGCGAATTCGACCGGCAGCGCGTGCAGCCACGGCTCCCATGGGCCGGTGGTGCGGCCGCGGAAGTCCGGTGCCATGTCCTCGACGACGATCGCGGTGACCAACTCGGCCCGCGTGGCCCCCAGACACCACGAGTGCAGGGCGCCCATCGAGTGCCCGATCAGTGTCGCGGGCCGGCCCAGCGCCGCGACGGCGTCGCCGAGGTCCTCGACGAATCGCTCGGTGCTGATCGGGTGCGGGTCGCTGTCGTCGCGGCCGCGGTGCCACGGCGCGTCATAGGTGTACACCTCCCCGTGCCTGGTCAGCCACGGCAGCTGGCGCGTCCACGTGCTGCCCCGGCCCATCAGCCCGTGCACCAGCACCAGCGGGTCGCCGTGTCCGCCGTGACGGGTGAGTCTCTCGGGCTGCATGGGTGCAGGGTTACACGCCGACCATGGCTTCGATCCAGCCGCGGGCGAAGTAGACCAGGAAGCCCAACGCGACGATCCAGAGCAACGGGCTGATCTCGCGCCACTTGCCCACCGCGGAGCGCACCACCACCCACGCGACGAAGCCGACCCCGATGCCGTTGGCGATCGAGTAGCTGAACGGCATCGTCGCGATCGTCAGCACCACCGGCAGCGCCACCGAGAACTCCGACAGGTCGATGTGGCGCACCTGCGACACCATCATCACGCCGACGATCACCAGCGCGGCCGCGGCGACCTCGGTGGGCACGATGGACGCCAGCGGGGTGACGAACATCGCCGCCAGGAACAGCGCACCCGTGACGAGGTTCGCCAACCCCGTGCGGGCGCCCTCCTCGATGCCCGCCGCCGACTCGATGAAGACCGTGTTCGACGACGCCGACGCGCCACCGCCGACGGCCGCGCCCGCACCCTCGACGATCAGGGCGGAGCGCAGCCGGGGGAAGTTGCCCTGCTCGTCGGACAGGCCGGCTTCGCGCGCCAGCCCGGTGAACGTCCCCATCGCGTCGAAGAAGTTCGCGAACACCAGGGTGAACACCAGCATGACGGCGGCCAGCACGCCGATGCGGCCGAAACTGTCCAGGCTGAACGCGCCGACCAGCGAGAGGTCCGGCAGCGCGAACGGCGATCCGGACAGCTGGGGAACCGACAGGCTCCAGCCGCCCGGCTTCTCGGTCGCCGGCCCGAGATGGGCGATCGCTTCGACCACGATCGCCAGCACGGTGCCCGCGACCAGCCCGATCAGGATGCCGCCCCGCACTTTTCGGACCACCAGGATGCCGGTCAGCAACAGCGTGACGACGAAGATCACCGTCGGAACGGTGCCGATCGACCCCGATCCGTTGAATCCCAATCCGACCGGCGGTGACGGCCGGCCAGTCGAGCCGATGAAGCCTGCGTCGACCAGACCGATGAAGAGGATGAACAGCCCGATGCCCGCGGTGATCGCGAGCTTGAGTTCGATGGGGACGGCGTCGAACACCAGCCGGCGCAGCCCGGTCGCGGCCAGTACCACGATGATCAGGCCGTCGATGACCACCAGCCCCATCGCCTCGGGCCAGGTGAGCGAACCGACCACGGTCGTCGCCAGGAACGAGTTGATGCCCAGGCCGGCGGCGAACGCGAACGGCAGCCGGGCGATGACGCCGAACAGGATGGTCATCACGCCCGCGGCCAGCGACGTCACCGCCGACACCTGCGCGAAGTCGAGCTTGTTGCCCGCCACGTCGGGCCCGCTGGACAGGATGATCGGGTTCAGCACGATGATGTAGGCCATCGCGATGAACGTGACGAGGCCGCCGCGGAGTTCAGCGGCAATAGTGGATCCCCGCGCCGAGAGCTCGAAGAAGTCGTCCACGCGCTGATTCATAGCCCGAACCCTATGTGGATCGGGGCCCGATCTCGCGAGCGGTAGCCTTGGCCGCATGCCAGTGGTGAAGATCAACGCAATCGAGGTCCCACCGGACGCCGGTCCGGAACTGGAGAAGCGGTTCGCGCACCGAGCACACGCCGTCGACAACCAACCGGGCTTCCTCGGCTTTCAACTGCTTCGGCCCGTCAAGGGCGAGGATCGCTACTTCGTCGTGACGCACTGGGAGTCCGAGGAGGCGTTCCAGGCGTGGGCCACCGGTCCCGCTGTCGAGGCGCATGCCGGCCAGCGTGCCAATCCCGTCGCGACCGGCGCGTCGCTGCTGGAGTTCGAGGTTGTGTTGGACGTTGCAGGGACCGACGCGAAGGCCTGACGCGAGCAGGGCGCGCCGCTGGGCGACCACCGTGTCGGTCGCCGTTACGGTGGTTCTCGCCCTGGCTTGCGGATGCGCCGACGCCGGACCGGCCGGGCCCGCCGGTGCCGCGCAGAGCATCCACATCGACACCAACACCCCGCAGGGTCTGCGAGCCAAGCAGATCATGGACATGCTCAATTCCGACTGGCCGATCGGACCCAACGGGATCCGCACGCTGGCCGCGCCGGAGGTGATGGACGACGTCGGCGTCACGATGGACAAGATCTGGTGGGATCGTCCCTTCACGCTCACCGGCCTCGAGATCGGCGCAGGCAGCGCGACGCTTCACCTGCTGACCTCCTACCAGGTCGCGCAGACGATCGAGTTGCGCACCAACGACGCCGGGCTGGTGGACCGGTTCAAGCTTTCGCTGGTGCCGCCCGTCATCAAGTCGTGGGACGACATTGACGCGGAGATCGCCAAGACGGGAGCGCAGTACTCCTATCAGGTGTCGAAGGTGATCCCCGACGGGTCGGCCGGCAAGTGTGTCTCGGTTGCGGGCACCAACACCGATCTCTCGCTGCCGTTGGCGTCGATATTCAAACTGTATGTGCTGCTTGCTGTTTCAGATGCGGTGAAGGATGGCACCGTCAACTGGGATGACCAGCTGACCGTGACCAAGGAGGGCAAGGCGGTGGGCGCCGCCGGGCTCGACGACGTGCCCAACGGCAGCACGGTGTCGGTGCGCACCGCCGCCCAGCAGATGATCTCGGCCAGCGACAACATGGCCACCGACCTGCTGATCCAGCGCGTCGGGCACAGCGCCGTCGAACGCGCGCTGGTCACCGCGGGACACCACGACCCCGCCAGCATGACGCCGTTCCCGACCACCCACGAACTGTTCTCGGTCGGCTGGGGCAGGCCGAACCTGCGTGAGCAGTGGAAGAAGATGTCGTCCACGGCGGCCGGGCGCGCGGAACTGTTCAAGCAGACCAATTCCCGTCCCTACGACCCGGATCCGCAACGAACCCACACACCGGCATCGGATATCGGCGCCGAGTGGTACGCCTCGGCGAACGACATCTGCCGGGTGCACGCGGCGCTTCAGGCATCGGCGGTCGGCGCAGCGGCGCCGGTCAAGGACATCCTGGCCGCCATCCCCGGCATCGATCTGGACCGCGCGAAGTGGCCCTACATCGGCGCAAAGGGTGGCAACCTGCCCGGCGACCTGACCTTCAGTTGGTATGCCGTCGACCACACCGGGCAACCGTATGTGGTGAGCTTCCAGTTGAACTGGCCGAAGTTCCGCAGCCAGACGACGGCAGGCTGGCTGCTGTCGATCGTGAAGCAGACCTTCGACCTTATCCCCGTGCCCTGATCTTCAGCGCGTGCAGCGAAGTGTCCACGCATGGCCGCGGAAATGCATCACCGTCCGGCTCACCGGCGCAATGTCGATGCGCCAGAATGACTTCGGCGGCGCGTCGAGCGCCACCAGGATCGCGGCGCGGATGACGGCGGGATGCGTGACGGCCACCAACCGCATGCGACGGGCGGTCAGCGTGTCCATCCAGCCACGCACGCGGTTGACCAGGTCGACGACGGATTCGCCGCCGTGCGGCGCCCGGGCGGGATCGGTCAGCCAGATGGCCAGGTCGGCGGGCCGGACCCCGCCGAGCACGTCGCCGCGCCACCGCCCGCAGTCCAGGTCTGCCAAGCGATGGTCGACGCCTGCCTGCAGACCCAGCAACTCGGCTGTCTGACGGGTTCGTTTCTCGGGGGCACAGAACGCGACATCGGCGACACCGAGGTCGATCGAGGCGTCCACCTGGCGGTAGCCCACGGAGTTGAGCGGTTCGTCGGTGGGGAAGCGTCCGGCCGACATCGCGTCGGTCATGGCATGCGACACAAGTGTCAGCCGGACGACCTCACTCGCGCTCACGCAGCAATTGTCTCCCGTCGCGGACTCTCACCGAGCAGTCGCGCCACCATCGATCCGAACACCACCGCGATGACGGCCCATAGCACGACCTGGGTGCCCAGCGAGTAGAGCCGGAACTCGTAGAGCACGTCGGCGGGAAAGTCGTCCGGCGTCTCGTCGATGGTCGGCAGCACCAGCATCACGACCGCGATCGCGACCACGTACGCCGCCGCCGCGATCAGCGTCGCGCTCCACGCGCCGTAGCGCTGCGCCAGGATGCGCCCCAGCCACACGGCGCCGGCCAGCGCCGCCGCCGAGAGCACCACCATCATCAGGTACAGCAGGGTGCGCTGCCGGATCGTCTCGTCGAGGCTGACCGCGGGCGGGTTGGCGGGGTACTTCAGGAACGGAATCACGTACAGCGAGGTCAGCATGGCGCCGGCCAGCGCCACCGACAGCACTCGCGGCGACAGGTTGCCGACCCTGCCGTAGAGCACGCAGTAGGCGACGGCGAACAACGCCCCCATCGCGACACCGAAGGCCAGCACCCCGAACCCCATGCCGATGTTGGCCTGCACGCCGCGGCTGAACAGTTCGACCCCGTGGTCGTGACCGCCGGTGTGCGCCTCCTCGAACGCCGCGGCCCGGCTGATGACGGGTTCGACGAAGGTGCGCGCGAACACGAACGCCGCCACGCTGGCCACCGCGCCCGCCAACAGGCCGCGGCCGATTATTCGTTTTTCCACTCTCGATCCGCTCCCGGCGAATCAGTGGCAGGGGAAGCCGAGCAGATGCCGGGCGTCATGGACGAATTCGTGCACGTAGGTGTTGCCGCCGAACACCGACGTCGCACCCTGGTCCAAGCCGACGAAGTACAGCACCAACAGCGCGAGGAAGGCAGTCGCGGTCAGCCAGACCACGGCCTTCGCGGCGCTGATGTCGACGGCGGGCGCTGCGCTCCTACGTGCCTCGGGATACGTCATGAACGAGTCCTTTCCGGGATGTCGCGTCCCAGTGGTGAAGATCTACGGCGGCCGTCGGGTCTGACTGTCACAGTGGCGCGACCGTTCTGGATTCTCACCGGATTCCGCCGCCCGCCTGATTACATCGCACATCCTAAGCGCACCGTCCGGCAATCGGGCGGCTGCATAGCAAAAGGCTCCCGAATACCTGATTCGGGAGCCTTTTGCCTAAGGGCCGTTAATTACTCGTTGGCCGTCGCCGCGCTCGCGCTGCCCGCGGCACCCGCGTTGGCGAGGTCGGCTTCCTCGATCGGCTTGGCCGGCTTCTTGGACCCGGTGAAGGTGAACACCGCGTCCTCGCCCGCGCCCTCGCCGTCCCAGTTGTCGACGTCGACAGTGACCAGCTGGCCGGGACCGACCTCCTCGAAGAGGATCTTCTCGGACAGTTGGTCCTCGATCTCGCGCTGGATGGTGCGCCGCAGCGGCCGCGCGCCGAGCACCGGATCGAAGCCGCGCTTGGCCAGCAGGGACTTGGCCTTGTCGGTGAGTTCGAGGGCCATGTCCTTGCCCTTGAGCTGCTTCTCCACCCGGCCGATCATCAGGTCGACCATCCGGATGATCTCGTCGCGAGTCAGCTGGTGGAAGACGATGATGTCGTCGATGCGGTTCAGGAACTCCGGCCGGAAGTGCTTCTTCAGCTCGTCGTTGACCTTCTGCTTCATCCGCTCGTAGTTGTTCTCCCCGCCGCCCTGGGTGAAGCCCAGCCCGACAGCCTTGGAGATGTCTGCGGTGCCCAGGTTGGAGGTGAAGATCAGCACGGTGTTCTTGAAGTCCACGGTGCGACCCTGGCCGTCGGTGAGGCGGCCGTCCTCGAGGACCTGCAACAGGCTGTTGTAGATCTCCTGGTGGGCCTTCTCGATCTCGTCGAACAGCACCACCGAGAACGGCTTGCGGCGCACCTTCTCGGTGAGCTGGCCGCCCTCCTCGTAGCCGACGTAGCCCGGAGGGGCGCCGAACAGCCGCGAGGCCGTGAAGCGGTCGTGGAACTCGCCCATGTCGATCTGGATGAGCGCGTCGTCCTCGCCGAACAGGAAGTTGGCCAGCGCCTTGGACAGCTCGGTCTTACCGACACCGGACGGGCCGGCGAAGATGAACGAGCCGGACGGGCGCTTGGGGTCCTTCAGGCCGGCGCGGGTGCGGCGAATCGCCTTGGAGACCGCCTTGACGGCGTCCTCCTGGCCGATGATCCGCTTGTGCAGCTCCTCCTCCATGCGCAGCAGCCGAGTGGTCTCCTCCTCGGTCAGCTTGAACACGGGGATGCCGGTCCAGTTGCCGAGCACCTCGGCGATCTGCTCGTCGTCGACCTCGGCCACGACATCGAGATCACCTGAGCGCCACTGCTTTTCACGCTCGGTGCGCTGTGCGACCAGCTGTTTCTCCCGATCGCGCAGGCTGGCGGCCTTCTCGAAGTCCTGCGCGTCGATCGCGGACTCCTTCTCCCGGCGGGCGTCGGCGATCTTCTCGTCGAACTCGCGCAGGTCCGGCGGCGCGGTCATCCGGCGGATGCGCATCCGCGCGCCCGCCTCGTCGATCAGGTCGATCGCCTTGTCCGGCAGGAAGCGGTCGTTGATGTAGCGGTCGGCCAGCGTGGCCGCGGCCACCATGGCGCTGTCGGTGATCGACACGCGGTGGTGGGCCTCGTAGCGGTCGCGCAGGCCCTTCAGGATCTCGATGGTGTGCTCGACGGTCGGCTCACCCACCTGCACCGGCTGGAAGCGGCGCTCCAGGGCGGCGTCCTTCTCGATGTACTTGCGGTACTCGTCGAGCGTGGTTGCGCCGATGGTCTGCAGCTCGCCGCGGGCCAGCTTCGGCTTCAGGATCGAGGCCGCGTCGATGGCGCCCTCGGCGGCACCGGCACCGACCAGCGTGTGCAGCTCGTCGATGAACAGGATGATGTCGCCGCGGGTGTTGATCTCCTTGAGCACCTTCTTCAGGCGTTCCTCGAAGTCACCGCGGTAGCGGCTGCCCGCCACCAGCGAACCCAGGTCCAGCGTGTAGAGCTGCTTGTCCTTCAGCGTCTCCGGGACCTCGCCGTGCACGATGGCCTGTGCCAGCCCCTCGACGACGGCGGTCTTGCCGACGCCGGGCTCGCCGATCAGCACCGGGTTGTTCTTGGTGCGACGGCTCAGCACCTGCATCACCCGCTCGATTTCCTTCTCGCGGCCGATGACGGGGTCGAGCTTGCCCTCCATCGCCGCCGCGGTCAGGTTGCGGCCGAACTGGTCGAGCACCAGCGAGGTGGACGGGTTGCCCGCCTCGCCGCCACGGCCGCCGGTGCCGGCTTCGGCGGTCTCCTTGCCCTGGTAGCCGGACAGCAGCTGGATGACCTGCTGGCGCACCCGGGTCAGCTCGGCGCCGAGCTTGACGAGGACCTGAGCGGCCACGCCTTCGCCCTCGCGGATCAGCCCGAGCAGGATGTGCTCGGTGCCGATGTAGTTGTGGCCCAGCTGCAGCGCCTCACGCAGGCTGAGCTCGAGCACCTTCTTGGCGCGCGGGGTGAACGGGATGTGACCGGACGGCGCCTGCTGGCCCTGGCCGATGATCTCCTCGACCTGGCTGCGCACGCCTTCCAGCGAGATGCCCAGCGACTCCAGCGACTTGGCGGCTACGCCCTCACCCTCGTGAATAAGTCCCAACAGGATGTGCTCGGTGCCGATGTAGTTGTGGTTGAGCATCCGGGCTTCTTCTTGAGCCAGGACGACGACCCTGCGGGCGCGGTCGGTGAATCTCTCGAACATCGGTAGTTACCTGCTCTCCATCTAGGTCGGTGCGCGCGGGCCTGTCACGCCGCGGCGTACCTGCCGTCCACTCTAATGGGCGGCAGCCCCGGGTGCCTTGCTTGGTTCTTCGTTGCCAACAAGAGACCGATGCGCGCCGTGCGGCGCCATTCGCCCTGCACCGGGTGACGTAGATGAGCAACGCGGCGCACGGCTGATTCGTTTCCGGGGCGCCTCGGCTGCCAGTTCGCCGCTAGCGAAAGCACGATCGGGCGTGCCGGTCGCCGGCGTGATCTGGCAACAATACGTTTCGTTGCCGGGACTACGTCGCTGCGTGGAATGCGTCGATCACGTCAGCGGGGATGCGGCCGCGGGTCGACACGTTGTGCCCGTTGCGCCTGGCCCACTCCCGGATCGCCGCGCTCTGCTCGCGATCGATCGCCGCGCGGCCCCGTCCCGACCCCGCCGAACGCCCCCGCCTGCGGCCGCCGACCCGGCGCCCGGCGTCGACCCACTGCTTCAGATCGGCACGCAGTTTCGCGGCATTCTTGGAAGAAAGGTCGATCTCGTAGCTGACACCGTCGAGGCCGAATTCCACGGTTTCGTCGGCCGAACCCTCCCCGTCGAAATCATCGACGAGGGTGACGGTCACTTTTTTAGCCATTAGCCCACACTGACCCTTCTGACAGGCACTTAGCGCCTAGTTCTGTGTCGAAACCTTGCACCAATGTGCCATACCTGGGCAGGCCATTCAACAAGGGGGCTGCAAAGCGCCGTTCAGTTGCTCTGGCGACGAACAATCGGAAACAAAACCGTCTCCCGAATTGACAGTCCGGTCAGCGCCATCAACAACCTGTCGAGTCCCATTCCCGTTCCGGTCGACGGCGGCATCCCATACTCCAGTGCAGCAAGGAAATCCTCGTCGAGCATCATTGCCTCGTCATCTCCGGCCGCGGCGGCGCGGGCCTGGGCGGCGAATCTCTCGCGCTGCACCACGGGGTCGGTCAGTTCGGAGTACCCGGTCGCGAGTTCGATGCCGCGCACGTACAGATCCCATTTCTCGGTGACGCCGGGAATGCTGCGGTGAGCACGGGTAAGCGGCGTTGTCTCGGTGGGAAAGTCACGCACAAACGTTGGCGCCCAGAGTTTGTCGCCGACAGTGTGCTCCCACAGCTCTTCGACCAATTTGCCGTGTCCGTAGCCGCGATCGCGCGGTATCTCGACACCTAGCCGGTCAGCGAACTCCAGCAGGCGCGCCACCGGAGTGTCCGGGGTGACTTCTTCGCCCAATGCTTCAGACAACGACGGATACATTTGGATCGTCGGCCATTCACCGTCGAGATCGTAGGTGGTGCCATCAGGCAATGGCACCGTTCTGGTGCCAATCGCCTCGTCTGCGACTTCTTGAATAATCTCGCGGGTCATCACCGCGGAATCGTCATACGTCCCGTACGCCTCGTATGTCTCGAGCATCGCAAATTCGGGTGAATGTGTTGAATCGGCGCCTTCGTTTCGGAACACCCGATTCAGTTCGAATACCTTCTCCAATCCGCCGACCAAGCATCGCTTCAGGAAGAGTTCCGGTGCGATGCGCAGGAACAGATCGGCATCAAGTGCGTTGGAATGCGTCACGAACGGTCGGGCGGCGGCACCGCCTGCCAGCGTCTGCAACATAGGCGTCTCGACCTCGAGAAAGCCGCGCCGTTCCAGCGCCGAGCGCACGGCGCGCACCACCGCCACCCGCTGCCTGGCGATCGTCCTGGCCTCCGGTCGCACGATCAGGTCGACGTAGCGCTGCCGGACCCGTGACTCCTCGCTCATCTCCTTGTGGGCCACCGGAAGCGGGCGCAGTGCCTTGGAAATTATTTGCCACGAATCGGCAAGCACAGACAATTCGCCGCGCCGGGAGCTGATCACCTCGCCGTGCACGAAGACGATGTCGCCGAGGTCGACATCTGACTTCCATCGATCCAGCGAGTCCTGCCCGACCTGGGCCAGGCTGATCATCGCCTGCAGTTGGGTGCCGTCGCCCTCCTGCAGGGTGGCGAAGCAGAGCTTGCCGGAGTTGCGCGCGAACACGATGCGGCCCGCGGTGCCGACAAAATCGCCGGTCGCGGTGTCGACGGCCAGGTCGGGATACGCGGCGCGGATCTCGGCGAGGGTGTGAGTGCGCGCGACCTCCACCGGGTAGGGCTCGCGTCCCTCGGCGAGCAGCCGCTCGCGCTTGGCCTGACGAATCCGGAACTGCTCGGGGATATCGGCCTCAAGGTCGGGTGAATCAGGAGAGGTCACGACCTGCCAGCTTAGATGAGCTCATGGCGGAACCCATCAACGCGGCAGCGGTGGCCGCACTGGCAGACGACCCGGTGGACTGGCGTTTCAAGGGGCTGCCCGCCTCTTGGTCGGGTCGCACGCCCGCTCAGATCCGCGCCGCGGCCGTCAACCTCGTCGACGAGGGCGTGCTGGGTCCGCTGTGCGTGCTGCGCGAGGATGCCCTGGCACACAATCTGGCGACGATGGCCGGCTGGTGCCGCGACCGCGGGGTCGAGCTGGCGCCGCACGGCAAGACCCACATGGCCCCGCAGCTGTTGGCCCGCCAGTTCGCGTCGGGGGCCTGCGCGGTCACCGTCGCGACCGGCAGCCAGGCCCGCGTCTACCGGGCATTCGGGGTCCGCGACGTGATCGTCGCCAACCAGCTGGTGGACGCCGCCGCCCTGCGCTGGGTCGCCGCGACGCAGGACGACGACCCCGGGTTCAGCCTGACGTGCTGGGTGGACTCCGTGGCGGGAGTGCAGCAGATGACGGCGGCCTTGCAGGGGGCGAGCCGACCGGTCGACGTCTGCGTGGAGATCGGGATGGCGGACGGTCGCACCGGCTGCCGGGACGGCTCCGCCGTCGACGAGGTGGCCGCGGCCGCCGCCCGGTCCCCCGCCCTGCGGCTGGTCGGCGTCGCCGGGTACGAAGCGGCACTCGGCCACGACGTCACCCCGCAGGCGCTGGGGCGGGTCGGCGGGTACCTCGCCGAGCTGCGAGCTGCCGTCGAACGCTTGGCGGACCGGTTCGAGACCGACCGCGTCATCGTGACGGCGGGAGGCAGCACCTACTTCGACGCCGTCGCCGACGCGTTGACGCTAGGCACGGTCGCGGGCCGCGCCGTGCGCACCGTAGTGCGCAGCGGGTGCTACCTGACCCACGACCACGGTCTCTACGCGAGGACGTCGCCGCTTCGCCACGGCCTGCGACCGGCGCTCGAGGTGTGGGCGCAGGTGGTGTCGCGCCCCGAGCCGGAGTTGGCGCTGCTGACGATGGGCCGGCGCGACGTCTCCTTCGACCAGGACATGCCGACGCCCCTCGGGCTCGCGGGCAGTGCGGTGGTCAAACTCAACGATCAGCACGCCTACCTGCAGCTGGGCCCCGACGAGCGGGCCACCGTCGAAGTGGGCGATTGGTTGCGGTTCGGGATCTCGCATCCGTGCACCACATTCGACAAGTGGCAGCTGATCCCCGTGCTGGCCGACGACGACCGCGTCGTCGACCTGATCCGCACGTACTTCTAGCTTCTAGCGCGCCTGCTTGAGCCTGCCGCGCTGGCTGTCGCGGTTGCGTTCGAAGACAAGGCGCAACCCATCGAGGGTCAGGTGGCGGTCGTAGTCGCTCACGGTGTGCAGGTCTGGGAGCAGCATCGGGGCCGTATGGCCGGTGGCGACAACAGCCACATCGTCGCCGCCGAATCCGTCGATGTCCTCGCGGATGCGCGACACCAGCCCGTCGACCAGTCCGGCGAAGCCGAACACCGCGCCGGCCTGCATGCACTCCACGGTGTTCTTGCCGATGACCGATCGCGGCCGGGTCAGCTCGACCCGTCGCAGTGCCGCCGACCGCGCCGCCGCGGCGTCCGACGACACCTGAACGCCCGGGGCTATTGCGCCGCCGAGGAATTCACCCTTGGCCGACACCACGTCCACGCAGATCGACGACCCGAAGTCGACGACGATCGCCGCCGTGCGGTACTTGTGAAATGCAGCCAGGCAGTTGACGATTCGGTCGGCACCCACCTCTTTGGGATTGTCGACCAGCAGAGGTATGCCGGTGCGCACCCCTGGCTCGATCAGCACGTGCGGGACCGTCGGCCAGTACTGCTCGAGCATCTCCCGGACCTCGTGCAGCACGGACGGAACGGTGGACAACCCGGCCGCACCGGTCAGGCGTTCGGAGTCGTCACCGATCAACCCGTCGATCGTCAACGCCAGTTCGTCCGACGTCACCTCGGTTTCGGTGCGGATCCGCCACTGCTGCACCACCTTGGCGTGGTCACCCGAGCCCGTGATCAGACCGACCACGGTGTGGGTGTTGCGGACGTCGATTGCTAACAGCACGTGTTCACCGCGGCGACAGCAGTTGCGCCGCGTCGGCGGGCACGTGGGCGGGATCGTGGCCGAAGTCGATCTGTCTGTTGTCGGCGTCGACGAACACGATCCTTGGTCGGTAGTGCCGGGCCTCGGCATCCTCCATGGTGCCGTAGGCGATCAAGATGACGAGATCGCCGGGATGCACCAGATGGGCTGCCGCGCCGTTGATTCCGATCACGCCGCTGCCGCGCTCGCCGGTGATGGCGTAGGTGACCAGGCGAGCGCCGTTGTCGATGTCGACGATGGTGACCTGTTCGCCCTCCAGCAGGTCCGCGGCGTCCATCAGGTCGGCGTCGATGGTCACCGACCCCACGTAATGCAGATCTGCCTGCGTCACCCTGGCGCGGTGAATCTTCGACTTCAGCATCGTTCGTAACATCAATTCCTCCATGGCAATTCGTGGTGGACGTCCGATCCGGCGGGCCGCTCCCCATCGGTACCGGCGGTTGCCCCGACGTCTATCGCGATGTTGTCCAGCAGCCTGGTGGTGCCCAGTCGGGCGGCGACCAGCATCCGTGCCATGCCCTCGATCGGCGCGGGGCCCAGTGCGGTGTCGCGCACCTGCAGGTAGTCGACGTCGATCGCGGGCACCTCGTCGAGCACCGCGCGGGCGGCGTCGAGCGCCGCGGGCACCCCACCCGACGCGGCGTACATCCCGGCCAGCAGGGCTGCCGACAGCGCGCCCGCCTGCTCGCGGTCCACCTCGCTGAGATAGCGGTTGCGCGACGACATCGCCAGCCCGTCCGGCTCACGCACGATCGGCACGCCGACGATCGTCGTGTCGACGTTCAGGTCGGCGACCATCTGGCGGATCAGCACCAGCTGCTGGTAGTCCTTCTCGCCGAAGAACGCCCTGTCCGGCCGCACGATCTGCAGCAGCTTCAGCACGACGGTCAGCACACCGGCGAAATGTGTTGGGCGCGAAGCTCCTTCGAGTTCGACGCCGAGTGGGCCCGGCAGCACCGAGGTGCGCGGCCCGTCGGGATACATCTGGGCGGCGGTCGGCGTGAACGCGATCTGCACCCCTTCGCTGCGCAACTGTGCGAGGTCGTCGTCGAGAGTCTTGGGGTACTTGTCCAAGTCCTCGGTGGGGCCGAACTGCAGCGGGTTGACGAAGATCGACACCACCACCACCGCGCCCTGCACGCGCTTGGCGGCCCGTACCAGTGTCAGGTGTCCCTCGTGCAATGCCCCCATCGTCGGCACCAGCATCACCCGTCGCCCGGTCTGCCGAAGTGCCCGCGTCACTTCGGACACCTCGCGCGGCGCGCTGTAGACGTTGAGCTCCCTGGCTGCGAATTTCGGCGGCTTGCGGACGGTCACGGCTATCGCGCCTCCTCCAGCACCGTGAAGACCTCTTCAGGAGCGTGTGCGCGCTGGGCGGTCCGCAGCGAATTCGCCCGATACGCCTGCGCCAGTTCGGGATCCACCTCCGAGAGCGCCCGCAGGTGATCGGCGACCGCGGCCGCGTCGCCGCGGGCGACCGGTCCGGTCAGCGCCGCCTGCCCGCGCTGCAGCGCGTTCTCCAGCGACGCCCGCGCCAGCGGACCCACCACCCGCTCGGCGATGCCGCCCGGTTCGTCACCGACGAGTTCCTGGCCCAGGAGTTCCTGCCCCCACAGCGCCGAGCGCAGCGCCTCCACGGCGTCGAGCACCACCGTCACAACGTGATTGCCTGCGTGTGCGAGTGCCGCGTGGTAGAGCGTGCGGGCGTCCTCGCGGACCCGGAACGGCTCACCGCCGATCTCCAGCACGAGCGACTGGGCGATGGCGTAGCCGATGTCGTCGGCGGCGGTGATGCCGAAGCAGGTGTCCGGCAGTCGGGCGATGTCGTCGTCGGCGCCGGTGAACGTCATCGCGGGATGGATGGCCAGCGGGATGCAGTCCTGCTCGGTCAGCGGGCTCAGCACCGCGATGCCGTTGGCGCCCGAGGTGTGGGCCACGATGGTCCCCGGCCGCACCGCCCGGGTGGCGGCCAGGCCGGACACCACCGACGCCAACTCCGCGTCGGGCACCGCGATCAGCAGTAGCTCGGCGCGGCCCGCGACCTCGTGCACGGGCAGCACCGCCGTGTCGGGCAGCCTGCGCTCCGCGCGCTGGCGGGATTCGCGGGAGATCGCGCTGCAGGCGACGACCACGTGATCGGCGCGCTCGAGGGCGACGCCCAGCGCAGTGCCGACGCGGCCCGCGGAGATGATCCCGACCGACAACCGGGCCGGGCGCATGGGCCCGTCTTGGGGACCCCAGGCAGACGGGGACTGCTCCATTGCAGAAGGCCTCGCAAGATCTGTGTGTCGTTCCGGTCCTGCGTTGCGGGTACCGGACGGTCGCTAAGAGACTAGCTCACTCTTCGCGGCGGCGACGACGGCCGCCACCCGAGGAGCCGACTTCCAGGCGTGCCAGCAACTCGGCGACGGAGTGCCCACCGGTCGACTCGGCCTCGTCGGGGCTGCGGTGCCGCGGTGCGACGTCCTCGGCGGGCGCGGGCTCTTCAGGCTCTTCGGGAGCGGGCGGCTGGGTGGGCTGATGCGGCGGAACAGCGAGCGCGGGCGGATGGGCAGGCGGCTTGGGGCGTCCCGGATCGTTGGCGTCGGACGGGGCCGAGTGACGTCCGCGGGGCGACTCGGGAGGCGGCGTCGACATCGCGGGCTCGGGTGCGCGCCGGCGCCCGACGTACTCGTCGGCCGAGCCGTTCTCCGTCGACGACCAGTTGCTGCCCGGGGTTCCCGGCGGCAGCCACTGCCCCTCCGCCGGGGCCGGCTGCCACTGGGATGCGGCGGCCTGCTGCGCGGCTTCCTCCTCGGCGGCCCGCAGCGCGGCAGCCCGCTGTTCGGCGATGGCGTGTTCTTCGGCGGCGCGCTGCTCCGCGACCCGACGCTCCTCGGCCTCCCGCTCCTCTGCGGCCCGGCGCTCTTCGGCTTCGCGCTGTTCCTCGGCCCGGCGCTGTTCCTCGGCGCGCTGCTCCTCGGCGCGGCGCTCGTCGGCCGCACGCCGCTCGGCGACCCGGCGCTCGTGCGCGGCGCGCTGCTCGGCCTCGCGCTGCTGCGCCGCCCGCTGTTCAGCCTCCCGCTGCTCCGCCACACGCTGCTGCGCGGCGCGCTGTTCGGCCGCGGCGCGTTGCTCGGCCGCCCGCTGTTCGGCCGCGGCGCGTTGCTCGGCCGCGGCGCGCTCCTCGGCGGCGCGATGTTCCGCGGCACGCTGCTCGGCCGCCCACGCCAGGCGCTCCTCGGGCGTCGGCTCCGCCTCCGACTGCCTGCGATGGGCGCCGCCGAACAGCGGCGTCGGCGACCATTCGTGATCTGGCGCGTGGGGCTCGGCCGACACGTCGATGATCGGGTTCTCTTCGGTCCTGAGATTGGGCCCGTCGGAGTCGATCCGGCTGCTGGCCACCCGCCCCGGCCGCGCCGGCCCGTGTTCGGTCTCGATCGCGGGCCGGTGGCTCAGGTCGGCGTCGAAGAGGTACTCGAGGTTGGCCCGCAACGCCGCGAGTTCGGCCCGCAGCGCGGCCACCTCGTCTGCCGCCTGTGCGCGGATCTCGGTGGACAGCTCGCGACGAAGCTCGGACTCGACGGTCAGCTCGTACTCGCGACGCGCGGAGATCTCACGGTCCAGTTGCAGGTCGTAGACCAGCTTCAGATCCCGCGCCTTCGCCTGATCGATGTCGCTCTGTCGGCGGTACAGCACCGACACGAACGCGGCCACCACCGCCGCCCACAACGCGAGGATGACCGCAAGCTTGAGCAGCTCCACCCGATTGGTGAACACCAGCGCCGAACTCGCCGTGATGGCGAGCACCAGCAACACCGTGAAAAGAAGCCAACCCGGCCGTCGACCGCTGCGCCGCGGCCGGGCACCACGGGTCAGAACGGTCATGGGCCGACTGTACCCGCCACAGGTCACTCAGCGTGTCGAGCGTCGCGGCGATTCGCCGTCCGCTATTGTCGGTCAGCTACTCCGAGGCTCCGTCGCCGTTCTCGGGCGGCTCCTGCGGTGACTTGCAGCAATGTTGCAACCACAGCGCAGCAACCAACAGCGCGAGCGCACTGACCGCCGCCACGACAGCCCCCGCGGTGTCCTCCGCCGCCACGCGCAGCGAGTCCCGTCGCGGCAACAGGTAGACCAGCACCCCGGCCCACCACCCCAGCACCAGCGCTCCGACCCACGCCGAGGCCTTGGCGATCATCACCGACCGGGCGACGGCCAGCGGGTGCAACCAGCCGGGGCCGTCACCGATCTCACCCTCGTTGATCTTGGCCCGCACATAGAACGCCCAGCCGCCTTCGGCGATGGCAACCGCCAGCAGCGACAGGCCGGTCCAGATCGTGATCGGGGGGAACCATCGGTACAAAACATTGACCAGCAGATAGGCCAGCACGGCGACGACCACCGTCGCGGCCGTCAGGTCACGCTTGCGGGTCGGACCCATCAGGTCAGCACCAGCCCGGTGCGGCGCACGCCGTCGCGCTCGGCGGGCTCCAGGCCAGCCAGCAGTTCGCGGACCGGCCGGACCTCGCCTGCGACGGTCAGCCTCGCCTCCGGCTGCACGTCCAGCCACGGGACCATCACGAACGCGCGCTGGTGGGCGTAGGGATGCGGCAGCGTCAGCGTCTCGTCCCGCATGATCACCTCGGCGTCACCGTCGCTGCAGGTGACGAGGTCGACGTCCAGGGTGCGCGGGCCCCATCGCTGCTCGCGCACCCGGTCGGCGGCGCGCTCGAACTGCTGCGCGCGATCGAGCCAGCCGTGGGCGTCCAGGCTCGAGTCCTCCGCGGCGAGCACGGCGTTGAGGAACGGTCCCTGCTCGACGCCACCCCACGCGTCGGTCTCGTAGACCGGGGACACCGCCCGCACAGCCGGGCCGAGGCCGTCGACGACGGACTGCAGATGGGTCAGCCGGTCGCCCAAGTTCGAACCGATCGACAGCACCACCGAGGTCACGGGGCGCCCCCGCGGCCGCCGCGCCGGGATCGTCGCGCGACGACGGCGACGTCGGCGAACGTCAACGGGATCGGGGCGGCCGGCTTGTGCACGACGACCTCGACCGCGTGCACCCGGTCGTCGCCCATCACGGACTCGGCGATCTCACCGGCCACCGTCTCGATCAGGTTGCGCGGCGGCCCTGCCACGATGTCGGCGGCCCGTTGGGCCAGCGCGCCGTAGTCGAGCGTGTCGGCCAGCTCATCGCTGGCCGCAGCCGCCGCGAGGTCGACCCACACCGTGATGTCGACGACGAAGTCCTGCCCGTCCCGTCGCTCGTGCTCGAACACGCCGTGGTTGCCACGAACAGTCAAGCCGCGCAACTCGATTCGGTCAGCCATTGGCCTCCGGCTCCGCCCATGCCTCGACGACTTTCAACGCATCGACCGACGCCAGCACGTCGTGTACCCGCACACCCCACGCCCCGTGCACGGCGGCCAGGGCGGAGATGACGGCCGTCGCGGTCTCGCGGCCTGCGGGCGGCCGGGGTTGACCGTCGGCGTCGGCGAGAAGGCTGCCGAGGAACCGTTTGCGCGACGCTCCGACGAGCACCGGGATGCCGGTGTCGACGAACGCGGGCAGCGCCCGCAGCAGCGCCCAGTTGTGCTCGCCGGTCTTCGCGAAGCCGAGGCCGGGGTCGATGATCAGGTTCGCCGGGTCCACCCCCGCGTGCACCGCGGCGTCGACGGCGCTCAGCAGTTCGGCTCGCACCTCGGCGACCACGTCGCGATAGGCCGGCACGTCGTGCGGGCGCTGCGCGCCGACCGACCGCCAATGCATCAGCACCCAGGGCACTTTCGCGTCGGCAAGCACCGCGGCCATGTTCGGGTCGGCGCGGCCACCGGAGACGTCGTTGACGATGTGGGCCCCGTTCTCCAGCGCCGCCTGCGCCACCTCAGCGTGCATCGTGTCGATGCTCACGGTGATTCCTTGCCCCGCAAGCTCTTTGATCACCGGCAGCACCCGCGCGGACTCCACCCGCGCGTCGATGCGGGTGGCGCCCGGGCGGGTCGACTCGCCACCGACATCGACGATCGCGGCGCCCGCGGCGGCCAACTGAAGTCCGTGTTCGACGGCGCGGTCGCGATCGAGGAACAGCCCCCCGTCGGAAAAGGAGTCGTCGGTGACGTTGACGACCCCCATGACCCGCACGTTCGTTGCCGAAGAGACCATCGGACTCAGTGGGCTCACTTTCGCAAGATCAGATCCAACGCCTCGGAACGCGATGCCTTGTCGGTCTTGAACTGGCCGCGCACCGCGGACGTGGTGGTGACGGCACCGGGCTTGCGGATGCCGCGCATCGACATGCACAGGTGCTCGGCTTCGATGACGACGATCGCGCCGCGGGGTTGCAGCTTGCGCATCAGCGCGTCGGCGACCTGGGCGGTGAGCCGTTCCTGCACCTGTGGCCGCTTGGCGTACAGGTCGACCACCCGGGCCAGCTTCGACAGGCCGGTGACGCGGCCGTCCTCGCCCGGGATGTAGCCGACGTGCGCGACGCCGTGGAACGCCACCAGGTGGTGCTCACACGTCGAGTACATCGGTATGTCCTTCACCAGCACCATCTCGTCGTGCTGCTCGTCGAACGTGGTGTTCAGCACGTCGTCGGGATCGGTGTAGAGCCCGGCGAACATCTCCTTGTACGCGCGGGCGACCCGGGCCGGGGTGTCTTCCAGCCCGTGCCTGTCGGGATCCTCCCCGACGGCGATCAGCAGTTCGCGAATCGCCGCCTCGGCGCGCGGCTGATCGAAGTCCGGGGTGGAGATGGTCGCAGAGTTGTTGTGCGGCCGCGTCATCGAAGCCTCCGTTTTTCCAGTATCAGCCGTGGGCGGGCGGGTTGGGCCGGTTGGCTTCCTGGCCGAAGTCCTCGCGGTCGGGCGGGGGCGCGCCGGTCGGACCGCCGTGCGGCGGCTGATGCGGGCCCGGGTACGGGTAGGGCTGGTACGGGGGGTACGACGGAGGCGGGCCGCCGACATTGGACGACGGAGGCGGGCCGCCGGCATTGGGCGGCTGCCAGCCGGGGTGCTGCGGCGGCGGATACCACTGGCCCTGGGGCGGGGGGTACTGGCCCTGCGGTTGCTGCGGCGGCCAGCCCGGTGCGTGCCAGCCCGCGGGGGCGCCGTAGTCGGGCTGCGTCGGGCCGTTCGGCGGGGCGCCGTTGGTGCCGGAGCCGTTCGAGCCGTTCGGTCGAGTGGCTTCGGCGGCCTTGTTGGCCTGCGCGATGGCGGCCTTGAACGCAGGCTCCGGCAGCGGCTTCGGCCACTCCTCGCCGCGCTCGATCGCCAGTTCGCCGGGCGTCTTGATCGGCGGCTTGTCGGACGGGATGCGTCCGCCGAAGTCGTCGAACATGGTCAGCCGCGGCCGCTTCTTCACGTCGGAGAAGATGGCCTCGAGTTCGGCGCGGTGCAGCGTCTCCTTCTCGAGCAGCTCGCCGGCCAGCGTGTCGAGGACGTCGCGGTACTCGGTGAGCACCTCCCACGCCTCGGTGTGGGCGGCCTCGATGAGCTTGCGCACCTCGTCGTCGATGATCTGCGCGACCTCGTGCGAGTAGTCGGCCTGCGTACCCATCGTGCGGCCGAGGAACGGGTCGCCGTGCTCGGTGCCGTAACGCACCGCGCCCAGCTTGGAGCTCATGCCGTACTCGGTGACCATGGCGCGGGCGATCTTGGTGGCCTGCTCGATGTCCGAGACGGCGCCGGTGGTCGGCTCGCGGAAGACGAGTTCCTCGGCGGCGCGTCCGCCCATGGCGAACACCAGCCGGGCGATCATCTCCGAGCGGGTCATCAGGCCCTTGTCGTCCTCGGGGACGGCGACGGCGTGGCCGCCGGTGCGGCCGCGGGCCAGGATCGTCACCTTGTAGATGGGCTCGATGTCGGGCATCGCCCATGCCGCCAGCGTGTGACCGCCTTCGTGGTAGGCGGTGATCTTCTTCTCCTGCTCGCTGATGATGCGGCTCTTGCGACGCGGCCCGCCGACGACGCGGTCGACGGCCTCCTCGAGCGCGGGGCCGGTGATGATCGTGCCGTTCTCGCGGGCGGTGAGCAGCGCGGCCTCGTTGATCACGTTGGCCAGGTCGGCGCCGGACATGCCGACGGTGCGCTTGGCCAGCCCGTCGAGGTCGGCGTCGTCGGCGATCGGCTTGCCCTGCGAGTGCACGCGCAGCACCGCGCGGCGGCCTGCCAGATCCGGATTGGACACCGGGATCTGGCGGTCGAAGCGGCCGGGCCGCAGCAGCGCAGGGTCGAGGATGTCGGGACGGTTGGTCGCCGCGATCAGGATGACGCCTGCGCGGTCGCCAAACCCGTCCATCTCCACCAGCAGCTGGTTCAGCGTCTGCTCCCGCTCGTCGTGGCCGCCGCCCAGCCCGGCGCCGCGCTGGCGGCCGACTGCGTCGATCTCGTCGACGAAAATGATGCACGGGCTGTTCTGCTTGGCCTGCTCGAACAGGTCGCGGACGCGGGAGGCGCCGACGCCGACGAACATCTCGACGAAGTCGGAACCCGAAATCGTGAAGAACGGCACCCCGGCCTCGCCTGCGACGGCGCGGGCCAGCAGCGTCTTGCCGGTGCCGGGCGGGCCGTAGAGCAGCACGCCCTTGGGAATCTTGGCGCCGAGCGCCTGATACCGGCTGGGGTTCTGCAGGAAGTCCTTGATCTCGTAGAGCTCTTCGACGGCCTCGTCGACGCCGGCCACGTCGGTGAACGTGGTCTTCGGCATGTCCTTGGACAGCTGTTTGGCCCGCGACTTGCCGAACCCGAAGCCCATCCGGCCGCCGCTCTGCATGCGGGAGAACATCACGAACAGGCCGACGAGCAGCAGCAGCGGCAACAGGTAGATCAGTAGCGACCCCAGGATGTTGCCCTGGTTGACCACCGTGTTGACCTTGGCGTTCTTGGCCTGCAGCGCGTTGAACAGATCCACCCCGTAACCGGTCGGGTACTTGGTGATGATCTTGTCGCTGTCTTCGGTGTCGCTGTTGCCGTTCTTCAGGTCGAGGCGCACCTGCTGCTCGCGGTCGTCGATCTGGGCGCTCTTGACGTTGTCGCCGTTGATCTGGGCCATCGCCACCGACGTGTCGACGGGCTTGTAGCCGCGGGTGCTGTCACTGAAGTAGAAGAACGACCAGCCCAGCAACAGCACCACCGCGATGACGGTGAGCGTGCGGATCACATTTTTGCGGTTCATTACCTACGTCGTCCTCGGGCTCAATCGTCGCGACCGCTCTCGGCCGGTGTCCTTCCATACATGCAGCTTGAATAGACAAGGCTACCGCTATACCAACGCTCGGCAGTTCCCGACGGTTGGCCACGCCCGTTCGCCGAGCGTGCTCTTCCGTGGTCCGACCCGGCTGTGCTTGGCTGGCTTGCGTGCCTACCACCGAGCGGTCGGTCGCAGTCAACGGCGTGCACCTGCGGCTGTACGACGCCGGTGAGCGCGAAGCGCCGGTGGTCGTGCTGGCGCACGGCTTCCCCGAGTTGGCCTACTCGTGGCGGCACCAGATCCCGGTGCTGGCCGCAGCCGGCTACCGCGTTCTGGTGCCCGACCAGCGCGGCTACGGCGGCTCCAGCAGGCCCGAGGCCGTCGCGGACTACGACATCCACGCGCTGACCGGCGACCTCGTCGGCCTGCTCGACGACGTCGGCGCGGCGCGGGCGGTGTTCATCGGCCACGACTGGGGCGCGCTGGTGGTGTGGCAGACCGCGCTGCTGCATCCCGACCGGGTGCGCGCGGTCGCAGGCCTGAGCGTGCCGCCGATCCCGCGACCCAGATCCCGCCCCACCGAACGCTGGCGGGAGAAGTTCGGCGACGACTTCTACATGCTGCGGTTCCAGGAGCCGGGGCGGGCCGACGCCGAGATGGCCGCCGATGTGACGGCGACGATGAGCGGAATGTTCGCCGGACTACTCGACGCGGCGGCGCCGCTGCCGGACTGGATCAGCGCCGACGAGTTCGACCACTATGTGTCCGAATTCAGCCGGACCGGGTTCACCGGCGCCCTGAACTGGTATCGCAACTACGACCGCAATTGGGAGACCACGCAGGCGCTCGCCGACGCGCGAATCACCGCGTCCGCGCTCTTCGTCGGCGGCACCGCCGACCCGATAGCTCCGACGATGAACCCGGCCCGCGCCCGCGAGGTCGTCGCCGGGCCCTACACCGAAGAGTGGGTCGAGGGCGCGGGGCACTGGCTGCAGCAGGAGCGCCCCGACGAAGTCAACAAACTGCTGCTGCGGTTCCTGCGAGAGGTGGAGCAGTCATGACCGGCAGGCCGTTGCGCTTCGGGGTGTTCATCACACCGTTTCACCCGGTCGGCCAATCCCCCACCACCGCACTCGAATACGACATGGAGCGCACGGTCTTGCTGGATCGGCTGGGCTTCGAGGAGGCGTGGTTCGGCGAACATCACTCCGGCGGCTACGAGTTGATCGCCTGCCCCGAGGTGTTCATCGCCGCTGCCGCGGAGCGCACCAAGCACATCCGGCTCGGCACGGGTGTGGTGTCGCTGCCCTATCACCACCCGTTGATGGTGGCCGATCGCTGGGTCTTGCTCGATCACCTGACCCGCGGCAGGGTGATGTTCGGCGCCGGACCCGGTGCCCTGCCGTCGGATGCGTACATGATGGGCATCGATCCCGTCGAGCAGCGCCGGATGATGCAGGAGTCGCTGGGGGCCATCATGGCGCTGCTGCGCGCTGCGCCCGAGGAGCGGGTGAGCAGGCATTCCGACTGGTTCACACTGCGCGACGCGCAACTGCACATCCGCCCCTACACCTGGCCCCACCCCGAAATATCCTGCGCGGCCATGATTTCCCCGTCGGGTCCGCGGCTGGCGGGCGCTCTGGGCACTTCGCTGCTCTCGCTGTCGATGTCGGTACCGGGCGGCTACGCGGCGTTGGAGAACACCTGGGACGTCGTCGCCGAGCAGGCGCGCAAGTCGGGCCGCGACGAGCCCGACCGGGCGAACTGGCGGGTGCTGTCCATCATGCACCTGGCCGACACCCGCGAGCAGGCGATCGACGACTGCACCTACGGGCTGCAGGACTTCGCGAACTACTTCGGCGCGGCGGGCTTTGTGCCGCTGTCCAATTCGGTCGAGGGCGCGCAGACCCCGCATCAGTTCGTCGAGGACTACGCGGCCAAGGGCAACTGCTGCATCGGCACCCCGGGTGACGCGGTCGCCCACATCCAGGATCTGCTGGACGTCTCGGGCGGTTTCGGCACGCTGCTGTTGCTCGGCCACGACTGGGCATCGCCGCAGGCCACCTATCACTCCTACGAGTTGTTCGCCCGCGAGGTGATTCCGCACTTCAAGGGTCAGCTGACGGCGCCACGCGCGTCGCACGACTGGGCCAAGGGGATGCGCGACCAACTGCTCGGCCGCGCAGGCGAGGCGATCGTCAAGGCGATCCACGAGCACACCGGGGAGCAGTGATGCGCGCGTCGGTGCTGCGCGACGGCCGGATGGTGCTGCGCGACGACATCGCCGAACCGGTGCCCGGACCCGGGCAGGTGCTGGTCGCCGTGAAAGCCTGCGGAATCTGCGGCTCCGACCTGCATTTCGCCGCCCACGGCCAACAGATGGTCACGCTGACCCGCCAGATGACGGGCATGCCGATCGAAGGCGGGCTCGCGGTCGACCTGGCCGAGGACGTGTTCATGGGACACGAGTTCAGCGCCGAGGTGCTCGAAGCGGGTCCCGACACCGACGCGCCACTGCCGGGAACGATGGTGACCTCGCTACCGGTGTTGTTGTCGGCCAAGGGATTCGAGCCGATCCTGTCGAGCAACACCACGATCGGCGGCTATGCCGAGAAGATGCTGCTGTCCGCCCCGCTGTTGCTGACCATCCCCAACGGCCTCGACCCGCGCCACGCAGCACTCACCGAGCCGATGGCGGTGGGCCTGCATGCGGTGAACAAGTCGGCGATCGGGCCCGGCGACACGGCCCTGGTCATCGGATCCGGCCCGATCGGGCTGGCCATCATTGCTGCCCTGCGCCATCGAGGCGTGGAACACATTGTGGCGGCTGACTTTTCGCCGAAGCGCCGGGATCTGGCGACGGCGATGGGCGCACACCAGGTGGTGGATCCGGCGCAGGCATCGCCGTTCGACGAGGTGAAACCGGCGGTGGTGTTCGAGGCCGTCGGCGTGCCCGGGATCGTCAACGACGTGTTGCGCCGGGCACCGATCGGCACCCGGCTCGTCATCGCGGGCGTGTGCATGGAAGCCGACCCGATCCTGCCGCTGTTCGGCATCGCCAAGGAGATCAACGTGCAGTTCGTCAACGCCTACGACGCGGCGGAGTTCTCCGAGTCGCTTCGGGCCATCGCCGACGGCGACGTCGACGTCGCCCCGCTGATCACCGGGGAGGTGGGGTTGGAGGACGTCGGCGCCGCGTTCGACGATCTCGCCAGCCCTGACGAACACTGCAAAATCCTGGTGACGCCCTGACGGTATGGTGCGGAGCATGCCGATCGCAGCGAGAGCGAAACTTGCGACCCGAATGCTGGTCCTCGCGGCCGCCGGGATGGCCGTCATCGGGCTGTCCGCGTGTGACGCGAAGTCCTCCTCGGGGCCGTCGATCATCCCGACCGCGGACTCCAGCACCCGCCAGGTGACCGTCGTCGGTTCCGGCGAGGTGCAGGGCAGGCCGGACACGCTCAACGCCGACGTATCGATCCAGGCCACCGCGCCGGACGTGACCGCCGCGATGAACCAGACCAGCGACCGCATGCAGGCCGTGATCAACGCACTGGTCGGCGCGGGCATCGACCGCAACGACATCAGCACCACCAACGTGACCGTGCAGCCGCAATACGGCGGCGGCGACAACCCGACCATCACCGCCTACCAGGCGAGCAACTCGGTCAGCGTCAAGATCCGCAACCTCGACAACGCCTCTCAGACGCTGGCGCTGATCGCCACCACCGGCGGCGACGCCACCCGGATCAACTCGGTGAGCTACGCGATCGACGACGATTCGCAACTGGTGAAGGACGCCCGCACACGGGCCTTCGACGACGCCAAGGACCGCGCCGAGCAGTACGCCCAATTGGCCGGACTCACGCTGGGCAAGGTCATCTCGATCTCGGAGTCCGCGGGCACGGCGCCACCAAGCCCGACGCCGCTGCCCGCGCCGCGCGCGGCCATGGAGGCCGTACCGCTGGAGCCGGGCCAGCAGAGCATCAACTTCTCGGTGACGGTGATCTGGGAGCTCACGTAGCGCGCCCGCAGCGCGTCGACGAGATCAGTCCGCAGGAGCGATGTCGACGGGGATGCCGTTGAGCACGGCGGTGCCCGACAGCGGGTCCAGCATGTTGCCGTCGTTGAGCTGGTTGACGTTGACGCCCGGCCGTTCCGAGGCCACCCCGAGCCGGGTGCCCGCGCGGTCGTGACCCCAGCCGTGCGGCAGCGACACCACGCCGCGGCGCATCCCCGGCATCGGTTCGACAGGGGCCAGTAGCTCGCCGCCGGGCCCCTTGATCTTCGCGGTATCGGCCAGATCCAGCTCGGCGATGTCGTCGGGGTGCATCTGCAACGTGCAGCGGTTGGAGCCGCCGGTCAGCGCGGGCACGTTGTGCATCCAGCTGTTGTTGGAGCGCAGGTGCCGCCTGCCGATCAGGACGAACCCGTCGGCGCTGCCGCCGAGCGACGCGCGCAGCCGCGCCGCCTCGTCGACCAACGCCGGCGGCGCGAGTTCGACACGGCCACTGGCTGTTCGGAGAATTTCGGGCAGCCGCGACCGCAGCGGGCCCAGGTCGATGCCGTGCGGCGCGGCCTTGACCCGCTGCAAGGTCAGACCGTCGGGCTTGGTGCCGAACGCGTCGCCGTAGGGGCCGAGCCGCAGCATCATGTCGAGGCGTCGTTCGTAGCCGGGGCCGTCGGCGAGCATCGCGGTCAACTCGTCGACCGCGCGGCCGGCCACGGGCGAGTTCGGGTCGGCGGTCTCCTTCGCCAGCGTCGTGGCGATCACCTGCTCATCCACCAGACCGGGGTCACCGTCGACGCCAACGCCGTAGAGGATCAGGGCGATTCGCGACAGGATCTCCGACTCGCCGGGCCTGCCGTCGGGCGGCAGCACCGGCGGCGAATAGCGGACGTTGTTGCGCACCGCGAGGTTGTTCAGCGCGAAATCGAAATGCGGGCTCTGCGAGGGCGGCGGTGGCGGCAGGATGACGTCGGCGTGCTTGGTGGTCTCGTTGAGGTACGGATCGACAGAAATCATGAAGTCCATGAATCCTCCCCCCAGCGCCTTGTCGAGTCGGTCGCCATCGGGCGCGGACAGCACGGGGTTGCCCGCGATCGTGATCATCGCCTTGATCTGCCCGTCGCCGGGGGTGTCGATCTCCTCGGCGAGTGCGGCGGCGGGCAGTTCGGACAGCGCCTCGGGATAGCCGGAGACCCGGCTGTGCCAGCGACCGGTCTTGAAGCCGCGGCCCGGCTTCGGCGGCCGTGGTGCGGGTGCCGCGGCGCCGAGCGGGAACATCGCGCCCCCGGGCCGGTCGAGGTTGCCGGTCAGCACGTTGATGACGTCGACCAGCCAGCTGCCGAGCGTGCCGAATTCGACTGTCGACGTGCCGATTCGGCCGTACACCGCGGCGGTCGGGGCCGCGGCGAGTTCGCGGGCCAGCGCCGTGATGTCGCCGGCGGGGACCCCGCAGTAGTCGCTGACGTCCTCGGGTGAGAACGTCGCGGCGAGGGCGCGGATGTCGTCGACGCCGTTGACGTGCTCGGCGATGCCACCGAGATCCTCGGCGACCAGGCCCTCGTCGAACAGCACGTGCACGACCGCGAGAAGCAGGGCGCCGTCGGTGCCCGGCCGCGGGGCGATGTGCCGGTCAGCCAGTTCGGCGGTGCGGGTGCGGGCGGGGTCGATCACGACGAGCTTGCCGCCGCGCTTTCGCAGCGCCCGCAGCTTGCCGGGGAAGTCGGCGGCGGTGGCCAGGCTGCCGTTGGACACCAGCGGGTTCGCCCCGATGATCACCAGGTAGTCGGTGCGGTCCAGGTCCGGCACCGTGAAGGCGACGGGGCTGCCGAACATGTGGCCCAGCGCAACGTGTTTCGGCATCTGGTCCAGGGTGCTGGCGGAGAACGCCTGATGGGTGCCGAGGCCGCGGATGATCAGCGGCCCGTACAGGCTGCCTGCGACGGTGTGCGCGTTGGGGTTGCCGAGATACACGCCGACCGACGCCCCGCCGTGGTCGCGGATGACGTCGCCGAGGCCACTCTGGACCGCGGCGAACGCCTCGTCCCAGCTCGCCGGCGTGAGCACACCGTCGCGGCGCACCATCGGCTGCGTCAGCCGGTCGGGGTCGTTGTCCAGTTCGGCGAAGCTCGCGCCCTTCGGGCAGATGAAGCCGGCGCTGAAGACGTCGTCGGCGTCACCGCGGGCCCCGGTGACCCGGCCGTCGGAGATCGTCAGCGTCAGGCCGCAGGTGGCCTCGCAGAGCGGGCAGATGCGCAGGGCGGTCCGATTCATGTTCCACCTTCCCCGATACGGAATTCCGGCACGCCTCTTGTCGCACTTTCGGTGCCGGAATTCCGTATCGCGTCAGAAGTCCTCGTACACCTTCGGGTCGAGGGTGCCGATGTAGGGCAGGTCGCGATAGCGCTCGGCGTAGTCCAGCCCGTAGCCGACGACGAACTCGTTGGGGATGTCGAAGCCGACGTAGGAGATGTCGACGTCGTCGCGAACGGCGTCGGGTTTGCGCATCAGCGTGCACACGCGCAGCGACCGCGGGTGCCGGGTCGCGAGGTTGCGCAGCAGCCAGGACAGTGTCAGCCCGGAGTCGACGATGTCCTCGACGATCAGCACGTCGCGGTCATTGATGTCGCGGTCCAGGTCCTTGAGGATCCGCACCACGCCCGACGACGACGTCGACGAGCCGTAGGAGCTGACCGCCATGAATTCCAGCTGGGTGGGCAGCGGGATGGCCCGGGCCAGGTCGGTGACGAAGAAAACGGCCCCCTTCAGCACCGTGACCAGCAGCAGATCCTGGTTGGCCTGCGCGATGGCGTCCCGGTAGTCGTCGCCCACCTGCACACCCAGTTCGCCGACCCGCGCTTGAATCTGTTCCTCCGACAGCAACACCGACTTGATGTCGCCCGGATACAGCTCCTCAGCAGCCACGTCCACAGCGTGCCATGCCGACGCGTCCTCGACCAACGTGAGTTCGCCTAACGCCCGCCGACGGGCTCGCGATACAGCGTCAGCATGCCCTCGCGGCGGCCCGCGAACAGCCGCTCGCTGCGCAGCGCGGAGCCGACCGCGACGCCCCCCTGCCCGCGCCAGTCGGTGACCAGGGTGTCGATGCAGCGGATCTGTTTGTCGGTCAGGCCGACGGCGCCGCCCGCCAGCAGCCAGCTGCGGATCACCCTGCGCCGGACCGCCTCCGGCAGCATGCTCAACCGGCCGGTGTCCAGGCCGTCGCCGACGGACGCTCCCGCCAGCGCCCACCGGGCCAGGTCGTCGAGCGTCTCGGTGTCCTCGCGCAGCGCCGTCGCGGTGCGGGCCAGCGCCTCGGCGACGCCGCCGCCGAGAACCTCCTCGAGCAGCGGCAGCACCTCGGCGCGCAGCCGGGCGCGGGTGTAGCGGGGGTCGGCGTTGTGCGGGTCTTGCCACGGTTCGATGCCCAACTCGTCGCAGGCCTGATGGGTGACGGTGCGCCGCACGCCCAGCAGCGGCCGGCACCACGGCGGATCGTGGGGCCGCATGCCGGCGATCGAGCGGGGCCCGGATCCGCGGCCGAGCCCCAGCAGCACCGTTTCGGCCTGGTCGTCAAGGGTGTGCGCGAGCAGCACCGGGGCGTCGGCGCGGGCGGCGTCCAGCGCGCGGTAGCGGGCCGTGCGGGCGGCGGCTTCCGGACCACCCGTGCTGCCGACGTCCACGCAAAGCACCTGCGCGTCAACGCAACCGAGTGCCCGCGCATGCTCTGCTGCGGTCGCCGCGACGCGGTCGGAATCGGCCTGCAGTCGGTGGTCGACGATCAGGGCCGTCGTCGGCCTGACCTTCGCGGCCACCGCAGTCAGCGCCAGCGAATCAGGGCCACCGGACAGCGCGACGCACCAGCGGTCGGCCGCGGCGGTGTAGCGCAGGCCGAACGTCGACACGGCGGCCCGCAGTGTGCTCAGAGCACTCTGTCGATCCATCGCTGCGGCTCTTCGATTTCCGTTGGCAGCGGCAAGGTTTCGGGCCCGGTCCAGATGGCGTTGAACCGCGCCATCCCGACCCGCTCGACGACGTGGTCGACGAACGCCTTACCGCGGGTGTACTGGCTCATCTTGGCGTCGATGCCCAGCAGCGCGCGCATCAGCCGTTGCAGCGGCGGCTGCTTGCGGTGGCGTCGCTCGTTGAACCGGCGCCGAATCATCACCACCGACGGCACCACGGCGGGCCCGACGGCGTCCATCACGTGGTCGGCGTGGCCTTCCAGCAGCGTGCCCAGCACCAGCAACCGGTCGAGGGCCTGCTGTTGCGGCTCGGACTGCACGGCGCGCAGCACCCCGAGCACGCCTGTCGAATTCGGTTCGGCCGCAACACCGTCGCGCCGATCCCTGATCAGGCCGGCCAACCGGCCGATCACCTCGGTGACGTCCTCGCCCGACTCCTCGGTCAGAACCGCCAGCGCATTCGACATGTGGTCGGCCAGCCACGGGTTGGCGCGGAACTGCACCCGGTGGGTCACCTCGTGCAGGCACACCCACAGCCGGAAGTCGGCGGGCGCCACCCGAAGCTGTCGCTCCACCGCGATCACGTTGGGATACACCAGAAGCAGTTCCCCGCCGTTGTCCCCGAACGGGTCGTACTGGCCGAGGATGCCCGACGAGACGAACGCCAGCACCGCGCCCGTCTGCGCGCCGGTGATGCGGCCGGTGATGAAGTTCGGCTTGTCGCCGTTGCTTCCGCCGGTCATCGTGCGCATCGACCGCGAGGCCGCCGTGATCCACTCGGTGCGATCCACGATGCGGGCCTCGGGGATCTCGCCGCCCTCGTTGAGGCCGGTCACCTCCCGCACCGGCATCTCGGCGCGCAGCGACGCGCCGGCCAACTGCTCGATCGCCTGGCGCCGGGTGTAGTCCGTGGCCGCGGGGCCGGGCCGGGCCAGCTTGGCGCCGACGGTCGCGGCGAATCCCCAGTCGACGGTGCGGCCGACGGTGACTTTGGTCGATTTAGTCATGAGCCCTCATGACCCGCATCCGCATGACCGCAAGGTCGCGGCGAAGGCGTCGATGGCGGTGCGGCCGGTCGGGCCAGCATTGTTGGACATCAGCGCGAAGGTCAGCACCCGGCCGCTGGCGTCGGTGACGATGCCGACAAGGGTGTTGGTGCCCGTCAACGACCCGGTCTTGGCGCGCAGCCAACCCAGCGACGAGCGGCCGGCGTCGGTGTCGATGAACCGGTTCGATAGCGTGCCGCTGCCGCCCGCGATGGGCAGCAGGTCCAGCAGCGGCCGCAGCGTCGGGTGGTGGGGGCCCGCGGCGGCGCCGACGGCCCCGTCGAGCGTATCGGCGGTCAGCCGGTCGTCGACGGACAGGCCGCTGCAGTCCACCAGATGCGATCCGCCGGTGTCGATCTCGGCCGACTCCAGTTCGCCGAGCACCGCGCGAACCGAGCCGTCGAAGCTCTGCGGCTGCCCCTTCGCGGCGGCGACCTCCCTGCCGATCGACTCGGCCATCACGTTGTCGGAGTTGTTCATCATCTCGCGCAGCCGATCGATCAGCGGCGGCGACTGCACCGACGCGATCTCCTGGCCATCGAACGCCGACGGCAGCACAGTGACCGTGGCCGGGTCGACGCGCAGCGCGACTGCCAGCGCGCGGCCCGCGTCCAGCGCAGGCGTCGTCGACCGGGCCGAGTCGACGCTGACGGGCTGGGTGCGACCGGCGTCGAGCATCACCGCTTCCATCGGGGCGATGTCGCCGCCGTCAATGTCGAGCGGATCCCAGCCGGGCGCCATCGTCGGCCCGCTGAAGGCGCTGACGTCGACCTGCACGGCCGTCACCCTGGTGCCGCTCTGCCGCACCTGGTCTGCCAGATCGCTGATCCGCGCGGCGTCGTGATACCAGGTGTCCTGCCCCTTGGGGGCGGCCGACAGCGTCGGGTCGCCGCCGCCCTTGAGCACGACCACACCGGGGCGCCGGTCCGACGCCAGCACCGTCGTGGTGAGCCGCGCGTCGCGGTCCAGACCGAGCAGCGCCGCCGACGTCGTCAACACCTTGGTCACCGACGCCGGCTGCATCGGGATGTTCGCCCCCTGCGCCCACAACTGCTTGCCGGTGACGGCGTCGGCGATCCGGCCGGTGAAGATGCCGAGGTTCGGGTCGGCCAGCGTCATGGCCAGGGTCGCGGCCAGCCTGTCGGGGGCCGGCGTGCCCGCGGAGTCGGACACCGGCGTGATACCGGGGTCGGCGGTGGCGGGCGCGGGAGCAGGCGCAATCGCCTCGGCGTCGCTGGAGTGGCTACCGCGCAGCAACGCCGCGACCACCACGACGAGGGCGACAATCAGCACCACGGCCAACCCGATCACTACGTGGGTGGACCGTCGCCACTGGGCGGGACGCATGCTCCTCCTGACTCTGGCCTGCTAAAGCAGGGTATCGGCTGCTTGGAAGCCCGAGGTCAGCGACGGTGGCGCAGGCGGCTGGATTAGGGTGACGTCGTCCCATAACCGGCAAGCACAAGACGAGGAGCCACGACGGTGGAGTTCGACGTAGTCATCGAGATCCCGAAGGGCTCGCGCAACAAGTACGAGGTCGATCACGACTCGGGCCGGGTCAAGCTCGACCGCTACCTCTACACGGCGTTCGGATATCCGACCGACTACGGCTTCATCGAGAACACCCTCGGCGAGGACGGCGACCCGCTCGACGCGCTGGTGCTGCTGCCCGAGTCGGTGTTCCCTGGCTGCATCGTCGAGGCACGACCGGTGGCCATGTTCAAGATGACCGACGAGGCCGGCGGCGACGACAAGGTGTTGTGCGTCCCCGCAGGCGACGGGCGCTGGGACCACATCAAGGACGTCGGCGACGTGCCGAGCGCCGAACTCGAGGCGATCAAGCACTTCTTCGTCCACTACAAGGACCTGGAACCGGGCAAGTACGTGAAGGCCGCCGACTGGGCCGGCCGCGAGGAAGCCGAAGCCGAGGTCAACCGGTCGATCGAGCGATTCAAAACCGACGGCCACTGACCTCGGTCGGCGTGCGTCGCACCCCGGAGTTTTCTTCGCTGTAACACGGCGTAACGCCGGCGTGCCATGACGCTCGCATCATGATGGTGTGTTCATGCATCAGGGCATTGGGTTGGACGTGTTCAACGACATGCCGATGCGACGCGCCGTGCACGCGGTCTACGAATGTTGCTACAGCGTGCCGTTGGCCGCCGACGTCGCCCGCGGGCGCCCGTACGCGGATCACGATTCGCTGTTCCGGCAGGCCGACCGCTCACTGTTCGGGCTCGCCGAGGAGTCGGTCGACTCGATCCTGCAGGCCTACCCGGACGTGGGGCGCAGGCCCGGCAGCGAGAAGTCGGCGGCCGAGTGCTGCGCCATCTGGGACGACCGCGCCGAGGTGATGGACCAACTCGCCGTGGCGTCGAAGAAGTACCTGGACCACTTCGGCTTCGGTTTCGTGATGTTCATCAACGGCTACTGCGCCTCCGACGTGCTGGCGACCATGAGCGACCGCCTGATGAACGACGTCGAGACCGAGCGCAAGATCGTCCGCAACGAGCTGGCCCGGATCAACCGCACCCGGCTGGAACGCATGCTGGGCCCCGAGGGCGGCTACGACAACTGGTGACACCTGGGGATCGCCGCCTGATTTCCTGACGGTGGCATGCTGGGGCGTGTGGCTCCTATGCTCCAATTCGCAGGCCACTTCTGGTGGCTGATCTTTCCGCTCGGCGGCATGATCGGCGGCGGGGTGCGGGCGGTCGCCGCCGCCAATGAGCGCCGCGCCGACCGCAGGCTCGAGCGCTACCGGATCAAGCAGCAGACCAAGATCGCCGTCGCCGAGGCCGAAGGCCGCTCCCGCAGCAACGAGCTCAAGCACCGCCGCGAGCTGAAGAAGGTCCTCGACGCGCACGGCCGCACCGATGCGCGCTGGCTGGAGTACGAGATCGACGTCGCGAAGCTTCTCGACTTCCCGTTGATGACCGACATGCGCAGCCCGTTGACGATGGAGTTCCACAAGGCGCGCCGGCGTGCGGATCTGCTGCGGCCCGAGCGCGCCGAGGATCTCGACGGCGACCGCGAGGCGCAGCTGGAGTACCGCGATGCCGTGCACGACTACGTGACCGCGTTCGACGTCGCCGAGGCCGAGGCGATCCGGTTGCGTCGCAGCACCTTCTCCGACGAGGACCAGCAGCGCATCGCGCGCGCCCAAAGCCTGCTGCGGCTCGCCGAGGACGACGGCGCGACGCCACAGGAGCGGCAGAACGCCTACACCCGGGCCAGGGCCGAGCTCGACGGCATCCTCGCGCTGCCCGCGGCCACCAGGGCCGGCATCGAGCGCAAGCTCGCCGGAGAGCTCGAGGCGTAGCCGTTCTCGTCACACGTCGCGTCAGGCGCACACGCGCAAGCGCTCGCGCTTAGTAGTTTGTAGGCGTGGCTGGGGCTGCTTCGCCGGAGATACCTGCGCAATACGCGCTGTCGCAGTACGCGCCGGAACCGCGCACGCTGATCGACATCCTCTACGACACCGCGATGCGCCACCCCGACGCGCCCGCCATCGACGACGGCTCGGTGCAACTGACCTACAGCGAGCTGATCGCCGACATCGAAGACAGCGTGGCATGGCTGGCGGCCCGCGGCATCGGTCGCGGCGACCGCATCGGAATCCGGATGCCGTCGGGCAGTTATGCGCTCTACGTGGCGATCCTGGCGACCCTGGCCACCGGCGCCGCGTACGTGCCGGTGGATGCCGACGACCCCGACGAGCGGGCGGCGCTGGTGTTCGGCGAGGCGAACGTCGTCGGCATCATCACCGAGAAGGGCCTGACCCGAGGGGTCGGCGACTCCCGCGGCTGGCGGGCCGCGTCACCGCTGGGCCGCGACGACGCGTGGATCATCTTCACCTCCGGGTCGACGGGGACGCCCAAGGGCGTGGCCGTCACCCATCGCAGCGCCGCGGCGTTCGTCGACGCTGAAGCACGGATGTTTCTGCAGGACAACCCGATTGGGCCCGGTGACCGGGTGCTGGCCGGATTGTCGGTCGCGTTCGATGCGTCCTGCGAGGAGATGTGGCTGGCCTGGCGCAGCGGCGCCTGCCTGGTGCCCGCACCGCGCTCGCTGGTGCGCAGCGGCATGGACCTCGGGCCCTGGCTGGTGTCCAAGGACATCACCGTGGTCTCGACCGTGCCGACGCTGGCGGCGCTGTGGCCCGCCGAGGCGTTGGAGGCGGTGCGGCTGTTGATCTTCGGCGGCGAGGCCTGCCCGCCGGATCTCGCCGAGCGGCTGGCCGCCGGACCCGACGCCGGCGGCCGCGAGGTGTGGAACACCTACGGCCCCACCGAGGCGACGGTCGTCGCGTGCGCGGCCAAACTCGACGGCATCGGGCCGGTGCGCATCGGGCTGCCGCTGCCGGGCTGGGATCTGGCCGTCGTCGACAAGGACGGCACGCCGGTGACGCTCGGCGAGGTGGGTGAGCTGGTGATCGGCGGCGTCGGGCTGGCCCGTTATCTCGACCCGGAGAAGGACGCCGAGAAGTACGCGCCGATGCCGACGCTGGGCTGGAACCGGGCATACCGCAGCGGCGATCTGGTACGGCTGGAGTCCGACGGGCTGGTGTTCTGCGGCCGGGCCGACGATCAGGTCAAGGTCGGTGGGCGGCGTATCGAACTCGGCGAGGTCGACGCGGCGCTGGTGAACCTGCCCGGCGTCAGCGGCGGCGCGGCGGCGGTCCGCAAGACCGCGAGCGGCACGCCCCTGCTGGTGGGCTATATCGCCAGCGCCGATCCCGCGTTCGACATCGCCGCGGCGCGCAAGACGTTGGCCGAGTCGCTGCCCGCCGCGCTGGTGCCGCGACTGGTTCTCGTCGACGAGCTGCCCACGCGGACGTCGGGGAAGGTGGACCGCGACGCGCTGCCGTGGCCGCCACCGGGCGCACCCGACGACGAGGAGGCGCCGGACCTGGGCGGCACGATGGGCTGGCTGGCGGGGTTGTGGCGCGACGTGCTCGCCGCGCCGGTGGATGGTCCCGAAGCCGACTTCTTCGCCCTCGGCGGCGGCTCGCTGTCGGCCGCACAGCTGGTGGCCGCACTGCGCCGGCGCTATCCGCAGGTGACCGTCGCCGACCTGTACGACCATCCCCGCCTGGGTTCGCTGGCGGGCTTCCTCGACGAGCTGGACCCGCCTCCGCAGGTCGAGACGCGCGTGGTGCGGCCGATGCCGTTGTTGTCGCAGGCTTTTCAGGTGCTCGTGTCGTTGCCGTTGGCGACGCTGACCGGCCTGCAGTGGGTGGTGTGGCTGGCGATCGTCAACAACGTCGCGGCGACCGTCAGCCCGGCGTCGTGGCTGGTTCCCGTCAACTGGTGGTGGGTGCTCGCCGGGTTCGGAGTGTTCGTCTCGCCGGCCGGGCGAATGGGCATCGCGGTGCTGTGCGCCCGCATGCTGATCGGTTTCCTGAAACCGGGCACCTACCGCAGGGGCGGATCGGAGCACATGCGGGTGTGGCTCGCCGAACGGCTGGCCGACGCCAGCGGAGCGGAGAACCTGGCGGGCGCCCCGTGGATGGTGTACTACGCGCGTGCGCTGGGTAACAAGGTCGGCAAGGGCGTCGACCTGCATTCGGCACCTCCGGTGACGGGCATGCTCACCCTGGGCCACCGCAGTTCGATCGAGCCGGAGGTGGACCTGTCCGGGCATTGGATCGACGGCGACCACTTCCACGTCGGCGCCATCACGATCGGCAACGACGCCACCATCGGTGCGCGCACGACGCTGCTGCCGGGTGCCGCCGTCGGTAAGAACGCCGACGTCGCCGCGGGGTCGGGGGTGGTCGGCCGGGTGAAAAAGGGGCAGTACTGGAAGGGCTCGCCCGCGGTGAAGTCCGGCAAGGCACGCCATCCGTGGCCGCAGGAACGCCCCGGCCGGGCCCCGTTCTGGGTGCTGGTCTACGGCGTGACGTCGATGCTGTTGGGCGCGTTGCCACTTGCGGCGTTGGGCTGCGGGCTGGCGGTGATCGGCTGGGCCATCCGCGACTCAGCATCGGTGACCGATGCGATCCTGCCTGCCGTGGTGTGGACGCCGGTGGCCACCCTGGTGGCGCTGGCCGTCTACGCCGTGCTGACGGTGATCGGCGTGCGGGTGCTGTCGCTGTGGCTGCGCGAGGGATATCACCCGGTGCGCAGCCGCGTGGGTTGGCAGATCTGGGCCACCGAACGACTGATGGACGCCGCGCGGCACTACCTGTTTCCGCTGTACGCCAGCCTGCTGACGCCGACGTGGCTAAGGGTGCTCGGCGCGAAGGTGGGCCGCGGCACCGAGATCTCCACGGCGCTGTTGACGCCGAAGTTCACCGTGATCGAGGACAGCGCGTTCCTGGCCGACGACACCATGGTCGCGTCCTACGAACTGGGCGGCGGCTGGATTCACGTCGCGACCGCCACCATCGGCAAGCGCGCGTTTCTGGGTAACTCCGGTATCACCCAGCCCGGCCGCAAGGTGCCCGACGACGGCCTGGTCGCGGTGCTGTCGGCGGCGCCGCACAAGTCGAAGGCCGGCTCGTCGTGGCTGGGCAGCCCGCCGATTCGGTTGCGCCGCAAGCCCACCGCCGCCGACGCGCTGCGAACGTTCCATCCGCCGGTGCGGCTGAAGATCATGCGCGGCTTCGTGGAGACGTGCCGGCTGGTGCCGGTGATCCTGACGTTCGCGATCGGGGTGGCGGTCCTTTTCGCATTGCAGTACCTGGTGGTCGAATTCGGTTACGCGTGGGCGGCGCTGGCCAGCGGCCTGGTGTTGCTGACTGCCGGAGCCATTGCAGGTGCCATCGCGGTGATCGCGAAATGGGTTGTGGTGGGTCGGATCCGGGCCGTCGAGCATCCGCTGTGGTCGGCCTTCGTCTGGCGTAACGAGGTGTCGGACACGTTCGTGGAGACCGTTGCGGGGCCGTGGTTCGCCCGTGCGGCGACCGGTACGCCGGTGATGAACCTGTGGCTGCGGGCCCTCGGCGCGAAGATCGGTCGCGGTGTCTGGTGCGAGTCCTACTGGCTGCCCGAAGCGGACCTGGTCACCCTGGAGAAGGGGGCGACGGTCAACCGCGGCTGCGTTGTGCAGACGCACCTGTTCCACGACCGCGTGATGCGGATGGATACCGTCGTGCTCGAGGAAGGGGCGACGCTGGGGCCGCACTGCGTGGCGCTGCCCGCCGCGCGCCTGGGCGCCGGTGCGACCGTCGGGCCCGCCTCCCTGGTGATGCGCGGCGACGAGGTGCCGCCGTCGACGCGATGGCAGGGCAACCCGATCGTCCCGTGGAATCTGTTCCGCAAGAAGAGCGATGATCAGCCGCCGGAGAAGGCGACTGAGGAATCCGCCGCGTGACCCGATCGAAGAAGGCGGCGAAAAAGATCCCGGTCATCGACCCATACCTGCCAAACAATGGCAACTTCGGCTATCGAGTGTCGCGTTACGAACTCGATCTGGAGTACAAGGTCGCGATCAACCGGCTCACCGGGTCGGCGACCATCACCGCAGTGACGCTGGCGGAGTTGCGCACGTTCACGCTCGACCTGTCGGATGCGCTGTCGGTGACGAAGGTGTCGGTGAACGGGCGCAGGCCCGCCGCGTTCAACTGCACTCGCAACAAGCTGCACGTCACGCTGTCGTCGAAGTTGGCTGCGGGAGCGGCCATGACGATCAATGTGCGGTATGGCGGCACCCCGCGACCCGTCCGGTCCCTCTGGGGCGAGGTCGGTTTCGAGGAGTTGACCGAAGGCGTGCTGGTCGCGGGGCAACCCAACGGCGCTGCGTCGTGGTTCCCGTGCGACGACCACCCCAGCTCGAAGGCCAGCTACCGGATCCAGATCGCCACCGAGAGCCCATATCGCGCGATCGCCAACGGGCGGTTGAAGTCCCAGCGGCGGCGCGCGGCGATGACGACATGGACCTACGAGCTCACCGAGCCGACGTCGACGTATCTGATCACACTGCAGATCGGTGTGTACGAGTCGTACCGGCTGCAGAAGACGCCGGTGCCTTTGCACGCGGCGCTGCCCGCCCGGTTGAAGCGCAACTTCGATCAGGACTTCGGCAGACAGCCGCAGATGATGAAGCTGTTCGTCAAACGGTTCGGCCCGTATCCGTTGTCGACGGGCTACACCGTGGTCGTCACCGACGACGAGCTCGAGATACCACTTGAGGCGCAGGGGATTTCGATCTTCGGCGCCAATCACTGCGACGGCACCGGCGGCTCGGAGCGGCTGATCGCCCATGAGCTGGCGCACCAGTGGTTCGGCAATTCGGTGACCGCCAGACGCTGGCGTGACATCTGGCTGCACGAGGGTTTCGCCTGCTATGCGGAGTGGTTGTGGTCGGAGGAGTCGGGCGGCGAGAGCGCCGACGAGTGGGCGCGCCACTACTACGAGCGGCTCCGCGACTCGCCGCAGGACCTGTTGCTGTCCGACCCGGGTCCGCGCGACATGTTCGACGACCGGGTGTACAAGCGCGGCGCGTTGACGCTACATGCGCTGCGCGGCGTCGTCGGGGACGACAATTTCTTTGCGCTGCTGCAGGATTGGACTGCACGGCACCGTCATTCCACCGCGGTGACCGACGACTTCACCGGTCTTGCCGCCAACTACGCGGATGTGTCGCTGCGGCCGCTGTGGGACGCGTGGCTGTACTCCAAGGACGTGCCGCCGCTGTGACCGACGCGGCCACGCCCACCGGCCCGGTCACTCGCGGAAGCGTCGCACGGGTCGGCGCCGCCACGGTGCTGACCGCGCTGTGCGGCTACACCGTGCTGTATTTGGCGGCGCGCGACCTCGAACCCGCCGGCTTCTCCGTGTTCGGCGTGTTCTGGGGCGCGTTCGGCCTGGTCACCGGCGCCGCCAACGGTCTGCTGCAGGAGGCGACCCGAGAGGTGCGCTCGACCGGGTACGTCGAGGTGCTGTCGGGCCCGCGGACGCATCCGATGCGGGTGGCGGCGATGGTCGGCGTGGTGGCTGCCGCGGTGATCGCGGCGAGTTCGCCGTTGTGGTCGGGACATGTGTTCGTCGAATCACGTTGGCTGAGTGTGGCGCTGCTCAGTGTCGGACTCGCCGGGTTCTGCCTGCACGCCACGCTGCTGGGAATGCTCGCCGGCGTCGGCCGGTGGACGCAGTACGGCGCGCTGATGGTGACCGACGCGGGCATGCGGGTCGCGGTGGCGGTGGTGACGTTCGTGATCGGTTGGGGGCTGGTCGGCTATCTGTGGGCGACGGTCGCGGGCGCGGTGGCGTGGCTGATCCTGTTGATCGCCTCACCCGCGACGCGCGAGGCGGCGGCGTTGATGACGCCGGGCGGGACGATGACATTTCTGCGCGGGGCGGCGCACTCGATCGCGGCGGCCGGCGCGAGCGCGATCCTGGTGATGGGATTCCCGGTGCTGCTGAAGGCGACGTCGGGCAGCCTGGGCGCTACGGGCGGTGTAGTGATTCTGGCGGTGACGCTGACGCGGGCGCCGCTGCTGGTGCCGTTGACGGCGATGCAAGGCAATCTGATCGCGCATTTCGTCGACCAGCGGGCGGATCGGCTGCGGGCGCTGGTGGGGCCTGCGGCCGTCGTCGCGGGTCTGGGAGCGGTGGGGGTGGCCGCGGCGGGGATCTTCGGGCCGTGGCTGCTGCGGATGGCGTTCGGCGAGGAGTACCGCGCGGGCGGGGCGCTACTGGCCTGGTTGACGACGGCGGCGATCGCGATCGCGCTGCTGACGCTGACGGGTGCGGCGACGGTGGCGGCCGCGCTGCACCGCGCATATGCGGTGGGCTGGATCGGTGCGACGCTGGCGTCGATGCTGCTGCTACTGCTGCCTGTCGGACTGGAGACCCGCACGGTGATCGCCTTGCTCTGCGGGCCGATGGTGGGCATTGTCGTCCACCTGGCGGCGCTTGCCAGGGGATTCGGGCGTTGAGCGTGTATTTTGGTCCGCATCGACACGCGCTACCAGGATGTTTGGATCGTCGTACCCGCCTATAACGAGGCGAGCGTCATCGACGACGTCATCTCCGATATTCGGTCGGTTTTCGACCATGTCGTCTGCGTGGACGACGGAAGCAAGGACGGCACGGGCGATCGCGCGTGGCGGGCGGGGGCGCACGTCGTCACGCACCCCGTCAACCTGGGCCAGGGCGCGGCGATTCAGACCGGCGTCGAGTACGCGCGCAGTCAACCGGGCGCGCAGGTGTTCGCATCGTTTGACGCCGACGGGCAGCACCGCCTGAAGGACGTCATCGGCATGATCGACCGGCTTGCGGTCGGCGATGTGGACATGGTGGTGGGCACGCGGTTCGCCGCGCCGAGCTTGAGCAAGCCGCCGTTGATGAAGCGAATCATCCTGCGGGCGGCGGCGGCGCTCAGCCCGAGCAGCCGTGCGCTGCGGTTGACCGACGCTCACAACGGGCTACGGGTCTTCAACAAGCGTGTGGCCGACAGGCTGAACATCACGATGAGCGGGATGAGCCACGCCAGCGAGTTCATCACGCTTGCCGTCGAAAACGGTTGGCGGGTGGCTGAAGAGCCGGTCGAGATCCTCTACACCGACTATTCGAAGTCGAAGGGCCAGCCGTTGCTCAACGGGGTCAACATCGTGTTCGACGGGCTGTTGCGAGGAAGGCTGTCACGATGAACTGGATTCAGGCACTGCTGATCGTGTCGATCCTGGCGCTGCTGTTCGTGCTGCTGCGGTCGCGGACGAGCGCGCGCACCAAGGCGTGGGTCAAGGTCGGCGGTGTGTTGTTCGTCGTCGCGGCGGTGTATGCGATTCTGCGGCCGGACGACACCACCGTCGTCGCGAATTGGCTTGGGGTGGCACGAGGTGCGGATCTGCTCGGCTACGGGTTGATCATCGCGTTCGTGTTCACCACGCTCAGCACGTATCTACGGTTCAAGGACCTGGAGTTGCGGCAGGCGCGGTTGGCACGCGCGATTGCGTTGCAGGGCGCGCGGGTGCCCGACGACGCGTAGGGGTCTGTGACGGACGTGCGGCGAAAATTGGTGCGGGAGGCTTCGTTCGTCGGCCATACGCTTGATTGGTGGCAAGCCGGCTGACCCGTCTGTGCAGAGACTGCGCGTCGAAGAGCAAGCAACCGGATATCAGCTTGTACATCGGCATCATCGACGACTTCATCGCACGCCGTACCACTGCGACCGTATTTCACGGGTCGTATCTGTCCGCGGTTGAATCAGAGAAGCGGATGCTCGGCGATCCGATTTTCCCCGTTCTCCAGAGACTGCTCGGTGACGCAGACGCGTATGTCGCCTACCCCGAACTCCGAACGGACCCGGAAGACCTGGACGATGAGCAACTCCGCAAGTGTGCAATCCGCGCCCGAGAGGAGCTGCGTGAACTCGCATTCGACTAGCGGCGGCTGCATTTCGGCGTCAACGGCACGCCTTCCCTCCAGACGCCGGATAGCCCGTTGATCCTGTGACGATTACACGCAGTTCCCTGGTCTTGTCGGCGTTTACCTCGAAGACAGCCACGTCCTCGGCATCCATGAAACGCCAGGACGAATCACTTTCGAGTTGCTAGCCGTCCTGACTCCTGACCATCCCGCATATCAAGATCCCCAACCCGGCGAGCACTACTGCTATGCGAAGGGCACGTTGGAGTTCCACAATGTGTCCGCCGTCGTGTGGCCCCGACGCTCAGCCCAACGCTATGTTGATGCCGCCGGCGAAGAAGATCTCGGCAACATCGACAGCCTTGAGTCGCGGGGCGCCGAATTTGTCGCCGAGGGCGACTGGGGCGAGGTCCGCATCCGCGGGGCGGGTTCACCTCGATTCGAACTCGCTTCTGGATGCAGCTACGGCTAGATGATTAATAGGCATCGTCAGTCGATTCGCATGCTCGCAACATCGTGGAAGATGGAAGGCTTGGTGGCGGATGACATCAGAAGGCGAAGCAGTGACCCGAATGGTCTCCGGGTACGAGCCGATGATTCGGCGGTTCAACGTCCTCGACGAGCTCTTCGCCGACGTAGATGAATACGTCGACGACCCACGGCTCAGAGCAGCAGGCGGTGGCCTCGACGAAGACGAACTTCGAGCGCGAGCGCGCCACGCATACGTCCGATTACCCGTTCTGCTCCTGACGGAAGAACTCGACCGTCTTCGCGATGCCCTCGTCCAGTGCTACCTTCGGCGTCCATCCGAGCACCTGCTCCGCCCGGGTGATGTCGAGGCATGAGCGCCGCAAGTCACCCAGTCGCGGTGGGTGAAATTCCGGCTCATCGGGTGCGCCTGCAGCGGACGCGATGGCCGAATGCAGTTGCTGGGTAGAAGTTTCCACTCCAGTGCCAATATTGAAGCGCTGACCGCCACCCTGTTCACCGGAAGCGCGCACAAAAGCGTCGACGACGTCGTCGACGAATACGTAGTCGCGGGTGTCGGTTCCATCCCCGAAGATCTTCGTCGGCTTCCCCGCGAGAAGCGCGCGCGAAAAGATGGCCACCACACCAGCTTCACCGTGCGGATCTTGGCGCGGGCCATACACATTCGCCGGTGCGATGTGCGAGCACTCAAGACCATAGAGGTTGCGAAAAGTGTTGAGGTACACCTCGCCGGCGACCTTACTGGCGGCGTACGGCGAAGCCGGATTGCTCGGAACGTCCTCGCTCGTAGGGTAACTCGGCGGAGTGCCGTAGACCGATCCGCCCGACGACGTGTGCACGATCTTGCGGACATCCGCGCGGCGGGCCGCCTCGGCGAGACGCACAGTCCCGACCACGTTCACCGATGCGTCGAACGGCGGGTCGGTAACCGAGCGGCTGACGGAGATTTGGGCGGCGAGATGGAAGATCACTTCGGGCCGGATGTCGGCGAGTAGTCCGACGAGATCGGCCTCGACGATGTCGGCCTTGACGAAGTCGAAATCGGAGTGCCGGTCGGCTAGCCCGAGGTTGACGCTGTTGCCAGAGCTGAGATCGTCGAGACCGATGACGGCGTGGCCGTCGGCGAGCAGGCGATCGACCAGCGTGGATCCGATGAATCCCGCCGCACCAGTGACAAGTGTGCGCATCGGCTCACCATACCGGTGGCCGCTGGGCCCTAGGTTTGCCAGCTGTTGGCTTCAGCGATATCGGTCTGCAGCTCGTTGACCTTGGCGAGGTTCTCGTCTTCCTGGGCCTGCATGGTTTCGATGGCTTTGACCGACTGGAAATTGTGCACGCTACCGCGTGTCGACAGTGCTCGGGAAGACGCTTCGGCCTTCTCGGCGGCGGCCGCGGCAACGGCGTTGAGGGCGACGTCGATCGGGCTTGTAGTGGGCCCCGGTAGTGGTACTGGGCCGGGCACCGACACCTCGGCCATGGTCGCGGCGATCCTGTTGACGTGCCCGAGCACCTCGTCGGGGTTGAGCTTTATGTCCTTACTGGCCATAGCTGCTCCTCCTTGGTGATCTGCTCGGTGGCGTAGACGATATCGGCATAGTCGGGGTTGTCGCCACGCCACAGCGAAAGCGCTTCGACGGCACGGTCCAGGTTGTGGTGTGCGCGATACAGCACGGTGGTGTTGGGATCGGCGGACGGCTCGACGTCAATGAAGCCTGGGCGCATGAACAGTGACTTGCCGAAGAGGCGCACTTCGGCGAGCGCGGACCACTGCTCGTCGGAGATCGGCGAGCCGCTCGCGAGGCCGCCCATCACCTCACGGATGACGGGAGCGACTTCGATGTGTAGCGGTTCGGCACCGGCGAGGGCCGTCGCGACGGCTCCGGCGGTTGCGGCCCAGGCTGCTGAATGTCGTTCCGTCGGAGGAACACTGGCGTCATTGAGGTGTTCGTAGCGCTGCGGGGACACCACGGCGAGACGATGCACCCTGGTCTCGTCGAGCTCGGGTGCAGGTGTAGCCGCATCGATTGGCGTTCTGGTGGAGTCGCAATCCTGATAGTGCGGTACTCCGGCGCGGCGGGCGGGAAGCACGGATGAGCCGCCTGGGTCGGTGGTCGCGGCGACGGCGTACAGCTCGACGTTGGGATCAAGGACGGCGCGTTCGGCGGCGTACGCGACCATGGTCGCGGCGGGGTTGACCCAGCCGAAGTACTTGGCCTGGAAGCCGGCGCTCAGTTCGGGATCGGCGAAAAGCACTCGGGCGGAACGCGGTACGTAGACGCCAGGCGGGATGTAGCCGGCGCCGTCATTGCTGACGATGACGGTCTCGATGCCGGTTGCAACCTTGAAAACACCGACGCACCAGTGCACTCCGGGATACATGCGGGAAGCGTGCAGAAGTTCGAAGGCGAGCTTGATGGCGTCGTCGAGATGTTGGTCTTGGGTCTCGGAGCTGACCAACGCCGCGCCGGTGCCGGTGGCGGCGATGCCGGATGAGGCGAGCACGCTCGGAGGGACGCCTGCCGAGGAGACCCCTGCCGAAGCAGCGCCCGGCGGTAGCGAGGCGGCGCCGCCACTGCCGCTGGCGGAAACGGTGGGGGTTGACGACGAAGTTGCCCTGGGCAGGTCAGAGCCGTAGGAGGCAAGATTGCCGGCGTTGGGAGGAGGCGTTCCGGCGATCATGGGACCGGGTGCGGCCTGGGGCGTTGCGGCGGCGGGCGCGGCCGAGTGGCCCGCGACGGGCGTGCTGGGCGCGGCGGGCATAGGGGCGGAACCGGAAGCCGCAGGCGTGACGCTGGTGGCCGCTTGAGGCGGCGTAGGCGTCTGCGGGGCCGTCGGAACGGACGGCGGCGTGGGAGCCGTCGCGCCCGAGGCCAGCCCCTTGGCGAAGCCTTGCGAGATGTCATTGACGGGATTGGCAGGTGTCAGCGCGCCGGCTGGGGTCGTGGGCGCGGACGGCACGCTCGGTGTGCTGGGCATGGAAGGAGTGCTCGGCATCGAAGGCATGGACGGCTTGAACCCGCCGCCTCCAGACATGCCGTTGCCACCCATTCCTGACATAACGGAGCTCGCGTTCAGTGGCGAAATCATCGCAGCACCCGGCGCGGGGTTCGGGGCGGGAGCGACAGGAGTTGGCGCAACATCTCCGGCATCAACTCGAGTAACAGGGCCATCTCCGGGCACCGAGGGAAATTCTGGCTTGGTCTTTTCGGACGGTCCCTGCACGGTTTGATCGTTTCGGACTGGTTGCGGCGTTGGCGCTTTGGTTTCGTCTGGATCTGGTTGGGGAGCGACGTCTCCTTCATCCACGCGTACTGGCGGCGCTTCGGGGGCCGACCCATAGCCCGCCATGAAGATTTGGCCCTGGCCGTTCGGACTGTACGGCTGCTCCTGCACTGCGCGGTCCGCCGCCCCACCTGGCGTCGGAACAGCGCTTCCTTCGATTTTCCCTGCCTGCGATGCGATATCGCCAGCAGCCGTGTCAGAGACCGCTTCGGCCGCCGCTCTAGCCTTGACGAGAATCAGCCAGATCGCCGCCAGCGTCACCCAGGCGCTGAAAACGCCGCCCTTTTGCGCATCGATGGCCTGCTGAATATCACCGTGAGCCTGCTGGTCTATCGCATCCATCTGCGATCGCGCGTCATCCACAATGCGCACGCATTCGTCGCCGGCACCCGCGATGGAAGTGAACATCTCGGCTTGCACCTCAACGGTTTTCCCATCAACCTGATAACAGTCATGCATCGCTTCGACCATGTTGCCGTCGTTGTCACTCAGGATCGCGGACGCCGATGCGCCTATGTCACTGGCTCCCGTACGAGAGGCCTCCGCGAACGTACGCTGCGCCGCAGCAGCGGCCGTCCACGGACCTGTCGAAGTTGTTGGCCATACAGCACCGAGGATGAAGGCCGAAAACTGTCGATTGGGCGCAGCAATACCAGCGCCAACGGCTACCACTTAATGCCGACCTTGTAGCACGTCCCTAATGGCCCGCCCAGGGCAACGATGGCGGAATCATAAGTCGTGTTGTCGAACGGATCGGGTCCGCGTTCCTTGTACATATTTTCGCTGTAGAGCAGTAGACCATCTATGTATTGCTGCAACGTACGAGTTAGATAACGCGGAGGATCTGCGTGCTCGTTGAGGATCTTCTGAATCCGATCCGCCCAGTCGAGGGTTTCGACCTTGAATTTGGCTATCGCATCCAAACGCTCAGGAGACTCGGGCGCACCTGTTCTCAGGAAAGCATTGGTTCGGTCACTCGCCTCCCTCATTAGGGGAGCGATAGCCTCGCACAACGCCTTATCAGCGTCATCGACGAATAGCTCTTGCGGCTCTGCTTTGCTCGTCGCCGGCGGCGGGGTTGGTTCAGGGCGGCTCGTAAGCCCGATGATCGATAGCACCAACGCGGCAACACCGAGAAGCACAGCAAGCGCGACCCCTCCAGCCATTAGCCCAGTTCGTCTACGTGGGGTCGGGGCACTCGTTCCGAAATTCGCAGACGGCGGTCCATACCCTGGCCCGTTCGCTGGCGGGGGCCCGCCTCCGGGCGGCGGAGCTCCATAGCCGGGCGGAAAGGGCGAGCTTCCGGTCATTAGTCCAGCGTAAAGGCTCCGCAAAGCACGCCGCAGCGGCTGTTGTGACCTCGTTATCTGTCGTCGACGAGTCCCCAACGAGGCGCCCCGTACAGTCGAAGGGTCCCGCCGACCAGCAGAAAGGGCGTATGGCAGTCCGGCTGACGCGCACCAACTGGGTTGCGTCGACCGCCATCGCCTTGATCGCGGTCCAGCTCGTCATCCGGGCGATCCTGGCCTTCAAGGGCTACTTCTACTGGGACGACCTCATCCTCGTCGGTCGCGCCGGCACCCAGAACATCTTCTCGCCGGGCTACCTCTTCGACGACCACGACGGCCACGTCATGCCCGCCGCGTTCCTCGTCGCCGGCGTCATCACCCACCTCGCTCCCCTGAACTGGACCGGCCCCGCCATCAGCCTCGTCGTGCTGCAAGTACTCGCATCGCTGGCGCTCCTGCGCGCGCTGCACGTCGTCCTCGGCTGGCGACCCGTCCTCCTCATACCGCTGACCTTCGCCCTCTTCACACCTCTCGGCATCCCCGGTTTCGCCTGGTGGGCAGCGGCGTTGAACTCCCTGCCGATGCTCGCGGCGATGGCCTGGGTCTGCGCCGACGCCGTCCTGCTCATCCGCACCGGCAATCAGCGCTACACCGTCACCGCACTGCTCGTCTTCTTCGGCGGACTGCTGTTCTTCGAGAAGGCGGCCGTCATCCCGTTCGTCGCGTTCACGATCGCCGCACTTCTCGCCCACGTCACCGGAGACTCCTCCGCACTGCGCACTGTCTGGCATCGCGGACGCATGCTATGGATCGGATCGCTCGCGCTCACCACCGCCTGGATCGTCCTCTACCTCGTCGTTGTCGACCACGGCCGCTGGAGCCGCGACCTACCCATGACACGAGACCTGTTGAGCCGCTCCATCACTCACGGCATCGTGCCCGGACTGGCCGGCGGACCGTGGGACTGGCAGCGCTGGGCACCCGCATCGCCCTGGGCCGTACCACCCGTCGCGGTGATGCTTCTCGGCTGGCTCGCGCTCGCCGCCGTCATCGCCGTGTCCTTCCTCCGCAAACAACGCATCGGTCTGGTGTGGGTCGCCGCCGTCGGCTACGCGGTCGCGTGCCAGATCCCGATCTACCTGCTGCGCTCGTCGAAGTTCACCGCGCTGGAACTCGCTCAGACACTTCGCTACTTCCCTGACCTCGTCATCGTCCTCGCCCTCCTCGCCGCCGTCGGATTCTGCGCCCCCAATCGCCCGACGGCCCAGTGGCTCAACACCTCACGAACACGCACCGCCGTGATCGTCACCGCAGCAGCGGCATTCGTCGCCAGCAGCCTCTACTCCACCGCCACGTTCACCACCATCTGGCAGGACAACCCCGCCCAGCCCTACCTGCAGAACGTCAAAGCCAGCCTCGCCCAGGCATACCAGACATCCAGCGCTCCCATGCTCGATCAGGAAGTCGACCCGTTCGTCCTGCAACGCGTCGCCGCTCCGGAAAACCTGGCCAGCCATATGTTCGCGCTGCTACACGACCGACCGGAATTCGCCAGCAGCACAAATCAACTGAGAATGCTCGACAACCGCGGCCGTCTGGTCGACGCCAAGGTCACCTGGGTCCGCACCATCGCCCCCGGCCCCGACCCCAAATGCGGATATCTGGTGCAACCCGACTTCCCGGTGCGGATGCCCCTCGACGGGCCCCTGCTGCCCGCAGACTGGACCGCAGAGATCAACTACCTCGCCAACAGCGAGGGCTCGATGACGTTGTCCCTCAGCGGAGGTCCCGACGCCAAGGTGCCCGTCCACCCCGGACTCAACCGCGTATTCGTCCGGCTACCCGGCGCCGGCGACGCCATCAACGTACGGGCGAACACCGCCGCGCTGTCGGTCTGCATCGCCTCCGGTCCAGTGGGGTACCTCGCGCCGATCTAATGCCATGGTGGACGCATGACTGATGCGCGTGAAACAGGGTTGAACGTCTTTCGTGAGCTGATGCCCGGCTTATTGCCCGACGGTGACGACATCCCCAAGGCGGGATTCGCCGACGAACTTCTCGAGATCGGCCTCGAGAACGTCTTCGGCCGGCTGTGGGGACGCGACGGCCTCAGCCGCCGCGATCGCAGCCTCGTCACCCTGGGAATCCTGATCGCGTTGCGCGCGCACGACGAACTCGCCATCCACTTCAAAATCGCCCGCACCAACGGCCTGAGCGACGATGAGATCGCCGAGGTCATCTACCACGCCAGCGGCTACGCGGGCTTCCCGGCCGCGGCGACTGCCAACCGGATCGCCGGAGAATCGCTCGGCAAATAGCTCGCGAGCGTGCGCAGAATGCCGCCGATCAATGGCGTGTCGTGTACAGACACGCACGCTCGCGGGGCGAACGGGGCGAACAAGGCGAGCGGGGCGAGGGGGTGAGTGGACCTGGCGGGGCACGGAAAATGTGGAGCCACCTGGGGGAATCGAACCCCCGACCTATTCATTACGAGTGAATCGCTCTACCGACTGAGCTAAGGTGGCGTGCCCGACGGCGAGCCGGGCGGCACGAGTCTACGACAGGCCGGCGCGACCACCCAAGTCAGTTGCGCAGCGCCTGACCCACGGTGGCGACCATCGCGTCGACCGCGAACTTGGGTTTCACGTTGACCGCGAGCGCCTCACGGCACTCCAGCACCGCCTCGATGCACCGCAGCAGACGGTCCGGCGGCACCACCGCGGCCATCGCACCCACCTTGTCGGACATGTCCGGATGGTTCGGCTGAATCTCGCCCGCGTTCGCCGACACCAGCAACGCATCCCGGAAGTACGTCGCCAAGTCGATCAACGCTCGGTCCAGCGCGTCGCGCGACGCCCGGGTGTGACGCGACTTCTGTCTGCGCTCAAGGTCTTTGATGGCACCCGTCGCGCCGCGCAGCGTGCCCGCGGTGCCCTTCCCTGTACCGCCCGCGCCCAGCGCCGTGCGCAGTTCCTCCGACTCCACCTCGTTGCGATCGGCCGTCAACGCCAGCGCCTCCGCCTCGGCCGCCGCCACCAACTCCTCCGCGGCGCCATAGGCCCGCGAGGGTGTGGCCGCGTCGCGCGCCAACCCGAGCGCCCGCTCGCGTCGTCGCCGCGCCTCCTCGTCGGTGGCCAGTCGACGCGCCCGGCCGACGTGACCGCCGCTGACCGACGCCGCCCAGCGCGCGTCCTCGGCGGGCAGGCCGTCCGAATCGATCAGAACCTGCGCGATGGCCTCCACCTGCGGTGTCACCAGCGCCACATGCCGACAGCGCGACCGCAGCGTGATCGCGATGTCCTCCGGGTCCACCGAGGGCGCACACAGCAGGAACACCGTCGACGGCGGCGGCTCCTCGACCACCTTGAGCAGCGCGTTCGCCGCTCCCTCGGTCAGCCGGTCGGCGTCCTCGATCAACACGACCTGCCAGCGCCCGGTCCCCGGCCGCCGCGACGCGATCTGGACGATGGTGCGCATCTCGTCCACCCCGATCGACAGCCCCTCGGGGATGATTCTGCGCACGTCAGCGTGCGTTCCGGCCATCGTCGTGGTGCAGGCGCGGCACTCGCCGCAGCCGGGAACTCCGTCGGATTCGCACTGCAGCGCTGCCGCGAAGCACAGCGCGGCCACCGAGCGGCCCGATCCCGGGGGGCCGGTGACCAACCACGCGTGTGTCATGGTCCCGATCGCGCCCCCGCTGTGAGCGGCATCACCACGCGCAGCCTGCGCCGCAGCCACCAACTCCGCCTCGACGGCGCCTTGGCCCACCAGACGTGAAAAAACCCCGGCCATCGCCCATAACAGTAGTGCTGCGAACCGACACAGCCGTCCCAGACCACCCTTTCCCGTCCCCGGAGACCGATACGGTTAACGGGTGACCACGCAGGCCGTGCCGATCGGGCGAATCAGCGCATTCGTCCGCTGGGTCGCACGCACGCCCTGGCCGGTGTTCACGCTGGGCATGCTGCAGTCCGACATCATCGGCGCGCTGTTCGTGCTGGGCTTTCTGCGCTTCGGGCTGCCGCCGGAGGACCGCATCCAGCTGCAGGACCTACCCGCCTTCAACCTGGCCGTCTTCCTGGCCTACCTGTTCCTGTCGTTCACCATCGGCGCCTACATCAGCCTGCGGCTGCTGATCCCGGTGATGCGCTGGCAGCGCCGCGAGAGCCTGCTGGTCGACAACGACCCAGCGGCCACCGAGTTGGCCCGCACCCGCGCGCTGAAGATGCCGTTCTACCGCTCCATCATCAGTGTCACGAACTGGTGCCTGGGCTCCATCGTGTTCATCGTCGCCAGCTGGCCCGTCGCCAGCCACGCGGCGCCAGTCGTGGCCGTGGCCACCGCCCTTGGCGCCACAGCGACGGCCATCATCGGGTATCTGCAGTCCGAGCGAGTGCTGCGTCCGGTGGCGGTGGCCGCGCTTCGCGGCGGCGTGCCGGAGAACTACCGGGCCGCAGGCGTGATCCTGCGCCAGGTGCTGACGTGGGTGCTGTCCACAGGCGTTCCCGTCCTCGCGATCGTGTTGGCGTTGGTGGCCAGCAAGTTTCAGATCCTGACCGCGTCCGCCGACCGGCTGACCACACCGATCCTGATCATGGCGATCGCCGCCCTGCTCGTCGGCCTGGCCGGCACTGTCCTGGTGGCCATGGCCATCGCCGATCCGTTGCGCCAATTGCGCTGGGCGCTCGGCGAAGTCCAGCGCGGTAACTACAACGCACACATGCAGATCTACGACGCCAGCGAATTGGGCCTGCTGCAAGCCGGATTCAACGACATGGTTCGCGACCTAGCCGAACGGCAAAGGCTGCGTGACCTTTTCGGCCGCTATGTCGGCGAGGATGTCGCCCGGCGCGCGTTGGAACGCGGCACCGAGCTCGGCGGCCAGGAGCGCGACGTCGCCGTGCTGTTCGTCGACCTGGTCGGCTCGACACAGCTGGCCTCGAACCGGCCCGCGTCCGAGGTCGTCAGCCTGCTCAACGAGTTCTTCCGCGTCGTCGTCGACACTGTCAACCGGCACGGCGGCTTCGTTAACAAATTCCAGGGCGATGCGGCGTTGGCGATCTTCGGGGCGCCGATTGAGCACCCCGACGCGTCGGGCGCCGCGTTGGCCGCCTCCCGCGAACTGCACGACGAACTCCTCGGCGTGCTCGGATCGGAGCTGGAGTTCGGCATCGGCGTGTCCGCCGGGCGCGCCATCGCCGGGCACATCGGCGCCCAGGCCCGCTTCGAGTACACCGTCATCGGCGACCCGGTCAACGAGGCCGCCCGCCTGACCGAGCTGGCCAAGCTCGAGGAAGGCCACGTGCTGGCGTCGGCGATCGCGGTCAGCGGCGCGCTGGACGCCGAAGCGCTGTGCTGGGACGTCGGCGAGATCGTCGAACTGCGCGGGCGCACCGCTCCGACCCAGCTCGCACGCCCGCTGCATCTCGTCGGCCTCGATTCGGAGGCCGCGCAAGCCGAAGAGCTGTCCAGCGACGTTTCCTGAGGCCGACGCCGATGCCGAATATAGCTAGCTCTTCTTGGCCGCCTTCTTCGCGGGCGCCTTCTTCGCGGCTTTCTTGGCGGTCTTCTTCGCGGTGCGCTTCACCGGGCCACGTGCGCGGCGGTCGGCGAGCAGTTCAGCCGCCCGCTCATCGGTGATCGACACGACGTCGTCGCCCTTGCGCAGGCTGGCGTTGGTCTCGCCGTCGGTCACATACGGCCCGAAGCGGCCGTCCTTGATGACCATCGGCTTGCCCGTCGCCGGATCCGCACCCAGCTCACGCAACGGTGGCGCCGAAGCACGCTGTCCCGCACGCCGTTTGGGCTCGGAGTAGATCTTCAACGCCTCGTCAAGCGTGATGTCGAACATCTGCTCTTCGGTCGTCAACGAACGAGAGTCGGTGCCCCGCTTCAGATACGGGCCGTAGCGCCCGTTCTGCGCGGTGATCTCCTCGCCGCTGTTCGGGTCGACACCGACGACCCGGGGCAGCGAGAGCAGTCGAAGCGCGTCATCGAGGGTCACCGTCTCCAGATCCATCGACCGCAGCAGTGAACCGGTGCGCGGCTTCGGTCCCGTCGGCTTCTTGCCCTTCTTCGCGGGTGCGCCGTCCTCGGGCTCGTCCGGTTCGGGCAGCACCTCCGTCACGTACGGCCCGTAGCGGCCGTCCTTGGCCACGATCTCGTGCCCCGTCGCAGGATCGATGCCCAGCAAACGGCCTTCTTGCGGTGTGGCGAAGGCCTTTTCGGCCAGCTCCAGCGTCAGCTCGTCGGGGGTCAGCTCGTCCTTGAGATTCGCCCGCTGCGGTTTGGGCTCACCGTCGTCACCGATGACGGTGCGCTCCAGGTACGGCCCGTTCTTCCCGACGCGGACATAGATCGGGCGGCCCTGATCGTCGTCGAACAGCTTGATGGAGTTGACCTCGCGGGCGTCGATGCCCTCGAGGTTCACGCCGACGAGCTTCTTCAGGCCACCCGAGCGCGCGATCGACTCGGGCACACCGTGCTCGCCGCCGAAGTAGAAATTGGTGAGCCACACCGTGCGCTGCTCGTTGCCGGAGGCGATCTCGTCGAGTTCGTCCTCCATCGCCGCGGTGAAGTCGTAGTCGACCAGCCGCCCGAAGTGCTGCTCCAGCAGACCGGTGACCGCGAAGGCCACCCACGACGGCACCAGCGCGCTGCCCTTCTTGTGGACGTAGCCGCGATCCTGAATGGTCTTGATGATCGACGAGTACGTCGACGGCCGGCCGATGCCCAGATCCTCCAGCGCCTTGATCAACGACGCCTCTGTATAGCGGGCGGGCGGGCTCGTGTTGTGCCCGTCGGGGGTCAGCTCCTTGGCGTCGACGCGCTGGCCCTGCGTGAGGTTCGGCAGCCGGCTCTCGGCGTCGTCGGACTCGCCGCCGGCCAGTTCGTCGATGCTCTCGACGTAGGCCTTCAGGAAGCCGGGGAACGTGATGGTGCGGCCGCTGGCGTTGAAGACGACCTGCTGGCCGTCACGTGCCTGGCCCGAGATGCGCAGCGACAGCGTCGTGCCCCGCGCATCGGCCATCTGCGAGGCCACGGTGCGCTGCCAGATCAGCTCGTAGAGCCGGAATTCGTCGGTGTCGAGCTGGCTGTGCAGCTGCCCCGGGGTCTGGAACACGTCGCCGGCCGGCCGGACCGCCTCGTGCGCCTCCTGGGCGTTCTTCACCTTGCGCGTGTACTGGCGCGGCGTCGGATGCACGTACTCCTCGCCGTACAGCTGGCGCGCCTGATTGCGCGCGGCGTTGATCGCCGACTCCGAGAGCGTCGTCGAATCCGTACGCATGTAGGTGATGTAGCCGTTCTCGTACAGCCGCTGCGCGATGCTCATGGTGCGCTCGGAGGAGAACCGCAGCTTCCGGCCCGCCTCCTGCTGCAACGTAGACGTCATGAACGGTGCGTAAGGCCTACGCGTGTAAGGCTTTTGCTCGACCGAACTGACTTCGAGCTGTGCGCCGCGCAGCCCCGACGCCAACGCGCCCGCGCTGGTTTCGTCGAGAACCAGGATTTCGTCGGGCTTCTTCAGCGCACCCAGCGAATCGAAGTCGCGACCCGTCGCCACCCGCTTGCCGTCGACGGTGTTCAGCTTGGCCGTGAACGTCGGTGGCGTCGCCTGCGCATCGGACACGCTGGCGTCGAGTTCGGCCGTCACGTCCCAGTAGCCCGCACTGCGGAACGCCATCCGCTCGCGCTCGCGCTGCACGATGATGCGCGTCGCGACCGACTGCACACGGCCCGCCGACAGCTTCGGCGCCACCTTCTTCCACAGCACCGGGCTGACCTCGTAGCCGTACAGCCGGTCCAGGATGCGGCGGGTCTCCTGTGCGTCGACCAGGTCGTTGTCCAGGTCGCGGGGGTGCTCGGCGGCATTGCGGATCGCCGGCTCGGTGATCTCGTGGAACACCATCCGCTTGACGGGCACCCGCGGCTTCAGCGTCTCCAGCAGATGCCAGGCGATGGCCTCGCCCTCGCGGTCGCCGTCCGTCGCCAGGTACAGCTCGTCGACGTCCTTGAGTAGGCCTTTGAGCTCGGTGACCGTGCTCTTCTTCTCGGGGCTGATGATGTAGAGCGGCTCGAAGTTGTCCTCGACGTTGACCCCGAGGCGCGCCCAGGGCTCCGACTTGTACTTGGCGGGCACGTCGGCGGCGTTGCGGGGCAGGTCGCGGATGTGGCCGCGGGAGGACTCGACGATGTAGTTGGAGCCCAGATAACCAGCAATTTTGCGTGCTTTAGTCGGCGACTCGACTATGACGAGTCGCCGCACGCCACCGTTGCGGCCGCCGCCGCGGTACTCGTCAGCCACCTCTGCCTACGCTCCACTTCTATGTTGCCGTCCGGCACCGGAATCATGCACATTTGACTATCCGTCGCCGTTGGCAACTGACAATTTCGCACCCCGGACGTGCCGACGCAAACTGACTATCGGGCCCGGGGCGCCTAAATCCGGGGCCAGAGCGAGAACGCCTCCGTATCGCCCGGAGGTTCCCCAACGTTCTCTACCAGGCGCGATAGCCGCCGACGGCCGCTGATTCGCAGCGCCGGATGGGTGCCCCTGGTGCCGATCAGAGTCGGTGCGATGCCCACCCGCATCAGCGCCGAGGCGAGCGGCGAATGCGTGTCGGGGGCGTGTGGGTCCAGACCTAATAGATAGCGGTCCGCTTCGGGCGAGCCTGCCGCCAGCGTCCAGGCCCGCAGTTCGCGGGGCCCGGGCAGCCACTGCGGGGGCACCGTCTTGACCGCTCCCCTGGTCCACTCGGCGGCGATACCGAGCAGCCGGGTGTCCACCGACGTGCGCACCAGCGGGTGGTCCTCGTCGGTTCGGGCGATCTCGGGCTCCAGGCCCGCCTCGACGATCATCTCGGCCAGCGCCACCGCCCGCCACGGCCGATCCACCACGACCGACAGCCGCGCGCCCCCACCGACCACGACCACCTGGCCGGGCGCGGCGAGCAGCCCCGTCAGGTCGGCAACCGCGGGCGGCACCGATTCTGCCGAGAAGAACGACAGCTGGCTCACGCAGACGACAGTAGGCCAGTAGCGCGCTGCTGCGCTGTCGGCGGGCCGCAGTCGGGCTCGGAGAGTAGTTGGGGCCCACAAGTCGAGCCCATAAAAGGAAAACCCCCGCGGTCCTGTCGCGGACAGCGGGGGAATTCGTCAGGTTCGATTGCTCAGATGGACCGAACGCCGGTTGCCTGTGGACCCTTGGGGCTCTGGCCGACCTCGAACTCAACCTTCTGGTTCTCTTCGAGCGTGCGGAAGCCCGATCCTTGAATTTCCGTGTAGTGGACAAACACATCAGCGGAGCCGTCCTCAGGGGCGATGAAGCCAAACCCCTTCTCCGCGTTGAACCACTTCACAGTTCCCTGTGGCATCTTTCGATCTTTCCTTCTCTTCTTACCGGGTACGGTCCACCGACTTCCGGAGTACCGGGCCCGTTCCGACCGCGTACCAACGCGTGTGTCGCCGGAACTAGACCCGACCTACAACTCTCGCAAGGACCGCGATCGCAACGTCGATCCTGCGAGTGCATATACAAACACAGAAGCTGCGACCGCCCTAAGTCAATCATGTTCCAAGCTCCAGCGACAGTCTTGCCAACCCAACTAGGGAACAATTCATCTACAGGAGGGCAAACAATGTCGGATTTCGGCCGCGAGCTGCTCGCCTGCGCGGTCGAGGGCACCGATCCGGAGGAGAAACCGCTACGTCATGTGGCGGACCTGCCGCCGCGACAGGCGCGCCCGCAGGCATGGCCGCATTGGGCCGATCCGGATGTGGTGCGCGCGTTCAATGATCGCGGAATCTCCGCGCCGTGGTCGCATCAGTCCGAGGCCGCCGACCTCGCGCACGACGGGCGCCATGTCGTGTTGTCCACCGGCACCGCGTCCGGCAAGTCGCTGGCATACCAGCTGCCCATCCTGACGGCGTGCGCCGCCGATCCGCGCGCACGCGCGCTGTACCTGTCGCCGACGAAGGCCCTTGGCCACGACCAACTGCGGGCCGCGCAGGCGCTCACCGACGCGGTGGACACGCTGGCGACGGTGGCGCCGAGCGCCTACGACGGCGACAGCCCCGCAGAAGTTCGCCGGTTCGCCCGCGAGCGGTCGCGCTGGATCTTCTCCAATCCCGACATGATCCACCTGTCGCTGCTGCGCAACCACGCGCGCTGGGCGGTGTTCCTACGAAATCTGCGTTACATCGTTGTCGATGAATGCCATTACTACCGCGGCGTTTTCGGCTCGAACGTGGCGATGGTGCTGCGCCGGCTGCTGCGGTTGTGCACCCGCTACACGTCGGCACCCACGGTCATCTTCGCCAGCGCGACGACCGCGTCACCCGCTGTCACCGCGTCGGAGTTGATCGGCCAGACGGTACTGGAGGTGACCGAGGACGGCTCGCCACAGGGCGCGCGCACGGTCGCGCTGTGGGAGCCCGCGCTGCGCACCGACGCGCTCGGCGAGCACGGTGCGCCCGTGCGCCGCTCGGCCGGCGCCGAGGCCGCCAGGGTGATGGCCGACCTGATCGCCGAGGGCGCCCGCACCCTGACCTTCGTCCGGTCCCGCCGCGGGGCCGAGTTGACCGCGCTGAGCGCCCGGGCCCGACTCGAGGACGTCGCGCCCGAGTTGGCGGGGCAGGTGGCGTCCTACCGCGCCGGCTACCTTGCCGAGGACCGCCGGGAGCTCGAACGCGCACTCGCAGATGGAGATCTGCGGGGTCTTGCGAGCACCAACGCGCTGGAACTGGGGGTCGACATCGCCGGCCTGGACGCGGTGGTGCTGGCCGGCTTCCCCGGCACCGTGACGTCGTTCTGGCAGCAGGCGGGACGGTCGGGCAGGCGCGGGCAGGGCGCGCTGATTCTGCTCATCGCACGCGACGACCCGTTGGACACCTACCTGGTGCACCATCCGGAAGCGTTGTTGGACAAGCCGATCGAGCGAGTGGTGATCGATCCGGCGAACCCGTACGTGCTGGGCCCGCAGTTGCTGTGCGCGGCGACGGAACTGCCGCTGACCGATGCGGAGGTGCGCGCCTGGAACGCCGAGTCGGTCGCCGAGTCCCTCGTCGACGACGGACTGCTGCGCCGACGCCCGAGCGGCTACTTCCCCAGCCCAGGCGTGGACCCGCATCCCGCGGTCGACATCCGCGGGTCCTCCGGCGGCCAGATCGCGATCCTGGAGAGCGAGACGGGGCGGTTGCTGGGCAGCGCCGACGTCGGACGCGCGCCGGCGACCGTCCATCCCGGGGCGGTGTACCTACACCGGGGCGAGTCCTACCTCGTCGACTCGCTCGACTTCGAGGACGGCGTGGCGTTCGTGCATGCGGACGACCCCGGCTATACGACATTCGCGCGGGAACTCACCGACATCGCGGTGACCGGACCCGGCGAGCGGACGACGTTCGGGGCCGTCACCGTCGGCCTCGTCCCGGTCTCGGTGAGCAACACGGTGATCGGGTATCTGCGTCGCGAACTGACCGGCGAGGTGATCGATTTCGTGGAACTCGACATGCCGACGCGAACCTTGGACACCAAGGCCGTGATGTGCACGATCACTCCAGAAGCATTGCAGGACAACGATGTCGATCCACTGCGGATACCGGGGGCGCTGCACGCCGCGGAGCACGCGGCGATCGGCCTGCTGCCACTGGTGGCCAGTTGCGACCGCGGCGACATCGGTGGCCTCTCTACGGCCGTCGGCCCGGTGGAGGGCCTGCCGACGATCTTCGTCTACGACGGCTATCCGGGCGGGGCCGGGTTCGCCGATCGCGGATTCAGTCAGATCGCGGCGTGGTGGGGCGCCACCGCCGACGCGATCGAGGCGTGCGAGTGCCCACTGGGCTGTCCCTCCTGCGTTCAGTCGCCGAAATGCGGCAACGGCAACGACCCTCTGGACAAGGCGGGTGCTGTGCGCGTGCTGCGTCTGGTGCTGCGCGAATTGCAGCGACGCCAGGATTAGGGACCACGGCGACGACCGACCCCTCGACGGCCGCCCCCGTGGACCAGCAATCGACGGTGCCGGTATGGGGCACGCCGAGCGCGATATGGCTTCGATCAAACGGTCATACAACGCGATCCGTTTCGATACCTGCCGGTATGGCGCAGGGGTAAATTACCTCGTCGAAAGGTTTTGAGCAACTTGAGCATTCATTTTCGGACGCGTTAAATTTATGGTCTATACCACAAAGGTACGGATTTCGTTGTGGCTTTGTCTCGGTCATTCGGAAACCGCAGACCGGTAAGATTTGGGAAATGAGCCACGACTGGCTGCTCGTGGAGACGCTGGGTGGCGAGCCTGTTGTGGTCGCCGACGGCCGCCAAACCAAGAATCTCATTCCGATCAGCGTATTTCTGCGACGCAGCCCCGATCTGATGGCAATTCAGACCGCGATATCGGAAACGGTTGTCGCCGCCGAGGGCATGAATACCATCACGCCTCGCAATGACCGCGTAATCCGCACCGAGCCTGTGGTGATGTCCGACGGCCGACTGCACGGCGTGCACGTCTGGATCGGCCCGCTGGACATGGAGCCACCGGATCGACTCATCCCGGGTCCCTTGAAATGGGACCTCACCGCCGGCGTCGCCACCGACACGCTCGAATCGATCCAGAACAGCGGGCGTGACCCGTCGGTCGAGGCGACCCACGGCAGGACCTTCGCCGAAGACATGCCCATGCGTTCGCTCAACGCCAGCGAGACGAAGGTGCTGTCGATGGCGATCAAGCGCGAGCCCGGCATGACGATGTGCGGCACCTGGAACGTCACCGACTACCGCGGCAAGACGATCACCGTCGGCTTCGTCGCGCGCGCGAACCCCGAAACACAGGACGACGGAAGTGAACGGCTCATCTGCCGCGCGATGAACTGGCGCGCGGAACCCACGGGGCCCGCGCTGCCGCCCGACCATCTGGCGCAGAAGATCCTCAACGGCCTGGCCCGTCCCGGCGTGCACCGGGCGCTCGTGGACCCCGTCAACTGGACCCTGCTGAAGTGGCTGGACGACCCGGCGCCGTTCTTCGACTGGCACGCCAGGGAGGCGGGCAAGCCGTCGGTCAACCCCGCCGACGCCATTCACATGGCTCGGATGACGCTGGAGTACTCCAACGGTTCGACCAGCGGCGTGCTGCGCCTGCGCGCCAACGACGGCGGGTGGATCCCGGTGCACATGACGATCAACCGGATCGAGCTCGAGCCCGACACGTTCGCCGCCCTGATGGCACTGCGGTTGCCCACTGAGGCCGAACTGGAGGTGGTTGACTTCAGCGAAAACCCCGACGACGAGCCAGTGGTCGAGGAGAAGCCGCGAAAAGCCAAGAAGCGCAAGAAGGACAAACACAAGAAGGGCAAGCACGACTAGGTCTGGTCGACGGGCCCCGCACGCGCGACGGCGTGCGCCCGTCCCACCGCGACGGTGACCACCACGTCGAGGTCGTCGACCTCGCAGTCGGCCACGTCGGCATTCATCGCATTCGCGAGCGTCCAGGCCCGACCGCATGCCGCTTGCCCGCCTTCGGGTAGCCGGGCCGCGGCGGCCAGTGCGGCCAGGTCAGCGGCGGCCTGCGCCCGGTGCCGGGCGATCACCGCCGACCCGATGTAGAACCCGCCGGCGGTGACCGCCAGCAGTACCGCCGTCATCGCCACGGCGATCACCGTCGCCGAACCCCGCTCGTCGGCGGCTCTACTCGACAGCGGCCAGCATGTCTGCCCGGATGGTGATGCCCGGCAACAGCATCGAGTGGGCCGAGACGGTCGCGACCACGTAGCCGCCCTCTTTGCGGAGGTCGAGTTTGGCGCCGAACGGTGCGATGTCGTGAGCGGCCTGCGCGGCGTCGCCGTCGTCCCCGCGGGCGGCCAGACGTGCAGCCTCCCTGGCGGCGTCGATACACCGCAACTGCATCGACATCGCGGTGAGCCCGGCGACGCAGAACACCAGAACGACGACCAGCGCGGCGATGCCGAAGGCCGCCTCCACCGTCGTTGCGCCGCGGTCACCGGTCAGACGTTGGTGTTCAGCGCCCGGTTGATGATGTTCGTCAACGCGGTGACGATCGAGTCGCCGGTGACCACCGTGTACAGGATCGCGCCGAACGCCGCCGCCGCGACGGTGCCGATCGCGTACTCGACGGTCGACATGCCTGCGTCGTCCACCGCCAACAGCACCATCCGCGCCCTCGCATCGCGAATCATATTTCTCACCATGTATTTTCCCTTCCCATTGAATTTCTGACAAGTCGGTCATGCCAGCCCCGACCGCAGCAGGTCGCCCGCCAAACCCGCCACGATCGGCACGATGCCGAGGCAGACGAAGGCGGGCAGGTAGCACAGGCCCAGCGGGCCCGCGATCAGCACCGAGGCCCGCTGGGCCCTGGCGTCCGCTTCGGTCGCCGCGTCTTGACGCGACTGATCGGCGAGATCGGCGACGCCTTGAGCCAGGGCGGCGCCCGAAGACGCCGAGCGGCGGGCCAGCCGAAGCAGGGCCTCACCGTGATTGTCCAGCCGCACATCGGAGTTCGACCACGCGGCAACCGGATCCGCCCCCAGCGCCAGCATGTCCGACGCCCGGCGGAGCACCGTCGCGAGCCCACGGGGCGCCGACGGCGCGGCCGCCGCAGCTGCCGAGGACACCGCCATGCCTGCGGACAGGCACGCGGCGAACACGTCGAACGTGGACGCGGCGGCGAGGGCGTCGGTGTCGCTGGGCGGCGGCGCCGACACCGGGTTCCGGGGTTCCGCGGCGCGTACGCGAACCGCCGGGCCGCCTGCGATCAGCAGCGCTGCGGCCAACAGTGCAGCCGCCCAGGTCATGTCAGCGCCTTTTGGGTGATGTGGTCGGACCAGACGAGGCCGCAGCAGCCCAGCGTCACGCCCGTCACCAACAACCATCCCCCGATCCCGCGGGACAACAGGAACGCCAGCGAGTCGGCGCCGACGAGCTGACCGAGGCCGATGCCGAGCGCCGGCAGACCGGCAAGAATCACCGAAGTCGTTCGCGCACCCGCCATTCCGGCGTCCACCCGCGCCGAGAACCGCTCGCGCTCCAGCACGTCGCGATGTGCGGCGCGCATCAACGTCGCCACCGCCAGGCCGTGGGTCTGCGCCAGGTTCCAGAACAACGCCAGACGTTGCCAATGCCCGGACATTCGAGATGCCTCGGCGACATTGCCCAACCCGGCGGCGACGTCTGCCCCCAGTCGGGCGCGCGCGGCCACACCGCGAAGCCGCTCCGCGACGGCGCCGTCGACCTCGCCGGCCGCAACCTCGAACGCCGCCACCGGATGTGCCCCGACTCGCAGTTCGCCGACCAGTACGTCCAGCGCGCCCTGCAGCGCACGGGCCTCCAGTTCGTGTGCGCGCCGGGCGATCGAGCGTCGGCGACGCAGCGCGATCGTGGCCACCAGGATGCCGGCGGCGAGCGTCACCGCCAACGGCAGCATCAGCGACGCCACCACCGCGATGGCCCCAACGGGGATCAGCGCGGGGAAGCGCGGGCGCGCGCTCGCCACCCTGGCCCACCCGTGTCGCGTCGCCCGCGGCGCCACGATCACCGCTGCAGCCAGCGCCAACGCCGCGAGAGTCACCGCACACCCCGTTGACTCATCATGGCCGTCAGATCGGCTGCGCCACTTCCGAAGCCGTCGTCGGCACTCCACGCCCGTGCCACCCCGACCAGTCCGCCGGCGTCCCGTCGCAGCACGGCGATCTCGGCGAGCCGACGCTCGCCTGCCTCGTCGCGACCCACGTGCAGCAGCACCTGCACTGCCGCCGCCAGTTGACTGTGCAGCGCGAAGCGGTCGAGGCCGCCGAGCGCAGCGAGCGCCTCCAGACGGGCGGGCACCTCGGCGGGTTTGTTGGCGTGCACTGTCCCAGCGCCGCCGTCGTGGCCGGTGTTGAGCGCGGCGAGCAGATCGACGACCTCCGCACCCCGCACCTCGCCGACCACGATGCGGTCGGGTCGCATCCGCAGTGCCTGCCGAACCAGGTCGCGGACCGTGATCTCGCCTATGCCTTCGATGTTCGCGCACCGCGCCACCAGCTTCACCAGATGGGGATGCTGGGGTTCCAGCTCGGCGGCGTCCTCCACACAGACGATCCGCTCGCTCGCAGCCACCTGACCCAGCGCTGCCGACAGCAGCGTCGTCTTGCCTGCACCCGTGCCCCCGGAGACGAGGAACGCCAGCCGGGCCCGGATGATCTTGCCGAGCAGTTCGGCGGCCTCCGGTGCGATCGCCCCCGCCCGCGCCAGCGTCGCCAGATCCTGTGTCGCGGGGCGCAGGACCCGCAACGACAGGCACGTGCCGCCGACGGCGATCGGCTTCAGCACCGCGTGCAACCGGACGGTGAACCGGTCGGCCGCGGCGCCGGTCAGTTGCCCGTCGACCCAGGGCTGCGCTTCGTCGAGCCGACGCCCGACGCTCAACGCGAGGCGCTGCGCCAGCCGCCGCACCGCCTCCTCGTCGGCAAACTGGATGGAGCTGCGCCGCAACCCCTTTCCATCGTCGACCCAGACGGCGTCGGGTGCGGTGACCAGAACGTCCGTGGTGCCCTCGGCATGCAGCAGCGGTTCGAGGATGCCGACGCCGGTGAGCTCGGTCTGCAACATCCGCAGATTGCTCAGCACCTCGGTGTCGCCGAGCACTCCACCCGATTCCGCCCGGATCGCGGCCGCCACCACATTCGGGCGGAGCGGCGCCGTCTCGGCCGCCAGCCGCTCGCGCACCCGATCGATCAGCGACTCGCTCATGCGACTTCCGCCAACGGATGCTTGGCCAACACCATCAGCACCCGGCGGGCCGCGGTGGCAAGCGCCGAGCGGCGGCCCATCCGCAACCCACCGCGCTCGAGCATCCCGGCGAGGCCGGGCTGCGACCGCACGGACGCCAACAACGGCAGTTCGACGATGCGCGCCACGTCCACCGACCGCAGCCCGGCGGGCGAGGGACCCCGCACGACGAGACCGACGTTCGGATTGATCAGCCCCAGCGCCGACGCGACGGCCGACGTCGCGGCACACCCTCCGATGTCGGCCGGGGTGATCACCACGACCAGATCCGCCGCGTCGACGGCGCATTCCACCGAACGCGTCAGCCGCCGAGGCAGATCGCAGACCACCGTCGCGCCGCCACGCCGACCCGCGTCGAGCACCGCCGCCAACGGTGCCGGCTCGATGTCGTTGCCCGCGCGGACACTCGACAGCACGCTCACCCCGTCGGCGTGGGGCAGCGCCTGCCGCAACGCTGCGTAATCGAGCCTGCCGTGCTCGAGGGCAAGATCCGGCCACCGCAGTCCCGGCTTGCCCTCGGTGCCCGCCATCAGATCGATGCCGCCGCTCCACGGGTCGACATCGACGAGGAGGGCGTCGCGCGCCGCCTGCGCCAGCGCGGTGGAGAACAACGACGCGCCGGCGCCGCCGCGACCCGCCATCACCGCGACGACCGCCCCCCGCGCCCCGGTGTCGCGCCCGGATTCCGCCGCCTCGCTCAACGCCGCAACGAGCGCGGCCTCGTCGGCGGGCAGCGTCATCACCCGCTGGGCCCCGACCGCGATCGCGACCCGCCAGTCGGCGGCCTGCGGCTCACCATGGCTCAGCACGACGACATGGCCGCGCCGGGGCAGGGCGGGCGCCGAACAGCTTGCGGCGGCAGCGGCGTCGAGGAGCACGGCCGCGGCGCCGGTCCACGCCTGCCTGCTCGGGGGGTGCGCAACGTGGACGACGCCGACCCCGGCCGCGGCGGCGACGCGGTCGACTTCGTCGCGCATCGCGGAGTCGGCGAGCATCGCCAGGACACCATTACTTGCGTTCATCAGCCCACCCTGCGCTCGCATTCCGGCTGCTTTCCAGTGGAATCCGGCGATCTGTGGATGGGGGTCGAACTGTGGACTAAGCAGATCCGTTTGCGTCAGCGAAAACGAGATTCCGCAACTTATGCGGAGTTACCCACCTATCCGGCCAACGAAAGGGGCCGTAAAAAGGGACGACCCCCGCCAGGGGGGGAGGAGGCGGAGGTCGTCGTGTATCAGCCCCGGGGGGTCGGGCTGATGCACACCCGGCATAAGCCGAGTAATCCTCACTATACACACGCAAAGCCCGAGGGGCGCAAGTAGTGCTTGCCAGAGAAAGCACTCAATTGCCGCGCGGGCGCGCGATCGTCGACACCAGTCGTGAACTGCCATTTTCCCTTCTCGACAGGTTGCAACCCGCGGATGCACCCTATGCTGGGCGCTGTGACCGCAACGGATCCGGCGGCCGCGGGGGGTCTCGTTCCGCAAACGCTGCCGATAACCGGCCAGCCCATTCGCACGGCGGCGTTCTTCGACCTCGATAAGACGGTTATTGCGAAGTCCAGCACGCTCGCGTTCAGCAAACCTTTTTTCGATCAGGGGCTAATTAATAGACGGGCCGTACTCAAGTCCACCTACGCCCAGTTTCTGTTCCTCATGTCGGGCGCCGATCACGATCAGATGGACCGGATGCGCAACTACGTCACCAACATGTGCGCGGGGTGGGACGTGGAACAGATCAAGTCGATCGTCGGCGAGACGTTGCACGACATCGTCGACCCGCTCGTCTTCGCCGAGGCCGCCAACCTGATCGCCGATCACAAACTGTGCGGGCGCGACGTCGTCGTCGTGTCGGCGTCCGGCGAGGAGATCGTCGGCCCGATCGCCAAGGCCATCGGCGCCACCCACGCCATGGCCACCCGGATGGTGGTGGAGGACGGCAAGTACACCGGCGAGGTGGCGTACTACTGCTTCGGCGACGGCAAGGTGCAGGCCATCCGCGAGCTCGCCGAGCGCGAGGGCTACTCGCTGGAGCACTGTTACGCGTACTCCGACTCGATCACCGACCTGCCGATGCTCGAGGCCGTGGGCAATCCGACCGTGGTGAACCCCGACCGCGCGCTGCGCAAAGAGGCGGTGGCGCGCGACTGGCCGGTGCTGACGTTTACCCGGCCGGTGCCGTTGCGCGACCGGCTGCCCGCGCCGTCGGGCGCCGCGGTCGCGACGACTGCCGCCGTGGGTCTGACCGCCGTGCTCGCCGGCGCACTCACCTACTCGCTGCTGCGTCGGTTCGCTTTCTAGAATCCGACCTTCTGTAGTAGCTGACGGCGCCGCAGTAACGATCAAATCTCGCGGGTGATTCACACTTGCTGTGACCGGGGTCACGGTGTACAAAAGAATCACGGAAGCCTGGCAAGGCCAAGCTCGAGCCGGAAGAGAAGGCTCGATCTCCCGATCCAGGCTACCCAGCACGGATCCCGGCACCCACGCGGAGCTAAAGCCGCGGAATAGGCAAAAGTGTTGCGGGCCTGCGTAATTGCGAAGAGCGGACGGCCACGACGGCCCTTTGGGTGGGGTTGCAGTCGGAGCGCATCGCACGGACGCCGAGGCCGCCCACGCACACCCGAAAAGCACGCTTGGTAACCGGAATCCGTGCTAGCGGGCGGCGAGCCGAACCAGTTTCGGACCGTCGCCCGCTTTCGCTTTGCTGAGGGTTATTTCGACGCGGCCTCGGCGATCGCCAGCGCCTCCCTGGCGCCGGCCCGTAGCGCCTGGCAGCTCAGCACCAGCCACGCCGCCAATCCGTCGGGCGTGCCGGATGCGAATCCGCGTTCGGCGGCGCGGTAATCGCCGGAATGGCGCATCCAGAACACCTCCGGCACGCCGAGGCCGTGCGGATCCAGGCCGCCGGCGATTGTCACCAGGCGCGACACCCCGCGGGCCACGACCCCGTCGGCGGTGCCGAACGGGGCCAGCGTCAGCAGCTCTCCGTGGGCGACCGCGGCCAGCACGGTGGCGGGCACATCCGATTTGCCGGTCACGAGTTCCACCATCAGCTCCAGGCGGGGAACGACGTCCGCGTCGGCTCGCGGGCGCCCCAGCCGGTCGTCGTCGACCAGGTCGGCGGCGGCCAGCGCATGCAGCCGGGCCAGCGCCTGCATCGGCGCCTTCTGCCAGACCCCGACAAGGGTCGTCGCGCCGCCCTCGAGCGCCTCCGCCACCCGCAGGGCGCCCGCCAGCAGCGGATCCGGCTGCCCGTCGTCGGAGAATTTCAACGCGCCGCCGTCGAGCACCGAGGATGCCCGCGCGGCCCGCAGCGCGGCTTCGGCGGCGGTGGTCGGCCAGCCGCGCAGGTTGGCGCGGTGGCGATGCGCCTTGCCCAGCGCGTCGCGGGCCTCCTCACTCGCGGCCGCGACGCCGGGCAGGTCGACGAGCGGCGCCAGCGGGTGCGAAGTCACCGGGCAAGGCTAACGGCGGCGCAGTGGGTAACCGGTCGGAGAGGCCGAACAAGGCAACGTCCATGCAACCGTCAGGTGACTAGGCTCACAGATATGTCGCAACCCCACGCCGAAGGCCCAGCCACGTATCCCCCGTCCGACGACTTCGCCGCGCAGGCCAACGCGACCGCCGAGTTGTACGGCGAGGCCGAGAAGGACCGGCTGGCGTTCTGGGCCGCACAGGCCAACCGATTGTCCTGGGACACCCCGTTCGACGAGGTGCTGGATTGGTCGGAAGCGCCGTTTGCGAAGTGGTTCGTCGGCGGCAAGCTCAACGTCGCCTACAACTGCGTCGACCGCCACGTCGAGGCGGGCAACGGCGACCGGGTGGCGATCCGGTGGGAGGGTGAGCCCAAGGACGACAGCGTGGAGATCACCTACTCCAAACTGCTGGCGCAGGTGTGCAAGGCGGCCAACGCGCTGACCGACCTCGGCCTGGTCGCGGGCGACCGGGTGGCGATCTACATGCCGATGCTGCCCGAGGCGATCGTGGCGATGCTGGCGTGCGCGCGCCTGGGCGTGTTGCACTCGGTGGTCTTCGCCGGGTTCTCCTCGTCTGCGCTGGCCGCGCGCATCGAGGACGCCGAGGCCAAGCTGGTGATCACGTCCGATGGGCAGTACCGGCGTGGCAAGGCCGCCTCGCTGAAGGAGGCGGTGGACGAAGCCGTCCAAGGGCAGAAGTCGGTGCAGCACGTTCTGGTGGTGCGCCGCACTGGGATCGACACGCCGTGGACGGACGGTCGCGACCTGTGGTGGCATGACACCGTCGATCCGGCGTCACCGGAGCACACGCCGGAGGCGTTCGACTCCGAGCATCCGTTGTTCCTGCTCTACACATCGGGCACCACCGGCAAGCCCAAGGGCATCATGCACACCTCGGGTGGCTACCTGACCCAGGCGTCCTACACCCACCAGAACGTCTTCGACGTCAAGCCCGAGTCCGACATCTTCTGGTGCACAGCGGATATCGGGTGGGTCACCGGCCACACGTACATCGTTTACGGGCCGCTGTCCAACGGTGTCACCCAGGTGGTCTACGAGGGCACCCCGAACTCGCCGAACGAGCACCGGCATTTCGAGATCATCGAAAAGTACGGCGTGACAATTTATTACACGGCGCCGACCCTGATCCGGATGTTCATGAAGTGGGGACGCGAGATTCCCGACGCCCATGACCTGTCCAGCCTGCGGCTGCTGGGCTCGGTGGGTGAGCCGATCAACCCGGAGGCCTGGCGCTGGTATCGGGATGCCTTTGGCGGCAACCGAACTCCCATTGTTGACACCTGGTGGCAGACCGAGACGGGTGCCATCATGATCTCCCCGCTGCCGGGCGTGACGGCGACCAAACCGGGTTCGGCGATGTCACCGCTGCCAGGCATCTCGGCCAAGATCGTCGACGAGGAGGGCAGCGAACTGGTGCCCGGCGCCGACGAGGCCGAACACGTCACCGGCTACCTGGTGCTCGACCAGCCGTGGCCGTCGATGCTGCGCGGCATCTGGGGAGATCCCGAGCGCTACAAGGAGACTTACTGGTCGCGCTACGCCGAAAAGGGTTGGTACTTTGCGGGCGACGGCGCCCGGGTGGACTCCGACGGCAGCATCTGGCTGCTGGGCCGCATCGACGACGTGATGAACGTTTCCGGGCACCGGATCTCCACCACCGAGGTGGAGTCGGCGCTGGTCGGTCACGCCGGTGTCGCCGAGGCCGCCGTCGTCGGCGCGTCGGACGAGACCACCGGCCAGGGCATCTGCGCGTTCGTCATCCTGGAGTCGCACGCCAAGGACAACGACAACATGGTCGACGAACTCCGCGAGCAGGTCGCCAAGGAGATCGGAAAGATCGCCCGCCCGCGCGAGATCCACGTCGTTCCCGAGCTTCCGAAGACGCGCAGCGGCAAGATCATGCGACGGCTGCTGCGCGACGTCGCCGAGGGGCGCGAACTCGGTGACACCTCGACCCTGGTCGACCCGACCGTGTTCGAGGCGATCCGGGCGGGCAAGTAGCCGCTACGCAGCGGGGGGCGTGGCGCCGACGGGGACGAAACCCGACCCGGGCCGGCCCTTGGCGACGATGTCGGCCAGTTGGGTGTTGATCGACATCGCGACCGCCGGGGTGTGCAGTGGGATGAACTTGACCACACAGGTCGGCAGGTCTTCGGCGAACGCGCCGTGGATCATGCCCACCAGCCGGTTGTTGACGGTGACCGGCGCGCCGGAGTCGCCCGGTTGGCCGCAGACCTGGCTGACGATGGTGCCCGGCTCCTCGCCGGGCCCCCACACGACGCCGCACGAATAGCCGGTCGTGCGGCCCAGCTTGCAGGCGATGTCGCCGGTCACGGGGTCGGACCCGAGCCCGTCGATCTGAAAGTTGTCGACGTTGTTGGTCGGGGTGACCTTCTGCGGGTCGAACTGGATCACCGCGTAGTCGAGCGCGTCGTTGCCCGCGACCATCGTGCCCAGCACGCCGCTGCTCTCCGCCCCCTCGGCACCCACCTGCGCGCCAGGACCGCCGCAGTGCGCCGAGGTGAACCCGATGAGGTTGCCGCGGTTGTCGTTGCCGATCGCGGTCAGCGTGCACAACGTGTCGCCGTTGACCACCAGGCCCGAACCGCCGCCCAGCGTGACGGGATCGTCGGCGTGCGCGACGGGCGCGCTCGGCGCCAGCAGCGCGCCGAGGGCCGCGACGGTCGTGGAAAAGCGCAGGAGCCAGCGGTGTCCGGTCCTCAAAGCCCATCCCCCATCAACGTCCCGACCACCTACCCAATAAAGACGATCAGTCTATCGTTGCGGCGGAATCATCTCGGCCAGCGTCACATGGCAACATGATTTCGGACTGACAACAAATCGGGAGGACCGTCCGTGAGCAGTGCCGACCGCAAGAATGGCGTACCGACCACCGTGACCTCGATTCCGCTGGTCGACCCGCACGCCCCGAAACCGGACCCCTCGATCGGCGACCTGGTCAAGGACGCCACCTCCCAGGTGTCGACGCTGGTGCGCGCCGAGGTCGAACTCGCCCGCGCCGAGATCACCCGTGACGTCAAGAAGGGCCTCACCGGCAGCGTCTTCTTCATCCTCGCGCTGGTGGTGCTGTTCTATTCGACGTTCTTTTTCTTCTTCTTCCTCGCCGAGTTGCTCGACACCTGGCTGTGGCGCTGGGTCGCGTTCCTGATCGTGTTCGGCATCATGCTGGTCGTCACGGCCGTGCTCGCCTTGTTCGGCTATCTCAAGGTGCGCCGGATACGAGGCCCGCAGAAGACGATCGAGACGGTCCGTGAGATTCCCGAGGCACTGACGCCGGGCCACGACAAGACCAAGGCGCTGCGCGGTGGCGACGGAAAGGCCGCGGCCAACCCGACGGCGGACCCGTCCGGCTGGTAATGAGCCCGCCCGATCCGTCGGTCGTCCGCATCGACGGGCCATGGCGTCATCTCGAGGTGCACGCCAACGGCATTCGGTTCCACGTGGTGGAGGCCGAGCCCAGAGCCGACCAGACGGCGGCGACGCTGACCGAACGGCCGCTGGTCATTCTGCTGCACGGTTTCGGCTCGTTCTGGTGGTCGTGGCGCCATCAGTTGCGCGGCCTGCGCAACGCCCGAGTCGTCGCGGTGGACCTGCGCGGGTACGGCGGCAGCGACAAACCGCCGCGCGGTTACGACGGCTGGACGCTGGCCGGGGACACCGCGGGCCTGATCCGCGCGCTCGGCCATCCGTCGGCGACACTGGTCGGCCACGCCGACGGCGGACTGGTCTGCTGGGCGACGTCGGTGCTGCATCCACGGATGGTGCGCGCCATCGCGGTGATCAGCTCACCCCATCCCGCCGCGTTGCGGTCGTCGGCGCTGTCCCGCCGGGACCAGGGGCGGGCGCTGTTGCCGTGGATGCTGCGCTACCAGGTGCCGATGTGGCCGGAGCGCGCGCTGACCCGGCACAACGCCGCCGAGCTGGAGCGGCTGGTGCGTAGCCGAGCCAGCGCGAAATGGGTTGCTTCCGAGGACTTCTCCGAGACCGTCGGCCACCTGCGGCGGGCCATCCAGATTCCGTCGGCGGCGCACTCGGCGTTGGAGTACCAGCGCTGGGCGGTGCGTAGCCAGCTGAAAAGCGAGGGCAGGCGGTTCATGCGGTCCATGAAGCGACCGCTGACCGTGCCGGTGCTGCACATCCGCGGCGACGCCGACCCGTACGTCCTCGCCGACCCCGTCAACCGCACCCAGCGGTATGCGCCGCACGGACGTTACGTATCCATCGACGGGGCAGGGCATTTCGCTCACGAAGAGGCCCCGTATACCGTCAACGACCAACTGATGCGGTTCCTCGAGCAGGTCTGAGGCGCTGGTCAGCCGTTGACGCAGGCACCGGTCGCGACCGGCGCGGTGTTGCCGATTCTGCCGAGCTGGTGACCGACCTCCCTGGTGGTCAGCACGAACCCGGTCTCGGCGTCGTCGACCGCCGCCCCGAACACCACACCCAGCACCTGACCCTGCCGATCGATCATCGGCCCGCCTGAATTGCCTTGCCGCACAGTGCCTCTGATGGTGTAGACCTCGCGGTCGACGGTCCTGGTCTTGTAGATGTCGGGGCCTTTGAGCTCGATGGTCTCGCGCACCCGCGCCGGGGTGGCCTGGAAGTCGCCGCCCCCTGGATAGCCGAGCACCAGCGCGTCGGTGCCGCTTTTCGCGGGCTCTTCCGCGAACGCGAGCGGCGCGGAGGGCAGGCCCGGCACGTCCAGGATCGAGATGTCGGCGTCCGGGTCGTAGGACACCACGGAGGCGTCGAAGGTCTGGCCGTCGGCTTCGACGGTGACGGTCTCCGCGCCCGCGACGACGTGGGCGTTGGACATCACCCGGTTCGGTGCGACGACGAAACCCGTTCCCTCGAGCACCTTTTGGCAGCCCGGCGCCACACCGCGGATCTTCGTCACGCTGGGCCGGACGGTCGCTACGACGGGGTCGTTGATCAGCGCGGCGTCCGGCGCGTCGACGTTGGCGATCGGCGTGCGCCCGAAGTTGCCGAGCACATCCGGCAGCCCCGAGGTGTCCAGCAGCGCCTTGAGCCGGTTCGGAACGGCCTTCAACCACGGCGGCGCGACCTGGTCCACCTGGCTGAGTACCTTCGAACCGCGCACGGCCGCAGCCAGATTCGGCTGGTTGGTCGACGTCAGCGGGGTCGCCAGCAGATAGGCCACCACCGCGACGGCAAGGACCATCACCCCGACCCCGATCACCGAATCGAACAGGCGCAGCGTGCGGTTGCGGATCGCACCGCGCACCGCGCGGCCGAGCACCACGCCGGCGATCTCCCCGATCACCACCAGGCCCAGGATCAAGAACAGCGTGATGAACAGCTGGGTGCGCGTGCCGGTGACATGGGTGACGACGTGCGGGGCGAGCAGCACCCCGGCCACGGCCCCGAGCACGACGCCGATGAACGACAGCAGCGAACCGAGCGCGCCGGATCGCCATCCCGAGATCGCGGCCACGAACGCGACCGCGAGCACGGCCATGTCGAGCCATTGAGACGACGTCATAGTGGTGCCTCCCAGTCGGTGCCATCATGACCGACAAGGGCCATCGCGTCGTCCAACTCGCGCACGTCCTCGGCGTCCCACGGTTGCGACCACCCGGCCACGTCCAGCATCGCCGAAATCACCTGCCCGGTGAAACCCCAGACCAGCATTTCGTTGAGCAGAAAGGCCGGTCCCGCCAGGCGCCTGGTGTTCTCCTTGCGGTACACCATCAGCCGGTTCTCGGGGTTGATGAAGGCGCGCACCGGCACCCGCGCCACGATCGCGGTCTCCGATTGGTCGACGACGGCCACCGGGCCGGGATCCGACGAGTAGGCCAGCACCGGCACCACGTGAAATCCCGACGGCGGGATGAACATCTTCTCCATCGTGGCCAGCGGTTTGAGCCTGCGGGTGTCGATGCCCGTCTCCTCGGCGGCCTCCCGCATCGCGGTGTAGATCGGGCCCTCGTCGCCGGGATCGGCCGCTCCGCCGGGAAAAGCGGCCTGGCCCGCGTGGTGACGCAGCGTCGACGCCCGGACGGTGACCAACAGGTCGGCGTCGTCGGGCAGCCCGCCGGTCGGTGAATCGGCGGGGCCGGAGAACAGCACGAGCACCGCCGCGTCTCGCCCGGCGCCGGTCAGAGCGGCCTTGGCGTTGGCCGCCGTCACCAGCGCCAGCAGTTCGGCGGGCACCCGTCGCCGGTAGGCCCGTTTCACCGCGTGAGCGTTGTCGACCAGGGGTTTCAGCCAGGCCGGAGCGGCGTCGGGAGTCAGCGGACTCCGTTCGCGCTCCGAACTCACCCCGAGACTCCTAACTCTGGATCGACCGCAGCGGCGATGTCGTCGGCATTGGCGAACGAACGCGGCAGGATCTGGGCAACGCTACCGTCCTGACGCAGCACGACGGTCGCGGGCATCACATTGGGCACGCTCAGGGCTGCGGCGATCAGACGCCTGCCGTCCTGCAGCGTCGGCAGCCGAACGCCCAGTTCGGCCAGTCGCAGCAGCGCCGCGGTCTCGTTCTCGTCCTGGTGCACCGTCACGACCGTCACGTCCGGCCCGACCCGCCGCTGGTACTCGGCCATGGCGGGCAACTCCTCCGCGCACGGCGCACACCAGTACGCCCAGAGATTAAGCACCACGGCCCGGCCGGCTAGCGCCTTCGCCACGTCGACGGATGCCCCGTCACCGGCACACTCCACGGTGATGCCGCGCAGTGGCGGTGGCCCTTGGCCAGGTCCGTCTACCGGGCACGGGGCCAGATCGGCGCGCGCCCGCGGTTGCGCGAGCGCCTCGGGGGTGTCGGCGTCGCGATGCGCCCTGGCCGACGGTTGTGCCGACCCGCCGCCCGAATCGTCGCCGCCCAGCTGGGTCCACAGCCCGAGCGCGAGGGCGACGACGATGACGAGCACCGCCACGGTCCATCGCGTCGACGTGCTCATGCGCTGGGGTGGGCTACAGCCCGGCCAACGCCAGCAGGTGTTCGGTCTCTGGACCCTTGACCAGCGGCGCGGCGATCAGGGGGTCAGTCGGGCCCGCCCCGAACGACGGGCAGTCCTTGGCGAGCACGCACACCCCACACGCGGGCTTGCGGGCGTGGCACACGCGGCGGCCGTGGAAGATCACCCGGTGGCTCAGGTCGGTCCACTCTTTGCGCTCGATCAGCTCACCGACCGCGTGCTCGACCTTGACCGGGTCCTCCAGGTCGGTCCACCGCCAGCGTCGGACCAGCCTGCCGAAGTGGGTGTCGACGGTGATGCCGGGGATGCCGAACGCATTGCCCAGAATCACGTTCGCGGTCTTGCGGCCCACGCCGGGCAGCGTCACCAACTCCTCCATGGTGGAGGGCACCTCGCCGTCGAAGCGGGCGACCAGTTCCTGGCCCAGCCGCATCAGTGAGTTCGCCTTGTTGCGGTAGAAGCCCGTCGGCCGGACCATCTCCTCCAGCTCGGTGCGATCGGCCTGCGCGTAGTCCACGGCGGTCCGGTATTTCTCGAACAACGCGGGCGTGGTCAGGTTGACGCCCTTGTCCGTGCTCTGCGCGGACAATATGGTCGCCACCGTCAGTTCCAGCGGGTTGGTGAAGTCCAGCTCGCAATAGACGTGCGGAAATGCCTGCGCCAGTGTGCGATTCATTCGCCTGGCCCGTCTGACCAGACCGATGTGGGTTTCCTTGTCCCACTTGCTCGCCGCGGCCCGCCTCGGCGGCTTGGCCTGCGCCTTCTTCCCGGTCGACGACTCAGCTGCGGTCACGGATCCAAGCGTACTGAGGGCCCCGACAACGGCTACTGCGGACCGGTGACAATTCGTGATCCCACCGAGACCTTCGGCGTGTTAACTACCTGCTTGTGTCGTGGTTGCTCGTGGTCTTCATCCCAGGGTTGCTGATGCTGGCCACCATTGGGCTCGAGCGGCTCGAATCCGGCCTCGACCGCGATACCGTCTCGGCCACCGACGTCGCCGAGTTCCTGGAGCAGGCGCAGGCCGCCGACGTTCGCACACTGGCGCACGAGGGCCTGCCCGAAGCGCTCGACGGCATGCATCGCCGGCTACAGGCGCGAGCGCTGGATCCCGAGGTCGCCAAGACCTATATCACCGACGACGAGTGGTCGAATTTGCCGACGCCCCTCTATGTCGACAACGGCCCGAATCCGGGATTTCGCCCGTCTAGGCAGGCCAATCGTGTGTAGCGTGGCTAGGCACGAAATGGCCAGCCTCTAGACTGATCTCACAAACCGGTCAGAGGTCGGCATGCGCATGTCATATCACTCAACAGCTTAAGAGGGGCAACGTGGACGAGATCCTGGCCAGGGCCGGAATCTTCCAGGGAGTCGAGCCGAGCGCCGTATCCGCGCTGACGAAGCAGCTGCAGCCCGTCGACTTCCCACGCGGACACACGGTGTTCGCCGAAGGCGAGCCAGGTGATCGCCTGTTCATCATCATTTCCGGCAAGGTCAAGATCGGCCGTCGGTCCCCGGACGGACGCGAGAATCTGCTCACCATCATGGGGCCGTCGGACATGTTCGGCGAATTGTCGATCTTCGACCCCGGCCCCCGGACGTCGAGCGCCACCACGATCACCGAGGTGCGTGCCGTCTCGATGGACCGCGACGCGCTGCGCGCCTGGATCGCCGATCGGCCCGAGATCGCCGAGCAGCTGCTGCGGGTACTGGCCCGTCGGCTGCGTCGCACCAACAACAACCTCGCCGACCTCATCTTCACCGACGTCCCTGGCCGCGTCGCCAAGCAGCTGCTGCAGCTGGCGCAGCGCTTCGGCACGCAGGAGGGCGGAGCGCTGCGGGTCACCCATGACCTGACCCAGGAGGAGATCGCCCAGCTGGTCGGCGCGTCCCGCGAGACGGTCAACAAGGCGCTGGCTGACTTCGCCCACCGTGGCTGGATCCGGCTGGAGGGCAAGAGCGTGCTGATCTCGGACAGCGAGCGCCTGGCCCGCCGAGCGCGATAAGCCTTTTGCGATTTCGGCGCGGCTGGTCACCCTGAGCGTGACTGCGCGCGCCGAAATCACTCAGGCGCGCAGGTAGTCGAGCTGGGCCTGCACGCTCCATTCGGCGAAGTCCCAGAGTTTCTCGTCGACGTCGGTGTACACGTGCTCGACGATCTGTCGCGCGGTGGCGTCCTCGCCCAGCGCCCGCAACGCCGCACGCACCTGCTCGAGCCGCTCCTCGCGGTGCGCCAGGTACATCGCGGTGACGGCCTCGAGGTCGTCGAGGTCGGGGCCGTGGCCGGGCAGCACAGCCCGTCGACCCAGACCCTGCAGCCGTTTCAGCGACTCCAGGTACTCGCCGAGCGCCCCGTCTTCGGAGTCGATCACCGTGGTGCCCTGGCCGAGCACGGTATCGGCGGTCAGCACGGCGTCGTCGAGCACGAATGACAGCGAGTCGGCGGTGTGCCCGGGCGTGGCCATCACCGTGATCCGCAGGCCCGCGGCGTCGATCACCTCGCCGTCGGTCAGCGGGCCGCCGAGGCCCCGCAGGAAGCCGCTGCCCACGGCGCGCACCACCGCCCCGGTGCGCTCGACGATCTTGTCGATGGCGCCGGTGTGGTCTTCGTGTTTGTGGCTGATCAGCACCAGCGGGATCTTGCCGAGCCCGACGATGTTGTCGATGTGCTCGTCGTCGTCGGGTCCCGGGTCGACGATCACCATCTCGTCGCTGCCCTCGCCGCGCAGCACCCAGGTGTTGGTGCCGTCCAGCGTCAACAGCCCCGGGTTGTTGCACAGCAGCACCGACGCCGTGTCGGTCACCGGGCGCACCACCCCGTAGGCCGGATGCTCGACGGCAGAGGTCACGCGACGTCCGCCTGATCGTCGCTCACGCGACCTCCGCCTGATCGTCGCTCACGCGACCTCCGCCTGATCGTCGCTCACGCGACCTCCGCCTGATCGTCGCTCACGCGACCTCGACAACCAGCTCGACTTCCACCGGCGCATTCAACGGCAGTTCGGCCACGCCGACCGCCGACCGCGCGTGCGCGCCCGCCTCGCCGAACACCTCGCCGAGAAGTTCAGACGCGCCGTTGACGACGCCGGGCTGGCCGTGGAAGCCGGGCGCGGACGAGACGAAGCCGACGACCTTGACCACTCGGGTGACCGCGTCGATGCCGACCAGCGAGTCCACCGCGGCCAGCGCGTTGAGTGCGCAGACGCGCGCCAGCGCCTTGCCCTGCTCGGGGGTGACTTCGCCGCCGACGTGACCGGTCTGCGCCATCGCGCCCGCCTGCATCGGGACCTGGCCGGCCGTGTAGACGAGGTTGCCGGTCTGCACCGCGGGCACATACGCGGCCACCGGCTTCACCACCGGCGGCAACTCGATACCCAGCTCGGACAGCCGCGCCGACCAGTTGCCGCTCATTTCGGTCGCTTCAGGTAGGCGACGTGCTGCTCGCCGGTCGGGCCGGGCAGCACCGAAACCAGCTCCCAGCCGTCCTCCCCCCACTGATCGAGAATCTGCTTGGTGGCATGCGTCAGCAACGGGACGGTTGCGTACTCCCAGCGGGTCGGTTCACTCATAAGTGCTGAGCTTATCGGGCCGCCCGGACGGCTTCGTTAGCATGCAGTGGTGGCTACCGAAGCGAACGACCGGAAACCGGTCGGCTGGCCGTCGCGCCTGACGAAGGCCCGGCTGCACTTCGTCACCGGCAAGGGTGGCACCGGCAAATCGACCATCGCCGCCTCCCTCGCGCTGGCGCTGGCCGCAGGCGGCCGAAAGGTTCTGCTGGTCGAAGTCGAAGGGCGCCAAGGCATTGCGCAACTGTTCGACGTTCCGCCACTGCCCTACGAGGAAGTCAAGATCGCGACCGCCGACGGGGGCGGGACCGTCAACGCGCTGGCCATCGACACCGAAGCCGCCTTCCTCGAGTACCTGGACATGTTCTACAACCTGGGGCTTGCGGGCCGGGCGATGAAGCGCATCGGAGCCGTCGAGTTCGCCACCACCATCGCCCCCGGCCTGCGTGACGTGCTGCTGACGGGCAAGATCCGCGAGATCGTCACCCGCGCCGAAAAGGGCAAGACACCCGCCTACGACGCGGTGGTGGTGGACTCGCCGCCGACGGGGCGCATCGCCCGCTTCCTCGACGTCACGAAGGCGGTGTCGGATCTGGCGAAGGGCGGGCCCGTGCACTCGCAGGCCGAGAGCGTGATCAAGGTGCTGCATTCCGATCAGACAGCGATTCACCTGGTGACGCTGCTGGAGGCGCTGCCGATGCAGGAGACGCTGGAGGCCATCGACGAACTGCAGGAGCTGGACCTGCCGATCGGCAGCGTGATCGTCAACCGCAACATCCCCGCCTACCTCACCCCGGACGCGCTCGCCAAAGCCGCGGAGGGCGACGTCGACGCCGACCAGGTCAGGGCCGATCTGACCAGCGTCGGAATCACCTTGTCCGACAGCGATTTCGCCGGCCTGCTCACCGAGACCATCCAGCACGCCACCCGCATCACGGCGCGTGCGGAGAGCGCCGAACAACTCGACGAGATCAAGGTGCCCCGGCTGGAGTTGCCGACGATGCCCGACGGCATCGACCTCGGCAGCCTCTACGAGTTGGCCGAGGCACTCGCACACCAGGGGGTCCGATGAGCACCACACCGCCGGCCCTGGACATGGCTGCGATCCTGTCCGACACCTCCAACCGCGTCGTAGTGTGTTGCGGCGCAGGCGGTGTCGGCAAGACCACCACCGCGGCGGCGATGGCGATGCGCGCCGCCGAGTACGGCCGCACGGTCTGCGTGTTGACCATCGACCCGGCGAAGCGGCTGGCCCAGGCTCTGGGCATCAAAGACCTCGGCAACACCCCGCAGCGGGTCCCACTCGCCCCCGAGGTGTCCGGGGAACTGCACGCGATGATGCTCGACATGCGCCGCACGTTCGACGAGATGGTCATCCAGTACTCGGGACCCGAACGCGCCCAAGCGATCTTGGATAACCAGTTCTATCAGACGGTCGCCACCTCTTTGGCGGGCACGCAGGAGTACATGGCGATGGAGAAACTCGGCCAGTTGCTGGCCGAGGACCGTTGGGACCTGGTCGTGGTCGACACACCGCCGTCGCGTAACGCACTGGACTTCCTGGACGCGCCGAAACGACTCGGCGGCTTCATGGACAGCAGGCTGTGGAAGCTGTTGCTCGGCCCCGGCCGCGGCATCGGCAAGCTGGTGTCGGGGGCGATGGGCCTGGCGATGCGCGCGATGTCAACGGTGCTGGGCTCTCAAATGCTTTCCGACGCTGCCGCTTTCGTGCAGTCGCTGGACGCCACCTTTGGCGGCTTCCGCGAGAAGGCCGACCGCACCTACGAACTGTTGAAGCGGCGTGGCACGCAGTTCGTCGTGGTGTCCGCCGCCGAACCCGATGCGCTGCGGGAGGCATCGTTCTTCGTCGAGCGCCTGTCGCAGGAGCACATGCCGCTGGCCGGGCTGATCCTGAACCGGACCCACCCGACGCTGTCGTCGCTGCACGCCGACAAGGCTTCAGAGGCCGCCGACGCGCTGAGCGCCGCCGACGCCGAGTCGCTGACGGCCGCGGTGCTGCGGATTCACGCTGCGCGGGCGCAGACGGCCAAGCGCGAGGTTCGGCTGCTGTCCCGGTTCACCGGCGCCAATCCGCACGTGTCGATCGTGGGGGTGCCGTCGTTGCCGTTCGACGTATCAGATCTGGAGGCGCTGCGCGCCATCGCCGATCAGATCACCGGCGAAGCGTCCGCGGCCTAGACGGCGCTGCGGTGTTTGCGCTGGGCGGCGAAGAAGTCGGCCCAGGACACCACCTCGGGGTGCTGCTTGAGCAGCGCGCGCCGCTGGCGCTCGGTCATGCCGCCCCAGACGCCGAACTCGACGCGGTTGTCCAGCGCGTCGGCGCCGCATTCGAGGATCACCGGGCAGTGTCTACAGATCACCGCGGCTTTGCGCTGGGCCGCGCCGCGGACGAACAGTTCGTCGGGGTCGGCCTGCCGGCAGCGAGCCTGCGAAACCCAGGCAATACGGGCTTCGGCCTCGGCGCCTTGGACCAAATTGTTGGGAAGGGATGCAGTAGTAGTCCGTCGCGCGACCGGCCGTGTGTTCGACACCAGCGATTCCCCTTTAGTCCAGCCGCCGTTACTTGACAGCTCAGTCTTCCGGTGTAGAACGCTGATGCGATCTACGCCACATTGCGCAGGTCTTTGTTACCTGAATCGCACTGTAGGTACAAGCTAGGTGGTCACAGGGTATTTACGCAACAGTTTGTTTGCCCCTTTTTTGGGACAACCGTGCAGACTCGCCGCGTCACCGAACACGCTGGTGGAGCCGTAAGCGTCTTTATGCTGGCAATCCGCCCGCGGGGCGAAGACACGGCCCTGACCTAGTTACTCTGTAGGGCATGCCGGAGCGCCCGCCAACCCGACCGCCTGCGACGGTCACGGTGATCAAGCTGGCGTGGTGTTGCTTGCTGGCCAGCGTGGTGGCCGCGGGGCTGATGTTCCCCGTTGTCGGCGGCTTCGGGCTGATGTCGAACCGGGCCTCGGACGTGGTTGCTAACGGCTCGGCGCAACTCGTCGAGGGCGAAGTGCCCGGGGTGTCGACGATGGTGGACGCCAAGGGCAACGTGATCGCCTGGCTGTATTCGCAGCGACGCTTCGAGGTGCCCAGCGACAAAATCGCCAACACGATGAAGCTGGCCATCGTCTCGATCGAGGACAAACGGTTTGCCGAGCACAACGGCGTCGACTGGAAGGGAACCCTGACCGGACTGTCGGGGTACATGGCCGGCGACGTCGACACCCGCGGCGGGTCAACCATCGAGCAGCAGTACGTGAAGAACTATCAACTCCTGGTGATCGCACAGACCGATGCGGAGAAGCGGGCCGCGATCGAAACCACACCCGCGCGCAAGCTGCGTGAGATCCGGATGGCGCTGACTCTGGACAAGACGTTCACCAAGCCGGAGATCCTGACCCGCTACCTGAACCTGGTGTCGTTCGGCAACAACGCATTCGGCATCCAGGATGCCGCGCAGACCTACTTCGGCATCGACGCCTCCGACCTGAACTGGCAGCAGTCCGCCCTGCTGGCCGGACTGGTGCAGTCCACCAGCACCCTGAACCCCTACACCAACCCCGACGGGGCGCTGGAACGTCGCAACCTGGTGCTCGACACCATGATCGACAACATCCCGTCCGAGGCCGATGCGTTGCGCGCCGCCAAAGAGACGCCGCTGGGCATCCTGCCGCAACCCCAGGAACTGCCCCGCGGCTGCATCGCGGCGGGCGATCGGGCCTTCTTCTGCGACTACGTGCTCGACTATCTGGCCAAGGCGGGCATCAGCAAGGACCAAGTCTCCCGGGGCGGATACCTGATCAAGACCACCCTCGACCCCGACGTGCAAGGGCCGGTGAAGGCGTCGATCAACGACATCGCCAGCCCCGACATCGACGGCATCGCAAGCGTGATGAGCGTGATCAAGCCCGGCAAGGAATCGCATCCGGTGCTCGCGATGGCCAGCAACCGCACCTACGGGTTGAACACCGAAGCCGGCGAAACCATGCAGCCGCAACCGTTTTCGCTCGTCGGCGACGGTGCGGGGTCGATCTTCAAGGTATTCACGGTGGCGGCGGCGCTGGACATGGGCATGGGCATCAACGCCCAACTGGACGCCCCGAGCCGGTTCGAGGCCAAGGGTCTGGGCACCGGCGGCGCCAAGGGCTGCCCGCCCGCGACCTGGTGTGTGCAGAACGCAGGCAACTACCGCGGCTCCATGAGCGTCACCGATGCGCTGGCGACCTCGCCGAACACCGCCTTCGCCAAGCTCATTTCACAGGTGGGCGTGCAGCGCGCCGTCGACATGGCGGTCAAGCTGGGCCTGCGCTCCTATGCGCTGCCCGGCACCGCGCGCGACTACGACCCGGAGAGCAACGAGAGCCTCGCCGACTTCGTCAAGCGGCAGAACCTGGGCTCGTTCACCCTGGGCCCGATCGAGGTCAACGCGCTCGAACTGTCCAATGTGGCCGCCACCCTGGCGTCCGGCGGCGTGTGGTGCCCGCCGAACCCGATCGACAAGATCTTCGACCGGCACGGCACCGAGGTGGCCGTCACCACCGAAGCGTGCGAGCAGGTCGTGCCCGAGGGGCTGGCCAACACGTTGGCCAACGCGATGAGCCATGACGACACCGGCAACGGCACGGCGGCGGGCGCCGCCGGATCGGTCGGCTGGGATCTGCCGATGTCGGGCAAGACCGGCACCACCGAGGCCAGCCGCTCGGCGGGCTTCATGGGCTACACCAACCATTTCGCGGCCGCGAACTACATCTACGACGACTCCACCGCGCCGGGCGCGCTGTGCTCGTACCCGCTGCGCCAGTGCGGCGGCAACGGCAACCTGTTCGGCGGTAACGAGCCCGCGCGCACCTGGTTCGGGGCCATGAAGCCGATCGCCAACAACTTCGGCGACATAGCCCTGCCGCCCACCGACCCGCGTTTTGTGGACGGAGCGCCGGGTTCGAAGGTGCCCAGCGTCTCGGGCATGACCCAGGACCTGGCCCGCCAGCGACTCAAGGAAGCCGGCTTCCAAGTGGCCGACCAGGCCAACCCGGTCAACAGCGCCTCGTCCTACGGAACCGTGGTCGGCACCTCGCCGTCGGGGCAGACGGTGCCGGGCTCGATCATCACCATCCAGATCAGCAACGGCATCCCGCCGCCTCCGCCGCCACCACCGGAGGGCGTGCCGCCGATCCCGGGGATGCCACCGGTGGCGGGTTCGACCGTCGTCGAAATCCCCGGTCTGCCGCCCATCACGGTGCCGGTGCTGGGGCCGCCCCCGCCTGCCCCGCCGCCGCCGTGACCGGTGTGGTCTGGGTAACGCGGCGCGGGTGAGAAGCGGTGTCGGCAGGCCGTTGGCAGTAGGCTGCGAAACATGCCCGCCGCTTCGACCCTGAAGAAAACCGCCGCCGTGGCCGCCGGCACGCTGGCCGCCGGTATCGGCTACGCGTCGATCATCGAGCGGAATGCGTTCGTGACCCGCGAGATCACGATGCCCGTGCTGACCCCGGGGTCGACGCCGCTGCGGGTGCTGCACATCAGCGACATCCACATGACGCCCAACCAGCGGCGCAAGCAGGCCTGGCTGCGTGAGCTGGCCTCGCTGCAGCCCGACCTGGTGGTCAACACCGGCGACAACCTGGCGCACCCCAAGGCGGTACCCGCCGTCGTCCAGACCCTGGGTGACCTGCTGTCGGTGCCCGGCGTGTTCGTCTTCGGCAGCAACGACTACTTCGGCCCGCGGCTGAAGAACCCGGCCAATTACCTGACCAATCCCGCACACCGCTCCTTCGGGCAGCCGCTGCCGTGGCAGGACCTGCGCGCGGCGTTCACCGAGCGCGGCTGGCTGGACATGACCCACACGCGCCGCGACATCGAGGTGGCCGGCCTGCGGATCGCCGCGGCGGGCGTCGACGACCCGCACCTGAAGCGGGACCGCTACGAGACCATCGCGGGCCCGGCCGATCCGACGGCGAACCTGCGACTCGGCGTCACCCACTCGCCGGAGCCGCGCGTGCTCGACCGGTTCGCCACCGACGGCTATCAGCTGGTGATGGCCGGTCACACCCACGGCGGCCAGCTCTGCCTGCCCTTCTACGGCGCCATCGTGACCAACTGCGACCTGGACCGGTCGCGGGCCAAGGGCGCGTCGCGCTGGGGCGCCAACATGGCATTGCACGTCTCCGCAGGCATCGGCACCTCCCCGTTCGCCCCGTTGCGGTTCTGCTGTCGGCCCGAGGCGACGCTGTTGACGCTGGTCGCGGCGCCGACCGGCGGGCGCGACGCCGAAACGCGGGTGGGCCAGTCCCACCCGACTGCCTCGGTGCGGTGACGGAAGCGCCCTCGAGCGCGACTCGCAGCCAGCCACGCGAGTGGGTGGACAATGCCGTTCGGTTGATCGAGGCCGACGCCCGGCGCAGCGCCGACACGCACCTGCTGCGCTACCCGCTGCCGACGGCCTGGTGCGACGGCGTCGACGTCTCGCTGTATCTGAAGGACGAGTCCACCCACATCACCGGCAGCCTCAAGCACCGACTGGCGCGATCGCTGTTCCTCTACGCGTTGTGCAACGGGTGGATCGGCGAGAACACCACCGTCATCGAGGCATCGTCGGGTTCCACGGCGGTCTCCGAGGCCTACTTCGCTGCGCTGCTCGGTGTGCCGTTCATCGCGGTGATGCCGTCGTCGACCAGCGCGTCGAAGATCAAGCTCATCGAATCGCAAGGCGGCCGTTGCCATTTCGTGGCGGAGGCATCGCAGGTGTACGCCGAAGCCGAGCGGCTCGCCGAGGAGACGGGCGGGCATTATCTGGATCAGTTCACCAACGCCGAACGGGCCACCGACTGGCGGGGAAACAACAACATCGCCGAGTCGATCTTCGTGCAGATGGGCCAGGAGGCGCACCCGATCCCGGAGTGGATCGTCGTCGGGGCGGGCACCGGCGGCACCAGCGCGACCATCGGCCGCTACATCCGGTACCGGCGCTACGCCACCCGACTGTGCGTGGTCGATCCGGAGAACTCCGCCTTCTTCCCCTCCTACGCGCAGCGCCGCGACGTCGTCACCGGCCTGTCGTCGCGAATCGAGGGAATCGGGCGCCCGCGCGTCGAGCCGTCGTTTCTGCCCGATGTCGTCGACCGCATGCTGGCCGTGCCCGACGCGGCATCCATCGCCGCCGCGCGACACGTCAGCGGGGTGCTGGGTCGCCGGGTGGGGCCGTCGACGGGCACCAACTTCTGGGGTGCGTTTCATCTGCTGGCCGAAATGGTCGCCGAAGGACGCAGCGGGTCGGTCGTCACGCTGATCGCCGACAGCGGCGACCGCTACACCGAGACCTATTTCAGCGACGAATGGCTGGACAACGCCGGGCTGGACCCGTCTGCCGCCGCCGCCGTGCTGGTGGAGTTCGAACGCTCCTGCCGCTGGTTCTGATCGTCTGAGGTGCGGGTCAGGGGCCCGTCGGAGGTCAGGAAGAGCCACAGCGCAGCCAGAAGGAAGAAACCCACGTAGAGGGACGCTCCCAACCCGGTCATCTCACGCCTCGCTTCGCATCCGAAGTACGGCCATCTGCCGTCATTGTGTACAACGCCACCGACAATCCAGATCCTTCCCGCGGCGTGGCGTGAGCTGCGTCGCCGAATCGTGACTTCGGCGCACGTTGGGGCGGCTAATCGATTTGGTAGTTGGACTGGCCGGTGCGATACGCTGTCGTGGCTTCACGCGGGGTGTGGCGCAGCTTGGTAGCGCGCTTCGTTCGGGACGAAGAGGTCGTGGGTTCGAATCCCGCCACCCCGACTCAAGGAATGCGACGATTGTCGCGTGATCGACGGCGGCGTCCACTACGCGACCAACGGCGACTTTCGGCTCGCGTACCGCATTCTGGGCGATAGCGACACCACCCTGGTGTGGATCCCGGGCTGGGTCAGCAACGTCGACTTGATGGACGACCCCGAATCGCCGTTCACCGGCTTCTTCGAACAGCTTGCCGAGCAGACCAGGTTCGTCGCGTGGGACAAGCGCGGCACGGGGTTGTCGGATCCGGTCACCCACGTACCGCCGCTCGACGAGCGAATGGACGACCTGCGAGCCGTGATGGATGCGTCCGGCGCGGACTGCCCGGCGATCTTCGGGGTGTCCGAGGGCGGTCCGATGAGCATCCTGTTCGCGGCGACCTACCCGCACCGGGTCCAGTCGCTGGTGCTCTACGGCACCCTGCCGCGCTTCACCCCCGAACTGCCAAACTATCCCTGGGGTTTCAACGCACAACAATCCGCCAAGTATCAGAACGACGTCGTCGACCACTGGGGCGAGGGGGCACTCGCCGAAGCGTTCTTCGGCCCGATCGCGGACGTGCCCGGCTTTCGTGACCTCTACGGCCGCATGCAGCGCGCCTCCGCGAGCCCGCGAATGGCGCTGATGCTGTGGCAGGCGCTCTCTCAGATCGACGTGCGTCCGGTGCTGGGGACGGTCCGCACCCCGACGCTGGTCCTCGGCAGACGCGGCGACGAGGTCGCCACGTTGGAGGCCTCGGCGGCGCTGGCCGCGGCCATGCCCAACGCGGAGTTCCGTGAGCTGCCGCCGGGACCACACGGGCTGTTCGACGACGCGCTGGCAGCCGAGATCCTCGACTTCGTCTGCGGCACAACACATGAGCAGACCAGCGAACGGGTGCTGTCGGCCGTCTTGTTCACCGATATCGTCAGTTCGACCGAATTGCTCAGCGCGCGCGGTGACGCGCATTGGCGCCACGAACTCGACGTCCACGACCGGCTGGTGGACACGTTGCTGTCGAAGTTCGGCGGCCGGCGCGCCAAGCACACGGGCGACGGCGTCTTCGCGCTGTTCGACGGACCCACCAAGGCGGCGCGGTGCGGCCTGGAACTCGTGCCCGCCCTGGCCGCGACGGGCATGCACGTCCGGGTGGGCGTGCACATCGGCGAATGCGAACGGCGCGGGGACGAGTGGAGCGGCACTGCTGTACACGTCGGCGCGCGGATCGGCGGGATGGCGCGCGCCGACGAGGTGTTGGCCAGCCGCACCGTGCGCGACCTGTCGGCGGGATCGGGGCTGCGGTTCGAAAGCCTTGGTGCTCATCAATTGAAGGGGTTCGCCGAGGAGACCGAGGTCTTCCGGGTCACCAAACCCAGGGGCGCTTCGTTCTGAGCGCAGGGTTCTGAGCCCGTCTGACGGTTTGATCAACCTCGGCGCCGGGAACCAGACCCTGCGTGACGTTGGCATCACCCCAGCTCGAACCGGCGCTTCCCTGGGCGACCGGGCCGCTGTCGTCGACCGTGCTCTCCCTGCTGGCCTGTCGGCCGCCGCAGCGGGCGCTGCACTCCGTCGCGCTGCCGATCACCGAGGCCGACCCGTACGGACTGGATCTCCAGCTGGCGCTCTACATCTGCTACGAGCTGCACTACCGCGGGTTCGCCGGGGTCGACCCCCGCTGGGAGTGGAATCCCGTGCTGCTGGCGGTGCGCGCCCAGCTCGAGGACGCGTTTCTGGAGGCGGTGCGCGCCGAGGTCGGCGACATCGCCGACGACGACACCGCGGTCGCGGAGATGGACGCGTTGTGCGCCGAACCGCTCGAGGGCTCCGGCCCGTCGTATCACCTGCGCGACGAGGGCACCTGGGAGCAGATGCAGGAGTACTTCGTACACCGCTCGCTGTATCACCTCAAGGAGGGCGATCCGCACGCCTGGGCGATCCCCCGGCTGACGGGCCGCGCCAAGGCGGCGTTCGTCGCGATCGAATACGACGAATACGGCGGTGGCCGCGGCGAGTTGGTCCATCAGCAGCTGTTCGCCGACCTGATGCGGGCCGCGGGGCTGGATTCGGCGTATCTCGGCTACCTCGACGCGGTGCCCGCGGAGTCGCTCGCCGCGGTCAACCTGATGTCGATGTTCGGGTTGCACCGCGAGCTACGCGGCGCGGCCATCGGGCATTTCGCCTCCACCGAGATCACGTCTCCCCCGGGCTCGCGCCGGCTTGTCGACGCGCTGCGCAGGATGGGCGCACCGCAACCGTGCGTTCGGTTCTACTCCGAGCATGTCGAAGCCGATGCGGTGCATGAGCAGGTGGTCCGCGTGGACGTCGTCGGCGATCTGGTCGCCGCCGAACCTCAGTTGGATCGTGACGTCGTATTCGGGATCAGAGCAAGGGATTTGGTGGAGGAGCGGCTGGCCGCACACATGATGCAGTGCTGGACGGCAGGTGGGTCGTCGCTACGCAGGCCGCTGCGCTGACGAAGTGTCGCCCCGCTGCCGCCTGCGGTGGCTGGTGTCGCACAACGGATACGTCTTGGAACGGCGGCACGCGCAGATCGCCACCATGAAGCGATCGGATTCGACGACGCTGCCGTCGGGCATCTCGATGCGCACGGGGCCCTGCACCATGACCGGTCCGGAGGGCACCACCCGGACGACGCGGGCGTCGTCGCTCATGCTCTGTCCGCCCTGATCACGACAAGCTCCTCTTCCCGACGACCGGGATCGAGCCTGCCGGTGTCCTCGAGCCACTGCGCCCGCGCCGAGAGCACCGGGCCGAACGGAATCCATTGCCAGGCAAGAATCTCGGCGTCCAAGCCGTGACTCGCCAACGCTGCCAGAGTCTTTCGCGGCTCGGCGAACTCGGACTGCACGAGCAGCATCGTGCCGCCGTCGGCCAGCAGGCTGCGCATCGAGGCACACAGCGGGTCGAGAACCAACCGGCCGTCGTATCCGGCGTCCCATGCCCGAGAGGGCCCAATGTGCGCCAACAGGTCCGACTCCTCGACGGTCGGATCATGCGGAACATAGGGCGGGTTGCACAGCACCACGTCATGGGGACCGAATTCGACGACACGCGCCCACGAGCCGAGATGCACCGCCACATCGACACCGGCCAGTGAAACCCGCTGGCGTGCAAGCCGAACCGCATTCAGGCAGATGTCGAATGCGTTGACCTCGGATGCGCCCTGTCGGGCGGCGGCAATCGCCGCAACCCCGCTGCCCGTGCACAGGTCGGCGACGCGACGCCCGCGCGCCAGGCCGGTCTTGTCCAGCATGTCGATCAACAGTTGGGAGTCTTGCTGCGGCGCATAGACGTCTCCGGCGCGGATGGGCGTATCCCAGTCGTCGTAGGCAGTGGTCAACGTCGGCCTTTCGAAACATGAGCGGGGTTGTCGGGCTTTGAGTTAATGCCCCATATCCGCTTCGTTAAACCACTGCTACGTGTTTGCTCGGGCGTCAGCCCGCCGTCTACCGCGATGCCGCGCGCAGCTTGTCCAGCAGCGGACCTGCCGCCTCCTTGAGGAACAGGTCCTGGCTTTCGTCGCCCACCTGCACGAGCGCGATGTCGGTGAAACCGGCTTCCCAGTACTTGCCGACGGCCTCGACGATGCCGTCGAGGTCCGGACCACATGGGATCGACTCGGCGACATCCTCGCGCCTGACGAACTGCGTCGCGCCGTCGAAGCCTGCGGTGGTCGGCAGGTCGGAGTTGACCGCCCATCCGCCGGCGAACCACCGGAACTGGTCGTGAGCGCGCGCGATCGCCGCATCGCGATCGGGATCCCAACAGATCGGTATTTGCCCGATCACCCTGCTGTCCCCGGGCAACCCGGTGCCCTTGCGCGCCTCACGCCATGAGTCCACCAGGTCCTTGTTGGGCTCCACGGCGATCAGATGGTCGGCCAGCGGCGCGAAGGTTTCGACCGACCGGTCCCCCGACACCGCCGCGGCGATGGGCACCGGCGTGTCCGGCACGTCCCACAGTCGCGCCGAGTCGACCTGGAAGTGTTCACCCTTCCAGTCGACGAGGTCGCCGGTGAACAGCTCGCGCATGATCTGGATTGCCTCTCTGAGCATTTCGTGTCGTCTCGCGACCGTCGGCCAGCCCTGTCCGACGATGTGCTCGTTGAGGTTCTCGCCGCTGCCCAGCCCGAGCGTGAACCTGCCGTCAGCGAGGATCTGCAGCGTCGCGGCCTTCTGCGCCACGACAGCCGGGTGGTAGCGCACGGTCGGACACGTGACGTAGGTGAAGAGTTCCACCCGATCGGTGACGTGTGCGACGGCCCCGAGCACCGACCACGCATACGGGGCGTGGCCTTGCGCGGACAGCCAGGGAAAGTAGTGGTCGCTGGACACTTCGAAGTCGAATCCCGCGGTCTCTGCTGAAACGGCGTAACGGACAAGGTCTTTGGGCCCGCTCTGCTCGGTCATCAGGGTGTAGCCAAAACGCGTCATGCGTCTCGGTTACCCGCGAGCCCGACAACAAAACGACTACAGCCGCGCCTTGACCGCCGCCGCGATCCGGGAACCGTCGGCCTTGCCCGCGGCGATGGCGGTCGCGGCCTTCATCACCTGGCCCATCTGCCTCATCCCGGGGGCCTCGCCGTTGGCCTCGGCGACCTCGGCGATCGCGGTGTCGACCACGTCGGCCAGTTCGGCTTCGGTCAGCGGTGTCGGCAGGTACTCGTCGATGATGCGCGCCTCGGCGTGCTCGTTGGCCGCCAGCTCACCGCGACCGTTCTGCGTGTAGATCTCCGCCGATTCGCCGCGCTTCTTCGATTCCTTGGCCAACACCTTGAGCACGTCGGCATCGGACAGCTCGCGGGACTCCTTGCCCGACACCTCCTCGGTCTGGATCGCCGAGAGCAGCATCCGCAGCGTCGCCGTGCGCAACTTGTCCTGTGACTTCATCGCGGCAGTCAGGTCTGCCCGCAGCCGGTCCTTGAGTTCCGCCATGACGCAAACGCTACGCCGTCGCGCGGCCCGCTTAGCCGGTGAACCGCGCGTCGACCGCCGCCGACACCTCGATGTCCTCCGGTATCAACCCGACGTCGGGTGCACCCGGCGGTGCCGCGTTGGCGCGAAGGTGGGCGGGTGCCGCGCCGCTCTGCGGGTGAAGGTTCCCGCCGAGCATTCCGGCGTCGGCGATGGCGAGCGGGCGGATGGTGCCGAGCCCGAGGGCGTCGGCGTAGTCCTGCGCCCTGGTGACGGCGTCCTCGACGGCCCTGGTGCGGGCCTGCCGCTGGAGTTCGTCGCGCCGCTTGACCGTCAGCGCCCATTCGATGTGAGAAACCCGCAACCCGTCGGTGTTGGCGACGTGTTCGCCGACCCAGCGTGACAGCGCCGCGAAGTCGCGGAACTTCACCTCGATCCGGACGCTCGCGTGATGCACCGGCGGCAGCGCGATGCCCTCCTTGCTCCTCGGTCGATTCGACCAGGTCCGCAGCTGCTGGGCCGACCACCACGTCACCGGCCCGTGGTCGCCCGTGTTGAGCGGGGTGACCGACGCCTTGACGGCTTCCAGGTCGCGGGCCACCCGGTCGTAGACCGGCTCCATCGCCGGTCCTTCGAACGCGATCGTCGCGTGCACCGTGCCACGCTCGGGAGGATGAAAGGCGGTGAATGTTCCCCGCACGGTGATCTCGGTCGGCATGCGGCAACGGTAACGCCGACGACGGGACGAAAGTGGCGCTCCATCCGGCCACGTTGTCAATTCTGTCGGTGATCGACAGGATGGTTGCCATGAGCAACCCCGGGTACCCACCGCCCGGCTACCCGTCACCGGGGTACCCCGGCTACCCGCCGCCCGGTTATCAGTCCTACCCGCCGCCCGGCTACCAGGCCTATCCGCCACCCGGCTATCCCGGTTACCCACCGCCGGGTTACCCGCCGCCGGGCTACGGCATGGCACCGCCGACGCCGCCCGCAATCAAACCGGGCGTCATCCCGCTTCGCCCGCTGAGCCTGACCGACATTCTCAACGGAGCGTTCTCCTACATCCGGACCAATCCGAAGGCGACGCTCGGGTTGACGACGATCGTGGTCGTCGTGGCCCAACTCATCGGGCTGGTTCTGCAGATCGGACCGCTGGCCGCGATGGGCGAACTCGGTGTGCTGCGCGGCGAAGAGGCCTCGACCGCCGCGCTGGTGGGCTCGTCGGCGTCCGGCATCGCCAGCACGATCACCACGCTGCTGTCGTCGATCGTGCTCAGCGGCATGCTCACGGTCATCGTGGGCAGGGCGGTGTTCGGTGCGAGCATCACGATCGCCGAAGCGTGGCAGCGGGTCCGCGGGCGGTTGCTGCCGTTGATCGGCTACACGCTGCTGTGGCTCGTCGCCGTCGCGCTGCCGGTGTTCATCGTGATCTTCGTCATCGCCGCGATGGCCTCGCTCAGCGGTGTGGTGGCGTTCATCGTCGCAATCCCGTTGGTGCTCGGATTGATCGCGCTGCTCGTCTTCCTGTGGACGGTGCTCAGCTTCGCGCCGCCGCTGATCGTGCTGGAGCGCCTCGGCGTGATCGCGGCGATCAAGCGGTCGATGCGGCTGGTGAAGGGCGACTTCTGGCGGGTGCTCGGGATCCGGCTGCTGGCGACGGTGGTCGCGGGGGTCGTCGCTGCGGCGGTCTCGATACCCTTCAGCTTCGCCGGCCAGTTCATGCTGATGGGGTCGGAATCCACCGCGTTGATCCTCGTCGCTCTGGTGCTGGTCGCGATCGGCGGCGCGGTGGGTCAGATCATCACCGCGCCGTTCAGCGCGGGTGCGGTGGTGCTGCTCTACACCGACCGGCGGATCCGCGCTGAGGCCTTCGATCTCGTGCTGCAGACCGGCGCGGCCTACGCGGCCCCCGGCGCGGCGCCGGACTCCACCGACTACCTGTGGCTCACCCGCCGGCCCTGACGTGCCCGCACTCGACATCGACCGAGACGCCGCACACGAGGCGGCCCAGCGCGAGCTGGCGAAGCCCATCTACCCGAAAGCATCTCTGAGCGAGCGGCTTTCGGAATGGCTGAACGACCTGCTGTACCGCATCGCCCACGAGGGCTCGCAGGTGCCGGGCGGCTGGTTCACCGTCACACTGCTGCTGATCCTGCTCGCGGTCGCCGTGGTGGTCGCGGTGCGGATGGCGCGACGGACCATGCGCACCAACCGTGGCGCCGAGCCCGCGCTGTTCGACTCGCATGAACTGACCGCCGCCCAACACCGTGCAACCGCCGAACGATTTGCGGCAGAGGGCAACTGGGTGGCCGCCATCCGACACCGGCTTCGGGCGGTGGCGCGCCAACTCGAGGAGGACCGCGTCCTGCGCCCCGAGCCGGGCAGGACGGCGACCGAACTCGCGCAGCACGCAGGCGCGGCCTTCGGCGCTTTGACCGGCGAATTCAGTAAAGCCGCAACCGCTTTCAACGACGTCACCTACGGCGAGCGGCCCGGCACCGAGCCCGCCTACCGACAGATCGCCGAACTCGACCGCCGGCTGCGTTCGCGCGGCGGGCCGGCGACCCCCGGTGCCGATGCGCCCGCGCCCGCCGACGTGTGGACTGCGGTTCGATGACGCGATCCGACACGGCCGTCGCGCCGACGGTGAGACAGCGCTGGCGCGCCGGCCGCTGGATTCTGTCGGCTCTGGTGCTGGTCGTGGCGGTGGCGACGTTGACCACCTCGCTGACATCGACGCGGCCCGGCGGCCGGATGGACCCTGCCGCAACGACTCCCGAGGGGGCTCACGCCCTCATCGCCCTGCTGCGCCAGCAGGGCGTGGACGTGGTGGTCGCCGACGACATCGCCGCCGTCGAGCGGGCGGCGCGGCCGGACGCCCTGGTGGTGGCGGCGCAGACCAGATACCTCGTCAACGACGACATCCTGCGTCGCCTGGCTGCGGTGCCCGGCGACAGGCTCGTCATCGAGCCCATATCGCGCACCCGCGAGGCGCTGGCGCCCCTGATCCGCCGCGCCGCGGACAGCAGCGTCGGCGGCGACCCCGATTGCGATCTGCCGGCGGCCACCAGGGCCGGCGACGTGCAGATGGGCACCAGCGACACCTTCGAAGCCGCCGACGAGGACCGGCCGTCGAACGTCGCCATCACCCGCTGTTACGACGGGGCCCTGGTCCGTTACCGCGATGCGGGCCGCACCGTGACGGTCGTCGGAAGCTCGGAGTTCATGGTCAACTCCGGCCTGACGAAGCGGGGCAACGCCGCGCTGGCCATGAATCTCGCCGGAGCGCAGCCGCTCGTCATCTGGTACGCCCCCCAGCACTCCGAGGGTGAATCCTCCGGCGGCACATCGATCTTCGACCTCATCCCCGACCGGGTGACGTGGATCGTCCTGCAACTGTGCCTGGTCGTCCTGCTCGTCGCGCTGTGGCAGGGCCGACGGCTCGGGCCCCTGGTCGCCGAACACCTCCCGGTCGTGGTGCGCGCGTCGGAGACCGTGGAGGGCCGCGCGCGGCTGTACCGGTCGCAGCGCGCAAGCGACCGCGCCGCCGACGCGCTGCGCACCGCGGCGCTTCAGCGCCTGCTGCCCCGGCTGGGGCTTCGACCCGACGCCGGCGAGCATGCCATCGTGGCCGCCGTCGTCGGACGCATCGGCGGTGCCCCGGACTACGTCGGCCATGTGCTGTTCGGCCCCGCGCCCGCAACCGACACCGACCTGCTGAACCTTGCCCACGCACTCGACGACATCGAAAGGCAGGTCGCACAGTCGTGACTCAGCCAGTAGCTCAATCGCCCGGCCATGACACCGGGGCCGACGCGGCGGCCAACTCCGACAGCGCGCGAAACGCGTTGTTGGCCTTGCGAAACGAGATCGCCAAAGTGGTAGTCGGGCAGGACGCCGTGGTCAGCGGGCTAGTGATCGCGCTGCTGTGCCGCGGCCATGTGCTGCTCGAGGGCGTACCCGGCGTCGCCAAGACGCTGTTGGTCCGCACGCTGGCCGCGGCCCTGCAGTTGGAGTTCAAGCGCGTGCAGTTCACCCCCGACCTGATGCCCGGCGACGTGACCGGGTCGCTTGTCTACGACGCGCGCACCGCCGAGTTCGAGTTCCATGCGGGTCCGGTGTTCACCAACCTGATGCTGGCCGACGAGATCAACCGGACACCGCCGAAAACTCAAGCGGCACTGCTGGAGGCGATGGAGGAGCGTCAGGTCAGCGTCGAAGGGCAGGCGCGCCCGCTGCCCGATCCCTTCATCGTCGCCGCCACGCAGAACCCGATCGAGTACGAGGGCACCTACCAGCTTCCCGAGGCACAGTTGGACCGGTTCCTGCTGAAGCTGAATGTGGGTCTGCCACCACGCGAGCAGGAGATCGCGATCCTGGACCGGCATGCCCGCGGCTTCGATCCACGCGACCTGTCGGCGGTGCGCCCCGTGGCCGGCGCGGCCGATCTTGCCGCCGGACGCGCGGCGGTGCGCCAGGTGCTGGTCGCCGACGAGGTGCTCGGCTACATCGTCGACATCGTCGGGGCCACACGGCATTCCCCCTCGCTGCAGCTCGGGGTGTCGCCCCGCGGGGCCACCGCGCTGTTGGCGACCGCCCGGTCCTGGGCGTGGCTGTCCGGCCGCAACTACGTGACCCCCGACGACGTCAAGGCGATGGCACGTTCGACGCTGCGGCACCGGGTCGCGCTTCGCCCGGAGGCCGAACTCGAGGGCGCCAGCCCCGACGGTGTCCTCGACGGCATCCTGGCCGCCGTTCCGGTACCGCGATAGTGGTCCTCACCGGCCGCACCGGGCTGATCGCCCTGCTCTGCGTCCTGCCGATCGCGTTTTCACCATGGCCCGCAACGGCGTTCGTCGTGCTGCTCGCATGTCTGGTGCTGGCGGTCTGTGTGGACCTGTCGCTGGCGGCGAGCATCCGCAAGTTGGAGTTCAGCAGGACCGGGGACACCGCGGCACGGCTGGGCCAGTCCGTCGCCGCGGAGTTGACCATCGAGAACGCCGGCGCCCGCCGTTTCCGCGGCCGGATCCGCGACGCGTGGCCGCCGAGCGCGCGCGCCGAACCGCGTGCCCACCCGCTGAAGCTGGCTGCGGGACAACGGATCCAGGTGCAGACCTGGCTGCGCCCGGTGCGCCGCGGTGACCAGCAGTGTGCGCTGGTGACCGCCCGGGCGATCGGCCCGCTCGGCCTCGCGGGCCGCCAGGGCTCACACCGCGTGCCGTGGCAGATCCGCATCCTGCCGCCGTTTCTGTCGCGCAAGCATCTGCCGTCGCGGCTGGCCAGGCTGCGGGAGCTGGAGGGCGCCGTCCCGGTTCTCATCCGGGGGCAGGGCACCGAGTTCGACTCGCTTCGCGAGTACGTCATCGGCGACGACGTCCGATCCATCGACTGGCGCGCCACCGCGCGACGTGGCGACGTGGTGGTGCGCACGTGGCGGCCCGAACGCGACCGCCGGGTGGTGATCGTCCTCGACACCGGCCGGACATCGGCGGGCCGGGTGGGGGTGGATCCCACGTTGGCCGATCCGGGTGGTTGGCCACGGCTGGACTGGTCGATGGATGCAGCGCTGCTGTTGGCGGCGCTGGCGGCGCGCGCGGGTGACCATGTCGACTTTCTGGCCCACGACCGGGTCACCCGGGCCAGCGTGTTCAACGCCTCGCGCACCGAGTTGCTCGCCCAGCTGGTCAACGCGATGGCCCCGCTGGAGCCCGCGTTGGTGGAATCGGACGCGACGGCGATGGTCTCCGCCGTGCAGCGGCGGGTCCGGCGGCGCGCGTTGGTGGTGCTGATGACCGACCTCAACGCGTCGTCGCTCGACGAAGGGCTGATGAACGTGCTGCCGCAGCTATCGGCCAAACACCAGGTGCTGTTGGCCGCGGTCGCCGACCCCCGGGTGGATCGGCTGGCGTCGGGGCGCTCCGACGCCGCTCAGGTGTACGACGCCGCGGCCGCCGAGCGCGCCCGCAACGACCGGCGGATGATCGCGGCGCGGTTGCGGCGCCACGGCGTCGACGTCGTCGACGCGGGCCCGGACGAGTTGGCGCCTGCGCTCGCCGACCACTACCTGGCGATGAAGGCCTCCGGCAGGCTGTGAGGCCGACCGCCGGCTCGCTGCGGCGTCATTGCGTGGGTACGACGTCCGGCGCGTCGTCGACGTCGCCAGTCTCGTTGGCCGCGACCGCCTTGCGGCCGAAGTGGACGACGTAGCCGAGGAACCCGACCTCGGCGAGCACACCGATGCCGACCCGCACGACCGTCGGCAGCGGCGACGGGGTGACGAGGGCCTCGATCAGCCCGGCGATCAACAACACCGCGACCAGCCCGATCGCGACGGAGGCCACGGCACGGCCCCGCTCGGCGAGGACCTGAAGGCGGGGACGGTTGCCCGGTGACACCACCGACCAGCCCAACTGCATGCCCACCCCGCCCGCCAGGAACACCGCGGTCAGCTCGATCAACCCGTGCGGGGCGAGCAGACCGAGCATGATGTCGCCCTTTCCGGCGTCGAACATCAACCCCGCGATGACCCCGAGGTTGGCGGCGTTCTGGAACAGCAGATACGGAATCGGGATTCCGAGCAGCAGGGCGAACGCGATGCACCGGGCGGCCACCCACGAGTTGTTGGTCCACACCTGCAACGCGAACGACGCGGCCGGGTGCTCGCTGTAGTAATCCGAGACCTGGTGATTCACCAATTGATCTATCTCGCTTGGGGTTCCGACGGTGGCCTGCACCTCGGGGTTGCCCGAGACCCACAGGGCCATGATCACGACGACGACGAAGAAGGCCACCGCGGTGCCTGCCCACCACCGCCACGAGCGGTAGGCGACGACCGGGAACGACACCGTCCAGAACCGGACGAACTCGCTCCACAGCGGCGCGTGCGCGCTGGTGACCGCCGATCGGGCCCTGGCGACGAGCGAGGACAGCCGGCCCACCAGCACGGAGTCACTGGACGCCGTCCGCACCATCGACAGATGCGTCGACACCCGCTGATAGAGGTCCACCAGTTCGTCGACCTCGGCGCCGGTCAGCCGCCGACGCCGCTTGACCAGCTCATCAAGCCGATTCCACGTCTCACGATGGGCCAGCACGAACGCGTCGACATCCACTGAGCAGATTTTAGTAGCGTGGATCGCATGGTCGGCCAGGCGGAACAGGTGGTGACCGGTGACGCCGTCGTGCTAGACGTGCAGATCGCCCAACTGCCGGTCCGGGCGCTGTCGGCGCTGATCGACATCGCGGTGATGGTCGTCGGTTATGTCGCGGGCGTGATGCTGTGGGCCACCACCCTCAGCGAGTTCGACCCGGCTTTGTCGGGCGCGGTGCTGGTCATCTTCACCGTGCTGACCATCGTCGGCTATCCGCTGATATTCGAGTCCGCGACGCGCGGCCGGACATTGGGCAAGATGGCGCTCGGCCTGCGCGTCGTCGCCGACGACGGTGGCCCGGAACGGTTTCGCCAGGCCCTGTTTCGCGCGCTGGCCTCCGTCGTCGAGATCTGGACCTTCTTCGGCGGGCCCGCGGTGATCTGCAGCCTGCTGTCGTCGAAGGGAAAGCGCATCGGCGACGTGTTCGCCGGCACCGTCGTGATCACCGAACGCGGGCCCAAGCTCCCGCCGCCGCCGGTGATGCCCCCGTCGCTGGCGTGGTGGGCATCGTCGCTGCAACTGTCCGGGCTGGGTCCCGAGCAGGCCGAGCTGGCCCGCCAATTCCTCTCGCGGGCAGCGTATCTGGATCCCCAGATCCGCGACCAGATGGCGCATCGCATCGCCGGTGACGTGGTGGCGCGCATCTCGCCGCCGCCACCGCCGGGCGTCCCGCCGCAGTATGTGCTCGCCGCCGTGCTCGCCGAACGGCACCGACGGGAGTTGGAGCGACTCCGGCCCGCGCCCGCCCCGCCACAGTGGGGTCCTCCTCCCCCGCACTGGGGGCCGGCCCCGACTGGTCCCCCGCCAGGTCCACAGCAGCCGATGCCGCCGCAGGCCCACCCCGACGGCGGCGGCTTCGCGCCACCGGGCTAGCCGGTTCAGCGGTATCGCAGGCCGACCAGCATCAGCGCGGCCCCGACGATCGCGGTGAGGCAGCGGACGTGGTTCCAGGCCGTCCACGCCGTCAGGTAGGCACCCCACTCGCGGGCGGCGTCCGCGACCGAAATCCCCTCCGGGTCAACGGTGTCGAGATGGTTGTTGAGCGGCACGTTGAACGCCATCGTGATGATCGCGCCGAGCACACCGACGAGCGCACCGGCCAGCATCCATCCGCTGCCTGGCTGGCCGAACCGGACCAGCGCCACCACGGCGAGCACCGCGGCCAGCACCGCGGCGCCCAGGTAGGCCAGCAGGAACGGCGCGTTGGCGTTGGCCTCGGCGTTGATGCCGCGCATCGCGGTGATCGCACCGACCGGGCCGGTGCGGTCCAGGCCACGCATCACAAAAGTGGAGAAGACGTACATCATGCCGCCGGCGGCCGCGCTGGCGAGCGCGGCGACGGAGGTCAGGACCACGACGGGACTCATGTTCATGCTCAACAGCCAACAGCGCGCGATCGAGACGATCCATCGCTGAGGCTCCCGATCGCATACGCATCCGTCTCAGATCGCGCCGACTCCGCGGTAGAGCTTGACCGACACCGCGCTCAACCAGGCCCACGCGACGACGACCGCAGCGGTGAACAGGAGCACCGCTGCGGCGCGGCCCAAGCCTGACGACATGAAGACGAACGAGCCCGCGAACAGGGCGCCGGTGAAGCGGGAGAACCACGCCCACCCTGGCTCGCCGTCACTGGCGAAACGGTTTGCGAGCACGAAGCAGGCCGCCACCAGGCAGATGAAGCCGACGCCCGCGACGGCGAGGTGGACCAAACCGTGCCACGAGGGCTCTGCCATTCCCATGGGTGTGCCCGGTGGAAAGCCGTCCGAAGGGTCGGCCCGAAAGACGCCCGCCGCGATGAGGCCGACGCCGAACGCGCCAAGGAGGCCCGCCACCCACGCCGCTGACCGTCCGGTCCCGAGCGCCCGCCCGACGCCGACCGCGGCGGCGACGGTCATCGCGCCGGTGACGACGAACGTCGCGATCTGGACCCAGCCGAAATCGCCGTTGGCAAGCTGGCTGGCGGCGTGGCGCGTCGGGTCGTAGCCGTCCCTGATCGCCATCTGCGCGGCCACCGCCACGACGTAGACAGGCCCGGCGATCACCCCGTATCCCAGCAGCGACTTGGTGATGCGGTCCGCCAATGGCGGACACGTCTCGGCGGTGGTCATGACGGCTCCTCAAGAACTAGACGGTGCAGTACTGTAGTTCTGCAGAACTAGACTGTCCAGTACTCTGAAGGCACATGACCGAATCGGCACTGCCCACCCGCTCCGCGCAGAAGCGGGAGTCGATCCTGTCCGCCGGCCGGCATCTTTTCCTGAGCAGTGGCTACCAGGGCACGAGCATGGACCAGGTCGCGGCGACGGCCGCGGTGTCGAAGCAGACCGTGTACAAGCACTTCGGCGAGAAGCGGGAACTGCTGTTCGCGATCGTGACCGATTCGTTGGACGGCGCAGTCGGTGCGATTCGGGACCGCATCGCCGCGTTGCCCGAGAGCGCCGACATCGACGCCGACCTGACCGCCCTGGCGGGCGACTACCTACGCGCGGTGCTCGCCGAGCCCGTCGTGCAGCTTCGGCGACTGGTGATCGGCGAGGCGAACCGGCTGCCCGAGTTGGCCCGCCTCTACTACGAACACGCGCCGGAGCGCACACTCGATGCGCTGGCCCAGGCCTTTGCGTCGCTGACCGACCGCGGGGTGCTGAATACTCCCGAGCCGTCGCTTGCCGCAGACCATTTCGCATTTCTCATCGTGGGCAAGCAGATCGACCGGGCCTTGTTCGACGGGGCACCCGCGGTGCTGGCCGATCTCGACGTCGATGCGTACGCCGAGGCGGGTGTCGGCGTCTTCCTTGCCGCATACCGGAACCCAGATCCGAGCCGTCGCTAGGCTGCCGGAATGGACGCCGTCGTCGGACTTCTGCAGGGCGTCCGCGCACGCGGCGCGTTCGTGTTGCGGATGACGATGGACCCGCCGTGGTCGATGCGGATTCAAGACGACGCACCGCTGACGCTGATCTGCCAGATCCAGGGCAGCGCGGCCATCGTGGGTGACAGCAGCGGGCCGGTGCGACTCGAAGCGGGCGACGTCGCGCTGACCCGCGGCACCGAGCATTACGTCTTCGCCGACGATCCCGCCACCGCACCGACCGTCGTCATCCACCCCGGCCAGCGGTGCACCACCATCTCGGGCGACGATCTCCGATTCGAGATGTCGCTGGGGGTTCGCACATGGGGCAACAGCGCAGGCGGTGCCGACCGCTCGATCATCTGCGCCTACGAGGGCCGAAGCGAGGTCAGCGCCCGCCTCCTCGACGCGCTGCCCGCCGTGTTGGTGCTGCGGGCCGACGACTGGGACACCCCGCTGATCGACCTGCTCGGCACCGAAGCGGCCGTCGAGGGTCCGGGCCAGGAGGCATACCTCGACAGGCTGCTCGACCTGCTGCTGATCGCCGTGCTGCGCACCTGGTTCGACCGCGACGAGAACGCCCCGCGGTGGTGGCACGCCGAGCGCGACGCGACCGTCGGGCAAGCCCTCCGGCTGATCTACCACAACCCGGCCCATCCCTGGACGGTCGCGAATCTCGCTGCGGCCGTTGGCTCGTCACGCGCCGCGTTCGCGCGCCGGTTCGGCGAACTGGTGGGCGAGCCGCCGATCGCGTTCCTCACCGGCTGGCGCCTCGCTCTGGCCGCGGACATGTTGCGCACCACCGACGCGACCATCGCCGCGGTGGCCAAGCAGGTGGGCTACAGCACGCCGTTCGCGTTGAGCAGCGCGTTCAAGAGGGCGTACGGCGTCAGCCCGAACCGGCACCGGGCCACCGCCTGACCCTAGGCGGCGATCCAGTTGCCGTGGAAGCCGAACGGAACGCGCTGCGGCAGTTGAATTCTGGCCACCGGCTCACCCGCGAAGTCGGATGCGTCGATGATCACCAGGTCGCTGCCGTCGCGGGACGGGTCGTAGACGTAGCCGAGGTACCAGCCGTTGCCTTCGCCCGCGCGCCCGTCCGTCGACGGGACGAACACCGCCTCCCCCGGCTTGCCCGCCGACGAAGCGGTGCCGAACCGGTGCTCGACGGCATCGCCGGTGTCGAGGTCGTAGCGCAGCAACCCGGAATCGCCGACCGACACCGTGTAGCGGGCGGGCAGTCCAGCAAGCCGGTCGTCGATGCGCGGGAACTCGATGGGCCGATCGTCGAGTTGGCGTTCGGCGACCCGGCCGGTGGTCAGGTCGATCGTCCACTTCCACAACACCCCGTCGGTCTCGAAGCCGCTGGTGCCGCGCCACATCTGGGGATAGCGGACGGCCTGCAGCACAATCGAATTCCCGTCGTCGTAGGCGTTGGCGACGTGGAAGACGTAGCACGGGTCGATGTCGAACCAGCGCACGGTGCCGAACGGGTCGTCGCGGCGCAGCACGCCGAGGCGCGCGCCGTAGTTGTCGTCCCAGCGGTAGGGCATGTCGCGCTTACCGGACGTGGCGACCTCGAGGTCGAACACGACGGGCAGGTCCATGAAGACGACGTGATCCGCGGTCATCGCGAAGTCGTGCATCATCGTCAGCGCGGGCACGTCGAGCGGACGGTTGACGGTCAGCTCACCTGAGGCGTCCGCGCGGTGATAGGTGACGTGCGGCGCGAAGATGCTGCCGTAGCCGAAGAAGTGCAACTCGCCGGTCGTCGGGCAGATCTTGGGGTGCGCCGTCATCGAGTCGACGAGCTTGCCGCCGAAGTCATAGGCGCCCAGGGTTTTCAGGTCGTTGGTGATCTCGTAGGGCAGCGACGACTCGACCAGGGCCAGCGTCTTGCCCGCGTGGTTGACGACGTGCGTGTTGGACACGCCGTTGTGCAGGTTGCGGGTGCCGTCGGCGTTGTAGATCGAGCCGCCGCCGGTGAAGCTCTCGGTACGCACCCAGCGGTTGCGGTACCACGCGGCGCGCCCCTTCTCGATGCGAACGCCGTGGATCATGCCGTCGCCGCTGAACCAGTGCCCAGTCGCCACCCGGGGGTTGGGGCCGTTGCGCAGGTACCAGCCGTCCAGTTCGGCGGGGATGGCCCCCTGCACGGTCAGGTCGGCGTCGGTGAGTTCGTCGGCGACGGGCGCGTAGTTTCCGCGCGTGAAGAATTCGTCGGTGCCGAAGATCGTCGAGGCGTTCGAGGTGGTCTCGGTCATCAGGGTCTCCTGTCTCTGACATGTCTAATCTGACATGTCATTAGTGACATGTCAAGAGTGGGCGGTACGATTCGTTGCGTGAGTTTGCGGATGGCGGCGCTCGGCTTGCTCGCCCAGCAGCCAGGCAGCGGTTACGACCTGCTCAAGACCTTCGAGAAGTCGATGGCCAACGTGTGGCCCGCGACGCAGAGCCAGCTGTACGGCGAACTCAACAAGCTGGCCGACGCCGGCCTGATCGAGGTCACCGACATCGGCCCGCGCGGCCGCAAGGAATACCGCATCACGGCGGCCGGGCGCGCCGAACTGCAGCGATGGATGATGAGCCCCCAGGACGACCCACCGTTTCGTGACGCCGCCCTGCTGCGGGTGTTCCTGCTCGGCGAGATCGACCCGGACCAGGCGCGCAGGCACCTGGTCGCGGTGGCCGAGCATGCCGACTCCGAGGTGAAGCGGCTGCAGGCGCTGAGCGACACCATCGACTGGACCGAAGGCGACAGCCTGTTCTACGGCCGGGCCGCACTCGAGTACGGCCTTCGCCTCGGGGCGATGGAAGCCTCATGGGCGCGCTGGGTGATCGGTGAACTCGACAAGCGCCGCAAGAAAAAACCGTAAGTCGCGGCGCACGCCGCTGCTCCTACATGTGAGAGCGACCCACAGGGGGCCGCGACCACAGAAGAAGGAGCACCATCATGAACACCACTCGATCGCACAAGAAGTCCATCGTCGCCGCGCTCGGCGCAGCCGCTGCGGCCGTCGCAATCCCGGCGTCGCTGTTCGCGGGGGCGGGCACGGCGCAAGCACTCACCTTCGTCAACACCAGCACCGACGCGCTCGGCGTCACCGTCCACGTGCACTCCTTCGGCGGACCGGCGAGCAGCGGCTGGTGCAACTACACGGCCGTGCCCACCAACGGTCCCGGCGTCCCGGTCTTCGGCGTGCCTTTCTATCTGCAGGAAAACGGCACGCACGACCTCTGGTTTCCCGGCATCCAGACCGGCACGACCTGGGCCGTCGACGTCTCCTGCACCGACGGGGTGAACAGCGCCACGCAGCACGTCGTCTACTAGCGCTGCCGGTTAGGCGTTGCATCGCGATAGTTTTCGATATATCGTTGACCTATCGGAAACGCACAGGGCGTTTCCTGACGGAAGTTAGGACTTTCACCATGAACGACCCATTCACACCATCCCCGGGTGGCTTCGGCTTCGGGTTCGGCCCGGAGCAGCGACGCGCCCTCCACGAACAGCGGCGGCACGCCCGCCGCGAGTTCCGCGAACACCTCCGTGAGCACGGCCCGGACCGGCACGGCCCGTTCGGACCTGGTTTCGGACCTGGTTTCGGACCCGGCTTCGGGTTCGGGCCGGGCCGCGGTGGCTTCGGCTTCGACCCGCGCGGCGGCTTCGGCTTCGGCGGCCCCCGTGGCCGTCGGGGCGGAGGCAGACGCGGCAGGCGCGGCGACGTCCGCGCCGCCATCCTGGTGCTGCTCGCCGACCGTGCGATGCACGGTTACGAGATGATCCAGGAGATCGCCGAGCGCAGCGGCGGCCTGTGGCGTCCCAGCCCCGGCTCGGTCTACCCGACGCTGCAACTGCTGGTCGACGAGGGCCTCATCGTGGGCACCGAAACCGAGGGCAGCAAGCGGCTTTTCGAGCTGACCGACGACGGCCGGGCCGCCGCCGAGAAGGTCGAGACGCCGCCGTGGGAGGAGATCGCGAATGATCAGGATCCCGGCCACGCCAGCCTGCAGGCCGCGGTGACCCAGTTGATGGGCGCCGTCGCCCAGTCGGCCTTCGCCGCGACCGAGGAGCAGCAACAGCGCATCGTCGACATCGTCAACAACGCGCGCCGCGAGGTCTACAACATCCTCGGCGAGACCGACGAGGCCACTGAAACCGAGTAACACGACTCGGCTCGGAATAAGCCCGGCGGGACGGGTGTACGCATGAAGTATGCAAACCTTCCCGCTGGGCTCTTTCCATGTCGGCCGCGTCGGCTACGGCGCCATGCAACTGCCCGGACCGGGCGTGCTCGGTCCGCCGCGTGACCACGACGAAGCCGTCGCCGTGCTGCGGCGCGCTCTCGACCTGGGCATCAACCACATCGACACGGCGCAGTTCTACGGGCCGAACGTCGCCAACGAGTTGATCCGCGAGGCCCTGCACCCCTATCCCGACGACCTGGCCCTGGTCAGCAAGGTCGGCGCGCGCCGCGACGAGGCCGGCGCGTGGCTTCCCGCCCAGCAGCCCGACGAGCTGCGGGCCAGCATCGAGGAGAACCTGACGACGCTGGGCACCGACCGCCTGGCGGCGGTCAACCTCCGCGTGCATGCGGAGGGCGCTTCCGACCCCAGCCAGCCCGGCGCGGTCGAGCGCGACCTGTTCGCCCGTCAGCTCGACGCCATGATCAAGGCCCGCGACGAGGGGCTGATCGCCGGGATCGGGTTGAGCAGCGTCTCCCTGCAGCATCTGCAGGTCGCATTGGATGCCACCGAGATCGTCTGCGTGCAGAACGCGTACAACCTCGCCGACCGGACGTCGCAGCCGGTGCTCGACGAGTGCATCGAACGTCAGATCGCGTTCGTCCCGTTCTTCCCGCTGGGCTCGGCGTTCGCCGCCGACAATCCCGTGCTGGGCCACCCCGCGGTCAAGCGGGAGGCCGAAAAGCTCGGCCGCACACCGGCTCAGGTGGCACTCGCGTGGACATTGTCGATCGCCCCGAACGTGCTGCTGATCCCCGGCACGTCATCGGTGGCGCACCTGGAGGAGAACACCGCCGTCGCCGACCTCGTGCTGGACGCCGAGACCAAACAGGAACTCGACGCCGCCGCCTGAGTTGTGGTTTCGGCGCGCGCAGTCATGCTCAGCGTGACCAGCCACGCCGAAATCACTCGACGTCGACCCAGTCCAGCGTGCGCTCGACGGCCTTCTTCCAGCCCGCGTAGCCGGCCTCGCGCCGGTCCTCGCTCCAGGTCGGGCTCCACCGCTTGTCTTCCTGCCAGTTCGACCGCAGGTCGTCAGTGCTCTCCCAGAAGCCGACCGCGAGGCCCGCGGCGTAGGCCGCGCCCAACGCCGTCGTCTCGGCGACCACCGGCTTGACCACGTCGACGCCGAGCACGTCGGCCTGGATCTGCATGCACAGATCGTTGGCGGTGATGCCGCCGTCGACCTTGAGCACCTCCATGTGCACGCCCGAGTCGGCCTCCATCGCGTCGACGACGTCGCGACTCTGGTAGCAGATCGCCTCCAGCGTCGCGCGCGCCACGTGGGCGTTGGTATTGAACCGGGACAGCCCGACGATCGCGCCGCGGGCATCCGAACGCCAGTACGGCGCGAACAGCCCCGAGAAGGCGGGCACGAAGTAGACCCCGCCGTTGTCGTCGACCTCGCGCGCCAGCGGTTCGCTGTGGGCGGCGTCGCGGATGATGCCCAGCTGGTCGCGCAGCCACTGCACGGCCGATCCGGTGACCGCGATCGAACCCTCAAGCGCGTAAACAGGTTTCGCGTCCCCGAACTGGTAACACACCGTGGTCAGCAGGCCGTTCTCGGATCGCACGATCTTCTCGCCGGTGTTGAGCAGCAGGAAGTTGCCGGTGCCGTAGGTATTCTTGGCCTCGCCGGCGTCCAGGCAGACCTGGCCGACCATCGCGGCCTGCTGGTCGCCGAGGATCCCCGTCACCGGCACCTGCCCGCCCAGCGGGCCGTCGTCGTGGGTGACGCCGTAGGACTGCGGATACGACGACGGCTTGATCTCGGGCAACATCTGCCGGGGGATGGAAAAGAACGACAGCAATTCGTCGTCCCAGTCCAGCGTCTCGAGGTTCATCAGCATGGTCCTGCTGGCGTTGCTGACGTCGGTGACGTGCACGCCCCCGCGCGGCCCGCCGGTCAGGTTCCACAGCACCCAGGTGTCGGCGGTGCCGAAGATCGCGTCCCCCTTCTCCGCGGCCTCGCGCACGCCGTCGACGTTCTCCAGGATCCACTGCACTTTGCCGCCCGCGAAGTAGGTGGCGGGCGGCAGACCCGCCTTGGCCCTGATGACGTCGCCGCGACCGTCGCGTTCGAGCGCCGAGGCGATCCGGTCGGTGCGGGTGTCCTGCCAGACGATCGCGTTGTAGTACGGCCGGCCGGTCCTGCGGTTCCACACCAGCGACGTCTCCCGCTGGTTGGTGATGCCGAGCGCGGCGAGGTCGGTGGCCGCCAGCTTCGTCTTGTTCAGCGCCGACGACAGCACCGATGCGGTGCGCTCGGTGATCTCGACGGGGTTGTGTTCGACCCAACCGGGCTGCGGCAGGATCTGCTCGTGTTCGAGCTGATGACGTCCGACTTCGGCGCCGTCGTGGTCGAAGATCATGCAGCGCGTGCTGGTGGTGCCCTGGTCGATCGCCGCTACGAACTCGCGATGCTCTGCCAACTCCGGCTCCCCTCCTGACGGTCCAGTCGTCCATCATGGACCACATGGCTGGCGACATCGTCGACATTGACCTCATGCCCCGGGGCGGGCCCGACGCGTCGTGCATCGACCGGTGGCTGCAGACCGACCGGCTGGAGTACCTCGACCGCGACGACATCGACGAGAAGAAGAAGCGCAGCGTGATCCGGGGCCTCGAGTGGACCGGCGAGGCCTTCGGACAGACCGAGAAGTTCGCGCGGATCGCCCTCGACGAGGTCGCCGACGTGCCCGACCCCAAGATCCTCGAGTTGGGCGCCGGCCACGGCGCGCTGTCGCTCAAGCTGCTGGAGTGGCACCCCACCGCCGAGGTGACGGTCACCGATGTCGAAACCGCGTCGGTGAGCGCGATGGCCGAGAGCGACCTCGGGGACGATCCGAGGGCGACGGTGCGCGTGATGGACGCGACGACCATCGACGTCGGGGACCGGCATTTCGACCTCGCCGTATTCGCCCTGGCGTTTCACCACCTGTCGCCGTCGCTGGCCGCGAAGGTGATCGCCGAAGCCACCCGCGTGGCCGACAAGCTGCTCATCATCGACCTGCCGAGGCCGCCGTGGCCGCTGCACCTGATCCGGCTCGCGACCATGGTGCCTTTCGCGCCGTGGGTCCCGATGGTGCATGACGGCGTGATCAGTTCACTGCGCACCTACAGCCCGTCGGCGCTGCGCGCCCTCGCCGCACACGCCGACAAGTCGATCGACATCGAGTTGCGCGGCGGCCTGGTCAGCGCCCAGGTGGCCGTCGCCAGCCGCCGGCTTCAGTCGACGTAGCGGCGGTGATGGCCCCAGTCGCCCTGGGAGATCAACACCATCACGAAGATGGCGTACAAGATGACGAACAGCAGCAGCAGGCCGCCGGCGATCCACAGCGAGAGCTGACCGAGTCGGCGCACCCGGTCCGACGCGTACTGCGCGCCCGCGAAGTTGCCCGCCGCCCACAGCGGATACACGTTGAACGCGTGGGTGAACGCCGAGAACGACAGCGGCCAGAAGAACAGCACGGCGGCCACAGCCCAGCCGACATTGTGCGGTGGCGGGCCCGGCGGAAACGCCTGCGGCGGTGGTTGCGGCGGTGGCTGCGTCGGCGTGGTGGGTTCGGATTCAGTCACTTCAGACTCCCCAGTCGATGAATGGCGACACCTCCCGAAGGTACTCGCGGCGTTTTGTGCACGATTTCCTTGCGCGCACGTCACCGAGCCTGTTGCATCGGTCTCGTGGGCGAAGAGCTGAAACAGAGCGGCTTCAGTCGCGAGCATCGTCGCGAATACCGGCGCAAGGTCCAACTGTGCCTTGACGTCTTCGAGACGATGCTGGCCCGGTCGAGCTTCGAGTTCGAGCGTCCGCTGACGGGCATGGAGATCGAGTGCAACCTCGTCGACTCCCAGTATCAGCCGGCGATGAAGAACCAGGAGGTGCTGGCCTCCATCGCCGATCCGGCCTACCAGACCGAATTGGGTGCCTACAACATCGAATTCAACGTTCCGCCGCGCCCGTTGCCCGGCCGGGCCGCGCTGGAACTGGAATCCGATGTCCGCGCCAGCCTGAACGCCGCAGAGTCCAAGGCGAACTCGAGCGGCTCGCACATCGTCATGATCGGCATCCTGCCGACACTGATGCCCGAACACCTTTCGGGCGACTGGATGAGCGAGTCGGTCCGCTACCAGGCGCTCAACGACTCGATCTTCTACGCGCGCGGCGAGGACATCCAGATCGACATCGCCGGGCCGGAACGGCTCAGCCTGCAGGCGGCGTCCATCGCGCCCGAGTCCGCTTGCACGAGTATGCAACTGCACCTGCAGGTCTCGCCGGAGGACTTCGCGAAGAACTGGAACGCGGCGCAGGTGATCGCGGGCCCGCAGCTGGCGCTGGGTGCCAACTCGCCGTATTTCTTCGGCCATCAGCTGTGGTCCGAGACGCGGATCGAGCTGTTCGCGCAGGCCACCGACACCCGCCCGGACGAACTCAAGGCGCAGGGTGTGCGTCCGCGCGTCTGGTTCGGCGAACGCTGGATCACGTCGATCTTCGATCTGTTCGAGGAGAACGTCCGCTACTTCCCGTCGCTGCTGCCCGAGCTGTCCGACGAGGACCCGGTCACCGAGCTGGCCGAAGGACGCACCCCGAAGCTGCCCGAGCTGCGGCTGCACAACGGCACCATCTACCGCTGGAACCGGCCGGTCTACGACGTCGTCGACGAGAACGGGGTCGGACGCCCGCATCTGCGGGTGGAGAACCGTGTGCTGCCCGCGGGCCCTACCGTGGTGGACATGATGGCCAACTCGGCGTTCTACTACGGGCTGCTGCGCAGCCTGTCCGAGGAGGACCGGCCGCTGTGGACGAAGATGAGTTTCGCTGCCGCACACCAGAATTTCCTGGAGTCCGCTCAGCATGGCATGGACGCGCGGCTGTACTGGCCCGGTCTCGGCGAGGTGACGCCGGACGAGTTGGTGCTGCGTCAGCTACTCCCGAGGGCGCGTCAGGGCCTGCGCAGCTGGGGTGTGTCCGACGAAGTGTCCGATCGCTACCTCGGCGTCATCGAGGGCCGCGCCAAGACGGGCCGCAACGGCGCGGTCTGGCAGGTCGAGACGGTGCGGGCGCTGCAGGAACGGGGCATGACACGGCCTGAGGCGCTGGCCGAGATGCTGCGGCGCTACTGCGAGCGGATGCACAGCAACGAGCCGGTGCACACGTGGGACCTCGGCGAGTGACGACGGGCGTGCGGCTGCTGGTGGCGCTGCTGGCGCTCGCCCTGGCGGGCTGTAACCCGGGCCACAGGGCCGGGGCGGAGCCCGTCGAATTCGCGGTGGGCCAGGAGTTCTCGCTGCGCGGTGGGCAGGAAGCGACGATCACCGGCGAGGATCTGCGACTTCGCTTCACCGACGTCCTCGAGGACTCGCGCTGCCCCACACAGGTGGAGTGCTTCTGGACCGGGCAGGCGCGCATCGCGGTCCAGGTCGAACCGACCGGTGCCGTACCGACGACGGTGGAGTTCAATACCAACCCGGCACCCGGCCAGAAAGTGCTGACCGCCGACGTCGCCGACCACACGGTGTCGCTGAAATCCCTTGATCCGTATCCGCGCACACCCGACGACGCGATCGCGTTCCAGGACTACCGGGCGACGCTCGTGGTGGTCCGCTGACCGGTCACCCCGAGTTCGCGCGCGAACCCACGTTGGATGACCAGGTCGTCGGGACGGAGATCCTGCACCGACGAATGCCCGAGACCCATTAGCGCCGAGTCGATTCCACCCCGCAAGATATCGAGCACGTTCTCCACGCCCGCCTGTCCGTTCGCTGCCAGGCCCCACAGGTACGCGCGGCCGATCATCACCGCGCGGGCGCCCAGGGCAACGGCCTTGACGACGTCACTGCCTCGCCGGATACCGCCGTCGAGAATCACCTCGATCTCATCGCCCACCGCATCGACGATCGCGGGCAGCGCGCGGATCGATGCCGGTGTGCCGTCCAGGTTGTTGCCGCCGTGGTTGGACACCGAGATCGCGCTGACGCCGGCCTGCACCGCCCGCTTGGCGTCGTCGACCCGCATGACACCCTTGAGCATCAGCGGCCCACCCCACCGCTCGCCCAGCCACGCGACGTCCGCCCAGGTCGGCAGCGGGGTCTGCATCCATTCGCCGTAGGCGCCGAAGAAGGTCGGCACCGCGGCGCCCGCGACGGCCAGGTTCGGCGCGGTCAGGTCCGGCACCTTGCCGGTCTTCGCGAACGCGGCCAGCCAGCGCGGCCGGGTGAGCACCTCGGGCGCCAACCGCAGCATCGCCGAAAGATCCATCTTCTCCGGAATTTTCGGGCTGCCCCAGTCACGCCCGCTGGAGAACGACCAATCCAAGGTCACGATGAGTCCCACCGCGCCCGCGGCGCGGGCGCGTTCCATGCGCGCCAGCAGCGTGTCCCGGTCACCCGTCCAGTACATCTGGAAGAACGTCTGCGGGTTCGCGGCCGCGACCTCCTCGATGGGCTTGCTGGCGAACGAACTCAGGCTCATCGCGGTGCCCCGCGCCGCGGCGGCGCGCGCGACAGCCACCTCACCGTCTGGGTGCACGGCCTGCACGCCCGTGGGCGAGATGAACACCGGCATCGAAATCGACTGGCCCATCACCGTTGTCGACAGATCCCGTTTCGCGGACAACCCCGCGACATGGGGCGCGAAGCCGAGTTCGCCGAACGCGCTCAGGTTGTCCTCGACCGTGAGCCCCCTCTCGGAGCCCGCCACCAGCGCGCTGTAGACGCTCTTGGGCAGCCGTCTCGCCGCCAGGCGCTGGGCGTGCGCGACTGTCTCGAACCACTCGTCTCTGGCCATTGGTATTCCCCTTACAGCGGATTCTCGTCACACGCCCGTCGTGGCGGGCGGTTGAGCACGGTCAGCGGTATCGACCTGGAGTGGTCGACGGACGGTTTGGGTTTGTCCCGGTCCTGCTCGAGCGCCGGGATTCCATACCCTTCAACGCATTCAGGGTCGGGGCCATCCAGCGGCAGGCCGGTGAAGAA
>NZ_QQBJ01000095.1 GCF_003347205.1 Mycolicibacterium moriokaense
CACCCACGCATCCTGCATGGCCGGCACCTGGGGGTGGTCTTCGATCAAGCTCACCGCCGTCGCCCAGTCCCCCATGTACCAGGAGTCTCCACAGTCGTCGAAGTCGATCACCTTCATGCGATCGCCCGCGAGGATGAGATTCGCAATGCGCAGATCGGCGTGAGTCAGCCCGTACCTCGATGAGCCTTGCCCGTACGCGGCGAGGCGCTCGCGGATCGTCTGCTCGAGCCGCGTCAGAAGGGCGATCTCCTCGCGCCCCATCCCCAGCGCATCGCGCCAAGGGCCTGCGCGACCGTGCGGGCCGATGAGCTGATCGCAGTCCCAAGCAAGACGCGTAAAGCCCGCGGGGCGCCGCCACGAGCGTGCATGGTTGTGCAGACGGGCGCAGATCGCACCCAGGCGGCGAAACGACTC
>NZ_QQBJ01000096.1 GCF_003347205.1 Mycolicibacterium moriokaense
ACGAGGTCAACATGCGCCACTACGGCGGGCTGCGCACCCTGCTGCCCATCACCTTTGTCACCTTCGGGCTGGGCTACCTCGCCATCATCGGGGTGCCGCCGTTCGCCGGGTTCTACTCCAAAGACGGCATCATCGAAGCCGCCCTGGGCGCCGGCGGCGCCAAAGGCCTCATCCTGGGCGGCGCCGCCATCGCCGGTGCCGGGATCACCGCCTTCTACATGACCCGCGTCATGCTGATGACCTTCTTCGGCCAGAAACGCTGGAAAGCCTCGGCGAGCGGTGGGCCCACGCCCGAGGGGCAGGGGACGACGGGAGAAATGACAGAGCCCCACCCCCACGAATCACCGGCGGTGATGACCGCGCCGATGATCCTGCTCGCCGTCGGCTCAGTGTTCGCCGGCGGCGCACT
>NZ_QQBJ01000020.1 GCF_003347205.1 Mycolicibacterium moriokaense
ACAGAAAAACCCCGGCCGATGGCCGGGGCAATCTGTAACCGATGACGCGACTCACATGTAACCCATGACTCGACTCATCACATTGTGGGCGAAGGGGGACTTGAACCCCCACGTCCCGAAGGACACTGGCACCTGAAGCCAGCGCGTCTGCCATTCCGCCACTCGCCCCAACAACCGGGGGAGCTTATCAAACAAGCAACCCCGATCCCCAACCGTACCGATCCCGCACGCACGCCCGCCACCAGCGTCGCGACGATTCTCAGAGTTTCGTTGGTCCCGCATCGGTGTACCGGCCCGATACCATGCAATGTGACAGGTGTGGCGATACGACACGCAGGTGACCGGGTACTGAACACCTACGACGAACTACGGCGACGAAGGCAGGCGGTGGGATGGGTCTGGTTGACCGCATCGAGCGCAAGCTCGAGTCGACCGTGGGCGATGCCTTCGCGCGGGTATTCGGTGGGTCGATCGTGCCGCAAGAGGTCGAGGCCATGCTGCAACGGGAGGCCAACGGGGGCGCCAGGGAGTTGGCCGGCGGCAGGATTTTGGCGCCGAACGAGTACTTCATTACCCTCAGCGTGCCCGACTACCAGAAGGTGAGCGCTGACCCGAACCTGACTTCAGCCACTTTTGCCCGGCACTTGGAGGGTTACATCCATGACCAAGGGTGGCAAACGTATGGTGATGTGGTCGTCAGATTCGAGCAGTCGGCGAACCTGCACACCGGACAATTTCGCGCTCGTGGGGCGGTCAATCCCGACTCCACCACCGGCGAACCCGCCCCGGCACAACGAGACCGCACGTACACCGCAGAACCAGGAGTACAACCGATGACCGACAACCCGAATTACCGCGGAGGCCAGGGACAGGGGCGGCCTGACGACTATTACGACGAGCGCCACGGGCGTCCGGAGGAACGCGAGGGCGGCCAGGATCCCCGCGGCCAGTATCCACCCGAGCAGCGGGGCTACCCGCCGCAGGGCGACCCCGGCTACGGCCAGCGGCCCGGCTATCCCGAGCAGGGCGGCGGCTATCCCGAGCAGGGCGGCGGCTACCCGGACCAAGGCGGCGGCTACCCGCCTCAGCAGTACGAACAGCGCCCGCCGGCCGGTTACGGACCTCCCCAGGGCGGCGGCTACCCCGACCAGGGCGGCTATCGTCAGGCACCCGCGGGTTACCCGCCGCCGCCCGGCGGCCAGCCCGGTTACGGCGGCGACTACGGCGGCGGCGACTACGGCCGGCCACCGGCCCCGCCGCGCCAGGAGGACTACGGCCGTCAGCCCGGCGGCTACCCCGAGCAGGGCGGCGGCTACCCCGAGCAGGGCGGCGGTTACCCGGAGCAGGGCGGCGGCTATCCCGAGCAGGGCGGCTACCCGGACCAGAATTACGGCGGCCAGCAGTACGGGCGCCAGGACTACGGACAGCCCGACTACGGCCGCTACGGTGAGCCGCCCGCCGCGGGCGGCTACCCCGACCAGGGTTACGGCGAGCCTGCCGGTGGCGGCTACGACTACGGTCAGCCCGCCGGAGCACCCGGAGGCGGCTACGGCGCCGGCTACGGCCAGGGTGACTACCCGGCCGGTGGCGCCAACGTCACCCTCCAGCTAGACGACGGCAGCGGCCGCACCTATCAGCTGCGTGAGGGCGCCAACGTGATCGGTCGCGGCCAGGACGCGCAGTTCCGGCTGCCCGACACCGGCGTCTCGCGCCGCCACCTGGAGATCCGCTGGGATGGCCAGGTCGCGCTGCTGGCCGACCTCAACTCCACCAACGGCACCACGGTGAACAATGCGCCGGTGCAGGAGTGGCAGTTGGCCGACGGCGACGTGATCCGGCTCGGGCACTCCGAGATCATCGTCCGCGTCCACTGAGCCGCTCGGCCGGTCACCGCACGGGTGCAAGCTGCTTGCTTCCCACTCAGACTGCTGACTGTCCAAGTATCGTGACCTTGCCGATGTTGCCGCGCACATGAGAAGCGATGAGGCGCGGGCCCAGGCGAGGAGCGCAGCAGCCCCCGCACTGACCGTGGTGTCGGCGCGACGGGAACCGGGCGGGTACGGAGAGGACGTCAGATGCAGGGTTTAGTGCTGCAACTGACCCGTGTCGGCTTCCTGTTGCTGCTCTGGCTCTTCATCTGGTCGGTACTACGGATTCTGCGCACCGACATCTACGCCCCGACGGGCGCGGTGATGGTGCGTCGCGGCCTGGCGCTGCGCGGTTCGCTGCTGCCGTCACGGCAGAAGCGCCACATCGCCCGCACCCTGGTGGTCACCGACGGCGCACTGGCCGGCACCCGCATCACGCTCGGCGGACAGCCGGTGCTGATCGGACGCGCCGACGACTCCACCCTTGTGCTCACCGACGACTACGCGTCGACCCGGCACGCCCGGCTGTCGCAGCGGGGGACGGAATGGTATGTGGAAGACCTAGGATCGACCAACGGCACATACCTTGACAGGGCGAAGGTGACTACGGCGGTACGGGTTCCACTGGGCACGCCGGTTCGAATCGGCAAGACGGTAATTGAGTTGCGTCCGTGACGCCCGGCATGCGTGGAGGTGCAGGCCACCCGATGGGGCAGGGGGAAAGCACGATGACACCGCGCACGCGAGGAGCACCATGACGCCGCGCACGCGAGGAGCACCATGACACTTGTGCTTCGCTACGCCGCGCGCAGTGACCGCGGCCTGGTCCGAGCCAACAACGAGGACTCGGTATACGCAGGGGCCCGCTTGTTGGCGCTGGCCGACGGCATGGGCGGTCACGCCGCCGGTGAAGTCGCCTCGCAACTGGTGATCGCGGCGCTGGCCCACCTCGACGACGACGAGCCCGGCGGCGATCTGCTGTCCAAGCTCGACGGTGCGGTTCGAGAGGGCAACTCGGCGATCGCCGCGCACGTCGAAGCCGACCCCGAACTCGAGGGCATGGGCACCACGCTCACCGCAATCCTGTTCGACGGCACCAGGCTTGGGCTGGTCCACATCGGTGACTCGCGCGGCTACCTGCTGCGCGACGGCGAGCTCGCCCAGATCACCAAGGACGACACCTTCGTCCAGACTCTGGTCGACGAGGGCCGCATCACCGCCGAGGAGGCACACAGCCACCCGCAGCGCTCGCTGATCATGCGGGCGCTCACCGGCCATGAGGTGGAGCCGACGCTGACCGTGCGGGAAGCCCGCGCCGGCGACCGCTACCTGCTGTGTTCCGACGGGCTGTCCGACCCGGTCAGCCACGACACCATCCTCGACGCCCTGCAGATATCCGATGTCGCCGAAAGTGCCGACCGGCTCATCGAACTCGCGCTGCGGGGCGGCGGACCCGACAACGTCACGGTGGTTGTCGCCGACGTCGTCGACTACGACTACGGCCAGACTCAGCCGATCCTGGCGGGCGCGGTGTCGGGGGACGACGACCAGACCGCCCCGCCCGACACCGCGGCGGGGCGTGCATCGGCGTTCAACCCCCGCCGGACCGAGGCCAAACGCGTTGTCGCGCAACCGGAAGAGATTCCCCGCGCCCCGCGCTCGCGGCGCAAGATCCTCATCGCCGCGGCAATTATCTTCCTGCTCGTGCTGGCCGGGCTCGCCGTCGGCAGGGAGATCATCCGCAACAACTATTACGTCACGCAGCACGACGGCACGGTCTCGATCATGCGGGGTGTTCAGGGCTCCTTTCTCGGCTACCAGCTTCAGGAGCCCTATCTTCTGGGTTGCCTGAACCAACGAAATGACCTGTCGCTCATCAGCGCCGGGCAATCCCACGACAACCTCGACTGCCGGATGCTCAACGTCAACGACATGCGCCCGTCGGAGCGTGCCCAGATCGTCGCCGGGCTGCCGTCGGGCAGCCTGGACAACGCGATCGGCCAGATCGAGGAGCTCGCGCGCAGTTCCGTGTTGCCGACCTGCCCCACACCCACCCCGGAGCCCCCGACGCCGACCGCCGCTCCCCCGCTGACCGGTCTGCCCGAATCGTCCAGTCCCGCACCGGAAACACCCACCGCGCCGAACACCCTGACGGAGACCCCGACCCGCGGACCCCTTCCCGGTCCGGCCCCCGAGACGCCGACGACCGTCACCGCTCCCCCGTCACCGACCGCCACCGCGTTGCCGCCGCCACCCTTCGAGCCGGGCAAGACCTGCCGGACCGTGTCATGACGACACAGCCCCAGCCACCTGTCACCGTATTGCCGCCGCTGCCCAACCGGCGCAATGCGGAACTCCTGCTGCTGGGGTTCGCCACCGTCATCACCACCGTGGCCCTGCTCATCGTGGAGGCCAACCAGGAGCAGGGTCTGAGCTGGGACCTGGCTTCCTACACGCTTGCCTACATGGCGCTGTTCGGCGGCGCGCACCTGACGATCCGGCGCTTCGCGCCCTACGCCGACCCGCTGCTGCTGCCGGTGGTGGCGCTGCTGAACGGCCTGGGGCTGGTGATGATTCACCGCCTGGACCTCGCGGCCGACGACGTGACGTCCGGTGCGATGCGCCCGACCGCCAACCAGCAGATGCTGTGGACACTGGTCGGGGTCATCGCGTTCTCGTTGGTCGTGGTGTTCCTTCGCGATCACCGGATGCTGGCCCGCTACGGCTACGTGTGCGGGGTGGCCGGCATCATCCTGTTGGCGATCCCCGCCTTTCTGCCCCGGTCGATCTCCGAGCAGAATGGCGCCAAGATCTGGATTGAGTTGCCCGGCTTCTCGATTCAGCCCGCGGAGTTCTCCAAGATCTTGCTGCTGATCTTCTTCGCCGCGGTGTTGGTGTCCAAACGCAGCGTCTTCACCAGTGCGGGCAAGCATGTGCTCGGCATGGACCTGCCGCGGCCCCGCGACCTGGCGCCGCTGCTCGCGGCATGGATCATCTCGGTCGGGGTGATGATCTTCGAGAAGGACCTCGGCACCTCGCTGCTGCTCTACGCGTCGTTTCTGGTGCTGGTCTACGTGGCGACCGACCGGTTCAGCTGGGTGGTCATCGGGCTGGCGCTGTTCGCCGCGGGAAGTGTTGCGGCGTACTACATTTTCGACCACGTCCAGATCCGGGTGCAGAACTGGCTCGACCCGTTCGCCGATCCCGACGGCTCCGGCTACCAGATGGTGCAGTCGCTGTTCAGCTTCGCGACCGGCGGCATCTTCGGCACCGGCCTCGGCAACGGCCAGCCCGGAGTCGTGCCCGCCGCCTCGACCGACTTCATCATCGCCGCCGTCGGCGAGGAACTCGGCCTGGTCGGCCTCGCCGGCGTGCTGATGCTGTACACGATCGTCATCCTTCGCGGCCTGCGCACCGCCATCGCGGTACGCGACAGCTTCGGCAAGCTGCTGGCCGCGGGGCTGGCGGCGACCCTGGCGATCCAGCTGTTCATCGTCGTCGGCGGCGTGACCAAGCTGATCCCGTTGACGGGCCTGACCACCCCGTGGATGTCCTACGGCGGGTCATCGCTGTTGGCCAACTACGTGCTGCTGGCGATCCTGATCCGGATCTCGCACGCCGCCCGGCGCCCGATCGTCACGCGGCCGCCCAACAAGTCGCCGATCGCGTCCGCCAGCACCGAGGTGATAGAGCGCGTATGAACGCCTCCCTGCGCCGTATCTCGGTGATGATCATGGTGTTGATCGTGCTGCTGCTCGCCAACGCCACACTGACGCAGGTCTTCACCGCCGACGGGCTTCGCGCCGATCCGCGTAACCAGCGCGTGCTGCTCGACGAGTACTCGCGGCAACGCGGTCAGATCTCGGCAGGCGGCCAGCTGCTGGCCTACTCGGTGTCCACCGACGGTCGCTTCCGATTCCTGCGGGTGTACCCGAATCCCTTCACCTACGCGCCCGTCACCGGCTTCTACTCGCTGCGGTTCTCCAGCAACGGCCTGGAGCGCGCGGAGGACTCGATCCTCAACGGCTCCGACGAGCGGCTGTTCGGCCGCCGGCTGGCCGACTTCTTCACCGGCCGTGACCCTCGCGGCGGCAACGTGGCCACCACCATCAATCCACAGGTTCAGCAGGCAGCATGGGATGCGATGGAGGAGGGTTGCGGCGGGCCGTGCACCGGCGCCGTAGTCGCGCTCGAGCCGTCGACCGGCAAGATCCTGGCCATGGTCTCGGCGCCGTCCTACGACCCGAACCTGCTCGCCAGCCACGACATCAACGAGCAGGCCGACGCCTGGCAGCAGCTGCGGGACAACCCCGGCAACCCGCTGCTCAACCGCGCGATCTCCGAGACGTATCCGCCGGGGTCCACTTTCAAGGTGATCACCACCGCCGCGGCGCTGAACAACGGCGCCACCCCGGACACTCAGCTGCCGTCCGTCGCTCAGATTCCGTTGCCGGACAGCACCGCAACGCTGGAGAACTTCGGGGGGGCCACCTGCGGAAGTGGACCGTCGGCCTCCCTGCAGCTGGCGTTCGCGAAATCGTGCAACACCGCCTTCGTCCAACTCGGCATCGACACCGGTACCGACGCCCTGAAAGCCACCGCGCGCGACTTCGGCCTGGACACTGCCCCTGACCCGATCCCCCTTCAGGTCGCCGAGTCCACCGTCGGTCCGATCAGCGACGCCGCCGCCCTGGGGATGTCGAGCATCGGGCAGAAAGACGTCGCACTCACGCCGCTGCAGAACGCGATGGTGGCCGCCACCATCGCGAACAAAGGGGTAACGATGCAGCCGTTCCTGGTCGACAGCCTGAAGGGGCCCGACCTGTCGAATATCGAGACCACGACGCCGCACGAACAGCGGCGTGCAGTGTCCGAGCAGGTCGCCGATACACTAACTGACTTGATGGTCGACGCCGAGCAGGTGACGCAGCAGAAGGGAGCCATCGCCGGCGTGCAGATCGCATCCAAGACAGGCACCGCGGAGCACGGGACCGACCCGCGCAATACTCCGCCGCACGCGTGGTACATCGCCTTCGCGCCTGCCCGCTCACCCAAGGTGGCGGTAGCGGTGCTGGTGGAAAACGGCGGCAACCATCTGTCGGCCACCGGCGGCGCGCTCGCCGCCCCCATCGGCCGCGCCACCATCGCCGCCGCGCTGCGGGAGGGCAGCTGATGAGCCGCCAAGCCGGAGGCGAGAAATGAGTCCCCGCGTCGGTGTCACCCTGTCCGGTCGCTATCGGCTGCAACGGCTGATCGCCACCGGCGGCATGGGCCAGGTGTGGGAGGCGGTCGACTCGCGGCTGGGCCGCAGGGTGGCCGTGAAGGTGCTCAAGGCCGAGTTCTCCTCCGACCCCGAGTTCGTGGAACGGTTTCGCGCCGAGGCCCGCACAGTGGCGATGCTCAACCATCCGGGCATCGCGAGCGTGTACGACTACGGCGAGACCGACATGGACGGCGAGGGCCGCACCGCATACCTGGTGATGGAGCTGATCAACGGCGAGCCGCTGAACTCCGTGCTGAAACGCACCGGGAGGCTGTCGCTGCGGCACTCCCTGGACATGCTGGAGCAGACCGGGCGAGCGCTGCAGGTCGCCCACACGGCCGGCCTGGTGCACCGCGACGTGAAGCCGGGCAACATCCTGATCACGCCGACCGGCCAGGTGAAGCTCACCGACTTCGGCATCGCGAAGGCCGTCGACGCCGCGCCCGTCACGCAGACCGGCATGGTGATGGGCACCGCCCAGTACATCGCCCCCGAGCAGGCGCTGGGTCACGACGCGACCGCGGCCAGCGACGTCTACTCGCTGGGAGTTGTTGGCTACGAGGCGGTTTCGGGCAAGCGTCCGTTCACCGGTGATGGCGCGCTGACCGTCGCGATGAAGCACATCAAGGAGACTCCCGCGCCGCTGCCCTCGGATCTGCCGCCCAACGTGCGCGAGCTGATCGAGATCACCCTGGTGAAGAACCCCGGGATGCGGTACCGCTCCGGCGGTCCGTTCGCCGACGCGGTGGCCGCCGTGCGGGCCGGACGACGCCCCCCGCGGCCGAACGCGGCGCCCACCCTGGGCCGCGCCACTCCGACCGCCGTCGGATCCGCCCCGGCCGGCGCCACGATGGCCGCGCGCGGGCCCGCCACCGCGGGTCGCGCCAGGCCCGCCACCGGTGGACACCGCCCGCCTCCGACGCCGCGCCGGACGTTCTCGTCCGGACAGCGCGCGCTGCTGTGGGCCGCCGGCGTGCTCGGCGCACTGGCGATCGCGATCGCGATCCTGATCGTTCTCAACGCACAGGACAAGAAGGACCGCGAATCGCCGCCTCCGACGGTCACCGACACCGTCACACAAACCACCCCGCAAGGAGCTCCGCCGCTGGTCAGCGTGCCGGACTGGACCGATGAGGGGTCGATCGGTCATCGTGGAGAGCAAATCGGGGTATACCGACCTAACGCGATCGCGCCGTCCGCACCGCTGCGGGCGGCGCAATCGGATCTAGAACAGACATTGGAATGACCACCCCGCAACACCTGTCCGACCGCTACGAACTCGGCGAGATTCTCGGCTTCGGAGGCATGTCCGAAGTCCATCTCGCGCGCGATGTGCGCCTGCACCGAGACGTCGCGGTCAAAGTGCTGCGCGCCGATCTGGCCCGCGACCCCAGCTTCTACCTCCGGTTTCGGCGCGAGGCCCAGAACGCCGCGGCGCTGAACCACCCGGCGATCGTCGCCGTCTACGACACCGGCGAGGCTGAAACGCCCAACGGCCCGCTGCCCTACATCGTGATGGAGTACGTCGACGGCGTCACGTTGCGCGACATCGTGCACACCGACGGTCCGATGGACCCGACGCGGGCCATCGAGGTCATCTCCGACGCCTGCCAGGCCCTGAACTTCAGTCACCAGCACGGCATCATCCACCGCGACGTCAAGCCGGCCAACATCATGATCAGCAAGACGGGCGCGGTGAAGGTGATGGACTTCGGCATCGCCCGCGCGCTCGCCGACGCCAACAGCGTCACGCAGACCGCCGCGGTGATCGGCACCGCGCAGTACCTGTCGCCCGAGCAGGCCCGCGGCGAGAAGGTCGACGCCCGTTCCGACGTGTACTCGCTCGGCTGCGTGCTGTACGAGGTCCTCACCGGCGAACCGCCCTTCATCGGCGACTCGCCGGTGGCCGTGGCCTACCAGCACGTGCGCGAGGATCCGGTGCCGCCGTCACAGCGCCACGCGGGCATCTCGCCCGAACTGGACGCGGTGGTGCTCAAGTCGCTGGCGAAGAACCCGGACAACCGCTACCAGACCGCCGCCGAGATGCGCGCCGATCTGATCCGGGTGCACAGCGGCGAGACCCCCGACGCGCCGAAGGTGTTCACCGACGCCGAACGGACGTCGCTGCTGGCGTCCACGGGCCCGATGCATCAGACCCCGATCACCGAGCAGCTGCCGAACCATCAGCCGGCGGCCTACGGCGAGCGGGACCGCGGTCAGTCGGTCGGCCGATGGCTGATCGCGGTGGCCGCGCTGGCTGTGCTCACCGTCATCGTGACGATCGCGATCAACATGATCGGCGGCAACACCCGCGACGTCCAGGTACCCGACGTCAAGGGGCAGGCATCCGACGATGCGGTGGTCGTCCTGCAGAACGCGGGCTTCAAGACGCGCAAGCAGCAGAAGCCGGACTCCAAGGTGCAGCCCGACCATGTGATCGATACCGAACCGAACGCGGGCACCGCGGTGTCCGCCGGCGACGAGATCACCATCAACGTTTCGACGGGTCCCGAGCAGCGCGAGATCCCCGACTGCACGAACATGTCGGCGGCCCAGTGCATCGAGAAGCTCAGCGATGCCGGCTTCGGGAAGTTCAAGCAGACGCCGACGGCGTCCACGCCCGAGCAGAAGGACAAGGTGGTCGGCACCATCCCGCCCGCCAATCAGACCTCGGCGATCACCAACGAGATCACCATCGCGGTCGGCTCGGGCCCGGAGGCCAGGCCGGTGCCCGACGTGAAGAACCAGACCGAGGACTCGGCCCGGCAGATCCTGGGTGCATCCGGCTTCACCAACATCGTTCCGGTTCCGGTGGACAGCACCGCGCCGTGCGATCAGATCATCGGCACCGATCCGGCTTCGGGACAACAGGTTCCGGTCGACACCGCGATCCAGCTGCAGAAGTCACAGTGCAACCAGTTCACGATGCCAGACCTGCGCGGGCAGTTCTGGACGGACGCGGAACCGCGTCTGCGCGCGCTCGGCTGGACCGGCGAGCTGGACAAGGGGGCCGACGCCCGCGACAGCGGTCAGCGCACCAATGCGGTGGTGACGCAGAGCCCGGCGCCGGGCACCGCGCTGAACTTCAACGCGACGATCACGCTGAGCTTCGCTGCGTAGCGGCGCGCACCGCGGTGGCGACCTCGTCCTCCAGCGTGCGCACCAGCGACTCGGCCGGGGCCGCTCCGCAGTAGCCCAGCCAGTTGGCCAGCATGCGGTGGCCGCCCTCGGTGAGGATCGACTCCGGGTGAAACTGCACACCGTGGATGGGCAACTCGACGTGTCGCACGCCCATGATGACCCCGCCCTCGGTGCGCGCGATGACCTCGAGTTCGGCGGGCACGGTATCGGGCAGGATCGTCAACGAGTGATACCGCGTCGCGGTGAACGGATCCGGAAGTCCTTGCAGCACACCGACATTGGCGTGGAACACGGTGCTGGTCTTGCCGTGCAGCAGCTCTGGTGCCCGGTCGACGGTACCGCCGAACGCCACGCCGATCGCCTGATGCCCGAGGCACACGCCCAGCAGTGGCGTCTTGGCGGCCGCGCAGGCGTTCACCAGCGAGATCGACGCGCCCGCACGCTCGGGTGTACCCGGCCCGGGGCTGAGCAGCACGCCGTCGAAATCGGCGGCGGCCTTGGCGATGTCGGCGTCGGTCCCGAGGCGGTCGTCGTCGTTGCGCCACACCTGGGCCTCGACACCCAACTGGCCGAGATACTGCACCAGGTTGAACACGAAGCTGTCGTAGTTGTCGACGACCAGGACCTGCATCAGCACAGGGTACTAGCTGCGATTTCGGCGTGTCCCGTTGCGTTGACCGCAACCGAACACGCCGAAATCACTGGTTTCAGTAGCCGATCGGCCCTGCGGGCGTCGCGAATCGCATCCGGACGGGTTCGGAATGGCCGACCAGGTCGACCGAGGGTCGCGGTTCCTCCGTGTAACCGAGGCCGAATCGCACCACGTACTGCTTGTAGAGCGTCACCAGCGGGGCCGCCGCCAGTGCGGCCTGCATCGCGGCCGAGTCACCGATGGCGGTGATCACGTAGGGCGGGCTGTATGTGCGCCCGTTGAGCAGCAGGGTGTTGCCGACGCACCGCGGTGCTGAGGTGCCGATGATGCGCTGGTCCTGCATCTGGATGCCCTCGGCGCCCGCGCTCCACAGCGCATTGAGCACCGCCTGGATGTCCTGCTGATGGACCACAAGGTCGTCGGGGGACGCGTCACGGGGAAAGCGGCCGTTGGCGTCGCGCTGAGCGTCGGTGAGCGTCACCACCAGTCCGGGCCCGCGGATGGGGTCGAGGCCGGCGTCGGCGGCGAGGGCGTCGTTGCGGCGCTGAATCGCGGCCAGGGCCGCCGCGGCGCCCGGCGATCCGCCGTGGTGGGTGTCGATCTCGGTGGCGAGGCGGTCACGCTGCGCGCTGAGCCGGTCCACCGACTGCTGGGCCTCCCTGACGAGATCGACCAACCGGGGCGCATCGCTGCGGCGGATCTCGCCTCCGCCGGAGACGCCGTGGGTGGCCGCCAGCAGGAGTCCGGCCAGCAGACAGACGACGGGCACGCCGTACCGCCAGGAGGACTGCCCCGGCTCTGCCATCGCCCACTCCCCCGTCGCATTCTTTTCCGGCGGCCGACCTACGTTAACCTCATAGGAACGTCCAGCTTTATCGTCGCACCGACGGCGCCGAGTGTTTGTGAAGGTACCCATGCCCAAGTCGAAGGTTCGCAAGAAGAACGACTTCACCGTCAACCCCGTGAGCCGCACCCCGGTCAAGGTGAAGGCCGGGCCGTCGAGCACCTGGTTCATCATCCTGTTCCTCGGCCTGATGGTGATCGGTCTGGCGTGGCTGCTGGTGTTCCAGCTGGCGTCGTCGTCGATTCCGTTTCTCGCCGAACTCGGCCCGTGGAACTACGCGATCGCCTTTGCTTTCATGATCACGGGGTTGTTGCTAACTATGCGTTGGCGGTGACAGTCCGATAGGTCCTGATGAATTTAAATCGGACTCAGCGCGTTACCCGTTCGGCAACCTGATGGTCACCCAATCACATCGTTGTGATTCATCCCCATTGGGGATAGCACTTGTGGATAACCCTATAAACCGGGGTAAAAGGGTGTGAATTAGCCGTGCAGCAAACTGAGTGGAGCCCGCCGGCGCTCGGAGTCGCAGCGTGCGGCGTATTGGGACTTATGATGGCTATCGGCGCTGTGACCCTTGTCACAGACGCTCCCGGACGCATTCTCGCGATCATTGCCGCTGCCGGACTGCTTGTGTTTGCAAGCCTTTCGTGGCGAGCACGGCCGAAGCTGGCAATCAGCGACCGCGGTCTATTAATTCGCGGTCCGCTGCGTGCACACCGGTTGGAAAAGCCCGATATCAAGATCATCCGGATCACCGAATTCCGGCGGATAGCCCGTAAAGTCCGGCTGCTGGAGATCGACACCAACGACGATCGGCTGTTCGTCTTCACCCGGTGGGATCTGGGCACCGACCCGCTCGATGTTCTCGACGCGCTGACGGCGGCCGGCCTCGCCGGCTCGTGATTTCGGCGCTCAGTCGCCGTCAGAGCGACTGAGCCCGCGAAATCGCCGGTCTAGGAGACGGTGATCGACTCGATCACCACCGGTTCGGTGGGCCGGTCGCTGCGGTCGGTCTGGGTGGTGGCGATGGCGTCGACCACCTTCTGCGACTCCGGGTCGACGACCTCGCCGAAGATCGTGTGCCGACGGTTCAGGTGCGGCGTCTTGCCGACGGTGATGAAGAACTGTGAACCGTTGGTGCCGGGCCCCGCGTTGGCCATCGCCAGCAGGTAGGGCTTGTCGAACTGCAGTTCCGGGTGGAACTCGTCGTCGAACTGGTAGCCGGGCCCGCCACGGCCCGTTCCGGTGGGGTCGCCGCCCTGGATCATGAAGCCGTCGATGATCCGGTGGAACACGGCGCCGTCGTAGAACGGGCCGGAGGTGCCGCCCGTCGCGTTCTCGGTCCGATAGTCCTTGGTGCCCTGTGCCAGTCCGACGAAGTTCGCGACGGTCTTGGGGGCGTGGTTTCCGAACAGTGCGATCTTGATGTCACCACGATTGGTGTGCAGGGTCGCGGTCGCTGTCTGAATGGGGCTCGTCACGGGAAGCCAGTCTGCCACGCCCTGTTGACGCCGAACCGGGCACCGTTGGGTTGCGGTGATGGCAGGCTGGACGGCGACCCGAAGAACAGGCTGCGAGAGAGGTTTCAGATGAGCTCGAAGGCCGACATCCGGCTGAGCCCCGGACAACGCTTGTCGCGCGGGCTGCGCTACACCGCGGTGGGCCCCGTCGACGTGACCCGCGGCACCGTCGGGCTGAGCTGGCAGGGCGCGCACTCGGCCGCGAGCAGCCTCCGACAGCGTCTGGAGCGCAGCCGGCTGGCCCGCGAGATCGAGGACGCGCAGGAGACGATCGCGTCCGAGATCGCCGCCGCACAGGAGATGCTGTCCAATCTTCCGCAGGCGTTGGCGGAGGCGCGTAAACCCAAACGCCGGCCGCGGCCGTGGGTTCTGGCCGTCGCCGGTGTGGGCCTGATTGCCGTTGGGGCTGTCACGTTTTCGATCGTGCGCCGCTCGATGGAGCCAGAGCCGTCGCCGCGGCCGCCGAGTGTCGAGGTGACGCCCAAGCCATAGCCCGGCCCGCGATTTCTGCACAGTGGTCGTCGATTTTGGCTGAACACGACCCAAACGCAGATTTCGGCGCGAAGGTGGCTTATGTCCACCGACGCCATCCAAGGGATTCCGCGGGTAGACCTCGAGGCGCGCCCCTTGTGGAAGCGCAATCTCAATCATTGGACGGGCGGTTGGCTGCTCACCACGGACGCAGGCAAGGCGTTATGGCGCAAGGCCATCGCGCCGATAGAGGCGCCCTTGATGAAGGCGACGCGGGGCCGCATCCGGATATCCTTCTCGGCTCCCGTGGCGGTACTCACTTCGATCGGCGCCCGAACCGGCGAACTCCGTGAGTCCACGCTCACCTACTTCACCGACGGTGACTACGTCATCCTCATCGCCTCCAACTACGGCAGCGCCCACCACCCCGGCTGGTATCACAACCTGATCGCCAAGCCTGAGTGCGAGTTGCACATCGGGGAACGAGGCGGCCGGTTCATCGCCAGGGAAGCCACGGGCGCCGACAGAGATCGGCTCTACTCGCTCGCCGGACGGCGGCTGAATCGCGTCTTCGAGTCGTACACCGCGCGCAGCGGTCCGCGGACGATCCCCGTCATGCGGCTGTCGCCGGCCTGACTATCCGCTGGGTGGCAGCAGCATCGCCTGCCACGTCCTGCCGGGCGCGCCCGCGGCGAGGTTCGGCTGCGTGTACGTCTTGCCGTCGGGTCCGACGAATGTCCCGTCAGCGGGGTCGTACTCGGCGGCCGCAACCGGCGGTGGTTGGGGCACCGGCTGTCCCGAAAGGGTGGCGTTGGGGTCGCCCTTCCAGTTGAACCCGTCGTTGAGCGGCACATAACTCTCGTCGCTTTCGCACATCGCGACGGTCGGCGCGCGCTTGCCGGGCCGGGTGGCACACGGGAAGTTTCGCAGCCCCCGCACACTCAGCGGGGAGTCCTGCGGAACCCTGCAATACAGGTCACCGGCGGGCCGGTCGGGATAGTCCTGAAGCGACGCCGCCCGCTGCTGCTGGGCGGGCAGGAAGCCCGTCGTGCAGGGCGGCGGCTGGTTCAAGCTCAAGTTCAGGCTCAGAAACGCGCCCCGGTAGGGCTGGCGGGTGTCACGGTTCGCCAGCACGATCGCCTGCGCCGCGGCCGCGGCCTGCGGCAGTAGCACCAGAAGCTGTTCCAAGCCGGGCTGATAGGCGATGGCCACCTGACCCGCGCTCGCCAAGTTCGCGGCGATGATCGGCACGGTCGGCCGAACGCGGTCGAGAAGAAGGCGGGCTTCCTCGACGGCCTGGCCCCCTTGCGTCAGGAGATCTGCGACGGCGGCGTCGTTGTCCTGAAGCTGTCGGCCGATGTTCTTCAGGTGAGCGGCCCACTCGTCGACCGCCGACGCGGAGTCGTTCTGCGCCTGCAGGATCCCTGCCGACTGGTCGATCAACGTCAGCAGCGGACCCAGGTTCTCGCGGGCTCCCGCCGCCAGCCGGGAGCCGCCGGTGACGAGTCCGGACAGCTGCGGCCCGAGACCGCCGACCGCCGTGTAGGACTCGTCGACGACTGTCTTCAGATCGTCGTGCGGAATGGCCTTCAGGCCGGTGCTCAACGAGTCCAGCAGCGCATCGAAATCGGGCGGCACCGAGGTGCGGTCGGCCGGTATCACGTCGCCGTTCTTCAGGGGCGCCGAATCCCGGCGCGGCAACAGGGTGATGTACTGCTCGCCCACCGCCGACTGGCTGTGCACCTGCGCGTCGAGATCGGAGGGAATGGCGATGCCGGACTTCAGTGACAGCACGGCCGCCACCCCGGACTCGGTCAGGCGCACGTCTGAGATGCGGCCGACCTCCTCGCCTCGGTATGTGACGTTGCCGCCGGGGTAGGCGCCCGCGGTCCTCGGCAGCTCGACGGTCACCTGGTAGTGACCGATGCCGAACATGGCGGGCAGCCTGATGTAACCGAACAGCATGGCTGCCCCGAAGATCAGCGTGACGACCGCGAAGATCACCAACTGGATTCGGATGCGCAGCGTCAGCGGCGGCACGTCATCCTCCCTGGTCCCACTTATACGGCGCGAGAAGGGGATTGCCGGTGGTGTACGGGCTCGGCAGCTGACCGATGGTGCGGCCCCACTGCAGCTCCAGCTCCGTCAAGTCGCCCTCCCACCGCGTGCCGGTGAGAAATGACGCGTCCAGGCGGCTCAGCGTGAGATCGATGACGGCGGTCAGGTTGGCGAAGTCGCCACGCTGCCAGATCCCGACGTTGTCGGTGGGAAACGGGTACGTGGCGAACAGGCCCAGCGACCGTGTCAGGGCGGGCCCGGCATCGGCCAACGATTTGAGCACCGGCCCGAGGTCCTCGAGTTCGGCCACGAGGCTGTCCCTGGTCTGGTTCGTGGTGTCGGCCACCAGCGCACTGAACTTGCCGAGCTGGTCGAGTGTGTCCACCAGTGTCTGGCGCTCGTCGCTGATCACCCGCAGCGCGCCAGGGATGGTCTCCAGCGCCTTGTCCACCACCGGCTTCTCCTGTGCGAACTGGCCGGCGAGGTCGTTCATGCTCTCGGCGGTGGCGATGATGTCACCGGACTGGTCGTTCACGTAGCGGGTGAACGCGTCCAGTTGATCGATGAGGCTGCGCAGATCCTGCTCGCGACCGGCCAGCGCGGTGCTCAGCGATTCGGTGATGTCCTGAACCTGGCCGATGCCGCCGCCGTTGAACAGCAACGACATCGCCGACAGCATCTGCTCGCTGGACGGGTAGGTTCCCGCCGACGACAGCGCAATCACCGATCCGTCGTGCAACTTGCCCTGCGGGGCAACATCGGTCGGCGCTGCCAGTTCGACATGCAGCGAGCCGAGCAGACCGCTTTGGCCGACGGTCGCGGTGGCGTTGGCGGGCAGGTCGACGTCGCCATCGAGACTCATGGTCAGCAGCGCATGCCAGCCCTGTCGCTCGATCTTGGTGACGGTGCCGACGGTGACATCGTTGACCTGCACTCGGGAATTCGGCTCGATGGTGCGCACGTCGGGCAGTTGCGCCTGGATCGTGTAGGAGCCGGGGCCGCGGCCCGCGGTTCCCGGCAGCGCCAGCGAGTTGAGCCCGCGCCACGCGCAGCCCGGCGTGGCCGTGAGGATGCCCACGGCGAGCACGGCCGCGATCAGCCTCGTCGATCGCCTGCTCATGAGCCGTCCCGGCCGGGCACCATCATGCCGGTCAGGCCGTCGGCCGGTTCAGTCTGTTTCGCCTCGGCGGGTAGCGGTGGATTATCCTGTGCCGCAACGCCGCTCGGCGGCAGCGGTGGGATGTAGTCGGGTCTCATCCAGTCTTCGCTATAGGTCACCTCGTTCGGCCGTGCGGTTGCGCCGACGATGAGGTTCTCGCCCAACGGCGGGAAGTTGTACTGACGGTTCTTGACGATCGGGGCCAAGTACTGCACGCACAGCTTGGCCGACTGCTCGGCGCCCATGCGGGATGCCGCCTGTATCGCACCGCACAGAAAGGTGATTGGGTCGGCGAAGTTGTTGAAGGCGTAGGCGCCGCCCATCGTGGCTTGTGCGGGTTGGTAGGTGTTCATCAGGTTCTGCAGCGCGTTCGGGGCGACGTGCAGCGCTTGCTTGATGTCGTCGAGGCTGGCCGCAAGAGCCGTCGACACCGGTGCCAGCTTGTCGGCGGCGGCGCCCAGCGACTCGCGGTTGTCGGCGACGAAGCTGCGCACGTCACCTACCACGGCGTCGAGTGCTGCCAGTGCATCGCCGATCTCGTTCGGGTCGTTCGCCAGCAGCGCACTCGCCGATGCGAGGTTGGCGTTGAGCTGCCGCATCACGTCGCCGCTGTCCTGCAGGGCCGACACCAGCGTCGCGAGATTCCTCACGGTGCCGAACAGGTCGTCGCTGTGGTCGCTGAGGGCCGTAATCGCCTGTGACAGTTCGGTGATGGTGTGCCTGATGTTCGTCCCCTGGCCGCGCAAGGCCTCCGCCGTGGTGTGCACGACCGAGCCCAGCGTGCTGACTCCCCCCGGTTCGGTCGGCGCGACCAGCCGGCTGATTCGTTCGAGCTGCAGTCGCAAGTCGTCCCACTCGACGGGAACGGCGGTGCGGTCCTGGCCGATCACGGCGTTGTCCGGCAACGCGGGCCCGCCGGTGTAGGCCGGCGTGAGCTGGATGACCCGCGCGGTCACGATCGCGGGGGAGAGGATCACCGCGTTCGCGTCGGCGGGCACCCGGTACCGCGCGTCATACCAGAACGTGATCTTGACACGGCTGGGCTGAGCCTCGATCTTGTCGATCTTGCCGACGGGGACGCCGAGGACGCGGACCTCGTCGCCGACGAATATCCCGTTGCTGTTCGCGAAGTATGCGACCACGGTTCGACGGCTCGCCTGCCCGACGAAGTGCACCAGCAGCATCGCGGCGGCTGCACATGTCAGCACGAGTACGGCGGCCAGCCCGACACGGTACTTTGCGCGCTTGGTCATGGCGCCTGCCCGTCGAGTGGCGGCCCGGGTGGGGGCCCGCCGGGCGGCGGGGCCGGCGGCGGCTCGCGGTAGGGATAGCGGGCATCACCGGGGCTGCCGGTGATCGCATCCGGCAGGGTCGGTCGTGGTTCGCCCCCCTGTCCGGTGCGGGGGAAGGGCATCGGCAGCGCCGGCGTGGCCGGCTGGCCGGTCTGCGGATCGGTCAGCTGTGAGGGTGCCAATACGTTCGGGTCGAGGCCCAGATCGGAGAACGCGGCGTCGACGAACGGCTGGATGAATTGTCCGGGCAGCAGGTTGGCGATGTAGAACTTGAAGAACGGTCCCGACGACATCGATTCGCCCAGCGACATCGCGTACTGGTCGAATCCCTTGATTGCCTGCTGGATCCGCTCCTTGCGGCCGTCGAGAATCGCCAGGACCTGGTTCAGCTTGTCCAGCGCGGGCGCCAGCGTCTGCCTGTTCTCGGCGATCATGTCCTTTATCTGGCGGCTCACCGAGGCGATGCCGGCGGAGATCTCGTCCAGGGCGCGGCTCTGACCGTTCAGCTCGGCCAGCAGCGCGTTGCTGTCGGCGAGCATCTTCACGATGCTGTCGCTACGCTCCGCCAGCACCGTGGTGACCTTGTTCGCGTCCGTGAGCAGTTTGCGCAACTGGGCATCGCGGTCGTTCAGCGTCTGCGAGAAGCGCGCCACGCCCTGCAGTGCGACCTTGAGGGCCGGTGGTGTCTGGGAGAACTCGTCGGCCAGCGTCCTCCACGAGTCCGACAACGCAGTGGTGTCGAGTCGGCTGATGGTCGCCGTCAGATCGCCGAGGGCATCGGGTAGTTGATAGGGCGACGTCGTCCGGTCGAGGGGAATGGGGCCTGATTGCCTGCCGTCGCCTCTGGGCGTCAGTTCCAGAACCTTCGCGCCGAGAATGCTTCTCGTCTTGATCGCCGCCTCGGTCCGATTGCCGAGGCGGATGTTCTTGTCGACCTCGAAAGTGACCAGGACGCGCGCGCCGTCGAGATCGATTCCCGTGACCTCGCCCGCCTTGAAGCCCGACACCTGCACCGCGGCTCCTGCCAGGAGGCCACCGGCTTCGGCGAAGTAGGCCGAGTAGACGCGGTTCGAGTTGACGAACGGCAGCTTGCCGTAGTTGAGCGCTGCGACAACGGCGCACACGGTGATCGCGACGCCGACCGCACCGACGACGATGGGGTTGCGTTCTGCGAAGGTCTTCATCGGGGTGTGCACCTTCCGCTGTCCTGGCCGGCGACCTTGACGTAGACGGGTTGTCCGCCTTTGCCGTTCAGCTTCAGGATCAGGTCGCACAGATAGAAGCTGAAAAAGTCGCCGTACAGTCCCTGCCGGTTCAGCATCCGGTAGGCGTCGGGCAGGGTGTTCAGGAACCGGTCGAAGTACTCGCGGTCGGATAGGACGACGTCTCCCGTTCGATCCGACTCGTGCACAATGCCTCTCAACGGCGCCCGGCCCTGCGCGAGGAGATCTGCGATGGACGCCGCCGCCGCGTCGGCGTATGCCAGGCCGTTGCGTAGGTCGGATTTGCGGTCCGCCATCGTCGTCAACGTCGATGACAATGTGTCGACCGCAGACGCCAACTGTGCACTCTGGTCGCCCAGAGATCCCATCACCGCCTTCAGGTTCGTGATGACTTGCCCGATCAGCTGATCGCGGTCGGCCAGTGTGTTCGTCAATGCCGCCGTCTGAGTCAGGAAGGTCGTGATCGTGGCGCCTTCGCCCTGCAGAGCCTCGACCAGCTGGCCGGACAACGCGTTGACCTGGTCCGGGTCGAGGGCACGGAACAGCGGGCGGAATCCGCCGAGTAAGGCGTCGAGGTCGAGCGCGGGTGCGGTGCGCGACAACGGGATGGTGGCCCCGGGTTGCAGTGTCTGGGTGCCCCCTGCGCCTTCCTCGAGTGCCAGATAGCGCTCGCCAATGAGGTTCCGGTAGCGGATCACCGCCCTGCTGCCCTCGGTCAGCACCACCGAGGAGTCGATCCCGAAGTCCACCAACGCGATTCCGTCGTCGTGGATCCTGATATTGCTTACCTTGCCCACCTCGACTCCGGCGATGCGGACGAAGTTCCCCTTCTCCAGACCGGACACAGTGTGAAACTCGGCGCTGTAGGTCTTCTCGGTCTCGAAACGCAGTTGAGCGAAGATCGCCAGCATGGCAGCCATGCCGAATGCGCAGACCGCCAGGAACACGCCGACGCGCCAGATCGCGCCGCGCAGGTTCTCTCTCATGATTCGCCCGTCACGGTTGCGGTGGCGCCGGGTCGGGGAGCGGCGTGGGAGTCGGTTGCAGTTGCGCGGGTGCGGGCACCACGAACGGTTCCGAGCCGGGAGGCGGCGGGCCGGGTTCGCGCGCAGCCCCCGGGAGCGGCGCCGGCGGCAGGCCGGGCCACAGCGGTGTCCCGTCCGGGGCGTACAGCGCTGCCCCATAGGGCGGGGCGCCGGGGTAGGGAATCGGTCCGGGCGCGGGGCCGCCCGGATAGCGCACGCTGGGCGGTTCGGGCGCCGCACGGGTGACCGGGAAATAGTTTGCATAGCCGGGGAGCCCGATGCCGGGATTCGGCCGGATGTCGAGGCCGGTGCCCCAACCTGTGTTCGTGATCAGCTGGCGCACCGGCCAATTGGCGGCCACGTCGGGCAGCGATCCGCATCCCGGTGTGCCACCGGGCCCGCCTTTGGCGCCGACGACCGGCATGTTCTGCGGGTACCGGTAGGCGTCGGGCCCGAAGAGCAGTGCGCTGTCGAGGATCAACGACTTGCCGTTCGCGGCCCCGGTCGCATCCAGATAGCCGGTGTCCAAGGCCTTTTGGGCGCCGAGCAGTGTGCAGGTGAACGTCGGGTTGTACTTGCGCAGCAGACGGGCGGTGGATTCGAAGGTGGTCACCGCCTCGGTCAAATTCGGTTGGCTCGCGCCCAGCAGATCGATGCCACCGCGGGCCAGTCCGACCAGACCGGTGAGCAACGTGTCCAACTCAGGCGCATTGCGAGTCACGGTGGTGCTGGTGGTTCCGGCGGCGTCGAGGGTGGCCAGGATGTTCTGCGCTGCAGCACTGTACGTTTCGGTGATCTGCTTGATCTGCTGCCGGTCGGCGTCGATGGTCCCGGTCCTGGCGTTGAGCTGGGCGAGCACCGCGTCGGTGTCGGTGATGGCCTGCCCGATCGTGTCTCCCTGGCCGCGCAGCCCCTCGGCGACCGCGGCGAGTACGGCTGACAGCTTCGCCGGGTCGACCTGCTCGAGGATGTCGGCAACGTCACGGAACAGGGTGTTGATCTCCGTGCTGACGTTGTCGGACGTGATGACGGCGCCCGCGGACAGCCGCTGCGGGCTGGGGTCGCTCGGATAGACCAGCTCGACGAATTTTCCGCTGAACAGTGTCCCCGCGCGGATTCGCGCCCTCACGTTGGCCGGGAGGAACTTCATCTGGTCCGGCTCGATCTCCAGCGTCAGGCTCACGTGGTCCTGCCCGCCGGTGATCCGGCCCACCCGCCCGATCTGCACGCCGCGCAATTTGACCTTGGCGCCGCGGTCCATCACGAGGCCGGCACGATCCGTTGCCAGTGTCACCGGAACGTAGGCGCGAAGCGAGCCCGAGAACAGGATCGTCGTGGTCACGATGGTCGCGGCGACACCGACAACGAAAATCGTTGTCCACCAAGCGGGATGCATTCCCTCCCTGCGCGGCTCCGACATCGCGCTATCCGGAGAGGTGAAAGTTGCCGGACTGCCCGTAGACGGACATCGCCACCGCCAGCAGCAGCAGGGTCAAGACGATCAGCGAGGTTCGGACCGAGCGGCCGACCGCCTCGCCGACCCCCGCGGGACCACCTGATGCGGTGTAGCCGTAGTAGGTGTGCACCAACATGATCGCGATCCCCATCAGCACGACGGTGAAGAACGACCAGAGCAGATCGGTCGAGTTGAGGAAGGTGTTGAAGTAGTGGTCGTAGACGCCGGTGGATTGACCGTAGAAGCCGGTGGTGCCCAGCCGGGCGGCCACGAACGCGCACACCATCGCCACGCAGTACAGCGGAATCACCACAACAACTCCCGCGACGACGCGCGTGGACACCAGATAGGCGACCGAGCGGACCGCTATCACCTCGAGCGCGTCGATCTCGTCGGCGATGCGCATCGCCCCCAGCTGCGCCGTAGCGCCCGCGCCGATCGTGGCAGCCAAGCCGATTCCGGCGACCGCAGGGGAGATGATCCGCACGTTGACGTACGCGGAGATGAAGCCGGTCATCGCCTCCACGCCGATGCCCGCCAGTTCGTTGAAACCCTGCACGGCGATGACCGCGCCTGTCGTCAGCGTGAGAAAGCCGACGACCACCACCGTTCCGCCGATCAGCGCCAACGCGCCTGTGCCGAGACTCATTTGGGCGATCAGGCGCATGATCTCGGTCCGGTAGCGCACCAGCGCTATCCCGATCTCGCGCACCGACCTGGCGTTGAAGGCGATCTGCGTCCCCACGCGGTTCCAGCCGCCGATCACCCCGAGCGCTGCGGCGGACATCGCGGAATGCCGGTCGAGCGCGGTCATTTGAAGCTCGTGTAGTAGACGGCGGTCGCGAGGACGTTGATGACGAACAACGCGACGAACGAGTAAACGACGGTTTCGTTGACGGCATTGCCGACACCCTGCGGGCCTCTGCGCACCGACATGCCCTTGTAGCAGGCGATCAGCGCTGCGGCCACGCCGAACAGCGCCCCCTTCACCACACCCAGGATGATGTCGGGCAGCCCGGTGAACAGGGTGAGGCCCGCCGCGAAGGCGCCCGGGGTGACGTGCTGGACGAACACGGCGAAGCCGAAGGAGCCGACCAACCCGACGAAGGTCACCAACGACACCAGTGAGACGGCGACCACCGTCGCCGCCAGAACCCGCGGCACCACAAGGCGGTGTACGGGGTCGACGCCCATCACCCGCAGTGCGTCGATCTCGTCGCGGATGGTGCGGGCCCCGAGGTCGGCGCACATCGCGGTCGCTCCGGTACCCGCGACTACCAGCACGGTGACGATCGGACCGATCTCCGTGACGGCGGCGCCGGCGGCGCCGGTGCCGGAGAAGTCGGTGGCGCCGAACTCGGTGAGCAGCACATTGAGCGTGAACACGACGAGGACGGTGAACGGAATCGCCAAGAAGAAGGTCGGGACGACGGCCACTCTTGCCACGAACCACGTCTGCAGAACGAACTCGCGCCAGGCGAAGGGCGGTTTGAACATCGCGACGAGGGTGTCCAGCGCCATGGCGTAGAAGCCTCCGACGGCTCGGGCCGGCCGAAGGATCCTCTCCGGTGCCGTCACTGGCCGACCTCCTGCGCTGGAGTTAGGGTCAGCGGCTCACGGTATGCAGCAAAGCCGGCCCGAGCAGGGGTCCTAGGTCACTTTCTCCAGAGCACGACGGCTCTGGCCAGCGCGAAAACGGTTGTGGAGCCTAGGGGATTCGAACCCCTGACTTCTGCCTTGCAAAGGCAGCGCTCTACCAACTGAGCTAAGGCCCCGGTTCAGGAAGGTTGGTCGGCGGCAGCGTGCCACACCTCCACGCCATGTCGCGACCGCACCACGAATACCGCCAGCGCCACCGCCGCGACCAGTAAAACCAGCCTCATGGTGACCCTTTCCGTGGGCCTAGGAGGACTCGAACCTCCGACCTCTTCGTTATCAGCGAAGCGCTCTAACCGCCTGAGCTATAGGCCCGTATCGCACATGGCCGAGCGACGAGATTACCGTAACCGCGACGCTTCGCCCAAACCGGAATCAGTCGCGGTCGGCCAACGTCACCTCGATACCGCCGACGAGGTCGGTGGTGAGGTTGTAGATGAACACCCCGACGGTGGCCATGGCCGTCAGCAGCACGATGTTCACCAGCCCGATCAGCGCGGCGCCGCCGAAGATGGTGCCGCTGGACACCAGTTCGCCGCCGGACTGGCCGCTGGCGCTGGTCAGCAGGTCGCCGACGTTGCTGTTCAGCTTGCTCCAGACGCCCATCCCGCCGAGCACCAGGTACAAGAACGCCACGGCGATCATCCACACGAAGAACAGCGCCACCGACAGCACCAGCGACACCTTGAGCGCGCTCCACGGGTCGATCCGCCTGATCTGCATGCTGGCGCGCACCGGACCTGACTGCGTGCGGGCGACCGCCTGGACCCGGGGTGCAGCCGCCCGCATCGGCGGCTCGCTGCGCTCGGTGGCCTTGCGCTGTGGCGACCGCGACGAGCCCGACAGGTCGGGCAGCTCGCTCGCGTAGGCCTCGTTGGTGACCGGCTCGTTGCGCGGCGGCGTCGGTGATGGCTCCGCGGCCTCCGGAGCCGCCGTCGACGACCCTCCGGAGATGAACCGGTTCAACCGTGCGTCCGCGCCGGGAGCATGGCCGGTCGGGCCGCCCCGATGGGGCTCCGGGCGGGCGGATTCGCGAGGGCCGCGAGGCGACGGCTGCTGCGAGGCTCGCGCCGCCGGTCCGCGTTGCCACGGGGGCACGTCACCCCCGCGGCCCATGGCGTTACCCAGCGATCCCGTCTCCTGGTCGTCGGGCACGGAGCCGTTGCCGTTACCGTCTGCCGAGCGCGGATAGCCCGCGTCGTTCGGTGAAGTCACTGGTGGCTCCTTACCGTCGGTCACGTCGCCGGCCTTACTCCGCGGCCTCGACTTCGGCGTCGCTCTCCTCTGCGTTGCGAGCAATCGCAATCAGTGTCGCGCCCTCGCCCAGGTTCATCAACCGAACGCCCTTGGTCTGACGGCCGGCTTTGCGAACCTGTCGCGCAGCGGTGCGGATGACGCCTCCGCCCGACGTGATGGCGTAGAGCTCGGTTTCGTCATCGACCACCAGCGCTCCAACCAGACTGCCACGTCGCTTGTCGAATTGAATGGTCAGCACCCCTTTACCGCCGCGGCCCTGCACCGGGTACTCGTCGATCGCGGTGCGTTTCGCGTAGCCGCCCGCCGTGGCGACCAGCAGGAACGTGTCGGCTTGCACCACGTTCAGCGACAGCAGGGCGTCGTCGGTGTTGAACCGCATGCCCTGCACACCGGAGGTGGCCCGGCCCATCGGCCGCAGCGCCTCGTCGGTTGCCGAGAAGCGGATCGACTGGCCCTTGGCCGACACCAGCAACAGGTCGTCGTCGGCCGAGCACAACACCGCGCCCACCAGTTCGTCGCTGTCGCGCAGGTTCACCGCGACGATGCCGCCGGAGCGGTTGGAGTCGAAGTCGGTCAGCTTCGACTTCTTCACCAGGCCGTTGCGGGTGGCGAGCACCAGATACGGCGCGTCCTCGTAGCCCTTGATCTGGATGACCTGGGCGATCCGCTCCTCCGGCTGGAAGGCCAGCAGGTTCGCGACGTGCTGCCCGCGCGCGGTTCGCGACGCCTCCGGCAGGTCGTAGGCCTTCGCGCGGTACACCCGGCCCTGCGTGGTGAAGAACAGGATCCAGTCGTGGGTGGAGCAGACGAAGAAGTGGTTGACGATGTCGTCCTGCTTCAGGCCGGCTCCCTGGACGCCCTTGCCGCCGCGCTTCTGGCTGCGGTAGAGGTCGGTCTTGGTCCGTTTGGCGTAGCCGGTCTCGGTGATCGTGACGACGACGTTCTCGCGCGCGATCAGGTCTTCGTCGCTGACCTCGCCGTCGGCGGCGACGATCTTGGTGCGACGGTCGTCGCCGTGCTTGTCGACGATCTCCTTGAGCTCGTCGCGGACGATGGCCCGCTGCCGTTCGGGCTTGGCCAGGATGTCCTCGAGGTCGGCGATCTCGGCCTCGATCTTGGCCAGGTCGTCGACGATGCGTTGCCGTTCCAGTGCAGCCAGCCTGCGCAGCTGCATGTCCAGGATCGCCTGGGCCTGGATCTCGTCGATGTCGAGTAGTTCGATCAGGCCTTGGCGGGCCACGTCGACCGTCTCCGACGCCCGGATCAGGGCGATCACTTCGTCCAGCGCGTCGAGTGCCTTGACCAGACCGCGCAGGATGTGGGCCCGCTCGTTGGCCTTGCGCAGCCGGTAGGTGGTGCGCCGGACGATCACATCGAGCTGGTGGTTGACATAGTGGCGAATCAGCTGATCGAGACGCAGCGTGCGGGGCACGCCGTCGACGATCGCCAGCATGTTGGCGCCGAAGCTGGTCTGCAGTTGGGTGTGCTTGTAGAGGTTGTTCAGCACCACCTTGGCGACGGCATCGCGCTTGATCTCCACGACGATGCGCAACCCGACGCGGTCACTGGACTGGTCCTCGATGTTCGAGATGCCCGCGAGCTTCCCGTCGCGGACCTGTTCGGCGATCGAGGTGATGAAGTTGTCGTGGTTGACCTGATACGGCAGCTCGGTGATGACGATGCCGGTGCGGCCGCGGGAGTCCTCCTCGATCTCCACCACACCGCGCATCCGGATCGACCCGCGCCCGGTGGTGTAGGTGTCGTGGATGCCCTGCGAGCCGACGATCAACCCGTAGGTCGGGAAGTCTGGGCCCTTCACCTTCTTGGTGACGGCCGCCAGGGTCGCCTCCTCGTCGGCCTCGTGATTCTCCAGACACCAATACACGGCGTCGGCGAGCTCGCGCAGGTTGTGCGGCGGAATGTTGGTGGCCATGCCCACCGCGATGCCGCCCGAGCCGTTGGCGAGCAGATTCGGGAACCGGCTCGGCAGAACGGTCGGCTCCTGCACGCGGCCGTCATAGTTCGGGATGAAATCGACTGTCTCCTCGTCGATTTCGCGCAGCATCTCCATCGCCAGCGGAGTGAGACGCGCCTCCGTGTACCGCATGGCGGCCGGCGGGTCGTTGCCCGGCGAGCCGAAGTTGCCCTGGCCGTCGACCAACGGGTAGCGCAGCGACCACGGCTGGGCCATCCGGACCAGGGTGTCGTAGATCGACGCGTCGCCGTGCGGGTGGTAGTTACCCATCGTCTCGGCAACGGAGCGTGCGGATTTGGCGTGGCTGCGGTCCGGCCGGAAGCCCGAATCGAACATCGCGTACAACACGCGGCGGTGCACGGGCTTGAGGCCGTCCCGGACCTCCGGCAGGGCACGGCCCACGATCACGCTCATCGCGTAGTCGATGTAGCTGCGCTGCATCTCCTGCTGGATGTCGACCGGTTCGACGCGATCTCCTGCTTCGTCGCCGGGCGGCAACGTGGTGTCAGTCATGTGGTTTCAGTCCTAAACTGGTTTGAAACTTTGCTTAAACGTCCAGGAAGCGAACGTCTTTGGCGTTGCGGGTGATGAAGCTCCTGCGCGCCTCGACGTCTTCGCCCATCAAAATCGAGAACAGTTCGTCGGCGGCGGCCGCGTCGTCGAGGGTGACCTGGCGCAGCACCCGCACCGACGGGTCCATCGTCGTCTCCCACAGTTCCTTGGCATCCATCTCGCCGAGACCCTTGTAGCGCTGGATGCCGTCGTCGACGTTGATCTTCTTGCCCGCCTTGCGGCCCGCCTCCAAGAGCCCGTCGCGCTCGCGGTCGGAGTACGCGAACTCGGGTTCGGTGCGCTGCCACTTGAGCTTGTACAGCGGCGGCTGCGCCAGGAAGATGTGGCCGTTCTCCACGAGCGGTTTCATGAACCGGAACAGCAGCGTCAGCAGCAGCGTCGAGATGTGCTGGCCGTCGACGTCGGCGTCGGCCATCAGCACAATCTTGTGGTAGCGCAGCTTGGTGAGGTCGAACTCGTCGTGGATGCCGGTGCCGAGCGCGGTGATGATCGCCTGCACTTCGGTGTTCTTCAGCACCCGGTCGATGCGGGCCTTCTCGACGTTGATGATCTTGCCGCGCAACGGCAGGATCGCCTGGAACATCGAGTCGCGGCCACTCTTGGCCGAGCCGCCTGCCGAGTCGCCCTCCACCACGTACAGCTCGGATTTGCGCGGATCGGTGGAGCGGCAGTCGGCGAGCTTGCCCGGCAGCCCGCCGATGTCGGTGGCGCTCTTGCGGCGCACCAGCTCACGGGCCTTGCGCGCCGCGATCCGCGCCTGCGCCGACGAGACCGCCTTGTTCACAACGGTTTTGGCCTCCGCGGGGTTGGCCTCGAACCAGTGCGTCATCTGCTCGTTGCAGATCTTCTGCACGAACGATTTCACCTCGGTGTTGCCCAGCTTGGTCTTGGTCTGGCCCTCGAACTGCGGCTCGGCCACCTTCACGGAGATGACGGCGGCCAGGCCCTCGCGGATGTCGTCGCCGGTGAGGTTCGGATCCTTGTCCTTGAGCAGCTTCTTGTCTTTGGCGTACTTGTTCACCACGCTGGTCAGCGCCGCACGGAATCCCTCTTCATGGGTGCCGCCTTCGTGGGTGTTGATGGTGTTGGCGAACGTGTGCACCGATTCGGAGTAGCCGGCGTTCCACTGCATGGCGATCTCGACCTCGTGGCCTTCGCCCTTGCCGTCGAAGTCGATGATGCTCTGCTGGATCGGCGTCTTCGTGCGGTTGATGTGCTTGACGTAGTCGACCAGACCGCCCGGGTAGTGGAACGTGCGGCTCTTGGTCTTGTGCGGGCCCGCCGCCTCGGCGGCCTTCTCGTCGGCGGACTTGGGCGCCTCGGCGGTGTCGCTGACCACCTCGTCGGTCACTTCCTCGGCCGTGACGCGCTCGTCGGCGAGGGTGATGGTCAGGCCCTTGTTCAGGAACGCCATCTCCTGGAGTCGCCTGGCCACCGTCTCGAAGTCGTAATTGGTGGTCTCGAAGACCTCCGGGTCGGCCCAGAACCGCACCGTGGTGCCGGTCTTCTTGGTGGCGTCGCCCTGCTTGAGGGTGCCCGGCATGGCGCGGTCGTAGGACTGGAACCACTCGTGGCCGTCGCGGGAGATGTCCACCTCGAGGCGGGTGGACAGCGCGTTGACCACCGACACACCGACGCCGTGCAGGCCGCCGCTGACCGCATAGCCGCTGTTCTCGCCACCGAACTTGCCGCCGGCGTGCAGCTGGGTCATCACCACGTCGACGGTCGGCGCCCCGCTGGCGTGCATCTCGACGGGGATGCCGCGGCCGTCGTCGACCACCTCCACGCCACCGTCCTCGAGGATGCGCACCTCGACCTTGGAGGCGTAGCCCGCCATCGCCTCGTCCACGGCGTTGTCGACAACCTCCCACACCAGGTGGTGCAGACCTCGCTCGCCGGTGGAGCCGATATACATGCCCGGGCGTTTGCGGACCGCCTCCAAACCCTCGAGCACGGTGATCGCTTCGGCGCCGTACGTCTTCTTCTTCGCAGGCGCGGTCTTTTTAGCGGCAGCCACGGTCGGCAGCATCCTTAATCTCTAGACGGGGGTGGGGCCCTGGCGGTGTGGGGTACCGCCGGCAAGTCACTCGTACAGTCTACCGGCAACTATCCCTAGCACCGATTCTGAGGCCGCGTTTCTACACACCTATTCGAGCCGCCTGTGGAATTTCGCGATCACAGGTGCGTGGAGACGCTTGAGAAGTAGACTCGCGCCGTTCTGGTGGCTCTCAGCCAATCGCCCGGTGTAGCGCTCACCCGTAGGTGTCGCGCGGTCCGCGCCCTGCGATGTGATATCGGCCCTTGCGCCAGGACGGGGCCACCGGTCCGACGATCCTCAGCGACGTGACCACACCGTCGCCGACCGCCGCCGCAATCTTAGCCAGAAGCTGTCCCTGAACCATGCGTAATTGGGTCGCCCACGCCGTCGATTCGGCAGACACGCTCAGCACGCCTTCGCGCAGGGTGGTCGGCGTGGCGTGGGCGGCGATCTGCTCGCCGACCACGGACTGCCACTGGCCGAATACCGTGCCTTCGGCCACCCGTCCGGACCACCCTCGCGTCTTCGCCAGATCGCGGGTGGCGGAAGCCAGCGTTTGTGGGTCGCGCGAATCAGGCCCGGGTCCAGACCATGAACGGCGCCGGCCCGCGACGCGTCGGGCGGTGGGGGAGTTACGCCCGCGGCCGACGTCCTTGCCCTGACTGCGGGCCGCGCCACGGGCTTCTTCGAGGGTCCGCCGGACCAGATCCATGCCTCTCAGTCCGGCGAGGTGCTCAGGCGGGGCGACGGCGTCGGGATCGGGGTCGTCGGTCATGCCTGCACCATTGAGACCCGGCCGTTGTCGCCGTCCTGCATGGCGATCTCGATACGGCGGGCGTCCCAGTCACCGGGGATGTCGTCGCCGACGGCGGCCGTCACCAATACCTGCTCGGCGGTGGCCGCCACCCCGGCCAATGCGCGCCGCCTCGCCGTGTCCAACTCGGCGAACACGTCGTCGAGCAACAGCACCGGATCACTGCCTTCTGAGCGCAACAACTCGTAGGCCGCCAGCCGCAACGAGAGCGCCATGGACCACGATTCACCGTGGCTTGCAAAGCCTTTGGCGACCTGGTCGCCCAGCCGCAGTTCCAGATCGTCGCGGTGCGGGCCAACCAGGCAGACGCCGCGTTCGATCTCGGCGTCGCGTCGCCGGGCCAGCGCATCCAGCAGCGCGGCCTCGAAAAACTCCACGGTCTCGTTGTGTCCATCGATCTGTTCGACCTTGCTGCGGTAGTGAATCGCGGCCGGCCGCGACGCCGGGGCCAGGAGTTGATACGCCTTCTCGACCTCGGGATACAACTCGTTGACCAGTTCCACCCGGGCGGCGATCAGTTGCGCACCGTGCTCGGCCAAGTGGCCGTCCCACACATCGAGGGTGTCCGCCAGACCGCGGTCGCCGCGATGCCGCGCGCCCGCAGCGGTCTTCAGCAACGCCGTGCGCTGGCGCAGCACCTTGTCGTAATCGGCGCGCACCGCCGCGATCCGCGGGCGTCTGATGGTTGCGAGTTCGTCGAGGTAGCGCCGCCGTTCGGCGGGATCGCCGCGCACCAGAGCCAGGTCCTCCGGCGCGAACATCACCGCTCGCATCACCCCCAGCACTTCGCGGGCCGACCGGACCGGCGATCTGTTCAGCCGCGCCTTGTTCGCCCGGCCCGCGACCACCTCGAGATCCACCGCGAGCTCACGACCTTCGTTGACCACGATCGTCGAAATGATGGCGCGCTCGGCACCCGCCCGCAGCAGCGGAGCATCCGAGGCGACTCGGTGTGAGCCAAGTGTCGATGAATACCACAGGGCCTCAACGAGATTGGTCTTCCCGTAGCCGTTGGGCCCCACGAAGACGGTGCGGCCGGGCTCGAGGTCCAGGTCGACCTGAGCCCATGACCGGAAGTCCTGCAGTCCCAGGCGGCGGACGTACAAGTTATCCGGACTCGCTGACCCGCTTCACCGCGTGGCCACCGAATTGGTTGCGCAGCGCCGCGACGGCCTTCATGGTGGGGGAGTCCTCCTGCCGGGACAGGAACCGAGCGAACAGCGATGCGGCGATACCGGGAACGGGGACCCTCAGTCGAATCGCCTCTTCCACTGTCCAGCGGCCCTCGCCGGAATCCTCGGTGTACCCGGAGATCTCCGTCAGCCCCGGATCCTCCTTGAGCGCCTTGGCCAGCAGCTGCTGCAGCCAGGACCGCACCACCGTGCCGTTCGTCCAGGCTTGGTAGACCGCCTGCGGATCCTTGATCAAGTCTTCGGCGGCCAGCACCTCATAACCCTCGGCGTAGGCCGTCATCAGCGCGTATTCGATGCCGTTGTGCACCATTTTGGCGAAGTGGCCCGCACCGACCGGGCCGGCGTGGACGAATCCGTCTTCGCGGGGTCCTGGCGGCCGCAGCGTGTCGAAAATCGGCATCGCCCGCTCGACGTCGGCGTCGCTGCCGCCGACCATCAGGCCGTAGCCTTCCTTGAGACCCCAGATACCACCCGACACACCGGCGTCGATGAAGGCAATGCCCTTCTCGCCCAACAGTTTTGCATGCGGACCGTCGCCGGTGTAGCGCGAGTTGCCGCCGTCGATGACCAGGTCCCCCTCGGACAGTTCGCCGGCCAGGTCGGTGATCGTCGAGTCCGTGATCGGACCCGACGGCACCATCACCCAGACCACCCGCGGCGGCTTCAACGCCTCGGCCAGTGCAGCCAGCGTCGGGACGTCGGAGACTTCGGGCCGCGGGTCGAAGCCGATCACCTCGTGGCCGCCCTCGCGCAGGCGTTCCCGCATGTTGAAGCCCATCTTGCCCAGGCCGATCAATCCCAATTGCACGTGCAGCCTCTTTCGTCTCGGGGGTGGGGAGCCCTATCCCGGGAGCCGCACCGGCATCAACAAGTAGACGTAATCGGTCTGCGCCGCGGGGAAAGGCCCCGGGCCGCTACCGACCGTGTCGTCCTCATCGTCGCGTGCCGGACGCAACACCGCAGGACGGCTGGGTGTCGTGAAACCGAACGTCACGCGTTCCGAATGCAAAGATCCCAGGCCATCGGTCAGATACGTCGGGTTGAAGGCGATGGTCAGAGGTTCGCCTGCGAAGTCGACGGGGATGTCCTCCTCCGCGCGGCCGACGTCGTCGGCGCCGGCCGACAACTTCAGCACGTCATCGGAGAACTCCATCCGGACCTGCGCCCCGCGGTCGGCCACCAGCGCAACGCGCTTGATCGCCTCGGTCAACTCGGCCACGCCGATGGTGGCCACCGCCGTGTGTTCGGTCGGCAACAGCTGGCGGAACTTCGGGAACTCCGCATCGAGCAGCCGGGTGGTGCTGCGCTTGCCGTCACTGCGAATTCCGAGCAGCCCCTCCTTGCCGACAGCCGACCCCGCGCCGAGCGCCAGGTGCACATCACCGGCCCCGGTGCCCGCTTTCGCGGCCTCGGCGAGCGTCTTCGCGGGCACCAGCACCGCGGCCTCGACATCGGCCGAGTCCGTCGACCAGGTCAGCTCACGAACAGCGAGCCGAAACCTGTCGGTGGCAGCCAAAACCACGCTCTCGCCCGAGATTTCGACGCGGATACCGGTCAGCATCGGCAGCGTGTCGTCCTTGCCGGCGGCGACCGCCACCTGGCCGATCGCCTCGCCGAACAGTTCGGCGGAAATGACACCAGTCTCATCGGGCAGTGCCGGCAGCGCCGGGTAGTCCTCGACCGCCATGGTCGGCAACGAGAATTTGGCGCTGCCGCAGGTCAACAAGACCCGAGTGCCCTCGACACTGACATCCACCGGTTTGGCCGGCAGTGCCCTGGTGATGTCGGACAGCAGTCGTCCGGACACCAAAACCGTTCCAGGAGAAGCTATTTCGGCGGCAACATGTACTTCCGCCGATACTTCGTAGTCGAATCCCGAAATCGTCAGGCCTTCGTCGGAACCCGACAGCAGCACACCGGCGAGCACCGGAACCGTCGGCCGGGTGGGCAGGTTGCGGGCCACCCAGGCCACCGCGTCGGCGAAGTCTTCGCGCACCAACCGGAATTTCAAATCGGAGAGACCAACCGTCGTTGTCGCCACGTCCATAGTGTCCCTTCGATCAACTCACAACGAATGCTCTAACCAGCGGTTTCTCCGACGCTCACGCATCGGTCCCCCAGTGTCTGTGCAACGACGTTAACGCCTGTCGAAGAACCACCGTAGAGCTTTCAGCGCCATCTTGAAAGCTAATCGATCGGCCTGACATCCGAGGTCAGGGCCATGGCGTGACGTGCTGTGAGCGCGATGTCCCCAGGGGCCCTCTTCTGAGAGAAAACTATGGAGAGATACAAGCAACAGTATTAGGTGCTGTGGAAACTGTGGATGAAGCAGCGTCGGTGCTGTACCAACGCGTGTGGGGGTGTGAGTTACTTGTGGAGCAGTGTGCGGCGCGGTTGGGACGGCTGGGGACAGCGGCCGTGTTGTGCAGCGGACGACACATGGTCGCGCGAAACTTCCCGTAATTCTCCACATAGGTGTGCACAGGCCGTGGCTGTGACAAGTGTTGCGGCGGTGACGAAAGTTTTTTGAAGAATTCTGCGGACGGTCAGCGCTTGGCGCGCTGCCGGATGCGGGTCGTGAGTTCTTTGACTTGATCGAACACCTCACGCCGCTCCGCCATTTCGCCGCGGATCTTCTTCTCTGCGTACATGACGGTGGTGTGGTCGCGGCCGAAGGCCTGGCCGATCTTCGGCAGTGAGAGGTCGGTCAGCTCGCGGCATAGATACATCGCGATCTGCCGGGACTGCGCCAGTGCCCGGGTCTTGCCGGGTCCGCGAAGCTCCTCGACGGTGGTCTCGAAGTACTCCGCGGTGGCGGCCATGATGCCGGCGGTGCCGATCTGGATGCTGTTGACGTCGGCGATCAGGTCGCGCAGCACGATTTCGGCGAGCGACTTGTCGATGGGCGTCTTGTTCAGCGACGCGAAGGCGGTGACGCGGATGAGCGCTCCCTCGAGTTCGCGGATGTTGCGCTCGATGCTGCTCGCGATGAGTTCCAGGACGTCGCCGGGCACGTCGAGGCGGTCCATCTGCGCCTTCTTGCGCAGGATGGCGATCCGGGTTTCCAACTCGGGCGGCTGGACGTCGGTGATCAGCCCCCACTCGAACCGGGTGCGCAGTCGGTCCTCGAGGGTGGCCAGCTGCTTGGGAGGCCGGTCCGAGGAGATGACGATCTGCTTGTTCGCGTTGTGCAGTGTGTTGAACGTGTGGAAGAACTCCTCCTGGATGCCTTCCTTGCCCTCGATGAACTGGATGTCGTCCACCAGGAGCACGTCAATGTCGCGGTAGCTGCGCTTGAACGAAGCCTTGCGGTCATCGCGCAGCGAGTTGATGAAGTCGTTGGTGAACTCTTCGGTCGAGACGTACTTGACCCGCATGCCGGGAAAGAGCCGCTGCGCGTAGTTGCCTGCGGCGTGCAGCAGGTGGGTCTTGCCGAGACCGGATTCACCCCAGATGAAGAGCGGGTTGTAGGCCCGGGCCGGCGCCTCGGCGATGGCCAGGGTGGCGGCGTGAGCAAACCGGTTGGAAGCCCCGATGACGAAGGTGTCGAAGGTGTAGCGCCGGTTCAGGCTGATCGAGTTGGCGTCGGCCGGGCCGGAGCTGCGCGGCCCGCTGGAGAAGTAGGTCGGCCAGCTCTCTTCGGCGCTGGCGAGGGCTTCGCTGACTTCGTCGATCTCGTCGACGTCCGTCTCTGCGGGGGTGTCGATGGCGTGGACGTGACCCTCGTCGTGTTCGTCCGGGCCGGGGCTGGCGATTCGCACACCCAGTTCGACGCGTTGGCCCAGCTGTCGGCTCAATGCCGAGATGATCGGTTCGCGAAGGTGCCGCTCGATCTCGTTCTGCACGAAGCTGGTCGGCACCGACAGCAGGGCAAAGCCCTCGGTGATCACCAGTGGCTTGACCAGCTTCAACCAGGCTCTTTGCTGGGGGGTGAGGCCGGGCGAGGACGATCCGCCGTTGACCGGATCGCGGCTCGGGCCGTCGCCGTTGAGCTCAGCAAGAACCGTGTTCCATACGGCGACGAAAGGAGGGTCGGGGTCAGCTGTCAATGACGGGTACCCCCTCAAGCTGGTCCAAGGGACCACCAAGAGAACGAGGGCCAACTGTCCACATAGTTATCCACAGCCTGTGGACAGGGACAGTTGCCGTCGCTCTGTTGTCTACCGGCGAGGGCGCCGCGGGCTTGGGCTCGTCACAGAGGTCGTGCAGTCTGTGGGCTCGCAGCCTGTCGGGCACTCTCACTTCGTTGTCTGGTCGCCGTGCCGATGTCGGAACGGCATTGCCAGAAGCTAACAGTTTTCTGCCGTAGTGCCAACCGTTCTGCAACATTGGCTGGGGGTGAGTTCGGGGCGGCGCCGAGGCGGTGACGGCTGTGGCGGATGTCAACGTTTCGAGGGTGGTCGGACGAGGTTTGACCCAGGCAAATCTCGTCAGTACCCTCGAACAGTCGCCCGAAAGTGGTGACACGGCTGCGATCCGGATTTTCAGGAGACCGCGCCGGCAAGCGAGCGAAAACGAAGAGCTTACCAACGGCGAGCGCGCTGCGACCTGTGTGTCGGATGCGGTTGCCAGACGCAACAAGGAGTGACGGCCGTGGCCAAGGGCAAGAGGACCTTTCAACCCAACAACCGGCGCCGGGCGCGGGTGCATGGGTTCCGGCTGCGTATGCGTACCCGGGCGGGCCGCTCGATCGTGTCCAGCCGGCGTCGTAAGGGCCGCCGCGCGCTGACTGCGTAATTCGACGCAGGGTTCAGCGCGGTGCTTCCGGCGCAGAACCGGATGACGCGGTCGACGGAATTCGGTGCCACAGTCAATCGAGGGGTGCGCGCAGCGCAGCCCGATATCGTCGTGCACGCACGTCGCTGTGGCGATGACGGAGCGGGCCCGAGGGTCGGTCTGGTGGTCGCGAAGTCGGTGGGCAATGCGGTGCAGCGGCATCGCGTGGCGCGGCGACTGCGGCATGTGGCGCGAACCGTGATCGACGAACTGGACCCGACGGACCGGGTGGTGATCCGGGCGCTTCCCAGTAGCAAGTACGCGATCTCGGCGCGGCTCGAACAGCAACTGCGTGTCGCGTTGAAGCGGGCTCAGCTGCTGGACGGGGCGCGGCGCTGATGGCACGCATTCTCATCTTTTTGATCCAGCTGTATCGCAACACCGTCTCTCCGTTGCGGTTGCCCACGTGCCGGTTCACTCCGACGTGCAGCCAGTACGCGGTCGAGGCCCTCGCCGAGTACGGGGTGTTGCGGGGCGGCTGGCTGGCCGCGGTCCGCCTGGCGAAGTGCGGTCCGTGGCATCGGGGAGGATGGGACCCGATACCCGAGCGCCGCGGGCCCCACCCGCAGAGCGCCAGCGACGACGCTAGGAGCAAGTCGGTTGTTTAACTGGTTCAGCCTGGACATCATCTATTACCCGGTGTCGGCGATCATGTGGGCCTGGTACAAGTTGTTCGCCTTGCTGCTGGGGCCCTCGAACTTCTTCGCATGGGGCCTGTCGGTGATGTTCCTGGTGTTCTCGCTGCGCGCCATCCTGTACAAGCCGTTCGTCCGGCAGATCCGGACGACACGGCAGATGCAGGAACTGCAGCCGCAGATCAAGGCGCTGCAGAAGAAGTACGGCAAGGACCGCCAGCGGATGGCGCTGGAGATGCAGAAGCTGCAGCGCGAGCACGGGTTCAACCCGATCCTCGGCTGCCTACCGATGCTGGCGCAGATCCCGGTGTTCCTCGGTCTGTATCACGTGCTGCGGTCGTTCAACCGGACCCAGGGCGGCTTCGGTCAGCCGAAGCTGTCGCCGGAACTGAACCGGACCATCGGCAACTACGTCTTCAGCCCGACCGACGTCGCGCACTTCCTCGACGCGAATCTGTTCGGTGCGCCGATCGGCGCGAACATGATCCAGAAGACAGGTCTGGACGCGTTCACCGAATTCAACCGGGCGTCGGTGATTGCGGTGGGTGTGCCGCTGATGATCGCGGCCGGTGTCGCGACCTACTTCAACAGCCGGGCGTCCGTGGCGCGGCAGAGTCCGGAGGCCGCGGCCAACCCGCAGACGGCCATGATGAACAAGCTGGCGCTGTACGTGTTCCCGCTCGGCGTTGTGGTGGGCGGTCCGTTCTTGCCGCTGGCGATCATCCTGTACTGGTTCTCGAACAACATCTGGACGTTCGGCCAGCAGCACTACGTGTTCGGCAAGATCGAGAAGGAAGAAGAAGCCAAGAAGCTGGAAGCGATCGAGCGGCGCGCGGCCAATGCGCCGGCACCGGGAGCCAAACCGAAGCGCGGTCGCAAAGGCGAGACATCGGCGGGCGGCGGTACGCCGGATTCCGCTGAGGTGACCGACGGGGACCGCAGCGAGTCGACCGACGGCGAGTCCAACGGTGAAGCACCGAAGCCGGAAGGCAACGGCGGGGCGAAGGCGACGCCGCCCCCAGGGGCGGCCCCCCGGCCGGGTGCCCGACCGAAGAAGCGAAAGCGTTGACCGGAACCTACCGGCGAATGAGGAGATGACAAGAGATGACTGACTTCGACGAACCCGCCACCCGCGAGCGCGAGGAGGAGAAGGGCGACGAGCAGAACCGCGACGAGCAGAACCGCGACGAGCAGAACGAAGCCCTGGAGTCGGAAGCGTCACAGAACGGCGACGAATCGGTGACGACGACGGGCGAGGATCTCGAGGACCGCCTCGTCGCAGAGGGCGAGATCGCCGGCGACTATCTCGAGGAACTGCTCGACATCCTGGACTTCGACGGTGATATCGACCTCGATGTGGAGGGCGACCGCGCGGTGGTCAGCATCGACGGCGGCGAAGACTTGACCAAGCTCGTCGGTCGCAAGGGCGAGGTGCTCGACGCGCTGCAGGAGTTGACGCGGCTGGCGGTGCACCAGAAGACGGGCGAGCGGAGTCGGCTGATGCTCGACATCGCGCGCTGGCGCCGCAAGCGCCGCGACGAACTGGCCGCGCTGGGCGACAAGGTCGCACGCCGGGTGCTGGAGACGGGCGAGCGCGAGCAGCTGTCGCCAATGACGCCGTTCGAGCGCAAGATCGTGCACGACGCGGTGGCGGCGGTCGCGGGGGTGCGCAGCGAGAGCGAGGGCGTCGAGCCGGCGCGCCGTGTTGTCGTGCTCGCCGACTGACGGAGTTACAGGCATGTAGTTCGTAGCCGTGGCGGGGTACCCGCGCGGAGATCCGGAGGATGTTTCACGTGAAACATGCGGATGTCTCCGCGCCCCCTGCAGAAGCCGCGGAGGTGTTCGGGGAGCGGTTGGATGCTGCCGAGCAGTACGCCCAGATTTTGGCCGGGGCCGGGGTGGAGCGCGGGCTGATCGGGCCGCGGGAGACCGACCGACTGTGGGATCGTCATGTGCTCAATAGCGCCGCCCTGGCCGAGCTCCTGGATCCCGGCGAGCAGATCGCCGACATCGGTAGTGGAGCCGGCCTTCCGGGGATACCGTTAGCGTTGGCCCGACCGGACGTGCGGGTGACGTTGATCGAGCCGCTTCTGCGCCGATCCGATTTCCTCCGAGAGGTCGTCGACGACCTAGGGGTAGACGTCGCCGTGGTCCGGGGCCGGGCCGAAGAACAAGCCGTCCGGCAACAAGTGGGGGAGATGGACGCGGTCGTGTCGAGAGCGGTGGCATCGTTGGACAAGCTGACGCGGTGGAGCATGCCGTTGCTCCGACCGGGCGGCCGAATGTTGGCGCTCAAGGGTCAACGCGCCGACAGTGAATTGGAAGAGCATCGGCGTGTGATGGAGTCGCTGGGGGCGACTGGTGCCAGGGTGGTGACATGTGGAGGGGACTTCTTGAATCCGCCCGCCACCGCGGTCATCGCGCGGCGTCGGCAATCGCAGCAAGCACGTGGGCGGTCGACAGGAACGGGCAGGAGCAGGGGATGAGTTCGGTCTCGGAGGGCGGCGCGGTGCCGCCGGGCAGCGCCACGGGAAGCACCGATGTTTCACGTGAAACATGGACGGAGAAGCGATCGGAGGGCTGGGTCGCGGACGACGTCGGGGACACCCCGATCGGCGCCGAAGCCGAACGCGCCGTCCGCCTGCTGCACGCCGGCGCGCGGCTGCCCCGCCCAGATCGCCAGCGGGTGTTCACCATCGCGAATCAGAAGGGCGGGGTCGGCAAGACGACAACGGCCGTCAACGTCGCGGCGGCACTCGCGCTGCAAGGTCTGAAGGTCCTCGTGATCGACCTCGACCCACAGGGCAACGCCAGCACGGCGCTCGGCATCGAGCATCGTCCGGGCACCCCGTCGTCCTATGAAGTCCTCATCGGCGAGGTCCCTCTGCACGAGACGCTCCAGCGGAGCCCGCACAGCGACCGGCTGTACTGCGTGCCGGCCACCATCGAATTGGCCGGCGCCGAGATCGAATTGGTCAGCATGGTTGCGCGGGAGGGCAGGCTCCGAACCGCGCTCGCCGATCTGCAGAGCCACGATTTCGACTACGTCTTCATCGATTGCCCGCCATCGCTGGGGCTGCTGACGATCAACGCCCTCGTGGCGGCGCCGGAGGTGCTGATCCCCATCCAGTGCGAGTACTACGCGCTCGAGGGAGTCGGCCAGTTGCTGCGCACCATCGACATGGTGCGCGCGCACCTCAACCCCGCGCTCAATGTCTCGACCGTCATCCTGACGATGTACGACGGCAGGACCCGGCTCGCGGACCAGGTGGCGGCGGACGTCCGGTCGCACTTCGGCGACAAGGTGTTGGGCACGGTCATCCCGCGCAGCGTCAAAGTCTCCGAGGCGCCGGGCTACGGCATGACGATCCTCAACTACGACCCGGGCTCGCGCGGCGCGCTCAGCTACATGGACGCCAGCCGCGAGATCGCGGAGCGGGGCGTGCAGCAGAAAGGACAACAGCGGTGACCCAGCCGACACGACGGAAGAGCGGCCTCGGCCGCGGCCTCGCCTCGTTGATTCCGACCGGCCCGGCCGATTCCGATGAGGCCACGATCGGGCCACGAATGGGTGACGCCGCCGCGGATGTGGTGCTCGGCGGGCCGCCGCCCGCGCAGGACACGGTCGGTGCCGTCTACCGCGAGATCGACCCGTCGACGATCGAACGCAACCCGCGCCAGCCCCGGCAGGTGTTCGACGAGGAGGCCCTCGCCGAACTCGTGCACTCCATCCGCGAGTTCGGCCTCATGCAGCCGATCGTGGTGCGCTCGATCACCGATCAGCCCGGCGGCACCCGCTACCAGCTGGTCATGGGGGAGCGGCGTTGGCGGGCGGCCCAGGAGGCGGGCCTGGCGACGATCCCGGCGATCGTCCGGGAGACCGCCGACGACAGCATGCTGCGTGACGCCCTTCTGGAGAACATCCATCGGGTGCAACTAAACCCGCTGGAGGAGGCGGCCGCCTACCAACAGTTGTTGGACGAGTTCGGGGTCACCCACGATGAACTCGCCGCCCGGATCGGACGGTCCCGGCCCTTGATCACGAACATGATCCGACTGCTGCGTCTGCCCATCGCGGTGCAGCGTCGCGTCGCCGCGGGCGTGCTCTCGGCCGGGCATGCGCGCGCGCTGCTCTCGCTGGAGGCGGGGCCCGAGGTGCAGGAGGAACTCGCCGCCCGCATTGTCGCGGAGGGCCTGTCGGTGCGCGCCACCGAAGAGGCGGTCACGCTGGCAAACCGGGGCGATGGGTCGACTCCGAGCGCACCGCGCCGCAAGCCGATCCACATGCCGGGTTTGCAGGATGTTGCTGAGCGGCTGTCGACCGCCTTCGACACCCGCGTGACGGTCAGCCTGGGCAAACGAAAAGGCAAGATCGTTGTCGAGTTCGGGTCGGTCGACGACCTACAGCGGATAGTCGACCTGATGAATGCTGCAAAGACCTGAACTAGGACACGGGGAAATTACGTCACTGTGACACATCCATCACGGCGTGCTCGGGTAATCGCGCGCCCCCGAGGAATTTCCATGCGCGGCAACGCCTTTGGTAATCCGGGTCGTGCCGGGTGAGCTTGCGTGAAGAAATCGGGTGTACCGGCCCGCGGACTCCTATCCTGGAATGGCGGCCCGAGACATCGACGCCGCATCGACCCCGGGAAGTTCAGTGACAGCGCGAATCACGCCCCTTCGCCTCGAAGCGTTCGAGCAGCTGCCCAAGCACGCCCGTCGCTGCGTGTTCTGGGAGGTCGATCCGTCCACGCTCGGGGGAGACGCCCACCTGAGTGACCCCGAATTCGAAAAAGAAGCATGGCTGTCGATGGTGATGTTGGACTGGGGGTCCTGCGGGCAGATCGCTGCATCCTTGCCGGCCGGCGGACGCACCGGCGCCGACGACGCGGGGGAGGACTGCGGCGACGCGCCGTGTCTGGGTTACGCGTTCTACGCGCCGCCGAGCGCGGTGCCGCGGGCGCGCCTGTTTCCCAGCGGCCCGGTCAGTGCCGACGCGGTGCTGCTCACCTCGCTCGGCATTGATGCGGGCGCCGCGCACACGAGAAGCGGCATGGACCCGAGCGCCGACGGTCTGTCGCAGAGCCTGATCGTCGCGGTCGTAGGCGACCTGGTGCGACGCGGGGTGCGGGCGCTGGAGGCGTTCGGCCGTACCGAGGCGACCGCCGAGTTGGCCGATCCCCGCCTGGTGCCGGCCGAGTTGGCGCCGGTGGTGGAGGTGCTCGGCGACTGTTCGGTGGACCAGTGCGTGCTGGACGCGGATTTCCTGGAGCAGGTCGGATTCGTCGAGGTGTCGAAGCATCGCTACTTCCCACGGCTGCGCCTGGAGTTGGAGAGCGGTCTGGGCTGGAAGGCCGGCGTCGAGGCCGCGCTGGAACGCCTGCTGGAGTCGGAGAAGCTGAAGCAACCTGTCGGCGCGGGGTCGAACATCGCCTGACCGACGGCCGCTGGCCAACGTCGGCCGTCAACAGCGAGCGTGTCACCGGGTCGACGTTCTTCAACGATTCGCCCGCTTGCGCTCCAGACGGTGCTGCGCTTGCTGTGCGTCAGCGGGGCCGACTGTGATTCCGAAAGCGAAACCGCGGCGCGTTTCCCGGCGGGGAGCCGAAACCAGGTGGCGGGCAACGCTTTACACGACGCCAGTCCGTTACCGCATGCTCGGTCTGCGCGCGCTGACAGCGATGAAGCCGCCCTGCGGGTCCGCAACCACCGCGCTGCGAAAGCCCGGCGTGTCGGTAGGCGGCATCACGACGTGACCTCCTAGGGCCGTGGTGTGCTGGGTGATCGCGTCGGTATCCCGAACAGCGAAATTCACGCTCCAGTGCTGCGGGACCGCCGTGTCGTCAGTTGCTGTCACGACAGCCACGACCCGTCCGGATAGCCGCCAGCGAGAGAACGTAGCGGTGGACATTGTGTCCAATTGCCAGCCGAACACGTTGCCGTAGAACTCTCGCGCCCGCACGACGTCTGCGGTGTGCAACGAACTCATCGCCCACGTATTTGGCTCATTGATCACTTCGGCACCGCTGAGGCTGCCCATTCCTGGCTGCCATAGACAGAAGGGGACACCAGTGCTGTCGGTGATGGTCGCAACACGTCCGCCTTGAGCGTCGACCGGATCCGTCAGCCGCGTTCCCCCGTACCGCTCGGCCCGGGTGATCACCTGCTCGATGTCATCGACGCGCACATGTGTCCTCCACGTGGCCGGCGAGGACGATGTGGCCTGTCCAACGCCGGCAACCAGGCGTCCGGCGTGGCGTGCCGCGAAGTAGTCGCCGTCGACACCATCCGGCATGGCAACGGCGTCGTCGAAACTCCATCCGAGCAACGGCCCATAGAAGCGCATCGCCGCGTGCGGCTCGGGTTGCGCGGTGTCGACCCAGCACGGCGCACCGGACGGGTAGTCGTCATTCGTCATAGGCGGCGCCTCTGATATCCGACATGACAACAACGTTGTCATAGAACCTGGGGACGGCTCCATCCACCGCCAGTCTGGCAGGGAGACGGGCCAAGCCCGGCACTCACCTGGGCGCTGAACCCCCTCGTAGGCTGGTGCGCGTGTCCTCCATCTGGCCTGTTCTGCACTACGACGACGCGACGACAGCGCTGCGGTTCCTCGTCGAGGTTTTCGGCTTCCACGAGGTTCTTGCCGTAACCGACGAGGACGGTGACATCGCGCACGCGGAGGTGAGCTGGCCGGGCGGGGGTTGCCTGGTATTCGGCTCGACCAAGCACACCGACAGCGTCCACGGAGCGATGAAGTCAGGCGCCAGCGCTGTATACGTCATCACTGGCGACGTAGATGCAGTGCACAATCGGGTGCTCCGCGCTGGCGACGCCACCGTCGTCCGGGCACCGAACAACACCCAGTTCGGCTCGGGCGCTGACACCTACGCATTCACCGCAGCCGACCCCGAGGGCAATCTCTGGACGTTCGGCACCTACACAGGTACGCGCCGCGGGCTGTAGGAGGGTCTCACTACGGCCGCCGGCCTTCTAGCTGCGGCTGGCCTGCTCCACCGAGAGTTCGTGTGCGAGAAGCTCTGCGAACGTGAAGGTGCCGGTCGGACGGTCGTTCTTGCCCAGAAGGTACAGCCGCTTGACCGCGGCCAGGATGCCCTCGGCGATGGCGTCGCGGGCCTGGGTGGACACCAGCATGCCCCGGTCACGGGGATTGGTGATGTAGCCGACGTCCACCTGGACGGTCGGCATCCGGGTAAGCCGCAGCAGATCCCATGTGCGGCCGTGGGTCCGGCAGTCACGTAATCCGGTGCGCGCCACCACTTCTCGCTGAATGAAGTCGGCGAGATTGCGGCCGATGGTCGAGACGGACCCGTGCGAATTGCCGAAGTGAAACGATGCGACACCGTTGGCCGAGGCGCTGGCCTGGGTGGCACAGCGCAGGCTGATCATCAGATCGGCGCCGACGGTGTTGGCCGTCATCGCGCGTTCGGCGTCGGACGGGCTGCGGTTGGGGGGCCGGGACAGGAACGTCTCCATGCCGATGGCGGTCATCCTGCCCTCGAGGCGGCTGCCCAGGTCCCACAGGATGTCGGCCTCGCTGATCGGACCGGTGGAGGCGCTTGTGATGGGGCCGTGATCGGCGCCGCCGCGGCCCGGGTCGATGATGATGCGTTTGCCGGACAGGCGCGGGCCGGACCGGCGGACCATCTCCTCCTCGCGGATGGCATGGATGGAACCGCCGGTGACACGCGAGCCCAGGAAGTACAAGGAGCGCAACGTCTCCGGACCGCAGATGCCGTCCGGCGCCAGCCCGTACTCCCGTTGATATGACATCAGCGCGTTGTGGGACTGCAGTCCGAAGTGACCGTCCACCAGGCCGGTGTAGAACCCGAGGTCCTGAAGCCGCGCCTGAAGGGTGGCGACGTCGTCGCCGTACATCGGCGCACCGAACTGGTGGCTGAGAATGCGGGCGCCGAGCCGGTAGGACGCCTCTTTGAGCGCGCGGTAGGTCGCTTCGCCGACGATGCCGTCGACCAGCAGCCCCCGATGCTGCTGGAACGCGCGTACGGCCTCGTCGAGTTCGAGGTCGAAGAAGTCCAGCGCGACGTGCTTGCCTGTGCTGAGGTCTGCATCCGGGCTGTCGACCAGCCCGAGCGCCGCGAGTGCGGTGCGGATCTCGGTGACCGCACCCCCGCGGTCACCGCGACGCAGACTCGACATGACTTGGCCCTTTCGTAACGCATATCAGCGGCGGTCCAGCGCTGACGATTGCAGGACAGGCTAAGTGGAATTATCTCAGAAGCAGGCCCGATTCAAGAAAACGCCAGGCGAGTCGCCGCCGCAGGGCGGGGTGTCAGACGACGTCGGAGATCTCGCGCAGCAGGGCGGCCTTGCCTTTGGCGCCGACGATGCGCTTCACCGGCTCGCCGTCCTTGAACAGGATCATGGTGGGGATCGACACCACCTGGAAATCGCGCGCCGTGGACGGGTTGGCGTCGACGTCCAGCTTGGCCACCGTCAGCGCACCCGCCTTCTCACCCGCGATCTCCTCCAGCACCGGCGCGACCATCTTGCACGGGCCGCACCAGGTCGCCCAGAAATCGACCAGCACGGGCGTGCTGCTCGACAGCACGTCGTCGGAGAACGAGTCGTCGGTGACGTTCACCGTCTTGCTCGTCTTCTCTGCACCGGTCATTGTTGTGCTCCAATCAGGTCGGTATCAGTGGTTTGTGTTGTCCCAGTGGCGTTTTCGGCAAGCCAACGCTCCGCGTCGATGGATGCGGAGCACCCGGTTCCGGCCGCGGTGATCGCCTGCCGGTAGGTCCGGTCGACAAGGTCGCCCGCCGCGAACACACCCTCGATCGACGTGCTGGTGGTGCGGTCGCGGACCAGCACGTAGCCGTCGTCGTCGAGGTCGACTTGTCCGCGCACCAGTTCCGAGCGCGGGTCGTGGCCGATCGCCACGAACACCCCGGTGACGGCCAGGGTGGTCTCCTCGTCGGTGGCGCTGTCGCGAACGCGCAGGCCGCTGACCCGATTGTCGCCCTCGATCTCCACGACCTGCGTGTTGGTCATGAACCGGATCTTGTCGTTCTCCTTGGCGCGCTCCAGCATGATCCGAGACGCGCGGAACTCGTCGCGCCGGTGGATCAGGGTGACGCTGCGGGCGAACCGGGTCAGGAAGGTGGCTTCCTCCATCGCGGAGTCACCGCCGCCGACCACCGCGATGTCCTGATCACGGAAGAAGAAGCCGTCACAGGTGGCGCAGGTGCTCACCCCCATCCCGAGCAGCTTGTCCTCGCCGGGAACGCCCAGGTGGCGCGCCGCGGCGCCCATCGCCAGGATCACGGCGCGGGCGTGATAGGTCTGGTCGCCGACGGTGACCGATTTCACCGGTCCGGCCAGGGACACCTCGTCGACGTCCTCCATCCGCAGGTCAGCGCCGAAGCGCAGCGCCTGCTCCCGCATCTGGTCCATCAGCTCGGGGCCGGTGATTCCGTCCCGGAAACCGGGGTAGTTCTCCACCTCGGTGGTGGTCATCAGGGCGCCACCGAACTGCGTTCCCTCGAATACCAGGGGGGTCAGCTGGGCACGCGCAGCATAGACCGCCGCGGTGTAGCCGGCCGGCCCGGAGCCGATCACGATCACGTCGTGGACGTTGGGTTGAGAGGTCATGTGAGCCTTTCTGCCTGCCGGATAGCGGAGCACCGGTATCACTGCGGCACGGGTACAAACACCAGGGTAAGCCGGGGTGTTCCCGCAGCGCCGTCTGGCTGCGTCACGGGCGCGTTGTCGCGGTGCCGGGGGTAGCCGCGGGCGGCGACGACACCGTGATTCGCTCGGCGGTCGGGCCCGGGGGGAAACGCGGCGCGGAGTGGGAGTGCAGCAGCACCGCGATCGCGACGGCCACCGCGGCCGCGACGGCGCCGATCCCGATCACGAGGGCGACGACGCGCAGCGGGCCCAGTCGCGGCAGGCCGGCGGTGGCCGAGTGGGCGGGTGGCGGCGCCGAACGCAGGGCGGCCCCGATGCGCGCGGTGACGGAGGCGGGCACCCCGGGAGCAGAATCGGCGTCGGCGCCCAGGTGCGCGAGCGCTCGGCGCACGTCCTCTTCGGGAAGCCCGGTTTCGCCGTCCCGCATTCACCCATAGTGACTCACCGGCGTGGCGCCGTGGTGAGCCGGCACGGCGGACCGGCGTCGAAGTACCCGAGCGCCTCGGCGAGTTTTGCGCGGGCACGCGAGCAGCGGCTCTTCACCGTGCCCTGCGCGATCCCCAGCAGCCGGGCGGCGTCGGCCACCGAGTACCCCTGCATGTCGACGGCGACCACCGCGGCGCGCTGCTCGACGGGCAGCCGCATCAGCGCGCGTTCCACCATGATCGCGGTGTCCACCCGCGGGGTGTGGTCGCCGACGGGGGCGTTGTCCTCGGTGAGTTCGGTGGTGGGGCGGGACTTGTTGCTGCGCAACCGATCCAGGCACGCGTTGACGACAATCCGATACAGCCAACTGCTGACCGCCGCATCCCGGCGAAACGATCCCGCGTTGCGGTGCGCGGACAGCAACGCGTCCTGCAGCGCGTCGGCGGCGTCCTCGGGGTCGCGGCTGGTCAGCACCGCCAGCCGGTACAGCTGCCGCTGATGGCGGTAGAACAGTTCCTCGAACGCGTACTTCTCACCCGCGACGTGCGCCGCCAGCAGTTCGGCGTCGCTGCGATCACCGTCGGCAATGCTCCCCACAGCCGAACCCTAAGCACGCCTGCACACCCGTTCTTGCACAAGTTTCGGTCGGGTCCGCTGACTTGGCGGTTCGACCGGCCGCGTCTTGGGATAACCGGGATGACCCGCTAGCCCGCCGCCTTCACGGTGATCTCGGCGATGTCGGAGCGGCTCTCGCCGTTCACCTGCCCGAGGGTGGACACCCAGACGAGGAGGTTCGACGTCGGCGCCGCGTTGTTCACCTTGATGGTGTTGGAGCCGGGCTTGAGCGGCGTGGCAGGCGTCAGCACGGTGGTGTCGGACAGCGACGACGGTGTCGGGGACTGCGCCGAGCGGATCTCGACCGACGTGCCGGTGCTGTTCAGGTCGATGGTCACCTCGCCGACCGCGGTGGGCTGCGGCAGCTGCAACATCAGCCCGACGCCGTTCTTGAAGTTGGGGAACGGCACGGCGTCGGTGTAGGTGTCGATGGGCCACACCGTGGACTTGTCGCCGTCGATGGCCAGCGGCGCTGCGTCCGGGGCGTCGGCCTCACCTTCGGGTGAGAACACCGTGGCCTTGACGGGTTTGACGGTGGCACCCGCCGGACCGCCGCCGCCGCCTCCGCCCCCTTCGGCAGATGTCGTGGGTGCGCTGAGACCGAGTTCGTCCTGCGAGAAGCCGCCGACGTCGCCGAAGATCCCCTTCAGCACCGAGGCCAGCACCAGCAGCGCGACGACGAGCACCGCGGCGCCGACGCTGAGCCCGATGATCAGCCCCTTGCGCCTGCGGGCGGAGACCTCGGGGTCGTCGGGGGCGCCGGTGCGGACCCTGGCGGCCCGCACCGGCGCCGCCGGCTCGTCGACGGGGTTGATCAGCTCGGTGCGATCGGCGATGGCGGTGGCCTGCTGAAGCAGGTTCAGCAAGGTCGGGGCGCTGCGGATGCCGCCGCCGGCCTGCACTGAGCGCGCCGCCGCGGCCGAGATCTGGAATGGGATCTCCCGGTTCACCGAGCGAGGCTCGATCGGCTCGCCTGCGGCGTCGAGTTCGGCCGGTTCCAGCCCGCTGCGCACACCGGACTCGTGCAGCGGCCAGCGATTGGTCAGCAGGGCGTACAGCGCCGCCCCGATGCCGCGGATGTCGTCTTCCGGAGTGGCGTCAGGCATCGTCGCGGGGAACGCCAGCGCCACGTCGCCCTCGATGCTCACCCGTACCCGGCTGGGATGATCGATCGACATCGCGACGCCTGCGCGGTGGGCCTGCTCCGCGGCGGCCGCCAGGGTCTGCATCGCGCGCGCCCCGCCGATCGGCGACGGCGACGTCTCGGCCACCTCCTGCAGGGAACCGCCGCGGATCCATTCGCTGACGATGAGGCCGCCCGACCCGGTGTTGGCGACATCGAGGATGCGGGCGATGCCGGGGCTCTCGATCCGGCTCAGCCGCAGCGTGCGGTCCAAGATCTGCTGTAACTCGTCGTCGGACAACGCGGCGTCGGGGTCGACGAAGGTCAGGGCGACCTGGCGGTCCAGGGCGGTGTCGAGCGCCTGCCAGAACTGCAGGTTGGGCGGCCCGCCGTGGAAGACCAGCAGCCGGTAGCGGCCGCCGCCGATGGTGGCGCCCGGGATCAGATGAACGTCCTCGTCGGAGGTCGCCGCCTCGATCGGCGGCTCGCGCGGGATGTCGAAGGGCAGCCCCTCGCGGGACGGGTCGCCGCCATAGTCCGACGGCGGCCTGCCCGACGTCGGCGGGGACACCGTGCTGACCGGCGTTGTCCCCGCATCTGGCTGCTCGGCGTCGCCACCCATCCGCGGGGCGTCGGCCGGGACGTCGGCGGGCACGTCGGGCTCGAAATCGTCTGCGGTCGGGCGCGGCATCTTGGTGGTCGCACCATTGTCAGGTAGGGGTGCGGAGCCGCCCGCGGATTCGTCGGTCACCGCTGGTCCTTTCCGCAGCCGTGCTCCGGCAACCGGGGCCGGAGGCCCGCGCCAGGCGGCCGCCGGGCTGTGACGACCCCGCGACGCGAGCGAATTCCTCTGTTCAGGGTACGTGAGAGGGGGCCCTGGGCGGGCTCGGACGGGCTCGGCAGCCGCATGTCCGGCTACTTTCGGGGTCCTGCCGAGGCGTCTCCGCGCCGCGGCGAGTGCGGCCTGCGCGTCGGGCACCCGGGCGGCGAGCAGCACCGCGGCGATGATCGGCAGCATGATCAGCCCCAGCACCAGCAGCCGCACCATCGACCCGCCGCCCCCGTGCTCGGTCAGCGACTGCAGGCCGGCGAGTTGGTCGACCACGTGAGCGACCAGGCCGGCGAGCAGCGAGGCGGCGGTGGCGACCAGGACGGTGCGCACCACGTCGAGGCTGATGAGCCGCCCGCCGGGCGGATTCAGGTTGGCGCGCAACAGGATATAGCCGACGACGGCACCGGCGAGGAACCCGACGCCGTTGGCGAGGCCGAGGTATCCGGCGACCAGTTGCCGGTCGGCGGTCAGGTGCGGCGCGGCCAGGGAAGCCGCGATCTTGACGGTGGTGATGACGACGATCACCGCGATCGGTGTCCACGGTTGCTCGCGCGCGTAGAACACCCGAAGCTGAAGCAGCACCAATGCATACGGGATCAGGGTGAAGGCCGACAGGGTGATCGCCATGCCCAGATAGCCCGCGTCGACGTCGCCGAAGTTGCCGTACGCGAACAGCGCGCTGCCGATCGCGGGCCCGGCGACGGTCATGAACGCGACGATCGGGATCAGCGTCACCATGGTCAGCCGCGTCGCCAACGACAGGTCGGCCAGCACCGCGGGGGTGTCGTCGGCGGCCGCGTTGCGGCTCAGCCGCGGCATCACCACGGTCAGCACCGTCACGCCGATCATGCCGAACGGGAGCATCAGCACGAGCCACGTGTAGTTGTAGATCGCCGGACCCGACGCCGCCGCGGCGCTGGCGATCTGGTTTCCGACGATCAGCCCGACCTGGCTGATCAGGACGTAGAGCACCATCGCCGCCGCCATTCCGCCGAACCGGCGGAGGCGGTCGTCGAGGCCCCACAGCGGCCGCAGGCTGATCCGTTCCTTGCGGATCGCGATGAGCAGAACGGCCGTCTGCGCGAACACACCGAGCGTGGTGCCGATGCCGAGCACCAGCAGCTTGGCGTTGCCCATCTGCACCGGATCGATCGAAAGCTTGCCCGGCACAATGAGATACAGACCGAGGGTGGCGATGGCGACGACGTTGTTGACCACCGGCGCCCACGCGGGCGGGCCGAACACGTTGCGGGTGTTCAGGATTGCCATGAACACCGACGACAGACCGTAGAAGATCACCTGCGGAAGCAGAAGGTAGGCGAAAGCGGTGGTCAGCGCCCGGTTCACCTGCGGGTCGCTGCCCAGCATCAGCCGCACCAGCAGTGGCGCCGCCGCCACCGACACCACCGTCGCCACCAACAGCAGCGCGGTGGCCAGCGTGACCAGCCTGCGAACGAATGCCGTGCCGCCGTCGGGGTCGTCGCGCTCGGCGCGGGCCAGCACGGGCACGAAGATCGCGGTGAACGTCGCTTCCAGCACCAGCGCCGCGACCAGGTTCGGCAACTGGTTGGCCACGGTGAACGAACTGGACAGCGCCGCACCGAGGATCGCGGCCAGCAGCACGATGCGGATGAACCCGGTGATCCGGCTGACCAGCGTCGCGACCGCCATTCCCCACGACCGCGACACCACCGCGGAGTCGGTCAGCTCGGGTCTGCTGCCAGCGCGGCGCCGTGGCGCGGGCCCGCGCGGGATCCGCTGGCGTGGCCGGGCGGGCGGCACCCGGGCCGCTGGCGGGGGATAGCCGCGTGCGCCCGGCGGGGGACCATGCCGGGGCGGCGCGGGTGGGCGCGCCATCGGTCCACCGTCCCTGTGGAACGGCGGCTGCGCCGGTCCGAACGGCCGGCCGGTGGCGCTCATTCTTCTCGCTCTTCGCCCGACCGCGCCGTGGCGGGCTGGGCTTCGTCGGCGTGCGCCAGCGCGGTGTCGAGCGGATCGGGACGGTCCAGATCGGCGCGATCGGGTTGGCCGCGGAAGCGGTGCCACAGCCGCCGGCCGGCGAGCGCCACCAGCACCGCGCCCACCGACAAGGTGATGAAGAACAGCACCTTGCCGTACGCGTTGGAGTGCACCGACAGCCGGGCGGGGTCGCCCAGCGGCAAGCCGGTGGCGGTGCGCAACTCCACGTCGACGGCGACGCGCTGGGTGAAGTGCACCTCGATCGGCACCTGCAGGGGCAGATACCCGGGCGGCAACTGGATCTCGCCCATGTCGGTGACGGTCATCCCAGGCGGCGCGTCGACGTGCAGTCGGACCCGGATCGGGACCGGCAGGTTGTTGCGCAGGGCCAGCGGCAGCGGGCTGTGTTCGGTGGCCAGGGTGTACGAGCCGCCGGGGTTGACGATCGTGACCGCGTTGAACAGGTCGTTGACGGTGCCCGTGGTGGTGGTCAGCCGCTGCTGCGCGAGCCCGTCGCGGGCGTCCGGAGGCACCGACTGGCTCAACGCGCGCAGCATGTCCTCGCGCAATGGCGCGGTGTACTGCGTGCCGGTCAACCCGGTGCGTTCGTCGGTCGTCAGCGCCCCGGTCAGACCCCACAGCCGGCCCGTGGTGCCCGCGATGCCCGCGATCACCGAGTCGTCGAAGCGCGCCCGCGGGTTGGCGGGCACGTTCTCCGGCAGTGGACGGAACTCCTGCGGGGGCACCGCCTGGGCTTCGGCGATCACCGCGCCCAGCGGTCGCGGCGTGGCCAGGCCCGACCTAATCGAGGTGGCCACCGCCGACAGGATCGCGGCGGCGTCGTCGGCCTGGATGCCCCACTCCATCGGCGGCATCAGGATCTGGCTGCGCGGCTGCGCATCTGGTGTCAGGGCCCGCCACAGCAGCGATGCCAGCGCGTCCTGCCTGCGCGCCACCGACGAATCGTGTTGCATCGGAATGTCCAGCGCGGCATCGAGATACGACGGCGTCCAGGGATCGGCGCCCGCGCCGGCCAACGCGGCGGACACGGAGGGGTCGAACGGCGCCGCGACCACCTCGGGCGTGTACCGGATGGGCGCGACGTCCGCGGTTGCCGGTGCGCCGGTCTCCGCGTCCTGCGCGGTGAAGTTGCTTGCGGCGACGGCGACCGTCGGGCCCTGCGCGGACAACAGTTGGACCGCCGGAGCCGTCAGCGGACCGTCGCCGACGAGGGTGGCGCCGCGGGTCGACGTGATGCCCAGAATTTGGTCGACGATGTCGCCTGCACCGTTGGTGGCGATGGCGCTCAGGCCGGGGTCGCCGACCCGCTGCAGGGCGTCGAGGTCGGCCTGCGCGTAGTTCGCCGGCGCGACGCACATCCGCTGGGCGAGCGCCTTGAGCCGGTTGAGCCAGTCGACTGCCGCGCCCTGTCCGATGCCGGGACGGGTCGGGGTTCCCGCGCCCGCGTCGGGCCCGTCGTCGACGACGTAGCCGCCCGTCATCGCGTTCACCGTGACCAGCAGATCGGGGTCGACGGCCAGACACAGCGCACTGCGCACCTGCCCACCGGGGTCGACGGTCGGGCTGGTCGCGAAGTCGATCGCCGACAGCAGGGTGTCCAGCCGCCCGCCGCTGGCCAGCGAGGTGGCGAGTTCGTCGTCGACCAGCCGCACCGGCGTCGTGCCGCCGGGCGCGCCGGGGGCCAGCCGGGGTTTGTCGCCGAGCGGCCACATGACGGTGAGGCGAACCGGTTTCGAAGTGTCGGGCGCCACGACGTCGGCCAGCGGGTCGCCGGACGGGTTGGCGGCGGGTTCCGGTGGGACGCCGATCACCGGCAGCAGGAAGCGCGCGTCGTCGAGGCGGGCCGGTGCGCCGTAGTCCGGGGTGCCGTTGGCGTTGACCAGAAGCGGATACACGCCGGGCTTGTCGATGCCCAGCGACGACACCTGCACCGATCGCAGCGGGACCGACAGGTGGAACGGAACATTCTGCCCGCGTTGCAGTTCCGCCGAAACGGTGACGAAGTCGGCCACCGCTTCGAATTGGTTGTTCTCACCGCCGAGGTTGGTGCGCAAGCCGGCCGACGACGTGACGGCCGCGGCGTGTTCGAGCCTGACCATGATGTCGCGGACCGGACGGTCGCCGACGTTGAGAATGGTTCCGGTGACGGTGACGACGGGCTCGCTGGTGGTCGTCACCACCTCGGGCGTCACCCGGTCGATGCGCACCTGCAGGAACGGCACTGCCCCCGGCTCGCCCGCGACCGCGCGGGGGGACATCGCGGGCGCGACGATGATGGTCAGCACTGCCAGCACGGCGAGCAGTGCGGGCACCGCGCCGAAACCCCGGCGGGTGGTCACGGCGCTGGTCCGCAGCCGTTCGTCCGCCTGCCCGGTTTTCCAGGGCCGGTGTCGTCGGGACGTCGGTTGCGGGTGTGCGAGTGCGTCTGGGCGCGCCTGCGCGGCGAACTGCGGGGCAGCGGTGGCAGGGCCGACGGCCCGTCGGTGTGCAGCTTGTCGATCAGCTCGTCGGCGACCTCAGCGAGTTTGCGCTCGTCGGCATAGGCCAGCCGCGACGTCAGCTCCCCCAGCGGCACCCAGGCCACTTCGCTGACTTCGACGTCGTCGTCGGAGAGTTCGCCGCCGAGGAACCGCATCAGATAATGGTGCACGGTCTTGTGCACCCGCCTGCCCTCGGTGACGAACCAGTAGTCGATGCTGCCGAGCGCGGCCAACACGCTGCCCTGGATGCCGGTCTCCTCGGCGACTTCGCGGATCGCGGTCTGTTCGGCGGTCTCGCCGAGCTCGATGTGGCCCTTGGGCAGCGACCACAGCATGCGGCCGCGCCGGTCGATGCGCCCGATCAGCGCGGCGACCTGGCCGTCCTTCGGCCCGTCGATACCGTCGATCACCAGGCCGCCCGCCGATGTCTCGTGCACGGTGCGCAGCCGATCGGGGCCGCGCCGGGTGCCTCGCGGCTTGCGGGGCTTGGGCCGACCGTCCGGAACCGGTGCCGACTCGCCCTGTTCGCCGACGACGGCGTTGTTGTTGTGCTGGGTGTTAGCGGTGTCTGGCGGGCCCGCCGCGCGTCGACCACGGCGCCGCCCCCGGCGCCGTCGTGGTTTGGCCTGTTCGCCGTCCGACACCCAAGCGATAGTAGCTGCCAGGAGAATTCGCTCCCGCCACACTCGCCGCTCGGTGCAGGACCGTTACCTCTACGCTCATTGACCGTGTCCGACAACGCTGAACTGCTGATCGCCGCCCAGGTGGCGTTGAACCGGCACGCCGAGCTGTTGCGGGATCTGGGCCGCGTGTTCGCTGAGGCGGGGCACGAGTTGTATCTCGTCGGCGGCAGCGTGCGCGACGCGCTGCTCGGCAGGCTGGGCACCGATCTCGACTTCACCACCGACGCCAGGCCCGAGCAGATGCAGGCCATGCTGCGGTCGTGGGCCGATGCGTTGTGGGACACCGGCATCGACTTCGGCACCGTCGGCGTCGGCAAGGGCGACCAGCGCATCGAGATCACCACCTTCCGCGCCGACACCTACGACCAGGTGTCGCGCAATCCCGAGGTGCGTTTCGGTGACCGCCTCGACGACGATCTGGTGCGCCGAGACTTCACCGTCAACGCGATGGCGGTGCACATCACCGCCGACGGACCTGGCGAATTCCTCGATCCCCTGGGCGGTTTGACCGCGCTGCGCGCTCGGGTGCTCGATACGCCGTCGGCGCCGGAGGTGTCCTTCGGCGACGACCCGCTGCGGATGCTGCGGGCCGCGCGCTTCGTGTCGCAGCTGGGCTTCACGGTCGCGCCGCGGGTGCGCGAGGCGATGTCGGCGATGGCAGACCAGCTCGGTCGCATCACCGCCGAAAGGGTCGCCACCGAGCTGGACAAGCTGATCCTGGGGGCGAACCCCGTCGCGGGCATCGACCTGATGGTCGACAGCGGATTGGGCGCCGTGGTGCTGCCCGAGATCGGGGCGATGCGGATGGCCATCGACGAACACCACCAGCACAAGGACGTCTACCAGCATTCGCTGACGGTGTTGCGGCAGGCGATCGAACTGGAGGGTCCCAGGGGGCTGGAGCGAAGCGACTCGGGGGATGAGGGAGGCCCAGATCTGGTGTTGCGGTGGGCGGCGCTGCTGCACGACATCGGCAAGCCGGACACCCGCCGCCACGAGTCCGACGGCGGGGTGAGTTTCCACCACCACGAGGTGGTCGGCGCCAAGATGACCCGCAAGCGGATGCGGGCGCTGAAGTACTCCAAGCAGATGGTCGACGATGTGTCGCAGCTGGTGTACCTGCACCTGCGCTTCCACGGCTACGGTGACGGCAAGTGGACCGACTCGGCGGTGCGCCGCTACGTCACCGACGCGGGCCCGCTGCTACCGCGGCTGCACAAGCTGGTGCGCGCCGACTGCACCACCCGCAACAAGCGCCGCGCCGCGCGGCTGCAGGCCAACTACGACGACCTCGAGGCGCGCATCGCCGAGCTGGCCGCCAAGGAAGACCTGCAGCGGGTGCGGCCCGACCTGGACGGCAACGAGATCATGCGGATCCTCGACATCCCGGCCGGTCCGCAGGTCGGCGAGGCGTGGCGCTATCTCAAGGAGCTGCGGCTGGACCGCGGGCCGCTGGAGCACGACGAGGCGGTCGCCGAGTTGACGAAGTGGTGGAACTCCAGGGGCTCGTGACGCGTCCAACGAGGTGTGGACTACTGCCTCTCTGATGGCGACGGCTCGGCGACGATGTGGTCGGCGCCGCTGAACGCCGATGTGGACGGAAACGGCGCGCTCGACGCGGTCGGCCTCGATCTCGACGGCGACGGCACCGTCGACGATGCGCTGGCCGATCTCGACGGCGACGGCCTTGCCGACCACGCCGTGCTGGACGGCGCGAGCTACTTCACCGACGACGGGTCGGGCACCTGGGCGGTCAGCGTGGACCGCGGTGGCGGATTGCGGTGGTTCGGCCTCGACGGGGTCGAATCCGGCAGCGGTCCGGGCACGACAGTCGACCTGGACGGCGACGGGCAGGCGACCGACCGGCTGCTCGACGTCGACGGCAACGGCCTGGCCGACCGCGCGCTGGGCGACGGCGTCGGCTACGTCGACACCGACGGCGACGGAGCATGGGATCTCAGGCTGACCGACAACGACGGCGATGGCAGGTCCGATGCCGCCAACCAGCTGTCATGACAGCTGAGCCAGAAGCGCTTCAGCATCCTGGAGGTCTGCGGTGTCGAAGCCCTCGGTGAACCACTCGTAGATCGGCGCAAGCAGTTCGTGCGCTTCGTCGCCGCGGCCCCGATCCCGCCACAGCCGTGCCATGCTCGTCGCGGCACGCAACTCCCACGCCTTCGTGTGATGGCCGCGTGCGATGCCGAGCGCTTGCCCGAAGCAGTTCTCGGCAAGCGCCGGATCGGGATGCGGTTGCCGCAAGAACAGCTCGCCGCGGATTCGATACGCCTCTGCGGCGTAGAGGCGTTCGTCGTTGCGCTGCACCCACTCCAGCGCTTCGTCGAGCGCGTGGTGGGCCTTGTCGAACTCACCGTTCATGCCGTAGGCCTCGGCGACGAGCACCAGATACCAGGGCCATACGGCGCCCATCCCGAACGCGCGGCGCCGGTCCATCGCTTCGCAGATGTCGGCGATTCCAGCGGCGACCTCGCCTTGCTGGGCCATGGCCCAACCGCGGGGCAGCAGACACCACAACGTCAAGGCGTGGAGGCCATGTTTGACGGCGATCACCGAGGCCTCCTCCGCGCGCTCCTTGGCGTCGGAGGGCTCCCGCCGCAATTGCGACAGTTGCGCGGAGAACAGAACGGCGACGCTGATGCTCTGTGGATGGTCGAGTTCCCGTGCGTGCGCCACCGTCTTCTCCATCGCCTGCGACGCCTGGGTGGGAAAGCCCAAAACCCAGTCCGCCAACGCTTCCAGGTAACCGCAGACGATTCCCGGGTTGTTCGAGTAGGTCGCGATTCCGGCGCGGTGCAGTTGCGGCTCGTAGAATTTCAGGCATTCGCGACTGTGATGGCGCACGTCGACGATGTCGCCTTGCCACCACGCGGTGTATGCCATCACCCAGTGCCCTACCGCTGAGACCAGCGAATCATGCTGGTGTTGGGCCAATTCCAGGAACTCTTCGGCGAGGGCCCGCGCGGCATGCATGTGTCCCTGCACGATCTGCGCGTACGCCATTCCTGCCAGCGCGGGGAACACGTCAGCGGTCCGACCTGTTCGGGACGCGAGCTCACGAGCGCGTGTGTAGGCGCCTTGGACGGAGCCGGGGCCGGTCACGAAAGCTTTCGCGGCGCCGAGCACAAGCTGCAGCGCGAGTTCCTCTTCGAGATGGACGTGGGTCTCAGGGAGGGTCTGGAGAAGGGCGAGGCCCCGGACCGCGTGGTTGGCCGCCTCCTGGCTGGCGTGGCGGTCGAGCGAGCGCCTGGCTGCCGCAGACCAGTACGGCACGGCGCGCTCGGTCAGGCCGGCCTCCGTGAAATGGTGGGCCAGTAGCTCGGGCTGCGTCTCGGCGGTCCCCGCAAACTCGGATTCCATTGCGGCAGCGATGCGTTGGTGATGCCGCTGGCGTGTGCTCTTCAACAGCGATTGGTAGGCCGCCTCCTGGATGAGTGCGTGTTTGAAGCGGTATGTCGCCTCGGGTGGTGCCCCTTGTTGGAACAGGAACTCGGACGTGACCAGCTGTGCGAGGCCCTCGTTCAATGCGGTTTCACTCCAGGGAGATACGGCCCGCAGCAAGGTGAACGAGAACTCGCGCCCAATCGCCGCACCCAGCTGCGCCATGCCTTTGGTCGTCGAAAGGCGATCGAGGCGAGCCATCAGCGAGTCGTGCAGTGTGTTGGGGATGGCCAGCGGCGGGAGTGGCCCCGCCAAGACGTAGCGCCCCGCGCGCTCGGCCAGAAAGTCCGATTCCAGCAGCGTCTTGGTGAGCTCCTCGATGAAGAGCGGCACGCCGTCGGCCTTGGCCACCACGTCGGACACGATTTCGTCGGGCAGCGGCTTGCCCCCGGCCACCTTTTGGAGCAACTCTGAGGCGTCGGCCGGCGGCAACCGCGTCAGCGCCATCTCCGTGACGTCGGGATTGCCGGTCCACGGTTGGTGGAACTCGGGACGGCAGGTGAACAGCGCGAGCATCCGCACGTCGCGCACCTGCTCGACGAGCAGCGTGAGAAGCTCCACGGTCGTCGGATCCACCCAGTGCAGATCCTCGACCACCAGCAGAACCGGCTGCTGATCGGCCCTGCGGCGGATGAGCGTCTGCAGCGCCGACATCGTCTGCTGCTTTTGCTGGTCAGGCGGCAGGTCGGGAAGCCGGTGTCCGGTCGGCGGCGGCAGCGACAGCAGGGCGCACAGGTGGGGAATGCAATCGTCGAGCGGGAGGCCGCTCGCCGAGAAGAACGCCTCCAGCCTGCGCACCTTCTCGGCGGGCGACTCGGGGCGATCGGAGCGCAGCACGACCTTGTGGAACAGGTCGATGAACGGGTAGAACGCGGTGTCACGGTGATACGGCGACCCCTGGCACGGGATGAGCCAACCGCCGGCTTCGGCCGCGTGCTCGCCCGTCGCGCGGACCAACCGCGACTTACCGATGCCGGCTTCACCATTGACCACCACGACGTGTCCGCGGCCGGACGCCGCATCGGCCCAGCGGTCCTCGAGCAGCCGTATCTCCGAGGACCGTCCGACCAGCGGGGTGAGCCCCGTCCGGCCAAGCGCCTCGAGGCGGGTGCGTGCGCTGCTCTCGTGAAGGACCTGGAAGACCTCCATCTGGGTGGCGACGCCCTTTAGCGCAGGTGTGCCCAAGGAGTGGCAGTCGAAGAAGCCCGCGACCAGTTGATGCGTTACGGGGCCGATCACCAGGCCGTTCCTGCTGGCCACGCCCTGGAGCCGGGCCGCGATGTTGGGTGCGTCCCCCATCGCCATCAGCTCGTGCCTGCCCTCGCCAACGACTTCGCCGACCACGACAAGACCTGTGTGGCAGCCGAGTCGAACGGCCAGCTCCACGCCGTATCGAATCCGCATCTCGGCGCTGAGAGCCGTGATGGCGGCGATCACCTCCAGGCCGGCCCGCACGGCGCGCTGCGCATCGTCTTCGTGCGCCTGCGGATAGCCGAAGAACACGATCAACCCGTCACCGAGGTACTGCGCGATGTAACCGTCGAAGCGTTCGATGACCTTGCCGCAGCTCTCGTAGTAGGCGCGCATGACCTCACGGAAATCTTCCGGATCGAGGTCGCGGGACAGCGGCGTCGAGTCCACTAGATCGCAGAACAACACGGTGAGCTGGCGGCGTTCGGCATCGGCGGGTTCCGGCTCTGCCGGGGTCCAGCTGAAACCCTGCCCGTCGTCGGCGATCGTGTCCGGGTGGGCGTAGCGCAACTCGAAGCGCAACGCGTTGAACTGCTCGGCAGTCAGATCGAATTGGGCCTCGAGGGCGCGATAGGAAACGCGACCACGCGATCGCAGGAGTTCGACCACCTCGTCGAGCACCGCGTAGAAATCCATATCGCTCCCGGGCCAGGAGAGATGGCGCTGCCGCCTCCGGCGACCAGAGCCTCATCGATAATGGTGAAGCAGATCGGGCGCGAATCCGCTCGATTTTGCGAGCCTGGGCAAGTGCTGTGAACTAGCGCCCGGGGCCGGGCGGGCCGGCGAACGCCTGGGCGATCGTCAGCCACTTCTGCGCGTCATCGCCTTCGGCGGTGACGTCCAGCGTCGCGCGGGGCCTGCGCTGGGTGACCAGCAGGCAGAAGTCCTCCGCGGTGCCCGTCACCCGCTGCCCGGCGTCCGACGGCCCCCAGGTCCACGTCGAACCGTCGGGCGCGGCCAGCTCCACCCGGAACGGCTCCGCGGGTACATCGAGGCCGTTGATCGCGAACGCGAAATCGCGTGTGCGCACGCCGATATGGGCGATGGAGCGCAGCCGCGCGGTCGGCGGCCGCTTCACCCCGAGCGCGTCGGCGACGTCGAGGCCGTGCGCCCAGGTCTCCATCAGCCGCGCCGTCGCCATCGACGCGGCGCTCATCGGCGGACCGAACCACGGCAGCTTGCGACCGTCGGGCACCGTCAGCAGCGCATCGTGCAGGCGGCGCCGGGTGTCTCGCCAGTCGGCGAGCAGTGCGGCCGGCTCAGTGGCGGCGACCTCCTCGGCGCCGCGGTCGACGAACCCGCTCGGATCCTCGGCCGCCGCCCCGAGCACCTCGGTGAACCCGGCTTCGTCGTCGACCGACAACAGCGCGACGCGGTCGGTCCACAGCAGATGCGCGATCTGGTGTGCGATGGTCCAGCCCGACGCCGGCGTCGCCTCCGCCCAGCCTGCGGCGGGCAGATCGGCGACCAGGCTGTCGAGGTCGGCGCTCTCGTCGCGGAGGTCGGTCACGATGGGGGCCGCTGTCGCCATGCGCCACAGCCTAACTGGCGCCGCGGGACCAGCGGACGATGCCGGCGTGCGCCATCAGGCCGACGAGGTAGACCGCTGATCCGGCCGCGACGAGCCCCGGGGATCGGCCGTCCGCGGGGATCACCGCCGCCGCCGCGGCGAGCGCGACGATGAACGTCATCCAGAACAAGGCGTCCTGCACCGCGAACATGTGGCCGCGAAGCGCGTCGTCCACGTCGATCTGCATGGCGCTGTCCGCGCACAGCTTGACCACCTGACCGGCGGAGCCGAGCAGGAATCCGCACAGCATCAGCACCGGCATCTGCAGGCCGAGGCCGCCGAGCTGGATGCCGGTGGCCAGCAGCAGCGCCCCGTTCGCGGTGCGGTAGCGCCCCCATCTGGCGACGGCGGCAGGCGTGATCACCGTCGCGACGAACACCCCGACGGCTCCGGTGCCCAGGAACAGCGCGGCGATGCCGATGCCGGCGACGCTCTGGGCGTCCACGTGCCGGACCATCACCAACACCAGCATCGTGTTGAGGCCGAACACCATCCGGTGGGCGGCGAGCCCGGCCAGGGTGCCCGCGACGGTCGGCACCGCCACCGCGGTGCGGGCGCCGTGCAGCCATCCGGTGGCGACCGCGTAGGCCACCGAACCGTGGATCGCGCGCGCACTGGAGTGCGGCCCGAGGACGTGGGGAGGGAATCGCAGCGACAGCACCAGCGCCAGCGACACCGGGAGCACGACGATGAGAATGATTGCGGCAGCGCCGGTGTCGTTGGGACCGAACAGCGGCCGCAGCGCCAGCATGACCGCCGCGCCGAGCAGCGCGCCCGCGCCGCCGGTGGCCGTCGCGACCGAGTTCATGGTCACGACCTGCTTGCGGGGTACCACGTCGGGCAGCGCGGCTGACAGGCCCGCGGACACGAAGCGGGTGAAGCCGTTGACGATCAGCGCACCCAGCAGGATCGCGAGATCGCCGGCACCCGCGAACAGCAGCGCGGCGATGGCGAGCACGAAGACGACGCGGGCGCTGTTGGCGCCGATCAGCACCAGCCGGCGATCCCAGCGGTCGAGCAGCGCGCCCGCGAACGGGCCCAGCACCGAGTAGGGCAGGTACAGCACGGCGAAGGCGGCGGCGATCTCCCACGGGCCCGCCGCGCGCTCGGGGTTGAACAGCAGCCCGCCCGCCAGCCCGGCTTGAAACAGTCCGTCGCCGAACTGGCTTGCCGTCCGCAATTCCAGCAGTCGCCGGAACTCGACGAGGCCGCGCACCGACCGCAGCAGGGCCATCGGTGAGTGCGCGTCAACCACGAGAATTCACAGTACAAATATCCCGGCGGGCCGCGCTTGTTCGCCACCTCGACCGTTCGCTGGTGACATGATGGTGGGGTGGCGCAGTCAGATGATCCGGAGGACTTTGTCGCTCCGACCGCCAACCGGGTGCGCGCCGGAACTCTGCTGCTGGCAAACACCGATCTGCTCGAGCCGACCTTCCGGCGCAGCGTCATCTACATCGTCGAGCACAACGACGGCGGCACGCTCGGCGTGGTGCTGAACCGGCCCAGCGAGACCGCGGTCTACAACGTGCTGCCGCAGTGGGCGAAGCTGGCCACCAAGCCGAAGACCATGTTCATCGGCGGCCCGGTCAAGCGCGATGCCGCGCTGTGTCTGGCCACCCTGCGGGTGGGCACCGACCCCAGCGGGGTGCCGGGCATCCGGCATGTGCAGGGCCGCATGGTGATGATCGACCTGGACGCCGAACCGGAGAACATCGCGCCGATGGTCGAGGGGGTGCGCATCTTCGCCGGCTACTCGGGCTGGACGATCGGTCAGCTGGAGGGCGAGATCGAGCGCGACGACTGGATCGTGTTGTCGGCCCTGCCGTCCGACGTGCTGGCCGAGTCGCGGGTGGACCTTTGGGGGCGGGTGCTGCGCAGGCAGCCGCTACCGCTGTCGATGCTGGCGACCCACCCGATCGATATCAGCCGCAATTAGTTTCGCGACAGCGTGCACGTCGCGCAGGCGCCGGCGGCACAGCCGCCCGCGGGGCTGGCGCAGGACGCGCCCGCCCCTGCCCGCGCCGCCACGAACTTCGCGCTCTGCCAGCAGCCCGCAGCGACGGTGGCGACCGCGCCTATCACGCAGACGAGCAACACGACGAGCCCGGTTTCGGGCTGCGACGACAGCGCCACCACGCCGGCGACGGTGAGCATCGCCGCGGCGGCCAACTGAGTCGGGGCCACCGCGCGAAGCACCTGCCGGACCATGTCGGCGGAGCGGGGCCGGGTCAGCGTCCAGACGCCGAGCGCGGCGGTCGCGAAGGCAGCGAGCAGACAACCCACCGCCGCGACAAGCATGCGGCCCACCTTAGGCGGCGGGCCTCGCGACGCGCTACCGGGGAGGCGCCTGCGGCAGGGTTTGGGCCGCCGGGGTCGCCGCGGGCGCGGGCGCACCCGGCGTACTGATCTGGAACCCGTTGGTGATCGCCTCGGTCGCATCGGCGGCGGCGACGGCTTCGCCTGCGGTGGTGGTCACCGACAGCGTCACCAGATACTTGTCGGGGCCCGCGGTCGCGATGGTGTGCCTGCGCGACGTGTTGAGCGTCATGTTGTTCTCGCGGTAGGTGCCCTCGATGGTCGATGACGGCATGCCGCCGAAATCGGCCAGCGATGCGTTGGTGGTGCGCCAGGCGGTCTGCTCCTGGGCATCGATGTAGCCGTGGGTGATGGCCTCCTTGGGGTCGAAGTCCCCGCCGACCAGCTTGTAGACCACCAGCGCCGCGTTGGAGGTGTAGATGCCGTCGCCCCCGACCCGGTCGGCGATCACCGCGAACGCATCGGGCACGTTCGGGTCCGGCACCTGCGACCAGCCGCGCGGCATGGGCAGCACGATGTTGAGCGCCTTGAAACCGTTGGCCACCTGCGGTTCGAGCTTGACGCCCTTCTCCTTGAGGAAGTCGCTCAGGGTCACCGAGGTGGCAGGCACCACGGTCTCCGGTGTGGCCGCAGCGGCAGCGGGCAGCACCCCGGGGGACGCCAGCGACTGGGCCTGCGTCGCGGACGCGGCACCGGGCACGACGGGCGCCGCCTCGGCGATGGTCGCCGGTGCCGGCTGGGGGAGGTACGGATAGATCGGTTCCGCTGACGCGGTGGCGCCCGCGAAGCCGACCACACCGGCCATGCCCGCGGCAAGACCACCTGCCAGGATCCGCCATCGGCGGGCACTTTCGATCATCGCCCGATTCCTTCCCTCGAGTCCTTTCCGGCTGTGGGGCAGACATGCCCCTGGTCAGGGGGCGACCGTAACCCCGGCGCGGCGGCGGCCACCACCCTTGGAACCGAGCTGGAATGAAGCCCTGACAACTCTGCAACGCAACCGATACCTGGCCGTGGCCGACGGACCGACGACGGCGGCCCTTTACCCTGTTCACGTGAGTAATGAGTCGGTCACCGACGCCGCCGACGCGACAGCCGACACCCCGCAGTACCGCTACACCGCGAAACTGGCCGGGGAGATCGAGCATGACTGGCAGCAGCGCTGGCGGCGGAACGGGACGTTCCATGTGCCCAACCCGGTGGGGTCGTTGGCGCCGACGGGCGGCACCCCGGTTCCCGCCGACAAGATGTTCGTCCAGGACATGTTCCCCTACCCGTCGGGCGAGGGACTGCACGTCGGACACCCGTTGGGCTACATCGCGACCGACGTGTATGCCCGCTACTTCCGGATGACGGGCCGAAATGTTCTGCACGCGTTGGGTTTCGACTCGTTCGGACTGCCCGCCGAGCAGTATGCGGTGCAGACGGGCACGCATCCGCGCACCAGGACCGAGGCCAACATCGTCAACTTCCGCCGTCAGCTTGGCCGCCTCGGGCTGGGCCATGACGACAGGCGCAGCTTCTCCACCACCGACGTCGAGTTCTACAAGTGGACGCAGTGGATCTTTCTGCAGATCTACAACGCCTGGTTCGACAAGGACCTCAACAGGGCGCGCCGCATCGAGGAACTGATCGGCGAATTCGACTCCGGGCGGCGCGGGCTGGACGACGGCAGGCAGTGGTCGGCGTTGTCGTCGGACGAACGCGCCGACGTGATCGACGGGTACCGGCTGGTCTATCAGGCCGACTCGATGGTGAACTGGTGCCCGGGCCTGGGCACCGTGCTGGCCAACGAGGAGGTCACCTCCGACGGGCGCAGCGACCGCGGCAACTTCCCGGTGTTCCGGAAGCGGTTGCGGCAGTGGATGATGCGCATCACCGCCTACTCCGACCGGCTGCTCGACGATCTAGAGGTGCTGGACTGGCCGGAGAAGGTCAAGACCATGCAGCGCAACTGGATCGGCCGATCCACCGGCGCGGAGGTGCTGTTCGCGACCGGTGCGGGCGACATCGAGGTGTTCACCACGCGACCGGATACCTTGTTCGGGGCCACGTATATGGTGCTGGCGCCCGAGCATCCGTTGGTGGAGCGGTTGACGGCGGCGGACTGGCCCGACGCGGGCGTCGACCCGCGCTGGACGTACGGCGCGGACAGCCCGGCGGCCGCAGTCGCGGCCTACCGCCGATCGATCGCGGCCAAGTCGGATTTGGAACGCCAGGAGGCGAAGGCCAAGACCGGCGTCTTCCTCGGCAGCTACGCCACCAATCCCGCCGACGGTGCGCAGATCCCGATCTTCATCGCCGACTATGTGCTGGCCGGCTACGGGACGGGCGCGATCATGGCGGTGCCCGGCCACGATCAACGCGACTGGGAGTTCGCCGACGCGTTCGGCCTGCCCATCGTGGAAGTCATTGCCGGCGGCGATGTTTCGCAGGGCCCGTTCCTCGGCGACGGAGAGGCGGTCAACTCCGATTATTTGAACGGGCTCAGCGTCGAGTCGGCGAAGGAGGCCATCACCGCGCGGTTGGCCGCCGACGGCGTCGGGCAGGCCCGCGTCGAGTACAAGCTGCGCGACTGGCTGTTCGCCCGGCAGCGGTACTGGGGTGAGCCGTTCCCGATCGTCTACGACGAGAAGGGCCGCGCGCACCCGCTGCCGGAATCCGAACTGCCGGTGGAACTGCCCGACATGCCCGACTACTCGCCGGTGTTGTTCGACCCCGACGACGCCGACAGCGTGCCGGCGCCGCCGCTGAACAAGGCGACCGACTGGGTGCGCGTCGAACTGGATCTCGGCGAAGGCCGCAAGACCTACACGCGTGACACCAACGTGATGCCGCAGTGGGCCGGCAGCTCCTGGTACGAGTTGCGCTACACCGATCCGCTGAACTCGGATGCAATGTGCGACAAGGAGAACGAGGCATACTGGATGGGGCCGCGGCCCGCCGAGCACGGCCAGGACGACCCGGGCGGGGTCGACATGTACGTCGGCGGCGTCGAGCACGCGGTGCTGCACCTGTTGTATTGCCGGTTCTGGCACAAGGTGCTCTACGACCTTGGCCACGTCTCGTCGCGGGAGCCTTATCGGCGGCTGGTCAACCAGGGCTACATCCAGGCACACGCGTACACCGACGCGCGGGGGAGCTACGTGCCCGCGGCGGAGGTCGTCGAGCGGGACAAGAAGTTCTACTGGCCGGGCCCCGACGGGGAAGTCGAGGTGACGCAGGAGTTCGGCAAGATCGGCAAGAGCCTGAAGAACTCGGTGTCGCCGGATGAGATCTGCGACAACTACGGCGCGGACACCCTGCGCGTCTACGAGATGTCGATGGGCCCGCTGGAGGCATCGCGGCCGTGGGCGACCAAGGACGTCGTCGGCGCCTACCGGTTCCTGCAGCGGGTGTGGCGACTGGTGGTCGACGAGGACAGCGGGCAGGCCCGGGTCAGTGACGAGGAACCGGACGAGGAGACGCTGCGGGCACTGCACCGCACAATCGCCGGAGTGTCGGAAGACTATGCGTCGCTGCGCAACAACACCGCAGGCGCCAAACTGATCGAATACACCAACCACCTGACCAAGGAGCACAGCGCCGAGGTGCCGCGCGCGGCCGTCGAACCGCTGGTGCTCATGGTCGCACCGCTGGCGCCGCACCTGGCCGAGGAACTGTGGCAGCGGCTGGGCCACCAGACGTCGCTGGCGCACGGGCCGTTCCCAGTGGCCGACGAGGCCTATCTGACGGTCGACACCGTGGAGTTCCCGGTGCAGGTCAACGGAAAGGTGCGCGGTCGTGTCACGGTGCCGGCGACTGCCGACGCCGACGTGATCGAAGCGGCCGCGCTGGCCGACGAGAAGGTGCAGGCGTTCCTCGACGGCGCGACGCCGAAAAAGGTGATCGTGGTCGCCGGCCGCTTGGTCAACCTCGTCGTCTAGAAGTAGTGATTTCGGCGCGCTCGGTCACCCACAGGATGACCGAGCGCGCCGAAATCACGTTGCGGGGAACCGGCGACCGCGGTCCTTGCGTCAGTCATTAAGTGTTGAACGACTATCTGCGCCGACATGACGGAGTGTTCACCATCGAGCACGCGCGTCGTGCTGGGTTCACTAAGCAGGCGGTGCACAGGCGAATCAGGTCCGGCGACTGGCGGCGATGTTCGCGCGGTGTCTATTTCGCCGACGACCGCCCGTTCACCGACGCCGCCCGCGTGCGCGTTGCGGTATGGAGCTATGGCGATCAGGCAGCGGCGAGCGGCCTTGCCGCTGCCTACTGGCTGAGCCTGACGAGATTTGCGCCCGATGTCGTTGAGGTGACGGTGCCGCGCAACAGCCACGGCCGATGTCACGATGGCTCCCGGGTACGACGACGGGATCTGGCCGCAGCCGACGTCATTGAGCGCCGTGGTCTGCGCGTGACGTGCCCGGCGCTGACCCTGGTCGAGGCGACGGTACGCAGGCCGGGGGGTGTCAAGATATTGGACGCCGCACTGCAGCGCGACGCTAATTTGCGCGAACTGTGGGCCGCCCATCTGCGGAACAAGGGCCGATATGGATCGCCGGCGGCCCGCCAGCTCTTGCAAGCCGCATCCAACGGCGCCCGCTCAGAAGCGGAACGACTGTTTTTGAAACTACTGCGGCAGGCAGGCATCACCGGATGGCGGACCAACTATCCCGTCGGGGGGTACAAAGTGGACGTCGGCTTCCCTGCTCCGAAACTGGCCGTCGAACTCGACGGGCTGGCCTATCACAGCGATCCCTCGGCTTTCCAAATCGATCGCGAACGCCAAAACGCCATCACGACGCTCGGCTGGCAAGTGCTCCGCTTCACCTGGCTCGACCTCACGGAGTATCCGCAACGAGTGATAGCTGTGCTTCGCAAGGCGATTTCGGCGCGCTCGGTCACCCACAGGATGACTTAGCGCGCCGAAATCACGCGGGGCGGACCACGATTTCGCGGACGTGGGCGTCCGGTGGCGCGTTGACGGCGTCGGCGACGAACTCCGCGACGGTCTGCGGGCGCAGGAAGCGCTCGGGTTTGTACTCGCCGCCCTCGTAGGCGACCAGACCCTCCTGCATCACCGTGTCGATCCGGCCGGGATGGATCGACGTCACGCGCAGGTCGGGTTCGTCGTTGCGCAACGAGTCGGCGAACCCGCGCAACGCGAACTTGCTCGCCGTGTAGGACGCCAGCCCCGGCGACGCGGCGAGCCCGGCGCCGGAGTTGATGAACACGACGTGGCCGCGCGCCGCCCGCAACGCAGGCAGCAGTGCCAGCGTAAGCGCCACCGCCCCAATGACATTGACTTCCATGGTGACGCGCCACTCGTCGACCGACGACTCCGCGACCCGGCCGGGGAAGGCGGCGCCCGCATTGTGGATCAGCACGTCCAGCTCGTCGATCGGTTCGACCGCGGTCGGAATCGCCTCGCTGTCCTGCAGGTCCAGCGGCCAAGTCGAGGCGCCGAGCCGCTCGGCGAGCGCATCCAGCCGCTGCGACGGCCTGCCGCCCAGCAACAGCGTGTGAGTGGGGGCCAGCGCGTCGGCGATGGCGGTCCCGAGCCCGCCTCCCGGGCCGGTGATGAAGGCGGTCGGCATGCCGGACACCCTACCGACTGCGATTATTGAACAGATGGCCCCCGATCCCACCTTCGCGCCCACACAGCTCGCAGCACGAGCCGCGTATCTGCTGCGCGGCAACGACCTGGGTGCGATGACCACGGCGGCGCCGCTGCTGTACCCGCACATGTGGAGTTGGGACGCCGCCTTCGTGGCGATCGGCCTCGCTCCCCTCAGCGTCGAGCGGGCGGTCGTCGAACTCGACACGCTGCTGTCGGCCCAGTGGTCCAACGGGATGATCCCGCACATCGTGTTCGCCAACGGGGTCGACGGGTACTTCCCGGGCCCGGCGCGGTGGGCGACGTCGGCGTTGGCGGCCAACGCGCCGCGCACGCGGCACACCTCGGGCATCACTCAGCCGCCGGTGCACGCGATCGCGGTGCAGCGCATCCTCGACCACGCGCGATCGCGGGGCCGGTCCACCAGGGCGGTGGCCGAGGCGTTCCTCGACCGGCGGTGGGACGAACTCGTGCGCTGGCACCGCTGGCTCGCCGAGGCGCGCGACCAGAATTCGCACGGCCGGGTGACGCTGTATCACGGCTGGGAGTCCGGGATGGACAACTCGCCGCGGTGGGATGCCGCGTACGCCAACGTGATCCCCGGCAATGTGCCCGAATACCAGCGCGAGGACAACGCCATCGTCACCGACGCCAGCCAGCGGCCGTCGGACACGGAATACGACCGCTACCTGTGGCTGGTCGAAGAGATGAAATCGGCGCGGTACGACGACGACCTGCTGCCGAAGGTGATGAGCTTCGCCGTCGAGGACGTCTTCGTCTCGGCCATCCTGTCGGTGGCCTGCACGGTGCTCGCCGAGATCGGAGAGGACCACAAGCGCCCGCACGCGGACGTCAGGGACCTCTACGCGTGGGCCGACCGCTTTCGCGCCGGCGTCCTCGAGACTACCGACGAAAGAACCGGCGCGGCACGAGATTTCGATGTGCGGGCCGGGAAGTGGATCGCCACCGAGACGGTCGCGCAGTTCGCCCCGCTGCTGTGCGGCGGGCTGCCGCACGACAAGGAGCGCATGCTTTTGCGGCTGCTGGAGGGCCCGCGGTTCTGCGGGCATCCGGACCTGAAGTATGCGCTGATACCGTCGACATCGCCGGTGTCGCGTGACTTCCGGCCGCGCGAGTACTGGCGCGGACCGGTGTGGCCGGTGATGACGTGGCTGTTCGCCTGGGCCTTCGCCCGCCGCGGGTGGGCGGAGCGCTCGCTGATCCTGCGTCGCGAAGGCCTGCGGCAGGCCAGCGACGGCACTTTCGCCGAGTATTACGAGCCGTTCACCGGTGAGCCGTTGGGCAGCATGCAGCAGTCGTGGACCGCCGCAGCGGTGCTGGACTGGTTGGGTTAGTCCTCGACCTGGCCGCTGTCCTGATCGGCCAGTCGCTCCATCGGCCCCAGCGCCTTGGTCAGGGTTTCGACGTCGTCCTCGGTGAGCTTGCCGAGCATCGCGGCCAGCGCGGCCCTGCGCGCGGCCAGCGCCTCACGGTGCTGGACAAGCCCCCGCGGCGTGACCTCGACCAGGACGGCCCGCAGATCCGACGGGTCACGCGACCGTTTCACCAGGCCGAGCTTCTCCAGGCGCCGGATCGCCACCGTCGTCGTGGGCGTGCGGACACGTTCGTGGGCCGCCAGATCGGTCATCCGGATCGGGCCCTTTTCCAACAGCGTCAACAGGATCGACAGCTGGGCCAGCGTCAGGTCGCCTGCCGTGCCGCGGTTGGCGTCACCGCGCCGAAGAACGGAGAACAGCTTGGACAGGACGCGCTGCAGCTCTGCTGCGAGCTCGTCGACCTGCGCTTCCGTCTCCACCATAGTTCGCTAGTCTAACCTGTCTGGTTCTGACGACATGTAATCACGCAATGTTTGCGGATGCAGAACTTGCGCGGAGAAATTGGCTCTCGCTCAATCAGAATGCAGCCGTCGGCTGCCTTGCCAGACCCGCCGGGCTGAAGACGCCCCGCCGCACCAGCTCGGCGACCATGATCCGGCCCATCGCCTCGGAACGTCCCGCGCAAGCCGCGCGCGCCGCGTCGGGGTCATGGGAATGGATGGCCGCGGTCTCGGCCTCGTAGTACGGCAGCATCTCGTCGTGGTTGTTCAGGTAGGTCACCCAGAAACTGCGCGGCATGAAACTCTGCGAGGCGCGAATCTCGGCCATCAGCCGCGGGCCGGCGTATTCGTCGTTGATCGTCTGGCGGTACTGCCAGGCCGCCTCCTGGAACGCTCGGGACTCGCGGTTTGCGCGCATGAAGTCGGTCAGCGAGTCGAGTTGGGCGAGCACGTGCGGCCGCGGGTCGTTGGCGGCGCGCGCCGACGCGATGCCCAGCAGGATGCCGTGCAGCTCGTGATGCTCCAGGACGACGGACTCGTCGAAGCGCTCGACGAACGCGCCGCGGTGATAACGGGTGGACAGGATTCCGTCGTGCTCGAGCTGCACCACGGCTTCCTGAATCGGCACGCGGCTCAACCCGAGCTCGTTGGCAACCTCGTTGCGGTCGACCCGATCTCCCGAGCGCAGCTTTCCGGTCAGAACCAGGTTGATGATGTGGGAAACAACCTGGTCCTTCTCTTTGACCCCGTACCTCTTGGGCATAGCGGCGACAGTTAATCACGCCAATTGGTCGGGAATCGGCAATTGACCGAATGAGACTCTTTTGTGTTGCGCCGGTTCGCGCAGCCTAAGCTCAGTTCTTCGTCAGCCGCGCTGATCGCGCCAGCGGCACAACGCTTCTGCATCACCGAGGTCGTAGTCGGGGCCGTTCACGCCGACCGTCAGCAGGGTGACTCCCAGGCCGGCCAGCGCGTCGGCTTCGGCGAGCAGGCCGTCGGTGCCCTGTCCCGTAACACCCGCCGAGCGCTCGATCGCCGCGGGATCGCGACCCACGTCGGCGCAGTGCGCCGCCAGCACCTCGGCCTTGCGCGGATACTCGCTGCTGTCGGTGAACGAATGCCAGACGTCGCCGTACTCAGCGACCAGTCGCAGCGTCTTCTTCTCACCGCCGCCGCCGATCAGCACCGGGATGTCGCGGGTCGGCTGCGGGTTGAGCTTGCCCAGCCGCGACTTGATGCGGCCGAATGCGGCGGCCAGATCGTCGAGTCGGCTGCCCGCGGTGCCGAACTCGTAGCCGTACTCGTCGTAGTCCTTCTGCTTCCAGCCCGACCCGATGCCCAGAATCAGCCGGCCGTTACAGATGTGGTCGACGGTGCGCGCCATGTCGGCCAACAGTTCCGGGTTGCGATACGAATTGCAGGTGACCAGCGCGCCGATCTGAATGCGCGACGTCTGTTCAGCCCACGCGCCGAGCATCGTCCAGCATTCGTAATGGGCACCGTCGGGGTCGCCGTACAGCGGGAAGAAGTGGTCCCAGTTGAACGCGACGTCGACGCCGATGTCCTCGCAGCGGCGGACCGCGTCGCGGATGTGGCTGTAGGTGGGCGAATGTTGTGGCTGCAGTTGGACGCCGATACGAATGGGAGAGGTCACCCGCTCATCATTCCCGCTTTGGCGAGAAATTATTGCCGGCCTCCTCAGCGCGGCTGTCGCCGCTTGATCGTCGCCCGGCGAGAAATTATTGCCGGCCTCCTCGCTAGACGCCGATCTGGCCGTCGCTCCTCCACACCGCGACCACCGACGGACGCGCCGTCCCGTTGCCGCCTTCCGGCCACCGCGACAGCGGGTCGTCGATGGTGTTGTCGTCGTGCTCGCCGGGGTGCTGCACGCAGACGGTGACCAAGTCGTCGGTGATGATCGGCCCGCAGGTTTCCGCGCCCAGAGGCACGGTGAGGAACTGTTTGGTCTCACCGCGGTTGGGGCCGTCTAGCGCGACGGCGAACAGCCCGTCGTTGGAGTCCAACGCGTTGCCGTCGGTGGCGATCCACAGGTTTCCGTGGCTGTCGAACGCCACGTTGTCCGGACACGAGATGGGGCTGACCTTCGACTTGTCGAACCCGGCGAAGTAGGTGTCGGCAGCGGCCGGGTCCCCGCACACCAGCAGCAGGTCCCAGGTGAAGTCGGTGCCGGCGTGGTTGTCGGTGATCTCGAGGATCTGCCCGTTCTTGTTGTCGTTGCGCGGGTTGGCGGCATCCGACGCCGGTTTACCGTCGGCGCCGCGCTTGTCGTTGTTGGTCAGCGCCACGTACAGCTTGCCGGTCTTGGGATTGGCCTCGAAGTCCTCGGGGCGGTCCATCTTGGTGGCGCCCGCCTTGTCGGCAGCGAACCGGGTGAACACCGCCGCCGCCTGCGGGGTCATGCCTGCCACCAGCGACTCGGCCTGGCCGTCGGGACCCGAGCGCAGCAGCGGAATCCAGGTCCCGGTGCCGCGGAACGATCCGGTCGACGGCAGCTTGCCCGACCCGTCGATCTCGGCGGGCGGGATGTCGCTGGACAGCTTCGCGACGTACAGCGTGCCCTCGTCGAGCAGGGTCATGTTGTGCGCCAACGCCGCCGGGTCTTTTCCTGGCTGCATCTTCTTGCTCGACACGAACTTGTACATGTAGTCGAAGCGCTCGTCGTCGCCGCTGTAGGCGACCACGGTGCCGTCGCCGGTGACGTAGATGTTGGCGGCCTCGTGCCGGAACCGGCCCAGCGCGCTGTGCTTGACGGGGATCGACTGGGGATCCCACGGGTTGAGTTCGACGACGTAGCCGAACCGGTTGGGCTCGTTGGGCGTCTTGGTGACGTCGAACCGCGGGTCGAGGGTCTCCCACAACAGCGACGACGGCTCCAGCGGAATCCCGTAGCGGTCGTACTGGTCGGCCTGCACCGGGTTGGGCGCCGTCGCACCCTCCGCTGCGCCGAAGTACTCCTGAAAATTCTCCTCGCCGGACAACACCGTGCCCCAAGGGGTTACGCCGCCGGAGCAGTTGGCGATCGTTCCCGCGACCGTGCGGCCCGCAGGGTCGGCGGCCGTCTTGACGAAGTCGCTGCCCGCGGCGGGGCCGACCAGCGTCATCGGGGTGTCGGCCGTGACGCGACGGTTGTAGCGGCCCATCACCGGCTTCAGACCGCCCCCGGCGACGCGCTCCACCTCGACGACGCCCATCCCCATCGCCGCGATCTCGACGTCGAACTGCTCGCGGGAGGGTGCGCCGTCTTGATAGCCCGGGAACATGAACAGCGGGTCCACGTACTCGTGATTGGTCACCAACAGGAAGCGGTTGGGTTGGCCGTCAATCGGCAGCAGGCCCGCGAAGTCGTTGTTGAACCCGAACTGGCCGCGCTGCGCGGCGCCGGTCTGGTTGCGCACGTCGAACTTCGGGGCGCCCTCGATGATGGGGTCGCCCCAACTGATCACCACGCCCTGCTGGTAGCCGTCGGGGATGACGACCGCGTCCTCGGTGTTGGGGGCGACGGCTTCGAACTTCATCCCCGGCGGCGGTCCGGCGGGCCCGGCGGGTCCGGTCGACGACGTCGGGGTCGCGGCGGGTTGTTCGGCGCTGCTGCAGGCGGCCAGCGCCGATCCGGCGCCGACGGCGAGCACCGCGATCCCGCCGGCCTGCAGCATCGAACGGCGCGACACCTCCTTGGCGATGTCGCCGAAGTACTCGTTGTCGCTGGTGTTGCGGACCGGCTTGGAGCAGGCGTCACCGCATTTGAACCGGCATGTCACGTGCTGGCGCTTGGACTTTCCGTCGTGGCTGACGAACAGGTTCAACGGCACGAGCGACATACAGGGATTCCTTCCGGGCACGTATCCGGCCGGAGGCTGTCGGCCGGGCGCGACGGAACTTACGGGAGCCTGGCAATCAACTGGGAAGCATCTGGTGAACAACTGGGGTCAGGCGCCCAGCACCCCACGCAGAATGTCGACGAGCGCCCGCGGTTGGTCGCCCTGAACGGAATGCCCGGAATCGGCGACGACATGGGTGCGCTGGAATCCCGGTGCGCCCTCGGCGAATGCGGCGGCGTCCTCATCGTGAACGAAGAACGAGTTGGCGCCGCGGACCAGCGTGGTCGGCATCGTGATCTTCGGTACGTCTTCCCACAGGTTGTCGAACCCGTCCCCTTTGCGGAACGAGTCGTAGCGCCATGTCCAGACGCCGCCGTCGAGGCGCTTGGAGTTGTGAAATACGCCGCGCCGCAACGACTTCCGGTCGCGATGCGGAGCGGCCTCGACCGTCACGTCCAGCATCGCGGAAAAACTGTCGAACTCACGATCGCCCTTGACCAGCGCCACGGCGCCGAGTTGGGCCTTGGTCATCTCCTCGTGGCGTTCGGGTGCGGACGGGGTGACGTCGACGAGCAGCAGTTCGGGAACCAGCGCGGGCTCGGCGGCGGCGATGCGCAGCGCGGTCAGCCCGCCCAGCGACATGCCGACAACAAGGCGCGGATGGGGCGCCCAGTCCCGCAGCACGGGGCGCAGCGTCTCGGCGCCCCGCGTCGGCCCGTAGTCGCCGTCTTCGCGCCACGCCGAGCGCCCGTGCCCGGGCAGGTCGACGGCCAGCGCGGGCACCCCGAGCCCGAGGATGACGGTGTCCCAGGTGTGCGCGTTCTGGCCGCCGCCGTGCAGGAACACCACCTGCGGCGGGCCGTCGCCCCACTTCAATGCACTGATGTCACCGGATTCGACGCGCGCGACCGGCGGCAGCGCCCCGGTGTGCCCGATCTGGTCGGCGTTCTCGTGCAGGAGCCCGAACTCGTCGAGATCCAGCAGAGCCTCGTCGGAGATCTCTTGCGCCTGATGCTCCTCGGCCATGGCTTGACCTTACGCACGACGGAAATTCAGGTGCCATCGAAGCGGCGTTGTGCCAGCGTCATGGGTATGACTTCGACGGCAGGTGCACCGGAAGGGTTGACGATCCGCACCGCCACGGACGCGGATTGGCCGGCCATGGCCGTCGTCGCGGCGACGTGTTTCGGTCACTGGCGGCCAGAGGAAGCCAACGACGCGTGGCGGACGATGATTCCGGACGACGGTGTCGTGGTCGCCTGCGACGGCGATGACGTCGTCGGAACGGCGTTCTACCTCGACTTGAAACTCACGGTTCCGGGCGGTGCGGTGCTGCCGATGGCGGGCCTGTCCGGGGTGGCGGTCTCGCCGACCCACCGGCGCCGTGGTGCGCTGACGGCGATGCTCACCGAACTGCACGCCCGGATGCGCGACTATCCGCTCGCCGGATTGGAGGCCAGCGAGGCCGGCATCTACGGCCGCTTCGGGTACGGGCCGTCGACGATATGGCGCGAACTGACCATCGACCGGCGTGAGGCCAGGTTCCACGACGGCGTTCCCGATTCCGGTGGTGTCCGGACGGTGCGGCCGAAGGAACACCGCGAACAACTGGAGGAGATCTACGAGCGGTGGCGGTTGCAGACGCCGGGTGGCTTGTTCAGCCCGCGTCGGCTGTGGGACGAGGTGTTGACCGATCGCGAGGAGTTTCGGTCCGGCGGCAGCGCATTCTTCTGTCTGCTGCACGCCGACGGCTTCGCGATGTACCGGGTGCACGGCGACGAGAAGAAGAAGGTCGAGATCACCATGTTCGCCGCGGTGACGCCGCAGGCGCACATCGCGCTGTGGCGGGCCCTGCTCGGAATGGACCTCGTCGAGAAGGTGACGACGTGGACGCACCCCGACGACGTGCTGCCGTACCTGTTGACCGATCCGCGCCTGGTCCGGACCACCCTCGTGGAGGACGCTTTGTGGCTGCGGATTCGCGACGTGCCAACGGTTCTGGAGGCACGCCGCTATGCGTCCGATGTCTCCGCGGTGCTCTGCGTGTCGGACGGCCTGCTCGGCGGCGGCGGTCGGTATCACCTCGACGTGCGCGACGGGAAGGCGCGCTGTGTCCACACCAACGCCGAGGCTGACGTGCACACCAACCTGTCGGTGCTCGGCAGCCTGTATCTGGGCGGACACCGCGCGTCGGCGTTCGCGACCGCACATCGGTTGCGGTGCAACGACTCCGGGCTGATAGCTGCGCTGGACGCGGCGTTCGCCTCCGAGGTGCCAGCCATGCTGGGGTTCGGCTTCTAAGAACCGAAGGCCTTGGCGGGTCAGGCCATCCCGTAAAGGACTAGCCCTCGATGAAGGTTTCCAGCCGCGTGCGTGCCACATCGTCGGGCAGCTGCTGCGGCGGGCTCTTCATCAGGTAGGCCGACGCGGCGACGACGGGGCCGCCGATGCCACGGTCCTTGGCGATCTTGGCCGCGCGGACCGCGTCGATGATGACACCCGCCGAGTTCGGCGAATCCCACACCTCGAGCTTGTACTCCAGGTTCAGCGGCACGTCGCCGAAGGCGCGGCCTTCCAACCGGACGTAGGCCCACTTGCGGTCGTCGAGCCAGCCGACGTGATCGGACGGGCCGATGTGCACGTCCTTGGTGTTGAACTCACGCTGCAGGTTGCTGGTGACGGCCTGGGTCTTGGAGATCTTCTTGGACTCCAACCGAGAGCGCTCGAGCATGTTGAGGAAGTCCATGTTGCCGCCGACGTTGAGCTGCATCGTGCGGTCCAGCTGCACGCCGCGGTCCTCGAACAGCTTGGCCATCACGCGGTGGGTGATGGTGGCGCCGACCTGGCTCTTGATGTCGTCGCCGACGATCGGCACGCCGGCGTCTTCGAACTTCTTGGCCCACACCGGATCAGAGGCGATGAACACCGGCAGCGCGTTGACGAAGGCCACGCCCGCATCGATCGCGCACTGCGCATAGAACTTGTCGGCCTCCTCCGAGCCCACCGGGAGGTAGGACACCAGCACGTCGACGTTGTTGTCCTTGAGCACCTTCACCACGTCGACGGTCTCGGCGTCGGACACCTCGATGGTGTCGGCGTAGTACTTGCCGATGCCGTCGAGCGTCGGGCCGCGCTGCACCACCACATCGGTGGGCGGCACGTCGGCGATCTTGATGGTGTTGTTCTCCGACGCGAAGATCGCCTCGGACAGGTCGAAGCCGACCTTCTTGGCGTCGACGTCGAACGCGGCGACGAACTTGACGTCCCGGACGTGATACGGGCCGAAGCGCACATGCATCAAGCCGGGAACCGTGGCGTTCTCGTCGGCGTCGTGGTAGTACTGCACACCCTGGACAAGCGAAGATGCGCAGTTGCCGACACCGACAATCGCGACCCGCACCTCCGAGTTGGATGTCGCCGGCGATCCGGCTCCGACGTGCTCAGTCATGTGGACGTTCTCCCTCTCAATCCAATTCACTTGGAAAATCTGTTCGTTCTACGGCTGCTCGGCGTGACCCTGAGCAACCCGCTCGGCCGCGATCAAATCGTTGAGCCACTTCACTTCTCGTTCGCTGGACTCCAACCCGAGCTGGTGCAGCTGGCGGGTGTAGCGATCAAGCGAACTGCTGGCCCGCGCGACCGCTTCGCGAAGGCCTTCTCGGCGTTCCTCGACCTGACGACGGCGACCCTCCAGGATCCGCATCCTGGCCTCGGCCGGGGTGCGGTTGAAGAAGGCCAGGTGAACGCCGAACCCGTCGTCCGTGTAGTTCTGCGGACCGGTATCGGCCACCAACTCGGTGAAGCGCTGCTTGCCCGCGTCGGTCAGCTGATACACCCGGCGTGCACGGCGCACCTTCGGGCTGCCGTCGGGTGCCGCATCCTCGACGATCAACCCGTCGGCCTGCATCCGGCGCAGCGCCGGATACAAGGAGCCGTAGGAGAACGCCCGAAAGGCCCCGAGGAGTCCGGTCAGCCGCTTGCGCAGCTCGTAGCCGTGCATGGGCGACTCGAGCAGAAGACCCAGAACAGCGAGCTCCAGCACCGAACCACCTCCTTTGCCTGTCGGGGCCCTGTCGCTACGACGCCTCAACACCTCGGGCAATAGTATCGCGCCGATATATTCGGCGCTACACAAGGGCCTCGCGCGACGGTCGAAAAGGGGCTCTCAGCTGGACGGATAGTTGATCTGCTTGACCGTTCCGTCGCCGGCCATCTCGATGTAGCCGCTGCCGAAGTCGCTGGAGACGTACACGGTGGCGGTCAGCGGGTCGGGGGCCGTCGGGTCCCGGGACGGCTCGAAGTTGATGTAGCTGGTGGTCACGTCGGCCTGCTTGATGCCGAGGGTCTCCGGTGCCCCGCGGAACACGCCGACGATCGCCTTGGGGTCGAACTTGCCGACGTCGACGAGTGTGTCGTCCTGGTTCTTGGCCGACGTGTTGGTCGAGTCGCCCCAGCCGCCGCGGTAGGTGTAGCTGAGCTTGCGTCGGTCGTCGCCGGGGTCGGCGCGGTCGAGCACCGCGTACTCGGGGTAGACGATCAGTCGGTATCCCATGGTGTCGCCGAACCGCTGACGCATCTGCTCGACGAGGCCGGTCAGCCCGCCCAATGACTGCAGCTGGCGCGGCGGCGTGAGCACGTTGGCCGGTATGCCGTCGGACTTGGCGCCAGGGTCGGTCTGAAAACTCAGCGGCGACGAGGTGTTGCCGTACAGCCCCCACCCGATGCCCATGCCGAGCAGCACGAGCACCGCGGCGACGGCGATGCGCATCCCCCAACCACCGCCAGCGGGCAAGCCCGTCCGGGTCTTCAGGCTCGGCAGGCTCACCGGCGCGTTGGCCGTCTGCAGATCGGCGACCAGCGCGTGCAACTCACCGAGCGTGAAGGCAGTGGTCGCGGAGCTGACCCGCTGCCGGTGTTCCTCCATGGAGAGTTGACCGTCGGCGAGCGCGCTGTCCAGGATCTGACACGTGTCGGTGCGGTCGCTGTCCTTGGCCCTGGTGCTGGCCGTCTGCCGGGTCGCCACGTCGATGATCGTAGAGCTCAGCTGGGGTATTCGACGCGTTTGACGTTGCTCGCGCTGTCCAGGTAGACGAACCCGTCGGCGCCCGAGTGTGTGGTGACTTTCACCAGCAACTCCAGCGCCGCCTGTCCGCCCGGATCCGCGATCTGGTCGACGTCGATGACGGTCTCGGCGACGTCGTCGGGCGCGATCCGCAACGTGTCGGGCGCGGCTTGCAGTGCTGCTGCCGCCGCCGGGACGTCGAATGCGCCCAGGTCGGTCAGGTCGTCGGTGTCGGAGCGGGACCGCGGCGACGGGTCGCTCCAGCCCACCTTGAACGTGTAGACCAGCTTGGCGCTGTCGTCGCTGGGATCGGGCCGGGCCAGCATCGCCTGATCGGGCATGATCGCCAGCTCGTAGCCCATGCTGTCGCCGAACCGCTTGCGCATCTCGTCGAGCACGCCCGCGATGCCGTCCGCGGTGAGCAGATTCGTCGGCGGAGCCAGCACGACCGGCGTCGGGTCGTCCGGCGTCGCGACGGTGGTGGACGTGGCGGAGGGGACCGCGGTCAGGGCGTGGGGTTCCGGCGGTTGCGTGCTGCTGCTGGGCGCGGCGGTGTTCGACGGTGTCGAGCCGCCGCTCGTCAGGGCCCATGCGATGGCGCCTGCGATGATCGCCGCCCCACCCGCGCCCGCCGCGATCACCAACGGCCTGCGGCGCAGCGGCGAGCGCTGCGTGCCGGGCGGGGCCGACGTGACCGGCTGCAGATCGGTCACCAACGACTGCAGCTCACCGAGCGTCGTGGCGTTGACGGCGGCACTGACCCGTTGCCGGTGCTCCTCCATCGAGAGCTGTCCCTCGCCCAGCGCGCTGTCGAGTACCTGGCAGGTTGCGGTGCGATCGCTGTCCTTGGCCCGGGTTCCCGGAAAACGCGGCGTGGCCACGTCGAAGATCGTAAGAGTTCGGCGCGTGTCATCGCAGACAGATGGTGACGCGACGGGTGGCACGTGACCCGTCACGCCTCCGCGCTCGCGGGGCCGACGTACTCTGGTCAACGTGCGATTGCAGCGACAGGTGGTGGACTACGCGCTTCGGCGGCGGTCCCTGCTGGCGGAGGTCTACTCGGGGCGCACCGGTGTCTCGGAAGTCTGCGACGCCAACCCCTACTTACTGCGGGCCGCGAAGTTCCACGGCAAGCTGAGTTCGGTGATGTGCCCGATCTGCCGCAAGGAACAGCTCACGTTGGTGTCCTGGGTGTTCGGCGATCACCTCGGCGCGGTGTCGGGTTCGGCGCGGACCGCCGAGGAACTGGTCATGCTGGCAACCCGCTACGACGAGTTCTCCGTGCACGTGGTGGAGGTGTGCCGCACCTGCAGCTGGAATCACCTGGTGAAGTCGTACGTACTCGGCGCGGTACGCCCGACAGGCCCGTCCCGGGGATCACGCTCGACGCGGACCGCGCGCAACGGTGCGCGGACGGCAAGTGAATAGCGAAGGGCGCCACAACCGGTCAGCCAGCGAGGTCCGTCGGGGACAGGCTGCTGACGGTGTGGACGACCGCGACACCGTGGAGGTCAGGCGCCCCCCACCGCCGCGCAGGCCGCCCAGCCACTTCGACGACCGGCGCACCGCGATCATTCCGCCGGTAACAGACGACACCCGCCCGCTGCGCGATCCGATCGAGGTGGTCAAGGCCGCGCTCGACGGTGGTCCGGCGACGAAACCGCCGCAGCCTCCGAAGCCGCCGCGCCGACCGCCGCCTGGCGGTGGCGGTGGCGGTGGTGGACCGGGCGGCCGGCCACCGCGGCGACTGCCCGCGATGGACCAGATCAACTGGCGGTGGGTCCGGCGCGGGCTCTACATCACGGTCGCCGTGCTGGTGTTGCTGCCGATCATCACGTTCGGCATGGCCTACATGATCGTCGAGGTGCCCAAACCCGGCGATATCCGTACCAACCAGGTGTCGACGATTTTGGCCAGCGACGGTAGTGAACTCGCCAAAATCGTTCCGCCGGAAGGCAACCGTGTCGACGTCAACATCGACCAGATCCCGGTGCATGTGCGCAATGCGGTGATGGCCGCAGAGGACCGGGACTTCTACTCCAATCCCGGCTTCTCCTTCACCGGATTCGCGCGCGCGGCGAAGAACAACGTCTTCGGCGGCGACGTCCAGGGCGGCTCGACGATCACCCAGCAGTATGTGAAGAACGCGCTGGTGGGCGCGCAGCGGTCGGGTCTGGGCGGCATCATCCGCAAGGCCAAGGAGTTGGTCATCTCCACGAAGATGTCCAGCGAATGGTCCAAAGACCAAGTGCTGCAGTCCTATCTGAACATCATCTACTTCGGCCGCGGCGCCTACGGCATCGGCGCGGCGTCGAAGGCGTATTTCGACAAACCCGTCGAACAGCTCACGGTGGCCGACGGGGCGCTGCTGGCCGCGCTCATCCAACAACCGTCGGCGCTGGACCCGGCCGTCAACCCCGAGGGCGCAGCGACGCGGTGGAACTGGGTGCTCGACGGCATGGTCGAGATCGGCGCGCTGTCCCCGAGCGACCGCGCAGCCCAGGTGTTTCCGCCGACGGTGCCCCCCGACCAGGCGAAGGACCAGAACCAGACGACCGGCCCCAACGGGTTGATCGAGCGGCAGGTGCAGAAGGAACTTCTCGACCTGTTCGACATCAACGAGCAGACGCTGAACACCGAGGGCCTGCAGGTGACCACCACCATCGACCCCCAGGCGCAGGCGGCCGCGGAGGAGGCGGTGGCCGACACGCTCGACGGGCAGAACCCGGACATGCGTTCGGCCGTGGTGTCGATCGACCCGAAGACCGGCGGTGTGAAGGCCTACTACGGAGGCGACGACGCGCAGGGCTTCGACTTCGCCCAGGCCGGCCTGCCGACCGGGTCGTCTTTCAAGGTGTTCGCGCTGATCGCCGCGCTCGAACAGGGCATCGGGCTGGGCTACCAGGTGGACAGCTCACCGCTCGAGGTCAACGGCATCAAGATCACCAATGTGGAGGGTGAGGGCTGCGGCACCTGCAACATCGCCGAGGCGCTGAAGCGCTCCCTCAACACCAGCTATTACCGGCTGATGCTGAAGCTGAAGAACGGACCGGCCGACGTCGCCAAGGCCGCGCATGAGGCGGGCATCGCCGACAGTTTCCCCGGCGTCGACCACACCCTGTCCGAGGACGGCAAGGGTGGACCGCCGAACAACGGAATCGTGTTGGGCCAGTACCAGACTCGCGTGCTGGACATGGCATCGGCCTACGCCACCATCGCGGCGTCGGGCGTCTACCACAGCCCGCACTTCGTGCAGAAGGTGGTCAACGCCGACGGCCAGGTGCTGTTCGACGCCGCCAGCGAAGACAACTCCGGTGAACAGCGCATCGACAAGGCCGTCGCCGACAACGTGACGGCCGCGATGCAGCCGATCGCCGCTTGGTCGAGGGGCCACGCGCTGGCCGGCGGGCGCCCGTCGGCGGCCAAGACGGGCACCAACCAACTCGGTGACACCGGCGACAACCGCGACGCGTGGATGGTCGGCTTCACCCCGTCGCTGTCGACGGCCGTCTGGGTCGGCACGTCCAAGGGCATCGAACCGCTCGAGACCAGCGGTGGCTCACCGGTTTACGGGTCTGGCCTGCCTTCCGACATCTGGAAGGACACAATGGACGGCGCCCTGAAGGGCACCGACAAGGAGTCGTTCCCGAAGCCGACGGAGATCGGCGGCTATGCGGGCGTGCCCGCGCCGCCGCCCCCGCCGCCCACCACCCCGACGCCGTCGGAGACGGTGATTCAGCCGACCATCGAGGTGGCGCCGGGCGTGACGATCCCGTTCGGGCCGCCGACGACTGTGCCGCTGGGCCCGCAGGGGCAACCGGTGACCGATCCGAATGCCGTTGGCGCGCCGGGCTCACCAGGGGCACCGGTCTCGCCGGGCGTGCCGGGGCCGGGTCCGCAACAGCCGCTTCCGCCCCCGTGACCGACGGCGGCGACACCGAGGACGAGCACCGAGCGGCGCGGCCGTCGCTCGACACCACCACGTCCCCGGAGCCGCTGGCCCTCGACCGGCGCAGCGCCGACGACCGTGACCTGCCCAGCAGAACCGACGTACTGGCCGGATCGCTGTCGCAGGTGATCGGCGGGCCGGTGGGCAGACACGCGCTGATCGGCCGGGAGCGCTTCCTCACGCCGCTGCGAGTGATGCTGGTGATCGCGGTGGTGTTCCTCGCGTTGGGGTACACCTCGAAGGCCGCCTGCCTGGTGACGACGGGTTCGGGCACCGCCGACCAGAAGGTGGCCAACTGGCAGAACCAGCGTGCCTACTACGAACTCTGCTATTCCGACACCGTCCCGCTGTACACCGCGGAACTGTTGAACCTCGGCAAGTTCCCCTACAAGTCGAGCTGGATCGAGAAGGACAGCGAGGGCAGGCCGCAGAAGCAGTTCGACGGCAACATCGCCGTCCGGTACATGGAGTATCCGGTGATCACCGGCGTCTACCAGTACCTGTCGATGGCGCTGGCCAAGAGCTACACCGCGGTGAGCAAGCTGGTGGGGGCTCCCTCGATCGCCGAAGTGGTGATGTTCTTCAACATCTCCGCGTTCGGGTTGGCGCTGGCATGGCTTGCCACCGTGTGGGCCACCTCCCGGCTGGCGGGCAGACGCATCTGGGATGCCGCGTTGGTCGCCGGTTCGCCGATTCTGATCTTCCAGGTGTTCACCAACTTCGACGCTCTGGCAACGGCTTTGGCCACCGGCGCGGTGCTGGCCTGGGCGCGCCGAAAACCCGTGCTCGCCGGTGCGCTGATCGGCCTCGGCGTGGCGGCCAAGCTGTATCCGATCCTGCTGCTGATCCCAATGGCGCTTCTCGGTGTGCGCGCCGGGCGGCTTCGGGAGGTGGGCAAGACGGCGGTGGCCGCCTTCGTTGCGTGGCTGGTGGTCAACCTGCCGGTGATGGTGATGTTCCCGCGGGGGTGGTCGGAGTTCTTCCGGCTCAACGCACGCCGGGGCGACGACATGGACTCCCTCTACAACGTGGTGAAGTCGTTCACCGACTGGCGGGGGTTCGACACCGGTCTCGGGCTGTGGCAGCCGCCGACGATCCTCAACACGGTCGTTCTGGTGTTGTTCCTGTTGTGTTGTGCCGGTGTGGCTTACGTGGTGTTGACGGCTCCGCAGCGGCCGCGGTTGGCGCAGGTCGCATTTCTGGTGGTGGCGCTGTTCCTGCTGACGAACAAGGTGTGGAGCCCGCAGTTCTCACTCTGGCTGGTGCCGCTGGCCGTGCTGGCGTTGCCGCACCGGCGCATCCTGCTGGCGTGGATGACGGTCGATGCGCTGGTGTGGATTCCGCGGATGCTCTTTCTGTTCGGCGAGGAGAAGCGCGGCCTGCCCGAGCAGTGGTTCACGACGACCGTCCTGCTGCGCGATATCGCCGTTATTACGTTGTGCGCGTTGGTGATCAGACAGATCTACCGCCCGGAGCTGGACTTGGTGCGCTATCGCGGGCAGATCGACGACCCGACTGGCGGCGTATTCGACGGCGCGCCCGATCGACCGCCTGGCTGGCTGCCGAAGTGGCTGCGGCCAGCCGAGCGCGTCGCCGCGCCCCTGCCCGAGGAAGAGCCGGCGGCGGTCCTCAACGCCTGAGGTCCCCTTTTCACCGCGAGAAGACGCAAAGTCGCACAATTTCAGGTGTATTCATGCGACTTTGCGTCTTCTCGCGCTCATGAAGTGACGGCGAACAGGTGCCAGTCGCCGGGCACGCCCTTGAGCTGATGGGTGCCGCGGTCGCCGAACTCGAGCCCCGAACCGATGACCAGATCGCGCAGCGTGCTCGACACCAGCACGTCGTTCGGGCCCGCGAGCGCGCTGACCCGCGCGCCGATGTGCACGGCGATGCCGCCGATGTCGTCGCCCCGGATTTCGCACTCGCCGGTGTGCAGTCCGGCGCGCACTTCGATACCGAGGGCCTGCACGGCGTCGCGAATGGCCAAGGCGCAGCGGATTGCTCGCTGCGGGCCGTCGAACGTCGCGAGGAATCCGTCGCCGGACGTGTTCACCTCGCGGCCGCGGAAACGCGACAGCTGAGCGCGCACCACGGCGTCGTGCGCGTCGAGCAGCGCATGCCAATTCCGGTCGCCGATCTCCGCGGCGCGGCGTGTGGAGTCGACGATGTCGGTGAACAGCACGGTGGCCAGCACCCGGTCGTCGGCCACCTCGGCCTGCTGTCCGGTGAGGAACGCGGCTATCTCGCGGAACGACTCCCGCCATGGCTCGACGAAGTGGTAGAGGTTGCGCCCAGGCAGCTCAACGTATTTCGCGTCCGGTATGTGATCGGCGATGTACTTGCACATCGCGGGCACGATCAGCGGGTCGTCGGCGTGTTGCAGCACGAGCGTCGGCACCCGAACGGTTGGAAGCACGGCCCGCACATCCAGTTCCTGGATGAGACGCAGCATGAGGGTGACGATCGTCGGGCTGGCGGCCATCCGCTCCATGCGGGCCCACGTGGACCGGATCTCCTCGTTCCACGGCATATCCGGATTCATGAAGCGTTGCACCTCACCGGTGCCCCACATCGCCGCCAGCAGTTCGGGGAACTCGTCGTTGGAGCGGATGGTCTGGGCATCGGCGTAGCCCTCCATCACGATGAGCGCGGACGTGCGAGACGGATGCGTTGCCGCGAACAGCGCTGCCGCTGCGAATGCGCCGTCGATGGAGACGAGGACGGCTTCGCTGCTGCCGAGATCGTCGAGCACCGCGGAGATGCCGTCGGCCCATTGTTCCAAGGTCGGCAGCGCGTCAGGGGTGACGGGATCGGATGCGCCGGTGCCGGGTTGGTCGAAGAAGATGAGTCGGCCGAGCGTCGTCATCGCCTCCACCCACCCCTGAAGCGATGGCAGCTCAGGTAGCAGCTCGCAGCACGTGAACCAGTTGGGGACGAAGACGATGTCGCGTTCCCCTGGCGGCGTAGCGCGGTATGCGACGCGCAGGTCGCCGTTGCGGGCGTACCGCGTCTCGGAGAACACGGCGGAAGTGTAAGCCGCAGAACAGCGCGATTTCGCAGATCAGCAGGGGTTCCTGTAGCCTGGGCCGGTTGCCGACGCAGGTAACCCTCCTGCCACGGATAGGCCGTGGCCGATCAGCCCATAGGAGGTGATGAGGTTCTCATGCGTCCATACGAAATCATGGTCATTCTCGACCCCACTCTCGACGAGCGCACCGTCGCACCGTCGCTGGAGACGTTCCTGAACGTCGTCCGCAAGGACGGTGGAAGCGTCGACAAGATCGACATCTGGGGCCGTCGGCGGCTGGCGTACGAAATCGCCAAGCATGCCGAAGGCATCTATGCGGTGATCGACGTGAAGGCCAACCCGGCCACTGTGACCGAACTCGACCGCCAGCTGTCGCTGAACGAGTCCGTGCTGCGCACCAAGGTGCTTCGGACCGACAAGCACTAAAGGCTGCCGGTAGTCGGAGCCGCTGCGTAGGCTCGCCCACGACAACCACCGCCTATATGAGCCCAGGAGGACCTCGTGGCTGGTGACACCACCATCACCGTCGTCGGAAACCTGACCGCCGATCCGGAACTTCGCTTCACGCCGTCGGGCGCCGCCGTCGCCAACTTCACGGTTGCGTCGACGCCGCGCATCTATGACCGGCAGAGCGGGGAATGGAAGGACGGTGAGGCGCTGTTCCTTCGGTGCAACATCTGGCGTGAGGCCGCCGAGAACGTGGCCGAGAGCCTGACCCGCGGCTCGCGCGTGATTGTGCAGGGCCGGCTCAAGCAACGCTCCTTCGAAACCCGCGAGGGCGAGAAGCGCACCGTCTTCGAGGTCGAGGTCGACGAGATCGGCCCGTCGCTGCGCTACGCCACCGCCAAGGTGAACAAGGTCAGCCGCAGCGGCGGCGGAGGCGGCGGCTTCGGCAGCGGCGGCGGCGGTGGCGGCGGTGACCGCGGCGGCTCGCGTAGTTCCGAGTCCAAGGACGACCCGTGGGGCAGCGCCCCGGCGTCCGGGTCGTTCTCCGGCAGTGACGACGAACCCCCCTTCTGACCCAACACTGAAATTCAGTAAGCAAGAAAGAGATAGACAGACATGGCCAAGGCCACCAAGCGACGCCCGGCACCCGAGAAGCCGGTCAAGACCCGCAAGTGCGTGTTCTGCTCCAAGAAGGGGCAGACCATCGATTACAAGGACACCGCACTGCTGCGCACCTACATCAGCGAGCGCGGCAAGATCCGCGCGCGCCGGGTGACCGGCAACTGCGTGCAGCACCAGCGCGACATTGCGATCGCGGTGAAGAACGCCCGCGAGGTGGCGTTGCTGCCGTTCAGCTCGTCCACCCGCTGAGTCGGCTGCCCTGAAGGAAAGACACCAGAGATGAAACTGATTCTGACCGCTGAGGTCGACCACCTCGGCGTGCCCGGCGACACCGTCGAGGTCAAGGATGGCTACGGCCGCAACTATCTGCTCCCGCGGGGGCTGGCGATCGTCGCCACGCGTGGGGCCGAGCGCCAGGCTGATGCGATCCGCCGCGCCCAGGAGATCAAGTCGGTGCGGGGCATCGAGCACGCCAACGAACTGAAGACCGCGCTGGAGGGTCTGGGCAGCGTCGAACTGCCCGCGCGTACCGCCTCCGACAGCGGAAAGCTGTTCGGTTCGGTGACGGCCGCCGACGTCGTCGTGGCCATCAAGAAGGCCGGTGGGCCCAACCTGGACAAGCGGACGGTGCAACTGCCGAAGGGCCACATCAAGACCCTCGGCACCCACCCCGTCGCGGTGCGGCTGCATCCCGAGGTGGATGCCGCTGTGTCAGTGAACGTCGTCGCCCAGTCCTAGACCCGAGCGTCAATTGGCGGCGTGAAGGCCCTGATCGGCCTTCACGCCGCCGTTGCTGTAATTCTGGCGAACTGTAATCCGCCTTATCCCCCCAGCGAAGCTAACCTGCCGTTAACCTGTGCGGCGCTGAGGTGAAACACAACACGCCCGAGGGCGCAACCCGCGCCGACACGCCGAAGAATTTGTCATCCACAACTAATCCACGGCCTTGTGGTCCGCTTATCTGCGGGGATGTGGCGGACGTTGGCGTCCTTCCACAGGTTCTCCCCAACGCCTCAACACAGCCGACCGCACCTATCCACACCCAATCCACAGGTTCATGAACAGGCCCCCCTTGCAGACTCCCCAGCAACGTCTAGCGTTGGCCGTCGCGAGGTCGTTCCGGCGCCGGGGAAATTGTGCGTGTCGGGGGCCTGGCTTACAGTCACGGTAAGGCTATCGAACGCACGTTCGAGCGACATGGGGAGGTGAGACGCCGTGGCTGTCGTGGACGATCGTGGCCATTCGGGCATCGATGACGTCCCGCCCCCCACCGAGGACTTCGGCCGCCAGCCGCCCCAGGACGAGGCGGCGGAACAAGCCGTGCTGGGCGGCATGCTGTTGAGCAAGGACGCGATCGCCGACGTTCTCGAGCGGCTGCGCCCCGGCGACTTCTACCGGCCCAACCACCAGAGCGTCTACGACGCAATCCTCGACCTCTACGGGCGCGGTGAGCCCGCCGACGCAGTGACGGTGGCCGCCGAACTCGACCGTCGCGGCCTGCTGCGCCGGATCGGCGGCGCCCCCTATCTGCACACGCTGATCTCGACCGTGCCCACCGCCGCCAACGCCGGCTACTACGCGGGCATCGTCGCCGAGAAGGCGCTGCTGCGCAGGCTGGTGGACGCGGGCACGCGCGTCGTCCAGTACGGCTACGCCGGCGCGGAGGGCGCCGACGTCGCCGAGGTCGTCGACCGTGCGCAGGCCGAGATCTACGACGTCACCGACGGGCGGACGTCGGAGGACTTCGTCGCGCTGGAGGACCTGCTGCAGCCGACGATGGACGAGATCGACGCCATCGCCTCGAACGGCGGGCTGGCCCGTGGCGTGCCGACCGGCTTCCTGGAACTCGACGACGTGACCAACGGCCTGCACCCGGGCCAGATGATCATCGTCGCCGCCCGACCGGGTGTCGGGAAGGCTCTCGCGCTTGATACGCCGCTGCCGACGCCGACGGGGTGGACGGCGATGGGGGACGTCGCAGTCGGGGACATGCTGCTCGACGCCGACGGTGCACCGACGCGTGTTGTCGCCGCGACGGACGTGTTGTTGGGACGGCCGTGCTACGAGATCGAGTTCTCCGACGGAACCACGCTCATCGCGGACGAGAGCCATCAATGGCCCACCAGCAGGGGCATTCGGACCACGGCAATGCTGCGTGCGGTGGCCGACACGGTGACCGCGGCGCGGATGGTGGGATCACGCGGGAACAGCGCCGTGTTGGCTCCGAATCGCGCAGCCGTGGGTGTCGATTGGATCCGCCGCGTGGGCAGCGTGCCGGTGCGCTGCGTCGAGGTCGACAATGCCGAGCACCTGTATCTGGCCGGTCGCGGGATGGTTCCGACCCACAACTCGACGCTCGGGCTGGACTTCCTGCGGTCGTGCTCGATCAAGAATCGGCTTGCCAGCGTGGTGTTCTCGCTGGAGATGAGCAAGTCCGAGATCGTGATGCGGCTGTTGTCAGCCGAGGCGAAGATCAAGCTGGCCGACATGCGTTCGGGCCGGATGAGCGACGACGACTGGACCCGCTTGGCGCGGCGCATGAGCGAGATCAGCGAGGCGCCGTTGTTCATCGACGACTCGCCGAACCTGACGATGATGGAGATCCGCGCGAAGGCGCGAAGGCTCAAGCAGAAGTCCGACCTGCGGTTGGTGCTCGTCGACTACATGCAGCTGATGACCTCGGGCAAGAAAGTGGAATCGCGGCAGCAGGAGGTGTCGGAGTTCTCCCGCAGCCTCAAACTCCTCGCGAAGGAACTCGACCTGCCGGTCGTCGCGATCAGCCAGTTGAACCGTGGTCCGGAGCAGCGGACGGACAAGAAGCCGATGTTGGCTGACCTTCGCGAGTCGGGCTGCTTGACGGCGACCACGCGAATTCTGAGGGCGGACAACGGCTCCGAGGTGACTTTCGGCGAGTTGATGCGTACCGGCGAGCGTCCCCTGGTGTGGTCGCTCGACGAGCGCAAGCGGATGGTCGCCCGACCGATGACCAATGTTTTCCCGAGTGGTCGCAAAGAGGTCTTCAAAGTTCGGCTCGCATCGGGCCGAGAAGTAGAGGCGACCGGCAACCATCCGTTCATGACCCTGGCCGGCTGGGCTCCTCTGGAAGAGCTCACCACAGGTGACCGGGTGGCGGTTCCGCGAAGGGTGCCCGAACCTGTCGACACCGAGCGGATGGCTGACGACGAGGTCGTGTTGCTTGCGCACCTGATCGGCGATGGGTCGTGCGTGAAGAATCAACCGATCCGCTACGCCAGTGTCGACGAGTTGAATCTGGCTGCGGTCTCCGATGCGGCCAAGCATTTCGGCGTGACTGCGATTCGTGACGAGTACGCCGCAGCCCGAGTCACGACGCTGCGACTGCTGCGACTGCCGGCGCCCTGTCAACTGGCGCGCGGAAGGCGCAATCCGATCGCGGCGTGGCTCGACACGATGGGCATCTTCGGCAAGCGCAGCTACGAGAAGTTCGTGCCACAGCAGGTGTTCAGCGCGCCGAACGATCAGGTGGCGTTGTTCCTCAGACACCTGTGGGCGACCGACGGTTGCATTTGGTGGGACGCCACACATGACCAGGCGCGGGTCTACTACGCGTCGACGAGTCGGCGACTGATCGACGATGTGGTGAGCCTGCTGGCGCGGGTGGGGGTGTTCGGACGGATCAAGCGAGTCCGCAATGCGGGTTGCCGCGACGGCTGGCATCTGCACATCTACGGGGCGGAAAACCAAATGCGGTTCCTGCGCCACGTGGGTGTCACCGGGATGAAGGCGGGGACGGCCCAACTCGTTCTGGCGAAGCTAGACGGCAAGATTCGCAACACGAACCTCGATACGGTCCCGAGAGAAGTGTGGGCCGAGGTCAAGAATGCGCTTGCCAGTCGGCAGATGACGCACCGGCAATTCGCTGCCGCGATGGGCACGCAGTTCTGCGGATCGACGATGTGGAAGCACGCGCCGAGTCGTGCGCGCCTGCACAGGGCGGCCGCACTTCTGGACAACGAGGCCATCCACGATCTCGCAACGAACGATGTGTTCTGGGATCAGATCGTCGAGATCACCAGCATCGGCGAGCACGACGTCTATGACGGAACCGTAAGCAGCACACACAATTTCGTCGCAAACTTAGTCAGTCTTCATAACTCACTAGAACAAGATGCCGACATGGTGATCCTGCTGAACCGTCCCGATGCCTTCGAACGGGACGATCCGCGCGGTGGCGAGGCGGACCTGATCATCGCCAAGCACCGCAACGGCCCGACCAAGACCATTACCGTCGCGCATCAGTTGCACTTGTCGCGCTTCACGAACATGGCGAAGTAGCCACCAGCGCTTGTGCAACTCAGTGGGTATGACTCCGGGCACTGGTCCAGCCGACCGGTAGCGACGGCAGCTGGTTCCGGCGCGACGCTTCCAACGACAACGGTGCGTTTCCGACCGGCGCGAACTCGGACACGTCCGCGGTCGCGCCTGCAAGCGCCGATCTGAATGCCCGCGCAGAGGCGCCTCGGTGGTGTGAGTTTCGCTGGCGCAGTACAGAAGGACCTTGATCGACAGCTGCGGAGGGCTGGCGTGGCAGAGCACTCCGGGCGGCGGCACGGTGGCGTGTACAGCGCAGGGGCCGATAATCGGTGAACCAGTCAGCACAGGTGTCAGAAAGAGTTGATCCCATGGACGGTCTCGAGATGGCGACCGCCGAGCGAACAGATCTGGCCGACCTGCTGGCGACTCTGACGCCCGAGCAGTGGGAGGCGCAGTCATTGTGTGAGCGCTGGCGGGTGCGCGACGTGGTCGCCCATGTGATGAGCTTCGACGGCGTCAGTCTGCTCGGCATGTTTGGCCGTGTCATCCGCGGTCGGATCATTCACGCCAATCAAGTGTGGGTTGACGAACTCGCATCGCTGCGCACCGAACAACTCCTCGACCGGCTGCGAACTCGGCTGCGGCCGCAGGGGCTGGCCACGACCTTCGGAGGCCGGCTCGCGCTGCTCGACGTCACCATCCATCATCAAGACATCCGCCGACCGCTCGGTCTGCCGCGCCAGATCCCGGCCGAACGGCTGCGTTGTGTGCTGGGTGACTGCCTGCACAGCCCTGAGCTGCCGGGGTGGCACCTCGCCCGTGGCGTACGCCTGATATCGACCGACCTGGACTGGAGTCACGGCAGGGGCCCAGAGCTGACCGGACCGGCGGAAGCCGTGCTGATGGCGGTCTCCGGTCGACAGAGTGCCATCGGGGAATTGGGCGGGCCCGGGCAGCAGGTACTGGCCCGGCGGCTTGCCCGCCGACAACGCCGGACGCACAATCGTCCGTGGTAGTCCGGGTGACCTGACGGCGCCGAAAGACGACGCGGACGCCACACGTGCCACGGGCCGTGAAGACAGAAACCTCCGTTACCAAGAGTTGGTATCTTGGGCAGGTGGGGAAGAATACGTCTTTCAGCCTGGATGACCATTTCAACGCGTTCATCGAGGAGGAAGTCGCTTCCGGTCGCTATCGCTCCGCCAGCGACGTCGTGCGCACCGCATTGCGACTACTCGAGGACCGCGAGGTGCGCTTGCGTGTCTTGCGTGAGTCGTTGATCACTGGGGAACTCAGCGGCGAGTCGACCGCGTTCGACTTCGATGAGTTCGTATTGCGTAAGCGGACTGAGGAACAGCGTGGGCGGTGATCCGCTATGTGCTGTCACCGGCCGCGCAGGCGGACCTCGAAGACATCTTTGACTACACCTGCGAACGTTGGAGCGCCGACCAGGCTGAGTCGTACGTCCGTGAGATTCAGCGAGCGATCGAACGAATAGCGCACAGTCCCTTCATCGGGCGCTCCTGCGATGAGGTACGCGCCGGCTACCGGAGGTGTGCGGTCGGATCGCACACGCTGTACTACCGGGTTGATCGTGACGAACTGATTGATGTGGTGCGAATACTCCATAAGCGGATGGATGTCGACCGACACCTCGACTGAGTAACGCCCGCGCGACGTGAACACAGAATTGGGTCGGCCGCGAAGGCGTAACCGCCAACACGGTGACGGTCTTCTAGCCGCGCAGACTGTCGAATTGCACGGCGCGACTGACGTGCTCGGCGATATCGATGCGAGGCTCAGCCTCGCGGTGTCGTGGTGATGTGCACGTGGTCGTAGTGTCCGTAGCCCGATGATTGCGGACCGGCCGGCGTGTAGTAGGTGCCGCGCCAGATCACGTCCTGTAATCCGAAACGGGAGGCATTGCTCATCGCGAACGCGAGGATCTGGTCTCCGAGCGCGATTCCTTCGGCACTGCCGGAATTGGGAATCATGATGTCGATCGCGAGGCCACTCGGATGCCATGGCTTCGAGTCGGGCCGTACTCCGTCGATCTCGGCGATCTGGGGAAAGCGTGCGCTGATGGCGCGGGCAGCCACGATGGTGTTGGCCTGCAACCCGGCCTCTGACGCGACGCCGACGGGCAGCACGTCCGGAACATCCACAGGTGATGGAACACCGTCGGCGGGAGGTTCGCCGGGCATCGCGACGATCGGCGGGTCTGCGGGCGCGGGCGCTCCCTGCGCCGGCGGCGGAGGTGTGGCCGCATTGTCGATCACCGCCCGCTGCTGCGGCGTCAACGCCGCGTACTGCGCCTCCGCATCGGCGATCTGCCGCTGCAGTTGGGCCCATTTCGCCTGCAGATCCGCGCGCACCGCGGTAGAACGCTCGGCTGCGGCACGGGCGTCGGCGGCCGACGTCTCAGAGGCTTTGGCCGCGGCGGCCGCGCGCTCACGTCCCGATTTGAAGGCCTCCATCTGATCGGCTGTCTCGGCGGCGACCGCGCGCTGCAGTGACAGTTCGTCGATCAAGTACTGCGGCGAGGGAGCCGTCAGAATCGCCGCAACCTGACCGGTCCGTCCACTCACGTAGGTCATCGACGCAAGCCGATCGAACGCGGCCTGGTAGGGCGCAAGCGCGGAGTTCGCCGACTCGAGCGCCGCCAGATCGGCGCGGTGGCGGTCTTCGGCAGCGGTCTGGTCGGCCAGTTTGGCGTCGACATCGCGTTGGGCGGCGGTGACGGCCTCCCGACTCTGCACCGCCTGACGGGACAACTCGTTGAGCTTGGCCAGTGCGTCAGCCGCCGGGTCCGCCAGCGCGCCGGTCGCCATCGCCATCGCGAGCACCAAGACCGCAGCGGCCAGACCGCCCGCCGTTCGCCGAACGGTATGGCGGGTGGCGGGCATTCGGTTTGTCACGATCCTTCGCTACAGGGACCACTCGGTCCGGCGGTCTATGACCCCGAAAGGTTACGAACTGGCATTGGCGATGTCCACCGCGAAGGGTCAGCGGCTGGGGATAACCGACTCGGAAGTGTGTCCACAGCACACCGACTGTCGGACCCGCGCACCACACTCCGGGCATGAGTAGACGCAACCGCAAGAGGCGGGCAGCAAAGCAGAAGCACAGGCGGGGGAAATCCGCCAACCGTGGACACGGCCGGTCAGATACGGCACCTGACCGCGCAGAGATTCTGGAGAACCTCGTCGTCGCGCTGAGCACGGCGGCAATCGTCCCCACACCGTGGCGTGCGGCAGAGCTCCTGGAGCAATACCGCGGTTTCGAGCGGGAACTCGACATCGCCGCCGATCTCGTTGTGCGGGAGGCCATTCAAGCGGCATGGGCGCGCGGTTGGTCGCCGACGGACCTGCACGAGATCACACGCCGCAGGGTCGACGCGGCCACGGTGCGCTACCTCGACGAGGCGATCATCTTGGAGTCTCAGAGCTACTCGACGGCATCGCTGCACCCGCGCTGGCGTGCCCAACTCGCCGATCTCACTGCGACCGTCGGGTCGACGGCGACCGCACCACAGATGTGGCGTTGGGCCGCTTCGCATTCCGCCGACCAGCGCACGGCGGTGACCGTCGTCCTCAAGGTGCTGAACCTACTTGCCTGCATACCGAGCATCCAGGTGTTGCTCCCATTGCCCGGGTCGCATCGCCAAACAGTCGACGCGGCCGAAGAGGTCGACGAGAAGATGCTCGCGCGGATTCGCGCGCTGCTGGCCAAGGCCGAGGCCACCGAATACCCCGACGAGGCCGAAGCGCTGTCGGCCAAGGCCCAGGCGCTCATGGCGCGCCACTCCCTGCGTGAGGCCGTCGCCGATCATCACAGAGGGCGGGCTGCCGTCGCCTCGGCCCGCAGGCTGTGGATCGACAACCCTTACGTGGCGGCCAAGGTCGCGCTGGTGCAGGCGGTCGTCCATGCCAATCGGTGCCGCACCGTCTGGTTCAAGGAATTGGGCTGCGTCGTCACCGTCGGGGCAGAGACCGACCTGGACCTGGTTGATGTGCTCGCGACCTCGCTGTTGGTGCAGGCGAACCGAACGATGCTGGTGGCCGGGCGTCGTCACGATATTCGCGGGCAATCGCGCACCAAGTCGTTCCGTCTCTCGTACCTGCTCGCTTACGCGACTCGCATCGGCGAGCGACTCGACGCCGCCAGCTCGTCGGCCACAGCCCAGATGCAGCGCGACGACAGGCTGCTGCCGGTGCTCGCCGCACGCAACCGCGCGGCCGACGAGGCGTTCGCCCGGATGTTTCCCGCGACGGTCGCAAGCCCTCTGGTGGGCAATGACCCCGTCGGAACGAGCGCCGGTCACGCCGCGGCCGACACGGCGGTGCTCGATGTCCGCGATGTGCTTGCGGGGTAGCAAACGGTCCGTAGCCCGGTGTAGCACAACGAGCTACGATCGGTCTATGGTCCGGACGATCCCCCAGCGTGAGCTCCGCAATGACAACGCGAAGATCATCGACGCTGTAACCGCCGGCGAGACGTTCATCATCACGCGGAACGGCGAGCCGGTCGCCGAGCTGCGCCCGGTGCGCCCCGGGCGGCGGACGTTCATCTCGCGCGACGAGATCGCCGTCCCGGCAGGGGCGGTGCGGATCGATCATCACCGGTTCCGCGCCGACCTCGACCGCGCAATCGACCAGAGGTTGTAGATGACGTCCGGACTGCTGGACACCTCGGTGGTCGTCGACTGGCACGACCCCGTCGTGCTCGCCGCGCTGCCCGACCAGGTGGCCATTTCGGCCATCACCGCCGCTGAACTTGCCGCCGGCCCGCTGCTGGCGTCCACCCCGGTGGAGGCGGCGAAACGACAAGCCAGGCTGCAGGAAGTCGAATCCAAGATGGAGCCGATCCCGTTCGACGCCCTGGCTGTCCGCAGCTATGGCCTGGTCGTGGCCGCGATGGTGCGCGCAGGACGAAAGCCGCGCAGCCGCTTCGCCGATCTGCTCATCGCCGCGATCGCCCACGCTCACGGCCTGGATCTCTACAGCAGGAATGCCGCAGATTTCACAGGCCTGGACCGGCTCGTCCGCGTCGTTGCCGTGTAACTCGCCGCGGCGCGACCAGGATCAGCACACCGCGCTTACCCGCAGCAACCGCACCGAGTGCGGCGCCAGTGCGGGCGCGGCGATCGTGCCGGTTGTCGTGGACGAGGTGTGCTGCCACAGGTCACGCTCCGTGTAACACGGCGCCTGCGGCAGCCCGACGGATGACGCACTGGTCTCGAGATTGGCAGCCGAGTCTCCCGAATTGAACAGGGCCACGACGACGGAGGCGTCGGCCATCGACTTGGCCCAGACCCGACCGTCGCCAAGCGATCGCGCAACCGCCAGCATCGGGTCCTGGTCGACGGCGATCACCTCGCGGTTGGTCAGGATCGCGCGTGTGTCCGGCGTCATCGACCGCAGGTCGTTGCCGGCCAGCAGCGGCGCCGACAGCATCGCCCACAGCGAGAAGTGGCTGCGCTGTTCGTCGTCGGAGAGGCCGGGCTGGATGGTCGCGAAGTCGGCGGGCATGCCTGTGGAGAGGTGGTCGTGGAAGTAGTCGGCCCACCGGACCCCCACCACCAGCATGTCGGGATCGTTGCGGTAGGCCGGCCGGCGCGGCACCCCGGCCGCCTGCTCGAACTGGGCGGGCACGCCGCGGTAGAAACCGGTCACGAACGGGTCGTCGGGGCCGCTGTGCGGCAGCACATCTCGCCAGAGCGGCACCAGATCGCCGGTCGTGCGCACCGCGTCGGCGATGCCCGACCAGTCGTATCGCGATCCGGCCGTCAGGTCGCCGACGCCGTTCGGGTTGATGCTGTACACAACGTGTCTTCCGCTGGCGCGCAACGCCTTCCGCATCGCGGTGAACACCCGGATCTGGTCGTCGTGATCGGCGTCGGCGCGGCACCAGTCGTATTTCAGGTAGTCGACGCCCCAGCCGGCGAAGGTCTGCGCGTCCCGTTCCTCGTGGCCCGCACTCGCCATGCGGGGGTCCTGCCCACATGTCTGGTTGAAGGGGCTGGCATAAAGGCCGAATTGCAGACCCCGGTCGTGGGCGTACTGCGCGAGCGCGCCCATGCCGTTCGGAAACCGTGTCGGGTCGGGCCGCAACCGGCCGTCGGGTCCGCGGGTCGGGGCCGCCCACCCGGCGTCGAGATTGACGTAGCGGTACCCCGCGTCCCGCATGCCCGACGACACCATGGCGTCGACGGTTTCGCGCACCGACTGCTCGTCGAGCGCGATGCCAGAGTTCCACGAGTTCCAGCCCATCGGCGGCGCGATCGGCGCGTCGCCTGTCACGTCCTCGCGGTGCGGGGCCGCGCACCCCGGCAACATGCCGATCAGCGCGATCAGCAGCACGGCCAGGCACCGTGTGACACCGCGCGACGAGGACGTCGCCGTGCCGGAACCCTCTGTCATCACCCCGCCCAGCATGCAGCAGAGGCGACGTGTCGGTGCCCGGTGCTTCCATATCGGCATCACGCCGAGACGGAGGTAGCGATGACGGACAGGGCGCCGGTAAAGATCGTCAGGGACCAGTTGGAGCTGGGTCCGGTGACGGTGAACTTCCAGCGGACGTTGCGGATCCCCGAGACGGGGCTGCATCCGCTTCCGCCCGGTCTCGGCCGGTTCCCGTTGCGCAGGGTCGCCGACTATCCCGCGACGGCACCGGCCGAGTGGCTGGCTCGCGGCGGCGTCATGCTGCCGGTCTACCAGTGTGAGGCGATGTGGTTGTCGTTCGACTCATCGGAACCCGCCGCGCTACAGATCGGTGTGGGCAAGGTGTGCGCGGTCAGCGGCCTGCCGTGGATCGAGCAACTCATTCGCGAACCGCAGAATTACGTGGCGCTGCCCGAGCAGCCGTGGTTGGACGGCATCAACGCGGGGGAAGGCTTCATCCGGCAGTTCGTCGCCGCCCCTCTCGGTTCGGGCGCCACGGTCGAGGGACAGGTCACCGGGCAGGAGACCCACGGCGGGGTTCAGCTGCGGGCGGTCGGCCTGACCGAACAGGCGCTGGCCGAATGGCGCGCCACCCAGGTGGCGGTGCAGCCGACGTGCTACGAGGGTCCACCGCCTCTGATGGCCGAGGACGGTGTGGGCGACGCGGGCATGGGGCTGGGGGCCGGCGGGCGGATGCGGCAGGAGGTGTATGCCGATGACCGCAAGCTCGCCGACTACGACGAGAGCGGCGCCCTGCGGGTTTTCGTGCACCTGTGCTCGGCGGCGCAATGGACCGCCATCACCGGAGAGGCGCCGCCGCCGACGCCGGTCGACCGGGACGCCTACGTGCGTGCGGGCCTGCCCTGGTTCGACTTCTATCAGGCCGACGCAAAAGACCTCGCTGCATCCGAGGTCCTGGCGAAGGTCGACACCGTCGGCAAAAAGCTGGGCACCAAGGCAGATCCGTACGTACCCGTCGACATGAACACCGTCATCGCACTCGGTGGGGCCAGCCCCGACGTGGTCACCGACGGGGCGTGGTAGCCGATTCGGGCTGCGGTCATCGTCAGCGCGAACTCACGCGATCGCAGAAGTCTCCGATGACCGACACGGATTCTTCGGCGGCCTCGAACGGCCAGAAGTGTCCGCTGTCGAGCAGGTGCACGTCGCTGCCGTGAGGTAGCCGCTCGATCACCGCCGGGTCCTGATAGAACTCGCGGGGTTGCACGGGGTCCTCGGCGCCCTGAAGCAGGAGCACCGGAGGTTGCCATGCGTCGACGAGGCGGGTGCGCCTGTCGACCCACTCCTGCCGGAACGAGGAGGAGTGAAAGTAGCGGGGCACCGCCGACGCGATTCCCGGATGGCTGAACTCCTCGATGGTCCGCAGCAGGTCGTCGTGTGCGACGGGCCGCTCGGCCAGCCAGCTGTAGGCGGTGATGACGAAGCGCCGCGCATCGCCGAGCAGGTGCGGCGCGTCCGGCGAGGTGAAGAGTTGCTGCTGCGGGTGCAACGAGGGATGCAGATGCCACAGGTGCTGTTGTCCGCGGCCGTACCCGCGCACTCGTGCGCCGTGCATCGCGACCAGATGGTCGGCGACGGGGGTGCCGCGATCGTGGGTGATGACGATGTAGCGATGGACGCCGACGGTGTCCAGCAGCGCCCCGAGCTGCGCGGCCACTCCGGCCTGCCGGTAGTCGCCGGTGCGCTTGTCCGACTGCCCATAGCCCTTCAAATCGATTGCCAGACAGTGGTATCGGTCAGCCAGGCCGTCCAGCGCGTAGTGCCATTGCCACCATGAATCCGGCACTCCGTGGAGAAACACCACGGTCGGCTGGCGCGGGTCGCCCGCCTCCACGAAATGCCAGCGCACCGTCTCGCTGTCACCGGGCGCTTCGACGAAGCGATGTACCGCGGTGGCTCGCCGGAGGTGCTCGACCTGCCCGTCGCAGTTGGGTTCGGGCACGGCGGTGGCGGGCAGTTCAGCCGCAAGAGCCTCGGCGGCGGCGAACACGCCCTGCCCCGTCTCGGCATTGTCGAGGTCGGCGGCGATACGCGGGGGAGGCGGGGTGTAGGCCAACTCGATCGTGCTCACGGGACTCCTTTGGCAAGCGGGGCAGCACCCCGTCCGCAACGTACTGACGAAATCGTCACATATGAGCTAAACGTCAGTCAAGAGGTTCTGACGAAATCATCAGGACGCGGGCGCGGACTACCGTGGACGGGGTGGCCGACAACGAGGTGATGGACTTCGAGGGCGACGCGGGGCGCGCTTCACGTATCCCGCACGGTGTCTACGACGTGGGTCGAGAGCCCGACCCCCTCTACACGCTGGCCAACGAGCGCACCTACCTGTCGTGGCTGCGCTTCGCGGTGACTCTCCTCGCGGGCGCAGTCGCGATCGACCGACTCTTCCTCGAGCACCCCTGGTTCGGGAGCCAGGTCCTCGCCATGGGGCTTGTCGCGATCGCCTTCGGCACCTGCGGCATCGGTGTGCGGCGCTGGTGGGCGACGGAGCGCGCGCTGCGGCGCCGCCTGCCCCTGCCGGGCTTCGGCGCGCCGCTGCTTGCCACCGTGGCCATCGTCCTTGCGGGCGCCGGCGTCGTCGTCCTCGTGCTCACGCCAGGGGGCTGAACCCGGATGAGCATCAAGGCGGGCAGGCTGTGGGGGGATCAGTTTCCGTTCGAGCGCAACAACCTGCAGCGCACGATGACGCTGATGGGGCTGGCCGGCGTATTCGCCGTCACGGCCATCCTTCTCGTCCACGCCGACGTCACCGCTGTGCTGGGGATTTCGCTCATCTGCGCAGGCGTCGTGTCCGGACTCGCGGCGGTGTCCCGGCACCGATACGTTCGCGAGACCGTGCTCGGCTACGGCATCCTCGGTGGCAGGGGAGGCGGGTTCGTGCTCGGCTCGGCACTCGCGTTCGCGGTCGTCGGCGTGCTCGTCAGCCTGCTGGTGCTGCTCGAGTGAGGGCCACCGGCTCGCAGGGCGTCCGTCATATCAGCGCAGGCGTCGCGCTGAATTGGACGGTCACACCGTCCCGTGTGTAGGGGTTTGCGCCGTCGGATACATGTCGTCGGCGGGCAGCGACGACACGCCTAGTTCGGCGGCGACGGCATCGATCGCCTGCTGTGCGATACCGAGGTCGACCCGGCCATCGGGTGTGAAATACGGTGCGACGTAGTGCTCGTAGTGTTGCTGCACTTCTTCGCGGGTCAGTCGATTGAGGAAGGATGCGACGTAATCGACAGCCAGCGAGGGGTTTTCGGAAATCGCGTGCAGCGCGCGCTGGTTGGCGCGCACCAACGCCTGCAGCGCGGGATCATCCAGCGGGATAGTGGTGGCGTCGACGCAAACTCCCACTGTGGGGATTTGAAAGTGATCGCCGACCCACGCCAGCAGGTGGAATCCCTCTTCCTCGGCGACCTGCTCAGGCCCCAGCGTGCTGCCGACGTATGCGGCGTCGATGGACCCGTCCCGGAGGCGCCGCAGGTCCATTTGGTAGTCACCCGGAATTCGCGCGAGACACTGCAGATCGTGGTCGGGGTCAAGGCCATACTTGCGCAGCACGATTCGAGCGAAACACCCGGGGGCCGTATGGGCGGCGTGCACCGCAAGGCGGCGACCGCGCAGATCGGCCATGGACGTCACATCGGCGTTGCCGAGAAACCAGAACAGCGGGCGATGGGTGTTGACGCTGAGCATCGTCCAACCGATGCCGTCGGTCAGCCGGGACAAAAGAGCCCGGCCCAAACCGATCGTCGCGGTGCGGCGGACCCGATCGGTTGGCCAGCCGACTCCGTCGCGCAGTGCCACGTGGATGCCCTCATCCTCGTAGTAACCCTCCTGATCGGCGACGTAGGCGACCAGTTCTTCGTGGTAACCATGTCCGACGTAGGACAGATCGATCGTGTGCATGGTTGCAACCCTTCGTGTTGGTTGACGTCACGGGTGCGACGCATAGATGAGGTCGGCAGCTACCGGCGCCACCCCGAGTTCGGCCGCGACGGCGTCGATCCCCTTCTGTGCGGTGTCGAGGTCCACCTGGCCATCCGGGGAGAAGGCCGAGCGGATGTAGCGCTGGTAGTACTGCTGCGCTTCGTCACGCGTGAGTCGATTCAGGAGGGAGGCGATGTAGCCGACGGCCAAGTCGGGCTGTTCCGCGATCGCCTGCAGGGCGCGGTTGTTGGCCCGCACGAGCGCATGCAATGCGGGACTGTCGAGCGGGATGTGAGCGGGGTCGACTGCGATACCCACGGTGGGGATCTGGATGTGATCGCCGACCCAGGCCAGCACGTGAAAACCTTCCTCATCGGCAACCTGTTCGGGAGACAGCGTGGTGCCGACGCACGCGGCATCGATAAACCCGTCCCTGAGGCGCCGCAAGTCCATTTGGTAGTCACCGGGAAGCCGCACCACAGACTGCACATCGCGGTCTGGGTCAAGACCGCACTCGCGCAACGTGATCCGGGTGAACCATCCGGGGGCGGTGTGGGCGGGGTGGACCGCCACGCGTCGACCGCGCAGCTCGCCCATGGACGTCACGTCGGCGCTGCCGAGAAACCAGAACAACGGACGATGGTTGTTGACGCTGAGCACCGTCCAGTCGATGCCACCGGTCAGCCGCTGCAGAAGGGCCCGGCCCAGACCGATCGACGCGCCGCGCCGCAATCGCTCCGGGTCCCAGCCGACACCGTTGCGGATGGCGACGTGCACACCCTCGTCCTCGTAGTAGCCTTCCTGGTCGGCCACATAGGCGACCAGTTCCTCGTGGACGCCGCGCTCGACATAGGCCAGATCGATGGTGTGCATGGCGGCTAGAAGAGACCACGGCGCGCCCCGCCGTCCAAGGCGAGAGTGGCGCCGTGCAGTGCGTCGGCCTCGGGCGCCAACAGTTGCGTTACCGCCCAGCTGACCTGGTCGACACTGGTCATCAGACCAAGTGGTGAGTGGGCTCGGTATTCATCGAGAACGGTGTCGACGTCGATGCGGCGCGTCTCGGCGTCCGCGGCAGCGAACCGGCGCAGGCGCTCGGTGTCCAATACGCCCGGTGCGACCATGTGCACGGTCACCCCCCGGGGCCCGTAGGCGTCGGCGAGTTGGCGAATGAGGTTCGCCAGGGCGGCGTTGGTGACACCCGCCCCGCAGGTTTGCGGCGTGGGTTCGGAACCGAAATGGCCACCGATAGCCACGATCCGGGACCCCCGGACGAACCGGTCATCGACAGCACGGATGAGACGCAGGAGTCCGCCCAGCTTCAGCGACACCGACCGGCCGAGGACCTCCGGCTCGATGGTGGCCAGCGGTCCGGCCGGCGGAACGGCTGCTGCCTGGACCACCATTCGGACCGGTCCAGACGCCGCGGCGGCGATGGCCGCACCCGACGAGTCATCGCCGATGTCCGCAGAGCACGCAGTGATTCCATCGTCGGTCGCGCTCAGCCGTTCGAGCTGGTCCTGGTTGCGCGCCACGGCGACCACCGGTACACGGGCTTTGCGTAACCGCCTGACGATGGCAGCACCGACTTCGCCGGTCGCCCCGACCACGACGGCCTGCCCGCCCGGGCTTACCGGGTCGATCGCATTCATGGGAGTAACCTGCCTTTCAGAATCTGTTGCGTCGCCAACTCTTTCAATCCATGGCGAGCCCGCCGTTGACCGGCAGGTAATGGCCGGTGGTGAAACCGGCATCTTCACTTGCCAAAAACGCCACCGTGCGGGCTACCTCTTCGGGACGCACGAGGCGCCCCATCGGGTTGCTCGCGCCAAGGTGATGGACCTGGTCGGTCGACAACTGACCGGCCACCTTGGTTTCGTCGACAGTGGCCGGAGCGACGAGGTTCGCGGTGATGCCCTGGGGCGCCAGCTCGAGCGCGATGTAGCGAACGAACTGGTCTAGTGCCGCCTTGGCGGTACCCAGCGTGATCATGCCGGCGCGGGGGCGACGCGAAAGCCCGGTACTGAGATACACGAGCCGACCGTAATGATGCGAAATCATCTCCGGGACAACGGCCTTCGTGACCAGGAACGCGGCACGCAGTTCACGGTCCAGCTTGCCGCCCAGCTGGTCCCAGCTCAGATCGGCGAAAGACGTCATATCAAAGGGAATCAGTGCGTTGTGCACCAGCACATCCACGCGTCCCCATCGCTGCTCGGTTTCGCCGACCATCGCGGCCACGTCGTCGGCCACGGTGACATCGGCCCGGATCGCGACGGCTTCCCCGCCGGCCGCGGACGCGGCACGGACCACCTCGTCGGCCTGTTCGGCGCTGGAGCGGTAGTTGACGACAACTCGAAATCCCTGCTCGGCCAGGATCAGAGCGGTCGCCGCACCAATTCCACGACTAGCCCCGGTGATCAGAGCAACTCGGTCCATGTTCATGGTTCCTCTCGTGAGATGACATGAACGGCCTGCTGTGTCAACGAAGTAGCGGTGCATCGCCGGGCCGTCTGGGGATTCGGGGTGAAGAGTGCCGAATCCAGCGTCGAATGGCGTTGGTCGTTCATCGACGGTCCTCCGTCGATCTCATCTGACCTCCGGATTGTATGGCTCGGTCAACCGGTCGCCGGGAATTCACAGGTGATTCACAACCATTCGTCTGGCCGGCGCCCGGAACGGACACACAGCGACGAAAGGTATTGTCCCAGAGCCGATATAGGTGCAGCTGGTCATGATGCGTGCGGGTTCTCCAGGACCAGTGCGATGCCCTGACCTGAGCCGATGCACACCCCGGTCACTCCGTACCGGACGTTGCGCTCCCGCAGTTCGGTGGCGAGTGTCAGCACATAGCGAGTGCCCGAGGCGCCGAACGGGTGTCCGGTGGCGACCGCTCCGCCGTTCGGCGTCAGCGCGTCGTCGGGAACTGAGAACCCGTCCAGTTGCGCTGACAGTTCACGCAGCACCCCCAGTGCCTGGGCCGCAAAGGCCTCGTGAATCTCCCACACGCCGACCTGCTCGGGTGTGAGTCCGGCACGCCGCAACGCCAACGGGATCGCCCACGCCGGCGCCACGCCCATGATCTGGGGATCGAGCGCGTAAACGGCCGAGGACACGACACGGGCCAGGGGTTCGACACCGAGTTCGGTCGCCTTGCGGCCCGAGGCGATGAGCACGGCGCTCGCGCCGTCGGTCAAGGGTGACGAATTGCCCGCGGTCATCTGCTTGGTGCCGGACTGAACCGGCAGCGCCGCCAACCGCTCGGCGGTGGTGTCGTCGCGAATGAACTCGTCATGCTCGAACTGGCGCGCCGCAGTGGTCTTGGTGGCCGGGATGGTGATCGGCATGATCTCCTTGGCCAGCCGGCCGGAGTCGCGGGCCGCGGCGGCGCGTCGGTGGGAGCGCAGGGCGAACGCGTCGATCTCGGTGCGGGTCAGTTCGTATCGATCCGCGACGTTCTGCGCCGTCTCGATCATCGCGATGTAAGCGTTGCGAGCCAACAGGTTCGGGTTGGGCGGGCCCCCGGCGCCCGCCCACATCGTGTCGAGCATCAAGACGGGGCCGCGCGGCGCGAAAGGCGCATCGCCCTTCGTCATCGCCCAGCCCGACCGCGACATCGACTCGACCCCGCAGGCGATTCCCAGCTCGAGGTCGCCGGCCATGATCGCGTGGCTGATGCCGACGGTGGCACTCACCGACGAGCCGCAGAACCGATTGATCGTTGCGCCGGCGACGCTGTCGGGGAAACCCGCGGACAGGGCGGCCCACCGCGCGACATCGCCCATCGCCTCATGGGCCACGTTCACGCAACCGGCGATGATGTCCTCGACCTGCTCCACCGGCACCCCGATGCGCTCGCACGCGCCGCGCATCGTCATGCCGAGCAGGTCGTCGGTCCGAAGGTGCGACAGCGAACCGCCGTACCGCGCGAACGGGGTGCGTACACCGCCCAACACGAAGGCGTCAACGCGATCGGAGGTGCTGTCCGTGCTGGTCATCTCGAGCTCCGTTCAATTGCCTGATGGGACTTCCTGAAATCCGGGTTCGCCCGCGTCCACCACGGAGTTGAAGCGGTGACGCGTCTCGAGGTGCCGACTGATCTCGTCGACCGCGGTCTCGGGAAGCGCCGCGATGTCGATGTTTTCACCGATACGCGCGGCTGTCACCGTCGACGTGAGCACCGCAGTGCCACGCTGGATGCCCCACGCAAGCAGCACCTGGGCGGGTGTCCTACCGAAACGTCTCGCCATGCCGACGATGAGCGGATCGTCGAGCAGTCGCGGCTCGAGCGCGTGTCCCAGCGGTGCGAATGCCAGCAGAATCATGCCCTCGGCCCGGCAGAACTCGTGAAGTTCCCACTGCGGGTGGTAGGGATGGGATTCGACCTCCACGACCGCCGGCTTGATGCGGGCGACGTCGACGATCCGCCGCGTGTTCGCGACGTCGATGTCCGAAACACCGATCGCGCGGGACAGACCCGCGTCGACCAGGGCCTCCATCGCGGCCCACGTCTGCTGCAGGGTGACGCCGTCGTCGTACACGACTCGCCCGTCCGCATCGCGAGGGTCTTGATCGTCGCCGGGCTGGAATGCGAACGGGGTGTGCATCAGGTAGAGATCCACGTAGTCCAGCCCGAGCTTTCCCAGACTGGCGCGCAGTGCGGACTCGACGCGCTCGGGGCGGTGGTTGTTGTTCCACAACTTCGTCGTCACGAACAGGTCTTCGCGGCGGATCGTGCCGTCTGCGAGCAGATCCTTCAGCGCGAGGCCGACTTCCTCTTCGTTGCGGTACCTTTCGGCGCAATCGAGGTGGCGGAACCCCGCCTCCACCGCGGCCTTGGTGGCCTCTCGCGTGCGGCTGCGGTCCGAGAGCAGCGTTCCGAAACCGAGCGCCGGCATCGCGCCGCCACCGCTGATGGTGAACCGGTGGTGCCGCGGGTCATCGATCTTTGTCATGTCCTGCAGATCCCTTCGTGTAATCGCTGCGGTCGCCGAGCGCGGTGTTTCATTCATGCTGTGCGCCAAAGGCTTCAACGGCCTGTGCGGTGGTCCAAACGGCGCTGGCGAGGAAGCGGAAGTTGACCAGCGCCGCAAGGTAGCCGTCGCCCTCCGGCAGTCGAGCTCCTGCGGTGGCGTCTTTGACGACGGCGACCTCGAAGCCCTGCTCGACGAGTTCGCGAAGGTGGCCTTCGAGGCAGAGGTTGGCGGCCATCCCCGCCAGGACGACCTGGCTCACGCCGCGCTTACGCAGTTGCAGCACCAGATCGTTGGACTCGGGGCCCACGATCTTGTGCGGCGAGGTGACGACCGTCCGGCCGTCGTGGATGTGGTGACGGTAGGCGGGCAAGAAGTCTGCGCCGGAATCGGCGAAACCCTCCGTCGTGTACGCCCCGCGGCGCCCGAACATCCCGACCGCCCTCATGTACTGCTCGAGCGGATCGCCGAATTGCCATTGCGCGTCCGTTGGATAGAAGTAGTGCGGCGAGACGGCGACCGTGACTCCCGTCCGCTTCGCCGCGTCAAGCAGTTCTCCGATGTGGCCAACGGTGCCGTTCTGCCGAATGCTGTCGCCGAACACCGACCACGACGCCCCGTCGGGGCTGAGGAAGTCGATCTGCGGGTCGGTGATCACGAGCGCGGCGCGCGTGCGATCGAGCACGAAGCCGGCACTCGGCAGTGCGGGATCGGTCGGCTCAGCACAGGGGTCGGGCTCGGTCATGGCGCGGTCCTTCAGGTAGGGGAAGCCAGCTGATCAAATAATAGATGACCAGTCGTCTAATTTCAAATAACGGGTTGCCGCCACCCGGAACAGGTGGGACTAACCCAAGAGCGCTGGAATGGTGACGGTCTCAAAGCGCGCGTAGGGGGCGCGAGTGCGTGTCACCTTTCCCCGAAGCGCAGCTCCCTCCCACGCCTCGATCAACCGCGCCGCAAGTTGGGCGGCATCAACGTCAGACACGACCTCGCCGGCTTCGCCCTGCGCCGAACGTACGCACTCGGCGAGAGCCGCGTCCCATCGGTCGAGGATGCCAATGAGCTCCGCACGCACCAGCTCGCTCGATCCGCCCAGTTCCAGAGAAAGGTTGCCGACCAGACACCCGAGGAGAAAGTCGGAGGCTTCGTGCTCGTCGGCGAGCGCGTGGAAGAAGCGCGTGATTCGTTCCCGGACCGGCCCGGAGGTACTGAGTATCGGCAGGATCCGCGCTTCGATGTCTGCCCAATAGTGCTCGAGGATCGCCGCGGCCAGGGCTTCCTTGCTCGGGAAGTACGCGTAGAACGACCCTTTGGGAACGCCCGCCTTATCCGTGATGTCCTTGACGCCACTGGCTGCGAATCCGTGGGTGTGCACCAGCTCCAGCGCCGCTTCGAGCAGGCGTCGGCGTACGTCGGGATTCGGGGGCCTCGGCACAAACCCATATTAACCGACCGGTCACTTATTATGATCGCAAACGGCCCGGTCGACCGCGCGGTCTGCCCGACCCAGTGTTGTGGAGTACGGTCCCGTGTCGTACCGTCAACCAAGTTGATTAGCCGTCCTACCAAAAAGTTCCCAGTCGTCCGCGCCAGGCGCCGCTCGTTGAAAGGGTCTCGGATGCAGCGGTTTTCGATCGCCGGCCGACGGGCCCGGCGCTGGGCACCGGTATGACGGCGACAGTCCCCGCATGAGCACGCACACCCTGTCTCGGCGCTCGATCCCGGACCTGATCCGGCGGTATTCGGTGCTCATCGCGGTGTTCTGGCTGGGCCTCGCGGTGCTGACCAACGTTTTCGTGCCGCAGTTGGAGACCGTCGCCGAATCCCACAACGTGTCGCTTAGCCCCCAGGACTCGCCGTCACTGCAGGCCGCCAAACGGATCGGCAAGGTCTTCCACGAGTTCGATTCGGACAGCTCGGCGATGATCGTGCTGGAGGGCGACCAGCCGCTGGGCGCCGAAGCCCACCACTATTACGACGGCTTGATCGCCAAGCTGTCCAAGGACACCAAGCATGTCCAGCACATTCAGGACTTCTGGGGCGACCCGCTCACCGCGGCCGGCTCACAGAGCGCCGACGGCAAGGCTGCCCTGGTGCAGCTGTACCTGGCAGGCAACCAGGGTGAGTCGCTGGCCAACGAATCAGTGGACTCGGTGCGCGAGATCGTCAACGACACCCCGCCGCCGCCGGGCATCAAGGCCTACGTCACCGGCGCTGCGCCCCTGGTCACCGACCAGTTCGAAGTGGGCCGCCACGGCACCCTGAAGACCACCCTGATCACCATCGGGGTGATCGCGTTGATGCTCTTCTCGTTCTTCCGCCGGCTCACCACGGTATTTCTGGTGATCTTCACGGTGATGATCGAGTTGACCGCGTCCCGCGGCGTGGTGGCCGTGCTCGCCAACGCCGGGATCATCGAGTTGTCGACGTATTCGACCAACCTGCTGACGCTGTTGGTGATCGCCGCGGGTACGGACTACGCGATCTTCATTCTCGGGCGCTTCCACGAAGTGCGATACGCCGGGCAGGACCGTGTCACGGCGTTCAACACGATGTATCACGGAACCGCGCACATCATCCTGGGGTCCGGGCTGACGATTGCCGGCGCGGTGCTCTGCCTGACCTTCACCCGTCTCCCGTACTTCAACAGTCTGGGCGTCCCCGCCGGCATCGGCGTGCTGGTCGCCGTGGTGGCGGCCTTGACCCTGGCCCCGGCACTGCTGGTGATCGGCCGCCACTTCGGCCTGTTCGAGCCTGCCCGCGTGATCAGCACCCGTCGCTGGCGACGTATCGGTACCGCGATCGTGCGCTGGCCGGTACCGATCATGCTGGTGACGCTGGCCATCGCCGGCATCGGTGTGCTCGCTCTGCCCGGTTACAAGACCAGCTACGACGCCCGCGGCTACATGCCCGCCAGCGCCCCGGCCAATGTCGGGTACGCGGCGGCCGAACGCCACTTCTCACAGGCGCGGCTGAACCCCGAGTTGCTGATGATCGAAGCCGACCACGATCTGCGCAACTCCACCGACATGATCCTGCTCGAACGCGTCGCCAAGAGCGTGTTCCACACCGACGGAATCGCTCAGGTGCAGTCGATCACCCGGCCGTTGGGCACACCGTTGGACCACACGTCGATACCGTTCCAGATCAGTGCGGGAAGCGCCTCGCAGATCAACAACCTGCCCTTCCAGCAGGACCGCGGGGCGGATCTGCTCAAGCAGGTCGACGTCATCAACAACTCGATCGACATTCTGCGGCAACAATTCACGCTGCAACAGCAGTCCGGCGAGATCACCGACGAGCAGGCAAAGGCGTTCCAGCAGACCGTCGCCACGGCCAACGATCTGCGCGACAAGATCGCGAACTTCGATGACTTCTTCCGGCCGTTGCGCAACTACTTCTATTGGGAGCCGCACTGTTTCGACATCCCGGTCTGCGCGGCACTGCGGTCGTTGTTCGACGCGCTGGACGGTATCGACGCGTTGACCGACCAACTGACCGATGTGTCGGGCAGCATCGCCAAACTCGATGCGCTGCAACCGAAGCTGCTGGCCTTGATCCCGCCGCAGATCGACAGCCAGCAGACCAACCGCGATCTGACGCTGACGAACTACGCCACCACCTCGGGCATCAACGCCCAGACCGAGGCGGCGCTGGAGAACGCGACGGCGCTGGGCCAGGCCTACGACGCGTCGAAGACCGACGACTCGTTCTACCTGCCGCCGGAGGCGTTCACCAACCCCGAGTTCCAGCGCGGCCTGAAGCTGTTCCTCTCACCGGACGGCAAGGCCGCGCGCATGATCATCACCCACGACGGCGATCCCGCTACGCCAGAGGGTATTTCGCATATCGACACCATTCGGCACGCCGCGCAGGAAGCCGTCAAGGGCACGCCGCTGGCCGGCTCGAAGATCTTCATCGCCGGCACGGCGGCCACCTACAAGGACATCCAGGACGGCGCCAAGTACGACCTGATGATCGCCGGGATCGCGGCGCTGAGCCTGATTCTGCTGGTGATGATGTTCATCACCAGGAGCATCGTCGCCGCGGTCGTCATCGTCGGGACAGTGGCGCTGTCGCTGGGCGCCTCGTTCGGGCTGTCCGTGCTGATCTGGCAGGACATTTTCGGCATCGAGCTGTTCTGGATCGTGTTGGCACTGGCCGTCATTCTGCTTCTGGCGGTCGGGTCGGACTACAACCTGCTGCTGATCTCCCGGTTCAAGGAGGAGATCGGCGCCGGCTTGAACACCGGCATCATTCGGGGGATGGGCGGTTCCGGCGCGGTGGTGACCGCGGCGGGGCTGGTGTTCGCGGCCACCATGGCCTCGTTCATCTTCGCCGACCTGCGTGTGCTCGGACAGATCGGCACCACGATCGCCCTCGGTCTGCTGTTCGACACCCTGATCGTGCGCTCGTTCATGACGCCGTCCATCGCGGCGATGCTCGGCCGCTGGTTCTGGTGGCCGCTGAAGGTGCGTCAGCGTCCGGTGCCCCAGCCGTTCGGCGCGAGTCAGCAGAGCAAGCGTCAACTGGAGCTGTGGGACGACGGCGACCCGGCGGCGCCGCCACCGTCGCCGCGCGGTTAGGCCGTCGCGAACTCGCGGGCCGGCTCGGGCGTCGGCTCCCGCGTCGCCTCGGGCGTCACGGGGATGTTCCCCAGCTTGCCCTTGAGCCCCGCGACGCGGCGCAACTGACCGGCGATGTTCATCGAGGTCAACATCGGGATACCGCCGATGAATGTGCGGAACGACGGGTGCCCACCGTCCAGATGCAGCATGAACAGGCATCCGACCACGTAGAAGAAGCCGATGGTGAACAGCGCAGCGGGCATCGCGTAGGCCAGCGGCGAGCGCGCGTCGGCGACCAGTTCGCTCGCGTACTCGAACTCATCCCGTGACAGCGGCTCACGCTTGCGCACCTTGGCCAGCACGGCCTTGTGCGCACCGATCTGTTCACCGAGCGGATGCGAGGTCCGCCGCTCCAGTCGGCTGATGTAGACGAACACGCAGGTGGCGAAGAAGATCTCCATCGCGCCGGCGAAAATCGTGAGATCGCCCCATGGACCAAGGTTCACGCTGAAAAGGTTACCTGATCTAAGTGATTCAGGCCGTCGCGCGTCCGACCACCAGCGGATGGACGATCGCGGGCATCCCACGCCACACGCTGTCGTCGGCGTCGACGGTGAACCCGCAGGCGCGCATCAGGTCGAGCGTCGCGCGGTTGCACCAACACCCGCCCGCGAAAGCGCGCCACGGTCGGTGAAAGGCGTCCTGGCAGACGGCGAGGAACCGAGACGTCGCACGCACATGCTCGATGAACAGCAACTGCCCGCCCGGGCGCAGGACGCGCGCGATTTCGCGCAACGCGGCCTCGGGGTCGTCGACGGTGCACAGTACGAGTGTCGACACCACGGTGTCGACGGACGCGTCGGCCACCGGGAGCCGCGAAGCGGGCGCGTCGACGATGCGTGCCGGGCAGTCATGCCGACCCAGCCGGCGACCGAGTTTGCGGCGCATGCCGGGTTCGGGCTCGGTGAGCAGCACTTCGTCGACTTCGCCGGTGTAGTGGGCGACGTTGAGCCCGGTGCCGGCACCGATCTCGACGACACGCCCCTTTGCCTGTGCCAACAGCGCGCGTCGCCGACGGCGCATGCCCACGGTCTCGCCGAGCCAGACGAAGGGGTCGTACAGCACGGCCATGATCCGCAACCACGCGGCGTATGCCGTCGTGACGGGTGGCGCGCTGCGCGATTGGGCAGGGGCGATCTCGGTCATGGCGTGAACCTACGAGGCCACGAGGCAACCGCGCATCGCCCGACGCGGCCATCTTCGCTCGATGGCCGCTTTCGGCTACAACAATCCCAGGCGCGCAGCCTCGGCGACGGCGGCGGTCCGCGACGGGCTGGCGAGCTTGTGCCGGATGTTCGCGATGTGCCGGTGCACGGTGTGCGGGCTCAGCACCAGCTGCTGGGCGATCTCGCGGTCGTTGAGACCCTGCGCGACGCAGGCCAGGACCTCGCGCTCGCGACTGGACAGGGGAGTCTGCCCGCCCACCTCGTCATCGGTCGGTGGCGGCTGCTGGTCCACCAGCCCCCGCCGGCACGCGCGACCGACGGACTCGATGTCGCCGTGCCACGGGAAGTGCGAACTACCTTGCAGCGGAACAAGAGTGGCGCCGGGGATGGCGGCGGCCACATCGCGCCCCATCGCGTAAGGCACGGCTCGGTCGTCACGACGATGCACCACCGTGGTGGGAGCGCGAACGAGGGGAAGCACGTCGCGCACGTCGAGGCGATAGACCAGTTGCAGCAGGGCCGCGGCGATCTCCGCGGTGGCCGACTCGCGTTGCACCCGGACAAAGCGCTCCTGCTCCGCGGCGTCCACCTCCTCCAAGAAGATGTCAGCGAGCAGGCGCGAGCCGAGTCCCCAGTGGGCTTGCACCGCAGCCACGATCGCGTCGGCCACGCCGGGCGGGGTCAACGCATCACCGTATGGGTAGGAGCCGTAGAGCACGAGGCGCTCGACGCGCTCTGGACACGCCGCCGCGAACGCGACGGCGGTGCAACTGCCCGATGAGCCACCGATCAGGGACACCCGGTCCAATTCGAGGGCGTCGACGAGCGCGCGCAGGGTCGCGACCTCGCCGTCGAGCGTCAGATCCGAGTCGTGCACCGCGCGATCGGACATGCCGACGCCGAGTCGGTCGTAGCGAATCAGGGTGTGCCCGCGCGCGACACCGTCCCAGAACCGCCGCACCGCGGGGCTCTGCCAGTCGAGTTCGAGGTGGCTGACCCACCACGCGGGCGCGACCAGCGGCGGACCGTCACCGCGCACCTCGTATGCCACCCGGCGGGCGCCGACGGGCAGGAAGCGGATCTCGGATTTGTCAGACATCTCCTCGAGAGCCTACGACGGCCCGAGCGGCGCGACGGCTCGTCGGCCGGTTCAGCGGAAGCGGACGTTCAGCGTGGCCAGGCCGAAGATCTTCTTGCCGTCGGACTTGGCCGCGACGAGGACGACGCCGGAGCGCGTTTCAGGGTCCAGCGACTTGACCCGGCCGCTGAACTCGATGTCGCACCCCTCGCCGGCCGACACGATCGCCGGCGCGGACAGCCGTACCGCGTAGCGCGTGACCGCCCCCGGGTCGCCGGTCCATGACGAGGCGAACCCGGCGCCCAGCCCCATGGTCAGCATGCCGTGGGCGATCACGTCGGGCAGGCCGGCCAGCTTGGCGATGTCCTCGTCCCAGTGGATCGGGTTGGCGTCACCGGCCACCCCGGAATAGTTGACCAGGTCGCCGCGTGACAGCCGGGTGTGATGCACGGCCAACTCATCGCCGACCTTGACGTCGTCGAAGTTCGGCGTCCCCGGCGCGCGGTCGGTAGCGGCGAAACGAACCTCGCCCGGCGGCCGCACCGTCTTCTGGTACTCCGATTCGCCGACCCCGAAGATGTCGACGTCGTGCATCATCTTGTACTGCACGGCCGACTTGATGGCGGGGTCGACGTCCTCGGTGGTGAGGCCGACGACAGTGGTGTGCAGGGTGTGCACCCGCTCGCCTGCCGTGTCGGTGAAGGTGTTGGTGACGGTGATCAGGTCACGGCCCGCGATCCGGCGCACCGACGTCAGTTCGACGTCGACGTGCAGTTCGTCGCCGGCGACGATCGGGCGGTGCTGCTCGAAGACCTCTTCGGTCTGCATGTAGGTGTCGTAGCCGACGACCACCTGCTCGAACATCCGGCGATTGCAGGTCATGCCCGGGGTCGAGGTGAACGTCATCGGGGCGATCAGGTCCGGGTAGCCGAGGTCCGCGGCGGCGGCTGTGTCCCAGTGCGCCGGGTGGTAGTCCTGCACGGCGCGGGCGTACTCGCGCAGCTTCTCGCGGCCGACGAGGTAGGTGCCGTCCATCTGGTAGTAGTGGCCGACCCGCGACTCGAGCGTCGATGTTTCTGCTGCAGCGGTCATGTGTGTGCTCAACTCTTCCGCCGGCTGTTCACTAGAGGCCGACGGATTGACCCTAGCCTGCGGCCGATCGCGGCCGTTCTCGTGAGTCAGGCCAGCGCCTGTCGCCTGAAATTGGCGCTTGCCGCCGGACCGCACTAGTTTTCCTTCGGTGACGTCCTCCGCTGCTGGTCCGATCGCCCGATACATCACCTCGTTTCTGACGGTTGCGGCCGTCGTCGGTCTGGTGCTGTCCGCCGGCCCGACACCCGCGGCGCCGACGGTGCGCCTGGTCGACGATGCGAACCCGTTGGCGGGCCAGCCGCTCTACGTGGACCCCAACTCGGCTGCCATGCGCGCCTCGAGCGCCAACCCGGACAGTCCCCAGCTGGCCGCCATCGCCAATACGCCGCAGGCGTACTGGATCGACCAGGCGGTGCCCGCCGCCGCCGTGGCGAAGTACATCGACGGCGCGCGTGCAGCGGGCGCGATGCCGATGCTGGCGCTGTACGCACTTCCGCACCGCGACTGCGGAAGCTACGCGGCCGGTGGATTCGGGTCGGGCGCCGCCTACCGGCAGTGGATCGACGGCGTCGCGGCCCAGGTTGGCGACGGGCCCGCGACGCTCATCCTCGAGCCCGACGCGCTCGCGATGGCCGACTGCCTGTCCGCCGACCAGCGCCAGGAACGCTTCGACCTGATGAGCTACGCCGTCGACACTCTGACCCGCGACCCCGCCGCCGCGGTGTACATCGACGGAGGGCATTCGCGCTGGTTGAGCGCCGAGGACATGGCGGCCCGGCTCAACCAGGTCGGCATCGCGAAGGCCCGCGGCTTCAGCCTCAACACCTCGAACTTCTTCACCACCGACGAGGAGATCGGCTACGGGGATGCCATCTCGGGCATGACGAACGGCGCGCACTACGTGATCGACACCTCGCGCAACGGGGCGGGCCCCGCCGACGGCGAGCTGTACTGGTGCAACCCGAGCGGACGGGCCCTCGGTGCCGCACCGACGACCGACACCGGCAACGGCAACGTCGACGCGTTCCTGTGGGTCAAGCGTCCGGGCGACTCCGACGGATCCTGCGGACGCGGCGATCCCGGGCCGGGCAACTTCATGAAGTCCGCCGCCATCGAGCTGGCCAGCAACGCCGGGCACTAGACACCCCGTCGCATCGCGGCGCGCGTGAGCGGGCGACGCCGTGGGTACCTGGCCGTGAATGACCGTCATCGTTGTTCTCGTCGTGTCCGGAGCGCTCATCGCGGGAGCCGCGTGGGGCATCTACGGGCGGCTGCCCGAGAAGTTGGAGGGCTTCGTCGTCGCCGTGGCCGGCGGCGCGCTGATCATCTCCGTGGTCCTGGAACTGGTCGAGCCTGCCACCAAGGACGCCGCCGTCTGGCTGGTGAGCGCGGTGGTGTTCGCCGGGGCCGCGGTCTTCTCGATCCTGGACTTCTACGTCAAGAAGAAGTGGGGATCCGGCAGCGGCGGTGGGCTGTTGGCCGCGATCACCCTGGACGGCATCCCGGAGAACCTGGCGCTGGGCGTGGCGCTCATCGGCGCGGGGCCGCTACAGGTGGCCGCCCTGTCGGGATCGATCTTCCTGTCGAACCTGCCCGAGGCGGCAGGCGGCGCCAAGGAGATGTCGCGGGGAGGGCAGTCCGACGGCAAGGTGTTCGCGTTGTGGACCGCCACCGCGGTGCTGCTGTCCGCCGCGGCCCTGATCGGCAACTTCTTCCTGGCGGGAGTGCCGTCGGCGGCGTTGGCCTTGGTCAAGTGTTTCGCGGGTGGCGCGGTGGTGGCCTCACTGGCCACCGAGGTGTTTCCCAAAGCGTTCAAGGAGGAGTCCTACACGACCGGCGTGGCCGCGGCGTTGGGCCTCGTCATGGCACTCGGCCTGGACCACTTGAGCTGATCCCCGGCGCTGTCGCCGATTGCCGAGTCAGGTAGCTCACTACTCGTGCCCGGTGCCGGCTTCGGCGTGACGATCGACATGGATCGCGCGGAAGGAGTCGACATGTCGAAACGCCTGGTGCTGTGTTGCGACGGCACATGGAACAGTCCCGACCAGCAGGCCCCGACGAACGTCACGAAAATCGCACTGGCCGTGGCCCCGTTCGATTCGACGGGTCGCGAGCAGCGGACGTTCTATCACCGTGGCGTCGGCACCGACAAGTGGGAACGCTTCCGCGGCGGCGCTTTCGGCGTTGGCCTGTCGCGAAACGTCCGCGACGCCTACCGCTTCCTGGTGCAGAACTACGACCCCGGCGACGAGTTGTACCTGTTCGGCTTCAGCCGCGGCGCCTACACCGCCCGCAGCACGGCGGGCTTCGTCCGCAACTGTGGAATCCTGCGGCGAGAACAGGCCGACCGGGTAGACGAGGCGTATGAGCTCTACCGCGACAAGTCCAGCAAGACGCACCCGCGCGGCACCGAGGCGACACTGTTTCGGCGCTCCTATTCGCACGAGACCCGGATCCGGTTCATCGGCGTCTGGGACACGGTGGGCGCGTTGGGTATTCCGGTGGACGGTGCACTGGCCAAACTGATCAACCAGCGGTGGGAATTTCACGACACGAAACTCAGCGGCACCGTCGACGCGGCCTATCAGGCGCTGGCCATCGACGAGAAGCGCGGACCGTTTCGCCCAACGCTCTGGGAGCCGCAGCCGGTGGCCTCGCCCGGCCAGACCGTCGAGCAGGTCTGGTTCGCCGGCGTGCACTCCGACGTCGGCGGCGGCTATCCCGACCATGAGATCAGCGACATCCCGCTGCTGTGGATGGTCGATCGCGCCCGCAGAGCCGGGTTGAGCTTCTACGAGCAGGCGTTCTCGCAAGCCGAGGCGGCGCTGCCCACGTCGGCCGACGACGCGTGCGCGCTGACCGCGGTGTCCGCTGACGCGCTGGGCCGCATCCATGACACCCGCACCGGGCTGTACAAGCGGATTCGGGCGTTCAACCGAACGCTCGGCACCACCGACGAGGCGCACGAGTACGTCGCATCCACCGCGGTGGAGCGCCTCGAGGGCCGGTCGGACTATTCGCCCGACAACCTTGCCGCCTATCTCTCGGGCCGTCCCCATGTGATGCCCGCCGACGCGGGCACCCGCCACAGGGTGCACGCTTAGGGACGTCGCGCGACATCGGCCGACGGCGGTTACTGTGGCCGTGTCATCGCGCGCGGCTCAGAAAGGACTGCCGTCACGACATGTGGTGACGGCGTCCTTCGATGAAAGCGGTGTGTCTGATGGCCATGTTTCGGCGCGAGAAGAGTGTGCCCGCCGATCCCGATCCGGTGGCGGCGTTCAAGCGCGACGTCGGGGCCGAGATCGAGATCGAGGTGACGGACGCGACCACGCTGGAGTTCCAGATCGCGATCGCCCCGCAGCCGGGGGCGCAGACCACCGAGTCGCTCGAATTCCGTTGCAACGGAAAGAGAGTCGACGCCGAGGAGATCATCGGCGACCACGACACGCGTATCCACCGGTTCCCCGCCCCGGTCGGCACCGTAACGGCGTCCTATCAGGCCACCGTCCTCGGCCGCGCCGAGCCGGCCCCGGTCCGGGTGCTGGACATGTCCACCTATCTGCGGCCCAGCCGCTACGCCGAGGCCGACAAGTTCTTCGGCTTCGCCGCCACCGAGTTCGCCCAGGACGCCGATTCGGTGACGATCCTGGAGAAGGTGTCCTCGTGGGTGGGCACGCGATTGGACTACGTGCCCGGATCCAGCGACCCCATCGACGGTGCCGCGGACACGCTGCTCGCAGGCTCCGGAGTGTGCCGCGACTACGCCCACCTGGTGATCGCGCTTCTGCGCGCGGTCAACGTGCCCGCCCGGCTGGTCGCGGTGTATGCGCCGGGATGCGATCCGATGGACTTCCACGCGGTCGCCGAGGCGTTCGTGGCTGGGGGGTGGCACGTGGTGGACGCCACCTGCCTGGCGCCGCGGCAGTCCATGGTCCGCATCGCCACCGGCCGCGACGCGGCCGACACCGCGTTCCTGGACAACCACAAGGGTGCCATCACGCTGAAGAACATGGAGGTCAGCGCCGTCGTCGACGGGGATCTGCCGCGCGACTCCGCGCACGACCTGGTGATCCTGAACTAGCGTCTGCCGCGAAATCTGCGTGGTGGTCGCGCTCGAGTGCGATTTCACGACCCGGACACAGATCTCGGCGAACGGCTCAGGACAGAAGGGGCCTGGATTCAGCCGACGCGGGCGATGACGGTCCGGATATCGCCGAGGTGGTGCACGCCCTCGTGCATGGCCTGACGCACCAGCCAAAGCGCCGTGCGATGTTCGCCGGGCAGTCGGCTCGCGGTGCGCTGCCACCCCGACGTGTCGAACCGGGCGATCTCGTCGCAGAACCCGGCGGCCGCCATGCCGAGTTCGTCCAGTACCGGCGCCGGCTGATGGTCGTTGTAGCGGAACCGTCGCGCGCGCAGATCGCTGAGCATCGGCTCGAGCGCGGGACGATCTTCGGTGCGGGTCCGGTGCAACCGGATCGTGTAGGCCATGTAGACGTCGCGGATGTGGCACAGGTATTCGATCGCCGACCAGACCCGGGGTTCGGGACGACGCCGCAGCGTTGCATCTGAGACGCCCGCGACTGAGGCAGCCACCTCGCACCGCAACGCGGCGATGCGCTCGACCGCGTCGGCGATGCTGACGTCGGGATAGGCGATCGCACACGCCGAGCAGCGGTGATCCTCGGAGGCCAGCGGCGGCAGATCCATTGCACCATCATGACCGGCGACCGCGAGCTGCGGCGTTGTGCCCGCCCGCACGGCATCCGATAGCGTACGCAGGCGACAGAGGAGGTACGTGCCCATGAGCACAATCGTCGAGCGCGACGAGGTGACACAACTCGCGGCGCAGGGCGGCTGGCAGCGCCGCGAGGCCGACCGCAGCGACTACTACCTGCGTCGACCCGACCGCGTGCACATCGTCTGGCAGGGCTGCCACGCCATCAGCGGAGGCGCGCTCTACAAGGACAACATCCTGATGTCCATCTCACGCGATCTCGACACCGTGCGGAGTTGGCTGAAGCGCTGAACCGCCTGACATGAGGCTGTCTGCACAGCTGTGGTCGGACAGTGCCGACGTGGCCGCCGCGGCTCTCGCGCATCCGTTCGTCCGCGGCATCGGTGACGGGTCGCTGTCGCGAGAACTCTTCGCGGGCTACATCGCGCAGGATGCTTTCTTTCTCGAATCATTCGCCCGCGCATACGCTTTGGCGCTCGCGCGCAGCCCCGATACGTCCACGTTGCTCACCCTGGCCGACCTTCTCGGCGGGGTCCGCCAGGAACTGGGCCTGCACACGTCATACGCGCAGTCGTGGGGTATTGACATGGCGGGCGTGCAGCCGTGGCCTGCGACGTCGGCCTACACCGAATTCCTGCTCGCCACCGCGACCACCCAGGACCTGGGCGTCATCTATGCGGCCATGTGTCCGTGCATGCGGTTGTACGCATGGCTCGGCGCCTCACTGGACGCTCGCGAGGCGGGACCCTACGCGCAGTGGGTGAGCACCTACGCCGACCCGGAGTTCGACGCCATCGCGGCGTCGCTGGAGCGGCTCCTCGACGAGCAGGCCGACGACGGCCCTGCCGTGCGCACCGCCTACCGACGGGCGATGCGCCTGGAACTCGGGTTCTTCGAAGCCGCGCTCACACCGACCAGCTGACGGCGGGGCGCAAGGACGTATTCGAAGGGCGACTGCTCTGACCGTCGCATCCCTGTTCCGCCACACCAAACAGCCCCCGGCTTTTCGGCCGGAGGCTGTTCGCATGACAGCCAGCTAGTTCATGTTCCAGGGCTCGCCGTAGGTGGTGACGCTGTCACCGGCCGACGAGATCAGCCGGGCGAACGGACGCAGCAGCACGCCACCGGCCGCACCGGTCACGGTGCCGTGCGCGTTCGACACCGCCACGCCGCCGGCCGGGCCCGCCACGTCAACCGAGAAGGTCGCAACCTCTTGGATGCCGGGGCCGTTACCCAGGTCGGCGCTGATCGACACACCCGGGAACAGGTTCGGCGTAATGACCGAGCCCAGCGGGTTGAAGGTCGGGAACAGCGACGCGTCGT
>NZ_QQBJ01000097.1 GCF_003347205.1 Mycolicibacterium moriokaense
CGATGCTCGCGATGGAGTCCGCGAGCTCGGCCAACCGGTCTCGCGCTGCTCGGGTGGCCGTGCGGGCCGCTCGCGCCGAAGCCGCGGGCTCGAGCTGCTTACGGATCTCGGAGATGTTGGCCAGGTCGGTCATGTCGACGGCGGTCGCGAAGGTTCCGCGTCGGGGGTAGGCCACGACGAGTCGCTCCCGTTCGAGTCGTTTGAGACCCTCACGAATAGGCGTGCGGCCCAGCCCCAACTGCTCTGCCAGACGGTCGTCGTTGATGGGCTCGCCCGGCCGGATTTCCAGCATGATCAGCTGCTCACGCATTATTTCGTAGGCTCGATCGGCATTGGTCCCGACGGACTGCGTTGCATCGATCACCGGTTGCATTCCGATTGTCATCTTCTGTACTCACTCC
>NZ_QQBJ01000098.1 GCF_003347205.1 Mycolicibacterium moriokaense
TCCCGGCAGCGGATGAACTCACACAAGGCCCGCGAGGGGGTGTAGCGCGGCTCCGGTGCGGTGGCGCCGGGGTGGCGCACCGGTCGGACCTCAGCACGCTCGAGCAGGGCGCCCAGCAGGGCGGTGGGCAAAATCCCGGCGCCGAACACATAGGCCGGTGGTGCAGCACTCCCGGCGGCACTGGCCGCCTCGCTGGGCACGGGTTCGGCGGTGGGGGCGGCTTCTTCGGCGGCCGCCGACTCGGCGGCGTTGACCGATTCTTCGTCGGCGAGGGCGTAGAGCACGGCGTTTTTCTTCGTATCGTGCTCGGCGCTGGTGGCGGGGCAGTCGGGTTGGGCGCAGGCGCACGCCAGCGCGCTGTGGGCGCCTAGGGCGGCCAGGGCGGCGGCGCGGCGTTCG
>NZ_QQBJ01000099.1 GCF_003347205.1 Mycolicibacterium moriokaense
GGCCGTCGCGTTCAAACCACACCTCGCAGGTGGCATCACAGAGCAGATACTGGCGGTCACCATCGGAGAGCAGCGGGCCCAGGTGCAGCGCGGCGATCCGGCTGGTGACGTCGAGGTGGGCGGCCACGGTGCTGCGGTGCCCGTTCGGGCGGCGGGCGGCCTCGGCGTCCCAGCCGGCCTCCACCAGCCGCATGAACCCCTCGACGGTGTCCGGCAGCGGCGGCGCATTCTCCGCAGCACCCCCGCTGGTGTCGCGGTCACGTTTCCACTGCGCGATCAACGCGTCCTTATGCGAGGCCAGCGCCGCCTCGAATGTCGCCGCCTCCAGATGCGGCAGCGTGATCCGCCACCAACTGAACTGCTCATCGCAGCCCGTGCTGATCGAGCCCTGCGCGT
>NZ_QQBJ01000003.1 GCF_003347205.1 Mycolicibacterium moriokaense
GTTGAAGAACTTGATACCGGTGGGCACCGCGATCAAGAACGTCATGAAGCTGAAGAACGGCAACAACACCGCGCCGGTGGCGTACATGTGGTGCGCCCACACCGCGACCGACAGCGCCGCGATCGACAGCGTCGCGTAGATCAGCGTCGTGTAGCCGAAGATCGGTTTGCGGCTGAACACCGGGAAGATCTCGGTGACGATGCCGAAGAACGGCAACGCGATGATGTACACCTCGGGGTGGCCGAAGAACCAGAACAGGTGCTGCCAGAGCAGCACTCCGCCGTTGGCCGGGTCGTAGACATGGGCGCCCAGGTGGCGGTCGGCGGCGAGGCCGAACAGCGCCGCGGTCAGCAGCGGGAAGGCCAGCAGCACCAGGATCGAGGTCACCAGGATGTTCCAGGTGAAGATCGGCATCCGGAACATCGTCATGCCCGGCGCGCGCATGGCCGAGGATGGTGCCCAGACCACCGACGGCCAGACCCATGATCCACAGGTCACCGCCGGCTCCCGGCGAGTGGATGGCGTCGGTCAGCGGCGTGTAGGCGGTCCAGCCGAAGTCAGCGGCGCCGCCGGGGGTGATGAAGCCGGCGATCGCGATGGTCGCGCCGAACAGGAACAGCCAGAACGAGAAGGCGTTCAGCCGCGGGAACGCCACGTCGGGGGCGCCGATCTGCAGCGGCAGCACCAGGTTGGCGAACCCGAACACGATGGGCGTCGCGTAGAACAGCAACATCACCGTGCCGTGCATGGTGAACAACTGGTTGTACTGCTCGTTGGACAGGAACTGCAGGCCGGGCAGGGCCAGTTCGGTGCGCATGAACAGCGCCATCAGCCCACCGATGAAGAAGAAGATGAAGCAGGCGACGCAGTACATGATGCCGATCAGCTTGTGATCGGTGGTGGTGATCAGCTTGTAGAGCCGGGAACGGACGACGGGCCTCGAGTTCTCCGACCGGGGGCGCTTCGGCTACCAACAGGTCCTCCCAACGTCTCTTGCGAGCTTGCCCGCAATCTTGCCTCCGAATCCTATCTCTCCGAGCGGCCCGTGTCGGCATGGGTCCTACAAACGGTCGTAATTGATTTCGTGAGGTCCTCACTGCCTCGTTTGTTACCGTCGGCCCCGTGCTGATCCGCCGTCGGAAGCCCCATGTCGCCGGCCGAGCGGCTCCCAAGCCCCATGTCGCCGGCCGAGCGGCTCCCAAGCCCCATGTCGCCGGCCGAGCGGCTAGCGCCCCCCGACTGATCGCCGCGTCGGCGGCCATACTCGCCGCCGTTGTGGTCACCGCGCTGGGCGGCTGCGGCCAGCTGGGCGGCGGCAACCAGTCACCCGCCGATGAGCCGACGGTCATCACCAGCACCACCAGGATCGCCGGCGCCGGCGTGCTGGGTAATCAGCGCAGGCCAGACGAGTCCTGCGCACCGAACCCGGCACCCGCGGACCCCGACGACCGGCCGACCTGGACGGTGCGCCATGCCGCCGGCGAGACCGAGGTGCCCGCGGAGGCGCAGCGAATCGTCGTGCTCTCCGGCGACGTGCTCGACTCGTTGTGCGCGCTGGGCCTGCAGGGCCGGATCGTCGGTGCGGCACTGCCGGACGGTTCGGACGCCCAGCCGTCCTATCTGGGCACCGTCATCCACGACCTGCCCGCGGTGGGCACCCGCAGCGAACCCGACCTCGATGCGGTCAGGGCGGCCAAGCCCGATCTCATCCTCGGGTCGCAGGCGCTGACACCCGACGCCTACCCCGCGCTGTCGGGCATCGCCCCGACCGTCTTCACCGGGCCCGCGGGCCCGGCATGGGAGGACAACCTGCGCACAGTGGGCGCGGCGACGGCGCGCGTCGACGCGACGACGAAGATGATCGACGACTTCACCGCGGCCGCCGACAAGACCGGTGCGGGCAACGACGCGGCACATTTCCAGGCGTCGGTGGTGCAGCTGACCGACACCACGCTGCGGGTCTTCGGCCCGGACACCTTCCCCGGCAGCGTACTTGCCGACGTCGGTGTGGATCGTCCTGCGGCACAACGCTTTACCGACAAGCCGTACGTCGAGGTCGGCACCACGGCGGCGGATCTCGGCAACTCCCCCGACTTCTCCGTCGCCGACGGTGACATCGTCTACGTCTCGTTCGCCTCGGCGGCGGCCAAGGCCCGAGCGGGCGAGGTGATGGACAGCGATTCGTGGAAGAGCCTGTCGGCCAACAAGGACAACCGCGTCTTCGTGGTGAACAACGAGGTGTGGCAGACCGGAGAGGGCATCGTCGCCGCCCGCGGGATACTGGCGGATCTGCGCTGGCTCAACGCGCCGATCAACTAACGTCGAGTCCGTGATCCACGTCCTGAAATCGACGTACCTGAAGCCAGCCGACGTCATCGAGCAGACCCGTCCCGCCCATCTCGAGTTCCTGAACGCCGAGATCGCGGCCGGCCGCCTGCTGCTGGCCGGCAGGCAGGAGGACGGCTCGGGCGGCGTGCTCGTCACCGGCGACATCAGCGTCGAGGACGCGCAGGACATGGTGGCGCGCGACCCCTACACAAAGGCGGGCGTGGCGAACTACGAGCGCACCTCGTTCAACGGCGCGTTCCGGGCCCCTGGACTTTAGGCTTTTAGAGGAACCTCACAGCCGGGCCGGGGATTAGTCCCCGCCGATCCACGGTTGCACGGAGCGAGCCGCACCGTCGCGGCGACATTCACTTGTTCGTAGAGCTTGTTCTCGTATGCATTGAAGAGGTATTTGATGACGACTTCCGTATCCGCCTACGCCGCGACATCCGCGACCGAACCGCTGAGCCCCACGACCATCACCCGCCGCGATGTCGGCCCCAACGACGTCGCGATCGAAATCCATTTCGCCGGGATCTGCCACTCCGACATCCACACCGTGCGAGGCGAGTGGGGTGAGGTCACCTATCCGATGGTCCCCGGCCACGAGATCGCCGGCATCGTCACCGAGGTCGGGGCCGACGTGTCCAAGCACAAGGTCGGCGATCGCGTCGGCGTCGGCTGCTTCGTCGACTCCTGCCGCGAATGCGAGTTCTGCCTCGCCGGCGACGAGCAGTACTGCGACAACCCCGGCATGGTGGGCACCTACAACGGCGTCGGCCGCGACGGCCAGCCCACGCAGGGCGGCTACAGCGGCGCCATCGTCGTTGACGAGAACTACGTGCTTCGCATCCCCGATGCCATCTCCCTTGCCGCCGCCGCGCCGTTGCTGTGCGCAGGGATCACCACCTACTCGCCGCTTCGGCACTGGGGCGCCGGCGAAGGCACCAAGGTCGCCGTCATCGGCCTCGGCGGCCTCGGACACCTCGCCGTGAAGCTCGCGGTCGCGCTCGGCGCCGAGGTCACCGTGCTGAGCCAGACCCTGAAGAAGATGGAGGACGGGCTGCGCCTGGGCGCAACGGAGTACTACGCCACCAGCGACGCCGACACGTTCAAAAAGCTTGCCGGCAAGTTCGACCTGATCCTGAACACTGTGTCGGCCAACCTGAACATGGCCGACTACCTGGGCCTGCTGACGCTTGACGGCACCCTCGTCGAACTCGGCATGCCCGAGAACCCGATGGCCGTTCCGGCAGGCGCGCTGATCTTCGGGCGTCGTCGCATCGCCGGTTCGCTGATCGGCGGCATCGCCGAGACCCAGGAGATGCTGGAGTTCTGCGCCGAGCATGACGTGGCGCCCGAGATCGAGGTCATCGAGCCGACCTACATCAACGAGGCCTACGACCGGACCGTCGCCAGCGACGTGCGCTACCGGTTCGTCATCGACACCAAGTCGCTGCGGTGACGACCGACGCCGCCGCGCCCCCGCGGCGGTGCTAGGAGTCCGACTCGTCAACCCCGGCCAGCGGCCAACCCGCCGCGGCGAGCTTGGCCGCCACCCGGGCGATGTTCTCCGGCCCGGCGTCGTGGTGGGTGACGTCGGCGATGAAGTCCGCGATCTCGTCGCGGGTGATCTCGCCCTCGGCGCCCGTTTCGGTGTCGGTGATGTTGCGCACGACCTGCTTGACCTCGTCTTCGGTCAGCGGAGTCGCGCGCAGCAGGGCGAGCAGGGGGACGCGGTCGGGGCCGGGTACGCCCTCGGGGTAGCCGGCGCGCAGCCACTGGAGGATCGAATGAAACAGCGACGTGGTGGTCACGACGCTAAGTGTCACGCGTGCGCCGCGGCGGCGCCACGGTGAGGCTGTACAGTTTCGGACGCATTCACCGGCCGTTCACTGCGGGATTTGCTGGTTCTGCTTGCGGATCGATGGCCGCCGGCCGCTGTTCTGCTTGTAATCTCACCCATGCGAGTTGAGCTGTCGAGTTGATGCGCCGACCACGGAGCCATACGAGTTAGGGGCTAATCGTTTTCGCCTGGTGGGGTCGAACGGTATACCGCTACCGCTTCGGCGTGGTCGCTGTCATGGTCGCGCTGTGCCTCGGTAGCGGCATCTACGGCAGCAGCCTGGGCGAGCACGTCACGCAGAGCGGCTTCTTCGACGACAACAGCGAATCGGCACAGGCCTCGCGCCTCGGCGACGAGCACTACGGCAGGGACACGTCCAGCCACATCGTGGCGGTGTACACCGCGCCCGACGGCAAGACCGTCGACGACCCGGCGTTCCGCAAGAAAGTTCTGGAAAACCTCGCGCAGGTCGAAAAGGACCACCCGGACCAGATCCTGCGATCGATCGGCTATTTCAAAAACCCTGACCTGCTGAAGAACATGGCCGACGCGTCGAAGAAGCGCGCGTTCATGTCCATTCAGCTCAAGGGCGACAACGACGACCTGATCCTGAAGAACTACAAGGCCGTCAAGGACGATCTCGCTGATCCCGGCGTCAAGGTGCAACTGGCGGGGTTGTTGCCGCTGGCCAACGAGCTGACCGGCACCATCGCCACAGACCAGCAGCGGGCCGAGGTGCTGGCGATGCCGCTGGTGGTGGTGTTGCTGTTCTTCGTGTTCGGCGGCGTGGTCGCCGCGTTCCTGCCCGGAATCATCGGCGGGCTGACCATCGCAGGCGCGCTGGGCATCATGCGGTTGACGGCGCTGTCGGTGCCGGTGCACTACTTCGCCCAGCCGGTGGTGACGCTGATCGGCCTCGGTATCGCCATCGACTACGGCCTGTTCGTGGTCAGCCGGTTCCGTGAGGAGATCGCCGAGGGCTACGACACCGAAACCGCGGTCCGGCGCACCGTGGTGACCGCGGGGCGCACCATCGCGTTCTCGTCGGTGCTGATCTCGGCGTCCGTCGGCGGCCTGCTGCTGTTCCCGCAGGGCTTCCTCAAATCCCTGACCTACGCCATGATCGCGTCGGTCACGCTGGCCGCGCTGCTGTCGATCACCGTGCTGCCCGCGATCCTGGGGATGCTGGGCCCGAAGGTCGACGCGCTGAGCGTGACCACCCTGCTGAAGGTGCCCTTCTTGCGGGACTGGCAGTTCAGCAACCGGCTGATCACCTGGCTGGGCGCGAAGCTCGAGAAGACCAAGACCAGCGCGGAAGTCGAGAACGGCTTCTGGGGCAAGCTGGCCGACCGCGTGATGAAACGCCCGCTGCTGTTCGCGGTCCCGATCATCATCGGCCTGATCATCCTGATTCTCCCCCTGGGCAATCTGGCCCTCGGCGGCATCAGCGAGAAATACCTGCCACCGACGAACTCGGTGCGCCAGGCGCAGGAGGACTTCGACCGGACCTTCCCCGGTTTCCGCGTCGAGCCGATCACACTGGTCATTCAGAGCACGAACGGCAGACCGGTGACCGACGCCGAGGTCGCACAGGTCCGCAGCGAGGCGATGGCCATCCCGGGATTCGCCAAGCCGGACAACGATCCGGCCAACATGTGGAAGGAACGCCCCTACCTCGACGGCGCGTCGAAAGACCCGTCGGTTCGGGTGATTCAGAACGGCTTGGTGAATCGTCTGGACGCCGGAGCGAAAGTCGATGCGCTGCGCCAGATTCCGAAGCCACACGATTTGCGGCTGCTGGTGGGCGGTACACCGGCGCTCGAGCAGGACAGCGTCGCAACGATTTCGGCGAAGCTGCCGCAGATGATCCTGATCGCGGTCTCGATGACCACGATCCTGATGTTCCTGGCGTTCGGGTCGCTGGTGCTGCCGATCAAGGCCGCGCTGATGAATGCGTTGACGCTGTGTTCGACGCTGGGCGTGCTGACGTGGATATTCGTCGACGGGCACTTCGCCTCGGCCCTGAACTTCACCCCCACCCCGTTGACGGCTCCGGTGATCGGGCTGATCATCGCCGTGATCTTCGGCCTGTCAACGGATTACGAGGTGTTCCTGGTGTCCCGCATGGTCGAGGCCCGCGCGCGCGGCATGACCACCGAGGAGGCCATCCGGACCGGCACCGCCAGCACCGGTCGACTGATCAGCGCGGCGGCCCTGGTGCTGGTTGTGGTGGGCGGTGCGTTCGCGTTCTCGGATCTGGTGATGATGCAGTACCTGGCGATCGGCCTGATCACCGCGCTGCTGCTGGACGCGACCGTGGTCCGGATGTTCCTGGTGCCGTCGGTGATGAAGCTGCTGGGCAACGACTGCTGGTGGGCGCCACGATGGATGAAGCGCGTGCAGGAAAGGATCGGCCTCGGCGAGATCACGCTCGAAGACGAGCGCAAGGAGGCAGAGCCGGAACCCGAGCATCTGGACGAATCACTGGCCTTTGGAACGGTTTTGGGCGCGCCGGCGTGGCAGACGCCGCCGCGTGACCCGTCGCGTCCGACTGCGGCCGCATTGGTTCCGGCAGAGACGGCGACGGCGGTCGCCCTCGCCGAGCGGCCGGAATCAGAGCTCACCGAGGAGGACCCGGAGACAGACGGCGGCGACGGGTCGTCCGGCGATGACGGTTCGTCCGGCGACGACTCCTCCGGCGGGGATGACCAGCCCACCGACGACCAGCCGAGCGACGTCGGCGAATCATCGGACGACGCCGCCGACGAGGACGACGACGCCGAGACCGACGAATCCGCTGATGACGATGCCCCACAAGAGGATGACGAGCCGCCGACGGACGAAGACGTCGAGGCCGCCGATGAAGAAGACTCGGCCGAGCCTGACGAGGCCGACGAGACTGACGAGCCCGCTGAAGACGACGACGTCACCGAAGACGACGAGCCCGAAGACGACGACTCCGCCGACGACGATGCCGAGACCGACGCAGTGGACGAGACGGACGACGAGCCCGAGGATCAGGAAGAGAAGTAGCGGCTCTGAACGCCCGACCGAGCATCACTGCCCGATGGCGTGGGTGTCCAGCGGGTTGGTTTTCTTGACGATCAGCGGATCAGCGGTGGTGAATGGGAACTGCGGCAGGTCGTCGATGTGGGTGTTGAACGCGGCGGCCAGCACCTGGCGCGAGTACGCGCTCGCCGAGGCGCGGTAGCCGATGTCGGCCGGGAACGGCTGGTCGAAGAAGATCAGGAAGTGCCACTCGTCGCTTCCGATGTTCTCGATGTGGTGCGGGTAGGCCCGCGGAATGAAGTACATGTCGCCCGTCGTCATGTTCCAGCTGTCAAGCGTGCCATCGGGATTCATGATCGTCATGCGCGCTTCTCCGTGACGCACGTAGCCCATCTCCGCGGTGACGGGGTGCCAGTGCGGCTCGCGCATGCCGTCCTCGCCAACGCGCAGCGAGTACATCGAGATGTCCTTCAGCGCCGGCCAGTACTGGTCGCGGGCGAAACGCGCATTGCCGTACGCGTAGTTCAACCCGGCCGGCTGACCCTCGATGTCGAACTTGTGCGGGTCGTTGAAGTAGGCCGACGGCGGAACCTCGGGATCGCCATCGCGGCCCGCGAGTCTGTGGTCGGTGGTGGTGCGGTGGATCTTGGCCATGTCCGAGGCGGGCAGGTCGTAGGTGTTACCGAGTACGGCATCGGTGAACGCACCGAACGTCGCGCCCAACCCGAAGTCCTCGGGACGTTCGTTGCGGAAGGCGATGATGAACTCGGCGACGTCGGGGCCGATGTTCTCGATGTGATGCAGTGAGCCGGAATCGATGTGAAACATCTGGCCTGCGCTGACCACGAAGCTGGAGAACTTGCTGTAGGTGTCGAGCACGGACACCAGCGCAGTGCCGGACACGCAGTAGGTGAGCTCGTTGGCATTCGCGTGCCAGTGCGGGGTGCGCATCGCCCCCGGGTTCAGCAGCACCCGTTTGATGGACAGACGGTTGAGGATCGGCAGGTTGTCGGCGGTGATGCGGCGCATCGAGCCGAAGTCGTTCTCCTCGACGACCTCGCCGTCGTGCAGGGACGTGGCGTGGACGCTGTGGGTGGCTGAGGCGGTCATCGCTTCTCCTGTCGATTCGGGCTTTGGGTCTGCAGGTTGCAACCTAAACCTTGCCGCAGCGAACGGCCGCCTACTTCGCCGCCGGTCACCACGGATTTGGCAATCATCAATGCGACCGAAACGGAAGCGAAGCTACCCGCTTGCCCTCATGGAGAAGCGCACCGAACAGCCGTCATCACCGTTGGCACGATCGCCGGTCCCCGAGACCGTGATCGAGTACCCTGGCAGACGACCTACAGCAACTTCACAGGAGAAGCGAATGGCAAGTAAGGCAAGGCTTTCCACGGCTTTCAAGGCAAGGCTTTCCTTATTGTGCACGATGCCTCTGCTGGTAGTCGGAGCCGCCGCGTGCGAAGGCTCATCGACAGCGAGCGAGAGTGCACCCTCGTCCGCGGAAGCGTCCACAAGTCAGCCGGACGGGTCGAAGGTGTCGGCGAACAGCGCGTCGAAGGCGGAAATAGAATCGGCACTGGCCAGCGCCGATGTGAGCAATGCCGGCCGTTGGGCCGAAGAGGTCGTTGAGTACCGCCCCTATCCGGATGATGACCCGAATCTCACCAAGCTGCGCGACAACCTTGCGAAATACAACCCTGGTGAGGAGACCGTCGACAAGATCGTCTCGGCGCTCACCCCGTGACGGGCGTCCCCGCGGCAACCGCCGACAGCTCGACAGTGCTCGTCAGGCGTGGTCTCCTAGCGCTGACGCTGGCAACGATCTGCGCAATCGCGTTCGAACTGGCCACCGTGCGTCATTGGAACGACTTAGATCAGGCGGTCCCGTGGGCAGCCCTGTTTCTCCTGACCGTCGCAACCCTGTTCTCGCTAAGGGGGGCCGGCTGGACCCGCATCGTCGCACGGGTACTTGCGTTGGTGGTGTTCGGCGCCGCGATCTACGGGGTCATCGACCACACCATTGCGAACTACGAATCCGGTCCGCTCGATCAGCGCTTCGCCGAAAGCTGGGAGAGCCTGTCGGCCACCCAACAGTGGTGGTACGCATTCACCAAGCATGTGGGCCCGTCCCCCACATTGGCGCCGGGGGCACTCAGCCTGGGGGCGGCGTTGTTACTTCTTGCCACACTGATCGATCCGCGCAACGTCTTGATGCGCAAGGAGAGTAACGAGTAGATGTCCCGATCCTCGTGTTCGGTGACGACGACCTCGCCGAGAGTTGCTTATGCCCTGCATGTCCACCCTCCGGGGACCGACCCGCGGCGACACTGGCGCGTCGCCTAGCCGGCCGGCCAGGGCCATTCCCGCTCGGCGCGTGCGCCAAGGTAGCGCTGCATCGCCGGCCCGCTTTGGATACGGACGCGCAGCATGCGGCAATACCCGCGCATCCACAATTGCGCGAGGACTACCGACCGGCCGGCGTACGGGTTGCGCTCGCCGGGCTCTGCGAGTGAGCCCTCGTACAGGGCGCGCGTTGCCTCCTGCCGCATCGTCACCCGGCCATCATGCAGCGGTGCCCGCCCGTCGAGCGGGTCCCACGCCAACGACCGAGACCACGACGTCGACCAGGCCGGCGGACCTGCCGCGCCCCAAGGGCGACTACTTGGATTCATCTGCTCGGTGCCGCGCGGCTACTTGTGTTTGGCAAGACGGTACGTGTGTTTGCTGCCAGGGACCCATTTCTCTGCAGAACTGCGTTTTGATCTGGCTGCGGAGCGCACCGCGACGCAGACGGAAGCGAGTTTCATCATGGCCAATCACGCGTCGGCTCGATATCTCACACCACGTCGAGTGGCGGTCGTGGTCGCGGCTACCACCTCTGTTTTCCTCGGGGCGGCGACGCCCGTGGCCGCAGCAGATGCGGGAAACACGGACGGCCCCGTCCGGGACACCATCAAGAAGATCCTTGGCGATAGCCCGGGCGCCAACGGCGGCGCGAGTCGGAATGCTTTGTCCGCCGCTGCTGCGGGCCGGGCGATCAACCGTGGTACCCAGGGCGTAGACAACGTCAACTCCGCGACGAACTCGATCGGCGACAACAGCTTCGGCGCCAACTACTTCCGCATCGGAAATCAGAACAGCTACTCGGCAACCCAATCGACGGGAAGCCAGAGCTTCGCGACCAACCGATCCGTCATGGGAGACAACAACATGTTCTCCGGAACCCAGGCGATCGGCAACCGCAGCATCGGCATCAACCAATCGGTCATCGGCAACAACAACGACTCGATCGGCATCTCGCAGGCCAGCGACAGCGGCAACGTCGTCACCAACCTGCTGCACGCCGGCGATGACAACTTGAGCTCCGGTCTCGCGTCGGTGGCCCGACAACCCCTCCCCCTGGCCGGCCCGGCAGACGGCAACATCGACACCAACATCGCCTCCATCGGAAACGGCAACCGAGGTTCGGCCAACAGCGCCATCAGAGGGAGCGGAAACGTGGCGACCAACGTGGTTTCCCTCGGCGACGGAAACGCGGGTTCGGGCAGTACCGTGATCTCCGGAGACGACAGCCGGGCCGCAAACATCGCGATTATGGGTGACAAGAACACGGGTTCGGGGCGCGCCTGGGCTATCGGCCAGGGCAGCGTCGCCACCAACTTCGCGATCCTCGGTGACCGTAATGCCAATTCCGGCGTGACATCCGCGGGCGGAAACAGCACCCTGAGCGAGGGTCTCATCGGTCACTCACTGGTGATCATGGGCGACGACAATCAAAGCGTCGGCAACAACTTCGTCGGCACAAACGCATCGGGATCGGCAGGCAGCGTCGGCTACAACACCGTCATCGCGGGCAACGGAAACCGTGACTCCGGCAACAACGTGGTCGGCGACGACGGCCAGTTCGGGATGAACGTGGCGTTCATCGGGAACGGGGTCACGGCTTCGGGCAACAACACGGTGAATGCCGCGTCGGCGGGACGAGCCGGCATCAACTTGGTGTTGATCGGCGACGGCGCCTCGAATTCCGGTAACAACACCGGCGGCGGCATCAACATCGCGATCGTCCCGGCCGGCGCAACCGGTGTCGGCAACTGCTCGAAATCGCTCTGCGTCAACATACTCGGCGCCCAGCTGATCGGCGGCGCCTAAACCTGGGCAGGCATCGCACCTTCACACGCGCACGTCGCGCTACGGAGGCACCGCGATTGCCGGCAATCCCGAGGGCGGGCAGACCGTCCTCGACAACGGGAGGTGCTGAAGGCACTGCGCCTTTAGAAGTCCCAGTCCTCGTCTTCGGTGACGACGGCCTTGCCGATGACGTAGCTCGAACCCGAACCCGAGAAGAAGTCGTGGTTCTCGTCGGCGTTGGGCGAAAGAGCCGACAGGATCGCAGGGTTCACATCGGTCTCGTCGCGCGGGAACAGGGCCTCGTAACCGAGGTTCATCAGCGCCTTGTTGGCGTTGTAGCGCAGGAACTTCTTGACGTCCTCGGTGAGCCCGACCTCGTCGTAGAGATCCTGGGTGTATTCCACCTCGTTGTCGTACAGCTCGAAGAGCAGCTCGTAGGTGTAGTCCTTGAGCTCCTGTTGCACCGCCGGATCCTGCTGGGCCAGCCCCTTTTGGAACTTGTAGCCGATGTAGTAGCCGTGCACGGCCTCGTCGCGGATGATCAGCCGGATCATGTCGGCGGTGTTGGTCAGCTTGGCGCGGCTGGACCAGTACATCGGCAGGTAGAAGCCGGAGTAGAACAGGAAGCTTTCCAGCAGCGTGGAGGCCACCTTGCGCTTCAGCGGCGCGTCTCCCTTGTAGTACTGCATGACGATCTCGGCCTTGCGCTGCAGGTTCGGGTTCTCCTCCGACCAGCGGAACGCGTCGTCGATCTCGGCCGTCGAGCACAGCGTGGAGAAGATGTTGCTGTAGCTGCGGGCGTGCACCGACTCCATGAACGCGATGTTGGTGTAGACGGCTTCCTCGTGCGGGGTCAGCGCATCGGGGATGAGGCTGACCGCGCCGACCGTGCCCTGGATGGTGTCCAGCAGCGTCAGGCCGGTGAAGACGCGCATCGTCATTTGCTTCTCGTGGGCGGTCAGCGTCCCCCACGAGGGGATGTCGTTGGACACCGGAACCTTTTCCGGCAACCAGAAATTGCCGGTCAGCCGGTCCCAGACCTCAGCATCCTTCTCGTCCTGCAAGCGGTTCCAGTTGATCGCCGAGACCCGGTCGATCAGCTTAATTCCCTCGGACACCTGGACCCCATTTCGCCGCAGAAGTACGTTTGCCGGACTGGCTATCGCGACACTACCCCTGGTGTGCGACAACCGGGCGCAGCACAACATCGTGTGTCGCGCGTATTTATCGCGGCGCGCCCACCGCGCTGCGCTGCGAGACTCCGAGGAACTTGTACTCCGACGGCTTGAGCTTGCGCATGTCGCGCCAGTACTCCCAGGTCATCCCGCTCCACAGGGCGCGGTTGACGCCGTGCTCGTCGAGATACCAGCTACGGCACCCGCCCGTGTTCCAGACGGTGTGGCCGAGTTCCTCCTGCAGTTCGGCGTTGTCGCGGTCCTGTGCGCTGCGGGTGGGGGCCAGCGCCTGCGCGTCGTACTTGTCGACCGCGGCGATCGCCTGGGCCACATAGCGGACCTGCGCCTCGATCATGAACACCACCGAGGTGTGCCCCAACCCGGTGTTGGGCCCGAGCAGGAAGAACAGGTTCGGCATGTCGGCGACGGCGACGCCGCGGTGGGCCACCACGCCCTCGCGATTCCACCGATCCACCAGGTCCTCTCCGCCGGATCCCTTGATGTCGACGTAGGTGTAGGAGTCGGTGACGTGGAACCCGGTGGCGTAGATGATGACGTCCACCTTGTGCTCGACGCCGTCGTCGGTGACGATCCCGTCGGGCGTGATCCTGCTGATTCGGTCGGTGATCAGCGTGCAGTTCGGGTTGGCGACACCCTGGTAGTAGTTGGGCGAGTAAAGGATTCGCTTGCAGCCGGCGGTGTATGTCGGCGTCAGCCTGCGGCGCAGGTCCTTGTCCTTCACCGAGCGCCGGATGTTCCACTTGCCGACCAGTTCGACGGCCTTGAGCAGCTTGGGCTGCCGCGTCATCGCAAAGCCCAGGCCCTCGAGAAACCAGTAGATGCCGCTGCGGCACGCCAACCGCAGCCCCGGGACGGAGACGAACGCGCGCTTGAGGCCCTCCGGGAACGGCTTGTTGGGCCGCGGCACCACCCACGGCGGCGTGCGCTGATACAGCTGCAGTTCATCGACCTCTTTGACGATCGACGGCACGATCTGGATGGCGCTGGCGCCGGTTCCGATCACCGCGACGCGCTTGCCGGTGAGGTCGACGCTGTGGTCCCACTCTGCGGAATGGAAAGAGGCTCCGCGGAACTCGTCCTTGCCCTCGATGTCGGGAATCAGCGGAATGTGTAGTGCGCCGGCACCGGAGATGAGGAACTGGGCGACATACTCCTGCCCGTCGGTGGTGAACACGTGCCAGCGGTATTCGGAGTCATCCCAGTGGGCGCGATCGACGTGCGCGCCGAATCTGATGGCGCGGCGCAGCCCGTATTTGTCGGTCACCGTCTTCAGGTAGTCCCAGATCTCGGGCTGCGGGGAGAACAGCTTGCTCCACGTGGCTTTCGGTTCGAAGGAGAACGAGTAGAGGTGCGACGGCACGTCACAGGCGCAGCCCGGGTAGGAGTTGTCGCGCCAGGTGCCGCCGACGTCGTCGGCTTTCTCCAGGATCAGGAAGTCCACGCCCTGCTTCTGCAGCGCGATGGCCATGCCGAGCCCGGAGAACCCGGTCCCGATGATCAGCGCGCGGGTGTGCACAGCCTTCTGGGTCGTGCCCTCGGCCGCCTGCTCGGCAACGGTCATGGCCGCGTTCTCCCCTGGCTCGTGGTTCTACCCGGGAACAGCGGTACCGGGTACCTCTCGGTCCCAGGGTACCGTGCCCGTTTCGCGCTATCGCCGGGATGCGCCGGGGGTGGACCGGCGGCGCAGCACCCACACCGTCGCCGCCGTCAGCACGACCGCGAACGATCCGAGTGCGATCAGGCTGCCCGCCGTGCCCCCGCTGAAGGTGTCGCGGTAGGCCGACATCGCGGGCAGCGTGGCGGTGAACCGGTCGAGGTCGAGGTCTCGGCCGAGCGCCTCGAATGCGTGCCGGTTGGCCAACCCGAAGCTCATCAGCCGCCCGGGCGTCGCCATGTCGTCGACCGGCACGATCGCCCCGCCGAACAGAACCTGGGGGAAGCACAGCATCGGCAGCGCCAGCGCCGCCTGCGCCGCATTGGAGACGGCAGCGGATGCCAACAGCCCCAGCGCGAGCGCCGACGTCGCTTCGATGACGATGGTCGCGAACAACAAGGCGTAGACGTGCCAGGACATCGCGGGCAGTCGCCCGAGCACCCGAAGCACGCCGAGCAGCACGGCGCTCACCCCGGCCAGAACCGGTAGCAGCGCCGCCACTTTCGACGCCACGTACGCGCTGACGCTGAGGCCGGCCAACCGCTCGCGGCGGAACACCGGCATCTCGCCGACGATCTGCAGCAGGCCATACGTCAGGCCGAAGAAGAAGCCGTCGAACGCGATCCAGAACACGATCTGGGCGGGCCCGACGTCGGCGGCACCGCTCGGGTCGAAGGCGCCGCGCTTGAACAGCGTCGCCATCATCACCGTCACCAGCACCGGTGAGCCGAGCAGGATGGCGAGGGTGAGCCGATTGCGGAACAGCACGTCGATGTTGCGCCGTGTCAGCAGCCACCATTGCCGCAGCGCACCGGTGTGCTTGACGGCCGTGTGCGCGCGAAGGGGCGAAATATCTTCGTCGCGTGCAGCTTTCACCGATCCGACGCTCTGCGTGAAGCGCTCCGCCCAGACCCGTGGAGTGTCTTCGGAGGTCAGGCGTTCGTAGACCTCGGCCAGGTCTCGCACCGCGAAGTAGCTACGGGCTTGCGCGGGAGTGCCGGTGAAGGCCAGATGGCCGTCGCGGGCCAGGAATATCACCCGGTCACACTTGTCGATCTCCGTCGGCTCATGGGTGGTGAGGACGACGGTGACGCCGGTCCTACTGAGCGTGCGCAGCAGGCGCATCACGTCGGCGCCCGTCGCCGGGTCGAGACCGGAGGTGGGTTCGTCGAGGAAGAACAGCCGCGGCCGGGTCAGCAGTTCGACGGCGATGCTGGCCCGTTTGCGCTGTCCGCCCGACAGCGCCCGAACCGGTACGTCGGCTCGATCGGCGAGGTCGAGCTTGCGCATGGTCTCGTCGACCACGCGGTCCGCCTCGGCCGTCGACGTGCCTGCGGGCAACCGCAGCCGGGCCGCATACCGCAGCGTGCGGCGAAGAGGCAGTTCCAGATGGATGATGTCGTCCTGCGGCACATAGCCGATACGCGCAGCCTTGCCCGGCTGAGCGCCGCGGGCCACCCCGTCGTGCAAAACCCGACCGGCAGATGGTGGCTGAAGCCCGGCCAGCGTCTCCAGCAGCGTCGTCTTGCCCGCGCCACTTCCACCGGCTATCGCGACCAACTCCCCCGGTTTCACCGTCAGCGACAGCTCCTGCAGGATCTGGCGCGCACCGGCATGACGGCTGACGTTGACTGCGTCGATTCTGCCGCCGCGCTGTGCATCCGCCGCGGCCTCGGGGCGTCGGTGCCGCGCGGTCGTCGGCGGTCTGGTTGCGATTTCGGTCATGATCTGGGGCCTCCGTGAGTGCCGAATTGCTCTGTCAGGCCAAGATCATCGGCGCGCGGCTCGAGTAGCCGCATGAGGCGATTGCCTCAAACTCGAAAGAGGCTCACACCGCGGCTTCGACCGATGGGCCGGCCAGGCCGCGGTCGATGGCCGCCAGGGTCGCCTGGGTGCGGTTGTTGACCCCCAGCTTGGCGTAGACGCGCTCGATGTGGTTGCGCGCTGTTTTCTCGGCGATGAACAGTTCATCGGCGATTTCCCGGTTCGACCTGCCCTGCGCGACGAGCCGCAGCACCTCGACCTCTCGGGCGGTCAGGCCCGAGGAGAAGGATGCCCGGCGAGCCGAGGTGTGGCCGGCCGCCGCCAGTACGGCTTCCACGGATTCGGCATCGTGATGTCCGGCGCGCGCCACCCGCCGCAGCTCGCCGGCGGCATCGCCCGGCTCGAGAGCGGTTCTGTCCGAGGTGGTTTCGCGAAGCTGCTGATAGGCCACCGCAGCGGCCAGCAGTCGGTCCTGCGTGCTCAACTCGGCTCCGGCCAGGCCTCGCGGGAATCCCGAGCCGTCGATTCGTTCCTCGTGCTTGGTGGCGAGAGACACCACCGACTCCAACCCCTCGACCCGGCTCAGTATCCGCCCGGTGAGATACGGGTACATCCGCATCCGCTCCGTTTCAGCGGTGGTCAGTCGCCCCTTCTTTTCCCAGATCTGGTTCGACACACCCAGCTTGCCAAGGCCGTGCAGCAGGCCTGCCCGGTAGAGCCGAGTCACCTCGGTGTCGGGCATCCGCCGAATCCGAGCGGCCGCGGCCGCCAGGTCGGCGACCCCACGCGAATAGCCCGGCGAGCTGGGGCATTTGAGATCGACGAAATCGGCCATTGCTCTCAACAACTCGTCGACGTCGCCGCCGGTCAGCTTGCGGCTGCGATCTGGGGCCTGCTCCAATGCCGCTGTCCAGACGTCGATTTCGAGCAATCCGTCGACGATGCCGGGGGCATCCTCCTCGAAGACATCGGCCACGTCGGGGCTGAACTGCGTGCCGCGCCGGGAGCGCACGACGTCGAGCGCTCGATCCAGTCCCCCGCTGCGCAGGTGGACCTCGACGACGTCGGCGAGCCGGACGATCCGGATTTCCAGCGGGATGTCCTCGCCGCGAACGCCGTGGGGCATCCCCTTGCCGTCCCAGCGCTCGAAGATGTACGACAGCGCGTCACTGACCTGCGGGTCCAGCCCCATGCGGTCGGAGAGCACCCCCGCCGACGAGCAGTGGGAGTTGATGAGCTTGGCGACCTGATTGCGTGCGGTGAGCACGAAGGCGGCCGACCGGACACCGCGCTCCCACGCAGGCATTCCACGCCCGACGTGATTGACCATCAGCCGAAGGAACGGCAGACCGGCCATGTCCACGTCGTAGGTTCCGGCCCGGAAGGCGATGTCGTCACCGAAAAGCGCTGCGAGCTCATGGGAGTCCGCGTGGCAGCCGATCCACCCGACCAGGTTGGCGTAGTACACCGTCGCGCGCTGCTGCGCGTCGAGTCCCATCCGCTCGGCGATGCGGGTCGCGATCAACGACGACCGCAGCATGTGCTCCATGGGCTGACCCAGGCCCAGATCGATGGCCAGTGAGATCGCGGCCAGCAACTCGGCTCGACGCAGGCCCTTGCCCGATTCCGGCTGCGTCCCGGTGGGATCCACGCCCTCATTGTCCACGCCGAGGCGTCGACGTCGCACCGAACGCGCAGTTCATTGCCTCGCGGCCCGGCTTTCCGGCCGGGGCCCGCTTCGGCAACTGCCGGCCCGGGTGCGCAGTTTGAGGCGCATGCCTCATGCGGCCGCGACAGATGCCGGCCGATCATCGGTCCCATGGTTATCGTCAACGACCGGGCGGACACCACCCGCGCGGCCCACCGGCACCCGTGGGACCGGGTGCTGACCGACGGCCACGCATCTCTGGTGAGAGCGCGACGGCTGTTCCGCTATCTGCCGTCGGCGCCGCGGTGCAAGGTCTGCAACAACCCATTCGGCGGCCCGGCCGGACGTGTCCTCGCCGCCGCGGGTTTCAGCCCGTCGCGCAAGAATCCCAACCTCTGCAGCAGGTGTTGCGATGCGTTGCCCGCGGGCGGCACCGAGGTCGACATCGCGATCCTGTTTGCCGATGTCCGCGGCTCGGCGGCCCTGGGCCGTCGCGGCGCCGCGACCGATTTCGCCTCGCTGCTCAACCGCTTCTACATCACCGCGACCCGCACCCTCCTGCGCCACGACGCGGTGATCGACAAACTCATCGGCGACGAGGTGATGGCGTTCTTCGTCCGCGGCATCAGCGGGCCCGAGTACCGCAGCCGTGCCGTCGCGGCGGGATTGGATCTTCTGCAGGCCGTGGGCTACGGCAGCCAGGACGGCCCGTGGCTCGAGTTGGGGGTGGCGGTGAACGCCGGCGTGGCGTTCGTCGGCAACGTGGGCGGATCGGTGGTCGACTTCACCGCGCTCGGCGACCCCGTCAACGTCTCCGCCCGGATGCAGCAGCACGCCGCAGGCGGTGAGTTGCTGGTCGCGTCCGGAGTTGCCGATACCCTGATGGCGAAAGCGCCTCAGCGCCAACTCAATCTACGCGGCTACGGCCAGCCCCTCGACGCCTTCGTCCTGGGTGTCTGATCGGTCCGCGGTCAGGCCACCGGCTGTTGCCGGCGCACCGCGGTGTGAATCGGTTGGTCAGCGTCGATCTTGACGCCGAGCAACTCGCCGGTGCCGTTGATGGCGCCGACCATGATCGTCGTCAGGTGCGCGACGAACCGGTCGGACGGCATCCGGCGCGCGCTGTCGGGGTCGCCTCCCAGCCACCAGTCGGTCGCCGAGGCCGCGGTGCCGAAGATCGCGACCGCCGCCAATTCGAACGCGGCCGGGTCGAGTTCCATGTCCGCCAGCTCGCCGCTGACCATGTCGGCGATCGCCAGCGTGATGTCGCGGCCCTTGTTGACCGTCGTCATCGCCGCCGCGGACTGGTCGGCGAACCTGCCCTGCAGCAGGAAGCGCACCACGTTGGGGTGTTGTTCGACCAACTCGACATAGTGTTCGACGCCCTGGCCGACGATCTCGCGAGTGGAGTCCTTCTCCACGTTGATCGACGGGATGATCGCGGCCCAGAGGTCGTCGCGCATCCGCTGGCCGATCGCCTGGAACAGGTCGGACTTGTCGGTGAAGTGCCGGTAGATCTTGGGCTTGGCGGTGCCGGCCTCTTCGGCGATCTCGCGCAGCGAAAGCTCCGGTCCGAGCCGGTCGATGGCCCTGAACGCGGCGTCGACGATCTCGGCCCGCACCTTCTTGCGATGTTCACGCCAACGCTCGCTGCGGGCGTCGACCTTGACGCCCGGTTCATGACCGGAACGTGACCTTGGCCTTGCGCGCATTCCGACCACTGTACCCGCCCGAAAGTCTCTGACCTGCCCAGACCGTGCCGGGACACGCAGTCGGGTGGTCTTACCGGGAGCTTTGGCCATGCAGATGCCCTGCCTCCTCTTGGGTACTATCGCTGCGACACTGAACTCAATGAGACGAGATCTATGACTCAGCGATATGACCTGGTCATCGCCGGTGGGGGGCCATCGGGTTCGGCCGCTGCCTGGCAGGCGGCACAAACCGGCGCGAAGGTGGTCGTGCTGGACAAGGCCGAGTTCCCCAGGGCCAAGCCGTGCGGCGACGGCCTGACCGCGCGCGCCGTCAGCTACCTGCAGAGGATGGGCCTGGCCGACGAGGTCGCCACATTCCACCGGGTGAACCGGGTGACGGTGTTCAGCCCCAGCGAATGGGAGTTGTCGTTCCCGAAGCGCCCCGGGATGCCGGATCACGGTCACACGGTCAGCCGCGAACACCTCGACACGCTTCTGCTAAAGCACGCCGAATCCGCGGGCGCGGAGGTCAGGCAGTCGGCCGAGGTGACGGGCCCGGAACTGGACGCCAACGGCCGCGTCGTCGGCGTCACGCTGAAGAGCGGCGAGAAGGTCTACGGAGACGCAGTGATCGCCGCCGACGGGGCCTACTCCCCTATCAAGCGGGCGCTGAAGATCGACTCGGAGTACAACGGCTATTCGGCCATCGCGATCCGCTCGGAGATGCACGCCAACCGCCCCGACTCGGACTCGTTGGACATTTACCTCAAGCTCGCGTTCCAGGGCGACCAGCTGCCCGGCTACGGCTGGGTGTTCCCGATGGGTAACGGCGTGTTCAACATCGGCCTCGGCTATGTCAACAGCTACAAGAACTGGCAGTCGATCAACGCCACCCAGTTCCTCGGCGAGTTCCTGCGGACGCTGCCCGCGGACTGGGAGTTGCCGCCGATCGAGGAGTTGAAGAAGAACAGGAGCGTGCGGGCGTGGCGGTTGCCGATGGGCTTCACCGCGTGGCCGCCGTGGCGTCCCGGCGTGCTGTTCACGGGCGACTCTCTCGGCGCGGGCAAGCCTGCGTCCGGGGCGGGCATCTCCAAGGCGCTGGAGTCGGGCCTGGCCGCGGGTGAGTGCGCGATGGCCGCGTTGTGCAACGGCGGACCGGACGACTTCACCAACTACGCGCAGCGGATGGAAGCCGCCTGGGGCAGGGAGTACAAGCGCGGCCGCTACTTCCACAAGCTCGCCGGGATCCCCGCCGTGGCCAACACCGGCATCAAGTTGATCGACAACGGCTTCTTCCGCGACCGGATGCTCAAGGCGCTCTACAAGAAGGCCCAGGGGCCGCAGCACACCTACAAGTAGGTTGTCCCACCGCGGCAGCAACGAACCCTTAACCGCCACAGCAACGCCGCATCCGCCGCTACAGTTACGCGCTGTGGGGTCCTCATCGCTGCGATCGACCGTCGCCCGCAGGACCCTCTCGGCGATCACGCTCATTGTGCTCGGCTACCTTGCCGCGCTGGCCCTCGCCCCTAGTCTGCGCACCGGACTCCCGCCGGCGCTGCGGTGGTTCGGGCAGCCCGGATCATGGGCATCGATCGCCATCGTCACCACGCTCATGGTTCTTCTCGGCGTATTGATCTTTCACGCGCACGGCATCCGGCACACGGGCGCACCGCTGGCCGTCGTGGTTGGCCTGGCACTGATCAGCCTGACGTTGGCGCTGGCTGCGTACTGGGACTGCCACGACGAATCCCACCCGCGGTTCTTCACGCCGCTGATCTGGACGGCCGGCGTGGTCAAAGGCGGAACCGGGGATCAGTCGCTTGACGGCGGCACCTGCCCATCGCCGACCCCGGTGGCGCTCGAAATCGCCCGGCTCAGTGCCCTGTTCGCGGTCTTCCTCAGCGTCGTCGGTGTGGCGCTGGCGCTGTTCCAGTCGCGGCTGGACCGGCTGCGGGTCTTCTTCGCCCACTCGGTCACCGTGCTGGTCGGAATCGATGACGACTCGCAGCCGATGGTCGGCGCGGTCGCCGCGACCATGGGCCCGCGCGACACCCTGGTGGTGGTCACCTCTCTGCCGGACCGGCAATGCGTCAGCGCCGCCCGTCAGCGTGGCGCCTGCATCATCACCGTGGATTTCAGTCGACCGGATTCACTGACCTCCCTTCCCTTCTGGCGCAAACTCGACCGGCTTTACCTGCTGTCGATGGACCCGTCGAACAACCTGCAGCGTCTGCAGTCGATCACCGACCGGCTGGCCGAGGTCGGTCAGCATCAGCGCATCCCGCTGATCGTCCGCATCGACGACCCGTGGCAGGCCACCGCGTGGCGAGCCCAGCACTTCGGCGGCGGCCAAACGCGTTGGGCGGCCGACACTGTGGGTAAGTACGAGGTGACCGCGCGCCGGCTGCTGGGCCGCATCATCGCCGATCCCCGCATCGAACGCATCCTGATCTGCGGCACGTCGCCGCTGACGCTGGCCCTCTGCGCGGACATGTCACAACGCCAGTTGGAGCAGGACTACTACAGCGCTCCGGGCAGTACGGCCCTGCCGAAACTGACGCTGGTCGCCGAGAACGCCGAAGAGTATCGCCACGACCACGAATATCTGCGCGCACAACTCGGCCTGCCGCCGCAGCGCCCCTCCGTGGACGCCGTCAACGAAGACCCGACCGTGCCGCACCTGCTGTCGATGATCACCGGCGACGGCGCCGATACGACGGCGGTGATCCTGGTCGACGCCCCCGCCGGCGAGGTCAGCAAGGGAACACGGCTCGCCGCGCGCCTGCCCGCCACCCCGATCTGGGCGTGGGACCCGAATGCGGGTGCGGCAGAACACCGGATCTCGTTGGTCGGCCAGTTCCGCACCTATCGGCTGAGCATGGATCTGCCCGGCGGCCAGGCGCAGGACGCCTGGGAGCGGGCGGCCATGCTGATCCACGAGCGCTACGCCGCGGCCGCAGGCGAGCGCACCCCCGCCTCGGTCCCCTGGGCTGAACTCGACGAGTTCTACCGCGGCTCGAACCGCAGGCAGGTCCAGAACGCCTTGTGGATGGTCGAGAAGATCGGCAACCACACCTGGAATACCTTTGGCACCCAATCCGATTCGCTGTCGATCGCCGACCTGGCGAAAGCAGAGCCGCTGGAACAGTTGCGGCTCATGGGATTCGACCGCAACACCGCCGTGGCCATGGCCAGGGCCGAGCACGAGGACTGGTGCCGCTACTACGTCGACGCGGGCTGGAAGTACGGAACACCGCGCGACGATTCCCGCAAGGTCCACGACAAACTGGTTGCCTGGCCCGACATCGAAGCCGACCCCCAACTGCTCGACAAGGCGCTGAGCAGCCTCGCGGGCACGCTGTCGAAGCTGCGCGAACTCGGCTACCGGTCGCGGCCCGTCGAGGAACCCGGCACGTCTGCCACCAACGGCTGGCGGCCGTTTCGCCAGATCGGGACCGTGCTGGCCGAACGCCGATCCGAGGCATGGACCTGGCACACCAACTCGGGGCAGACGATGCAGGCCGATGCAGGCGACTGGCTGGTCGAGGACGCAGCGAACGGCGACCGCTGGTCGGTACGCGACGACATCTTCCGCGCGCGCTACACCCACGTCGACGGAAAGTCCTGGCGGCGCCACGGCACGGTGACCGCGCGCCCCGCGCGAGACGGCGAAGTGGTCGACACCCTTGAGGGTCGAGTGACGGCTTCGGCGGGCGACTGGGTGGTGCGCGGTGAGCACGGCGATCAGTGGCCGGTCCCCGGCGACCAGTTCGCGCAACGCTATGAGGGCCCCGTCTCGGACTAGCGGCCGACCCACAGCCGATAACCCCTGCCGATCTCGCCGGCATGATTCTCCGGATTCGCGACATACTGCACCCCGTCGGCCAGCAAACAGGGTTATGGTTGCCGACGTACTTCGAAAGCGGCGCGGATGTCCCATTTCCGGGACACGGAGACGAGTTGTGAGGGACATGCGCTACGACGGGTTCATCTCGTATTCGCACGCGGCCGACGGCCGGTTGGCGCCGGCTCTGCAGAAGGCCCTGCAACGGCTGGCCAAGCCGTGGTACCGGCGCCGGTCGTTGGAGATCTTTCGGGACGAGACCGGGCTGTCGGTGGACCCGCACCTGTGGGGCGCCATCGTCAAAGCCCTCGACGACGCCGAATGGTTCGTGCTTCTCACCTCACCGCTGGCGGCGCGATCCGAGTGGGTGAACCGCGAGATCGAACACTGGAAGGCCAACCGACCCGTCGACAGGATCCTGCCTGTCGTCACCGACGGGCGCTGGGAGTGGGACGAGCAGACCGCAGACTTCACGGCCGAGTCCGACGCCGTGCCCCCTGCGTTGCGCGGCGTATTCACCGACGAACCACGCCATCTGGACCTGCGCTGGGCACATGACGAAGAGCAACTCGACCTGCGCGACAGCCGGTTCCGCAACGCGGTCGCCGAGGTCGCCGCGCCGTTGCACGGCCGCACCAAGGACGAGATCGAGGGCGAGGACGTCCGCCAGCACCGGCGCACGGTGCGCATCGCGTGGTCGGCCGCGGCCACTCTGGCTGTCCTGACCGTGGCCGCCGTGGTTGCGGGCGGCATTGCCGTCGTCAACGCCAACCGCGCCGAACAACGCCGCGTGCAAGCCGAAGCCCAACGCCTGGCCGCTCAGAGTCAGACCCTGCTCGAGCGCCCGGACCTCGCCTTCCTGCTGGCCGCACAGGGCTACCGCCTCGACCCGAACGTAGGGACCCAGAGCGCGCTGCTGACCGCGGTGGCGAACACGCCCGAGATGAAGGAGCGAATCCCCACCGGCGTGCCGGTGGCCGCGGTGGCGACATCCGACGCCGCCGATCGGGTGTGGATCGGGACCACCGACGGCGACATCGTCGTCAACCGCTTCTCCGACGGACAGCAGGTCGGGCGGGTGCAGGGAGTCTTCAACCGCGAGATCGTCGCGATGGCCCTGGCCGACGACCGGTCCGTGGTCGCCACCGACGGCACCGTCGTGAACACCGTCGACGACGCCGCCGACGTCACCACGGTGCGCACACCGGATCACGCGGTCTTCAGCCTCGCCGTCGACACCGCGACGGGCCGGATCGCCGCAGGCACGATCGACGGCATGGTGCTGGTCTGGGAGCGCGAGGAAACCCAACCGACGGCGAGATTCGCGGGAATGCCCCTCGGAGGCGACCTGACGTCGATCACCGCACTGGCCTGGTCACCGGACGGGGCACTGATCGTCGCAGGGCAGGACGGTGGTCTCCGCCGGTACAACGTCGACGCGCCCGACAAACCCGTGTGGGAGCAGAACGAGATCGGCAACCCGGACGAATGGACCTCGGCGTTGACCGTGGTGGACGACGGCACCGTCGTCGCCGGCGGCACCGACGGGTCGGTCTCGTTCTGGAATGCGGCCACCGGCGCCATGACCGACGCCGGCCGAAGCGAGGTACATCTCGACACCGTGCGTGGCCTCGTCCCGACAGGCGATCCGCCCGAGGGCGGATCGGTGGCGTCGGTGAGCGACGACGGCTACCTGCTGTACTGGAACCATCTGACCGGAAGTGCGCCGCTACCGCCGGTCCGAGTGGACGAGCAGGCGGCGACGTCGGTCGGCTGGGATCCCGCGAACCCGAACCACGGCGTCACCGGCGGCCAGGCCGGCGGTGCGGTCCTCTTCGACTACGGCGACGACGAGCGACGGCCACTCGCCCACCCCGCCAACGACATTCACGACGCATCGACTGTGGCCGTCTCCCCCGCCGCGGACCGGCTTGCCGTGGCGCGCGTTGCCGGCTGGCGGCCCGCGCAAACCCACGACGGCCAGGTCGAGATCACCAGCGAGTTGATGCTCACCAACCCCGCCAACCCCAATGTCGATGGACCGAAGGCGCCGCTCGACGCGGCGGTCAAACGCCTCGCCTTCACCACCGACGGCACCCGGGTGCTCGCGGGCACCGACCACGGGACCGTCGCGGTCTGGGACGGGAACAGCACCGAGGTCACCCTCAACGAGGTGGCCCCGGATCAACCCGTCAACCGGCTCGCGGTATCTCCTGACGGAAACACGATCGCCACCGGCGGCCTCGACGGCAACGCCCGGACGTTCGACTCGGCGACTGTGCGGCTCTGGCGACTGGACGGCGACAAGCTCGTCGAGCAGGGCCGGATCGACAACGCGCCGTTCGGCTTCGGCTTGGCGTTCACGCCGGATGGGTCGCGCCTCGTCATCGGCGGCGCCAACAAGCTGGCCATCCATTCCTTGGCCGACGGCAAGACCACCACGATCGATCTTCCGAACGAGTCGGTCCGATCGATGGCGGTGACCGCGGACGGCGCGATGGTCGCGGTCGGCCTGTTCAGCGGGCCGGTGCGGCTGATCGACCTGCGGAGCGGCCAGGCGACCGGCGACGACCTCCGCGTGGCGAGTCGAGTCAGCGACATGGCTTTCGAGGACACCGGCGACGTACTCGTCACGGTGTCGGAGGACGGCAGCCTGATCATGTGGGACCTGGCCAGCCGTAGCCGGCTGTCGGACCGGCCGCTGACAACGGTCGACCGCAACGCCGTCGGAACCAAACAGATGGCGACCAGCCTGGCTGTGGCACGCGACATCGCCGTCACGGCGTCGATCGCCGACGGCCGGGTGGCGACATGGTCGCTCAACCCCGATGACTGGATCGCCGAGGGATGCAGCGTGCACAAGCGCGAACTGTCCGATGCGGAGAAAGACCGCTTCGGCCTCAGCGGCGCCGCGCCGATCTGCCCGACGGACTGAGCGGCGAGCGAGCCGGACCTTCCGGCCGCAGCGCAGGGCCACGGCAAGTAGTCACCGGCTGACGCGGATGTCCGACGATCGCCTGGCGTCACAGCCGCATTCCGCGGTGACGCGCACCCGGACGGGCTTGCCGGTGTTCACGTCGACAAAGGACAGCGGCGGCTTGCCCTCCTGGAGATGCGTGTCGCCCCACTGGACCAGAGACAGGAACACCGGCAACAGGTCCTCCCCTGCCGGAGTCAGCCGATATTCGTCCCGTGCCCGCTTTCCCGGTTCCTGATAGGTCGCTCGAGCGACGATTCCAGCCGACTCGAGCTGCTTGATCGCTCGAGAAACCGCGGGCGCCGATGCCCCGATCCGATCCGAGAAGTCGTCGAAGCGTGTTGTGCCCAGGAACAATTCCCGGATCACCTGATATGCCGTCTTTGTGCCGAGCAGTTCGAGAACTCTCGACATCGAGCACGATTCGCCGATCGACCACTGCTCGCGGTCCTGCAACGTGTCTTCCAGGTGCATCTCGGGCCTTCTCCTGACTAACGGTTGCATTATCCAGCATAGCCGACTATATCTGGATAACGTAATCATTAGTCAGCTATGGAAGGCCACGCCATGACATCCGACCCGCTCTTTCTCATCACCGGGGCTACCGGGAACACCGGCGCACCCGCGGTCCGGATCCTGTTGGAAGCCGGCAACCGGGTGCGCGCGCTCGTGCACAAGGTCGACCATCGCTCCGATACGCTGGCCGCACTCGGCGCCGAGATAGTGGCGGGCGACCTTCTTGACTTCGACACAGTGAGTTCGGCGATGGTCGATGTCACAGCCGCATATTTCTGCTACCCGATCTCGCCAGGCGGCCTGCTGCCTGCCACCGTGATGTTCGCCCAAGCCGCCGGCGAGGCCGGCGTGGAGGCCGTGGTGAACATGTCGCAGATCTCGGCAAGGAGGAACGCTAAAAGCCATGCTGCGCAACAACATTGGCTCGCCGAACGTATGCTGGACCGATGCGCCTTCATCACCACCCACCTGCGTCCGACGTTCTTTGCGGAGTGGCTCCGATGGCAGTGGCTCCGCGAGGATGGCGAGGGAGTGCTGCAGCTGCCGTTCGGCAGTGGCCGTCACGCTCCTGTAGCCGGCGCCGACCAATCCGGCGTGATCGCAGCCATCCTGCAGAATCCCGCTCCGCATGATCGGCAGATCTACCCACTGGTCGGCGCCGAAGAACTGGACCATTACGGCATTGCGGACCAAATCGCCCATGCGTTGGGCATCCCCGTCCGTTACGAGCCCGTCAGCATCCCGGCCTTCGCGGCGGCGCTGACCGCCAAGGGACACAGCGACTTCCTGGTCCAACACCTGAGCAACGTCGCTGAGGACTATCAAAACGGTGTGTTCTCAGGCGAAAACAATCTCATTGAGGTCATCAGCGGGCACAAACCTATGACGGTGGCCGATTACGTCAACGCCAACCGAGCCGACTTCGACCACGACGGCCAGCGCTCTCTGAGAGGCCAACTCGTCTGAGTCAAGGCGTGTGACGACGGCATACGCGATCTCCGAAGATCCATCGTCGACGCCGAAGCGGCTCAGCGCTACATGGCCCTGGCCGAAGATTCGATTGCGCGACATGGCGGCCGCTATGCGGCGCGTGCGGCCGTGTCTGAAGGCGACTAAGACAGCGACCGCCCTGTCATCATCGTCGAGTTCCCGACAATGGAGATGCTCAACGTCTGCTACGACTCCCCCGACTACGCCGAGGCGTTGGCGATCAGTAAGTCGGCACTGGATCGCCGGTTGCTGATCGTCCCAGGGCTGGACAGCGTCACAACATACAGCTGACGCAACCCTCCACCTCAGTGCCCTCCAGCGCCATCTGGCGTAGCCGGATGTAGTACAGCGTCTTGATTCCCTTGCGCCAGGCATAGATCTGCGCCTTGTTCACGTCGCGCGTGGTGGCGGTGTCCTTGAAGAACAGGGTCAGCGACAACCCCTGGTCCACGTGCTGGGTGGCCGCGGCGTAGGTGTCGATGACCTTCTCGAAGCCGATGTCGTAGGCATCCTGGTAGTACTCCAGGTTCTCGTTGGTCATGTACGGCGCCGGGTAATAAACGCGGCCGATCTTGCCTTCCTTGCGGATCTCCACCTTCGACGCGATCGGGTGGATAGAGCTCGTCGAATGGTTGATGTAGGAGATCGACCCCGTCGGCGGCACGGCCTGCAGGTTCTGGTTGTAGATGCCGTGCTTCTGCACCGACTCCTTGAGCCTGGCCCAATCCTCTTGCGTCGGAACGCGAATGTCGGCGTCGGCGAACAGCTGGCGCACCTTGTCGGTCTGCGGCTCCCACACCTGCTCGGTGTACTTGTCGAAGAACTCACCCGATGCGTACTTCGAGTTCTCGAAGCCCTTGAAGTGGGTGCCTCGCTCGATCGCGATCCGGTTCGACGCCCGAATCGCGTGGTAGAGCACCGTGTAGAAGTAGATGTTGGTGAAGTCGACGCCCTCTTCGGATCCGTAGAAGATCCGCTCGCGTGCCAGGTAGCCGTGCAGGTTCATCTGGCCCAGGCCGATCGCGTGGGAATCGTTGTTGCCCTGCTCGATCGACGGCACCGACCAGATGTGGGTCTGATCGCTCACCGCGGTCAGCGCCCGGATCGCCACCTCGATGCTCTGCGCGAAGTCCGGCGAGTCCATCGTCTTGGCGATGTTCATCGAACCCAGGTTGCAGGAGATGTCCTTGCCGACCTTGGCGTAGGACAGGTCGTCGTTGAACACCGACGGCGTCGACACCTGCAGGATCTCCGAGCACAGGTTGCTGTGGGTGATCTTGCCCTCGATCGGGTTGGCGCGGTTCACCGTGTCCTCGTACATGATGTACGGGTAGCCGGACTCGAACTGCAACTCCGCCAGCGTCTGGAAGAACTCGCGCGCCTTGATCTTGGTCTTGCGGATCCGCGCGTCGTCGACCATCTCGTAGTACTTCTCGGTCACCGACATGTCGGCGAACGGGACGCCGTAAACGCGTTCGACGTCGTATGGCGAGAACAGGTACATGTCCTCGTTCTTCTTCGCCAACTCGAATGTGATGTCGGGGATCACCACGCCCAGGCTCAGCGTCTTGATCCGGATCTTCTCGTCGGCGTTCTCCCGCTTGGTGTCCAGGAACCGGTAGATGTCGGGATGGTGCGCGTGGAGGTACACCGCGCCGGCACCTTGGCGCGCCCCCAGTTGGTTGGCGTAGGAGAACGAGTCCTCGAGCAGCTTCATGATCGGGATCACGCCCGAACTCTGGTTCTCGATGTTCTTGATCGGCGCACCGTGTTCGCGGATGTTGCTCAGCAGCAACGCAACTCCGCCGCCCCGCTTGGACAGCTGCAGCGCCGAGTTGATGGAGCGCCCGATGGACTCCATGTTGTCTTCGATTCTCAACAAAAAGCACGACACCGGCTCGCCGCGCTGCTTCTTGCCCGAATTCAAGAACGTCGGGGTGGCCGGCTGGAAGCGGCCGTCGATGATCTCGTCGACGAGTTTCTCGGCCAGCGTCGTGTCGCCGGCGGCCAGCGTCAGTGACACCATCACCACGCGGTCCTCGAAGCGCTCGAGGTAGCGCTTGCCGTCGAACGTCTTCAGTGTGTAGGAGGTGTAGTACTTGAACGCGCCGAGGAACGTCGGGAACCGGAACTTCTTGGCATACGCGCGGTCGAGCAGCGTCTTGACGAAGTTGCGCGAGTACTGGTCGAGCACCTCGCGCTCGTAATAGTTCTCCTTGATCAGGTAGTCGAGCTTCTCGTCGACGTCGTGGAAGAACACCGTGTTCTGGTTGACGTGCTCGCGGAAGTACTGGTGTGCGGCTTCGCGATCCTTGTCGAACTGGATCTTGCCGTCCGCGTCGTACAGGTTCAGCATCGCGTTGAGCGCGTGGTAGTCCGTCTCGCCCGCGCCCGACGAATTGTGAGCGCCCGGCGCAGCGGGGGTTACAGGCTCTGCAGCTGTGACGGTTGGTGGCACGTCTGTTCCTTCCAGAATTCAGCCAGGCCCGCGCGAACGGCTTCGACGTCGTCCGGGGTTCCCATCAGTTCGAAGCGATACAGGTACGGAACACCGCACTTGGTGGACACGACATTGCCCGCGTAGGCGAACTCCGCACCGAAGTTGTTGTTTCCGGCCGCGATGACCCCGCGGATCAGCGACCGGTTGTGCTCGTTGTTCAGAAAGGCGATGACCTGCTTGGGGACATAGCCGCCGGAGTTGATGTCCGGCGTGGCGCGCCCACCACCGTAGGTGGGCAGCACCAGCACGTAGGGTTCGTCGACCTCGATGCGCCCGTGCAGCGGGATCCGGACGGCGGGCAGGCCGAGTTTCTCGACGAAGCGGTGGGTGTTCTCCGACACGCTGGAGAAGTAGACGAGGTTGCCTGCGGACATCTCGGCGACCCTCCTTCTCTTCTCGCTGCGTGTGTCGGAATGTGGCTTATGCGGTCAGCGCCGCGGCGCCGGCCAGGGCCTTGATGCGATCGGGGCGGAAGCCCGACCAGTGCTCGTTGCCCGCCACCACCACCGGCGCCTGCAGGTAGCCCAGGGCCATCACGTAGTCGCGGGCCTCGGAGTCGAGGCTGATGTCCACCGTCTGGTAGTCGATGCCCTGCTTGTCCAGCGCCTTGTAGGTGGCGTTGCACTGCACACATGCCGGCTTGGTGTACACGGTGATGGTCATCTGCGGTACGGCTCCTCTTGGCTGGGGCTTAGAGACGGACTGGCAACTGCTCTGACACTGCTTCTCGCTTGAGTTCAGCGACCCGTCGGCCCTCAAAATTCCTGCCGTCCGGGCTGCTTGGCCGACCGGTCGGGGGGACCGACACTGCCGGGTTCTGCAGTTCCGGCCGACCCTTTGAAACTTCGGAACCGTGGGGGTCTGTCGGTGCGCCAAACACTACACCTGGTGTCCGACATTGCGAAGGGATACCACATCTTCTAAACAACATTTATGAAATTCCCTGGTCGTAAGCCTGACGTCGGCGCGCCGCCCGGCGTGTCGCACATCACATTCGGCGCGTGTCTTCCGTCATCGCCAGGTTTACCACCCGCCTCCGACAACCTGGCCGACCCGGATCGTCACGGTGACGTAACAGCAAAGCCGCCGGCAGGTCTCGATCGACCCGGCCGGCGGCTGGCTGTGCAGTGCTGTCAGCCGACCTCGGCGGCCAGCTTTCCGACGATGTCCCGCAGGGTCGCGACGACCTCGGCGTTCTCCCTCGGGTGTTTGCCGTCGAGCGATTTGAACGGCACCGAGAGCTTCAGGTCCTCGATCACCCGCGGCCCCGCGAGGCCGAACGACTTGCGGGTCTCGTCGTGCGCCCACACACCGCCGTACTGGCCGAACGCCCCGCCGATCACGGCGGCGGGCTTGCCCTTCAGCGCGCCGTCGCCGAACGGGCGGGACAGCCAGTCGATCGCGTTCTTCAGCACGCCCGGAATGCTGCCGTTGTACTCGGGTGTGACCACCAGGGCGGCATCGGCGTCGGCCGCGACCGCTCGCAGCGCCACCACGGACGCGGGCGCATGTTCGTTGTCGATGTCCTCGTTGTAGAACGGAAGCTCGCCCAACCCCTCGTACACCGTGATCGCGACGCCGTCCGGCGCCGTCTCCGCTGCGAGTTCGGCCAGTTGCCGGTTGATCGACGCGGCGCGCAGGCTGCCCACCAACGCGATGACTTTGACGTCGGCCATGTCAGATTCCCTTCGGTGGATGTCTTTCATCCTCGCATGAGCCAACCGGACTGTGGTCCGCTTTATTCCGGCTGCGTTAAAGTGCAGAAATGAGCATCAGCGGGCTGCCGGTGTCCGCCCCGCAGGAGCGGGGCGACGCGGCCCGCAACCGCGCGTTGCTGCTCGACGCCGCCCGCAGGCTGATTGCCGAGCGCGGCGCCGACGCGGTCTCGATGGACGATATCGCCGCCGCCGCGGGCGTCGGCAAGGGCACGCTGTTCCGCCGGTTCGGCAGCCGGGCGGGGCTGATGATGGTCCTTCTCGACGAGGACGAGCGGGCCAACCAGGAAGCCTTTCTCTTCGGCCCCCCTCCCCTGGGTCCCGACGCGCCGCCGTTGGACCGGCTGTTGGCCTTCGGACGGGAACGGCTGTGCTTCGCCAACACTCATTACGCGCTGTTGTCGTCCGCCAACCAGGATCCGCAGAGCCGCTACGGCGCCCCGGCGATGGTGCTGCACACTCATGTCCGTCTGCTGCTCGACACCGCGGGCAGCACCGGGGACCTCGACACGCAGGCCGACGCGCTGCTGGCCTTGCTCGACGCAGACTACGTGCATCATCAACTCGCCGATCGCGGCGAGACACTGGACTCCCTCGGCGACAAATGGGAAAGCTTGGCGCGCAAGCTCTGTGGCAAGTGACCAATGAGCCGGTGGGTTCTGCACGTCGACCTTGACCAGTTCCAGGCCGCAGTCGAGGTGCGCCGCAACCCCGCGCTCGCGGGACTGCCGGTGATCGTCGGCGGTAACGGCGATCCCACCGAACCGCGCAAGGTCGTCACGTGCGCGTCGTATCCGGCGCGCGAGTTCGGCGTGCACGCGGGCATGCCGCTTCGGACGGCGGCGCGCAAGTGCCCCGACGCGGTGTTCCTGCCGCTGGACACCGACGCCTACGACGAGGCCTCCGAGGAGGTCATGGGACTACTGCGCGATTTCGGTCATCCGGTCGAGGTGTGGGGCTGGGACGAGGCCTACGTCGGCGCCGACCTCGGCGATTCCGACGACCCGATCGAGCTTGCCCAGCAGATCCGTGAGGTCGTCGCGGCGGGCAGCGGCCTGACCTGTTCCGTCGGCATCAGCGACAACAAACAGCGCGCCAAGGTGGCCACCGGATTCGGCAAGCCGACGCACACGCGAGGAGCAGATCAGGCTTCAGGCGTTTTCGCGCTGACCGAAGCCAACTGGATGACGGTGATGGGCGACCGCGGGGTGGACGCACTGTGGGGCGTGGGACCCAAGACCGCCAAAAAGCTTTCCGCGCTGGGCATCACGACCGTCGCGGACCTGGCCGCCACCGATGCCACGCTGCTGACGTCGACGTTCGGACCGACCACCGGACTGTGGATCCTGCTATTGGCCAAAGGCGGCGGCGACACCACCGTCAGCGCCGCGCCGTGGGTGCCGCGCTCGCGCAGCCACGTGATCACGTTCCCGCAGGACCTGACCGACCGCGCCGAAATCGACGCCGCCGTCGTCGCTCTCGCGCGGCAGACCCTCGCCGAGGTGGCCGAACAGGGGCGGGTGGTGACGCGGGTCGCGGTCACCGTGCGGACCAACACCTTCTTCACCCGAACCAAGATCCGCAAGCTCGCGTCGGCGGGCACGGACGGCGAGGTCATCACCACCACCGCGGTGCACCTGCTGGACCAGTTCGAGTTGGACCGCCCCATCCGGCTGCTCGGCGTTCGGCTCGAACTGGCGCCGCCGGCGGCCGGATACTGAGTCACACCCGGCCAATACGCTCGGGCACATGCTGCACACGATCGCCGTCCGCGGATACCGCTCCCTGCGCGAGATCGTGCTGCCGCTTCGCCGCCTGACCGTGGTGACGGGCGCCAACGGCGCCGGCAAGTCCTCGGTGTACCGGGCCATGCGGCTGCTCGCCGACTGCGGTCGCGGCGAGATCATCGGATCACTGGCCCGCGAAGGCGGGCTGGACTCGGTGCTGTGGGCGGGCCCGGAACAACTCAGCGGCGCCCGCCGCACCGGGCGGGTCGAGGGCACCACCCGCAGCGGGCCCGTCGCGCTCGAACTCGGTTTCGCCTCTGACGACTTCGGCTATCTGGCCGACCTCGGGCTACCCCAGATGGCCGGTCACGGTTCGTTGTTTGCATTCGATCCGGAGATCAAGCGCGAGGCGGTCTTCGCGGGCCCGGTGATGCGGCGCGGCTCCACCCTGGTGCGGCGGACGCGGGAATACGTCGAGGTGTCCGCGGAGTCCGGACGGGGCTTCGACGAAGTCTCGCGGTCGCTGCCGCCGTATCGCAGCGTGCTCGCCGAATACGCCCATCCCGGCGCCCATCCCGAACTGGCCGCCGTCCGGCACCGGCTGCGCGGCTGGCGCTTCCACGACGGCTTCCGGGTCGACGCTTCCGCGCCCTCGCGACTCCCCCAGGTCGGCACCCGCACACCCGTTCTGTCCGATGACGGCCGCGACGTCGCGGCGGCTGTGCAGACCATCATCGAAGCCGGCTTCGATGATCTGTCCCGTGCGGTCGCCGACGCCTTCGACGGTGCGACGGTGTCGGTGGCCGTGCACGACGGGCTGTTCGATCTGCAGCTGCATCAGCGCGGCATGCTGCGCCCGTTGCGCGCCGCCGAACTGTCCGACGGCACGCTGCGATTTCTGCTGTGGGCGGCGGCCCTGCTCAGCCCGCAGCCGCCGTCGCTGATGGTGCTCAACGAGCCGGAGACCTCGCTGCATCCGGATCTGTTGCGCCCGTTGGCTTCCCTCATCACGGCCGCAGCCGAGCTGACGCAGGTCGTCGTCGTCACCCACTCGAAGGCGATGCTGGAGTTCCTGGGCACCACACCGGTGGCCGACGCGGACGACGACACCGCCGCGGTCGAGATCCCGCTCTACAAAGAACTGGGTGAGACACGCGTCGAAGGGCTGGGCATGCTCACCGCGCCGCCGTGGGACTGGGGCAAGCGATGACGACTGCCGCCGTCATTTCATGCCGGGCCGCAGCGCACGGCTGAACACCACGTTGGCCTGCCGCATCGCCACGCTGTACGGCCACCACGCCACCCGCTTGAACATGTAGAGCGCGCGAATATCCGGCGAGGTGTAGATGAGAAACCGGTTCCTGGCCACGCCCCGCAAGATCCGGTCGGCGACATGCTCCGGTGTCACCGCATGACCGGTGAAGCGGTTGGTCCACTTCTGCACGTCGGGATGCTCACGGTCGACACCCGCAATGTGAACCGTATGCACCAGTGGGGTTTTCACCGCGCCCGGCACCACCACCGACACGCCGATGCGATGACGTGCCAGGTCGAACCGCAGCACCTCGGACAGCCCGCGAAGCCCGTACTTGCTCGCGCTGTAGGCCGCGTGCCAGGGCAGCGCGACCAGTCCGGCGGCCGAGGAGACGTTGACCAGGTGGCCGCCCCGGCGCGCCTCGACCATCGGTGGCAGGAACGCCTCGATGACGTGGATGGGCCCCATCAGGTTGATGTCGATCATCGACTTCCACTGCTCGTGCGTGAGCCGGTCGACGGTGCCCCACGCGGAGACGCCCGCGATGTTCATCACCACATCCATGGCCGGATGGCCGGCGTGGATGTCGGCGGCGAAGCGCGTCACCTCGTCGAAGTCGGAGACATCCAGTGCCCGGTGCTCGGACACCGTCCCGCCCAGCGCCAGCACGTCGGCGACCGTCGTCGCCAACCCCTCGTCGTCGCGGTCGGTCAGATACAGGTCGGCGCCCTGCGCGGCCAGTTTCAACGCGGTCGCGCGGCCGATCCCGCTGGCGGCGCCGGTCAAGAAGCAACGTTTGCCGTCAAAACCGCTGTGCGCCATTGCGCTGAGGATACTGATCTACTTCTTGCGGAGGTGCTCGCCACCCCAGATCGCCGACACCCACAGCCGCTCGAGGGCGTCGACCGCGCGCCCGGGATCGGTGTCGCGGCCGACGAACGCGCTGTCCTGGGTCAGCGTCATCGTCGTGGTCGCGGCCAGCGTGCGCACCAGCGCGGGCAGGTCGTCGGAAATCGGGCTCGCCTCGGAGTCCTGCTCCAGCAGGGCGATGAGTTTGTCGATGATGCCGTCATAGAAGTCGTCCATCATCTCGCGGATCTGCGCGTCGGTGTTGCGCGCGACCGCGCACGCGGACAACACGGGGTCGTCGTTGGCGTAGACGGCCGCCGCACTGCCGACCATGCGCTTGGCGAACGCCGCGGGCGTCTCGCCCGGCTCACGCGGTGCGAAATGGTTGGTCAGGCTGTCGAGCAGTTCACTGTCGTCGTCCAGGATCACCGCCAGCACTGCGTATTTGGAGTCGAAGTAGAAATAGAACCCGGAGCGTGCGACGCCGGCGCGTTCGCTGATCGTGCTGACCGACAAATCCGCGAAGGACCGCTCGCCCAGTAGCTCACGGACCGCGGCGACGATCGCGTCGCGTTGCCGGTCGCCCCGGCTGCGACGCATCCCCTGCGGGGCGGACTCTGCGGCCATGGCACTAGACCTTGGCATCACGACCCGCCACGACAAAACTTGACATGCGTCAAGTGTGCCATCCAGGATGAAGATAGGAGTGACAATCACCACAGTCTGGCCACCGTCTTTGCCTCAGGAGCATGCATGCCGACGATCAGCACCAAGGACTACCTGCTCGACCAGGCCACGCGGCGAATGAGGACATCGCCGATCCTGACCGTGCCGGGCATGGGCATGCTGGAGAAGCGGCTTCTCGACCACAAATGGGCCCAGCACGCGTGGGCCGAACCGCCCGCGGGCAGCGATCTCAAGCCCGTGATGGGCGACAGTGGATTGCCGGTCCTCGGCCACATCGTGGAGATGTTCAGGGGTGGTCCCGACTGGTGGCTGCATCTGTACCGCACCCGCGGCCCGATGGTGCTGCTGGATTCGCCGATCATTCCGTCGGTCGCGGCGCTGGGGCCCGACGCCATTCAGGCGATCTACTCCAACCGCAACAAGGACTTTTCACAGCAGGGCTGGGTTCCCGCGATCGGCCCCTTCTTCAAACGCGGTCTGATGCTGCTCGACTTCGACGAGCACATGTTCCACCGGCGGATCATGCAGGAGGCGTTCGTCCGCACCCGGTTGGCCGGCTACACCGAACACGTCGACAAGGTCGTGTCGAAGGTCATCGCGGACGACTGGGTGTCCAATGACCCGCGCTTCCTGCTGTATCCGGCGATGAAGGAGCTCACCCTCGACATCGCCTCGATGGTGTTCATGGGCCACGAGCCGGGCACCGACCGCGAGCTGGTGACGAAGGTGAACCGCGCCTTCACCGTCACCACCCGCGCGGGCAACGCGATCATCCGCACCAGCGTGCCGCCGTTCACCTGGTGGCGCGGCCTGAAGGCCCGTGAGTACCTGGAGCGCTACTTCGAGGAGCGCGTGGCGGAGCGCCGCGGCAAGGACGGCAGCGATCTGCTGACGGTGTTGTGTCACTCCGAGGACGAGGACGGCAACAAGTTCACCGACGAAGACATCGTCAACCACATGATCTTCCTGATGATGGCCGCCCACGACACGTCCACATCGACCGCGACGACGATGTCGCACTACCTGGCGGCCAATCCGGAATGGCAGGAACGCTGCCGCGACGAGTCCGACCGGCTGGGCGACGGGCCGCTGGACATCGAGGCGCTGGAGAAGCTGGAATCGCTCGACCTGGTGATGAACGAGTCCATCCGGCTGGTCTCCCCGGTGCAGTGGGCGATGCGCCAGACGGTGCGCGACACCGAACTGCTCGGCTACTACCTGCCCAAGGGCACCAACGTCATCGCCTACCCCGGGATGAACCACCGGCTCGAGGAGATCTACCCCGACCCGTACACATTCGACCCCGCCCGGTTCACCGAGCCCCGCAACGAACACAAGAAGCACCGCTACGGCTTCACCCCGTTCGGCGGCGGCGCGCACAAGTGCATCGGCATGGTGTTCGGCCAGCTGGAGGTCAAGACGATCATGCATCGGCTGTTGCGCCGGTACCGCCTCGAGCTGCCGCGGCCGGGCTATGAGGCGCGCTACGACTACGGCGGCATGCCGGTGCCGATGGACGGCATGCCGATCGTGCTGCGCCCGTTGCGCTAGCCGCCACCCTCCGCGCTCAGCAGCCGGTTGGCGCAGGCGATCATCGCCCGTAGGGCCGACTGCGTGGCATCCTCGTCGACTCCCATCGCCCATTCGGTGTGGGCACCGTCGCTGCCGCAGATGAAGGTGGCGGTTTCCCCGTCGGCCGACAGTTGGTGGAAGGCGGTCATCTCGACGGCGATGCCGAGGTCGTAGAGCATTTCCGTCAAGGCCGCGATGGGGCCCGACGCCGCCGCCGACGCGACGCTGATGCGGTCGCCGAGCGCCAGCGTCGCCTGGAAGTTACGCGCCTGCGGGCCCAGCCTGGTTGCGGGGCACTCGCCGTCGGTGCAGGTCCACTGCCCCAACCGCAGCGGTCCCGCCGCGGGGGCATAGGTGGTGGTGAACATGTGCCAGTCCATCGCATCGGCCTCTGTGCGCAGGTCGCGCGGCAGCGGAGCGATGAAGCGGTCCGCGGCGCTGGGCGACGGCGCTGCGCCGGTTGTGGATTGTGGTGGAGATGTCATGTGCCGGTCTTCGCTTGCTTGAAGGATTGACCGACGAGGTAGCAACGACCCACAGCGAGGGGTCGGTCAGGATCAGACCCCGCTGGGGATTGCTACTACGAGTCGCCTCGGCACGGAAGGAATGCTAGTCCTGTGCGGCGAAGGGGCGCAATCGTGATTTCGCCGCTCGGGGCGTGGGCAGGCACGATGGCGATCGATGACTTGGTGGGACGCCGCCTTACTGGCCGCCGCGGGGGTGCTGGGCGGGTTGACGGGCAGCATCGCCGGGCTGGCCTCGGTCGCCACCTACCCCGCCCTGCTCGTCGTGGGCCTACCGCCGGTTTCGGCCAACGTGACCAACACCGTCGCGCTGATCTTCAACGGCATCGGGTCGGTGGCAGGCTCACGACCCGAACTCGAGGGGCAGAGCGGATGGCTCAAACGCATCGTGCCCGCGGCGGCCCTCGGCGGCGCCCTCGGAGCGGTGCTGCTGCTGTCGACGCCCGCGGAGGGTTTCGAGAAGGTGGTGCCGATCCTGCTGGCGCTCGCCTCGGTTGCGATCGTGATTCCGCGTCGCGTCAACCGCTCCGCGACGGTCGCCGACCACCGCCGACTGTCGCTGAACACGGCGTTTGAGTTCGTTGCGATCTTTTTGATCTGCATCTACGGCGGCTACTTCGGTGCGGCGGCAGGTGTGTTGATGCTCGCGTTGCTGCTGCGGGCGGGTCATGCCACGCTGCCGCACGCCAACGCCGGCAAGAACGTGATCGCCGGGGTCGCCAATGGCGTTGCGGCTCTGATCTTTTCGGTCGCCGCGCCGGTTCATTGGACTGCCGGCGCCGCACTCGGAGCGGGCTGCCTGGTCGGGTCGCGGCTCGGGCCCGTCGTGGTGCGACATGCCCCGGCGGGACCGCTGCGAATATTGATCGGCGTGGCAGGCGTCGCCCTCGCCGTCAAGCTCGGCATCGACGCGTACAGCTAGTCCAACTCGAACGGACTGTCCCCCTTGACAACCCGCGTGCCCATGTCGATCAGATTCTGCGCGTTGAAGTGCAGCGCCTCGCCGGCGTCGCGGCTGGCCTTGCCCATCAGGTAGCGCGACCAGGTGCCCTCGATGACGATGCCGAGCTTGAAGCACGCCATCGCCATGTACCAGTCCAGCCGCGACGTCTCGCGGCCCCCCGCCGCCCAATAAGCCTCGAGCAGTTCCCGTCGGCTGGCCAGCCCGCCGAGTGCGGCCAGCGCGGCCCCCGCGGTGATCGTGCTGGTGTTCAGCGGCCAGGTGATCAGCACCCAGCCGAGATCGAGCAGCGGGTCACCGATGGTGCACATCTCCCAGTCGACGAACGCCGCCAACTCCGGCCTGTCACGCCGGAGCAGGACATTGCTCATGTGCGGATCGCCGTGCATGATGCCGGGCTCGCCATCGGGTGGACGGTTGGCCAGCAGCCAGTCCGCGAGGTCGGCGACAGCCAGCGTCTCGGGGTCGTAGCGGTCGTGCCGGTAGCTCTCCAGCAGCCGCAGGAACTGCGGAACCTGGCGCTCCAGAAAGGATCCCGGACGTTTCAGCTCCGCCAGCGGCTTGCCTTCCCATGCGACGTTGCCGAGCTTCGCCAGGCCCGCGGCGTAGGACAGCCCGACGTCGTGGCGCATGGCAGCATCGCGGACGTAGGCGTCGGACATGTCGCTGCCGGGGTTGAAGCCGTCGACTTCCTCCATCAGATAGAAGACGACTCCCAGCACGTCGAGGTCTTCGCAACCCGCGATGAAGCCCGGGTGCGGGACGTCCGTGCCGGCCAGCGTGCGCAGCGCAGCGATCTCCCGCAACATCGTCTTGTCGCTGGTCGGCCGGGGGTGAAGCGGTGGGCGGCGCAGCACCATTGGCCGCCCGTCCACGTGCACCCGCACCACGATGTTCTGGGTGCCGCCGGTCAGCGGCTCGACATCGGTGATGCTCGAGCCGAGGCCGACCTGGCGGACCCAGCGCTGCAGGGCGGCCTGGTCGGACTCGCTCAGTGTCGGCAGTGACTGCGGGTTGTCGGGCATGTCTTCAGTCCAGGATGCGTCGCGCGACGTTGGTGGTGACCAGGTCCAGCAGCTCTTCGCCGCGACCGGCGAGGATGGTTCGAATGGCGTACAGCGAGAAGCCTTTCGCCTGCTCGACGGTGATCGCCGGCGGGATAGACAGCTCCTGGCGTGCGGTCACGACGTCGACGACGGCGGGGCCGTCGTGGGCGAGCGCGTCGGCGACGGCCTGCTCCAGCTGCGCGGGATGCTCGACGCGGCGCCCGAAGATACCCATCGCCGTGGCCACGTCGGCAAAGTCGGGGTTGTGCAGGTCGGTGCCGAAGTTGACGATGCCCGCCGCCTTCATCTCCAGCTCGACGAAGTTCAGCGACGAGTTGTTGAACACGATCACCTTGACCGGCAACCGATTCTGGGTCAGCGTGATCAGCTCGCCGAACAGCATCGTCAGCCCGCCGTCACCGGCGAGCGCTACCACTTGGCGGTCGCGGAATGCCGTCTGCGCTCCGATGGCGAGGGGCAGCGCGCAGGCCATCGTGCCGTGGTTGAACGACCCGATGAGCCGGCGTCTGCCGTTCATGCTCAGGTAGCGAGCCGCCCACACCACCGGCGATCCGACGTCGACGGTGAAAACGGCATCCTCGGCGGCGAGCCGATTCACAAGCCCGGCAACATATTCGGGGCGGATCGGGGTGCGGTCTCGATCGTTGACGGCGAGCTCGTCGAGCCGCCTTCGGGTCTTGCGGTAGTGGTTCAGCGACCGATCGAGATGGTCGCGCTGCTGCTTCTGCCGCAGCAACGGCTGCAACGCGGCGAGTGTGTCGCGCACACTGCCGACCAGGCCCAGCTCGATCGGCGTGCGGCGACCCAGGTTTCGGCCGCGGATGTCGACCTGGATGATCTTCGCGTTGTCGGGGTAGAACTGCTGATACGGGAAGTCGGTGCCGAGCATCAGCAGGGCGTCGGCCTCTTTTATCGCCTTGTATCCCGAGGGGAAGCCCAACAGCCCGGTCATGCCGACGTCGTGCGGGTTGTCGTGCTCGATGAACTCTTTGCCGCGCAGCGCGTGCACGATCGGCGCGTTCAACGTCGTCGCCGCAGTGATCACCGCGTCGTGGCTGCCCTCGACACCCGCTCCGGCGAGAATGGTCACCGCCCCGGCGTCGTTGAGGATGGCCGCCGCTTGTTGCACCGCCGCATCGTCAGGCCGCACCACCGAACCGGTGGCGACGACGGGTCGGGCGGTCCAGCCCGATGCCTCGGCGCGCTGCAGAAACACCTCGCCGGGGATCACCACGACCGCGACGCCACGCTCCTCGACCGCCGCCCGCATGGCCATCGCGAGTATCCGCGGCAGCATCTCCGGGGTGCTGACCAGCTCGCGGTAGACGCTGCACTCGCGGAACAGGTCCTGCGGGTGCGTCTCCTGGAAGTACTCCGAGCCGATCTCGGCCCGCGGGATGTGCGCCGCGATCGCCAGCACCGGCACCCGGCTGCGCTGTGCGTCGTAGAGGCCGTTGATCAGGTGCAGGTTGCCGGGCCCACAGCTGCCGGCGCAGACGGCGAGCTCGCCGGTCAGCGCGGCGTCGGCCGCCGCGGCGAAGGCCGCGGTCTCCTCGTGACGCACATGCTCCCAAGACATTTCGGGAGCACGCCGGATCGCGTCGGTGAAGCCGTTGAGGCTGTCGCCCGGCAACCCGTAGACGCGGTGCACACCGCTGAGCGCGAGGGCGGAGATGACATGGTCGGCGACAGTCGCCACCCGGTCACCCTATGCGACCGTCGCGCTCACTTGGGCGCGAAACGCTGGCCCGCATCCAGCCGCAGGCACTGGCCGTTGAGCATCGCGTTCTCCACGATCGCGACCGCCAGCTTCGCGTACTCCTCGGGTTTGCCCAACCGCTTCGGGAACGCGGCGTCCTTCGTCAGCACCTTCGCGAACTCGTCGGGAATGCCTTCGGTGAGGCCGGTGGCGAACAGGCTCGGCGCGATGGCCAGTACGCGGATCCCCATGCTGCCCAAGTCCCTGGCCATGGTCAGGCACATACCGGCGATCGCGGCCTTGGAAGCGGTGTAGGCGACCTGCCCGATCTGGCCCTCGAAGGCGGCGATCGACGCGGTGTTGATGATGACGCCGCGCTCCTCGGCCTCGTCGTCGACCGGCTCGTTCTGGCTCATCTGCCACGCTGCCAGGCGGCTGATGTTGAAGGTGCCGATCAGGTTGAGATCGACGGACTTGCGGAAGGCGTCCAGGTCGTGTGGGCCGTCCTTGCTGATGGTGCGCTTGCCGATACCACCGCCGGCCGTGGTCACGGCGATGTGCAGGCCGCCGAGCGCCTCGATGGCCTCGTTCAGCGCCTTCTCGGCGCCCTCGAAGTCGGTGACGTCGATGGCGTGGAACGTGCCGCCGATGGCCTCGGCGACGTCCTTGCCGTTCGACTGCGGTTGATCCAGGATCGCCACGCTCGCGCCGCGCTTGGCCAGCGCCTCGGCGGTCGCCTTGCCGAACCCGGACGCCCCTCCGACGATGACGGCCTTTTTACCCGCGATCTCCATCTGGCTCCCTTTCCAAAAAGTGCTCGATTCGTAAAGCAACCTAGCCGACGTCACTTTTCGGTAAGGCTTTCGGGTGGTCAGATCGGTAGTTTTGCCATCATGGCGTCGAGTGCGACACGGTCGATGGCGGGCGTCGCGGCGGCCGCGATCGCCCTCGGAGTCACGCAATTGGTGGCCGCATTCGTCGGGCCACAGTCCGACTCCCGCACCGCGGTCGGCTCGGCCGTCATCGACATGACGCCAGGGCCGGTGAAGGAATGGGCGATCACGACGTTCGGCACCGCCGACAAGATCGCGCTGTCGGTGCTGGTGCTCGCCGTCATCGCCGTCATCGCCGCCGTCGCCGGATCGATGGAGCGCCGCCGCATCCCGATCGGCAGCGCGGCGATCGTTGCGGCCGGAGTCGCCGGATGCGCCGCCGTACTGTCCCGCGGGGGGCGGTTTCCGCTGGACATCGTGCCCACCGTGATCGGCACGGTGTGCGGCGTGGTGGTGATGCGGCTGCTCACCTCGGGACGATTCACCGACGGGCCCGCCGAGACTGAGGCCGACACCGACGAAGCCGATGTCCCCGACCCCGGCAGACGGCTGTCCCTGCTGACGCTCGGCCTGTTGACGGCGGGCGCCGTCAGCGGCGTCGTCGGCGTCGTGGTGTCGAGGGCGAGAACGTCGGTCGCCGGTGATCGCCAGGCGTTCGCGGTGCCCGAGGTCGACGTGGCCGCACCACCCGTCCCGCCGACCGTGCAGCCCAAGGGTGTTTCACTGCCCTCGTTCGTCACCAGCAACGACGACTTCTACCGCATCGACACCGCGCTGACCGTGCCGCAGCTGAGCCGCGCCGAGTGGTCGCTGCGGATACACGGCATGGTCGACCGCGAGGTCACCTACCGCTTCGAGGACCTGGACCGGTTCGAGGCGGTGCAGAAGCTCGTCACGCTGACGTGCGTGTCCAACCCCGTCGGCGGGAATCTCATCTCGAACGCCAGCTGGACCGGTTACCGCGTGCGAGACCTGTTGGCCGACGCGGGTGTTCACCCCGACGCCGACATGGTGTTGTCCAAGTCCAGCGACGGGTTCACCGCGGGGACTCCGGTCGAGGCGCTCACCGACGGCCGCGACGCGCTGCTGGCCGTTGCGATGAACGGTCAGCCGCTGCCCACCCAGCACGGCTACCCGGCGCGGCTCGTGGTGCCGGGGCTCTACGGGTACGTGTCGGCGACGAAGTGGGTGGTGGACCTCGAGTTGACGCGGTTCGACAAGGCCGAGGCGTACTGGACGCGGCTGGGCTGGTCGCCGCGCGGGCCGATCAAGACGGAGTCCCGCATCGACGTACCGCGCAGCGGCCAGGACGTCGCCCGCGGGCCGGTCACGTTCGGCGGGGTGGCGTGGGCGCAGCACCGCGGCATCAAGGCCGTCGAGGTGCGTATCGACAGCCCTGACAAGCAGGGCACCTGGCAGCAGGCGACGCTGGGCGACGGCTACTCCGACGACACCTGGCGATTGTGGAGCTTTCCCTGGACAGCCGAGGCTTCCGGCTCGCACACCATCACGGTGCGCGCGACCGACAACACCGGCGCCGTGCAGACCGAGCAGTGGGCCGACCCGGTGCCCGACGGCGCCACCGGCTGGCACTCGGTGGACTTCGCGGTCAAGTAGCCGGCATCCACCGCGAAACGATATTCCGGTACAGAAAGTGCGAAGGCGTACTGGAACTCCGTTTCGCGAGTGAAGAGATGTCTGACCGGCGTGCCAGGGTGAGAGCGTGCAACTGATCGACGTCGCCACCGCGTCGGCCGAGGTCGGCGCGTCGTCGGCGCGGCTGGCCAAGATCGCCCGCATCGCCGACCTGTTGACCGCGGCCGGCGACGACCCCCGACTTGTCGCCGTCATCGTGTCCTGGCTGTCGGGTGAGCTGCCTCAGCGCCAGATCGGCGTCGGGTGGGCGGCGTTGCGGTCACTGCCGCAGCCCGCATCCGGGTCGACGCTGACGGTCGCCGTCGTCGACGCCGCATTCACCGAGATCGGCGCCGTGTCGGGCCAGGGCTCCCAAGCGCGCAGGGCGAGCCTGGTCGCCGATCTCTTCGCCGCCGCGACCGACGTCGAACAGACGTTCCTGCGGCGGCTTCTCGGCGGCGAACTGCGCCAAGGTGCGCTGGCCGGCGTGATGGCTGATGCGGTGGCCAAGGCCGCCGGCGTTCCAGCGCCGACGGTCCGGCGGGCCGCAATGCTCGGCGGTGCCCTGCCCGCGGTCGCGGCGGCCGCACTCACCGGTGGTGAGGCCGCCTTGTCGGAGTTCACGCTGCAGGTCGGGCGGCCCGTCGGCCCGATGCTGGCCCAGACCGCCGCCGGTGTGGGTGAGGCACTCGAAAAGCTTGGGGGTGAAGCCGTTTTCGAGGCCAAGCTGGACGGCGCCCGGGTTCAGATCCACCGCGCGGGCGACGACGTGTCGATCTACACGCGAAGCCTCGACGACGTCACCGCCCGACTGCCCGAGGTGGTGCAGGCGATGCTCGCGCTTCCGGTCAGCAACCTCATCGCCGACGGCGAGGCGATCGCGCTGCGTCCCGACGGGCGCCCGCATCGATTCCAGGTCACCGCGTCGCGATTCGGCCGCGGCGGCGGCCGGGGCGCGAGGGATCGAAGCGACGACGTCGCCGCCGCCCGCGCAGCGCAGCCGCTGTCGGTGTTCTTCTTCGACCTGCTGCACCTCGACGGCGTCGACCTTCTGGACGAACCCACTCGCGATCGGCTGTCGGCGCTGGACGCAATTGTGCCGCCGAGTCATCGGGTGGACCGGCTATTCACCTCCGATGACGAAGCGGCCCAACGCTTTCTGGATGCCACGCTGGCAGCAGGCCACGAGGGCGTGATGGCGAAGTCACCCTCGGCCGCCTACGAGGCGGGCCGTCGCGGCGCCGGCTGGCTGAAGGTGAAGCCGGTGCACACCCTCGATCTCGTGGTGTTGGCAGTGGAATGGGGCTCGGGCCGGCGTACCGGCAAGCTGTCCAACATTCATCTGGGTGCTCGTGATCCGGCCGGCGGGTTCGTGATGCTCGGCAAGACGTTCAAGGGCATGACCGACGCCATGCTGGACTGGCAGACCGCCCGATTCACCGAGTTGGCCGACGGCCCGACCGACGGCTGGATGGTCACCGTGCGGCCCGAGCAGGTGGTCGAAATCGCCTTCGACGGCATCCAGACGTCCTCCCGCTACCCGGGCGGAATGGCGCTGCGTTTCGCCCGGGTCCTGCGCTACCGCGACGACAAGAGCCCGGCCGAGGCCGACACCATCGACACCGTCCGGGCGTTCTACGAGCGCGGATAATCCGAATTCGGCCATCTTCGGCAATCGACTGTAGGGCCACCGTGGCCTTTGACAGGATCAGTTCAGGCACGACTCCACCGTGATCGAGGGAGGACACTGTGGCTTCACCCACGGCCGCGTCGACGGAGCGCTTCGAGGAGCACGACGGCGACATCACCTACATCAGGACAGACAAGGATCTACCGCCGGTCGCGGTCATCGACCGATCGCCGATCACCACCCGCCACAAGATCGTCTTCGGCGTCATCGCGCTGTTGGGCGCGATCGCCTGGGCAGTGATCGCGTTCTTCCGCGGAGAGACCGTCAATGCGGTCTGGTTCGTCATCGCCGCGATCTGCACATACGTGATCGGGTTCCGCTTCTACGCGCGGCTCATCGAGATGAAGATCGTCCGGCCGCGCGACGACAATGCCACGCCTGCAGAGCTTTTCGAGAACGGCACGGACTACATGCCGACCGACCGCCGGGTGCTCTTCGGGCATCACTTCGCGGCGATTGCCGGCGCGGGCCCATTGGTCGGCCCGGTACTGGCCATGCAGATGGGCTTCCTGCCCGGCACCATCTGGATCATCATCGGCGCCGTGGTCGCCGGTTGCGTGCAGGACTACCTGGTGCTGGCGATCTCCACCCGACGGCGGGGACGCTCGCTGGGCCAGATGGCCCGCGACGAGTTGGGCGCGATCGGCGGTGCGGCGGCCATCGTCGGCGTGCTGGCCATCATGGTGATCCTGCTGGCGGTGCTGGCTCTGGTGGTGGTCGGCGCCCTCGCCGAAAGCCCGTGGGGCGTGTTCTCCATCGCGATGACCATCCCCATCGCCATCTTCATGGGGCTGTATCTGCGGTTCCTGCGCCCCGGCCGGGTGTCGGAGGTGTCGCTGATCGGGGTGGCCCTGCTGCTGCTGGCCGTGATCGCCGGCGGTTGGGTCGCCGAAACTTCTTGGGGCACCGACTGGTTCACCTTGTCCAAGGTGTCGCTGTCGTGGTGCATCATCATCTACGGATTCGCCGCGTCGGTGTTGCCGGTGTGGTTCCTGCTGGCGCCGCGCGACTACCTGTCGACCTTCATGAAGGTCGGCACCATCGCGCTGCTCGCGTTGGGGATCCTGTTGGCCCGCCCGATCATGGAGGCCCCGGCGGTGTCGTCGTTCGCGGGCAGCGGTACGGGCCCCGTGTTCGCGGGTTCGCTGTTCCCGTTCCTGTTCATCACCATCGCCTGCGGCGCCCTATCGGGCTTTCACGCGCTGATCTCCTCGGGCACCACGCCCAAACTGCTGGAGAAGGAAAGCCAGATGCGGCTGATCGGCTACGGCGGCATGCTCACCGAGTCGTTCGTCGGCATCATGGCGTTGATCACCGCGGCAATCCTCAACCAGCACCTCTACTTCACGCTGAACGCACCATCTGCGCAGACCGGCGGCACGGCCGCGAGCGCGGCGGATTACGTCAACGGCCTCGGATTGTCCGGGGCGCCGATCACGGCCGACCAGATCTCGCAGGCCGCCACCGACGTCGGTGAGGAGTCCATCGTGTCGCGCACCGGCGGCGCGCCGACCTTGGCGATCGGCATGTCCGAGGTGCTCCACCAGGTCTTCGGAGGCACGGGCCTCAAGGCGTTCTGGTACCACTTCGCGATCATGTTCGAGGCGCTGTTCATCCTCACCACGGTCGATGCGGGCACCCGGGTGGCGCGCTTCATGTTCTCCGACGCCCTGAGTAATTTCGGCGGCCCGCTGCGCAGGCTCAAGGATCCCAGTTGGCGGGTCGGCGCGTGGGTGTGCAGCTTTATTGTTGTCGTGGCGTGGGGCGGCATCCTGCTGATGGGCGTCACCGATCCCCTCGGCGGCATCAACACGCTCTTCCCCTTGTTCGGCATCGCCAACCAACTGCTGGCCGCGATCGCGCTGACCGTCGTCACGGTGGTGGTGATCAAACGCGGACTACTCAAGTGGGCGTGGATCCCGGCGGTCCCGCTGTTGTGGGATCTGACCGTGACGATGACGGCGTCGTGGCAGAAGATCTTCTCAGCCGACCCCAAGCTGGGGTATTGGAAGCAACACAGCATCTGCCAGGCCGCACAGGAAGCGGGCAAGCTGTGCCTGAGCGCAAAGACCCCGGCTGACGTCGACAAGATCGTGCGCAACACGTTCATCCAGGGCTCGCTGTCGATTCTGTTCGCCGCGCTGGTGCTGGTCGTGTTCGTCGCCGGGGTGGTTGTGGCGCTGCGCACGATCCGCGGCAGCGGCGCTGCGTTGACCGAAGACGAACCGGTGCCATCACGCATGTTCGCCCCGTCCGGACTGATACCCACCCAGGCAGAACGAGAGGTGCAGAAGCAATGGGACGCGTTGCCAACGTCGCCCACCAGATCGGTTGGTACTGGGCAACATTGATGGGCGACAACCACTACCGTCGCTACGTCGAGCATCGCCAGCGCATGCACCCCGGAGAGCCGATTGTGTCCGAACGCGAGTACTGGCGCATGCGCCACGACGCGACGGAGAACAACCCCAACCCCCGTTGCTGCTGACTATCGCCGGTTTCCGCACAGCACGCGCTCACGCTCTACAGCGGATTGATAATCAGCACATAGCTCGCTCTTAAGGTCCGTTCCTACCGTCGGCTACAGGTCGGGGGCGTCTGTCGACGCGGAAAGGCCTGTTCATGAAAGTCAATCAACTCATCGCCGGCGCGGCTGTTGGCTGCACGCTCGGCGTTGTCGGCATCGGCCTGGGCTCGGGCATCGCCAGTGCGGCACCGCCGTGCCCACCTGGTGTGCAGTGCAGCCCGGGCGGTGGCCCCGGCGGCGGTCCAGGCGGCCCACCCGGCGACCGCGGTCCCGGCGGCCCCCCAGACCAAGGACCCGGTGGCCCGCCCGGTGGTTTCCCGGGTGGACCAGGCGGCCCCCCAGGCGATCGCGGACCCGGCGGCCCGCCAGATCAAGGGCCCGGTGGTCCGGGCTTCCCGGGTGGACCCGGCTTCCCCGGCGGGCCGGGCGGCCCAGGATTCCCCGGTGGCCCAGGCGGACCTCCTGGTGATCACGGCCCCGGCGGCCCACCGCCCGGTGGCCCAGGCGGCCCGTGGTTCCCAGGCGGGCCAGGCGGGCCAGGCGGACCTCGATTCCACGACGCTCCGTGGGGCCACGGCCCGGCGCCGTGGGGCTGGGGCGCTCCGCCGCCGGCGAGGTTCGGCGCGCCGCTGCCGCCTGCATGGGGACCCCCTCCACCTCCGGTGAACTACTGGGGATTCAACGAACAACCCGTGTGGGACCCCGGCTTCAACCAGTGGGGCTTCTGGTTCTTCGGTGTCTGGATTCCGCTGCTGGCCTTCTGATCGTCAGCGGATGATGCGAGACGACCGCCTCGGAGGTTTCGGGGCGGTCGTCGACGTCAGCGCAGCGAGTAGCGAATCGGCAGGTGCTTGAGCCCGCCGACGAACGTCGTCGCCACGTGCTGCGGCTCGCCGGCCGATTCGACGGACTCCAGCCGTGGCAGTAGCTCCGAGAAGAAGCTGTTGACCTCCATGCGGGCCAATGCGGCACCGAGGCAGAAGTGCACGCCGTAACCGAAGGCTATGTGCCTGTTGGGATCCCGTGCGACGTCGAAGCGGAATGGGTCGTCGAAGACGTCTTCGTCGCGGTTGCCTGAAACGTAGGACAGCAGAACCGAGTCCCCCGCGGCGATCGGCACACCGCGAATCGAGGTGTCTTCGGTCGCGGTCCGCATGAACGCCTTGACGGGCGTGACCCAGCGGATCATCTCTTCGGTGGCCGATGGCATCAGGCCGAGATCCGCGCTGAGACTTCGGCGCTGGTCCGGATTGTCGATCAACGCCTGCATGCCGCCCGAGATGGTCGCGCTGGTGGTGTCGTGGCCCGCGGCGGCGATGATCGCGTAGTAGGACATGGTGTCGATATCGGACAGCGGCTCGCCGTCGATCTTCGCGTTGGCGATCGCCGAAGCCAGGTCTTCGGTTGGGTTTTCCCGTCGCGAGGCGGTCAGCGCGGTGAAGTACTCGAACATCTCCAGTAGCGCCGACATCTGATCCTCGCCGTCAGCGCCGCGCTTGAACTCGTCGTCATCGCTGCCGAACAACTCCTGGGTCAGCTTGAGCATCAGCGAGAAGTCCGACTCGGGCACGCCGAGCAGCGACATGATCATGTACAGCGGGTAGTTCACGGCGACCTGTTGAACGAAGTCGCACTCGGTGCCGATCGCGGCCATCTTGTCGACATAGACCTTGGCGAGCTCATCGGCGCGATTCTTCAGCGCCCGCATGGCCTTTGGCCGAAACCAATCGGCGCCGATGGCCCGCACATCCCGATGCTGCGGATCGTCCATGTGAATCAACGTGCGGACGCCGACGGCGGCCTGCCGCTCGTCGTTCTCGGCGGTGACCAGGACCGGTCTGGGATAGTTGGCGAACACGTCGTTTGCGCGCTCGATCTCCATGATGTCGGCGTGCTTGGTGATCGCCCAGAACGGCTCGTAGGCCGCCACCTCGACCCAGGACACCGGAGCTGCCGCGCGCAGATGTGTCAGCGCGGCATGCAATTTCGGCTCATCGGCGTAAGCCTTCGGGGTGGCGAAGACGTTGGCGGCTTCGTCCATGATCGGCGTGCTCATGTGCCGCTCCTCATCTCGCGCAGCAGGGCGGCGACCGCGGCGTCGTCGACCGAGGGTGGAAAGCCCACCAGGACTCGGTCGATCACGCCGTCGCAGCGGTCACGAACCGCGCGGGCGACGTCGCTCAAAGGTGCCACCACCGCGAACTCGTTCAGGATCTCGTCGTCGATCAGTGAGCCCATCGCATCCCATTGGCCCTCTTTCGACATCCGGTGCAGGTCGGTCTGCAGATCTCCCCAACCGTGCAGTTCGAGCACCTTGCGATACGCGGGAGTCGAGGCGTAGAACGCGATCTGTTTGCGCGTGCCCACCGCGTTCGCCGCTAATTCCGCGTCGTCGCTGCCGGTCACCACGAACAGCGGACAGGACAGCTCGAACTCGCTGCGCTTTCGCCCGGAGCGCTCCATGCCGCGCAGCAGCGCGGGCGTCGTCACCTCTTCGAAGTAGCGCTTCGTGGTGAACGCGTGGGCGAGCAGGCCGTCGGCGACCTCGCCGCACATCTCCGTCATCGCCTCGCCGACCGCCGCGACGAACACCTTCGGGAACCCGTGCGCCAGCGGTTCGGGCGTGAACATCGGCGTCATCAGCTTGTGGGTGTAGAAGTCCCCTTCGAACGCCAGCCTCGCGTCGGTCTGCCAGCACGACCAGATCTCGCGCAGCGCGAGCACGAACTCCCGCATCCGTGCCACGGGCTTGCTCCACGGCATGCTGAACCGGTTCTCGATGTGCGGCTTGATCTGTGAGCCGAGCCCCAGCATGAAGCGGCCCTGCGAGTAGGCCTGCAGATCCCAGCCGATGTTGGCGACGGTCATCGGGTTGCGCGCGAACGCCACGGCGATGCTCGTGCCGAGTTCGATGGTTTCGGTGTGCTCCGCGGCCAACACCAGTGGAAGGAAAGGGTCGTGGTTGATCTCGGCGGTCCAGCAGCAGTCGTAGCCGCGTCGCTCCAGCGCAGACGCCGCGCCTGCGACGTCGGCGAGTTGGCTGGAGACGGCGCCATCCACCTTGAGACCGCCGCGGTCGCCCATACACGTGGACGCTACAGTAAGCAATTCAGTATGGTCAACGTGAGCACGCCGGTGCGACGATCGCCTTCTGACGACGGGAATTGCACATGACGAATGAGCAGGGCTGGCAGGAAACGCTCGAGGATCTCGATCTTCGGCGGCAGCGTTCGCGGTCGATGGGCGGCGACGAGCGGCTCGCCAAACACCGCGGCAAGGGCAAGCTCGACGCCAGGGCCCGGCTCGAGCACCTGCTGGACAAGGGCACGTTCCGCGAGTTCGGCACGCTCGTCGGCGGTGACATCGCGGCCGACGGCATCGTGGCCGGCTCAGGGGTGATCGACGGGTCGCCGGTGATGGTCGGCGCCGAGGACTTCACCACCCTGGCGGGCAGCATCGGCCCGGGCGGCAACGCCAAGCGCTACCGGCTCGCCGAGTTGGCGTTGCGCGACAAGGTTCCGCTGGTGATGCTTCTCGAGGGCGCCGGATTCCGGCCCAGCGGAGAGCATTACGGCCGCACCCCCACCGATCTGCTGGCCCAGGCGCAGTGCTCGGGCAAGGTGCCGACGGTGGCCGGACTGCTCGGGCCGTCGGCCGGGCACGGCGCGCTCGTCGCCCCGGTGTGCGACTTCACCATCATGAGCCGCCAGGGCGCGATCTTCACCGCGGGCCCACCTGTGGTCAAAGAGTCGACGGGTGAAGAGATTTCGAAGGAGGACCTGGGCGGTCCCGGTGTCGCGCTGGCCAGCGGGGTGATCCACAACCTCGCCGAGGACGACGAAGCGGTGCTCGACGACATCCGTCGCTACCTGTCCTACTTCCCGCCGAGCGCGTGGTCGTACCCGTCGTCGCTGCCCGCCGACGAGACCAGCGAACCGCGCCCGACGCCCGAGCTTCTCGACATCGTGCCGCGCACCAACCGCCGGGTGTACGACATGCGCACCGTGCTCGACGTGGTCTTCGACCGGCAGGACTGGTTCGAGGTGCAGCCGAAGTTCGGCCCCGCGATCATCTGCGCGCTGGCACACCTCGGCGGCCACCCGGTCGCCGTCGTCGCCAACCAGCCAAAGGTGCTCGCGGGATCCATCGACGCCGATGCCGCCGACAAGGCAGCGCATTTCATCACGGTCGCCGACTCTTTCCACCTGCCGATCGTGTTCCTGGCCGACAACCCGGGAATGCTGCCCGGCAGCCGGTCGGAGAAGAGCGGCGTGCTGCGCAGCGGCGCGCGGATGTTCGCCGCGCAGACGGCCGCGACCACGATCAAGTTGCACGTCACGCTGCGCAAGGCATACGGGTTTGGGTCGATGGTGATGTCGCTGTTGGGTTTTGACAATCAGAGCGCGACGTTCGCCTATCCCGGCGCGACGATGGGGGCGATGAGCGCGGCCGCACTCAGCCGCGCGTCACACGCCACCGAGGACATCGAGTCCAAGCTGCGCAAGGCGGAGGTGGAGGCGTCGTTCCGCTCCGCAGGCCATCTCGGCTTCGACGACCTCATCCATCCGGAGGAGACGCGCGACGCCCTGCTCTCGGCGCTGCAGCGCGCGATCTACAGCAGGCAGGCGGCCGCAGAACCGGTGAGCCGCACCGTCATCACGCCCTGACTTTCCTGCGCGAGCAGACGCAAAGTCGCACATTCTGGCCGCGAATCGTGCGAGTTAGCGTCTGCTCGCGAGAGTGTCTGTCGCGCGGTAGGCGTCGACGACCGGCGCCAGTTCGTCGGGCGAGGCGCCGTGCATGATCAGCGCGTCGGCGCCGTAGTCGAACTCCTTGCGGATGCGCTCGACGCACTGCTGCGACGAGCCTGTGGCGGCCGGCTCCAGCCACTCGTCGGGAATCAACGTCGCGATGTGTTCGATCTGCTCGGCCGTGGCCTTGTGGTCGATCCCACCGGGTATCGACGTGACCATGGAGTCCTCCCGGAAGCGTTGCAGCACTGCCGGATCCCAGCCGTTGGTGTTCACCAGCAGATCCCCGTACCCCTGCAGATAGGTGGCCAGGCGGGCGACGGTCTTCTTCAGCCGCAACTCCTCGGGCAGGTGGTCGCCGACCGTCGCGAAGCACGACCACACCCGCACGCTGTCGGGATCACGGCCCGCCTTCTCGGCGGCGTCCTTCACCGTCTTGACACACCGCTGCAAGGTCTCCGGCGTGAAGTAGGTGTGCAGGATGACGTCGTCGAAAGCGCGCCCGCCGAGCGCCAGGGTCTTGGGACCGAAGGCCACCAGCGCCAGCCTGATGTCCTCCTTGAAGTCGGGGTCGAGGAACAGCACCTGGTACTTACCGATCGGCCCGTCATGGTTGAAGATGACCTCGCCGTTCCACAGCCGACGCATCACCTGCGCGAAGTCCTCCAGTTGGACCGTCGTCACCGACGGGATGCCGAACGCGGCGTACATCGCCGCGACGCCGCGGCCGAGTCCGAGCGTGAAGCGGCCGCCGGACAGGCGGTGCATCGTGGTCGCCCACGAGCCGGTGATCAACGGATGGCGGGTGTTGTGGTTGGTCGCCGCGGTGGCGATCTGCATCCGCTCGGTGACCGCACATGCCGCGCCGACGAGCGAGGACGCCTCCTTGACGTTCCACCGCTCGGAGATGAACGCCGTGCCGAAGCCCATCTGCTCGCCGCGGCGCGCCTCGCCGGTCAGTACGGCCGGCCCCTCTCCGCCTGCGCCGGCCAGCAGGTAGTAGCCGAGTTCGTCGAGTACGCGTTCTTTCACTGCCAGATCCCTTGCTTGTAGCCGCAATTCCACACTTCGGTGATCCTTCCGTCGACGACACGGAAGATCTCCATGCTGCCGATGTCGGTCTTGGTCCCGTCCTTGAGCTCCATCGGTGACTGGTAGACGATCGCCACGTGCTGACCGTCGTCACCCGCGACGACGAGGTTCAGATCGAACCGGATGGTGTTGAACATCTCCCAGTGGTCCACGATGCGCCGCACGGCCTGCTCGTGGGTCAGGGTGACCGCCTCCCCGACATCGTGGCGGATCACGGTGTCCCCCATCAACTCCTCGGCGAGGTCGAAGTCGCGCTCGTTCCACACCACCAAGTTGTACAGCTCCACCACTTCGCGGGCCGTTCGGGTCATGCGAACACCTCCAGCGCGTCGATCTCGTCGATGGCCGCCACGGCACGGTCGGTGAGGGTCAGGCAGAGCGCGCGCGAGCGTTCCGGCATGGCGTCCCAGCCGATCAACGTGATGACCGGCAGGACAATGAGATAGGCGACGGCGAACCGGTAGTGCCGCCACGCCTCCTCGAAGGAGTAGTCCTCGACTCCGTGGGTGGCCAACTGGGTGAGGTACTCGCGGACGAGCGCCTTGTCGTGGCCCTGCCGCACCTCGGTCGGCAATCCCTGGCTGACCAGATAGGCGACGTCAGCCGCGCCCGCACCCAGGGACGCGAACTGGAAGTCGACCACCTTCAGTCGGTCGCCGTCGAAGAACATGTTGTCGGCCCGAATGTCGCCGTGCAGCAGCATCGAGCGCTCCACCAGCGCGCGCAGCGAAGCGTCGGCGTATCGACTGAACGCCTCCGAAAACCCGCTGAGCGCCGCCGGAAGCGGCTGCGTCGAGTGCTCGAGATAGATCTGCCACCCCGGGCCGAACGCCGGCACCAGCAGCTCGCGGCCGACCGGCGTGTCCAGGCTCGGAAAGCCTTCGAGCGCAGCGGCGTTCGAGGTGTCGGTCGACCAGGCATGCAGGCCCGCGAGCGCATCGATGCAGAGCTTTGCGCGGTGCATGGACAGACCGGCCAGGTGGTCGGCATTCTCCCAGGCCTGCAAGTCCTCCAACAGAAGCACGAAATCGGCCGTGCCCTCGACCATCTGCGCGGTGTACACCCGCGGCGTCAGCATCGGCGCACGACCGGCGACGTCTCGGTAGAAGGCCAACTCGCGGCGGTAGCCGCCGAGCAACTCCATCGCACCCCGCGCTTCGGACTGCGCAGGCAGCTTGGCGATCAACGTAGGCGGAACACCGTCGCCGATCAGGTGCAAGCGGTAGAGCAGCGACGAGAACCCGCTGTCCTGCGCGATCCGTTCGGCTCTGACCTCGGCGACCGTCGCCCCGAGCGTTTCAGTGAGCCACTGCGGCGTCAGAGCGTCGATCGTGGACGGCACTCTCGCGGTGGAGGACGTCATCTGCCGCCCGCCATCGTAGCGAGAAACCTCTCCGAGGCGCGCTGAACCCCGCCGGCGAACAGGTGGCCGACATGACTTCCTTTGTGCCAGAACAGCTCTCCGCCCCACCGCTGGTGCAGTTGTTGCGCGGGTTCACGCATCGCCATCCGGTCGTGCCAGGCGCCCACGACGAGGCGGTGCTGCCGCGGCGCAGTGGGCTCGACCGCTGCGTGATCGACAGCGGACGCGATGGCCGCCGCGGTGTCCGACCCCAGCAGCGCGATCGTCTCGTCCACCGACGGTCCCCACCGGCCGAGGTGCTGGGCGATCATCGCGTTCAACCCGAGGATCGGCGTGTAGACCGCCACCCCGTCGACGTCCTCGAAGTGCGAAACCAGCGCCGCGACAGGGCTTCCCAGGGAGACGCCGGACACCGCCATCACGTCGGCCTGTGGTCGCAGCCACTGCACGAGGGCGCGGACCTCGGAGACGGCCCGCATCATGCCCGCAACATTGGTCAGCGGATCCATGTTCGGGTACGGCGGCCACGCGCTGCGGCGCGCCCCGTGACCCGGCTGGATGGGCAGTGCGATGTTGAAGCCGATCTCGTCGCGGATGCGCCGGGCCCGCGAGAACAGCAGGTCGATCGGCTGCCCCTGGCCGGCGCCGTGCACCCACACCAGCCACGGCCTGGTGTCGTCTCCGGTTCGGCACAGGTGTGCCACGGCGGTCGCGGGCCCGCCCAGTCCCGCGGCGGCCAGCGACGCCGGAAGCACCGGTTCGTGTTCGTATGTCAGCTTCTCGTAGGTCAACCGGCCCAGCCTGCGGCGCTGAAGTGACGCCACTTTCAACGGCTCCGGGGCGACATGCGCGCGCTGCACGCCCAGCGCCGCCAGCTCCTGCGCGGCGGCCTCGCATGAGGCAACCGTGCGCTCCAATTTCGGCGGCGGCGCCGTCAACGTCATCCCCGACAGCGCGAGCTCATCGAGCACCACCTCGCCCAGCGCTCGAGCGCCGTTGGGTGACAACGGGTCCCAGTCGCCCGAGCTTCTCAGCGCGGCGTGCGCGCGCGGCAGCACGCCTGCGAAGTCGCGGCCGATGCGATACGCGCGCTCCGAGGTCTTCATCACGCGAGCTTGAATCCGGTGTAGCCGGCCTTGGCGACCTCGTCGCACCGCCGTCGGTATTCCGGGATGCCGCCGGTGTACCCCATGTACATCCGCTGCTTGCCCGGCACGTTGCCGCCGTTGTACCAGGAGTTGCAGCTCGGATGGACGAGCACCGTCGGCGCCACCAGCGCGGTGATGTGCTCCACCCACTCCTGCTGCGCCTCAGGCACCGCCTCGATGCTCTGGTAGCCGTGAGCACGCAGATGCGAGATGCAGTCGGCGATCCAGTCCACGTGTTGTTCGAGCGCGGTGACGAAATTGCTTGCCGGGGCGGGGCTTCCGGGTGCCTGCACGATGAACAGGTTGGGGAAGCCCGAGACGGCCAGCCCGAGGTAGCACAGCGGGCCCTCGTCGGCCCAGAAGTCCTTGAGCGGCATGCCGTCACGCCCCCGGATGTCAATGCGGCTCAGCGCGCCGGTCATCGCGTCGAAGCCGGTCGCGTAGATGATGACGTCGAGGTCGTAGCTGCCCTGTTCGGTGTCGATGCCGGTCGGCGTCACCGCGCGGATCGGCCCCTTGCGCAGGTCGACCAGCGTGACGTTGTCGCGGTTGAAGGTCTGGTAGTAACCCTGGTCGATGATCGGGCGTTTGCAGCCGAAGGGGTGCGTCGGCGTCAGCGATGCCGCGGTCTCGGGGTCGGTCACGATCCGTGCGACCGCCTCGCCGTAGAGCTTGGCCGCCTGCTGGGAAGACTCGATGTCGAAGAACACATCGCCCCAGCTGAGCGCGCCCATCACACCGTTCTGCTCGATGGCGCGCACCTGGTCTTCCCGCGACGCCGTCTTCAGCGGCGGGTTGGCCATCATCTCGAACATCACCGAGAACGCGGACAGCCGCGCGGCCCCGATCATGTGTTCGCGCTGCGCCGCACGGATCGCGCCGTAGTCGGCCTTCATCTCGTCCAATTCGCCGGGTTCGAACGCGCGCACCTTCCACGGCAGGGTGTAGGCGGGCGATCGCTGGAACACGGTGAGGTGCTCGACGTCCCCGGCGACGGCCGGGATCAACTGCACGCCGGTGGAACCGGTGCCGATCACGCCGACCCGCTTGCCCGTCAGGTCGACGTGGTGCCTGGGCCAGCGGCTGCTGAACAGCGAGGTGCCCGCGAAGGTGTCCATCCCCGGGATGTCGGGGTCCAGCGGCGCGGACAGAATGCCCGCGGCGGCGACGACGAACGGCGCGCTGAAACCTTCGCCTGCCTCGGTGTCGACCGTCCAGATCGCCGTCTGCTCGTCGAATGCCATCGACACCACGTTGGTGTCGAACCGGATGTCACGGCGCAGGTCGAGGCGGTCGGCGACGAAGTTGAGGTAAGCCTCGATCTCGGGCTGTGTGGGCATGGTCTCGGTCCACACCCACTCCTGCTGGATCTCGTCGGAGAAGCTGTAGGAGTACTCGATGCTCTCGATGTCGCAGCGAGCGCCGGGATAGCGGTTGAACAGCCAAGTGCCGCCGACGTTGTCGGCGCGCTCCAGGACCGCGGTTCGCAGCCCCAGCTCTCGGAGTTTGTGTAATGCGTACAAGCCGGAGAACCCGGCGCCGATGACGATCGCGTCGTAGCGACCCGCAGAAACCACCACGCCTCCTTGCGCTGCCGTTCCGCCCCGAACTGCCGAAAACTATACTGTAATATCTTCCGTTGACTAGGCTCGGCGGTACAGGAGGCCCGTGTGAAAGTCCCGTTCACCTGGAAGGTCACCGGCTGGTTCATGGTGGGCTGGTCGGCCGAATTTCCTGCCGGTGAGACGCGACCGCTGCGGTATTTCGGGGAGGATCTGGTCGTCTACCGCGACGAGGCGGGAGAACTGCACGTGCTGTCGGGGCACTGCCGCCACCTCGGCGCGCACATCGGCCACGGCGGCAAGGTGGTCGGCGACTGCGTCGAATGCCCCTTCCATGGCTGGCGCTGGGGACCCGACGGCACCAACCGCTACATCCCCTATCAGCCCGACCGCCCGAACAAGGCGCTTCGGCTTCGGGTCTATCCGGTGCGCGAGCAATACGGCTGCGTGTTCGTATGGCACCAGCCCGACGGCAAGGAACCACAGTGGGAACTGCCCGACCTGTTTGGTAAGTTCCCACAGTTCCCGACCGACGAGGACGCGTATTACCGTCCGTACCCGGAGTTTTCACGCCGTGCCGAACACGAACCGGTGCACCCGCAGATCGTCGCGGAGAACGGGCCCGACAGCGCGCACTTCCACTATGTGCACGGCGCGACGGTGACTCCGGTCTGCCTGAACTGGGAAGCCGTCGACGAGGAGTGGCGCTTCCTCACCGGCTGGCCCGACGCGCGCAGCGACGACCCGGACAAGATGGCGCTCTACATCCACAGCCACTTCTCCGGACTCGGCTTCGCGATCAGCGCCTTCGAGGGGTCGTCCAACCACCGGTTGATCTTCGCCTGCACGCCCGTCGAGGACGGCTACTCGGACATGTTCTACTCGGTCTGGTGGCCGCGACTGCCCGGTGACACCTCCGACGTGCCGCCCGACGCGGTCCGCGAGCAGGTGGAGCGACAGTTCATGGGCACGGTGTGGGACGACCTGAACATCTGGCGCTACCAGGAGTACGTCGAGCACCCCGCGTTGTCGAAGGTGGACGCGAAACCGTATATGGCCATGCGCAAGTGGGCCACCCAGTTTTACGAGGTGCCTGCCTCGGTATGAGTGTGGATCTGGCCGAGATCGCGGCGCCCGGGCACACGGCCGTCGTCACGCAGGAACTCCAGGGCGCCGTCGTCGGACCCAACGCGGGACTCGGCGCGCTCGCCAGGGCGGCCCAAAAGCAGGCGCTGCCCAGCATCGAACAGCTGCTGCCCGTCGCCCGCGCCGCGGGCGTTCGCGTGGTGCACTGCCTGGTGCAGCGGCGCCCGGACGGCCTCGGCGCCAACCACAATGCCCCGATCTTCACGATGGGAACCAGGCAGGTCGACATAAGCCCCGGCAGTGAAGGCGCCACGCTACTTCCCGAATTCGGTCCTGCGCCAAGCGATGTCGTTCTGCATCGATGGCACGGCGTCGGACCGATGGGCGGCACGGACCTCAACGCGGTGCTGCGCAACCTCGGGGTGACGACGATCGTCGCCGTCGGGGTGTCGGTGAACATCGCCATCACCAACCTCGTCATGGACGCCGTCAACGCCGGCTATCGCGTCGTCGTGCCGCGCGACGCGGTCGCGGGCATCCCGGCCGACTACTCCGACGCCATCATCGACAACACCCTTTCCCTGCTGGCCACGGTCACCACCACCGCCGAGCTGCGGGCGGCATGGACGTGACCGACACCAGCCACGAGACCCGCGGGTTCCCGCCCATCGAACCCATCGACGCGCCGCCGGAGATGGCCCGCTTCATGACGGCGATGCGCCGGTTGCAGGACATCGCGGTGTCCAGCGCGCCCGACGGTGAGCTGTGGACCGACGGGGCGCGGCGCATCGAGGAACTCTGCGAACAGCTCGAAGCGCATCGCGCACCACAGGGCGTGGCGCCCGCGGGCCGTGCCCCGCACCTGCCCGGCCTCGGCCACCCCCTGGTGCCACCGTGGACGCTCGCCGAGTACGGACCCGACGGGGTCGTCATGCACGGCCACTTCAGCCGGTTCCACGTCGGCGGCAATAACGCCGTGCACGGCGGCGTGATCCCGCTGTTCTTCGACTGGCACTTCGGCATGATCGTCTCCGCCGCGGACCGGCCGATCAGCCGCACCGCCTACCTTCACGTCGACTACAAGAAGATCACCCCGATCGACGAGCCGCTGATTTCGCGCGGCCGCATCGAGCGGCTGGACGGCAGGAAAGCGTTCGTCACCGCCACCATGACCGACGCCGACGGCACCGTACTATCCGAAGCCAACGGCCTGATGATCAAGCTGCTTGCCCACCAGCCCTGAGAGGCACCATGTCAACGCAATTCACCGTCCCCGCCGCCGCGGACGCCGTCGCAGGCGCCATCGGCGACCGGGAGTACATCATCGCCGGCGACCGCCGCTTCACCTACGCACAGATCGTCGAGCGCTCCAACCGGCTGGCCGCCTACCTGCACTCTCGCGGGCTGGGCTGCCACACCGAGCGCTCCGAGTTGGCCGGCCACGAGGTGGGCCAGGATTTGCTCGGGCTCTACGCGTACAACGGCCCCGAGTACGTCGAGGGCATGCTCGGCGCGTGGCGGGCGCGGGTGGCCCCGTTCAACGTCAACTACCGGTATGTGAAGAACGAACTGCAGTATCTGCTGGCCGACTCCGGTGCGACCGCGCTGCTCTACCACGCGACGTTCGCACCGCGGGTCGCCGAGGTGCTGCCCGAACTGCCGAAGCTGCGGGTGCTGATCCAGATCGCCGACGACTCGGGCAACGACCTGGTCCACGGCGCCGTCGACTACGAGTCGATCGTCGCGTCGGGCGCCTCGACGCCGCCGCCGGTCGAGCCGTCGCCGGACGACCTGTACGTGCTCTACACCGGCGGCACCACCGGGATGCCCAAGGGTGTGCTGTGGCGCCAGCACGACATCTTCATGACGTCGTTCGGCGGCCGCAACATGTACACCGGCGAGGTCACCGCGTCCTACGACGAGATCGCCAAACGGGTCGCGGAGAATCCCGGGACCAAGATCTTCACCCTGCCGCCGCTGATGCACGGCGCCGCGCAATGGGCCGTGATGACCGCGCTCACCACCGGCCAGACCGTCGTATTCCCCTCGACGCCAAGTCGTTTCGACGCCGACGAGGTGGTGCGCACCGTCGAGAAGGAGAAGATCCTAACCGTCCAGGTCGTCGGCGACGCGATGGCCCGGCCCATCGCCGACGCGATCGAACGCGGCGCGGCGGACGTCTCGTCGCTGGCGGTCGTCGCCAACGGAGGAGCGCTGCTGACCCCGACGGCCAAACAGCGCCTCATCGACATCAAACCCGGGCTGATCGTGATGGACGGCGTCGGCTCGTCGGAGACCGGCATCCAGATGAGCCACATGTCGTCCGGCGGTGCGGTGTCGACGGGCAAGTTCAACGCGGGCCCGGACACCAGCGTGGCCGCCGAGGACCTGGACTCGATCCTGGAACCCGGCCACGACGGCATGGGCTGGCTGGCGCAGCGCGGCTACGTTCCGCTGGGCTACAAGGGCGATGCGGCCAAGACCGCCAAGACATTTCCCGTCATCGACGGGGTGCGCTACTCGATACCCGGCGACCGCGCCCGCCACCTCGCCGAAGGCGGCATCGAACTGCTCGGCCGCGACTCGGTGACCATCAACTCCGGCGGCGAGAAGATCTTCGCCGAGGAGGTGGAAAGCGCGGTGCTCTCGCATCCGGCGGTGGCCGACGTGGTGGTGTCGGGCCGGCCCAGCGAGCGCTGGGGCCAGGAGGTCGTCGCGATCGTCAAGCTCGCCGACGGCGCGACGGCCGACGCGCAGGAGCTCATCGACCACGCCGCCGGCGTCATCGCCCGGTACAAGCTGCCCAAGGCCGTGGTGTTCCGGCCCGCGATCGAACGCAGTCCGGCGGGCAAGGCCGACTACCGGTGGGCCCGCGAGCAAGCGATGAGCGAAGGCGCCTGAGGGGATGGCCGGCCGCAGGATCGTCGTCGTCGGGGCGGGATCGGGCATCGGGGCGGCCACTTCCGCGCACTTCCACAGCCACGGTGATCATGTGCTCGCCGTCGACGTGCGCCCCTGCGAGACACCCGCGTCGCAACACGAGGTCTGCGACCTGCGCGACCGCGACGACATCGCGGGACTGCTCGGCCGGATCGGCCCGGATTGGGACATGCTGGCGCACGTCGCCGGGGTGCCGGGCACTGCTCCTGCCGCCGACGTGCTCACGGTCAACTACCTCGGCATGCGGTCGATGGTCGAGGGGATGCTGCCGCTGATGCGTCGCGGCGGGTCGGTGGTGGCCGTCGCGTCCACCGCGGCGCTCGGCTGGGACCAGCGCCTCGACGTGCTCGCCGACCTGCTGGACCTGACCGACGCCGCTGCCGTCGAGCAGTGGCAAGCCGGCCAGGACCCGGACTATCCGGTGTACAGCACCTCCAAGCAGGCCGTCATCGCCTACTCCAAGCGCATCGCGGGCCAGGCGTGGTCGAAATACGGCGTGCGGGTCAACACCGTGAGCCCCGGCCCCGTCGAGACGCCGATCCTGTCCGACTTCGAACAGACCATGGGGAAAGACGTGCTCGACATGGTGCGCAGCACCGTCGGCAGGCACGGCACCGTCGAGGACATCGTGCCCGTGATCGCCTTCCTCGGCTCGCCGGAGGCGCGCTGGATCAACGGACAGGACATCCACGTCGACGCGGGCTTCATCGCCTCGATGACCTGCGGGGCACCCATAACGCTGTAGATCTATATACGGATACTGTAAGATTTACAGTACCTATCGCAGTGTGCCCGAGGATGCGGAGAGTCTTCACGTGGAAGCCCCGGTGTTGGACGTCACGGCCGACGAAGCGGCCGATCTTCTCCGCGACCCCTACCCCATCTTCAAGCGCAGGCGGGACGAGACCAGCGGCGCCTTCCGCGGCAGCGTCATGGACTGGACGAAGACGCCGGACGAGTTTCGGCCCGAACATCTCTATGCCGCGGTGTCCTTCGATGCGGTCAATCGCGTGTTCCGCGACAGCAAGGTCTTCAACTCCCACATCTACGACTCCACCATCGGGCTGTTCATGGGGCCGACCATCCTGGCGATGGAAGGCAAGGTCCACCGAGAGCACCGCAACCTGGTGTCGGCGGCGTTCAAGTCGCGGTCACTGCTGCGGTGGGAGCCCGAGGTGGTCCGCCCGGTGGTCAACTCGTTGATCGACGAGTTCATCGCCGACGGCGAAGCCGATCTGGTCAAGCAATTCACGCTGGAGTTCCCGACCCGGGTGATCTCGAAATTGCTTGGCCTGCCCGAAGAAGACCTGGAGTCGTTCCGCAAGCACGCGGTCGATCTGATCAGCTACCACGTCAAGTACAAGCGGGCGTTCGAGGCGTCGGCCGCACTGAAGGAATACTTCCTCACCCACATCGAGAAGCGCCGGTCGCAACCGACCGAGGACATCATCGGCGACCTGGTGTCCGCGGAGATCGACGGCGAGAGGCTCAGCGACGAAGCCATCTACTCCTTCCTGCGCCTGTTGCTGCCCGCCGGCCTGGAGACCACCTACCGGTCGTCGGGCAACCTGCTGTTCCACCTGCTGACGCATCCCGAACAGTTCCGCGCCGTGCAGGCCGACCGCGAGCTCATCGCCCCCGCGATCGAGGAGGGGCTGCGCTTCGAGACGCCGCTGACCACCGTGCAGCGATACGCCGCCGAGGAAACCGAACTCGAAGGCGTCACCCTGCCGAAGGGCGCGGTGATCGACGTGTGCATCGGCTCGGCGAACCGCGACGAGAAGCGGTGGGAGCGCTCCGAGGAGTTCGACATCTTCCGGAAACGGGTGCCGCACATCTCTTTTGCCGCCGGCGAGCACACCTGCCTGGGGCTGCACCTGGCAAGGATGGAAACCAGGGTCGCACTCGAGTGCCTGCTCGACCGACTGACCGACATTCGACTCGTCACCGACGACGACCCGCACATCTGGGGGCAGCCCTTCCGATCGCCGATAGCGCTTCCGGTTACGTTTGACACATGATCAAGGTGATGGAGGGCGTTCGCGTCCTCGAGGTCGCACAGTTCACGTTCGTGCCCGCCGCCGGGGCCATCCTTGCCGACTGGGGCGCGGACGTCATCAAAGTCGAGCACCCGGTGCGGGGTGACACCCAGCGTGGCTTCATCAACATGGGCGGCTTTCAGATGGACCCGCAGCGCCATCCGCTGATCGAGCATCCCAACCGTGGCAAGCGCAGCGTCGGCATCGACGTCTCCACGCCGGGCGGCCAGGAGGTGCTCTACGAGATCGCCAAGACATCCGACGTCTTCCTGACCAACTACATGCCCGCCCAGCGCCAGAAGAACAAGTTCGACGTCGAGCACATCCGAGCGGCCAACCCGAACATCATCTACGCCCGCGGCAGCGCCTACGGCGACAAGGGCGCCGAGCGCGACACCGGCGGCTTCGACGGCACCGCATTCTGGACCCGAAGCGGCGTCGGTCACGCACTGACACCGGAAGAGCTCGGAGGCGCCTTGGGGCAGGGCATTCCGGCGTTCGGCGACTCCATCGGCGGGATGAACATCGCCGGCGGAATCTCCGCGGCACTGTTCCATCGCGAGCGCACTGGCGAGGCCGTTGAACTCGACGTGTCGTTGCTCAGCACCGCGTGGTGGGCGGCGGGCGCGAGCGTCACCCAGGGCATGGAGACCGGCGAGACCATGCGATCGCTGATGCCGGACTCCATTGGGCCGACGGTGAATCCCTTCCTGGGCAACTACCTGACGTCGGACGGCGGCACGATCAACCTGTGCATCGTCAGCCCCACCGGTTATATCCGCGATGCCTTCGAGCACCTCGGACTACCCGAGCTGGCCGATGACCCGCGCTTCAACGACGTCATGCCGTTGATCGAGAACGCCGCAACCGCAGCCGAACTGATCGCGGAGTCGATCCGCAGCAAGCCGTTCGACTACTGGCGTCAGCATCTGAAGACGATGCGCGGCCAGTGGGCGCCCTTCCAGAGCCTCATCGACCTCGCGTCCGACGAGCAGGCGATCGCCAACGACATGATCGTCGAGGTTGAGCCGGCCGACGGCGGCGAGCCCTTCAAGGTGGTGCGCGGCCCGATCCAGTTCAACCACGAGCCGCTGGAGACGACGCGCGCGCCGCAGGCCTCCGAGCACACCGAGATCGTCCTGATGGAACTCGGCATCGAGTGGGACCGCATCGAGCAGTTGAAGGACTCCGGCGCCATCGCCTAGCGCAGTCACCCTGCACCGCGAGGGTGCGTGTTTGCACACGACACGCCGCGAAATAGCGGCATTCTTTGCACGCTCGCGGTGCTACGAAGCGGCGCGTTCGACGCGCACCGGCACGCCCGTCAGCCACGCCATTCCCGAGAGCGCCTCGACGTCGCGCGGCTCGCTGGAGGTCAACTGGTTGACGTTCGCGCCGCCCGCGCGATTGGCCAGCCGCCACGTCCCCGTGCCCTTGTGACCCCAGCCGTGTGGCACGGCGATCACCCCTGGCATCAGATCCTTGGTCACGGTGGCGCCGACGGTGATCTCGCCGTACGGCGACGACACCCGCATGTCGTCCCCATCGGAAATCTGCAGATCGGCGGCGTCGTCGACGTGGATCAGGGCATGATGCCTGCGCTCGCCGCGCATCAACAGCGGCGAATTGTGCATCCACGAGTTCTCCGAACGAGGCTCGCGCATCCCGATCATGCGCAGCGGGTAGCCGTCGGGATGTTGCCCGGCAGTGAGCTTGTCGACTTGCGCGGCGATGTCGGGATGCACCAACCGGACTCGGCGCGACAAGTAGGCCACGGCATCGCGCAGCACGCCGGTGCGGATGTGCGGTGCGACGACCACGCCGTGCGGATTCTGTTCGGTCAGCCGGCGAAGTGACAGGCCGCCGCGACGCAGGCCGAACCGGTCGCCGCCCTGCGACATCCGAATCAGGCCGTCGATAACCAGCCGCGGTGTCAGGCCGACACCGAAGGCGCCGAGTGCTTTCCGGACGACGCCCAGCGCCCGAAATCCCGGTGCGGCGCCCGACAGTCGCTCGGCCAGGTCGTCGACGATGTCCCATTCCGTGCGGGCCTCCCCTGCCGGCGCGACGACGGCGGCGGTGGCCTGACGGAAGGGCGTCGCCTGGAACGCCTGGAACGTGTACGGGAAGTCCTCGCGCTCGTACATCGTCGTCACCGGAAGGATGTAGTCGCACCGACTGGTGGTCTCGGTGACGTAGAAGTCAAGCGCCACCGACAGATCCAGCGTCTCGAATGCGGCCTCGAGTTCGTTCCCGTTGGGCACCGACAAGATGGGATTGCCCGCCGAGACCAACATCGCTCTGATCTGGCGATCACCGGGCGTGGTGATCTCCTTGGCCATCAGGGCGGCGGGCTCGGAGGCGATCGCGTTGTGGATGCCGCCGATGCGCGAGCGACCGCGATGCGAGCGCCGCAGCACCGCCCCCATCATCGTGTTCTGCCATCGCTGGCCCACCGTGTGCATCGAGCCGAAGACCGAGCCGCCCTCGACGTCGAGATTGCCCGCGACGAGGTTGACCGCGTCGATGAGGTAGGCGGTCAATGTGCCGTACCGGCCGACGCAGGTACCGAGGCGGCCGTAGACGGCCGCGCGGGGGGTGCGCACCAGATCGTGTGCAAGAGACCGCACGGCGTCGGCGTCGATGCCGGTGCGGGCGGCGGTCATCTCCGGCGCGAACGGCCCGCACAGCGCCCGAAGCCACTCGACCCCGTCGGCCTGCGCGCTGACCCGTGCGTGGTCCACCAGCCCGTCGTCGAACATCACGTGCAGCAGCGACAGCAGGAGCAGGGCATCGGTGTCCGGGACGATGCCGAGCCACTCGAAGGCGGCCGCCGTCTCGGTGCGACGCGGGTCGACGACCACGACCCGCCCGCCTCGCTTGACGATGTCGTGCATGCGGTCCTTGATGCGCGGCGCCGTCAGGAAACTGCCATGCGAGACAACGGGATTGGCGCCCATCATCACCAGCAGGTCGGTGCGGGTCAGATCCGGTATGGGAGTCGATGTCGGTACGCCGTAGAGCAGTTGGCTGGCGATCAGTCTGCTGTTGGTGTCCTGCGACGAGGCGGTGAAGTAGTGGGACTTGCGCCCGATGGCCTTGATGAACATCAGTGCTGCGAAAACGTGGGCGTAGCTGAACGCCGCCGGATTGCCCATGTACCAGCCGACGGCCCCCGATCCGTGGCTGCGCAGGATTGTCGTGAGCCGGTCGGCGATGTCGGAAAGTGCGGATTCCCAGGACACCGGTTCGAAGCCCGTCGCCGTCCGCCGCAGCGGAGTGGTGACGCGGTCGGGGTCGTTCTGCACCTCGGTGAACGCGATGCCCTTCTGGCAGGCGAACCCCGACGACAGCGGATGGTCCTTGTCTGGTCGAAGAGCGGTCAGCTTGCCGTCCTCGACGGTCGCGATCATGCCGCACAGCGGCTCGCAGATCCGGCAGAACGTCACCTTCGTTTCGGTCACATCGTCACGATACTGAAAGCATTACAGTTGCGCCATCATCTCAGTGCGCCCGACTCTCGCGAAACGGAACTACGGGGGATCTATGATGGGATACTGTAAGAGTTACAGTTGCGATACACTCGCCCCATGAATGACGTCGCGATCATCGGTGTCGGCCTGCACCCGTTCGGCCGGTTCGAAGGCAAGACCGCGATGGAGATGGGCGTCGACGCCATCTTCGCCGCGGTCGACGACGCGGGCGTCGACTGGAAAGACGTCCAGTTCGCGACGGGTGGCAGTTGGACGGTCGCCAACCCGGACGCGATCGTCGGCATGGTGGGCCTGTCGGGCATCCCGTTCACCAACGTCTTCAACGCATGCGCCACCGCAGCCAGCGCCGCGAAGGCGTGCGCCGACGGCATCCGCCTCGGTGACTACGACATCGGGATCGCGATCGGTCTGGACAAGCACCCGCGCGGCGCGTTCACCGAGGACCCCGCGCTGGTCGGCATGCCCAGCTGGTATGCCGAGAACGGCCAGTACCTCACCACACAGTTCTTCGGCATGAAGGCCAACCGCTATCTGCATGACCACAACATCTCGCAGGCGACGCTGGCCAAGGTGGCCGCCAAGAACTTCCGCAACGGCGCCATGAACCCGAATGCGTTTCGCCGCAAGCCGATTGCCGAGGACGACATCCTCAACTCGACGATGCTGAACTACCCGCTGACGCAATACATGTTCTGCGCGCCCGACGAGGGCGCCGCCGCGGTCGTGATGTGCCGTGCCGACATCGCGCACCGCTACACCTCGAAGCCGGTGTACCTGCGCGCCGTCGAGGTTCGCACCCGCACATACGGCGCCTACGAGGTGAACACGACGTTCGCGCCCGTCGAGGAGGATGTGGCGCCCACCGTCTACGCCGCGCGGGCCGCCTTCGAGAAGGCCGGCGTGACACCGGAGGACGTCGACGTCATCCAGCTGCAGGACACCGACGCCGGCGCGGAGATCATCCACATGGCCGAGTGCGGCTTCTGCGAGCACGGCGAGCAGGAGAAGCTGCTCGCCGACGGCGCCACCGAAATTCACGGCTCGATGCCGGTCAACACCGACGGCGGGTTGATCGCCAACGGTGAGCCGATCGGGGCGTCGGGCCTGCGCCAGATACACGAGCTGGTGCGCCAGTTGCGCGGCGAAGCCGGTGACCGTCAGGTCGCCGGGCAACCGCGGGTCGGCTTCGCCCAGCTCTACGGCGCGCCTGGCACCGCGGCGGCAACCATCGTCACGACCTGACCCGGGCGACCAAGACCGCGCGAGAAGACGCGAACTCGCACGACACGACGATAGAAAGTGCGACTTTGCGTCTGCTCGCGCTCGTTAGGCGCCGGCAGCATCCGGCCATCGGTAGGCGCCGAACACCGACGGGATGACGACGCCGGGCGGCGCCTCGAGCACATACGGAATGGCGCGCACCGCCGTCATCGCCACTGCGAGCTGACCGCCGGCGACTCCGGGCAAATCGGTGGGATCGTTGCCGATGGTGAGCTCGACCCGCAACGACGGAGCGCCGTCGACGACGACGCGCACCAGGAAGTCGCCGTCGAGTGACACATCCCAGCCGGGGATGTCGTCGGCGGCGGTCCAGTACTCCTCTGCGACCAGCACCGGCGCCCCGCTCCGATACCCGGTCCACGAGAGAATCTGCCCGACAACAGAACCCGCGGGCAACGTCGCGCACGAGACGTCGACGTCGTACGGCAACGTCGCCGTCCGGACATCGCGCCCGATCTCGTCCAGCCGCAGGCCCAGCACATCCGCGGTCGCCGCCAGCGACTGCTCGTACTGCGACGAGATCGCCCGGAACATCGCGGAGTCGGCGGTGATCTCGGACGGTTGCTTGCCCATACCCATCAGGTCGACGAGCATCTCGCGGGCGCTCACCGCACGGCAGTCGACGAACTCCGACACGGTGATCGTGTCGACGCGCTGCGACAGCGCGGTGAGCGAGGTGGCAAGCCGCTCGAACATGAAACCGGGATGTTCTCCAGCGGCGTGAAATCGGCTGCCCGCCTCGCGGCACGCCCGTCTGATCCGCTCGTCAACCCCTGCGCCGAAGGTCGGCAGGTGGCTGTACGACGTCGTCGTGATCACGCTCTTGCCAGACGCCAGCAGAGCGACGATGTCGTCGGTGTTCGTGTTGTCGGGGAACGCCTTGCTGGCAGCGTGCAGGACGATGTCGGCGTCGGCCGCCAGGATCGCCGAGGCGTCGTTGGTCGCGAGCACCCCGGTCGGTGGGCGGTCGACGAGCGTGCCTGCGTCGACGCCGACCTTCGCTTGGCTGTACACGAAAAGGCCGACGAGTTCGAGATCCGGGCTGTCGATCACCTCACGCAACTGCGCCGTGCCGACGGCGCCGGTGGCCCATTGGACGACGCGGACGGTCACGACAGCGCGGGAGGTTCGAGCAGGCCTTCGATGGTGCCGTGCATGACGATTCCGCTGGCGTCGGGCAGCACCCGACGCGCCACCAGGAACTCGCTGCCCATCCAGCCGTGGCGGATGAACCTGCCGAACCGCAACCGCGTGCCCGGCGCTCCGGTGGCGGCGGGCATCATCTTGATCTTCTCCAGCGCTTCCTTGACCCCGGCGCCGGTGAGCGGGCGCGCGTTGGCGATCGCGGTCATCATCAGGCGTCCGACGTCGTAGCAGTACACCGGGAAGAAGTACTCGGGCCTGCGACCGTGGCGCGCTTCGAAGCGGTCCAGGAACTCCCGCCCGGTGAGGTTGCGCTCGTCGTACTGGTCCAGCCCGATCCAGCCCGCGAGTTGTTCGCGCCACCACGGGCCGGTCGACGCGAACTCGAACGCCGTGGTGGTGTATCTGGGCGGCAGCCAACAGATTTCGCGCAGCGCGTCGTTCATACCGGGGATGCCGAGCCCGAAGCCTACGTGCATGACGGCGTCGGGCTTGTCGGCGGCCAGGGTGGCCATCGCCGCCCGCTTGTCGGTCTGCAGTTGCGGAATGGGCACCTCCGCGGTGATGCGCAGTCCCGCGTCGGCGCACGCCACCCTGGTCGTCCGCAGATACTCCGTGCCGATCAGCGAGTCCTCGAACGCGATGCCGACGCTGTGGCACCCGTCGAGCGCCGCGACGGCGGCCATGATGATCGGCTCCTCCTCCATCGACCCGGCGGGAAGTCCGAAAACCCAGTCGCCGAGCATGGTTTCGGTTGCCGCCATCGTGATGCACGCGACCTCGCCGAGGTCTTCGATGTAGGGACGCAGCGCGGCGCCGTTCTCCGACACCCAGGGGCCGAAGATGACGAGCGCATCGGCTTCGACTAGTTCGGCGAAAGCCTCGCGGACCGCGCGAAAGGAACCTTTGGGCAGCCCCTGCACCGCGCGCACGACGAACTCCACCGGGCGTTCCAGCATGCCCCGCTCGAGATAGTCGTCGGCGACCAATTGCAGCGACGGCAGGATGTTCTCGTCGAAGCCGCCGCCCTCGTCGAGGTAGTCGATCAGCAGCCCGATGCGGGCCGGCGTCACGTCGCTCATCACATCAGCCGACTGCTCAGGCTCTGTCCCGCCTTCTGCTGCTCGACGTAGAACTGCGCGGCCTCGCGTATCGATTCGGCTGTCGGGCGGGGCGTCCAGCCGAGTTCTCGGGTCGCCTTGCTGTGATCGGCCGGCGACATGATGTGCATCAGCCGAACGCCCTTGACGTCCATCGGAAGATCGCGCCGCAGCAGCTTGCTCGCCATCTCCATGGTCCAGCCGAAGGCGTATACGACGGCCAGCGGAATCCCGAACCGCGGCGGCTTGGCACCGGCGGCCGACGCCGCGGTTTCGAGCATCTCGCGCATGGGCATGAAGCTCTCCGAGATGATGTAGCGCTCCCCGACGCGCCCGCGCTGCGCGGCGAGCAGAAACGCCTCGGCGACATCCTCGATGCCGACGACCTCAGCCGACACGCCGCTGACGTAGGCCGGCATCTTGCCCAGCGCCGCCATCTGCACCATCATCCCCTGGTTGGGCTGCCAGTCGCGCGGCCCATACGGGTTGGAGACACACATCGCGACGGCGGGCAGACCTCGCTCGCGGGCATAGCCCAACACCAGATCCTCGGCTTCCCGTCGCGACTCGATATACCCGCCGCCCTTGCCGGGCCAGTTGAATGCCATGTCCTCCGTGGCGGATTCGCCGTTCTCGGCGATGGCGATCGTGCCGATCGTGCTGCAGAACACGAAGCGGTCGAGGTCCGCCTCGACCGCGATGTCCAGCACGCGTCGCAGACTCTCGACGTTGGTCTCGAACAGCGGCGCCGGATCACGGAGGTAGAACCGGGTGTCCACCACGCAGTAGAACACCACGTCGCGGTCTGCCATCGCCGCCCGCATCGCGTCTACATCACGCAGGTCCCCGTAACTGCGCTCGACGTCCAGGTCGTCGATCGCCACCGTGTTGCTGGACTTGCGCACGTACACCCGCACATCGTCGCCGCGCTCGACGAGCTTGCGCGTGACATGCGAGCCGACGAAGCCCGTCGCACCCATCACGAGGACCTTGCGCGGACTCGACATCTAGGAGGCAACCTTCTTCTGGGCCGGCGGCGAGTAGTTCGGCTTGCCGAGGCCGAGCACGTACTGGGCGATCATGTTGCGGAACACCTCGAGCGTGCCGCCGTAGATGCCGACCAGCGGGGCGAACCGGTAGACGTACTCCGCGGCCCCGTCATCGGCGGCGCCGTCGGTCCCGATCGGCAGCGACGCGGCCGTGCCGAGGATGTCCATCAGGTCCGGCGAGATGTCACGCATCGTCTGCGCCAGCATCACGCGGCCGAAGATGCTGGTTGCCGAAAGGGACGCCTCCATCCGAGCGATGCTGCGGCCCAACCGATATGCCACCGACCCGTCGTCGATCAGTCTGCTGCCGTCTTCGCGGGACTCCGCGATCCTGGCGGCGGCCTTGTCGGCGGCGGTGGCCATGAAGCCGGCCTGGTGCATCATGATCGAGACGTCGGCCAAACCATCGGCGGCGGCCTCGACGGCCCCGTGCTCCACGTTGAGCGGTTCGCGCACCACCGTCCAGCCGTCGTTCACCTCGCCCAACCGGTATTTGTCGTCGACGCGGACGTCGCTGTAGTACACGATGTTGGTCCGGTCGCCGTCGACGGTGCGGATGCCCTGGATCTCGATGCCGGGTGAGTCGAGCGGCACCAGGAACATGGTGAGGCTCTTGTGCTTCGGCGCATCGGGGTCGGTGTTGGTGATGAGGAAGACGTACTGGCAGTTGTGCGCACCGGTGGTGAACATCTTGGAGCCGTTGATGACCCAGGAGTCGCCGTCGCGCACCGCGCGCGTCTTGCACGTGGCGACGTCGGAGCCGCCCTCGGGTTCGGTGTAGCCGAGGCACAGCCGCACCTGGCCGTTGAACACCCGCGGCATCACTTCGGCTTTCAGCTCGGGCGACCCGAACTTCTCCACCGACCGCGCGATCATCGCGGTGGTGCCGAACGTCACCCACGGCACATGCGCCCTGCGCTTCTCCAACTCCCAGATGCGCCGCCGAACCCGGCCGAAGCCGCCTTCGTCTTCCGGCTTCCACTCTCGCGTGAGGTAGCCGGCCTCGCCGAGCGCCAGATGGACGTCCTCGTTGAAGTTGTCGCCGGTCTCGCGGTCGCGCCGGATCACCTCGTCGGTGACGATTTCCCGCAGGAATTCGCGGGACTCGTGCAGGAACGCCTCGTCGTCGTCGGACAACTCCACCCGTGAGAAATCCATTACTGCTCTCCCCCGCTCTCCCGGGCAGCGACGATCTCCGCGATGTATTTCGCGCTCGCCCCCGGGTCTCCGCCAGCCAACGCCCAGCCGCGGGCGCGCACCAGGTACGCCGAGGCCGCCGCCTCCGCACTCACCCCGAGACCGCCCTGCACGTGCACCGCCATGGTGGCCGCCTTCGACGCCTCCTCGGCCATGAACACGAACGCCGACGGCGCCAGCTCCGGCCGCTCGTCGGGTTCGTTGTCCAGGAACCACGCCGCGCGCCGCGCCAGGTTGCGTCCGCCCGCAACGGTGATCGCGATGTTGGCCAGCGGATGCGAAATGGCCTGCAGCGTGGAGATCGGCACCCCGAGCGTGTAGCGGTTCTTGGCGAACTCGGCGGCGATCGTCATCGTCTCCTCGACCAGGCCGACCAGCGCCGCCGCGGTCAGCACCCGCCACTCATCCAGGGCCCGTTGATATTCCGCGAGCGCCTCGGCGCCGCCGGCGATGACGGTGCTGCTGTCGGCCGCCGCCGGGTCCACCCACGCCATCGGCAGCTTGCCGATGTTGTCCACCTTGACCGGGCGGGTGCCGAAGCTCAGCGCCACCACGTTGTCGCCGTCGCGCACCAGGATCCGGTCGGCGACCGAACCGCTCGGGATCAGCCGTGTCCCTGACACGCTCTGGTGCTGCGGGTCGAGTGCTGCCAACTGCTTGCCCGTCACCACGTCGGGGTCCAACGCACCCAGTCGCGCGAGCAGGCGAGCCGCCACCACGTGGTCGATCCACGGAACCGGTGCCAGCGACCGGCCGACCTCCTCGGCCACCAGCGTCAGGTCGACCAGTGTCGCCCCGTCGCCGCCCGCCGACTCCGGCAGCGCCATGGTGGTCGCCCCCATCGCGCACAACCGCTCCCACAGGCTCTTGTCGAACCCGCTTTCCTCGGCGGCGCGCACGGTCTCGATCGGACAGTGCGTCTTGAAGAACTGCTTGTACGCCTCCTGGATCGCCTGGTGATCCTCGGAGAGGCTGTAGTCCAGCCTGCGCAGTTCGTATAAATCCATCGTTTAGCTTTCCTGTTCTCCGAAGAAGAATTCAGCGGCGTTGTTGTACAGGTAGTTGTCCGCCACATCGGCGGGCAGATCCAGCGCGATCGCCTCGGGCACCACGCGACGCATGCGCAGCACCGGCCAGTCGGACGCGTAGATGACCTTGTTCTTGCCGCGGGTCCGCATGAAGTGCAGAAGGCTTTCCGGCAGCCGCTTGGGCGACCACGCCGAGGTCATCAGCCGCAGGTTCTGGTACTTGATCATCAGCCGGATCGCGATGTCCCACCACGGATCTGCGCCGTGGATCATGCACAGCTTGAGTTCGGGGAAGCGGACGCAGACCCGGTCGAGGTGTATCGGGTTCTGCACCTCACCCGGGATGGGCGGGCCCGGCAGACCGGTGTTGATGCACAACGGCAACCCGATCTCGGCGCACTTGGTGTAGAGCGGATAGTAGACCGCATCGCTGGGCGGGTACTGGCCGTCACCCCAGAAGCTGGGCCCCACAACGGCATACGCCACCGGCAGGTCGGCGACGACGGCGGTGAGCTCACGCAGTGACGGCATCGGCTTGAGCAGGTTGACGCCCCCCATCGCCAGCTTGAACCGGTCCGGCCTGGCTTCGACGAACTTGCGCGCGGTGACCGACGGCTTGGCGAGGTTGTCCATCAGGATCGCCTTCGCCACGCCCTGCTCGTCCATTTCGTCGAGCAGTGCGCCCAAATCGACGGGGGCGAACATCGACTCAGGACCCTTGAAGTAGTCGTCACGCACTTTCAGCATCCAGGTCGGTTGTTGCTCGGTCTCGCCGAAATGCACGTTGACCAGGCAATCGATGGCCTTGTGTGTCATGTCAGTGCCCGTTCCGTCGCTTGGCTTTTCGCCCATCGGTAGTCGGCCTTGCCGTTGCCGAGGCGGCGAACCTTCTCGACGACGATGAACTCCTTGGGCACCTTGAACCTGGCGAGGTTCTCGATGCATGAGGCGCGCAGCGCCTCGGTCTCGACCGTAGCCTCCGGATGGGTCTGCACCAGCGCGACGATCTCCTGCCCCCACCGATCGCTGTCGCGGCCGACCACCAGGGCGTCGGCGACTCCCGGACACGCCCGCAGCACCGCCTCGACCTCTTCGACGAAGACTTTCTCACCGCCGGTGTTGACCACCAGCGAGTCGCGTCCGTACAGGCGCAATGTGCCGTCGGCGTCCAGGGACGCGCGATCGCCCGACACCACGACACGCTGCCCGTCGACGACGGGGAAGGTCTTGCGTGTCGCGTCGGCATCGTCGAAGTAGCCCAGCGGAATCCGACCGGTGCGCACCACCCAGCCGATCTCCGGGTCGCCGGGTGCGACGAACCTCGTCATGTCGTCGGAGACCAGCGTGCCGCCCTCCCGCAGGTCGAAGGTGTCCCGATGGGAACCCCGCTGGTTGTGCCCGAACCCCATGTTTCCGGTCTCCGACGATCCGTAGCCGTTGATGATCGTCAGCTGCGGAAGCTTCTCCAGCAGCGCGCTGACATGTTTGGGATTGGTTGCCGCGCCACCGGTTCCAATCGCATACAGCGAGGACAGCTCGTAACTGTTGGCGTTCAGCTCCTCGATGAGCGGCGCCGCGTAGGCATCGCCGACCATCGTCATCATGCCGACCTTCTCGCGCTCCGCGGTCTGCCACACCAGGGCCGGGTTGAACTTGTTCCGATCGTCGTAGAGCACGACGGGCAGCCCGGCCAGCGTCCCGGAGAACACCGTCCACAGTCCCGCCGCATGCATCAGTGGCGACACCGCGAACCACGGCGCGCCCCCGTTGCGCCGCACCTTGTCGTGGATCTCGCCGGCCGACTCGTGGTCCGCGCCGACCATCGACGACACGTAGGTGTCGCTCTGGCGCCACAGCACACCTTTCGGACGTCCGGTGGTGCCGCCGGTGCAGTACATGATGACGTCGTCGGGCGATCCGGCGATCCGGCGATCCGGATCTCCCTGCGCCACAGCGTCGTCGAGGTCGACGGCGCCGTCGAGATCGAGGCCGTCACTGCCGTCGTCGACGGAGATGAGCAGGTCAGCATCGAGCGACGCCAGGACGTCGGCGAACTTCGCGCCGAGCGCGCGGTGATAGATGACGGCGCGCGGCTTGACGTAGGCGAGCAGGTCGGAGACCTCGCGCGGGGTGTAGTGGTGGTTGACGTTCACCGGGACGGTTCGCGCCTTGAGGCAGCCGATCACCATCTCGGGATAGCGGTCGTTGTACATGATCAGCGCGACGCGATCCTGGCCGCACTCCCAGTTGTCCAGCCCGTCGCGCTCGTCGTGCGCACCGAAACCTCTGTCCGCCAGGAAGTTCGCCAGTCGGCGGGTGCGCACCGCCATCTCGCCGTAGCTGGTGCGGCGATCACCGCACACCGTCATGGCCCGGTCCCCGATGACGTCAGCGATGGCGTCGACGACATCGCCTATCGTCCACTCACCCACCGTCTAGGCTCCCCGCGTCATGCCGGAACGTGGACGCCGAGCAGTTCAAGGGCATTGTCCCGCATCACCTTCCGAGTGTCCTCGGCACTGAACTCCGGGAACTGCGGAATGTCCGCGGTGAACGACATCGGATCCGCGAGCCCCTCTCCATGCGGCCAGTCGGAGCCGAACAGGATCTTGTCCACCCCGATGGTCTCGGCCAGCAGCTTCACATCGTCCTCGTAGTACGGCGCGATCCACACGTTGTTGCGCAGCTGCTCGACGGGATCTTCCTTGTAGTGGTAAGGCGCGGTGTTGGCCGACTTCTTCAGTCGCTTGACCAGCCGGTAGACGAAGTATGAGCCGTTTTCGATGCTGGCCACCTTCAGCGTGGGATGCCGAGTGAAGACCTGGTGGACGATCATCGACGCCATCGCATCGTGGATCGCGCGGTCGTCGAGCAGCACCTGATCCAGTGGATCCTTCTTCCCGAAGCCCTCGAACGTCGCCTGGCCACCCCACAGCGCCGCGATCGCGAGGTAACCGCTGTCGGAGAGGTGGAAGACCACCGGGACGCCGGCCTCGGCCAGCCGTGCCCACACGGGGTCGTGCACCGGGTCACCCAGCGAGCGCGGCTTCACGCGCCCTGGCACCGGGGCGGGCCGCACGCACACGATCTTGGCGCCGCGCCCCAGCACGAACTCGACCTCCTCGACCGCCTTGTCGGGATCGGCCAGCGAAATGATGGGCGCTGACAGGAACCGATGATCGGGCCGATCGAAACCCCAGTCCTCGTCCAGCCATTGGTTGAACGCGTGCACCGAGACCATCGTCGCCTCGATGTCGTTCTTCAGGGCCTCCTCCACACCGCACGCGAAGGTCGGCAGCATGAACACCGTCTCGAGGTTCTGCTTGTCCAGGAACTTCACCCGGGCGTCGCGGTTCTGGTATTCGGGGTGATCCGCGAGCCGGTCGACCTTCATCAGCGACGCCGGGTCCACACCCTCGGGGATCTCGCCGCGGAACAACAGATCCAGACAGCCCGGCTCGATGATCGGGTCGAATGTCGGGTTCGGGATGAACTGGTTGACCACACCGCCCATCACGGCGAAGGTGCGCTTGCCCTCGGTGAGCATCTGCACACCGCGCCGCTTGAACTCCTTGGGCAGATACCGGGTGAAGGAGTCCACGGGCTCGTAATAGTGGTTGTCGACGTCGATGGCCCGATAGTCCAGAGTCTGCTCTGTTGTCATGTGACCTCCTCCAGCGGCGGGAAGTTCGGTGTTCGTTTCTCGAAGAATGCGGTGATGCCCTCGATGAAGTCGGGACGTTGCATGGACTCGTGCATCAGCTTTTCCGCGCGATCACTGGCGTCGAACACATCCCGCATGGTGTCTGCGTACACCTGTTGCTTGATCACCGCCAGGGAACTCGGTGCGCAGTTCGCGGCGATGTCCTCGGCGTAGGCGATCGCGCGGGGCAGCAGGTCCTCGGGCGGCACGACATAGTTGACGAGGCCCAGCGTGGCGGCCTCCTCGGCGCGAAACACGCGGCCGGACAGCAGCAGGTCCATCGCCACGCCCCAACCGACCACCCGCGGCAGTATCCAGCTGATGCCGTATTCGGCGATCAGACCGCGACGGGCGAATGACGTGGTGAACTTCGCGCCCTCGGCAGCGAAGCGGACGTCGCACATCAGCGCCTGGGTCAGCCCGATACCGGCGCAGGCCCCGTTGATGGCGGCGATGACCGGCTTGCGCAGCGTCGCGACGAAGTGCGGATGCCGCTCGCCCACCAGCGTGCTGACGTCGGTTTCACCGTTGGTGCCGGCCTTCTCGATCGACGACAGATCCCCCATGTCGGCGCCGACACAGAACGCCCGCCCGGCGCCGGTGACGACGATCGCCCGCACGTTCGGGTCGGCCTCTGCCGCGTCGAGCAGGGAGTAGAACTTGGCCGCCAGGCCGCCGCCCCACCCGTTCATCCGCTCGGGCCGGTTGAGGGTCAGCAGGGCTACACCGGTGTCTCGTAGCTCGTAGAGAACCGGGGCGTCAGCACTCACAGGCACTTACTGTACACCTTTCGGTATTACCTTCCGCACCAGCCGCCCGACTCAGCCGGACGCCAGTCCGTACCGGCGATACGCTGCGTCGATCGCCGTCTTGCCGTCGTCGGGGAAGACCGCCTGCGGTGGCCGCGAATGCGGGTAGTCGCCGATCGGCAGACCGAGCACCGACGCGGCGTATTTGAACGCGCCGCCCCAATGCGTGAAGTAGTCCGGCCGACCGGGATAGCAGGTGAACCACGACGCCATGTCGATGCCGAACTGGTCGAGCCCGGACTTCTCGGCGTAGTCCATCGCCTCGACCAGTTTGTCGTTCCAGACCAGATCCCAGTACTCGGAGATGACCGGCTGCTGCGGCGTTTCGTAGAGATACCCCGACGTGCCGAGTTGCGCGGGGCCGACGATCCCCGCACGCAGCCAACCGGCGCGGTACACGGTCAGGTCGCACTCCCAGATCGTCAGGTTCGGCGCGAGTTCGTGCAGCATCCGGCTGCTCGACGGCCGGAACGCGCCTTCTTTCGTCGCGCAGACGGCGGGGATTTCGGCATAGATGCGTGCGCTCTCGGCCGGCGTCAACACGTAGCCCGACGACGGAGAGTTGAACATCCCCAGCGCGATGTCGGTGCGGTCGGCGACGTAGCGGAAGAAGTTCAGCACGCCGTCGCCGCCGTGTGCCTCCATCATCGGGGTCTGGATGTAGACGATGTCGGCGCCCGCCTGCTGCGCGTGCCGGGTCAGCTCCAGGCAGTCCTTGGCCGCGGTGGCGGCGGTGCAGGCCTGCACCACGACATCCGGGTTGGCTTTGCGCCCCTCGTCGATTGCGATCTCCAGCAACTGTTTTCGCTCGGGGATGGTCAACGACCAGAACTCCGCGATGCCGCTGGTGCACCACAGCATCGGGTGCTTCAGTTCGCCGACGCAGTAGCGCACCAGGGTTCGGTACGCGCCCCAGTCGATGTCGTCGCCGTCCGTGCCGGAAAACGGCGTGTAGAGGCTGTTGCCGATGCCCCGCAAGGTGGAGTGCGCCCACTCGCGCGCCTCGCGTGCAGTTGCCATGCCGCCTCCTGTCAGGTGAAGTCGCTGCCGCCGTCGACGTTGATGTTCGCGCCGGTCATGTAGGAGTTGCGCCGCGACACCAAAAACGCGACGACAGGGCCTATTTCGTCGGGCTTGCCGGCGCGCGGCAGGTGCGCGGGGTGGCCGAAATGCTTGTCGATGCCGGCCATCACGGCGTAGGGGTCGCTGCCGTCGATGCCCACCGAGTCGGCCCAGCCCGCCAGCGACTCGGACAGGATGCTGCCCGGCGAGACCACGTTCACCATGATCTCGTCGGCCGCCAGGGCCAGTGACAGGTTCTTGGAGATGCTGGTGACCATCGCCTTGGCCGCGGTGTAGGCGGGCAGGATGACGCTCTGGCGCTGCGTCGAGTGCGCCGAGAAGTTGACGATGCGCGCCCACTCCGCCTTGCGCAGCAGGGGCAGCGCCGACCGGACGCTGTGCACCATGCCCATCACGCCCTCGTCGACGGCCTGGCGCCACTGATCGTCGGTCAGGTCTTCGAAGGTTCCCACCGCGCTCGGTCCCGCGACGTTGACCAGGATGTTCAGCTCGCCGCCCCAACGCGTGCCGACGTCGTCGAAAACCCGCTGGGCCGCTTCGGCATCGGTGACGTCGGCGACCAGGCCGACCGCGTCGGGGCTGCCGCGTTCGGTCAGTTCTTGCACTGCCTCGTCGAGAACCGACTGCGTGCGCCCGACGACCGCGATGCGTGCTCCGTCGTCGGCGAGGCACCGCGCGGCGGCCAGTCCCATGCCGCGGCCACCGCCGACGACGACGGCAGCGGCGTTGGAGAGCCCGAGGTCCATGGCGTAGCCCCCTAGGCCCTCAGGTGCCCGTCCACTTGGGCGCGCGCTTCTCGGCGAATGCGATCGCGCCTTCCTTGGCGTCGTTGGAGGTGAAGATCGGCATGATGTAGGTGAGTTGCTTCTTCCACATCTCGTCTTCGGACCAGTCCGCGGACTTCGTGATGATCTCCTTTGTGGTGGCCACCGCCAGCGGTCCGTTGGCCGTGATCCGCTCGGCGAGTTCGATCGCACCGGCCAGCGCTTCGCCCGGTTCGGTGACCGCGTTGACGAAACCCCACTGCTCGCCCTGCTCGGCGGTGAAACTCTCACCGGTCAGCGCCAATTCGAGCGCCTTCTGGTGCGGGATGCGGCGCGGCAGCCGCAGCAGGCCGCCGCCCGCGGCCACCAGACCGCGTTTCACTTCGGGGATGCCGAATTTCGCGCTGCGCGATGCGACCACCAGATCGGTGGCGAGCACCACCTCGGTGCCACCGGCCAACGCGTATCCCTCGACCGCGGAGATCAGTGGCTTGCGCGGCGGCCGCTCGGTGAAGCCGATGCCGCGGCCGGGGATGGCGACGACCTCGCCAGCGGCGAACGCCTTGAGGTCCATTCCCGCGCAGAAGTTTCCGCCCGCGCCGGTGATCACCGCGACCGAGAGGTCTGCGCTGTCGTCGAGTTCGTCGACCGCGTCGGCCAAGCCCTGACTGACCGCGAGGTTGACCGCGTTGCGCGCCTCCGGCCGGTTGATCGTGATGACGAGAACGCGTCCGCGGCGCTCCCGGAGAACCTCGTCCGACACACGTAGCCCTTCGCCGATGAAGCCCAATTTGCTTGAAAAGCTTACTATAGGACTTACAGTAGTAGAGCGGAACGGTGGTGCCCACCGGCGGGTACCGTCAGTTCGACCGTTGAATTCGATGGAGGTGCCCTTAGTGGCAAAGCAGGCAACCGCGGAGAAGCGTCAGCGCCGCGAGCGCGGGTCCATCAATCCCGACGACATCATCAAGGGGGCGTTCGAGCTCGCCGAGGATGTCGGCATCGACAATCTCAGCATGCCGTTGCTGGGCAAGCACCTCGGCGTGGGAGTGACGAGCATCTACTGGTACTTCCGCAAGAAGGACGACCTGCTCAACGCGATGACCGATCGCGCGCTCAAGCAGTACGTGTTCGCCACGCCGTACATCGAGGCGAAGGACTGGCGCGAAACGCTGGCCAACCACGCGCGCACCATGCGAAAGACGTTCCTGTCCAACCCGATTCTGTGCGATCTGATCCTCATCCGGTCAGCGTTGAGTCCCCGTGCGGCGAGGCTGGGAGTGGCCGCGGTCGAGAAGGCCATCGAAAGCCTGGCCGAGGCGGGACTGTCGCCCGAGCAAGCCTTCGACACATACTCGGCGGTGTCGGTGCATGTGCGCGGATCCGTGGTGTTGCAGCGGCTCTACGACAAGAACCGATCGGCCGAGGGCGCGCCGGGCGACTTCGAGGAGACCATGGTCGTCGACGCCGAGACGGCGCCGCTGCTGGCGCAGGCGAACGCGAAGGGCCACCGCGTGGGTGCGGCGGACGACTTCAACTTCGACTACGGCCTGGAGTGCATCCTCGACCACGCCGAGCGGCTGATCGAAGAGTCCAAGAAACCGGCGAAGAAGTCCACCCGCAAGTAGTGGCTTCGGCGTGCTGAGTTGCGCTGGGCGCAACCAGCCACGCCGTAATCGCTAGACCTCGATTACGACGGCGCCGCCCTGGCCGCCGCCCGCACACATCGCGGCGACGCCGATGCCACCGCCACGCCGCTGCAGTTCGTACACCAGGGTGGTGACCATCCGCGCACCGGAAGCGGCGATGGGATGGCCGAGGCTGCAACCACTTCCGGAGAAGTTCACCAACTCCTCGTCGATACCGTATTCGCGGCATGCGGCGATCGGCACGGACGCGAACGCCTCGTTGATCTCCCAGAGTGCGACGTTCGACGGCTTCAGGCCGGCACGGTCGAGCACCTTGCCGATCACCTTGACCGCACCCAGCCCGCAATCGCGGGGTGCGACACCGGCCGACGCCCACGCCTTCACGGTGGCCATCTTGGTCAGCTTCTCGGCATCGGCGAAGTCGGCGTCGACGAGCGCGACCGCGGCCGCGGCGTCATTGGTGCCACTGCTGTTGCCCGCGGTGATGGAGAAGCCCTCGATCTCCGGGTGCAGCACCTTGAGCCCGGCGAGCTTCTCGACCGTGGTGTCGCGGCGCGGATGCTCGTCCACGCTGAAGTCGACGACAGACCCGTCGAACTGCTGCACCTTCAACGGGATGATCTCGTCACCGAACTTGCCCGCGTCGATGGCGGCGATCGCGCGCTGATGCGAACGTGCCGCCCACGCATCCATCTCCTCGCGGGTGATGCCGCACGACTGCGCGGTGTTCCACCCGACGGTGATCGACATGTCCTTGCACGGGGCGTCCGGCGTCTCGACGTGCGTCGGCGGCATCCAGCGCTCCTCGAACTTCAGCTCCGGGCCGGGAATGCGCCAGTTGGTCAGCGGTGTCATCGACAGCGACTGGACGCCGCCTGCCACCAGCGCGCGCTCCATGCCGGAGCCGATCTGTGCGGCGGCATTGCCGATCGCGGTCAAGCTGCCCGCACAGTGCCGGTTCACCGACTGACCGGGGACCTGCTCCATGCCGGTCGCCGTCGCGGCGTAGCGGGCGAGATCGCCGCCGCCGTAGTGCGACTCGGCGAAGATGATGTCGTCGAAGGAGGCCGGGTCGACTCCGGACCGGCGGACCACCTCGGGAAGCACCGTGGTGATCAGGGTCTCCGGAGGGGTGTTGACCAGCGTCCCCTTGAAGGAACGGCCGATCGCCGTCCTGGCTGCACTGACAATGACGGGTGTACCCATGTTCTTGACCTCAGCTTTTGGCGTTAGCGACGTTACAAAAGTAGCAGATACTGTATTGCTTTCCGTATGTGACGGGCCTCACTCCGGCTCGGGCACGTGAAAATGCTCGTCACGCAGGCGGAACGCCTCCCTGGTCCCGTGCGCCGCCCTCGTCTTGACGAAGTTGAACTCGCCCTCGGCGAACTGCAGGTTGGTCCCGTAGGCGTGGAACAGGTAGCTGGCCACCTCCTCGCCCTGGTAGGCCTGGCTCTGCTCGACGAGCCGGAACGCCTCCTTGGCGATGACGACGCCGTCGGCGGGCATCTTGGCCGCCTTCTCCGCCCAGTACCGGGCCCTGGCCGCGACCTTGTCCGGCTCGCAGGTGTCGGTGAAGACGCCGAGGTGCTCGACGGCGCCGGCCTCGATAATGTCGCCGGTCAGCAGCATCCGCCGGGCCAGCACCGGGCCGAGGCGGTGGAAGAACATGTGCAGGCTGCCCAGTGCGGGCCCGAGGAAGCGCGTCGCGGGCATGCCGATCTTGGTGTCCCGGGCGATGACGGAGATGTCGGTCATCAACGCCATCTCGAAACCGCCGCCGAGCGCGTACCCGCTGATCTCGCCGACCGTGACCTTCGGGAAGCCCATCAGGTTGTGGTAGAAGCCGAACGACTTGCGGTCGACGGTCAGACGCCGACGCTGACTCGGCCGGCTCTTCTTGCCGCGGTCGTCCTTTCCGTACCAGCCGTAGGCGTTGTTCATGTCCGCGCCGGTGCTGAACACCCCGTCGGCGCCGCGCAGCAGCACCACTGTGATGTCGTCGTCCTCGGCGACCCGATCCAGGCACCGGGCGACGGCCTCGCGCATCGCTGCATCGTAGGAGTTACGCTGCGCCGGGTTGTTCAGGGTGATCGTCGCGATCCGCTTGTCGGCGTCGACGTCGAACAGGACCCGATCGTCGGTGGAAGCTGTCATTGCCCCGAACTCCTCGAAATCAGTTTTGCCTCAATGGTTTTGTCTGCACCCGCGGCCAACGTGTTGCGCCGGGCCACCGTGAGGTGATCCTGGGCCAGACGCACCGCCCGCTGCGCATTCCCGTCCCGGATGGCGTCGAGCAGCTTCTGGTGGTCGCGCAGCGCCGCCCGCATCGTCTTGTGGTTGACGTCGTCGTCGCTCCATACCGAGGACTCGTGAGCCGACCACACCAGTTCCAGCGAGCCGATCAGCAGGATCATCGGCTCGTTGCCGCAGCGCGAGACCAGCACCTCGTGGAACCGCCTGGCGTTCGGTACGTAGGCGGCCATGTCGTCGAATTGATCGGTCTGGCGGTCGATCTCGGCCTGCAAGTACGGCACCACCTCGGTCAGCCGGTCTTCTCGCGAGGCACACATCCCGGCGCAGATCGGCTCGAGATGCAGCAGCGCCTCGCTGACGTCGGCGGGTGTGGATCTGCGCGTCTGCAACACCATGCTGATCATGTGCGCGGTGCGCTCCGCCGAGGGCAGGTGGACCACCGCTCCCCCGACGTTGCCGCGACGCACGGTGATCAGACCGTCGGTCTCCAGGATGTGGATCGCTTCGCGCAGCGCAGGTGGGCTGACCCCGAACTGTTGGAACAGGCTTTCCTGCGACGGCAGCACGTCGCCCTCTTTCAGGCGGCCGGACAGGATCTCGTCGCGCAGCCGGGCCGCCACGATCTCCGCGACCCGCGGCTGCCGGATGCCCTGCAATTCCACGCCGCTACCGTCGCTTGCCGAAGTTGAACCCGGTGAGCTGGTCCGGCGACAGCGCCAGCGTGGTGGCCTCGCCGATGCACAGCACCTCGCCGTCGAGCGAGAGCCGCGCCGTCGAGGTCACTCCGCGGTCCTCTTGCGTGCGGGCGATGTCGAAACGCAACTCGGTCAGAATCGGGGTCGGCCTGCGGAACTTGACGTTCAGCGACCGCGTCTTGCCCGACAACTCGGTGGCGCAGTTCTGGTGCTGGATCACGCAGTCGAAGAACACCGCCAGGAAGCCGCCGTGCACCAGGCCGGGCGGTCCCTCGTAGACGACCGGGAAGGTCACCGCGCCTTCGGCGGCCTCGGCGTCGATGCGGTCGAAGCGGTACTCCGGAAAGCACGGGTTGAATGCGCCGATGTCGAAGGCGTGCGACAGGTAGACCCGCTGCGTGCCCGCGCTGTCCTCGCCGATCCTCGGCGTGGCGTCGGGTGCGACGGCACCGGCCAGTTCGGTCTCCCATGCGGCGGCGCGCTCGATGATCGCGTCGACCGCCGGGTGCGGATGCTCCAGCGAAAGCAACTGGCCGGCGAGGCGCCGCAGCGCGCCCGCGGCGGCGACCGTCTGCGCGAGCGGCTGCTCGCCGAACCGGGGGGTACCGTCCGCCATTCGGGCTTTCCCTTCTATCTTGTATAGGATAGTAATGGTTTAGCCTACTGTATGGGTATCCGTACCCGGCTCGAGAGAGGACCCGGCGGTGAGTCAACAGGTCGGCTCCGCTGACGGCACGGTGACCGCGCACCACGACGGCGCGATCCTGCGGCTCACCCTCGACCGCCCCGATCGCCGCAACTCGCTGAGCCATTCCATGGTCGACGCTCTGGTCGGCGCGCTCACCGAAGCCGCGACCGATGACGCGTTGCGGGTCATCCACATTCGCGGCGAGGGCGACGACTTCTGCGCCGGCGCCGACTGGGTGGCCACCAACACCGACGGGCGGCGGCCCCGTGCGGGCGATCTCGTTCGGCGCATCCCACACACCTCCCACCGGGTGGTCGAACTCGTGCACTCCATCCAGCTGCCGGTGGTGTGCAGCGTGCGGGGCTGGGCCGTCGGCCTCGGCTGCAACCTCGCACTGGCCGCCGACTTCACGGTGGCCGCCGACGACGCCGTGTTCTGGGAACCGTTCGTCACCCGCGGCTTCAGTCCCGATTCCGGGTCGACGTGGCTGTTGCCGCGGCTGGTGGGCATGGCGCGGGCCAAGCGGATGCTGCTGCTCGGCGAGAAGGTCAGCGCCTCCGACGCCGCCGACTGGGGGCTGATTCACGACGCGGTGCCGCCGGCCGGCCTCGACGACGCCACCGAAGCGCTGCTCGCGCAGTTGGCCGCCGCACCCACGGTGGCGCTCGGGTTGGCCAAGCAGGCCATCCACTACGGCCAGCACGCCACTCTGCCGCAGACGATGAACCAGGAACTGTACAACCTGGAACTCTCCTGCCGAACAACCGATTTCAAAGAAGGCCTGGCCGCGTTCCGGGAGCGACGCGCACCGGAGTTCCATGGCCGATGACCATCAAGCGACTCGACGAAGGGAACACCGATGGCCGCTAAGTCGTACGACACCATCGAATACGAGGTCGACGGGCACAAGGCCACCATCACGCTGAACCGCCCCGACGCGCTCAATGCGCTGAGCCCGTACATGATCACCGAGCTGCGCGCCGCCTACGACGACGCCGAGGACGACGACAACGTCTGGCTTCTCATCGTCACCGGCGCCGGCCGCGCATTCTGCACGGGCGCCGACGCCAAGCAGATCCCCGAGGACGGCAAGGTGATCAACGAGCGCGCCTACCTGTCCACCTACGACCAGTGGGAGGCCCCGCAAGAAGGCACCCCGCCGTTTCGGCGGATGGCCAAGCCGGTGCTGGCCGCGATCAACGGGATCTGCTGCGGCGCAGGTTTGGACTGGGTCACCACCGGCGACATCGTCATCGCCTCCGACAAGGCGACTTTCTTCGACCCGCACGTCAGCATCGGATTGGTGGCGGGCCGGGAGATGGTGCGGCTGGCCCGGGTGCTTCCACGCAACGTCGCGCTGCGGATGGCGTTGACCGGCAAGCACGAACGGATGGACGCCACGCGCGCATACGAACTCGGGATGATCAGCGAGGTGGTCCCCCACGATCGGCTGCTCGAGCGCGCGCACGAAATCGGCGACATGGTGAATTCGAATGCCCCGCTGGCGGTCCGCGGCACCCGGCTGGCGATCCACAAGACACTGGACCTGCCGCTGCACGAGGGCGAGATGCTCGCCGAGGCGTTCCGCGAGCGCAACCTGCACACCGAGGATTCACTCGAAGGGCCGAGGGCGTTCGTCGAGAAGCGGGCGCCGAACTGGCAGTGCCGATGAGCAACGCCTTCAAGACCATCCTGCTCGACGTCGACGCCGACGCCCACGTCGCGACCATCACGTTGAACAGACCCGACGCGCTCAACGCCTTCAACCGGACGATGTGCGATGAGATGGCCCGTGCCTGGCGCATTGTCAAACTCGACGAATCGGTGCACGCGGTCGTGCTGCGCGCCGCCGGGACGCGGGCGTTCAGCGCGGGCCTGGACATCAAGTCGTCCTACGGCCAACCCGACAACGTATGGAACCACGAGGATCCCGGCGAACCGCTGAGCCCCAAGTGGCAGAAGGTGTGGAAGCCCGTGGTCTGCGCGGTGCAGGGCATCTGCACCGCCGGGGCGTTCTACTTCATCAACGAGTCCGACATCGTGATCTGCTCCGATGACGCCACGTTCTTCGACTCGCACGTCTCGGCGGGCCTGGTCTGTGCGCTGGAGCCGATCGGGCTGATGCGCCGCATCGGACTGGCCGAGACACTGCGAATCGCGTTGATGGGCAACGATGAACGGGTGGGCGCCGACACCGCGCTGCGGCTCGGACTGGTGTCGGAGGTGGTGTCGCGAGACCAACTCTGGGACCGGGCCCACGCGATCGCCGCCGCGATCGCCGCCAAGCCGCCGTCGGCGACACAGGGCACCGTCAAAGCGATCTGGGAGTCGCTGGACAAGCCGTACCGCGCTGCGCTCGAACAGAATCTGATCTACACCCGACTGGGAAACCCGATCGGCACCGCCGAACTGGCCGATCGCGGCGGCCCGGTGAAATCCGAGCCCCGGATCCGGTGATGGCCGATCACCCGTTGCCCCGACGGATCGCCGCGGTCTTGGACCTCGCGCCCGAGGCGTCGGCCGTCGAGTACGACGGGCAGTGGGTCACCTACGGCCAGATCGCGACCATGGCCCGACGGGTGGCGTCGCTGGTCGACGGCCGCGGTCAGGTCGGCATGCTGTTGCGCAACCGGCCCACCCACGTCGCCGCGTTCCTCGGGGTGCTGCTGGCCGGCGGCACGGTGGTGGTGATCAACCCGTCCCGCGGCGACGACCGCACCAGGGACGACATCGCCGCTCTGCGACTGCCGGTGGTCATCGGCGAGCCGGACGACCTGGCGAAGCTGGTCGCAGCGCAATCGGGCACCACCGTGATATCGATGTCGACGCTCGACGACGAACCCGCGGTGACGGCCACGGGTGACGGCCACGCCGCGGCCAAACCCGGTGTCGCGGTGCGGATGCTGACCAGCGGCACGACCGGCCCACCGAAGCGCATCGACCTGACCTACGACATGCTGGCGCACAGCGTGATCGGCGCCGAACCGACGCAGGTGCGCGCAGGTATCGCGATCGTTAACGCCCCGCTGGTGCACATCGGCGGCGTCTTCCGTGTCCTGCAGTGCATCGCAGAAGCCCGACCGTTCGCCCTGCTGGACCGGTTCGACCTGGACAAGTGGGCCGACGCGGTGCGCAGGCACCGACCCCGCGCCGTGTCGCTGGTGCCCGCCGCGCTGCGGATGGTGTTGCACTCCGACCTGCGCCGCGGGGACCTCGACGGCATTCGCGCGGTCACGTCCGGAACCGCGCCGCTGTCCGCGGAGGACGCCGACGCGTTCGAGGAGAAGTTCGGCATTCCGGTGCTGACGTCGTATGCGGCAACGGAGTTCGGTGGCGGCGTCGCCGGCTGGACACTGGCCGACCATCAGAAGTACTGGAAAGCCAAGCGGGGCAGCGTGGGCCGCGCCAATCCCGGCGCGCGACTGCGCGTGGTCGGCGACGGCGGCGAGCGCCTGCCGCCGAACCAGCCGGGGCTGCTCGAGGTCAAGCCGGGCCAGTTGGGTCCCTCGGCGGACTGGATGCGAACCACCGACATCGCCCGCATCGACGAGGACGGCTTCCTGTGGATCCTCGGCCGTGCCGACCAGGCGATCATCCGCGGCGGCTTCAAGGTGATACCCGACGACGTGCGCGCGGTGCTGGAGAGTCACCCCGCCGTCCAGGGTGCGGCGGTGGTCGGCAGGCCCGACGAGCGCCTCGGCGAGACGCCCTTCGCGGTCGTCGAGTTGCGGGAAGCCGCGTCCACCGACGCCGACGAGTTACTCGATTACCTGTCGCAAAGGCTGGCGCGCTACGAGATTCCCACCGAGATCGCAATCGTCGACGCCATCCCGCGGACCCCGTCCGGCAAGCCCGATCTGAGCGCGATCCGTGGCGGCTGAGCCGGACACCGTGGCCGCGGTGCTGCGGCGGCAAACCCACGCAAGAGGCAGGCACCCACTACTGGTGTGCGACGACGAGCGGCTCAGCTACGCCGACGCGGATGCCCGCTCGGCCGAACTGGCCCGCGGTCTGGTGACTCTGGGCGCCGGCAAGGGCACGCACGTCGGCCTGCTCCACCCCAACGGCGCGGCGTTCGTCGTCGGGATGCTGGCGGCGGCGCGCATCGGCGCGGTGGTGGTGCCGTTCACCACCTTCGCCACGGCGTCGGAACTGCGGGACCAACTGGTGCACAGCGATGTCGCGATCCTGCTCGCCGCATCGTCGTTCCGCGGCAACGACTTCGCCGCCCGGCTGGCCGATGTCCGCGGCGAGGCCCCGCTGCTGCGGCACGTGCTGATCGATTCGGCGCCGCCGGACACGGTCGACGAAGCACTGCTGACCGCGCTGGAGGACGACGTCGACGGCGCCGATCCCCTGGCGATCATCTACACGTCGGGTTCCACCGCGGCGCCGAAAGGAGTGGTGCACACCCATGGCGCCCTGCTCGGTCACCAGCGCAACCTCAACGCGGTGCGCGGGCTGACCGCCGACGACAGACTGTTCTGCAACTCGCCGTTCTTCTGGGTCGGCGGATTTGCCTTCGGCCTGCTGGCCACGCTGGTCGCCGGCTCGACGCTGGTGTGCTCCAACGCCACCGACCCGGGTCGCACGCTGGATCTGCTGGAGGCCGAGCGCCCAACGATGACAAACGGTTTCGTCTCGGGCATTGCGAGTCTGGCCCGTCATCCCAGTATCGGCACGCGCGACCTGTCGTCGATGCGCCGCGGCAATCTCTACCCCGTGATGGCGCCCGAGGTGCGGCCGTCGGACCCCGAGTTGCGCCACAACATGCTCGGGATGACGGAAGCGGGCAGCGTGGTGCTGCTCAGCGGCGACGAGTCCGACCAACCCGAGCGCAGGCGCGGATCGTTCGGCGTTCCCGCGCCGGGATTCGAGACCACCATCGATGCGGACGGCGAACTGGCGATCCGCGGTCCCTACGTCATGCAGCACTACTACAAGCGCGGCCGCGAAGAATGCTTCGACGCCGACGGCTGGTTTCACACCGGCGATCTCGTCCACGTCGACGACGCGGGCTTCTACCACTTCCTCGGCAGGCGGGGGTCGATGATCAAGACGGCGGGCGCCAACGTCGCTCCCGCCGAGGTGGAAAGGGCGATCGCTCGTATCAGCCCCGGCTGCACCGCGTTTGTTTTCGGCATCCCCGATCCCGACCGGGGGCAGGCGGTGGTCGCCGTGATCGCCACCGACGACGTCGTCGACGAGTCGACGCTGCGCCGCGCGCTCAAGCGGGAACTGTCCGCCTACAAGATCCCCCGGCGGATCGTCGCCGTGCCGCCGTCGCGGATACCGGTGCTCTCCAGCGGCAAGGTCGATACGACACGGCTCGCGGCGGTGCTGCGTGACTGACCAGCCGCTCACCATCGATCGACTGATCCGGCTGCGCGCCACCCAGCACGCAGGCAAGCCGATGGTCGTCGACCAGGTGGACCGCGTCACCTTCGGCGAACTCGACGTGTCCACCCGGGCGATGGCCGGGGCGTTCCTCGCGGCGGGGGTGAGCAAGGGCACCCGCGTCGGGCTCGTGATGCCCAACGGCACCCGCTGGGTGCAGACCGCGCTCGCGCTGACCCGCATCGGCGCGGTGCTGGTCCCGCTGAGCACTCTGCTGACGCCACGTGAGCTGGTGGCCCAGTTGAAAGTGGCGGCCGTGCAATATCTGGTGGCCGTCGAGGAGTTCCGCGGGCATCGCTATCACGACGAATTACGGTCGCAACGTCGGTCGGCGACCGAACTGCCTGCGCTCCGGAACGTTTGGACACCTGAGCAGTTCGCCGAGGCGGACCCGGTGACGGGCGACGCCGTCGATGCCGTGACCGACACCGTCACGCCTGCCGACACGTTGGTCATCATGTTCACGTCGGGAAGCAGCGGACCGCCCAAGGGGGTCATCCACTCGCACGGCAACGCGTTGCGCGCGGTGCAGTCCGGTCTGGCGGCCCGCTGCATCGACGCCGACACCAGGCTGTACCTGCCGATGCCGTTCTTCTGGGTGGGCGGCTTCGGCAGCGGCATTCTGTCCGCGCTGCTGGCGGGCGCGACCCTGGTCACCGAGCAGATGCCGCGGCCCGAAAGCACTCTCCGGTTGCTGGAGCGTGAACGGGTGAACCTGTTCCGCGGCTGGCCCGACCAGGCCGAAGCCCTTGCCCGCCAGTCGGCGTCGATCGGCGCCGACCTCTCGGCGCTGAAACCGGGCAGCCTGGAAGCGCTACTGCCCGTCGCGCAGCGCGCAGCGCCAGGGGCCCGCGCCAAGCTGTTCGGCATGACGGAGGCGTTCGGACCCTACTGCGGCTATCCGGCCGACACCGACATGCCGCGATCGGCCTGGGGCAGTTGCGGAAAGCCGTTCGCGGGCACGGAGGTCCGCGTCGTCGACCCCGACACCGGGGAACCGGTGCCGCGGGGGACCATCGGCATGATCCAGATCCGTGGACCGAACACGCTGCGCGGCATCTGCCGACGCAGCCGCGAAGAGGTGTTCACCGCCGACGGCTTCTACCCCACGGGCGATCTCGCTCATCTCGACGACGACGGCTTCATGTTCTACCACGGCAGATCCGACGACATGTTCAAGGTCAGCGGCGCCACCGTCTACCCCAGCGAGGTGGAGCAGGCGCTGCGCACCGTCGACGGCGTGCGGAACGCCTTCGTCACCGACGTCGCTGGCGCGGTGGGCGCCGTCGTGATTTCCGACCAGCCCGTCGAGCACCTGCGGGCGGCCGCGCGAAAGCTGCTGAGCTCCTTCAAGGTTCCGACGGTGTGGCTGGCCGTCGACTCCGACGACGACATCCCCCGCGGCGGCACCGGCAAAGTCGACGTCGCGGCGCTGAGAAAAATGCTGGCCATTCGACAGGAGGCTCAACGATGAAAACCAAAGGCGCACTGGTCTGGGAATTGAACAAGCCGTGGTCGGTCGAGGAGATCGAGATCGGTGAGCCCCGCAAGGGCGAGGTGAAGGTCGCGTTGGAAGCCGCGGGCATGTGCCACTCCGACCATCACGTCGTCACCGGCGACATCCCGGTATTCGGCTTCCCGGTGCTCGGCGGTCACGAGGGCGCGGGCGTCGTCGTCGAGGTCGGCGAGGGTGTCGAGGATCTGGTACCCGGCGACCACGTCGCGGCGTCGTTCATCCCGTCCTGCGGGGTGTGCCGGTCGTGCCAGTCGGGCCAACGCAACCTGTGCGACCTCGGCATGGGGCTGATGTCCGGAACGGCCGTGTCGGACGGGACATTTCGCGTGCAGGCGCGGGGTGAGAACGTCTACCCGTACGCGCTGCTCGGCACGTACTCGCCGTATCTCGTCGTGCACCGGACCTCGGTGGTCAAGATCGATCCGTCGATTCCGTTCGAGGCGGCCGCCCTGGTCAGTTGCGGGGTGACGACGGGTTGGGGGTCGGCGACGCGGGCCGCCGCCGTGCGCCCGGGTGAGGACGTCGCCGTCATTGGACTCGGCGGCGTCGGAATCGCGGCGCTGCAGGGCGCGGTGCACGCGGGGGCGCGCCACGTGTTCGTCGTCGAACCCGCCGTGTGGAAGCACGAGGCGGTGGCCGAGTTCGGTGCCACACATTGCTACGCCGACATCGAATCGGCGACGGCCGCGATCGCCGAGGCGACCGAGGGCCGGATGGCGCACAAGGTCATCGTCACCGTCGGCAGGATCAACGGCGCGGACATCGAGGGCTATCTGACGGTCACCGCCAAGGGCGGCACATGTGTGCTGACAGCGATGGGCGCGGTGATGGATACGGCCGTGACGATGAACGTGGCGTTGCTCAGCCTGCTGCAGAAGAACCTGCAGGGCAGCATCTTCGGTCACGGCAACCCGCAGCACGACATCCCGATGCTGCTGTCGATGTATCAGGCGGGCAAGTTGAACCTCGACGACATGATGACCCGCGAATACCGCCTCGAGCAGATCAACGACGGCTATCGCGACATGCTCGAGGGCCGCAACATCCGCGGCATCATCCGCTACACCGACACCGACCGCTGATCACTTTTCTCCGCCGCAGGGGCTAGGTGACCACTCCGCGCTGCTTGAGGTGGTTGATCAGCGGCGTGGCGCCGGCCGACAGATGCTCGGACATCGCCGCGCGGGCCTGGTCGGCGTCGCGTTTGGCCAGCGCGGCGACCACCCGGCGATGATCGCGCATCGAGCGCTTCGGCCAGCCGTCGACGACGGGGAACACCGATTCCGGCGCGTAGCGGGTGATCTGCGACATCAACTGGGCCAGCTTCGGTGAGTCGGCGGCGACGTTGATCGCGCGATGGAAATCGTGGTTGAGGCGGACGGCGCGCTCGTGGTCGTCGCCGGCGTATGCCGCCTCCAGCTGCGACTGGATCGACTCCAACTCGCGCACCTGCTCGTCGGTGATGTTCGCGGCGGCGCGGGCGGCGAGTTCTCCCCCGATGTGGGCCTGCACGTCGGACACGTCGCTGATGTCGCGGCGCGTCACCGGCAGCACCGCGAAACCGCGATGCAGCTTCTGGTCCAGCAGCCCCTCGGCGCGCAGCTGGAAGAGCGCCTCGCGCACCGGTGTGACGCTGATGCCCAGCTCGGCGGCCAGCTGATCCAGCCGCACGTACTCGCCCGCCGCATACGTCCCGTCGAAGATGCGGTTGCGGACGAACCGGGCAACGGCTTCGGAAAGCTGCGGCCGGGTGGCGAATTCACCGACGGACACGTCAGATCCGATAGTCGGCGAGCAAGCGCTTGCTGATGATGTTCTTCTGGATCTCGCTGGTGCCCTCGCCGATCAGCAGGAACGGGGCGTCGCGCATCAGGCGCTCGATCTCGTACTCCTTGGAGTACCCGTAGCCGCCGTGGATGCGGAAGCTCTGCTGGGTGACCTCCGAACAGAACTCGCTGGCCAGATACTTCGCCATCCCGGCGGCGACGTCGTTTCGCTCACCGGAGTCCTTGAGCCGGGCCGCGTTGACCATCATCAGATGGGCTGCCTCGACTTTCGTTGCCATTTCCGCCAATTGGAACGCGATGGCCTGGTGTTCGGCGATCGGTTTGCCGAAGGTCTGGCGCTGCTGAGCGTACTTCACGGCCAGCTCGAAGGCCCGGATACCGACGCCGCACGCCCTCGCCGAGACGTTGACGCGCCCGACCTCGATACCGTCCATCATCTGGAAGAAGCCCTGCCCGGGCCCCTCACCGAGGACGTCGCCGGCCTGCGCCACGTATCCGTCGAAGACCATCTCCGTGGTGTCGATGCCCTTGTACCCCAGCTTGTCGATCTTGCCGGGGATCACCAGCCCGGGAGCGACTTCGCCAAAGCCCGTTGGCTTCTCGACCAGGAACGCGGTCAGGTTGCGGTGCGGCTTGTCGGCGCCCTCGTCGGTTTTCACCAACACCGCCACCAGCGTTGAGCTTCCGCCGTTGGTCAGCCACATCTTCTGGCCGTCGATGGTGTAGCCGCCGTCGTCGTTGCGCTTGGCCCTGGTCCGGATGGCAGCGACGTCGGAACCCAGTTCCGGCTCGGACATCGAGAACGCACCGCGCGTCTCGCCGGTGGCCATCCGCGGCAGGAACCGCTTCTTCTGCGCCTCGGTGCCGTGCTGGCGCAGCATGTACGCGACGATGAAATGAGTGTTGATCACCCCCGAGACGCTCATCCAGCCGCGGGCCAGTTCCTCGACGCACAAGGCATAGGTCAGCAGCGATTCGCCCAGGCCGCCGTACTCCTCGGGGATCATCAGCCCGAACAGGCCCATCTCGCGCATCTGGTCGACGATGGCCTGCGGGTAGGTGTCGGAGTGCTCGAGTTCCTGGGCGTTGGGGATGATCTCCTTGTCGACGAATTGCCGTACGTTGGCCACGATCTCGGTCTGGAACTCGGTCAGCCCCAGCGTCTGCGCGATTCGCGTCACGAAGCTTCCACCCTTTCGAAAACCGCGGCCAGGCCCTGCCCGCCGCCGATGCACATGGTCTCCAGCCCGTAGCGGGCCCCGCGCCGGGTCAGCTCCCGGGCCAGGGTGGCGAGCATCCGCCCGCCGGTGGCGCCGACGGGATGGCCCAGTGAGATCCCCGAGCCGTGCACGTTGGTGCGCTCGCGGTCGGCGTCGGTGAACCCCCACTCCCGCATCACGGCCAACGCCTGCGCCGCGAACGCCTCGTTCAGCTCGATCACGTCGATGTCGCGCAGTTGCAGGCCGGCCTTGCCGAGCGCAACCTCCGTCGCTGGCACCGGCCCGATGCCCATGATGTTCGGCGCCACCCCGGCCGATCCCCACGACACGAGCCGAACAAGCGGCGTCAACCCGAGCTCGGCGGCCTTCTCCGGTGTCGTCACGATGCACATGGACGCGGCGTCGTTCTGCCCGCTGGCATTCCCGGCCGTCACCGTTGCATCTGGATCATTCTTGCCCAGAACGGGTTTCAGCTTCGCCAACGACTCCACCGAGGTGTCGGCGCGGGGATGCTCGTCGGTGTCGATCACCTGCTCGCCGTGCCGCGTGCGCACGGTCACCGGGATGATCTCTTCGGCGAAGACGCCGTCCTTCTGCGCGGCCACCGCCCGCTGATGCGACGCGACCGCCAGCTCGTCCTGTTCGACCCGCGTGATGCCGTACTGGCGGCGTAGGTTCTCGGCGGTTTCGAGCATGCCGCCCGGCACGGGATAGTGCTGCCCGCCCGCCGTCGTCCGTCCGCGCGCCAGCCCGTCGTGCACCTTGACACCGGATCGTCCTCCGCCCCAACGCATATCCGTCGAGTAGAACGCGACGTTGCTCATGCTCTCCGCACCGCCGGCGACGACCACATCGTTGTCGCCTGCGCTCACCTGCAGGCACGCCTGGATCACCGCCTGCAGCCCTGACCCGCAGCGGCGGTCGACCTGCATACCGGGGACGGTCACCGGAAGTCCCGCGTCCAGCGCGACCACCCGACCGATGGCGGGCGCCTCGCTGTTGGGATAGCAGTGGCCCAAGATGACGTCGCCGACGGCGTCGGGCGCCAGGCCGGTGCGGTCCAGCAGCCCCTTCAGTGCCGTCACGCCGAGGTCGACGGCGGTCAGCGGCGCGAACATGCCGCCGTAACGCCCGATCGGTGTGCGCACCGGCTCACAAATCACCGCCTCACGCATCACAAACCCCTCTCTTCACGACGCGCAAACGGACATTCGGGCGCGAAAGCGCGCGTCATACGTGCCGACCGCCCGTCACCTCGAGCACGGTTCCGGTCATGTAGGACGACAGATCGCTGGCCAGAAACAGCGCGACCTTGGCAACCTCAGCGGGCTCGCCGGCTCGGCCCATCGGCACCTCGGCCAGCTTCTGGTCCCAAATGTGTTGGGGCATGGCCTCGGTCATCGCCGAACGGATGAGGCCCGGCTGGATCGCGTTGACCCGCACCCCGAGGTGGGCGAGCTCCTTGGCGGCGGCCTTCGTCATGCCGACGATGCCCGCCTTGGCCGCCGAGTAGTTCGTCTGCCCGACCAGCCCGACCTTGCCCGAGATCGACGACATGTTCACGATCGCCCCGCGCTTGTTCTCCCGCATGACGGCGGCGGCCGCCTTGGTGCCGTTCCAGGTGCCTTTCAGGTGCACGGCGATGACCTCGTCGAACTGCTGCTCGGTCATCTTTCGCATCGTGGCGTCGCGGGTGATGCCCGCGTTGTTCACCATGATGTCCAGCCCGCCGAAGTGCTCGACGGCCGCGGCGATCAACGCATCGACCTCATCGGCCTTGGTCACGTCGCACCGCACGGCCAGCGTCGCGTCCGATCCGAGTTGCTTCGCGGCGGCCTCGGTGGCGGCCAGGTCGAGATCGCCGAGCACCACCTGCGCGCCCTCGGCGATGAAGCGCTCGGCGATCGCGTAGCCGAGGCCCTGCGCGCCTCCGGTGACGACCGCCGTCTGATCTGTCAGCAATGACACCTGATCACCCATCCTCCGCTCTTGTCGGCCACCCGGGCCCCAGCAGTTGCACATCATATTTCATATATGATTTCTCCGGCCACCCGGCATCCACCCGCGCTGAACAGGAGCACGTCTGCATGACCACCGCTGAAGTGGGCGACGAGGACTTCCAGGAAATCCTGGCCCAGACCCGCCATTTCGTCCGCAGCGCAGTCGTCCCGCGCGAGCAGGAGATCCTCGCCGACGACCGGGTGCCCGACGACCTGCGCGAACAGGCCGCCAAGATGGGCCTGTTCGGCTACGCGATCCCCCAGCAGTGGGGCGGCCTGGGCCTCAACCTCGCCCAGGACGTCGAACTTGCGATGGAACTGGGCTACACGTCGCTTGCGCTGCGGTCGATGTTCGGCACCAACAACGGCATCGCGGGCCAGGTGCTCGTGGGTTTCGGCACCGACGAGCAGAAGGCCCAGTGGCTCGAACGGCTGGCCACCGGCGAAGTGGCCTCGTTCGCCTTGACCGAGCCCGGCGCGGGATCGAACCCATCCGGCCTCCGCACCAAGGCCACCCGCGACGGTGACGACTGGATCATCAACGGCGACAAGCGTTTCATCACCAATGCCCCGATCGCCGACCTTTTCGTCGTGTTCGCGCGCAGCAGACCCGCCGATGACGACGGCCCCGGCATCGCTGTCTTCCTGGTGCCCGCGGACACGCCGGGTGTCGCCGTGGGTGTCAAAGACGCGAAGATGGGCCAGGAGGGTGCGTGGACGTCCGACATCGCCTTCACCGACGTCCGGGTGCCGGCGAGCGCGCTGATCGGCGGCAGCGAGGACATCGGCTACCGGGCGGCGATGACGTCGCTGGCCCGCGGCCGGGTGCACATCGCCGCGCTTGCGGTCGGTATCGCGCAACGGGCCCTCGACGAGTCCGTCGCCTATGCCGCCACCGCCACCCAGGGCGGTAAACCGATCGGCAGCTTCCAGCTGGTTCAGGCGATGCTCGCCGACCAGCAGACCGGCGTGCTGGCCGGTCGAGCACTGGTCCGCGACACCGCCAAGCGCTGGCTCGCCGACGAGGACCGCAGGATCGCACCGTCGGCGGCCAAACTGTTCTGCACCGAAATGGCAGGCAAGGTAGCCGATCTCGCGGTTCAGGTGCACGGTGGCAGCGGCTACATGCGCGAGGTTCCGGTTGAGCGAATCTACCGCGACGTCCGGCTGCTGCGGCTGTACGAAGGCACCAGCGAGATCCAGCGGCTGATCATCGGTGGCAATCTGGTGAAGGGGGCGATCGCATGAGTAAGCGTCTCGACGGCAAGGTGGCCGTCATCACCGGAGCGGCACGGGGTCAGGGCCGCGCCCACGCGGTCCGGCTGGCAGCCGAGGGCGCCGACATCATCGCGATCGACCTCGCAGACAAGCTGCCCGACTGTGCGCCGTACCCCTCGGCGACACCGGCCGATCTCGACGAGACGGCCCGGCTGGTCAAGGCCGCCGGCAGCCGGATCCACGCCCGCGCCGTGGACACTCGTGACCTCGACGGCCTGCGCGAGGCGGTGCACGACGGCGTCGAAGAGTTCGGACGGCTCGACGTCATCGTCGCCAACGCGGGCATCTCCGCACCCGCGGCGTGGAACGAGATCACGCCCGAAGCCTTCAAGGACGTGATGGACGTCAATGTCACCGGCACGTGGAACACGGTGATGGCCGGCGCGCAGAGGATCATCGACGGCGGCCGTGGCGGGTCCATCATCCTGATCGGCTCGGCGGCCGGAATCAAGTTGCAGCCGTTCATGATTCACTACACCGCGAGTAAACATGCAGTGACCGGGATGGCCAGAGCGTTCGCCGCCGAACTGGGCAAGCATTCGATCCGGGTGAACAGCGTGCACCCCGGCCCCGTCGTCACCGAGATGGGCTCCAAGGAGATGGTCGAAGCGATCGACCGCGCGGCCAAGGCGGACGGCAACCACATCCTGATGAACATGCTGACGCCGTTTCTGCCCAATTGGGTGGCCCAACCCGAGGACATCGCCGACGCGGTGTGCTGGCTGGCCAGCGACGAGTCGAAACTGATCACCGCACAGGAGATCTCGGTCGATCAGGGTTCCACCCGGTACTGACCGCCCTCAGAACACGACGGTCTGGTTGCCGTACCGGATGATCCGGTCCTGGCAGTGCCACAGCACCGCCCGCGACAGCACCACCCGTTCGACGTCCGCGCCGAGGCGCGTCAGGTCCTCGACGGTGTGTCGATGGTCGACTCGCACCACGTCCTGCTCGATGATCGGTCCGTCGTCGAGTTCTTCGGTGACGTAGTGCGCGGTCGCGCCGACCAGCTTCACCCCTCTCTCCTTGGCCCGCCGGTACGGCGCCGCCCCGATGAACGCGGGCAGAAACGAGTGGTGGATGTTGATCAACGGGCAGCCGACGTCGGACAGGAAGTCCCGGGTCAGGATCTGCATGTAGCGCGCCAGCACCACCAGGTCGACGTTGCCCCGCAGCAGGTCGAGCTGGCGCTGTTCGGCTTCTGCCCGATTGTCTTTCGTTGCGGGCACATGCAGGAACGGCACGCCGAACGGCCGAACCGCGTCGGCGAGATCGGCGTGGTTGGAGACCACCATCGACACCGACATGTCGAGTTCGCCACGGCGGTTACGCCACAACAGATCCAGTAGGCAGTGGTCTTCCTTCGACGCCAGGATCGCGACCCGTTTGGGCTTGGCCGCCTCGGTGAGCCGGAAATCCATGTCGAACTGGCTGGCGACCTGCTCGGCGAAGTCACGCTCCACCGCGTCCCGGGCGGCCGTCAGACCGGGCAGGTGGAAGATCGTGCGCTGCATGAAAGTACCGCCGGACTGTTCGGTGGCGTGCTGATCGAGCGAGACGATGTTGGCGCCCACCCGCGCCAGGAAGCTGCTCACCGCCGCGACCAGTCCGGGCCGGTCGGCGCAGCGCAACAGCAGCCGCCCGACATCCTCGGTCGGCAGGGCCCCTGTGCCACGTTGCGGGTACTCGCCCGCGTCGCCGTCGACTTCGGTTCGGGTGGACATCCCCTCAACCCTCCCTAGCCGGTTCATCACGTCCGGACTACTTTCAGGGTCTCATTCCCCGGATTTGCAGGTGCCGACTGCAGTGAAAAGCCGTCGGGTTGGCGCCATCATCGATGACACGCGCTCGCTGTCGCGTCACCTAGACAACCGGCTAGTACAGCCTCCACCGCTTGCGGCAACGAAAATTGCCGAGTCCAGTTCCCCAATTTTTGTTCGCCATATCGAGCCTAAATAGCTCTTTATCTGCGGTTATTGACGTTCGCGAAAGTTGCCCAGGCGCCTGGACAGGTAAATCTCGCAAACAACGTAGTCAACCGAGGAAATATTTGCCGGACAAGATCGGCTAGCTAGCTGGAATAACAGTCTCTTAAAGAGGAATACTCAAAGCCTGGGTATTCATGTAGACCGCATGTGAATACCGCGTCGGCAACTGCGATTACTCCGTGATTCTGATCGTCTGTTGCCCAAAAGATGGGACAAAAATGAGCGTTCCTCAGCTGAGTGTCAATCGTCAGGTTTTTCACGCACCGATCGACGAGGGAATCAGTTGGCGTGATTCCGACACGAACTGCACGATCGTCGTCTCGACACCGTCGGCAGACCCGGCCCTGTGGGCCGACTTCATCGACGGCGCAGCGCGCAGCTACCACAAGCACGGGATCGAATGCGCGTTGGGAATCGATTCTCTGCTCGATGAGTCCCACACCCAGTTGTTCCATGCCGTCGTGGCCGACTCGGGTGCGGTGATGGGCGGGATCAGGGCCAAGGGCCCACTGGACTCGGCGGATGAATCGCACGCGATCGTCGAATGGCACGACCGGCCCGGTCTGGCCACGGTGCACAAGATGATCACCGACCGCCTGCCGTTCGGAGTCGTCGAGATGAAGACCGCCTGGATGTCCGACGATCCCGGGCGAAGCCGGGGACTGGCCGGCACGCTCGCCCGCTCACCGTTCACCACGATGGCGCTGCTCGACGCGCAATTCGTGCTGGCCACCGCCGGATCGCATGTGTTGAACAGGTGGCGCACCTCGGGCGGCGTGGTGGCCACGAAGGTTCCCGCGACGCCGTATCCCGACGACCGATACCGTACGAAGATGATGTGGTGGGACCGCAGCACCTTCACCAACGACGCCGCCCCCGAACAGGTCTCGAAGATATTCAGTGAATTGGCCATCGTGACGCGTCAGCTTGACCTTGTCGGTGCGGGCGCACTCAGCAGCGGCCTATGACCCCAGTCGGTGGGGATCCATTCACCGCAACGGTTCTCGTCGAGGAGCGCCAGCAGGACCATCAGCTGCTATCGGGGTTGAGGGCAGATACCAGGATCGAGTTCGTCGACAGGTGGGACGAGCTGCGCGAGGAGTTGCGTCGGCTGCGCCCGGCGCCGGACCCGGAGGCGATCGCCGAGCCCAAGGTCTGGGCCTACTACCCGTGGCGGCGCGCCGTCACGACCATCCTGGGTCCGCGCGGGTTTCGCGCCGTGCGGCTGAACCGCAACCGCAACCTGATCACCGCCGAGGAACAGGACCGGCTGGGTCTGCTGCGGGTCGGCGTCGTCGGGCTCAGCGTCGGCCACGCCATCGCTCACCTGGTGGCTCAACAGGGACTGTGTGGCGGGCTGCGGCTGGCGGACTTCGACGAACTCGAGCTGTCCAACCTGAATCGCGTGCCCGGCACCGTGTTCGACATCGGCGCCAACAAGGCGACGCTCGCGGCTCGACGAATCGCCGAAATCGACCCGTATCTGCCAGTCGAGGTGTTCGACAGGGGTATCTCACCGGAGTCGGTGGATCTCTTCCTCGACGGGGTGGACATCCTGGTGGAGGAATGCGACTCGCTCGACGCGAAGGTTCTTGTCCGCCAGGCGGCCCGGGCACGCGGCATCCCGGTGCTGATGGCCACCGGCGACCGCGGCACGCTGGACGTCGAACGATTCGACCTTCAGCCGCACCGGCAGATACTGCACGGCCTGCTCGGCGACGTGCAGTTCACGGAACTCTCCGGACTGCCCAGCGAGGACAAGGTGCCCTATGCGCTGCGCATGATGGACGGCGCGCGGCTGTCGGCGCGGATGGCCGCGTCCCTCGTCGAGGTCGGAACCACCCTGGGCACCTGGCCGCAGGTGGCCGCCGAGGTCGCGCAGAGCGCCGCGCTGGTGGCCGAGGCGGTCCGACGGATCGGGCTCGGGGAAGGGCTGCCGTCGGGCAGGGTCCGCCTGGACCTCTCCGGTGACCTCGACGATATCGACGATCCGGCGGTGTCCGATCGCGCGCCGATGCGCACCGACAGCGGCGCCGGCGACGTCACCCCGACCGACGCCATCGCCAAGGTGGTGTCGGCCGCGGTCCGCGCGCCCTCGGGCGGAAACACTCAGCCCTGGCGCATTTCAGCAGGCCCGCAGGCGATCACGATCGCGCTCGCGCCCGAACACACCTCGACGATGGACGTGGGCTATCGGGCGAGCGCGGTGGCGGTGGGCGCGGCGGCCTTCAACGCGCGCGTCGCGGCCGCCACCGAAGGGATCCTCGGCCAGCTCACCGTCGAGGCCGGCGACGACGGGTGCCCGGTGCGAGCCGTCCTGCACCTCGGCGACGGCACCGACGCCGAGTTGGCGGCGCTGTACGACGCGATGCTGGCCAGGGAGACCAACCGCCACCACGGCAGGCAGGTGGCGCTGCCCGACGCCGTCGTCGACGACCTGGCTGCGGCAGCCCGGCGTGAAGGCGCCCGGCTGCACCTACTGAGCTCGCCCGACGACATCGCAATGGCGGCGGACATCCTGGCCGAATCAGACCGCATCCGGTACCTGACGAATCGCCTTCACACGGAGATGATCTCGGAGGTCCGCTTTCCCGGTGACCCCGACCAGGACGCGGGAATCGACGTGCACAGCCTCGAACTCGCCCAGGCCGACCTGGTCAAGCTGGACGTGCTGCGACGCCCGGACGTGATGGCCTACCTCGATGAATGGGACCTGGGCGGGGCACTGGGTTCAGACACCCGCGACCGGGTACGGGCCAGCTCGTGTCTGGCGGTGGTGTCGGTGTCGGGTCAGGCGCTGACCGACTATGCGCGCGGCGGTTCGGCCGTGGAAGCGGTGTGGATAGCGGCGCAGCGGTGCGGCCTCGGAGTGCAGCCCATCTCGCCGGTGTTCCTGTACGCGCACGACGACGCCGACCTGACCGAGCTCTCCGCGGCCCACGCGCCGGCGCTGCGCGGGCTCGCAGCCGACTTCCGCCGACTGTCAGCTACCGGGTCCGACGAGGCGCTCGCGCTGGTCATGAGGCTGGCCGACGCGCCCGCCACGTCCGTGAGGAGTCGGCGTCGGGCGGCTGCAGCCAGTATTCTCATGGCATAACAGCCGAATCCGGAGCAAACGTGGCTCGAACGCTCGACGAAGTCGTCACCGCCGTCGCAACCTCGCTGATGGCGGTGAACGCGGCGACCAACGCCGACGTCAGTCAGCGCGTGCTGGCCGACCTGGTCGACCACCTCAAGGTCGACGTCAGCTTCCTGCGCCACAACGACCACGCCATCCATGCGACCAGGCTCATTGCCGAGTGGCCAGTCCGCCCAGACATCCCGGATCCCGACCCGCTCGGCCTGGTCTACTTCGCCGACGCCGACCCGGTGTTCGCCGCTGCCGAGACCGCGAAGGAGATCCTTGTCTTCCGGCCGGAACCGGCCACCGACGACTACCAGCGCAGGATCGAGGCGAGCCGCCACATCCCGTCCACCTCGATGGCTGTCGTCCCGATGCTCTCCGGCGATGTCACCACCGGCTGCCTCGGGTTCGTGAAGTTCGGTGACCGCGAATGGACTCCGGCGGAGCTGAACGCGCTCAAGGCCATCGCCTCGTTGTTCGCCCAGCTGCAGGCCCGCATCGCCGCCGAGGATCAGCTGCGCTTTCTCGCCGAGCACGACGATCTGACCGGCCTGTTCAACCGACGTGCGCTGATCGCCCATCTCGACAAGCGGCTGGCCCCTGGCCAACCCGGACCGGTCTCCGCCCTGTTCCTCGACCTGGACCGGCTCAAGGCCATCAACGACTATCTGGGCCACACCGCGGGCGACTGGTTCATCCGCGTCTTCTCCAAGCGGCTGCGGGAGGGCGCCGAGGGCCCCAACCTGATCGCCCGGCTCGGCGGCGACGAGTTCGTCGTCGTCCCGGAGGCGCCGATGTCCGCGGTCGAGGCCGAAGTGCTGGCCAGCAAGCTACAGGCGATGCTGCGTGAGCGGGTGTCCATCGACGGCGAGATGCTCACCCGGACGGTCAGCACCGGCGTCGCGCTCGGCGTGCCCGGCCGCGACACCACCTCCGATCTGCTGCGTCGCGCCGATCAGGCGCTGCTGGCGGCCAAGAGCGGCGGAGGCAACAAGATCGGGGTGTTCTCCGACGACATGTCGCTGAAGGGCGAGTTCCGCAACGACATCGAGCTGCATCTGCAGAGCGCGATCGAAAACGGCGCCCTGGTGCTGCACTACCTTCCCGAGGTCGACATGCGCACCGGCGAGATCCTCGCGTTCGAGGCGCTGGTCCGTTGGCAGCACCCGACCCGTGGCCTGCTGTCCCCCAACGCTTTCATCGGGGTGGCCGAGTCGATCAACTTCGCCGGCGAGCTGGGCCGCTGGGTGATGCGCGCCGGCTGCGCCGAGTTCCGTAAGTGGCGCGCCAAGGGGATCGGCGAGGACGCCGTGCTGCGGCTCAACGTCTCGCCGGTGCAACTGGTGACCGAAGGCTTTGTCGAAACGGTGGCGGGCACCATCGCCGAGTTCGGCCTCGACGGCGGCTCGGTGTGCCTGGAGATCACGGAGAGCGTGGTCGTGCAGGACATCGAGACCACCAGGATCACGCTCGCCGGATTGAAGGAAGTCGGCGTCCAGATCGCCATCGACGACTTCGGCACCGGCTACAGCGTCCTGTCGCACCTGAAATCGCTGCCGGTCGACACGCTGAAGATCGACAAGAGCTTCGTGCGCGAGCTGGGCACCAACCCGGGCGATCTCGCCATCGTGCGCGCGGTCATCGCGCTCGCCGAGTCGTTCGGGCTGGAACTGGTCGCCGAAGGCGTCGAGACCGAGGAGGCGGCGCTGACCCTGCTGCGCCACGGTTGCTACCGGGCGCAGGGCTTTCTGCTGTCTCGCCCGGTCGCCGGCGACGCGATGGAGTCGTTACTGGCCCAGCGGCGGATACCGGTGCAGTTCTCCGCAGCACCCGTTCGCTGAGACGCTTCGCCTGGTCTCGCGCGCGGCATCCATCAGATGCCGGTTTGCGGCCCGACAGGTCGTGTACAGGCTGCCAACCGGCGGCGGCGCCGCCAGAAGCTCGACGCGGCCGAACCGGCTCGGCGCCTGGCGCAACACGCCGACATGCAGCGTGGCGTTGTCCGGCACGTCGCCGATCGGCACCGACACGTCGTCGTGTCCGCCGGTGGAGACCAGCACACCTCGACGGGCCCGAACCGCCCTCGGCCCCGATACAGTGCCGACGACGGCTCCGACCACACAGTCGTCGTCGAAGACCAGGCGAAGCAGCGGGCTGTCGGTGACGACGTCGATTCCCCGCCGACGGGCCTGTGCGCACAACCAGTCGTCGAGCCGCGGCAGGTCACACCCGCTTTCGATGGCGCCGATCGGTGTCACCGCGAAACGCTCACCGCGGCTGGAGCGCATCGCGACGGCCATTCGGTCGGTGACCTGGCTGTAGAGGAAGCCGTACGGGGAGGCCAGACAACCCGCGGCCCAGTCCTGTAGCCCGGAGCCGATGAACGGATCGACTCGACGGGCCCGTGGCTCGGCGGGCGCCAGATCACCGACCACCCGAACCGGTGTCGCTTTCGGAAGTACCACCCGGGCGCCGACCAGCAGGTCCTGGGACAGTTCGCGGAAGTACCGGTCGGTCTGTTCGTCATCGACCTCGAGCCTCGCCGCGTCCGCTACGCAAACATCGAATCCGACGTCGACCGCGGCGATCGCGGTTGCGAGTCCCCCGACCCCGGAGCCCACGCAAACAATTTCCGCCTCATCATCCCATTGCATAGCAATTCACTCTCCAATTGCCATTGAGACGTGAAATCGATGAAATAGCGTGTTCAGTGGATGACAAATTGCGAAATTGATTGCTTATTTGCGTGAAAGCAACGACACACACAAGCGACTCAGCAATAAAATGTCGGACGCCGCAGAATTCCTCTGGCTTCGGACCAAGAGTCATCATATCCGCGAGGTTACATACCTTTGGAATGATATGCAGCAGGCTGAGTGACTTAGAGTACTAGGAGTTGGGTAGGCCACCCTCAGAAGTCGAGGTTCGCAGTGACGGAGCAGGCTGACAGGCGAGCGGACGCGACGCGCCTGCAGATCCTGCTCGCCGCGTCCCACGCGTTCGCGAGGAAGCCCTACTTCCAAGTGAGCCTCGACGACATCCTGGCGCAGGCCCGTGTCACCAAGGGCGCCATGTACTTTCACTTCCGCTCCAAGCACGAGCTCGCACTGGCCATCATCGACCGACAGAACGCAGCGGGCCATGACCTGCTGACCGAGGTGCAGTCCCGCAGGCTGTCCGGGCTGGAGACGCTGATCGACATGTCGTGCCTGGTCGTCACCCGCGACATCGGCGAGGACGTCGGCCGGGCGGGCCTCAACCTGCTCGAATCGATCGGTCGGGCCGACGGAGTGCAGTCGCGGGTGCTCGGCGAGTGGACGAAGACGTTCGCCGAGGTGGTGCGCCGCGCGGTCACCGAGGGCGACGTCCTTGACGACCGCGACCCCGACGACGTGGGCCGGTTGCTGATCTCGATGTTCATCGGAATGCGCCAGACCACCGACATCAATGACCCGCAGCGGTACTTCGCCGACCTCCAGAAGGCCTGGGCCTTCACCCTGCCCGGCTTTGCCGATCCGGAGCGGATCGGCTATCTCAACCAGTTCATCAGGCGCCGGACCGGACTCGCAGCGACCAAGGCGAAGCCACTCGACCCGCGATGAAATAGGCTCGACCGATGGTCCGCCAGGCACGGTCGGAGGCCACCAGGAAAAAGATCATCAACGCCGCGGTGGACCTCTTCACCGACACCGGTTATCAGGCAACCGGACTCGGCGACATCATCGAACGCGCGGAGATGACGAAGGGCGCGCTCTACTACCACTTCGATTCCAAGGACGCGCTTGCCACCGCGATCATCGAGGACGGCGCCAACACCGCACTGACCGCGTTCCGCAACATCGGCGAGCCGTCGGCGCCCGCGCTGGAGAACATGGTCCACGGAGTCTTCGTGGTGGCGGATCTGATCCGCACCGACAAGATGGTGCGCACCGGAGCCCAGTTGCTGCGGGCGTTCGGCAAGTTCAACACGGCCACCGTCGCCACCCACGGGCACCTGCTGGCCGAGATGGCCGGCCAGGCCGGCCGGGCGATCGCCGAGGGCGACTTGCGCGCCGACTTGGACCCCGACACCGTCGCAGAGGTCATCGTCGCCGCGATGCTCGGCGCCGAACTGCTCTCGAGCGTCTCCTCCGGCGGCGCCGACCTCGTCGAACGCATCGCCCGGACGTGGTCGGTGTTGCTGCCCGCCATCGCGACCGAGGAGTCGCTGCCCTACTTCCGCGAGTTCCTGGCGCGCGAGTCGATGCGCCACGCCCACGTCTAGAGTTCCTCGGACCACAACTGCTCGGTCAGGTCCTGGAAGGCCGCCAGCGCCACCGGGTCATCGCCACGCACCAACGCCGACCTGCTCATCAGCGCCCGCCGCAGCGAGCCGTCCCGATGGATCAACTCGACGATCAGGTCGGCATGTCGGCGCACGACCGTGACCGCGGATTCGTCGGCCGGCATCGCGCGAAAGATCTGGTGGAACTTCATCGCCAACACCTCATCGGCGGTGTAGCCCAGCATCTCGGCGAATGCCGTGTTGGCGAAGAGGATGGCGCCGTCCTCGCAGGTGGCCAGGACCGGCACCGGGAACCGCTCGAGGACCACCAAGGCGGGCAGCTCCCGCAGCACCTCCATCGGATGCTGGTTGGCCTTGCCCCCTCGACGCCGCTCCACTCTGGGAGATTATGCCTCGTGTCGCATGGCCGTTCACCACCCTGGCGGTGCCGCGCCCCTGCCGAAACCCCAGGTCGCCTGGCCGAGCCGCGGCCGGTCCTCGGGCTGGCCGCGGCGGTGGAACTGCCGGGTCAGCATCGGCTGCGGGTCCTCGCCTGCGAACATGCTCAGGCACGGTGCGCTGAAGGCACACGAACAACAATGCTGTCCCGGGCTCGGGTAGACCGTCGGCGTCGCGCTCATCTCGATCGCCTCGGTGGCGAGCAGTCCGGCGGCGGCGGCCAGCTCACCCGGGCCGCGCCTGATCCGGGTGCGGCGAAGCATGCCCGCGGTGTGCTGCTCGATGCGCTCGGCGACCGGCCGCGACTCGCGGGCGGCGGCCCGCACGTGCTGTGGAATGGAGCGCCCACCGCCGCTGGCCTCGTGCTGGGCGACGGGCCTGACCGCGTCCGCGCCGGCGGGTTCGCCGATCGGGCCGTCGAGTCGGACCTCGTTGTGGATCGAGCCCGCGACCTCCATCCCGATGTAATCCTGCTGCCACGCCCAGCACGCGGCGATGGCCTCTTCGTCGAGCACCAACTCGTCGAGTGACCGCCAGTCTTCGACGATCAGGTGCCGCACCACCCAGTACTCGTCGGCCGCGTCCACAGCCAGCAGGTCGACCCGGCACGCGTAGGTGACCCCTGCGCCGTCGGAGGTCACCAGGCCCGTGTCTTTATCAGCGGGGTCGTGCACCAAGGCGGTGACGTCGTGGCCGATCTTGACCGGTGCGAAATCGTCGACGGTCCTGGCCCACGCGTCGTAGAGATCGACCTGTGCCGTCAGGCGCTCGAGGTCGTGCAGGCGCTCGGCGTACTGCAGGGAACGCCGCAGCGACTTGTGCACCAGCGACTGCTTCAGGTCGTGCTGCCAGTCCCAGGTCCCCGGGTAGTAGTAGACGGCCATCGCGTCGACGAATGCCCTTGGCAGTATTGATGATTCATCGGCCTGGTTCGGCTCCAGGTCGCGACGGTTCGGCGACGCGAAGTCCCACTGTCGCCTGCAGCGCTTGAACCGGATGCGGTCCTCGGGGGTGATCCTGTAGTCCACGGCATGCGCCCAGTCAGTGGCCGTGTGGCCATGGTTCGTCCAGCGGCCAGCGGCACCGGTCCGCTCCGCCGGCCATCGATTCCAACTCGGCGATCAGGTCGGCGAAGAAAGCAGCCAGCCGGTCGGGTTCGTCGAACGGCCACGCGGTCGACAACGTCATCCAGACGTCCGGTTCGGCGCCCGCGGCGGGGGCAGCGGAATCGGACAGGCCGACGGGCACCAGCCGCCAGTTGTAGGAGGACCCGCGCCGCTCCAGGTACACGAGGTCATCGCGACCGGGGCGTGCCGCCTCGATCGAGGTGAGTAGTTCCCTCGCGTTCACTGCGTCCTCGCCGGGTCCAGGGTAGTCCCCGCCCGCTCGCGGCCGCGGCCGGGCAATTACCCTCAGTTGAATAACTAGGTTTACTATGTCGCTACCGAGCAGAGGGGAATCCATGGACCTGCAATGGTCGGAAGCCGACGCCGCCTTTCGCGACGAGGTACGCGGTTTCCTCGACGAGAAGCTGACCCCGGAATTGCGGACCGCGGGACGGCTGATGACAAGCGTGTACGCCGATCACGACGCGAGCATGCAATGGCAACAGATCCTGCACGAACGCGGCTGGGCCGCACCCGCCTGGCCCGTCGCACACGGCGGCTGCGACTGGAGCCTGACCCAGCACTACATCTTCAGTCGCGAGTCGACGCTGGCGGGTGCACCTTCGCTGTCCCCCATGGGAATTCGGATGGTCGCGCACGCGATCATCGCCTTCGGCACCGACGCGCAGAAAGACTTCTTCCTGCCGCGCATCCTCACCGGTGAGGTGTTCTTCTGTCAGGGGTACTCCGAGCCCGAGGCCGGGTCGGATCTGGCGTCGCTGTCGATGGCCGCGGTCGACGACGGCGACGACCTGGTGTGCACGGGAAGCAAGATCTGGACGACGCACGCCAGGGAGGCGAACTGGATGTTCGGCCTGGTGCGCACTTCGCGGGGCGCGAAGAAACAGCAGGGCATCACGTTCGTCCTGATCGACATGACCTCGCCCGGCATCCAGATCCGCCCGCTGGTGATGACCTCCGGCGAGGAGGTGCAGAACCAGGTCTTCTTCGACGAGGTGCGGGTGCCGAAGAGCAACGTCCTCGGCGCGATCGACGACGGCTGGACCGTCGCCAAGTATCTGTTGGAGTTCGAGCGGGGCGGCGGCGCGTCCTCCCCCGCGTTGCAGGTGATGGCCGAAGAGATCGCCACGGTGGCCGCCGAGATGCCGGGCCCCGACGGCGGACGGCTGATTGACGACTCCGCGTTCGCGCGCAAACTCGCCGACGCGCGGATACGCACGGAGGTTCTCGAGATCCTCGAATACCGGGTGCTGGCCGCGGTGTCCGAGGGCAAGAACCCCGGCACGGCCGCCTCGATGCTCAAGGTGGTGGCCACCGAACTCAGCCAGACGTTGACCGAGATGGCGATGGAGGCGGCCGGACCGCGTGGGCGTGCCTATCAGCCCCACGCGACACGTCCCGGTGGCCCGGTCACCGAGTTCGAGCCGCCGCCGGACGGCTACGTCAGCGGCGAGCCGTGGCAGGCGGTCGCCCCGCTGCGCTACTTCAACGACCGGGCCGGCTCGATCTACGCGGGCAGCAACGAGATTCAACGCAACATCCTCGCCAAGGCAGCATTGGGGCTTTAGATGGACTTCAACCTGAGCAACGAACAAGAGCTGCTGCGCGACGGGCTGACCAAGTTCCTGTCCACCCGCTACGACCTGGAGAAGAGCCGCTCGGCGGCCAAGACGGGTGCCGGCTGGCAGCCCGACATCTGGCGAGCGTTCGCCGACGAACTCGGCATCCTTGGGGCGACGCTGCCCGAGGAGGTCGGCGGAATCGGCGGCGGCCCAGTCGAACTCATGGTCATCACCGAGGCCCTGGGCCACGCGCTGGTCGTCGAGCCATACGTCGACACGGTGGTTGTCGCCGCCGGGCTGCTGCGCCGCGCGGGTGGCCTGCGCGCCACGGCGCTGCTGGAGAAGATCGCCGCGGGTACCGCCATCGTCGCGCTGGCCGCGGGCGAATCCGAGTCCGGCGAGCGCTGGCAGGATGTCGCGACCACGGCCGACCGCGACGGCGACGGCTGGATACTCAACGGCCGCAAGTCGGTGTCGATGTCCGCACCGCTGGCCACCCACCTGCTGATCACCGCGACGACGCCCGCGGGCCTGTCGCTGTTCGTGGTGGACGTCGAATCGGCGGGGACCGGTTTGACGCTGACCGGCTACCGGACCGTCGACGACCGCCGCGCCGCGGACCTGGTGCTCGACGGGCTGCGGGTTTCCGACGACGCGCTTGTCGGAGCCGACGGGCGGGCGTGGCCGTCGCTGCAGCAGGCCCGTGACGAAGGGGCGGCGGCCATCTGCTCGGAGGCGGTCGGGTGCATGCGAAAGGTATTGGCGGACACCGTCGAGTACTGCAAGCAGCGCCAGCAGTTCGGTGCCCCGATCGGCAGTTTCCAGGTGTTGCAGCATCGGATGGTCGACATGCACATCGAGGTGGAGCAGGCCGTCGCGGCGGTCTTGCTGGCCGTGCTGCACCTCGACGACGATCCGGTGGTGCGGGCGCGCTCGGTGTCGGCCGCGAAGGTCACGGTGGGCAGGGCGGCGCGGTTCGTCGGCCAGCAGGCCGTGCAGTTGCACGGCGGCATGGGCATGACCGAGGAGCTGGCGATCGGCCACTACTTCAAGCGGCTGACGGCGATGCAGTACGAGTTCGGCACCACCGATCACCACATCGCCCGCTACGCCGAGCTGTCGCGCGCCACGTGATGCGCTAACCCCCTCAGCCCCACGGCGAGCCCCCGCGGCATCGAGTCTGCGGGGAGATCGCGTCGTCGCGCGTTTTCACGATCTCCCAGCAGTTTCGATGAGCCTCGGGGTGCGTAATGTGATCGACGTGAGCTCGCGCGGATGGCTGTTGTTCATCGCGATGAGCGTCATCTGGGGCATCCCCTACCTGATGATCAAGGTCGCCGTCGAGGGCGTTTCGGTGCCGGTGCTGGTGTTCGCCAGGACCGCGGTGGGGGCGGCCGTGCTGCTGCCGCTCGCGCTGTCCAGCGGCATCCCGGGGATGGTCCGTCGGCATTGGAAGGCGCTGCTGGGCTTCTCGTTCTTCGAGATCATCGCGGCGTGGTTCCTGCTGTCCGACGCCGAACGCCACCTGACGAGTTCGTTGACCGGTCTGCTGATCGCGGCGTCGCCGATCATCGCGGCGATACTCGACCGCCTCACCGGCGGCGAACAACGGCTCGGACTGCGGCGGATCCTGGGTCTCGCTGTCGGGCTGGCAGGCGTGGGTGTGCTCGCCGGGCCGCATCTCGTCGGCGGCGGCGCATGGCCGATCGTCGAGGTGCTGATGGTGTCGACCTGCTACGCGATCGCCCCCCTGATCGCGGCGCGGCACCTGTCGGATGTGCCCGCGCTGCCGATGACCGCCACCTGCCTGGGATTCGCCGCGCTGGTGTACGCCGCGCCGGCTGCGGCCACCTGGCCCACCGAGATGCCTTCGACACGAGTGTTGTTGGCGCTGGCCGGATTGGCGGTCATCTGCACGGCGCTGGCGTTCATCGTGTTCTTCGCGCTCATCCGGGAAGTCGGCGCGGCGCGCGCGCTGGTGTTCACCTATGTCAACCCCGCGGTGGCTTTGCTGGCCGGGGTGATCGTGTTGCACGAGCCGCTCACCGCATGGAACGCGGGCGCCCTGGCGCTGATCCTCGCCGGCTGCATCCTCGCCACGCACCGGCCGGACCAGCCGACGCCGAGCGTGGAGTCCGAGGAGCGTGTTGCCAGATAACCGCCAACACCGAGGTAGATATCGATAGAAGAGCTATCCAACGGTAGCTTGGACACGTGGAGACCACCGGGGCTGCGCGCGCGCACCGATGCGACGTCGGCGTGCCCGTCGACGAAGACACGCGGCGCGCCATGTTGCGTCACATGCTGATCGCCCGCGGTATCGACGACGAGGCGGGCAGGCTGCAGAACCAGGGTGCGCTCGATCTGTGGTTGTCGTGTCGGGGTCAGGAGGCGGCGCAGGTCGGTTCGGCGACGGCGATAGGTGCCGGGCCGGTGATCTTCCCCAGCTACCGCGAACACGCCGTCGCCGTGGTGCGCGGAATCGACGCCGTCTCGTTGGTGGCGCAGTGGGCCGGGCGCACGTACTGCGGCTGGAACCCACGCAGGCACGGCTTCTTTCCCTACACCCTGGTGCTCGCGGCGCAAACCCTGCACGGCGTCGGGTACGCCGTGGGCAAGAGTTTGCAGAACGATCCGCAGACCGTCGTCGTCTATGTCGGTGACGGCGCCACCAGCGAAGGTGACATGTCGGAGGCGTTGAACCTGGCCGCTGTCGAGTCGGCGCGGGTGCTGTTCGTCTGCCAGAACAACGGCTGGGCGATATCCAAACCCAGCGACCAGCAGATGCTGACCTCGATTGCCGAGCGGGCCAACGGATTCGGGGTCCGCTCCTGGTCCATTGCGGCCGACGACCCCGAGGGCACCTACCTGAGTTGCCTGGAGGCGCGGCGCTATGTCGACACCGCGCGGGCGCCGGGCCTGATCGAACTGCGCACCACCCGCATCGGCGGACACACCACCACCGACCCCCATGCCAAATACCGCGAACCCGACGAACTCGCCGCCGCGCGCGCCAACGACCCGGTTCGGCGATACCGCGAAGCGCTACTCGCAGCAGGTGTGGTGGACGCGGACTGGCTGGAATCGGTCGACGCCCATGTCGACACGGTTCGCGGGGAACTGCTGGAAGCCTTCGCCCCGTGACCGGTGCGACAGCGCGATGCCTGGCCGAATCTCTCAACGTCGCCCTGACCGAACTGATGGACAGCGACGAGTCGGTTGTTCTCGTCGGCCAGGACATCGGCCGACTCGGCGGGGTCTTCCGGGTGACGAAGGGTCTGCAGGAACGCTTCGGCGCCGCGCGGGTGCGCGACGCGATCCTGGCTGAGTCCTCGATCGTGGGGCAGGCGATCGGCATGTCGATGAGCGGGCTGAAACCGGTGTGCGAGATCCAGTTCGAGGGCTTCATCTACCCGGCGATGAACCAGATCGTCACCCAGGCCGCCAGAATGACCAAGCGCTGGGACGACGACCTCGCGCTGAACCTCGTCATCCGGGTGCCGGTCGGCGGCGGCATCCGCGCCGTCGAGCATCACAGCGAGTCCAACGAGGCCTATTTCGCGCACACCCCTGGCCTGCTCGTCGCGTATCCGTCCAGCCCGAGCGACGCCGCCGCGATGCTCAAGCACGCCTGCTCGGCCGAGTCGCCGGTCATCTTCTTCGAGCCGAAGCGGCTGTACTGGAAACGAAACCGGCGACCGCGCGAGCCCGGGCCCGCATCGCCTCTCGGCGCGGCCGTCGCGCGGCGTGGATCCGACATCACCGTCGTCGGCTACGGCGCGGTGCTCGAGGACGTGCTGGCGGCAGCGGATCGGCTGGCGCCGACCATCGACGTCGAGGTCGTGGATCTGCGCTGGATCGCACCGATGGACACCGAAACCGTGCTGCAGTCGGTGGCCCGTACCCGACGCCTGCTGGTGGTGCACGAGGCCGTCGGGTTCGGCGGCGTCGGCGCGGAAATCATTGCGGCGGTCGCCGAGAGCGGGATTCGAGACTTGAGATCACCGATGCGCCGGTTGGCGGCACCGAAGCGGCTGTATCCGCCTGCCGATTACGAAAAGCACTACCTGGTAGGCGTTTCCGACGTCATCGACACCATACAGGAGATGTGCGGATGAGCGTTGACATCCACGTGCCCGAGTTCGGCCACGGGCTCACCGAGGCACTGGTGATCGAGTGGCTGGTCGTGGTCGGCGATGTCGTCGAACGCGGCGACCCGATCGCCGTGGTGGAAACCGACAAGAGCAGTGTCGAGTTGATGGCCGAGAAGCCGGGCACCATCGCCGAGATCGTGGTGGACGCGCGGTCGATCACCACCTCCGGCGACGTGCTGTACAAGCTCGACGAACGAGAATGAATGACCAACGACGAATGAAAGGCTGACGCGCGATGCCGCCCACGGACGAGAAGATGAACTCGGTGATGCTGTCGATCATCCGGCGCCGGACCCCTGCCGCCGACGTCTCCGACTTCGACAAGCAGATCTATGACCTCGACATGGACTCCCTCGACGTCGTCGATCTCAGCCAGGCGCTGGAAAAGGAGTTCGGCGTCGACGCTGATCTGGAACGCGTGGCGGATTGCCTGACCCCGGCCGAAATCGCTTCCTATTTCCGAGAACTGATCGGCCGGGGATGAGTGCGGGCATCGTCGATATCGTCACGGCGACTCCCGGCACTCGCGTCACCAACGACTACTTCGATTCGATCGGGCTGACCGACGAATGGATCCGGCGGCGCACCGGAGTGGGTGCGCGCTGGTGGATCGATCCCGACGAGCCGCTGGAGGACGTCGGTGCGCGGGTGTGCGCGCCGCTGGTGGCGCGCCATCGCGAACGCGTCGACATCTCCGCACTGGTCGTCACCAGTTGCTCGACGGGCGGCACGGTTCCCGGCATCGCGCAGCGGGTCGCGAAACAAGCTGGGCTGGCGACCGACGTGCTGGCCTTCGACGTCAACGCCGCCTGCAGCGGCTTCGTCTACGGCGTGATCAACGCGCTCTCGCTCACCCCGGAAGGGGGCGCGGTGATCGTGTGCGCCGTCGAGGCGATGTCGCGACTGATCCACAAGAGCGACCGCAACACCGGACCCCTCTTCGGCGACGGCGCCGGCGCGGTGCTCATCGAGTCGCGACCGACGTTCCACGAGCACCGCTGGCACGCGGGCTGCGACGGAGACCGGGTCGATCTGATGCGCGGCGAGATCGGCGGCGGTATCCAACTGGACGGCATGGCCGTCTACGACCGCGCGGTACGGATGATGTCCGACACGGTGAATCGGTTGCACGACGACGGCACCGAGCCGACGGTCGTGATCGGGCATCAGGCGAATTCCCGGATCCTGCAGAAGATTCGCGACGAGGTCGACCTCGGCGGCGCTGAGTTCGTCGACTCCGTCGGCGAATTCGGCAACACCTCCGCCGCCTCGATCCCGCTGGCGATGGGAACCTGTGTCGCGCAACAGTCGATCCCGCCGAGCGGACGGATGACGCTGGTGGCCTACGGCGCCGGCGAAGCGTGGGGCGGGGTGTCGCTCGACTACGACCTCACCGACACCATGTCGCCCATCGAATCGTGAGCCGGGTACTCCTGGTCACCGGAGCCTCCCGAGGCATCGGCGCTGAAATCGCGACCCGGCTCGCCGGTGAGCGATGCCACGTCGTGGTGAACTACCGGGAGAAAGCCAAGCGCGCCGACGACGTCGCCGAAGCGGTGCGCGCGGCGGGCGGCGAGGCTGTGGCGATCCGGGCCGACGTCACCGACGAGCAGGCGGTCGGGGCCATGCTGCGCGATGTCGGTCAACGATTCGGCCGGCTGGATGTGTTGGTGCTCAACGCATCCGGCGGGTTGGAGCCGGGCGCCGAACCCGGCTATGCGATGCGGCTCAACTGCGATGCGCAGGTGAGGCTGGCCGAGCTCGCACTGCCGCTGATGCCAGCCGGAGGCCGAATCGTCTTCGTCACCAGCCATTTGGCCCACTTTCACGGTTCCAGACCGGTGCCAGATGATTATCTGCCCATCGCCACCAGCAAGCAGGCCGGCGAAAACGCGTTGCGCCGCATGCGGCAGGCGTTCGACGCGGCGGGGGTCACACTCGTCGTCACCTCAGCCGACATGATCGAGGGAAGCACCATGGTGCGGCTGTTCGAGCGGCGCGACCCCGACGCGATAGCCGCCCGCCGCGATGCGAGCGGCGGCCTGCCGACGGCCGCGGAGTTCGCCTCGGCGATCGTGCGTGCCATCCACGAGCCCCACCAGAGCGGCGACACCGTCTACGTCGGCGGGTCCGACTACCTGGAGGCACCGTGATACGACAAACCGAGATCCTGATGTTCGACGGTCTCGACGAACTCGACGTCGTCGCACCGTTCGAGATCCTGGCGTCGGCCGGCTATCCCGTCGAACTCGTCACCCTGCAGCCCTGCGACGCCGTCACCGCAGCCCACGGGATGACCCTCAACCCGGACGGCGTTCTCGGCCCCCGCCCGGACCTGCTCATCGTTCCCGGCGGACGCTGGGCGTCGAAGCTGTCCGACAGTGCATGGGGTGAGGCGCAACGCGGCGCCATTCCGTCGGCGATCGCGCAGCGGCACGCGGCGGGCAGCCGCATCGCCGGTGTCTGCACGGGCGCGATGTTGATCGCGGCCGGCGGCATCCTTCGCGGCAGGCCGGCGGTCACCCACCGATCGGCGTTGGACGACCTGCGCGATTTCGGCGCGCAGGTTCACCCCGAGGCGCGGGTCGTCGACGACGGCGACGTGCTCACCAGCGCGGGGGTGACCTCGGGGATCGACTTGGCGCTTCATCTCATCGAACTCGACCGCGGTCGCGACGCCGCGCTCGCCGAGGCCGCCCGCATCGAACACGACTTCCGGGGACCCGTTCTCAGAAACGGGAAATGAAGCATCCGGCACGCGATCGGCGGGTCAATCTCACACGAGTCCACAACCTTCATGTGTAGGAAGGAGATGACGGCACGCCGCAAACCAGTGACAGGAGCGATATGACTACCCAGAGTCCGATGCAGCTTGGCATGGTCGGCCTTGGCCGGATGGGCGCCAACCTGGTCCGTCGGCTCATGCGCGACGGACACAGTTGCGTCGTCTTCGACGTCAATGCGGACGCGGTCACCGAACTGCAGACCGAAGGGGCCACCGGGTCGGCCTCGCTCGAGGAGCTGGTCAGCAAGCTCGACAAGCCGCGCGCGATATGGCTGATGCTGCCCGCGGCCATCGTCGACGACACCCTGGACCAACTCATCCCGCTGCTGGAACCCGGCGATGCAGTCATCGACGGCGGCAACTCCTACTACCGCGACGACATCGCGCGGGCCAAACGACTGGTGGCCGAGAATCTGCACTACGTGGACTGCGGAACCAGCGGCGGAGTATGGGGCCTCGAGCGCGGCTACTGCCTGATGATCGGCGGCGAAACCGAGGTGGTCACCCGCCTCGACCCCATCTTCAAGACCATCGCGCCCGGCCAGGGCAGCGCCGAGCCCACGCCGAGTCGCACCCGCACGGACGGCACCGCACCCGACGGCTACCTGCACTGCGGGCCCAGCGGGGCCGGGCACTTCGTGAAGATGGTTCACAACGGGGTGGAGTACGGCATGATGGCCGCGATCGCGGAGGGGTTGGGAATCATCAAGCACGCCAACGCGGGCAAGACCGACCGCACCGTCGACGCCGAGACCACTCCCCTACGCGACCCCTGGGCGTATCAGTACGACATCGACGTGGGCGAGGTCGCCGAGGTGTGGCGGCGCGGATCCGTGGTGGGGTCGTGGTTGGTGGACCTGACGGCGGATGCGTTCGCGCGGTCACCGGATCTCGACGATTTCACCGGCCGAGTGTCGGACTCCGGCGAGGGCAGATGGACCGTGCTGGCCGCCGTCGACGAGGGCGTTCCCGCGTCGGTGATCACGACGTCGCTCTACGAGCGGTTCGAGTCCCGCCAGCTGGGGGCGTTCACCGACAGGATTCTGTCGGCGATGCGCAGCGAGTTCGGCGGCCACGCCGAGAAGAAGCAGTAGGTCACGCGATGAGTTCGACTGCTGATGTGCTGGTGATCTTCGGGATCACCGGAGACCTCGCGAAGAAGATGACGTTCCGGTCGCTCTATCGACTGGAACGAAGGGGGGTGCTGGATTGTCCGATCGTCGGTGTGGCGCTTGATGACTGGTCCTCGGCGATGCTGCGGGAGCATGCCCGTGACGCCATCGAGGGCAGCGGCGAGACCATCGACGAGGACGTCTTCGAGCGTTTCGCCGGGCGACTGTCGATGGTGTCGGGCGACTTCGGGGACAAGAGGACCTACGACCGGGTCGCCAAAGCGATCGAGGGCAAGCACACCCCGGTCTTCTACCTCGAGATTCCGCCGTCGCTGTTCGGGCGCGTGGTCAAGGGGCTCGTCGCGGCCAACCTCACCTCACGCGCCCGCGTCGTGGTGGAGAAGCCGTTCGGGCACGACCTCGAATCGGCCAAGGCGCTCGACGCCGAGCTGCGCGAGGAGCTCGAGGAGTGGCAGATCTATCGCATCGACCACTTCCTGGGCAAGGAACCCGCGATGGACATCCTGTACCTGCGGTTCGCCAACAGCGTGTTCGAGCCGCTGTGGAACCGCGACCGGATCCAGTCGGTGCAGATCACCATGGCCGAGGACTTCGGCGTCGAGGACCGCGGCAGCTTCTACGACCCGGTCGGGGCGCTGCGCGACGTCGTGCAGAACCACCTGCTGCAGCTGCTCGGGCTGTTCGCATCGGAGCCGCCGAGCGCGCACGGCGCCGACGCGCAGCGCGACAAGCGCGCAGAGGTGTTTCGGGCCATGCCCGCCGCCGACCCGCAGCACTACATCCGTGGACAGTACGACGGCTACCTCGACGTGCCGGGCGTGAAGGCGGGCTCGCAGACCGAGACGTATGTGGCAATGAAGTTGGAGATCGACAACTGGCGCTGGTCGGGTGTTCCGTTCTTCATCCGCGCGGGCAAGGCGCTTGCGGTGCGCGCCACCGAGATACGGGTCATCTTCAAGCGACCGCCGCAACTGGCGTTCACCCCGCACACGCCGGACGCCAACGAGCTCATCCTGCGGATCGACCCGCACCCCGGCACCGATCTGGTTGTGCAGGCCAAGAAGCCCGGCAGCGCCGAGACGCGCACGGTGGATCTTTCGCTGATCTTCTCCGAAGAACTCGGCGAAGCGCCCGAACCCTACGAGCGGCTGCTCAGCGACGCGATGGTCGGCGACCCCAGCCACTTCGCCCGCGAGGACAGCGTCGAGGAGACCTGGCGCATCGTCCAGCCGTTGCTCGACGCGCCGCCCCCGGTCCAGATCTACAAACCGGGAAGCTGGGGACCCGAGAGCGCGAACAAGCTGGTCTCCGGCTGCCCGGGCTGGCGCGAGCCGTGGCTGCGTTCGATCGGCGGCCAGGAGGGCTGACCAAACCAGAACGGTAAGTGTACACTTACCGTTCGTGGTCACTTACCAAACGGATGACCCGTGGTCCGCGCTCGCCGACGGCACGCGGCGCACCATCTTCAGGCGCCTGGGGTCAGGGCCGATGGCGGTGAGTGAACTTGCCCGCGATCTGCCGATCAGCAGGCCTGCGGTCTCCCAGCACCTCAAGGTTCTGAAATGTGCCGGGCTGGTTCGTGATCGCGCAGTCGGGACGCGGCGCATCTATCAATTGGACCCCGACGGCGTCGCCGCGCTGCGTGCGGAGCTGGACGTGTTCTGGGGCAAGGCATTGGACACCTACAAGTCGATTGCCGATGAGGAAGGAGACGCATAGTGGTGGCGGACGGAGCGGAACCGATACGCAAGAGCGTCGTGGTCAGTGCCGGTATCGAGCGGGCGTTCGCTCTGTTCGTCGAGAGGTTCGACGCCATCAAGCCCCGCGACCACAATCTGCTGGCCGTCCCCATCGCCGAGACGGTCTTCGAGCCGCATGTCGGGGGGCGTATCTACGACCGCGGCGAGGACGGCAGTCGCTGCGAGTGGGCACGCGTGCTCGTATACGAGCCGCCGTCGCGCCTGGTTTTCTCATGGGACATCGGGCCGACGTGGCAACTGGTCACAGACCCGGCGCTGGCCAGTGAGGTCGAGGTGCGCTTCGTCGCCGAGTCCGCCGGCAGCACGCGCGTGCAACTGGAGCATCGCCACCTCGACCGGCACGGCGACGGCTGGCGGGCCGTGGCCGATGGAGTCGGCGGCGACGCGGGATGGCCGCTCTACCTTCGCCGCTATGGCGAGGTGGTGGAGGCGGCCCGATGACCAGTGCCCCGAAGTCCTTGATGGACATGGCATACGAAGAGCGATCGGACCTCGCCGACTTCCTTCAGACGCTGAGCCCGCAGGACTGGAACGCCGACAGTCTCTGCACCGGGTGGACCGTGAAAGACGTTGTCGCACATGTCGTCAGCTACGAGGAGCTGAACGTCCTGGGCCTGGTGAAGCGATTTGCACAGGGACGGCTGCTGCACGCCAATGAGGCGGGGGTCAAAGAGTTCTCACCGATGTCGCCCGACGAGTTGGTGGTGTTCCTGCGCGATCACCTGCATCCGCGAGGCCTGACAGCCGGATTCGGCGGCATGATCGCGCTGGTCGACGGCGCCGTCCACCATCAGGACATCCGCCGGGGACTTCGGCGCCACCGATCCGTGCCCGTTGACCGCCTCGAGCGCATCCTGCCGCTGGTGCCCGGCAACCCACGACTGGGTGCGGGCCGACGCATCAGAGGGCTTCGGCTGACTGCGACCGACGTCGATTGGCGGCACGGCGACGGACCGGAAGTCACTGGCTGCGGAGAGGCGCTCCTGATGGCCATGACGGGGCGGCCCGATGCCATCGAAGAACTCAGCGGAGCGGGCACAGCGACCATCGCTGCGCGCATCCGGACATAGGGCGCCGCCGCACAATAGAGGTAGTCGACTACTCGTTCCCTTCCGCAACTGCGGACCTAGGCTTCCGTCTGATTGACAAAGGAGTCGCGACCACACGACGGTCGCCGTGACGGGAGGTGCCCGCTGTGCGCCACACCAGAGCTTCGCTGCTTGTGCCGATAGCCTTTCTGGCGCTTCTTCTTTCGGCCTGTGGTTCGTCGCCGGATGCGTCTCAGACGCCCGTCTCGAGCTCGCCTCGACCGACAACGGTGTCCACTCCGGCGGCCGCGCCCGCGGCGCCGGCACCTCCGCTCCCCCCGTCGCCGGTGACACGTGGGCCGGACCTACCGGCTTTCGGCCCCTCGGAATCCTTCTCGACGACCGACGATCCGCGTCTGCCTTCCATCGCGCCGAGCGCGCCTGCTCCGGCACCCGCGCCCGTCCACCGGCCCGAATCGGATCAGGCCGTTCAGGGGTTGATCACCCGAAATGCCGTGTGGCATGCGCCGGCCTCGCTGCAGGAGGGCAAGACCGACACCATCGCGCTCAGTATCGGTGACGCCCAGCGCCTTCAGGACACCATCAATGCGACGGTGCCGACCGATGTTCCGCGGCCGCCACTGCCGGTGGACGTCACCGTCGGGACGGTCGTGCGGGCGAAGCTGACCGTGATCTCCGACGACGCGACGGTCACCCCGCTCGAGACGATCGACAAGTCGATCGGCGAACAGGTCAGCATTCTGTTCAGCTGGCAGGTGCAGCCGCATGTGTCGGGAGACCTCGAACTGCAGGCGCTCATCATGTGTCCACGCAGCGACGGCAGCGTCACGACGGAGACCGTACCACTTCGGATTGCTGTGCAGCCGTTGATCAAACCCGGTTCAGGGGTGGGCGACCGAATGCACGGACTGCTCGAGACCGTGAAGAACTACTGGGTGCAGTTGACGGCCTTCATGGGCATGTTGGCTGCGGCCGTGCGGTTCGGCGTGCAGTGGTTGCGTCGCCGCCGCGATCGCCAGCCGGCACAAGCACCGTCACAGCCCGAGCCCGAGACCGCCGACGCTCCGGCGATTACGGCGGATAGATCTTCTTGATGCTTCCGTCGGCGTTGACCTGCATGTAGCCGGTGCCCGGCGCGCTGGAGTGGATGGCCAGTTCCAGACTGCCGCCTTCGGCGCCGTCGATGATCAGATACGTCATGCCGCCGTCGCCCGCACCGAGTGTTTTCGGCGCGTCGGCGATGGTGGCGGCCACCGCGTCGACGTTGATCGCGCCGAGGTCGGCGAGGTAGTCGAAGCCGCCGGTGGTCATATCGGGTGCCCAACTCTGCCACTGCCCATCGCGATACATGAAGCTGTGTTTGACGTGGCTGTTGGTCGCGTCGGCGCGGTCGGTGATCGCGTAATCGGGGTAGACCACCAGTTCGTATCCCATTGTGTCGCCGAATCGTTCGCGGATACTCGTCAACAGCCCGTTGAGCCCGTCGGCCGTCTGCAGCTGTGTTGGCCCGCTCTGCGACGACGCGGTCGGGGCCGGTGCGGGCGCGACGATTCCGGACGTCTTCGGGGGGACCGAAGCGCCGGTGCTGGGCGCGGACGAACGTCCGCTGTCGGCGGCGGTGGCGGTTTCGGGCTGCGACTTGTCGCCGGAGAGGTTGAAGACGACGACAATCGCCACGACCAACGCGGCGGCAACCCCGAACAGGGCGACCGGGATCAGTATCGCCGGCCCACGCCACCACGCCGTCGGCCCATCCGGGTGGTGGGCGCCCGGCGACCACTGCGCGGGCGCCGGCGGACCGGCGTACTGGGTTGGCGCGCCGGCCGCGGGCATGCTGCCCGAGGTGTGCGGATACTGCACCGGCGCAGGCCAATTGGCCGCGGGCTGCGGCCAGTTCGCCGCGGCGGCGGGCGCAGCAGGTGTGACGGGAGCCGCCAGCGCGGCACGGGCGGCAGCGGCCAGATCCTTGGTGGTGGCGTAGCGCTGGTCCGGGTTCTTGGCCATGCCGGTCGCGACGACCTGGTCCATCTGCGGCGAAATCCCCGGCGCCAGCGCCGAGGGGCGCGGCGGCGGCAGCGTGAGGTGGCTGGTGATCTGGCGTTCCATGCTGTCGCCGGGGAACGGCTGGACTCCGGTGAGGCACTCGTACAGCACGCACGTCAACGCATAGACGTCGGCGGCCGGCGCGTCGCCCTTGTCGGCGGTGAACCGCTCCGGCGCCATGTAGGCGAACGTTCCGATGGTGGTGCCGGTGCTGGTCAGCTTCGTTGCCCCGGCGGCGCGGGCGATGCCGAAATCGATCAGGTAGGCGAAGTCGTCCTCGGTGACCAGGATGTTGGACGGCTTGACGTCGCGATGCACCAGTCCGACGCGATGCGCGGCATTGAGGGCCGCCGCGATCTGCTCGACGATCGACACCGCGCGCGGGGGCGCCAGTGGGCCGTTGACGAGCAGTTCGTTGACGGTCTTGCCGTCGATCAGCCGCATGGTCACATACAGCCGATCGTCGATCTCGCCGAAGTCATGGATCGGGACGACGTGGGGCTCGTCCAGCCCGGCGGCCATCTGGGCCTCCCGACGGAACCGCGCCTGATACTGCTCGTCGTCGGCGAGGTTGGTGGGCAGTAACTTCAGGGCGACCACCCGGTTCATGGCGGTGTCGAACGCCTTCCACACCTCGCCCATGCCGCCGCGGCCCAGCAACTCGACCAACCGGTAGCGGCCGAACGGTGTCCCGTCCACCGGCTAACAATAAGAGTTGGTCGCGCACGCTGCCAGCAGATCGGCCCCGGTTGCCGGTCTACGGCAGCCCTTGCTCCTCCTTCGGCAGCGGCGCGGGCCCCTTGATCGCGGGAACGGCGATCATGGTCGCCTCCACGGTCGACGGTGTTGTCTGCGTGACGGTGGCCGCCGCGCTGTACGGGCCGGGTCCGGGTCCGGCCATTTGCGACAGCGCCAGTGAACCGATGGGCGCGGCGGCGATCAGCGCGCACGCGCCAGCGGCGAAACAGATTTGAGATGCGAGTCTAGGCACTTCGGCTGGCTCCTTCATGATCGAGTTAGTACCCATCGACTACGCGTAGCGTCTGAAAGAATATCCCTCGCAGCTGTAGAAGAAGGTTCGGCGGACTGTGGAAATCCTTGCAGAACAGGGCAACTGGGAGGCACTCCAAGGGGATCGACAGTGCAACAACAGTCTTCGATCAGCCGCCGGCCCGGTCGTCGACCGGCGAATCCTCGGCATCGTCGCGTTCTTCCCGCAGCCGCTCCTTGCTGCGGAGCAGGCGAAGCAGCGTCACCAAGACCAGTCCGCCGACGACATTGGCCGCCAGCGTGTAGCCGAACCACGCGAGCCAGTCGAGGTACCCGAACGGTGTCGCACCGGAGATCAGCGCGCCAAAGATCAACAGCGAGTCGAGGATCGAATGGAACATCTGCAAGCCGGCCAGCAGGAAGGCGCCCGCGACGGCGGCGGCGATCTTGCCCGGCACCGAGTCGGTGCCGTGTTGCATGCGGGTCATCAAGGTGATCACCATGCCGCCGAGGACCGCCAGCGACAGCGTTTCCGGCGAGAGCGGGGCCTCGATGAAGTGCCGCGCCGATTCGACGGTCTGGTGCCGCAGCTTCGGGAACGCGGTCATCACCAGCCACATGATCACCCAGCCACCCACCAGGTTGGCCGCCAGCGTCCCGCTCCACAGCTTGGCCAACTGCCCGACGCTGGCACGTTTGGCGACCACCGTGGTCACGGGTACCAGAAAGCCCTCGGTGAACAACTCGCTGCGGCCCAGCAGCAGCGCCAGGAAGCCGATGGAGAACGCCAGGCCCGCCACCAGCGGATCGTGGGTCGCGTTGAGCACCGACAGGTAGGCCAGCACCCCCATCGCGACCTCGGTGCCGCCGAAGAAACCGGTGGTCAGCACCTCCCGCCAAGGCCGGTGAAGCCGTTGGGTGCCCTCTGCCATCATCCGTTGGAACGCGTCCTCGAGCTCGTCCTCGATCGGGCTGTCCGAATCTCCGAGCTCACGCTGACTGGTCTTGCTCACGCATATGTCCTTGCCTCGGCGAGATGTTCGAACATGAGTACCCGTTCGCGGACTCTGGGACATCGCGTGCGCTGATCGGCGGTTGTTTGACCGCGGTCCGGCTTGGGAAGAACCGTCGCATCACCGGAAAGGAGCAGCTCGACCGTGAACGAACCCCGGCTGTACCGCGAACTGTTGCAACAGCTGCTGTGGGCCTACGGCCCGGGCGGCCAGGAAGACGCGGTGCGCGACGTCTGCCGCGCCGAACTCGAGCCGTACGTCGATGAGGTATGGGTCGACAAGGCGAACAACCTCGTGGGGTTCATCCGGGGCAACGACAGCCGCGACGACGAAGCGAGCCGCTACGACGACGTGCCGGGTACCCGGGTGCTGGCACACATGGATGAGCTGTCGATGGTCGTCAAACGCGTGGAGCCCGACGGCACCCTGCACGTGACGCCGTCAGGCGTGATGTATCCGGCGAACTTCGGCCTGGGTCCCGTCGCCGTGCTCGGAGACGCCCAGACCGTGACGGGAGTGCTGTCGCTGGGATCGGAGCACACCACCAAGGAGAGCCTGCGGATCTGGCAGACCAAGCCGGACAAAGGCGACAAATCGCTGGACTGGCTGCACGTGTACGTCTTCACCGGGCGCACGGCCGATGAACTCACGGCGGCCGGAGTACATCCGGGCACGCGGGTGTGCATCGAGCGCAGCAAGCGGACGCTGGTCGACGTCGGAGACTACATCGGGTCGTATTTCATGGACGACCGTGCCGCCGTGGTGGCCCTGCTGCAGGTGGCCCGCCGATTACGCGAACGCGCGCAACGCCCGGCGCACGACGTCTACCTCGTGTTCACCACCGACGAGGAGATCGGCGGCGTCGGCGCGTCGTATGCCTGCCGGACCCTGCCCGGTGATTTGGCCCTTGCCCTGGAGGTGGGGCCGACGGAGGCGGAGTACGACACCGACGTCGGCGGCGGCCCCATCGTCGCCTACCGCGACGACCGCTGTGATTACGACAAGGCCGTCGCCGACCGGCTGATGCGCATCGCCGCCGATCTCGGCCTCGCGCCCCAGGCGGCGGTGCTCGGTGCGTTCGAGTCCGACGCCTCACACGCCAAGGCCAGCGGGCTCTCGCCCCGCGCCGGACTGCTCTGCGTGCCGACGCTCTCCACGCATGGCTACGAAGTGATTCCGCACCAAGCCATTCCGTCGATGACCGACGTGCTCGTGGAGTTCTTGGTCAAGACGGACTGAGGGTCAGGACAGCCGCGGCCTGGCCGCTCCTTCGGCACGGACCGAGCCCGTGCGACGGGCGCCGGCCGCGGCCAGCGGGCTGGCGACGTCCTCCAGGGATTTGCCTTCGGCATCGACGGCGAGGAACCAGGCCACCAGTCCCCCTGCCATCATCACGGCTGCCCCGAGCAGGTAGCCGAGGAACAGCAGGAAGGGCTCGGAGCCGTCGCCGATGAGCGCGCCGTAGATGACGGGACCGAGGGCCCCGAAACACTGGGCGATGGCGAAGAACACGGCGATCGCCTTGGCCCGGACCTCCAGCGGGAAGATCTCGCTCACGGTGAGGTAGGCGGCGCTGGCTCCCGCCGACGCGAAATAAAAGATGACGCACCACGCGATCGTCTGCGTGATCGCGTTGAGCACCCCGGCGTTGAACAACACCGCGCTCACGGCCAGCAGCAGACCGGACAGCAGATAGGTGCCCGCGATCATCTTCTTCCGGCCGAGCGTGTCGAAATAGTGCCCAATCGTCAATGGGCCCAGAAGGTTTCCGACAGCGAAGGCGATCAGGTACAGAGGCGCCGACTCGGATGCCACGCCGTAGAACTTGCCGAGCACCAGGGTGTAGGTGAAGAAGATCGCGTTGTACAGGAACGACTGGCTGACCATCAGCACAGCGCCCAGAATCGACCGGCTGGGGTAGTCCCGGAACAGCACTCGGGTCAGCGCCAGGTAGCCGATCTTCTCGGTGGGCTGCAGGTCGATCGCCTTGCTCTCGTCGACCGCGGGCAACTCGGCGCCGGTGGCTTTCACCTCATGCTCGATCTGCGTGATCGATTGCTCGGCGTCATCCACCCGTCCATTCATCACCTGCCAGCGCGGGCTTTCAGGAAGGTTGCGCCGCACCAGCAGGATCACCAGACCCAGGACGGGGCCGATGAGGAAGGCCAGCCGCCAGCCGAGGCTCAGGTCGATCGCCTTGAGGAAGACGAATGTGCCCAGAGTGCCGAGAATCGCTCCGGCCCAGTATGTTCCGTTGATCGCGATGTCGACCCTGCCGCGGAACCGCGCCGGGATCAGTTCGTCGATCGCCGAGTTGATCGCCGCGTATTCCCCGCCGATGCCCATGCCGGCGATGAACCGGGTGATGTAGAGAAAGATGATCCAGCCGGCGCTGTTGCCCAAGGTGGCAGCGGTGAGACCGCTGCCGACGAGGTAGACGCCCAGCGTCACCATGAAGAGATTGCGTCGCCCCAGCTTGTCGGAGAGGCGTCCGAAGAACAGCGCGCCCACCACTTCCCCAGCCAGGTAGACGGTGGCGATGAGCCCGACCGCCGCGGACGACAGGCCGAGCGTTTCGGGCTGGCTGAGCGTGTCGGCGACCGCGCTGGCGACGGTGATCTCCAGACCGTCGAGGATCCACGCCACGCCGAGCGCGATGACCATCCGCGTGTGAAACGGCGACCAGGGCAATCGGTCGATCCGGGCGGGAATGAGACTGCGGATCACGCTCTGGGTCTCGGCCGGTGTCGCCATGGTCGCCTCCTCGCGAAACAGATCCGGCATTCCCGCCGCCGCGAGACCACAAACCTCCTTGTCGGAGCGCGGCTGAGGGCAAGGGGTTATCTGCGGGTTCAGTCGGGGCATGGCACGGCCATGACAGCTTCCGATGACAATGTGACGCCCGAGGACGAGGTGGAGAAGCCCTCGGAGTCGCAGCGGGATCCGGCGCTTTTCGCGGCCGTCAGTGGCTGTGCGAAGCCCACGCACCGGTGGTGGTGATGAAATCCTCGATCAGATCGGCGACCTGTGCAGGGGCTTCGACGTGGGCGAAGTGACCCACGCCCGGCAGCACCTCGAGGCGGGTTTCGGGCCGCATCTGCAATGCGGCATACCCGTGATCGACCGGGATGATCGTGTCGTCCTCGCCCCAGATGGCCAGCGCAGGCAGATCGGCTTTGAGCGTCAACCGGTTCAGCGCGCTGACCGATTGCCCGCGGTAGTCGACGACCGAGCGCAGCGTGCGAAGGAAGGCCGCACGGGTGGAGGCATCCGAGAACGACGAGTACGCATTCCAGATCTCGGCGCCGCGCGGCGACCGCAGTCCCGTCGACGTGAGCCATGACCTGACCGAGTTACCGGCGCGCAGAACGAATTCCGGTGCGATCACCGGCATGACAAGCTCGGCGCCGGGCGCGGACAGCAGTCGCAGGATCCAGCCGACGTCCTGGCCGAGCCCGCCGCTGCTGATCAGGATCAGCCGTCGGCAGTAGTCGGGATGCTGGTACAGAAACTGCATCGCGATTCCGCCACCGAGCGAGTGGCCGACGATGGTCGCCGAGTCCACGTCGAGTTCGTCGAGCAGATCGCGTAGCCCGACCGCGAACGCGCCGAGCGAATAGTCGGTGCGGGGTTTGGCGGACTGACCGTGGCCCAACAGGTCGGGCGCGATGACGCGGTACCGCTTCGCCAGCCGCGGCAGGATCTCCCGCCAGGTCTGCGAACTGCCGGCCATACCGTGGATGAGCAGGAGAACTTCGCCCTGGCCCTCGTCGTAGTACGCCAACCGCTGGCCGTGGATGTCGATGGACTTGTGTTCGATCACGAACGCCTCCGTTCCCCCGCGCGCGATTCTACCGGCCGGTAACTTCGCTGACCCGCGAGGACGGGTCGGCGGCGCCAGGCACTGCACGGTCGGCCAGACGATTGCGCCCGCGACAGGGAAGTCGTGCTCGCTGCGTAGCGTTGGTTCACAGATGAGCCGCTGGCGGACCCAGCGCGTCACCGAAAGGGCACGGGATGAACACGAACACCCTCAAGGACAACGGTGTGAAGCTGATGAACCTGGCGCACCGGCTGGTCCTCAAGGTCAGCGGGAACAGGATCCTGGCCAAACCCTTCGGGATGCCCCTTGTCGAACTGCACACAACAGGTCGCAAATCGGGGCTGCCGCGGTCCTGCTACCTGACGGCGCCCGTGCACGACTCCCAGCGGGTGGTGCTCATCGCCTCCAAGGGCGGTGATGACCGCCACCCCGACTGGTACCGAAATCTGCAGGCAAATCCCGACGCCGCCGTGGTGATCGACGGTCAACGACACAATGTCCACGCCCGCACCGCCAGCGCAGCTGAGAAGGCCGAGCTGTGGCCGCAGATCGTGGCGTCCTACAAGGGTTACGCCGACTATCAGAAGCGGACGGACCGCGACATCCCGGTGGTGATCTGCGAGCTGCAGAGCTAGACGCCGCGCTCGGCGGGCAAGAGTCCGCGGTTGACGGCGGCGACGAGCGCGGCGGAATCACTCGAGCAAAGCTCGGCGGATCCCGTCCGCGGACAATCGGTCCGTCGCCATAGTTATCCCCGAGGCGTCGTAAGCATGATCAGGCTGCCGGCACCGACGCAGGTGAAGCACCTCACCACTATTCCAAGCCTTGGTGTGATGAAGCTCGCCGCAAACGAGTTTGAGATGTGATCGGCCGTACGGGACCATGAAAAACATGTACGTAACCTACGGCCGGAAAAGGCGTCGCGCTGCGACACCTGGTCGCAGGCGCTGGTGGATGGCTCGGGCAGTGGGTCGACACCCGCTGACACGTTCGGTTGATCGTTTGGAAGCGTGGACGATCGTCCTGGTGCTCGCTGCCCTCATCGGCACAATCCCGGTCGCCATCGATATCGCGCGCAACGTCCATGGTGCGGCGTCGGCGGCGATCGAGGTCGAAGCCGCCACCCGCCATCCCGTCGAGGCCGAGACACTTGGTGCCAGCCATTCCAGGTCTGATGGATCCGAGATATCCAGGTGGGTACACGTCCGTTGGTTCGACGGCAGGTCCACCCGAGACGACGACGTAGAGGTCGCCGAACCGGTGAAGCCCGGACAAAGACTGCCCATCTGGGTCGACGAGAATGGCGAGATCACCTCCGCGCCGCGCACGGCGGTTGATGCACGGGCCGACGGGGTCGCCGCGGGGTTGATGCTCTGGCTGACGGTCGCAGCCCTGGCGGGCGGTGGCCTGCGACTGCTGCGCCGCCTTCTGGATCGGTATCGCTACCGCTCCTGGGAGCGTGACTTGCAGGTCCTGGTCGAGAATGGCGGCGAGCTACAGAGCTAGACGCCGCGCTCGACGGGTAACAGGCCGCGGTCGACGGCGGCGACGAGCGCGGCGTGGTCGGCTTCGGTTTGGTCGGCGTATCGGCGCGCGAACGTGCACAACGCGTTGTCGACCTTGTCCGAACTCCCCATGTAGCCGGCGATCATCGACGCCCCGCTGGTCCTGGCGTGCCCCTTGGCGAGAAGCTGACCAACCACGCCCGCATAGTCGACCAGCGCGGCCGCATCGATGGCGTCCAAAGGGATGCGCCCCTTCATGTTTCGGAACTGGCGCACGTAGTACTGCAACCCGTCCATGCTGGTCCAGCCCAACAGTGGGTCGCTGACCGTCTGCAGCGACTGCTGGTATTCGACGACCCGTTGCCCCTGGTGCGCGTGCCACGCCGATTCCCCGTGCACGTAGCGCCCCAGCACCGATCGGCGAGCTTGCTTGAGCTGCAAGAAGATAACGTCCTCTTCGGACGATCCTTCGAGCAGCGCCACGTATGCCCGCAGGCCGACGCTGCCCACCCCGACGACCTTGTGCGCGACGTCGACCAACGTGTAGCCGCCGAGGACACGCCGCCAATAGGAGGGCAGGGTTTCCAGGTACTCGTCGAGCGCCTTCGCCAGTAGCTCGGCCTCACGGCCCGGCAGTCGGGTGATCAGCGGCGGCTCCTCGACGATCCTTCGCTCGCCGTCCACCTCATGGGTGAACCGCGGCAGCGCGCGGTCGCCGGTGCGGTGCCGCGCCCGTTTCGCCGACCGCGCGACCTGCTTGCGCAGCGGGCCTGCCGTCTCGGCGGCCAGCCTGTCGACGTCGAGGCGAACGAACGACCTGGTGAACAGCGGTAGGTCGGCGAGGCGCCGCAACTCGTAGCGATAAGAGGCGACGCAGGACCGGACCGCCTTGCCGCAGTGCTTTTCCGACGTTCCGTTGTAGCGGCCGGCGACCCAGATGCTGGCGGCCAGCCGTCGCAGGTCCCATTCCCAGCCGCCGGGATGCGCCTCGTCGAAGTCGTTGAGGTCGATGACCAGATCGCGCTCCGGCGATGCGTAGAACCCGAAGTTCCCGAAGTGCGAGTCACCACAGACGACGGGGGTGATTCCGGTTGCGGGCAGATGCGCGACGTCTTCGGCCATCACGATCGCGGTGCCGCGCAGAAAGCCGTACGGCGATTCGACCATCCGCCCGACGCGTATCGGGACCAGCCGGTCGACCCTGCCTTGGTGGCTGACGTTGATCAAGTCCACCGGGTCCGGCCGGTCGGCGGGCGCCGTCCAGTCGGCCAACGATGTGCGCGGCACCCGCTTGCGCAGGCTTTTGCCCAGGGCGTAGCGCTCGGCCCGCGTCACCGGTCGATGACGTAGCGACCGATATGCTCTGCCGTCGGCCTCGGCGAGCACGGTGTGCCCGCCGGTCGTCGCGGCGGAGTCCATGTCTGCTGAATACCCCGTCGAAGGCGATTAGTCCAGGGTTCACAGCAATCTAGACGACGTCAACGGTTCGCTTCAGATCGCGTTGCGGGTGTCTCGTTCGCCGGGCGGGGACTTCCCACCGTGTGCGCAATGCACACGGCCCATGTTCGCCCATACGAAATGACGTTTGCGTGGCCGCATTTCGAGGCGATCGTGCGTGCCTTCCTCGCGCGGCGCAATCCCCGAACATGCCCACGCCCGGGTTGCAACAGCGATACGCTCGACAGTCCAACGTCGTCGAAGGAAGTGCGATGCCCGAGTCCGCACTCGTCGTGGGGGAAGCGCTCATCGATATCGTGGCGCAGAAGGGCCAGCCGCTGGGGGAACACGTCGGCGGGAGCCCGATGAACGTCGCAGTCGGGTTGGCTCTGCTCGGGCGCCGAGTCGAGTTGCTGACGTGGATCGGCGACGACCCTCGCGGGAAACGGATCGCCAACTACCTGCACGACGCAGGCGTGGAGCTTGCCGCCGAGAGCATCGGCGCACCCCGTACCGCCACCGCGTTGGCCGAGCTCGACGAAAAGGGCTCGGCGACCTACCAATTCGACCTCGATTGGCAGATCTCCCCAGCCGCCAGACCATTGTCCCCGTTGATCCTCCACACCGGGTCGATCGCTACCGCGCTCGAGCCGGGATGCCGCGCCGTGGCCGCGCAACCGATGTAGCCGCTCGCTTTTGACACCGAACACACGAGGTTCCTCTGCATGGATATCACCCCCAGCCGCAAGAAAGTGATTGCCGTCGTGCTCGCAGGCGGTGAGGGCAAGCGGCTGATGCCGCTGACCGCCGACAGGGCGAAGCCCGCCGTACCCTTCGGGGGCATCTACCGCCTCATCGACTTCGCCCTCAGCAACGTCGTCAACTCGGGCTACCTCAAAGTGGTTGTGCTGACGCAGTACAAGAGCCACAGTCTCGACCGCCACGTCACCACGACGTGGCGGATGTCGACGCTGCTGGGCAACTACGTGACGCCGGTGCCGGCCCAGCAGCGGGTCGGCAAGCGGTGGTACCTCGGCAGCGCAGACGCAATTTTTCAGTCGCTCAACCTGCTCAACGACGAAGATCCGGACATCGTCGTCGTCGTCGGCGCCGACCACGTCTACCGGATGGACTTCGCCCAGATGGTGCAGCAGCACGTGGAGAGCGGGGCCGGCTGCACGGTGGCCGCGATCCGGCAGCGGATCGAGCTGGCCGACCAGTTCGGCGTGATCGACATCGACCCGAAATCACCACAACACATCCGGGCCTTCCTGGAGAAGCCCACAGATCCCCAGGGACTGCCGGACGCACCCCACGAGGTACTCGCCTCGATGGGCAACTACGTCTTCAGTGCCGACGCGCTGCGCGACGCCGTCACCCGCGACGCCGCTGCCGAGAACTCCGACCACGACATGGGCGGCGACATCGTGCCGTGGTTCGTCGACCGCTCGGAGTCAGCGGTCTACGACTACAAGGACAATGACGTGCCGGGGTCCAATGAGCGAGACCGCGGCTATTGGCGCGACGTAGGAACGATGCGGTCCTACTACGACGCCCACATGGACCTGGTCGCACACCTGCCCGAGTTCAACCTCTACAACTCCGCCTGGCCCATCTTCACCAGCTACGGCGCCCTACCGCCGGCCAAGCTGGTCGAGGGTGAGGCCGGCACGGCGATCTCGGCGCACAATTCGATCCTCTCCCCCGGTGTGGTGATCACCGGCGGCACGGTGATCGAGTCGGTTCTCTCGCCGTCGTGCCGGGTGGGTTCCGGGGCGGAAGTCTCGGGTTCTGTGCTGCTCAACGGCGTCGATGTCGGTGCGGGGGCCGTCATCCGCAATGCGATCATCGACAAGAACGTCGATGTGCCGCCAGGCGCCGAGATCGGGGTCGACCTGAAGGCCGACGAGGCGCGTGGCTTCGTGGTGCGGGACGGCCTCACGGTGCTCTCGAAGGGCCAGAAGGTGCCGACCCCCTGAGGCGAACATCCGCGATCAGGGCGGGAACCGTCGTGCTGGTGCGGCCGATGCCGGCGCCAGATCACTCCGTCAGGGGCACGTACACACGGTTGCCGTGTGCGGCGAACTCGTCGGATTTCTCAGCCATCGCGTCACGAATGTCTTGCGTGATCCGCATGGAACAGAACTTCGGACCGCACATCGAGCAGAAATGCGCGGTCTTGGCCGGGCCGGCGGGCAGCGTCTCGTCATGGAAGTCGCGGGCGGTGTCCGGGTCCAGGGACAGATTGAACTGATCCTCCCAGCGGAATTCGAAGCGGGCACGCGAGAGTGCGTCATCACGATCCTGCGCCCGCGGGTGTCCCTTGGCCAGATCCGCCGCATGGGCCGCGATCTTGTAGGCGATGACGCCGTCTTTCACATCCTGGCGATTCGGCAGCCCGAGATGCTCCTTGGGCGTGACGTAGCACAGCATCGCCGTCCCGGCTTGGGCGATCATCGCAGCGCCGATCGCCGAGGTGATGTGATCGTAGGCCGGCGCGATATCGGTCGTCAGCGGCCCAAGCGTGTAGAACGGAGCCTCCTCGCAAAGCTGCTCCTCGAGGCGGACGTTCTCCACGATCTTGTGCATCGGCACGTGACCGGGCCCTTCGATCATCACCTGCACACCATGGGATTTCGCCACCCTGGTGAGTTCGCCGAGGGTACGCAGTTCGGCAAACTGGGCCTCGTCGTTGGCGTCGGCGATCGACCCTGGTCGCAGCCCATCCCCCAGCGAGAACGTGACGTCGTAGCGCGCCAGGATCTCGCACAGCTCATCGAAATTCGTGTACAGGAATGACTCGGTGTGGTGGGCCAGGCACCAGGCGGCCATGATCGAGCCGCCGCGGCTGACGATCCCGGTGACCCGATTGACGGTCAGCGGGATGTATCGCATCCTCACTCCGGCGTGCACGGTCATGTAGTCCACGCCCTGCTCGCACTGCTCGATCACGGTGTCGCGGTACATCTCCCAACTCAGGCGGGTGGGATCACCGTTGACCTTCTCCAGCGCCTGATAAATCGGCACCGTGCCGACGGGGACAGGCGAGTTGCGCAGGATCCACTCCCGGGTGCGATGGATATCGCGGCCCGTCGACAGATCCATGATGGTGTCAGCACCCCACCGGGTGGCCCACACCATCTTGTCGACCTCTTCCGCAATCGACGACGTGACCGCCGAATTGCCGATGTTGGCGTTCACTTTCACGGAGAACGCCTTGCCGATGATCATCGGTTCGCTCTCGGGATGATTGTGGTTGGCCGGTATCACCGCCCGGCCGGCAGCGACTTCGGATCGCACCAGATCCTCTGTCACACCCTCGCGTTCAGCGATGAACATCATCTCGGCGGTGATCTCGCCGGCGCGGGCGCGCTGCAGTTGGGTCCCGCGGTCAGCTATGACGCCGGGCCGCCCCGGCAGGCCGGCGTCCAGGTCGATCTGCCTGGCGGAATCGGTGTAGGGGCCCGACGTGTCGTACAGATCCAGGTGTTCGTCATTGGACAGGTGCACCCTGCGGAAAGGCACGCGGATCCCGCCGGGAAGCGTCCGATAGACCTTCGAACTGCCCGCAATGGGACCGGTCGTCACGCTCGCAACAGGTACAGAAACAGAACTCACCACTTCACTCCCTACGCCGGCATTACCCGATCAGGTTCATACGGTCGACGGCCCCAGCCGTCCTCTCAGCGCCCTAGGCGAGCGCTCCCGTGTGGATTACGCGGCCCAATCTACCGCATTGCCTACGATCGTCAATCCTCACTTCGGACGATCGACTGCTCTTGTGTCGGCATCGCCCCATCGCGGGCAGCGCTTCTCTTGTGGCCTGCGGCCGCCGCTGGCTGGGCGGAAGCCAGGTTCATCGCGGATGCCGGCATTAGGTTCTAAGAGAATGTGAGTCAACGACTTTCGAGAACGACTTTCGAGAACCCGATCGTCACCTGCCTACTTTCAGTCCTTGCTCCGCCACTTCGGCGCTCCGACACTTGCCGAACCAGCTGCGCCATCGGCGATCCACGCATTTCAGCTTCTGCGGCGTCGGGTGATTCGAGCGGCTACCGCCGAGGGCGATTCCGAGGATGCTGTCGGTGACGACACCGGGATTGAGCAAGCTCAGTGCCAATAGCCCTGATGAGCTTGTGCCGCTTCGTCTTCGAGCAGTGGACCGATGACCGTGATCGGGCGGGAGCCGTGCGTGAGGATGTCGCGACAGGGCAGCGCGAAGGAAGTGTGCGCGGGGTCATCCCCAGTGAATTCGAACAGCCGACGATCCGACAGGCCGTAGACGACCGTGCCGATCCCGGTCCAGTACGCCGCTCCGGAACACATCACGCAGGGTTCGCAACTGGCGTACAACGTTGCCTGATTCATCCCGTCGTAACCCAGCACCCGCCACGCCTCGGCGGTGGTCGTCAGCTCCGCATGCTGCGTCGGGTCGCCGTCGGCGAGCGCCGATGTGTTGCCTCGCTCGGCGACCACAGTGCCGTCGGCAGCCGCCACCAGTGCCCCATAGGGAGCGCTTCCGCTCTGCCTGGCTTGCTCGGCCAACGCGAAGGTCCGCCGAAGCAGGGCCAGGTCGGGTGCGCCATTGGTGTCGGGTTCGGCATGGGCCGGGGCGCCGCCGACGAACGGTGATCCGGCAAGTCCGGCCAGAAGTCCGGCGGCGAGCAACACCGTCCGCCGCTCCAGATTCTGCATGGTCGAGCATGCTATCCGCCGGCCAGAGCGCTGAACCGGTAATGCGCTGGGTTCATGTGCTCGATGCTCGGCCGCGTCAAGTGATTCGAGCGCTGCCGCCGAGGGCGATCTCGAGGACGCTGCCGGTGATCACACCGGGATCGGTGACCAGGTACATCAGCCCGCGGCTGATGTCTTCGGGTTCGATCCACGGCTGCGGAATCGGATTGGCCTTCATCATCCGCCGCACCAACTCGTCGGGAACGCCGTCGTCGCCCTCGGGCTGCACCATCGGCGTGTGCGCCGTCGTCGGGCAGATGACGTTGACGGTGATGCCCTCCTTGGCGACCTCCAGCGCCAAGGACTTCGCCAGCCCGATGACCGCCCATTTGGTCGCGTTGTAGGCCGCCAGGTCCGGGATGCCCATCCGGCCGCCCATCGAGGAGGTGACGACGATCCGGCCGAAGCGCTGCCGCCGCATCACCGGCACGGCGGCCCGCAGCGTGTGGAACACGCCCGTCAGGTTCGTGTCCAGCAGCTGGGCCCAGATCTCGTCGCTCACCTCGTCCAGCGGTCCGGTGCTGACCACCCCGGCATTGGCGACCACGATGTCGAGGCTGCCCAAGGTGGTCACGGTTTCCTCGACAGCCGCGTTGACCGCTGCGGCGTCGCGCACATCGACGGCGATCGGCACGCACATCGAGCCGAGTTCCTCGACGTGTTTGGCGGTGACCCGAAGATCCTCTTCGGTGCCCAGCGGATACGTCAGATTCATCGGCCGCGGCGCGTCCGCGATAACGATGTTGGCGCCCTCGGCGGCCAGCGCCAAGGCGTGCGCGCGCCCCTGCCCGCGCGCCCCGCCGGTGATGAACGCGACCCGGCCGTCCAGCAGACCCATGGGGTCAGCTCGCCGTCTGGGTGCCGGGGTCGGCGAAGACCGGCTTCTCCCCCGACATCCCCGCCATCACCGCGGCGACCTGATTCGGCGAACCGATCAGCCCGGCCTGCAGTTGGGATTCCAGCACCAGGGCGGCCGCGGTGTCGTCGCTGACCCAGGTCTGGTCGTAGAGGCGCTTGGCGGCCCGCACGGCATCCGGCGATTTCTGCGCGATCTCGTCGGCGAGGGCCAGCGCCGCCGCGAGCGGATCGTCGGCAGTGCGGGTAACCAGGCCGAGCGCGGAGGCGTCGCCGCCGGAGACGATGCGGCCGGTGAACGTCAACTCCTTGGCGACATCGATGGGCACCAGCCGCGGCAGCGTCTGCGTGATCCCCATGTCGGGCACCAGGCCCCATTTGATCTCCATCACCGACAGCTTCGCGGTCGGCGCGGCGATCCGGATGTCGGCGCCCAGCGCTATCTGCAGACCGCCGCCGAAGCAATTGCCGTGGATCGCGGCGATCACCGGCGCGGGCACCAGCGACCAGTCGTAGGTGACACGCTGGGCGAAGTTGGCCAGCCGGCCGTCCTCGCGGGTCAGCAGCACGCCCGTGCCGCCGCGGCCGCCCATGAAGCTGGCGACGTCCAGCCCGGAGCAGAAGCTCTTGCCCTCGCCGTGCAGCACGACCGCACGCACCGACGCGTCGCCCGCCAACTGCTCGGCGGCAGTCGTCAATCCGTCGAACATGGCCTGGTCAAGCGCATTGTGTTTGTCGGCGCGCACCATCGTCACGGTCGCCACGCCTGTTGCGCCCACCTGCACCCGTACTCTGTCTTCGCTCACGCGCGGCAATCTACCCGCGCCCTCACCAGGTAGGCACGCACCGGCCGGGGGTCGGTTCTGATAAGACTGTCTATGGAATGCGAAGGATGGCCTGGTGAGCGCCCCGACCACCGATCCCACGATCCGCGCCGAGCAGCCGCGGAGAAGCGGCGTGGCCAAATGGATTCGGCGGTTGGCACTGCCCATCATCGTCGGCTGGATCGCGCTCATCGCGGTGCTCAACGTGTCCGTGCCGCAACTCGAAGAAGTCGGCAAGATGCAGGCCGTCTCGATGTCGCCGAAAGAAGCGCCAGCGGTGATCGCGATGATGCGCATCGGCAAGGACTTCGAGGAATTCGATTCCGACAGCTCGGCCATGATCGTGCTGGAGGGCGACAAACCCCTGGGCGAGGACGCCCACCGGTTCTACGACGACATGATCGCCAAGCTGCGCGCCGACACCCAACACGTCGAGCACATTCAGGACTTCTGGGGCGACCCGCTGACCCGGGTCGGCGCGCAGAGCGAAGACGGCAAGGCCGCGTACGTACAGGTGTACCTCGCAGGCAACATGGGCGAAGCGCTCGGCAACGACTCGGTCATCGCGGCACAGAAGATCGTCGACAGCCTGACGCCCCCGCCGGGGGTCAAGGTCTATGTCACCGGCGGGCCCGCACTACAGGCCGACCAGGAGAACGCAGGCAACGCCAGCGTGCGGATCATCGAACTCGTCACGGTCGGCGTCATCATCTTCATGCTGCTGTTCTTCTACCGCTCGGTCCTCACCGTCGGGCTGGTGTTGACCATCTTGGTGTTGAGCCTGTCGGCGACCCGTGGTGTGGTGGCCTTCCTCGGCTACCACCACTTCATCGGGCTGTCGACGTTCGCGACTCAGCTGTTGGTGACGCTGGCGATCGCCGCGACCACCGACTACGCGATCTTCCTGATCGGGCGCTATCAGGAGGCCCGCGCGCTCGGCCAGGACCGAGAATCCGCCTACTACACCATGTTCCACGGCACCGCCCACGTCGTTCTCGGTTCGGGAATGACGATCGCGGGCGCCACGTTCTGCCTGTCGTTCACCCGACTGCCGTGGTTCCAGACGCTGGGCATCCCGCTGGCGGTCGGCATGACGGTCGCGGTGCTCGTGGCGCTGACGCTCGGGCCCGCGATCATCACCGTCGCAAGCCGCTTCGGGCTGCTGGAACCCAAGCGCGCGATGCGGATTCGCTTCTGGCGGCGCCTCGGCGCGGCGATCGTCCGGTGGCCGGGCTGGATCCTGACCATGACGATCTTCCTCGCCTTGATCGGCCTGCTCACCCTGCCGGGCTACCGGCCCAGCTACAACGACCGCAACTACCTACCCGACGACCTGCCGGCGCAACAGGGATTCGCGGCGGCCGAACGACATTTCCCCATCTCCCGGATGAACCCCGAGATGTTGCTCGTCGAGACAGATCACGACCTTCGCAATTCGGCGGACTTCCTGGTGATCGAGCGGATCGCCAAGGCCGTGACGAAGGTGCCCGGCATCGGGAGGGTGCAGGCCATCACCCGCCCCGAGGGTAAGCCGTTGAAATACAGCACGATTCCGGCCCAGATGAGCATGGGCGGCACGCTGCAGGATCTGAACCGCGATTACACCGAGAAAACCATGGACGACATGCTGGTCCAGGCCGACGAGATGCAGACCACCATCGATGCGATGACGAAGATGAACTCGCTGATGGGAGAGATGACGGCTGTTACGCATTCCATGGTGACCCGGATCAAGGACACCACGATCGACACCATGGAACTGCGGGACAACATCGCCGATTTCGACGACTTCTTCCGCCCGATTCGCAGCTACTTCTACTGGGAGCCGCACTGTTATGACATCCCGGTATGCCACACGATTCGGGCGATCTTCGACACGCTCGACGGCACCGACAAGCTGACCGACGACATCCAGGCGCTGCTTCCGGACATGGAGCGACTCGACGAGTTGATGCCGCAGTTGCAGGCGATGATGCCGGAGCAGATCGAGACGATGAAGAGCATGCAAAAAATGATGCGGACGATGCATTCGACGCAGTCGAGCATGCAGGAGCAGCAGTTCGCGATGAGCGAGAACCAGTCCGCGATGGGCGATGCGTTCAACGACTCCCACAACGACGACACCTTCTACCTGCCGCCGGAGATCTTCGACAACGACGACTTCAAGCGCGGCATGAAGAACTTCATCTCCCCCAACGGCCACGCGGTCCGGTTCATCATCTCCCATGAGCGGGACCCGCTGAGCGCCGAAGGCATCGAGCGCATCGACGCCATCCGAAACGCCGCGTTCGAGGCCATCAAGGGAACGCCGTTGGAAGGCTCGCGCGTCTATCTCGGCGGCACCGCGTCCACCTTCAAGGACATGCGCGACGGCAACGAATACGACCTGCTGATCGCCGGCGTCGCCGCGTTGTCACTGATCTTCATCATCATGCTGCTGATCACGCGCAGCATCGTCGCGGCAGCCGTCATCGTCGGCACTGTTGTGCTGTCGCTAGGCGCGTCCTTCGGGCTGTCAGTTCTGTTCTGGCAGCACCTGATCGGCTTGGACTTGCAGTTCATGGTGATGGCGATGGCGGTCATCATCCTGTTGGCGGTCGGCGCAGACTACAACCTGCTGCTGGTGGCACGGATGAAAGAGGAGATACCGGCGGGCATCAACACCGGGATCATCCGCGCCATGGGCGGCAGCGGATCCGTCGTGACCGCGGCGGGCCTGGTGTTCGCGTTCACCATGATGTCGATGTCGGTCAGCGCCATGGTCGTCGTCGCACAGATGGGCACGACGATCGGGATGGGGTTGTTGTTCGACACCCTTGTCATCCGGGCCTTCATGACGCCGTCGATCGCGGCGCTGCTCGGCCGATGGTTCTGGTGGCCGCAGGTGGTACGACGGCGACCCGTACCGGCACGATGGCGGGATGCGCTGCACCGCGTCAACGCCTCGACAGCGCAGGAATCGAATCAGGTGAGTCGCTGACGGGCCGTCACGCGGGGTCGGGTGCATCCCACGCCACGGTGGCGGACTGCCAGTGGGTGATCCTTTCCTCCTGGTCGTTGCGGTAGAGGTGCCGCGGCGGCTGGGCGAACGTGGAGTAGGGCCGACAGCGCAGGACGACGCGGTCTTCCTCGGCGGCCATCGCCTCGACGACCGGGCGGGCGTCGTCGTTGAGCGCTTCGCCGGACATCCGGCCCGCGACGGCCATCATCACGTCGACGACGAGGTCACGGTCGCGTTCCACCGTCGCGTCCGCATACACCTGCAGGTACGCGAAGGGCCACCGTTCATCGAGCACGCAAAGACTGACCTTGCCGTCGCGCTCGACCACCTTGGCCTTGCCCCGTCCGGCCATCGTCGACACCAGTAGGTCGTCGTCGTCCGTCGGGATGTAGTAGACGACCGACATCGCGGGGCCGTCGTGGCGTCGGCGGTGCCCGAAAACGCATGTGCGGTGGGTCCGTACGAATTCCCGTCGTTCCGACGGTGTCAGGTCGCGATCGGTCGGGATGGTGAACGGTTCCGCCGCGAGTGGAAGCAGCATGATCGCGGTCTCCTTCTCAGGTTGCATTAATGGATACAGTGTTGCCATAATTGAGGCATGCTGTCAAGGGCAGTCATACTGGGCCGCGTGAGCACGCCCTCTCGCTCTCGCGGACGTCCGCCGGTGCCGGTGGACCGGATGATCGCGACAGCGATCGCCATCCTCGATGAGCAAGGCGCCGAAGCCCTGTCGATGCGAACCCTGGCGCAACGCCTCGAGTCCGGCACTGCCACGCTCTACCGGCACTTCGCCAGTCGCGACGACCTGATCGCGCGGGTCGTCGACACCGTGATGGGCGAAGTCGACGTCGACACCGAAGAGTTGGGCGATCTTCCGTGGCAGCAAGCGTGCGAAACCCTGGCGCACGCCATGTTCGACGTGCTGCGCAGACACCCGAACGTCGCCCCGTTGATGACCGACAGCGTGCCGGTCGGACCACAGATGTTGACACTGCGCGAACGCGCCCTGGCTCACCTCCTGGATTCCGGGTTCGCACCGCCGCTGGCACTTCGGGCCTGGGCCACGCTGGCGCGCTACGTGCTGGGATTCGGCGCGCAGATCACCGCCGCTGATGCGGAGGCGCCCGCCGGGTGGGCCGCCGTCGACATCAGCGACTTGCCGGCGACCATGGCCGTCGCCGAGCACTTTCCGATATCGCTGGACACCGAATTCGCCTTCGGCCTCGAATTGCTCATCAGCGGTCTGGAGCGTCAACTCCCCGGGAAGCGGCGAACCGGGGCGTGACGCGTTGAACTACTGACGCGCGGGGACGGCCCTGGCCAGACCTTTCTAAGGTCGGCGGTCGGGTCTGTCCTTGCCGAGACGCCGCCGCCTGATATCGCTGTACTGCGCGGTGTAAAACAGCGCGTCGTAGGCGCCCTCGCGGGTGATCTGAAACTCTGCCAACTGCGTTGACGCGTCGACATCGACGACCGCGCCATGGTCGTCATACCGCACGATCACCGACCTGGATTTGAGCGGGAGTAGGTATGTGTCGGTTCGCGGCGACTCACCCGAGTTGGTTTCGAAGCCCAACTGCGCCGCCCGTGATCGCACCGCGTCACGCTCGTTACGCACCACCAGGTCGACCCGACTATCGGTCAATCCAGTCTGTGCGGTAATGAGTTGACTTGCTTTGCCTGCGATTTCAGTGTGATCTCTGGCGACGATGGATTGGTTCAGTTCCCGCACATGGACAAGCCAGCCCGCACCGCTGCGGGTTATGTCGGCATGAAACCGTGACACATTTCCACCCCTCACCAAATCGTGAATATACCCAAAACTTGCATCCATCCCGATTGCAGGGGCAGCCCTTGCCGGGCGATGCCGGTAGCACGCACCGCCCGGCCCATCAGCGCAGCTAGATCGAGTAGTCGAATACGCGTGCCATGTCCACCGCCGTGCGCCACGCTTCGTTCTGACCGGCGGAATGCAATTCGCTGCTGAGCAATGAGGGGGCCATCATGCGAACCCGACAGGACGTCTGGACACTCACCAGGAACGAAGGCACCTGGCCACAGGTGCTGGTCGCCTACCGGCAGGGCGTACACGCGATGCGCAAGCTGGATCCGGCCAATCCCAACGCCAAACCCACCAACCCGCTCAGCTGGCTGTACCAGGCGGCCATCCATGGTCGCGGCGCCCCCGGCGGCGGTCACGACACCAGCAACCCGCAGTGGAGCAACTGCCAGCACGGCAGTTGGTTCTTCATGCCGTGGCACCGAATGTATCTGCTGGCGTTCGAATCGGTGATCCAGCACTTCCTCGCTGACGCCAACTGGTCACTGCCGTACTGGTATTCGATCGACCCCGACCACCCCGACACCTCGGCGCTGCCGCCCGCATTCATCGACACGACCGCCGGCAACGACCTGTTCACCGCCAAGCGTTCAGTGCGCGCCAACGGCGGCAAACGGCTGAGCTTCTTCACTGATCTGGCCAACAGCCTCCGTACAGCCCTGGTCGCCGGCACATTCAGTACCGACGACGGCACCGACACGTTCGGCGGTGGACGCCGCGACGACCCGTCCTACAGCGGAGACGAGCAGGGCCTGCTGGAGGACGTGCCGCACGGCAACGTGCACGTGCTGGTCGGCAACGACTACGACGCGTTCGGCAACCCGATCCGCCGCGGCTGGATGGGTGCGTTCGAAACCGCCGCCCAGGACCCCATCTTCTGGTGCCACCACGCCAACATCGACCGGCTGTGGCAGATGTGGCTGGATGCTGATCCCGCGCACAAGAATCCGATCCTCGAAAGCCATTGGGCGAACACCCGATTCAGCTTCCCCAACCCGGCCGGCGGCGCCGCCCTGTCATGGAAGATCTCCGAAGTGGTCGACACGACGGCGCTGGGCTACCGCTATGACACCGTGAAGGTGCCCAGCGGGGTGCCCACCCCGGCGCCGGTCCTCGTCGGCGGCCCGGGACCGCTGGAGGGTCTACAGCCCGAGGACGAACAGGCCCCTCCCCCGCCGCCCCAGGTCGTCGGTGCGACCACGGGCGTGCCGATGGTGGCCGATCAGCGCACCGATGTGGCGCTGCGGCCACCGGATGACACCGGGCTGGAGGCATTCCACCAGCCGTATCGACGGGTGTTGCTGCGCCTCGAGGGAATCACCGGCACCATCGCCGCGCCGATGTACAACGTCTATCTCAACATTCCGCCCGGCGACTCCCCCGCGCAGCATCCCGAGCGGCTGGCAGGCACGATCAGCACCTTCGGGGTCCCCGAGGCGTCGCGCAGCGATGCGCAGCACGGCGGCACCGGACTGACCAAAGTTCTCGACATCACCGCGGTGCGCGACACCCTCGTCGAGGCCGATCAGTGGGATGCGGACAACGTGAGCGTGCTGTTCGTTCCGCTGATCCCCGAAACACCGGAGGACGCCCTGGAGGGGTTCGACGACGTCGAGCAGCCCGCAGGAGCCTCGGACCTGCGGGCCGCCCGCGTGGTGGTCGTACTGGCATGACCACAGCGACGCTGCCGCTGCGCCGGCGGCTGGCCCGCGCGCCGCACACCTGGGTGTACGCGGTGGCCGGGATGGCGGCGCTGGCGGTGCTGGTACACCATCTGGCCCCGGGCGGCGGCGGAGTCCACCACGGCCATCACCATCAAGACGTCATGGCGGCAATGGATTCCATGCCGGGAGTCGCCACCGCGGGCCCCTCGCTGTGGGAAGCATGGCTGTGGTGGACCGTGATGGTCGCGGCGATGATGTTGCCGATCGCCGCCCGCAGTGCGGGCCGGGTCGCCCGCGCCGGACTGTGGCACCGGCGCCACGTCGCAATGGTGGAGTACCTGAGCGGTTACGTCGCGATGTGGTCGCTGGCGGGGATCGCGGCGGTGGGCCTGGTCGCGGTTGTCTGGCCGGAAGGCGCACCGGCGTTCGCCGCGGCCGTGGTACTGCTGACCGCCGCAGGCTGGCAGGTCACCCCGGTCCGGCGTCGGGCCTTGCGCCGCTGCCGCGGAGCGGGTTTCGTCAACGTCGCCGGCTGGCGCTCCGACCGGGACTGCGTGGCCGTCGGATGCGCCGACGGACGGCGCTGCCTGTTCACCTGCGGCCCCGCCATGGCGGTGATGGCGTTGTCGCACAGCCTGATCCTGATGGTGGCGCTGACCGTGCTGCTGTGCAGCGAGCGGTCCACAGGCCCCAACCCCGCACAGCGCGCCGGCCGCCCGCTGGAGGCGTGGGGGTTGGCCGGCCTCGCGGTGGTCTCCGGCGCCTGGGCGCTGTATGGCGCAAGCCACTTACCCTGAGCCTGTCACCAGGTCACCTCGTCGAGTGAATCCAGTTCGGGGGCTGCGGCTTCCAGCCCCACCTTCAGGGTGTCGTGTGCGGCCAGGCCGTTGAACGACAGCCCCGACAGCTTCTCGATCGCTGCGATCGACTTCTGGTACGTCACGACCTTGCCGATGTCGGTGAACGCCTCGTTTCCGTCGCCGAACGCCTTGGCTAGGCCGTCGTTTTGGTCCGCGAGCAGGCCCGTGGCGCGCAGTTTGGCGTCGATGTCGCTGACCCGCACCACGATCTTCCAGAACTCTCGCGGAACCTTGATCCCTCGATAGGTGGGGTCGGTCTTGCCGAACACAGGGCCGGTGATGACGGTGATGCGGAGTTTCTCGGCGCCTGCGTTGACCCGCGCGTAGTCCTCGATGCCCTGCCAGAGATGTTGATTGAACGCCAATATCTGCGGGCAGCAGTTGGTGAAGTGGAAGGTGTCATCGGAGGCCGCCTTGGCCGTCGGAGGGCTTCCCCACGCGGGGTCGATGCGGCGCACCATGTGCCCGCGGTCGAAGATGCGCGGGTGCTGGGCGTCGAATATGGGCTGCTCCAGTTGGTCGTCGGCCGCCAGGCGGGGGTCCTGATACCAGGTCTCGGTGGTTTCCACCTCACCGGTTTTTCTGTTGATGCTGCGAAGCCGACGACCGTCGATGTTGACGATGGTGAACAACGGCATCCGCCGATCGGCGCGCACGACGAGGCTGAATCGGTTGTAGGGCAACAGCACAGTGGCCGCGGAGCGTTGCAGGCCCTTGGGCACCGCACACTTGGCGAGCAGGGCGGCCGGAACCGTGGGCACCGCAACCGACACCGACAGGAAGTCAGCGTCGTAGCCCTTCCGTTTCGCGTAATGCTCGTCGGGTGCGTCGTTGCGCTCGAGAATCGCCGCCGCGTCCACGGCCACCACGGCATCCGGGCCGGGTGACGTTGGTGTCAGCAGGTTTTCGACGATCTCGGTGGGCACCACTCGGTCACTGATGCGCAGCCGTGGCAGGTGCAGGTCGGCGGTCACCAACGTGGGGATGTCGGCGACGGGGCTGACCGTGACGGTCTCTGTCGACACTGCCGCGCTTTCGAAGGCGACCTTTTCCAGCGGCGTTGCCGCGGCGGGCGGGTTGAGCGCTTCGGCCAGCGGATTGCGAAACACTTCGGGCAGTTCGTCGTGCCGTTTGCGAAGAGCGTCGACGATGGCGCTGATGCGGATTCCTTCGTTGCAGTCGTCGGGTACGGGCCTGCCGTCGTCCAGCGTGTCGTCGTTGCGGTGGCCGCCGGCATGGTGCAGAGCGACGAGTTCGAAATCGTCGTTGAAGACCGGACTACCGCTGGAGCCGCCCAGAGTGTCGGTCGCGTAATACAGCGTGACGCCCTTCTTGCCCCGCCCGATCACCCGGTTTTCCCGCAGCGCGATCTGCTTGTAGTCGCCCTCGGGATGCTCGATGATCGTGACGTGGTCGCCTTCGGCGTGCTTGTCCTGCGCCGAGGACAGCGCCGTCCATCCGAAACGCTCCAGCGGCTTCTCGCCCGTCATCCGTGGCCCCACCGCGATGAGCGCCACGTCGAGTTCTTCGACGGGACTCGTCCAGAAGAAGGCCGCGGGGTCGAATCTGAACTCGGTGACCGCTTCGGCGACGTCGTCGAGCGCCAGTTGGTAGTCGAATTGCGCTGAAGCCGCCGATGCGGCCTGGGCGTCGGCGATCACATGGTTGTTCGTCATCATCAATCGAGGCGACACCATCACCCCGGTGCCCAACGGTCGGCGGTGCTTGTCGATGATCCGTGCCACCGCCTTGGCCGAGACCCATGCGCGCTCGATGAAGGAGACGGGCACGAAGTCGATCGTCTCGCCGATGACCTTCTCCAGCACGCCGCGTTTGTCGGGGGCGACAAGCGTGGCCACCTTCTGCTTGCTGGTCGCGGACAGGTCCTTGAGCAGATCCACGTCGCCGTCGACGACGACACTCTTGATCTGGTCGGTGGTCAGGTCGCCGTCGGTCACCGCGGCGATGCGCCGCACGAGTCGATCGCGATCCGGTTCGAGAAACAAGTTCTGGTTCGAGGACTTCTTGTTCGGCATCGAAATCGCATCCCTTCGCACCGATTGCCACTGGGCCGCTTCAAGTGTCGTCGGGCCCGCGGCGACGGGGATGCGTAGCCGACTACTCGTTTTTTGGCATGTCGGGCTACGCCAGTGGTTCGATGACCGCCGGGAGTGTATCGGCGGCGCGCTCGGCCAGGCTGCTGGCCGCCCCGTCGTCGGGCATCAGCTTCAGCTGCGGATGGGGCCGGGGCGCACTGTCCGACAAGGCATTGGGCGTTCCCCAGGTTGACGTGAGACCGAGCAGCGCGATCGTCAGGTCGTTGGCAGCGGTCCGGTCGGCGGCGGAATCGAAGCGGTAGGACGGCAGCGCGGCATCAGCACCAGGCCCGGCCAGGTCCGCATAGGGCAAGGATTCGGCGACGTCCTTGCGGTAGTTGGTGTCGAACTTCGTCATCCACGCGTTGAAACCGGCTGTCGCTGTGCGGAATCGGATCCACCGCTGGTTGTTCCAGCCCCAGTTCCTCGGCTTGCCGTCCGGGGTGCCGGTGAATTTTTCGACGAGCAGGTCGGCGGCCGCCTCGCCGCGGTCGGCGAGTCCGGTGACGACATCTTTGGGCATCGAGAGGTTCATGCCCCCTTCTGTGTCGTCGTGGAAGATCGTCACTACGCGGTCGCGGTAGCCGGGCATCACCAGCTGTGCGGCGTCGAGCCAGCCGCGGGCGGTGTTGACGATTTGGGAGGCGAATGCACCGAGTGCCTTGATGCCGGCGATGGTGCCGTCCGATGTCGACAGCGTCGACCACGGGCGCAGCAGGCCGTCCTGGTTTCGGATTGGGAGATAGCAGTTCTGCGCCTGGGTGCTGCTTTTCGTTTTGTCCGGCGGGAACTCCTCGAGGTCGATGGCGAACGTCGGCCGGGTCGGCAGCGGCGCGTCGAAGAAGTGCACCGGCAGGTTCGCGGTGATCCCCCCGTCGGAGAACCAGTTCGCACCGAAGTGGGGTTTGAGCACGATGTCGTTGGCACCGTTCTCGACCGGCTGGTCCGGGTGCTCTGCGAGCCACTGATCCGCGGCGCGACGGGCGGCCTCGTTCTCCACCAGGGAGTAGTCCACCGCGTAAAGCCGCACCGCGGTGATCAACAAGGGAAAGCTGAGGCTCATCCGGGTCGCGACGATGACGGGGACGTCGTTCGGCGACGGCCACGGACGTTTCGACCCTGCCTGGGCCCGCAGGAGATCCCGGCTGCGTGCATCGGCGGCGGACAGCTCGTTTCCGTCGGGTCCGGTTCGCGGAGGGTTCTGCTCCATCCACGCCACCACGTCGTCAGGGAACAAATCACGCATTTCCACCGGCTCGAAGAAGTACTCCTGGTTGGCCCATGGCATCGGCATCGGTTGGCGGCGGGTGAGGTTGGTGGTCATGACCCGCAGATCGATGCCCTGTCCGGCAAGATCGCCGAACGTCAGTACGCGCCCGTCCGGCCGACCCGCCATCGCCTGGAAGCGCTCGTGCAGGAACGGGGTGAGCGCGGCGGGTCCGATCTGGTTGTCGTACGGCATCCCGGTACACAACCCGTAACCCGTTCCGGCGGTGCCTGCGAGGTTTCTGGCGGCACCCCACACTGCGCCGCCGGCACCGCCGAGCACAGTGACAACAAGTCCGCCTATCACTCCGGCGGCGACCGAGGGGCCACGGCCGAAGAAGCTCAGTACGAAAAGGATGATGCCGAGCGCCGCGCCTGCCGCAGCCCAGATCCAGAACGAGGTGAGAAGCGCCCAGATTGTGGGGAGCGTCTTGGACGTTTTGCCCATTCCGGCGATGAACACCCGATACAGGGATCGGGTCCGCTTTGTCGGTTGAAAGAGGTGGAACAGAACGGATCCGCCACCTGGGGACTCGGCGGTGATATCGCGCGGCAGCTGTTCGAGGAGCTCGAATCCGCCGGTGACGCGGCCGAATTCGGCGGCCGCTGCCCCGGCGGCGGCAATGGCACCCGCCGACGACCCACCCACCGATCTCAGCCGGTAGGTCTTCGCGAGCCTGCAGACCGCGCGCGGATAAATCACCCCGCTGGTGATTCCGCCCTTCATCACGATGTCGCATTCGAGCGGTGGATGGTCGGGATATGTCATGGCACGCTCCTACTGTTGAACGAGCACCGTGGTGCGTCTGCATCCCGCGTGAAGCCGTTGTCCGGGACGGCTGACCACGTATCAAGCGTATCGGCAGCCGACTCGTCAATCGGGCGAATCGCAAGTCCGATATCAACGCGACCGCGTATCACACCGACGTGGTACCCCGGGTCCGGGGATGACGAATAAAGTGCTGGTTCTTGAGGATTCGGCCATCCGATCGACTGACGTCTGCTGTGATGAACTCATGAGCCCGACCACGGTGGCCAACGTACTCGCGCGAATGCAGACCATCGCTGCCGATGCACTTCCGGGTGACGGCGCCGCTGTGTTCAATGACGTCTATCTACAGGTGACCAAGATGGTGGCCGATCGTCTCCACACCCCAGGCATCTACCACGACGCCGCGTTCATCGCCGACCTCGATGTGCGGTTCGCCGGCTACTGGTTCGACGCCTACGACGCCGTCGCCGAGAAACCGAAGGCATGGGCTCCGCTGTTCGCCGTGCGCGGGAGCGCAGGCATCCTGCCGATCCAGTTCGCACTCGCCGGCATGAACGCACACATCGAAAACGACTTGCCGATCGCCGTCGTCGCGACCTGTGCGGCCGACGGGCGCACGCCGACGAGCCGGGCCGTTCGTGAGGACTACGGCAAAATCAACGAACTGCTCGCCGATGTCGAAGCCAAGATCAGGCGGTCCTTTCTCAACGAGGTCGAGAGGGCCGTCGACGACAGCCTCGAACCAGTCGCACACCTGATCACCTCGTGGGATATCGCCAAGGCGCGTGACTTCGCGTGGCTGAACGTCGAAACTCTGTGGCAACTCAGACGCACTCGTCGCCTCTACGACGCTTACGCGGCCACGCTGTCGCGCACCGTCGGGATGGGCTCGCGACTGCTGCTCACCCCGGTTGCCCACCTCTAGCCGGCGGCGTGCTCTTAGCTGGAGCCGTCGGCGAGCCGAAGCGCCGCTCGATGAGCGCGGCCGTGACCACTTCGTCGCGGTCGGGGCTCATTGAAACAGATCGTTGATTTCGGCATGCGCGGCCAGGGTTCTCGTCGTGATGCCGGAATCCATCGACGGTTCCAGCGCCTTCGCGCACGCGAACAGATTCTCCACGTTGTAGGTCGCGATGATCATGGGATCCCTCCCCAGGGTGTCTTGATGGGGACGGCGGCGTCTGCGCCCGGGCGCGCCAGTCAAGGCTGATCTTGATCTCGCGGTAAACGCGGCGGCTAACGTAGTGCGCTACGTCATCCATCGGGCTTTTCTGCCCACCGCTACCCAATCCCAGATTGGTCGGGAAACTGCTCTGATCACCCGGTTCGATTCCGCTTGGCGTGGCAGTGTTTCAGCTGGACTTCACCATGATCAGAAAGGTCGTCATGGCCACCACTTCCGGGATTTCGGGCACCCAACCCGGCCAGCGTCAGCTCAACGGCCCCCAGACCACGGGGCGGGGCTACCGCAACCTCAGCGAGCCGCAATTCCACACCCGCCACGACCTCAATGTCGGGGTCGAGGTGCGCGACGGCACCGTGCTGCTCGCCGACGTGCACCGGCCTGACGCCGACGGCCGGTTCCCGGCGCTCGTCGCGGCTTCACCGTATCCACGGCAGATCCAGGATCTCGGCGCGCCAGCCGGTTTCATCGAGGCCGGCGCGACGGACTTCTGGGTGCCCCGCGGCTACGTCCACGTCATCGCCAACGTGCGTGGCACCGGCGGATCCGGCGGTGATTTCGGTTTTTTCGATTCCGCCGAACGCCGCGACATGCATGACCTCGTCGAGTGGGCCGCCGCCCAGCCGTGGTGCGACGGCAACGTCGGCATGATCGGGATCAGTTACTTCGCGATGACACAACTCGAAGCCGCCGTCGAGCGGCCACCTCATCTCAAGGCGATCTTCCCAGTGGCGGTGACCTCTGATCTGTACGAGGCCGCCGCCCACCACGGACTGAGCAGCGCCGCCTTCGTGACGCCGTTTCTGTCCATGCTCGGGCTGACCGCCGAGCGCAGTGACCATGTCTGGCGTAGCCCGCTGATCAACGGGCTACGCCACCTGCTGACCACGCCGCGCGTCCATCACAAGTTCGCCACGATGAACGGTGAGGCCGCGGTGACGATGATGCATGCCTTGCTCAAGCTGAGCCATGATCCTCATCCGTGGGATGAGTTGTGGTTCGACGTGATGGTCAAGCATCCGGCCCGCGACGACTGGTGGGAGGAGCGGAATCTGATACCGATGCTCGAAAACGTCGACATCCCCGTCTATCTCGGCTGCGACTGGGAAAATGCACCGCTGCACCTCCCGTCCACGTTCACCACGTGGCTGTCGTTGTCCAACAGCCCAGCCGTTCGAATGGGCATGCTCGGCGAGTTCGGGCTGACGTGGCCGTGGGAGAGCCTGCACGTGGAGGCGCTGGCCTGGTATGACCACTGGCTCAAGGGCCACGACACCGGAATCCTCGACGGCCCCGCGGTGCGCTATTACCTGCCCGGCGCCGACGATTGGCGCACGGCGGAGACGTGGCCGCCGCCCGGCAAGCATCTCGAATGGGCGCTGCGCGCCGACGGCACCCTTGCCCAAGACGAAGGGAACCCGGGTGCCGTCGAGTTCATGGTCCTCGGCGCCGGTTTGGGGCGGGCCAGGACCAGCCCCATCGATCCGCCGTCGTCGCTGTCGTGGACCAGCGCGCCGTTGGACGCGACCATCGATGTCGTCGGAGACATCGAGCTTCGACTCGTGGCATCGGCCACCGCCGCCGACACCGCGTGGATCGTGACACTGCAGGACGTTGCACCCGATGACGTCGTCGACGACGTCACCGCGGGTTGGCTGCGGGCAAGCATGCGCGAGATCGACGAAGCGGCCAGCCGGCCGGGTGCTCCCGTGCTGCCCTGTCGCACCCCCGTCGCGGTGCCCATCGGCGAGGCTATCGTCTATCGAATCCCGCTGGTGCCCAACGCTCGACGCTTCAACGCCAGCCACCGGATCCGGCTCGTGCTGACCAGTGACGACCAGGATCCCGATACCCCGGCCATCATGAACTTCCGGCACGCGAGTGTGGGCACCAGCAGTGTGAACACCGTGCGATCGTCATCACGGCTGCTGCTGCCGGTATTGACCACAGGCTGACGCCGTCACTTGCCCCGTTCCAACGGAACGACCGGTGGCAGCGTCGCGCCCTCAGGCAACACCAGCTTGCCGTTGACGTCGATGAACCCCGAATGCTTGGTGGGAACCGGAAGGATCGGGTCGGGGCAGGGCGTGTCGGTGCCGTCTCCACAGATGCCGCCGTTGAAGTACGAGCGCTTCTGGTGATCCGCGGGCCACCGATCGGAGTGCATGCCGAACCATTGCGCGGGCACGTTGTACAGGAAGAAGAAGCATGCGCTGACAGCAGCGAAGATCGCGAGAAAGCGGACGAACTGCTGCCGGGCGAAGCCACCGCGCACCTGGTCGAGACCGCGCTCGACCACTGTGCGGCCACGGTCGTCGGTGAAGAAGCGCAGGCAACTCAATGCGGTCATGACGGCGCCCCACATCAGCCCCTCGTATATCGGCCACTGATGGTAGGTGCCGGCGAACACCGAAACCGACTGGATGGCACCGGGATACGTGTAGAGCCCGAATGGGAGCAGGAAGCAGGCTTCCATGATGAAGTCGACGACGATGGCGGCCGCATACGTGATCAGGATGAGCCGCACGTTGCTCAGGTTCGGCCGGCGCGACTTCATCCGCCGCATGAACCAGCAGCCGGCGATGGCGAACATCACCACCATTCCGTAGCCAGTCGCGTTGATGGCCAATGGTTCTGCCACCTGGCGGCCAGGCGATTCGGGTGACACCCAGCCCGGAATGTGCGACGACCAGGAACCCCGATTCCACAACCAGGTGTTGTAGGTGCACCACGTGTTGAGGTAATTCAGCAGCGGGTCCTGAAAGAAGAACAGACCACACGACACGAATAGCAGACCGTCCAGGGTGATCCGACGCTCACGCACCCAGGGCCGGATCAGAAACCACCAGATCACCACCGGCAGGCCCAGACACATCAGGACCGCATTGGCGGTGAGAAACACCTTCATGAACAGCGGCGGGTCAGTGGGTCCCGCGGGAACACGGACGAAGTAGGGCCCGGTGACCCACCGGATCCACACGTAGAGCTGCAGAGCGAGGAGCGCGCCACCGGCGGCGGCCCACACCTTGACCGCCGCGCCAGATGGCCGGGGAGTCTCACCGAGTGTGCCGGCGTCAGGCGCAGTTTCTGTGGCGGTTGGCCTGTTCTTGCTGGACAAATCGCTCACGACGACTCCTTGCTGCAGACTGCGGACCGCCAGAATATACCAGTTGGTATCTAAGTAACCAAAAGGTATCTCAGATTCTGTGGCAGACTTTCGCCATGGCGGAGCGTTGGACTCGCGAGAGACGACTCGAACACACCCGTTCCTTGCTACTCGACGCCGCTGAGGACGTCTTCGCCGAAAAGGGCTTCACCGCAGCCACACTCGATGACATCGCGCATGCTGCCGGTTACACGAAGGGCGCCATCTACAAGCATTTCGCCACCAAGGAGGATCTCTTCCTGGCGGTGAGCGACCGGTACTGGCGGCGCTACTTCGACAACTTCGCCGACGTGATGTCGACCGCCAAACAAGTCACGGCGCGCGAATTCGAACAGATCGCGGCGCGGTGGCGAGAGCTGAGCCGCGACCGTGGCGCGGAGCACGCTGCGCTGGGACACGAGTTCACGCTGTACCTGTTGCGCAATCCCGAGGCCCGCGAGCGGGTAGCCGCCAAGCGATCAGAAGTCGTCGAGAAACTGGCGGAATTCATTGTCAAGGGCATCGACCGACTCGGCGGCACCCTGCTGGTGTCGCCGCTGACGTTTGCGCAGGTGTTGATCGCCACCAGCGACTCCGTCGTGCTCGGCAGCGAACTCGACGACGTCGATCTCTACCGGCCGATCGTGGAGATGTACACCTCGGCGATCAAGCTGCCGTAGTACTGCCTACCTGCGAGCAGTGCGCTCTGAGTCGAGCGGCAAGAGGTATTCAAGGACGCAGCCAAGGGGACTCGAAGCCCAGCGCTCGGCGGCAAAGATACCTCCAGGACATGCACCTGGAATCATGGAAAGCAGCGATAACGCCGCCCACTCCGCTTTGCTGGCGCGCTGCAGGTTAATCTTTCGTCCGCGGCGCGGTGCCGCGTTTGGAGGGGGACTACCCATGCGTTCATTCAGTGTGGCCGCGCTCGTCGCGGTTGCCGCCATGTTCGGCTCGTCTGGTGTGGCGGTGGCGGCGCCCAAGGATTACTGCGCCGATCTCAAGGGCGGCAATACCGGCAGCACGTGTGAGATCCAACTGACTGACCCCGGTTACAACGTCGACATCAGCATTCCGCTGGACTACCCCGACCAGAAGTCGGTCGCCGACTACATCTCTCAGACGCGCGACGGGTTCCTGAATGTGGCCAAGTCCGGCGCGCCCCGCGATACGCCGTATGTGTTGAGCATCAAGCCGACGGAATACACCTCGGCGATACCGCCGCGCGGGACGCAGGCCGTGGTGTTCAAGGTGACCCAGAACGTCGGTACGAAGCCTCAGACGACGTACAAGGCGTTCAACTGGGATCAGACGTATCGCAAAGAGATCATCTGGACCGCCGCACCGGACGACAAAGAAAACACGCCGCTGTGGCGGGTGGACGATCCGCTCAAGACCGTCGGGCCGATCGTTCAGGCTGATCTGCAACAGCAGCTGGCACCGCCGCCGCCGGTCGCGCCTGCGACACCGACCGCGGAACCCGGACAGCCGGCCGCGGCCACGCCGACCACCACAACGACGACGGCGCCCCCACCTGCGCCCCTGCCGTTCGTGACGACCGCGCTGTACAACCCCGCCAACTATCAGAACTTCGCGGTGGTCAACGACGGGGTGATCTTCTTCTTCGACCAAGGCGTGCTGCTGCCCGACTCGTACGGGGCACTGCAGGTGCTGGCGCCTCGCTCGAAGATCGACCCGATGATCGCCTAACCCCCACAGCGGACGTCATTGCCCGATCAGAGGTCGCACTTCCGAGCCGACGAATCGGACGAACTGCTCGACGTCGGCACCCAACGGCGGCTGCAGCACGACGGTGTCTGCACCTGCCTCGATCCACCGCCTTGCCCCTTCGGCGATCTCGGCGGCATCGCCGTACACACCGAAGTCACCGGCGAGATCGAGGTTCCAGCGTTGGTACTCGCTGACCATTTCGCGATGCGCTTCGGGTCCGGTAGCACACAACACATAGGTCACGATCGAATGTGCGTGAGACGTGGCGCTCAGCGCTTCACCTCTACGAATCTCAGAGACAGCGTCTCGTAGTGCGTTCGGGCTGGTGCCCTGGGTGATGACGGTGCCGGTGGCCAATTCGCCCGTCAGCTGCAACGTCTTTGGCCCGACGGCCGCGGCGAGGACTTCGGTGCTCTGATCCGGCGGCCAGTCCAATGCGACATTGTCGAGACGGACGTAGCGCCCTTCGAAAGTAACGCGCTCCCCGCGCAGAAGCGCTGTGAGACAGGTGAGGTACTCGCGCAGCAGCGTCATCGGACTGTCGACCCTCGCACCGATTTGGGCCATCCAGTCCTGCACGCCGTGGCCGACGCCGACCCGGACGCGGCCGGGGAAACAACGCGCGAGTGTCGCGATCTCCATGGCCATCAACGCGACGTTGCGCATGGGCACCGGAGCCACGCCCACCCCCACCATCAGCCGATCGCTGTTGGACAACGCAATCGCGGCAGCAGAGATCCCGCCCGCGAGAAAGCAGTCCTCCCACACCCACAGTTCGTCGAGGCCGGCCTCGTCCGCGGCGCGCGCAACCGCGGAGAGCCGTTCCGGCGCGAACTGCGGCAGGTAGACACATCCAATGCGCGGCGAGTGACCGGTCATGATTTTGAACTCCTGCGACCGCCATGAGAAGCCTCTCCAGCAAGTTCGCCCACCCGGTCACTCAACCATGTGGACGCCGAGCATCCTTCCCGTTTTCAGCGGTCACCTAGCCGGCGGCGGCGTCGCGGTACGCCTCGAGCAGCCGCAGCCACACTTCGCTGATCGTCGGAAAGCACGGCACCGCATGCCACAATCGCGCGACGGGCATCCGGCCCGCCACGGCGATCGTGGCCGAGTGCAGCAGCTCTACCACCCCTGGACCGACGAAACTCACGCCCAACACCACGCCGGCGTCCTCGTCAACGATCATCCGCGCTTGCCCCGCGTACCCGTCAGCCCAGAAGTTCGCCCCGGGTACCGATGCCCCCATGTCGACGTCCACGACACGCACACGATGGCCCGCCCGTTCGGCTTGTTCACGCGTCAGCCCGACCGAACCCGCCTCCGGATCGGTGAAAAATGCCTGGGGTACCGCCAATTGGTCGGCAGTGGCGACGTGTGCACCCCATTCCGTCGTGTCCAGCGGCCGGTGATGGACGCGGGCACCGATGGCGGCGGCCGCACTGCGCGCTTGATACTTGCCTTGATGGGTGAGCAACGCCCGGTGGTTCACGTCGCCGAGGGCATAGAGCCATTCGCCCTCGACTCCGCGCACCAGGCAGGTGTCGTCTACGTCCACCCAGCCACCCGGCTGTAGGCCGACGGTGTCCAACCCGATGTCGGCCGTGTTCGGTGTGCGGCCCACGGCGAACAGCACTTCGTCGACGTCGAGTTCGTCGCCATCGTCCAAGACGACCCGTACCGAACCGCCGTCGGACCGACGCAGTTCGGTGACCTCGACACCAGTCCGCACCTCGACCCCGCCCTCGACGAGCCCGCGGTGCACGTACTCCCCGATGAAGGGCTCCATTCTCGGCAGCAGGCCCGGTGTGCGGGACAGCAGCGACACCGTCGAGCCGAGACCCTGCCACGCCGTGGCCATTTCGACGCCCACGCCGCCCGCGCCGACGACGGCGAGCCGCGGCGGGACCTCGCTGCTGTCTGTCGCGCGGCGATTCGTCCACGGCTTCGCCTCGGCGACGCCGGGCAGGTCGGGCACCGTCGCGGTGCTGCCGGTGCACAGCACTACCGCATGGCTGGCCTGCAAGGTCAGCACCGTCTCGTCAGGCGTGCTGAGTATCACCCGACGCGGCCCGGCCAATCGTGCGTGTCCGCGTAACAGGGTCGGCCCCATCGTGGCAACGGCATCGGCCACCGGCGCGTCATCCCAGTCCGTCACGTAGCGGTCGCGGCGCCCGAACACGCCCTTGGTGTCGATCGCACCGACGACGGCTTCGCGGGCGCCGTCGACCCGGCGTGCATCGGAGACCGCAAGCACCGGACGCAGCAAGGCCTTGCTCGGCACGCACCCCCAGTAGTTGCACTCCCCGCCGACGAGTTCACGCTCGAGCAAAGCCACCGACAGACCCTCGGCGTGCGCTCGATCGGCCGCGGTGATCCCCACCGGGCCTCCCCCAATGACGATGACGTCGAAATCGCGTTGTGTTGCGGGCGTACTCACGGTTGGAACCTCCCTGGATTGACGTGTCCGCGCTCTTGAAGAACCCAACGGTTGCCGTCGGGGTCACTGAAGTCGGCGAAGCTGGCGTAGTCGGCGCGATCGGCATCGACGCCGGGTAGAAACGACCCGCGCCAGCCGTCGGCCGCTTCCTTGTGACGGAGTCCGCCCACCAAGACTCCGCGTCCGATCAGTTCGTCGCGGAAGGCCGCCACGTCCGCAACAACGAGGTAGAGACCGCACAGTGGTGCGTGGGGCCCGACGCTGCCGAACTGGATCGAGGTGCTCGAACCCGGGGGCGTCAGCTGGACGACCCGGAAATTCGGGGTGGGTGAATAGTCGACGTCGAGCGTGAAACCAACTGCGTCGCGGTAGAACCGGATCGACGCATCGGGATCTGATACCGGCAGGGTGACGACTTCGAGCAGGGTCTGCACGGCATCACACCAAGCTGTCGCGGAGGACTTCGTCGGCGTCGAGTCCACGGTCGACGCCGTGGGGCAGCACGCTTTGCCCCGGCTCGAGCCGGAGTTGCTCACCGTCGAGGTGAACATCGATCTTGTCCGGCTCGAATGAGACGAAGTCGCGGACACGCTCCACTTCCGTCCAGGCCTTCGGGTACGACCACGCCGCGCGCCGCCGGTCACCGATGTCGTAGTAGCTGGCCAAGCCCTTGTAGGGGCAGAACGTCTGACCGTCGACCGGGGTCAGCGCCCCCTCGTCGACGTCCTGGCGCGGCACATACCAGCGAGGAGCGAAACCCGATTCATACAGCGCCAGGGGCCGGACGGTTTCGGCGATCGTCCGCTGACCGTCGGTGACCACCAGATGCCTTGACGTGGAACGGATGTCGATGCGGTGGTAGAAGTCGGCGGCGTGGCCGACGATCCGCTCGTCCTCCTCGTAGAAGGCGTCCATTGCGCGCCACGCAAAGGCGATATGACCCGCGAGCACGGTCGCGTGGGCGGGCGGCGCGCCGTACTGCCAGGCGGCGCGCTTGACGTCACGCTCGGGCGTGCGGACGCCGAACCATGTCACCGGCCCCAGGTCGGGGTGCTCGGTGATGTGACCGTCGCGCACCAATACGTCGTGCCTGACGTCGCGTTCCGGGAAGTAGGCCACCGGGTAGCGGCCGGGTTCATGCAGCAGTACCACGTATTGACTGTCGGCGATCCACGCCTCGCCGAGCCTGACACGCATGCGCCTGCGCAACGGTTCAACGTACAACAGCCGCGGCAGCGGCTCCGGGGTCAGGAACTGACCCACCGACTTCGCTGCCAAAGGCCCTTGCTGCCAAGCCAATCCCATGACCTCGCTCCACTCCTGAGGAGAGACCGCGCACTTTTTGGGCGGCATCGCCCATTATTTTGGGCTATAGCACCCAAAAAGTCCAGCGGTGCCACCCTGCCAATGCGCTGAATGTTCGAAAGCTAGGACGTGCGTCCGCGCGCGACACGCGTCGACGGCACGAACGACCCCACGTAATCGACCGCAGCGTCCATCGCAGCCCTGAACGGTTCGGGCGAATGGGTGACGTGCGTCAGAAGCGTGCCACCCTGGTGCGCGGTGACCAGCACGGCCGCGAGGTGCCGAGGGCTCGCCTCCGCGACGAGGCCCCCACGCCTGCGCATCGCCGTCAGCCCGTCGCGGAACAGTTCGAGCCAGCGGTCGTAGCCCGCCGCGAGGTCGTCGAGCACTACGTCGTCGGCTTCGAGCAGCTCGCCGGTGAGCGAGCCGTACACGCAACCGTTCTGCAGATACCTCGCACCGCCTTCCGTCCAACACAGGTCGACCCAGGCCCGCAGCGCCTCCAAGCTGTCCAGGCCACCGAGTTCCGGCTGCGTGTGAAGGTCGAGGACGTACCTGGTGCGCGCGGCGATGACCTGGCGAGTGAGCTCGCGCTTGTCGGCGAAGTAATGCGACAGCTGCGACCCGCTGACGCCGACTGCGCGCCGTACGTCCTCGAGGCTGGTGCCGTTGATGCCGCGCGTCAAGATCAACTCGGCCGCGCCGTCGATGATGCGCGCCCGGGTGGCCAGGCCCTTGCGTGTGAAGCGGGACTCATCCTCGATGCTGGGTCGGCTCGGGCGGGTCCGAAACCGGCGCGGCGGCCGCATGATCCGCTCTGCGGGGTCCTTCGCGAACAGCCGGATGTAGCCGACCACGAAATGTGTGGTGTCGACCAACGGCCAGTCCTCGCGGTAGGTGAACGCCAGGATGCCCGCGCCCTGATGCAGCGCGATGACCACCAGCGCGAGATGGCGGGGATCAGCCGTCTTCACCAGCAGGCCGCGGTTCTTCATCCGGGAGAACGAGTCCTCCAGCAGGGTCGCCCAGCGCCAGTAACCGTCGGCGAAGGTCCGACGCGTCGCCTCGTCCGACTTGGCGAGCTGGCCCGCCAGCGCGTGATAGGTCGCCGTCCCGCGGTACCCGATCTTGCGCAGGTACCGGACGTTGAGTTGTGCCCAGCGTTCCCAGTCCTCGAACGTGTCGAGGCCGCCGACCTTGGGTTGGCGGTGGAACTGCAACACGATCTCGACCTGTCGCCGCACGACGTCGCGGATCAACTCCTGCCGGTCGGTGAAGTAGTGGTTGAGCTGAGATCCGCTGACCTGTGCCGACTGGCGCACCTTCTCGAGGTTGAAGCCGGACAACCCGCCTTCGAGCAGCACTTCCCCGGCCGCCTGCAGGATTCGCTCCCGCGTCGCCAGCCCCTTGGCGGTGAAGCTCCGTCCGTTGGCCGAATCCGCGCTGGTCATCTCACATGCCAAGATACCTGCGGGTAGCCGCTGCGCCGGGAAGGCGCGGCATGACCGAGGTTTACTGGGGCTACACCGCGACGCCCAAGTGGTCGGCGAGGAACGCCCGGACAAGCGGCGCGACGTCGTCGAGCGCGGACTCCAACAGGAAGTGCCCGCCGTCGAGCAGGTGGATCTGGGCGTGGGGCACGTCCTGCGTGAACGCCTCGGCGCCGGCGGGCGCGAAGATCGGATCTCCCCTGCCCCAGACCGCGAGCACCGGGACCTGAGACTCGCGGAAGTACGCGTGCACCTTGGGATACAGCGGCGGGTTGGTGGCGTAGTCGCGGAACAACGCCAACTGGACGTCGTCGTTGCCAGGCCGTGACAGCAAGGCGTAATCGTGGGCCGCGGCGTCGGGGTCGACGAGAGTCTCGTCAGGGACGCCGGTGAGATACTGCCACTCCGTTGCCTCCAGCGTCAGGAACGCCCGTATCGCCGCTTCGGACTCGGCGTCACCACGGGCGTGAAACGCCCACACCGTATTCCAGAAGTCCTGGACGAAGCCCGCGTCGTAGGCGTTGCCGTTCTGGCTGATGATCGCCGTGACCGCAGCAGGCCGAGCGAGCGCCAATCGCCATCCGATCGGGGCGCCGTAGTCCTGGACGTACATCGCGTAGCGGTCGACGCCGATCTCTTCGAGCAGGCCGGCGGTCAGGTCCGTCAAGGCGTCGAAGGTATAGCCGAACTGGTCGGCGGGTGGCGCGTCGGAGAGCCCGAAGCCCAGGAGATCGGGGGCGATCACTCGGTAGTCGTCGGATAGCGCGGGAATCAAGTGCCGAAACATCGACGAACTGGTCGGGAAGCCGTGCAGTAAGACGATGGCGGGCGCGTCGCGGGGACCGGCCTCGCGATAGAAGAGGCGATGCCCGTCGATGCTGACATAGCGATGATGGACTTTGGCCATGTCGAGGCTCCCTCGAGTAGCAGGTGACGTGCCGCGCCAAAATCCAGCGTAGTGGGTTGTATCACCCATTATCAACCCTTCGCTGAGCGCTATCAGGCGTGCAGACATTGGTATAACTGGTGACCGTTGCTCTTGACGCCGCTTGGAAACCTCGTAATATCTGGGTTGCACACCCCATACAAATGGTATGGGAGGCAGGTGGCGACGTGGACACGCTCGCTTCGATCAAACGTGGGACTACCCCGAAATGCTGTCTGGCACGGACGTACGAACCGCAGCCGACACGGCATCACGTATCCCGAGGCGCCACTTGAGGATCAACCCCGGGAAGGGCGGTGCTGTGTGGCGCGGTGCCGCTGACCGATGTCGTGATCGACTTGTCGCCCGGAACGTCGGGCCGCAGGTAGGCGACCAGGCACAAGCAGATCAGAGCCATCGCGACGATCGGCCACGCGAACGCCAGACCTCCGGCGATAACGAACACGCCGACGGTGACGAACGATCGCATCGTCAGCAGTCGACGCACGACCTGCGACACCTTCTCGTCCTTGGGGCGATCGACGACCTCCCAACACAGCGCGAGGTACGTGACGTTGACGAGCGTGAACACGGCCGCGTACAGGGCGACGGGCATCGGCGACAGCCTCGACTCGGCGACCCACTCTGTGGTGAACGGAATCAGCGACACCGCGAACAAGTGCAGGAAGTTCGACCACAGCAGCCGCGGCGTGACTGCGTCGGCGTAGCCGAAGAGGTGGTGGTGGTTGGTCCACACCACCGCAATGAACGCGTAGCTGACCGCATAACTGAGCCCCGTCGGCCACAGTGGCAAGAGCGCTGCGAGGGTCGGTTCTTCGGGCGGGTTGAGCTCGAGGACCAGGATTGTGATGAGTACCGCGAACACCGCGTCGGAGAAGAGCCCAACCCGCTCGAGAGTGCCCTTCAAAGTTGCCATTCGACGTCTCCCTGCGGACGAAGCGTGCGCCCAGAAGTGTTATGCCACATGGACAACCCGCGCCCGTCATTCCATGCCACCGCCGCCACGGACCGTATCACGAAATGGGTCATACCGCCCATTATTGTCAGGAGGTGCGAATGGGCCGCTTGGCCACGGTGAGCGAACAACCGTTGGATCCCTCGCTGCTGCGAACACTATTTCTCTTCGAGGCTTTGCCAGACGAAGACCTCGAATCCATCGCGGCGAAAGGCACTTTGGTGGACTGCCAACCGGGCCTCGTCTTCGGCGAAGGGGAACCTGCCTGTTACTTCTACGTCCTGGTGGACGGGGAAGTGTCACTGAGTAAGCGAACCGGCGACCGTGACGTCGAGACCATCCGCACAAGTCACCGTGGGGCCTACTGTGGTGCGACTGCCTCGTATATCGACGACCCGCCGGAAGAGTATGGGTTCAGCGGGCGAGCCATCGAGCGAACGCGACTGGTCCGCATCGACGCACGCTTTCTCGGCGAGTTCATTCGCACCAGCTACCCCATGGCCGTGCACCTTCTGCAAGGGATGCACGTGGATCACGAAGGTGTCCACCAAGTCGTCGATCAGCAACGCCTGATTCGAGCGGCGGGAACACTGACCGCGGGCCTGATGCACGGCCTCAACAACCCGGTGGCCGCAATCTCGCGGATTGCCGACCAGTTGTCGACTCTTCATGACTCAGATCGACAGATCGCCACCTATCGAGGGCTGTCACCGTCGACGGCGGCCGCCTATCAAGACCTCCGGTCGACAGTTTCGACGCTGGTGCGCTCGTCCCAACGGGCCCCGCTGGCGGCACTGGAGCGTATTCGGCGGGAAGAGGAGATTGACGATTGGCTCACCTCGCGTGGAATCGAACGGCCGTGGGAGAAAGCGCCGACGCTGGCCGCCGGCGGTGTGGCCGTTGATTGGCTGCACGCCATAGCCGACACCGCGGCGGGGTTCGATGAAGACGGTCTGGAGGCGTTGATCACCGCTGTCGTCGACCAGATCGAGGGCATACTGCTCGTGCGGGAGTTGGCCGATGCCAGCCGCGAGGTCAGTGCCCTCGTCGCGTCCGCTCGGCAGTATTCGCAAGTGGATTCCGCGCCCGTGTCGCCGTGCGATGTCAATGACTCGCTTGACAGCACCTTGACCGCACTATCGCTGGATCTCCACGGAAGCATCGAAATCCGACGGGATTATTCGCCGGATCTTCCGCAATTGTTCTGCTACGCGGCAGAACTGAACCAAGCGTGGACCAACATGGTGCGCAATGCCATCGACGCCGTTCGTGCGACCGCTGCGGGAAATGGCACGATCTCCTTGCGTACCGCGCTCATCGACGGAAACGTCATCCGCGTCGACATCTGCGACACGGGCCTCGGCGTCAACTCAGCGATCCGCGATCGAATCTTTCTGCCGTTCTTCACGACTAAGCCTGTAGGGCAGGGGGTCGGGATGGGCCTGGACCTGGCCTGGCGGACCATTGTCGGACTGCACCACGGGACACTGACTGTCACGTCACGGCCAGGTGACACCCGGTTCACCGCGTGCTTGCCCGTCGACCCGGAACGGCCGGCTTGCCTCGGGCGGGGGACGTATGACGCACACGGATGAACACTGCTCCCCCACCGAGTGATCCTCGATGTCAACGAGACGTTGCTCGACATCGCCTCATTGATCCCGCCTTCGCGCGCATCTTCGGCGAGAACGCGACAGCGCGAGGAAACGCCCGTGACGAAGCTGGGCCGATTCGAGGTGATGAACCGAACGATCGACGTTGCACAGGCGGCGCCGGCCGTCACACGCTCGCGGCCCATCCCCCTGACCTACTGATCGAAGTGCCCCGAACCGCTTGCCGCAATTTGGAATTCGACCGTGCGGCCAAAAACATCGACATTGGTCACGAGCTGACGGCGCAGGCCGTCAAGACGCTGGAAAGCTGACAGCGCGCTTCAGCCCAGGCTGGGAGAAGGCCTGGGCTGAAGCTTTGAAATGGCTGGTTATTTATTGCCGCACGCACATCCGCCGTATTCGATGAGGTCATCAGGCCCGAAGCCACCGGTCGTCGTGCCACCGGTCGTCGTGCCGGTCGTCGTGCCACCGGTCGTACCGCCGGTCGTGGTGCCGGTCGTCGTGCCACCGGTCGTGGTGCCGGTCGTCGTGCCACCGGTCGTGGTGCCACCCGGCTTGGTCGTATCGGCAGGCTTGGTCGTATCGGCGGGCTTGGTCGTGTCACCACCAGGCTTCGTGGTGTCACCCGGCTTGGTTGTATCGGCAGGCTTGGTCGTATCGGCAGGCTTGGTCGTGTCACCCGGCTTGGTCGTGTCACCACCAGGCTTCGTGGTGTCACCCGGCTTGGTCGTATCGGCAGGCTTGGTCGTATCGGCAGGCTTTGTCGTGTCACCCGGCTTGGTCGTATCGGCAGGCTTGGTCGTATCGGCGGGCTTGGTCGTGTTGGCCGGGGCCTGACCCTGAACCGGGGCCAGGCTGCTGGTGTTGGACCGCGGAGCCGACGGAATGGCAACTCGCACCGGAGCGGGGTTGTTGACGATGACCGGGGAGGCCGGGTCGCTGTTTGTGTTCAGCCCGGGGATGTTGATCTCCGAGGGAATGTTGAACACCGTCGAGGGCTGCGAGGCCGCGGTCTGCTCGGGCTGGCTGCTCGAATTCATCAGATAGACACCGCCGAAGGCTGTCGCACCGACGACCGCGATGCCCGCAATTATCAGCAGGCCCTTGCTCGCCGCCGCGGACTGCGCGACCGGCGCGGCCATCGGCATCGGCTGCATCGGCATCGGCTGCTCCATCGGCGCGTAGCCGTAGCCGTTGTGCTGGGGGCCGTAGTTCTGGGGCTGGGGGTAGGTGGTGTACATGGTGTCTCCTTGGTTTGTGAGTGGCCCTTCCGGCCGCTTTCACAGGTAGGAGCAACAGGCACCGACCAGTCGCACACTTTTTCCGAAGAAATGTCGAAAATGCTTTCGCGGACCCATCAACGCAGGTCAGCGCGCCAGGACGTCCGCGGCGACCTCGGCGGCGACGGCTCGCGGCATGGCGGGTCGAGCGGGTCCGGCCCGAACGCCGACAGCGCGTCGACGTCGGCGGGACAACGGGTGAGCACGACCAAAGCGGGCGCTTGACCGCCCCATACCGGCGCCTACGTCGTGCTGGGTTGGTCTGCGGCGTTCGTGCCATCGGCTTGGTGGTGGCCGATGAACTCCAGCCCCGCGCGGATAGCAGGGCGGTGGCGCAGGATTCGATAGTGAGCGAGTCGGCCGAGCCCTCGTGTCGTCGTCAATTGTGCGCCTCGCCACGACGTGGCCAGGCGCTCACTGGCGGCATACGGGCTGTCCGGGTCGTCGGGGTCATGGATGAGAAGCAACGGCGGGTAGTTGGCTCGTTGACCAATCCGCGTCATGTTCGTCTCCTCTAGCGGCATGGCGATTCGCTTTTCCAGCCGACGGTGTAGTCCCCCGCGGATCCGGGCGCCGAAGCCGTGGCGTGCGGCAAATAGATCTAGGTAGAGGGGAAAGTCGCCCATAGGCGCGAGAAAAACCAAGCGCCCCACGTGCGCACCCTGCGCTGCCGCCAACGCAGTCGCGTTCGCTCCGAGCGAGTGAGCCACTACCGCGAAGGCGGTCCCGTGAGTCTCGATCATGGCCGCTATCGCCTTGGCGCACTCGATGGCGGTGGTACGGCCAGGCGCGAGCACACCCGGTTCAGATTCGTTGTGGCTAGGCAGGTCGAACGCAATCACCCGATACCCTGCCTCCACCAGCGGTTTGACGAACACTGCCAAATGCGGTCGCTGGCCACCCCAACCGTGTACCAGATATACCGGTGGCCCCTCTCCCCATTCCTCACCAGCCACCCGATGCCCATCCCAATGCGCTTCTATTGGCCGTCCTGGGGCCACACCCGGCGGCATGCGCAGACTCGATTCGAGAACGGGTGGGGTACACCACAACTCGACTGCCCACCGCGAACCCAGGAAGGGCGCCAACCTCTCGAGCAGCCAAAAGGATCGTCGCACGCGGGCAGCGACCGGGGGAAGGACTCCGGAGCCCGCAACGTCTAGCGGGGGAATCTGGCCAGTCTGTGCTCGCGCCGGCGCCGGCCTCGCTGCGCCATCGGTCATAAATCGCGATCGTAATGGCCGGCAAGCGAGCGCCAGTCGTCCCCTCCAGACGGTGCTGAAAGTGTCGAGATCTCGCATCTCGTCGGGCGAGGTTGGAACGACGATTGTCTTTAAAGCAGTCGTCAGACCCGCGATCTGTGGTTCGCATAACGTCGCTGCTTCGGCGAAACACCTGCTCAAATGAGTGGAGCTAAGGGACTCGAACCCCGACGCCTTGCATCAAAAACCACGTCTGAACTGCCGCGATCGCCGCCCGGGTTCGATGCGTGTGCGCTTACTGTCCTGCGGATATGTCTCGACCTGTTACCCGACGTAACAGTGCCGCGGCAAGGCCGAACGGGCGGAATTCGTCGAGGAAGTCGTGTCATTGCACCAGCCAGCAGCTACTGGGCTCTAGTCGCGTGGTCGCCCTCACCAATGGAGGGTTTGCCAATGCCTCACCCGTGTAGGCCCCGGTGAGGAAGATCCCGACTTCGCCTGTCGAAACGTTCCACTGTCGGCGCCAGCTACTGTTGTTGGCGAATGAAAAAACGGCCCATCAGCAGTCAGCGGCGTTCGGACCTTTGTGATGCCGCCGTCGAATTGCTGGCTGCCGAAGGGGCACGGGGCCTGACACACCGCGGAGTCGATCGCCGCGCGGGTTTCGCAGAAGGCACGACGTCCTTCTACTATCAAACCCGCGCAGAGCTTCTTCGCGGCGCACTCGATCGCATTGTCGAGCTCGACGTGGTCGACTACACGGCGGCACTCGCCTCAGACGGGCATGCCAATTCGCTGCTACATCAACTTGCTGAGTCCGCCATAGAAAACGCCACCGTCAATCGCGCCCGGGTCAAAGCGCGCTTCGAGTTGATGATGATTGCGTCGCGGGAACCCGCACTGAAGGCCGTGTTCGATGACTTCTTCAACAAATTCGTCGCGCTCAGCGAGGCTGCCGTCGGTGAAGTACAGCAAACTCGAGGGAACGTCGACCAGGTACTTATCAAACAGCAGGCCTTTGCTGTCGTGACATTCCTTGGAGGATTTCTCTTCCGCCTCGCCTACGGCCTCGCAGATGGTGTCGACGCTGCCGCCCTCGAAAGTCTCTTGCGGGGTGTGATTTCCGGTGTCGCCGAAGAGCACAAGCGGAGCTCTGCCGCACCGGGCTGCTAGGGCGCCGGGGATAGCTATCCGCGCAACGGCCGTGGCGTTCGTCTACTCCCAGGACTCTATACATCTGTAGAGACCAAATGTTAGGTTACCGGTGGTCCCGCTGGAGTCGACGAAGGAGACTTTCGTGTCTTACGAGAGCTCGGCCGAGCCGATCAAGATCGGCTACTTGATGGATTTCCTTATCTCAGAGCACTTTCCGCAGCACTTCCGAGACGATTTGACAGACCCGTTCCACATGGTTTTCGCCGAGGCGCTGACGCAGGGCATCATCGACCGGCCGGTCGAGATCATCTACAAGGAGGTGGAAGGTCTTCCCAAGGGATCGGTCAGGGCCGTCAACAAGGCATACGAGGAACTGGTGGACGAGGGGTGCCTTGTTGTATTCGGGCCGAATATCACAGATAACTGCGCGGCGGCACTTGAGGTCATCGAGAGGCGCAAAGTACCGGCGATCGGGGTCACCGGCTCCGAAGAGGTGCTCGGAGAATGGTTCTTCTCCTTTCCCATGGGGTCGATGACTGACGAACCCATACTCTGGTCCCAGCTGCTCGCGAACCGAGGGCTCACCGACGTGGGACTTCTTGTCGAACAGTCCCTCGTCGGAGAGTCCTACGCCAAGCGTTTCCACAAGGCTGCCGCGCGGCGCGGACTTCGCATCGTCGCCGAGGCTCCGATCGCCCAGACGGCACAAGATGTGACGAAGTCTGTCGGCGCACTCCATGAGGCAGGTGCAACCGCGATTGTGCACTGCGGCTTCGGTTTCGGAGTCGTGATGGTCAACCCCGCGCTGGACGCAATTGATTGGGATCCGCCACGATTCGCGGGTACGGCGTGGCAGAACGCGTGGATCAACCCCGTGATGTGGAACGCATTCATGGGCTGGATCGGGGTCGACCAATACGACGAAGCCAATCCGATCGGCCAGGACTTCCTGGACCGCTATCAGCAGCGGTACGGGCGGAGGCCGGAGTGGTGCGTACCCGTGGTCAATTACGACGTCGCCCGCACGCTGCTGGAAGCGATCACCGACGCTCACCCGTTGAGTCCGCGTGGCCTCAAAGAGGCGATCGAGCGGGTAAAGATGTTGCCCGCGGCGTCGGGAGCGCCCGGCACCTACGTGTCCTTCGGCAAGTGGAAGCGCCAGGCGTGGGTGGGTACCGGCTATATCGTTGCCCGACAACTCGATGCCGACGGCACCAATTCACATCTCGTGGAACGGTTCGGGGACTAGCGCGATGACGGCACAGGGGTCCAAATCGGTTGAACTGCACGATCATGCGGCCGCTTCGGCCAAAGTCAGTCCTCGTTGGGGTCGGTGGGCCGCTGGTTTGGCGCTGACGGTGTTGGTCGCCGTGTTCGTTGCGGTCATGCGCACGGATCTCGACCCGCGGGTTGCCAACCCGGATGTGGAGGGACGACCTCGGCCGGTTGACTTCCTCTTCGGATTCGAGCACTGGATGACCGTGGTGCAGATCGGCGCCGTTGCGATGCTGATCGGGCTGATACTTCTGTTCGTACGCGGATGGCGGCGCAATCCGGGCAGCCCCGCCATGCTGATGTTTCTCTGCACCACGCTGATCGTCTGGCAGGACCCGATCATGAACTGGGCGCCGTTCGCGGTCTACAACCCCGAGCTGATTCACTGGCCGGAGACGTGGCCGCTGATCATGATGTCGCCGACAGTGGAACCGTTCATCGTGTTCGGGTACGTCCTGTTCTACTTCGGCCCCTACTTCCCCGCGGTGTGGATCCTGCGCCGACTGCAAGCCAAGAATGGACCGCAGGCCTACGCCTCCAGGCACCCGCTGATCAGCTTGGGCCTGATCGTTTTGGTGATCGGGTTCATATTCGACGCGATTCTGGAAATCGGGTCGGTGCGCACCGGAATGTACATCTACTCGCAGGTCATCCCGTGGGGATCGCTGTTCGCTGGCACCACATTCCAGTTCCCGCTGATCTGGGAGTCACTGTCGGTGACCTTTGTGATGGTCCCGGCGGCGATCCTGGTCTATCGCGACGACACCGGAAAGTCAGTGGCGGAAAAGCTGGCGGCGAAGGCCAAGTTGCTTCCCACGAAGCCGGTACTGGGCACTTTCCTCGTGATGTTCGCGATCATCAACGTCTCGTACTTCGCGTACGGCGCCTGGTTCTGGGGCATCAAGGCGAGCGGTCTTGCGACATCGGTCGCGTGTCCATGGCCCTACCCCGAAGCCAAAGTTTATGACCCACAGGGATATTACGAAGAGGCTGGAGCACAAGGCCCATTCTCCGTCGGAAAGTGGGCCACCTGGCAGAGCGGTGTGCCGGATGGACGCCCCAGCGTCGAAGCCCCCCCCCCCGCCCGGTGAAGGGCGCTGTGCGCCCGCCAATGCCCGGTCGTGAACAGGAGCCGTCGTGGTAGAGCTGTTCGACGACCTCCAAGATTTCGGCGCCTTCGACGACGCGGTGTCGGGCGACATTCGCGACCCGTACGCAGCGTTGGCCGATGCACGCAAGTCTGTACCCATCCAGCGAATCGACGCCACTGGAATGCCCGGCCATCAGGGTGTCACGATGTTCATGGTCTACCGCCACGAAGACATCGTCACGATACTCCGCGACAACGAAACCTTTTCGTCCGCAGCAGTTCTCAATCTCTTCGGCGACGTTCTTGGACACCAGGTGATGTTAGGTCTCGACGAGCCCGCTCACGGGAGGCTGCGTGCACTCATAGCAAAGGCCTTTACCCAAAAGGCCCTTGCCCACTGGGAAGACGATCTGATCAGCGCCGTCGGCAAAGAACTGATCGACCAAATCGCTCCAAATGGCAGCGCGGACCTTGTAAAGGAATTCACGTTTCCCTACCCAACCCAGATCATCGCGGGCCTACTCGGGCTCCCCCGCAAGGACTTTCCGCAATTCCAACGGTGGTCGATCTCTCTGCTGTCCTTCGTCATCAACCCCGATCGTGGAAGGGCTGCGTCGCAGGCCCTCGTAGACTATTTCGCCCCCATCCTCGCCGCACGACGTGAGCAGCCCCGCGATGACATCATCAGCAGACTCGCTCAAGCACAGACCGACGGTCAAACACTCACAGACGAAGAGATCTACTCGTTCCTGCGACTCCTGTTACCCGCAGGCGTGGAAACCACGTACAGATCACTGGGTAACCTGCTATCCGCACTTCTGTCCAATACCGAGCAGTTCGACGCACTCCGAGCCGATCGATCGTTGATTCCTCAGGCGATCGAAGAGGCTGTGCGCTGGGACGCACCGCTATTGACCATCACTCGCACAGCGACACGAAACACCTCCCTCGGAGGCATTGAGATTCCCGAGGGGTCATCGGTGATGCCGATGCTCGGCGCGGCTAACCGACAGGAGGACCGCTACTCGAATCCCGATCAGTTCGACATTTTTCGGGCAGCTCGGACACCCATCTCCTGGGGACACGGCGTTCACGTCTGCCTCGGGATGCACTTGGCCCGCCTGGAAATGACTGTTGCCCTCAATCTTCTGATGGACCGTCTGCCAAATCTGAGGCTTGATCCTTCCGGCCACGACCCACATATTCGCGGCGGGGCCTTCCGCTCACCTACCTGTCTTCCGGTGCTCTTCGACTCATGACAGCCTCTTGCGCGAAGGCCGCACCAAGCGCCCGCGAGGACAAGCTCATTGTGGCGCGCCGCCAACTGCGCGACTACATTCGACGCATCGACGCCGTACCTCCCGCCGAGACGCGTCAGTGCGATTCCCGTCGCCCGGTGCCGGACCGACCATTTACTTGTTTGTCGCCTGCTCGAGCGCTGTCATCCGCTGGCCGATAGCACGAATTTGAGTCATCGTCGATACGTGGCTGCCCAGGCCGCCGTCGCTACGCAGTACCTGCCCGGTCATGAACCCCGACTCGTCGGACGCGAGAAATAGGGCCAGGTGCGCCATGTCCTTATCCGACCCAAGCCTCGTCGTAAGGGTGTGCTCGAGGAAGACGTCGGCGATTTCTTGCGGGATCATGGCGACTCTTTCTTCGCCCACTGCGAAACCTGGTGCGATGGCATTACAGCGTATGCCCTGCTTTCCGTACTGCGAGGCAACAAATCTCGTGAGCCCGGCAATCGCTGCCTTCGAAACCCCATACGCCATGAATTCCGTCTCACCAAAGGCATAGGCCAGCGCTGACATGTTGATGATGGATCCGCCGCCGCCAGCGATCATCTTCGGGACGGCGTATTTGCAGCCCCAGATGGTGTGGTACAAGTTCACCTTCAAAGCCAAATCCCACGTCTCGGTCGGCGTGTCGACGACATTCGTGTCAGTGGCCAGAGTCGCGGTCGCGTTGTTGTGCAGCACGTCGAGCCGCCCGTACTTTTCGACAGCAAAGTCGACCATCTGCTCGACCTGCTCCTCGTTGGTTACGTCAGTGACGATCGATGTGGCCTCTCCGCCCGAGCCGGTGATCTTCTCCGCCTTCTCTGCCACCTCAGGGCTGATATCGGAGAGCACTACACGGGCGCCCTCAGCGGCAAAGAGCTGCGCCGTTGCATGGCCGATATAGCCGTTCGCGCCGGTGATGATGGCGACCTTCCCGTCAAGCCTTCCTCTGCCTTGCGCTTGTTTTGTCATGGGCAGTGCTCTCCTTCTGTTGATGGTTCGAGACCGACTGCGTCAGCGGAAACCTTTGAGGTTCGGCTGAGCTGGTCCCGGTTGTGGTGAACGAACTCGGTGCGGTACGTGGTTCTTGTCTGTGGGAGGCCCGTGAGGGGCCTCTCGATGCGTGAGATCCACCGATCGACCGACGGCATGAGAAACGCCGTAAAGGGCCGTGGCGTTGTCACGGTTGGTCTCTCGCCGCCGGCGTCACCGGCGCTGCGTTGCGCCAGTTCGGAAGACCATCGGCTTCAGTGCCGGCCGGGAACCCGTCGCCGCCTCCGTGCAGTCCGGCCCAATGACTGTGGTTGAGCTGGTGCATGGAGAAGCAGGCATTGAGCGAGTTGTAGAACCCCATGTTGTCCAGCGTCTGATTCACGGACTCCTTGATGAGCAGCGCCGCCATGGTGGGCACTTTGGCGATGCGTCGCGCGAATTCCAATGTCTGATCGGACAACTCGTCGACCGGGAAGATCTTGGACACCCTACCGAGTGCGTGCGCCTCCTCCACCGTCATCGAGTCGCCGGTGAGCATCAATTCCTTGGTTTTTCGCGCACCGAACTCCCACGGGTGCGCGAAGTACTCGACACCGCACATGCCTAGACGGGTGCCCACGATGTCGGCAAAGTGCGTGTTGTCGGCGGCGACGATCAGGTCGCACGCCCACATCAGCATCAGCGCTGCAGCGTAGACATCACCGTGGACAGCGGCGATGGTGATCTTGCGCAGATTCCGCCAGCGACGAGTGTTTTCAAAGAAGTAGTGCCATTCCTGCAGCATGAGCTTCTCGGCGCCCTCGCGCGTCGCCCCGTTCTGGGTAAAGCTGACATGCTGGTCTGGACCGGGTTCGGCCTCTTGCATGACGAGCTTGGATCCGATGTCGTGGCCGGAGGAGAACATTGGCCCGTTGCCGCCGAGGATGACGACACGAACTGCGTCGTCGGCTTCGGCCTGCAAGAATGCGTCGTTGAGTTCGACGAGCAATCCACGCTGTTGGGCGTTGCGTACCTCAGGGCGGTTGAGCATGATGCGGGCGATGACACCGTCATCGAAGGTTTCGTAGGTCACGTAGCGGTAGCCAGGCACGGCTGTCCTTTCGTCGGGCGATGGCATCGATCTTGTCGCAGGCAGACCACTGAGTTCGGACGCCGGTGTCGCCTTTCCGCCGAGCGTCGCGGCCCGCGTTCGGCACTGCACTTGTTGGTCGTTGTTTCGGTGATTACGTAACCCGTTGCACCCGTGTCGTTGTCGACGACGACCATGGCATGGCGACGGCGTGTATTCACGACGTCACCCAACGACGGTTTCATAAGCCGAGCGCTGAGGACAGCGTCCGCAACATGGGTCGGGGGTCGACGATGGGCTTGGGCCCCAGTACTTGAACGACGACATGATCGGCTCCAGCGTCGAGATGGACGCGCACAGCGTTGGCGGCTTCATCGGGTGAGCCAAGTCCGACCAATCCCCGCACTAACCGGTCCGATCCGCCACCGGTGATATCAGATTCGTCAAAGCCTTGGCGCAGCCAGGAGTTTCGATAGTTTGGCAATGCACTGTAGGCCTGAAGATGAGCGCGCGCATAGTCCAGCTGCTCGTCAGCGGGGCCGTCGACGACGACGGCTTGTTCAGAGACAATCCATTTCTCGGTGCCGAGGATCTTTCGCGTCGTGGCGGTCTGCGCGGGTGTGACGAGATACGGGTGGGCACCGTCGGCGTGTGTGCCGGCGAGTTCGATCATTTTGGGGCCCAGCGCGGCCAGCAGGCGCACCGGGCGATCAGCCCCGGGTTCGATGGATGTTGACACCGCCGACATGCGGTCGAGGTAGTCGGTCATCGTGGCCAACGGCTTGGCGTAGCTCCCGCCGAGATGGTGTTCGACGAGGGGGGCGTGGCTGACGCCGAGTCCGAGGATGAACCTGCGGGGGAACAGGGCGTTGAGTGTGCGAGCCCCCGATTCGGCGGCGGTGGGGAGCCGTACGTGGATGTTGGCGATGCCGGTGCCGACGACGAGGCGCTCGGTGGCCGACAGCAGCGCCATCGACTGCGTAAGACATTCTTTTCCCGATACCTCCGGGATGAACAGCGAGCCGAAGCCGAGTCCTTCGATGTCGCGGGCTACGGCCTGCGCGTCAGGTGTCGGCCAAGTCTCACTGCTCCACCACACTCCGACGCGAGAGGGAAAGTCGATGGGCGGCCGCTCACTGGCGGTCATATGCGCCCGGCCATGGTTGCGGGAGTTGGGTTTTGGCGTCGATCACGGTGGCGTTCACTTGGTGGTGTTGAACATGTAGCTGGCGATCTTCCAGGCATGGTTGACGTTGCGGAAAACGAACATTTCCCGCGCGGATTGTTGGGTGGCATCTCCGCTGGATCGTGAGGTGCTGGTGGAGGTGCTCTGCGTTACCGCATAGGCGTATTCGTCGTTGATCACGTGAAGCTGGTCGATGGTGATGTCGACCTCGAGAGTGACATTGGCGAACATTCGTTGGTAGAGCTTGGGCAGTTTGTCGGCGTGCATCGTCGGGGCGCCCGGTGGCATGAACCAGCCGTCGTCGGTGTAGCAGGCGGAGGCTGCCGCGGCGTCGCCGTCGCTCAGCGCTTGGCCGTAAGTGCTGATGAGTTTTCCGATGTCGTCGTCCGCGGTCATGGTCCTCTCCTCATTCTTTGTATCTGTTGTGCGGTTTCACGTTTGCGGCTAGGTGGTGGGGGTCGGGGTTTCCGCGTTTGTCCATTGCATCTCGGCGGCGAGGGTGTTGGCGTGGATTCCCCCGTCGGCCCACAGCACTTGTCCGGTGAGGTATGCAGCGGCCTTGCTGTTGAGGAAGGTGAGAATCGCCGCTTGTTCGGTCGCGGTGGCAAAGCGGCCCAGCGGCGGGCGGAATTGTTGGAGATACGCCGCGTCGTAGTGGGTGAGAATAGGGGTATCGGTGACTCCGGGGGCGACGCAGTTGATGCGTATTCCTTCTTGGGCCAGCGGTGCCGCGTTGATGAGGCTGTAGAGGATCAAGGCCTCTTTCGATAGCCGGTACCCGCCGTCGCTGAGCGCTTCGGGATGATCTGTGCACCAGGAGATTCCCTCGGCCATGGATGTCGTTCGGACGAGGGGCATGGTCTGGCGGTGGTTGTCGCGATACGCCGCAGCCGCCAGCGATGAGACGCACGCGATGGAGCTGCCGGGGGTCATCTTGGGTATCAGTGACTCGGTGAGGTGACGGGTGCCCAGGAAGTTGACGGTGACGACCTTCAAGGGGTCGCCAATGCCTGAGGACACGCCGGCGACGTTGAACAGGGAGTCGATTCGACGGTCGATCGATGCCACGGCATGGTCGATGGATTCGACATCTGCGAGGTTCACTCTGCGGAAGGCATTGTCCCTCAGATGCTCTGGAGGTTCGATATCCAGCCCGATCACTTCCGCGCCGAGTTCGAGAAGTTGACCCGCGACGCAGGCGCCTATTCCAGAGGCACATCCGACGACCACGGCGCAGGTGTTGTCGTAACGATGGAGTTCGTCAGTGGTTTCGTAACTGCTCATGCTCGCTTCCGTATGCCTGTGAGGTGCGCTTCCCGTCGCGCTACCTCAGCTGGGGTGACCTGGGCAATGCACTGGGTCACCACGCTCATTGCCCCGCGACGGTGGGATCACTGGCTCCAGCACAGGGGGAAGCTCTCGTGGTCGAACCGGTCACCTTCGGTGAGGCCGCAGTCGAGCATCCAGCGGTGGAAGACCATCTGGCGCGGCTGCCACCGGATGTCGTCGCCGAGGAATCGGATGGTGAACGTCTGACGAGGGCTGTCGGCCGCAGAGCCGACGGCGGTGTGAATGATTCGCGGATGGAAGATCACGGCGTCGCCAGGATCGAGCTCGGTGACGATGATGTGGTGCTCGTCGCGCTGCGTCTCGATGTCGGGCAGAGGGCCGCCGGTCCACAGGGCGGTGTCGGCCGCGACTTTGTCCAACATGGATTGCGGCATCTTGGGCACATATAGAGGTCCCCGGTGCGACCCGGCGACGAAACGCATCGCGCCGGTGGTGGCGGTGACCGCGCCCAGCGAGAACCAGACGCTGGATAGCTGCGAACCGCTCACCGGCCATTGCGGCTCGTCCTGGTGCCACTGGGCCTTGGCTTCGGCGCCGGCACGGTTGTAGATCAGGAGGTCCTCGAACAGACGCGCCGATGCCGACTGCATGAGAATGCCGGCAGCCTCTGCGATTCCGGAGTGGATAAGGAAATCCAGGAATGTGGGTGAGTGCTGATGCATCAGCGAGCTCATGATGCAGGGGTCGTCGTCGGTGGCCGGCCGGGTCGGGTTCTTCTGGCTTACTGCGTGGCTGAGAAAGTCGGGCATGTTGTCGGCGATCAACTGCAGCCACGCCGGCTCGAGGAGACCCCTGACTATGACGGCACCGTCGCGCTGAAACGTCTGGCACATGTCGTCGGTGATGAGCTTGCCGACGCTGGTGTTCATCGTGCTGGCCATCGGGCGTAGTCCCTTCATCGGATCGCTAGTTCGAGGATCGTTGTGACAGGCCGAATATGGTGGTCGCGGTCGAGACCATTCCTCCGCTGGCCGGGACGGTGGCGCCGGTGACCCAGCCGCCCTCGTCGGATACGAGGAATGCCACGACCGCCGCGATGTCCTCGGGCCGGCCCATCCGCCGAAGCGCCGACCACTGGCTGACCGTGTCGGCCCACTGGGGCCCTTGCTGACGGATCGCTTCGGCAGCCATATCGGTGAGAGTGGGACCCGGCGCAACGGCATTGACGGTGATACCGCGTTCGCCCAATTCCAGGGCGGCCGACCGCGCGAACGCCTCGGCGCCGGCCTTGGCCGCGGCGTACACGCTGGCGTGAAGAGCGGGGTGGGTCGCGGCGCCGGAGGAGATGACGATGACTCGGCCATGGCTACTGGTGGTCAGCCGGGCGAACTCGGCGGTAGCCAAGATCACCGCGCGCAGGTTCAGCGTCAACGCGCGGTCGATCTGGTCGGGGTCTTGATCGACCAGCGGTCCGCTGCCGCCGCCGCCGGCGTTGTTGATCAGGATGTCGAGGCCGCCGTACCGCGTATGGGCTTCCTGCACGATGCGTGTCGGATCGATTGTGCTGCACAGATCGCCGACGACGATGTCGGCTGTCCCGCCATCGGCGCGAATGCCCTCTGCAACCTGCTCGATCGCAGTGTCCTTGCCTCGGCCATGCAGGATCACCTTGGCGCCGTCCGCGGCGAGGCGGCGCGCGATGTGCGCTCCGATGCCTCGCGATGATCCGGTCACCAACGCGACCCTGTCGTGCAGATTCACCATGTGACCGGCAGCTCGTATACGCCGTAGGACAGCCGGTCATTCTTGAACGCGATGCGGTCGATGGACGTGGCGAGCTGCAAAGTGGGAACCCGCTGAAACAGCGTGCCGAAGACGATCTGCAACTCCACCCGTCCCAGTGTCTGGCCGACGCAGGAGTGTCGGCCGAAGCCGAATGCCATGTGCTGACCGGCGTTTCCGCGGGATAGGTCCATCTGGTCGGGTCGGTCGAATACGGCCTGATCCCAGTCGGCGCCGACGAGGTCGATGATGATGCCCTCGCCGGAGCGGATGAGGTGACCGGCGATCTCGATGTCCTCGGTGGCCACCCGTCGCTGACCGTTGTGAATGATGCTCAGGTAGCGCAAAAGTTCCTCGATCGATTGTTCGAGGCCCTCGCCGGTGGGTGCGGCTTGCAAGGCGGCCCGTTGCCGTGGGTGTTCGAGGAGGGCGAGTACACCGAGACCGATCATGTTCGCCGTGGTTTCGTGCCCGGCGATGAGGAGGCTCATCGCGGCCTGAGTGGCTTCGCTCAGCGGAAGGTCTCCGGTTTTGACCCGGGCGGCCAGATCGGAGACGGCATCTTCGGCGGGGTCGTCGATTTTGGCTTCGACGAGTCGGCGCAGATATCGAAACAGCGCCACCGCGCCCTCGGCGCCTGCGTCCTTTGCCGCGTACCGTGCCAACCCGATGTTGGCGTTCTCCTGGAAGAATTCGGCATCCTCGTAGGGCACGCCGAGAAGCTCACTGATGACAAGTGATGGCACCGGCAGCGCCAGAGCGGTGACCAGGTCGGCCGGCCGCGGACCGCCGAGGAGCGCGTCGATGTGGTCGTCGGTGATCTTCTGGATCTTTGGGCGCAGCGCCTCGATCCGCTTGAAGGTGAACGGTTTTGAGAGCATACGGCGGAATCGGGTGTGTTCCTCTCCGTCGGCGGTCGTCACGGATCGGGGACGTTTGTGAATGATCTCCCGCATGGATTCGTTCCAGTGTGGAAAAAGTGGCGCCCGGTCGTCGACGCTGACGCGGGAATCGGCGAACAGGGCGCGTACTTCGTCGTAGCCGGTGACCAACCAGGGCGTGCTGCCGTCCCAGATCCGCACTCGATGCAGTGGCTGCTGGGCGGCGAGTTCCCTCAGCTGCGGTGGGGGCGCGAAAGGGCAGCTCGGCTCCCGGGTCATCGGGTACGGCGGGATCCCGTTTGGCGACGTCTCTCGCGCTGCGGCGGCGGTCATTCGGAGGTCACCGGAGCCTCCCACAGCCCGACGATCGCATCGATCATCCCCCGACACACTGCCTGCCAGTCGGGGTGAGCAACCTCCTGGTCAGCGAACCCTCGCTCGAATTCGGCGCAGGTGTGCATCAACATGGTGCGCATCATGACGGTGCGTGCGTGCCGCGTGCCCTCGGGGAGGTGGGGTGCGCTGGCGGCGATGCCATCGACGATGCGACGCATCGTCGGCGAGCTCATCTGGCGTTTGGTCGTGTCGTGCTGATAGGTCGGATCGCTCAGTACTTGCGCGGCGTAGCGGGCATACCAGCTCGGTGAGCCCAGCTCCGCCAAATGGTCGGTGAAGGGTTTCACCAGGTAGCTGACCCAGCCGCGCAATGACTCGGGGTCACCGCTGGTAGCGAAGCTCTGCAGCCGTAGCGCCTCGATCGGCTCGAAGTGGCGTTCCCCGATCGAACGGACGAGGTCGAGCTTCGTGCCGAAGTGGTACACGACGGCAGCATTGTTGGCTTGACCGGCGGCTTTGGTGATCTGCCGGTGTGTCACCGCGGCGACTCCGTGTTCGGCGATCAGCTGTTCCGCCGCGGCCAGCAACGTGGTCCGGGTGTGTTCGGCCCGAGCCTGGCGGGCGGAGGTGATCGCTGAGGTCATTGGGTCAGTCAACATCGACGACTTGAGATAAGTCAAACGTTTGCCTTAGATTTGTGGGTGGCAGCCGACACTCGGATACCGGGAGACCCATGGGCGACGACGTCAGCGATGTGATCGCGATCACGCAGCTGGTGAATCGGTATGGGCTGGCGGTGGATTCGCGGCGCTGGGAACTGTTCGACGAGATCTTCACGGCTGATGCCGACGCCGACTACGGCCCGTCGTCGCGGTGGACGGATCGTGACCGCTTCAAGACGGAATTCGCGGCCTTTCACGACCACTTCGATTCGACCCAGCACACGATGTCCACCCATCTTGTCGACGTCGCCGGCGACACTGCACGCAGTTTCTGCAAAGGCGGCTGGCGCCTGATCCGCACCGTGGCCGACGGTGACCCGCTGTGGGAGGCAACCGGCTGGTATGACGACACGCTGATCCGACAAGCGGACGCCTGGCGGATCGCCCGGCGCGTATGCCGGATCACCTGGTGGACCGGTAATCCCGCGGTTCACGAAACCCTCGATGGCGTGAAGTTCGAATTGGCGACGACGGTGCTGCATCGCGAAGCTGACGCCGGACGCGTCGGTGTGCTGTCTGCGCGAGCACTCGATCGTGCTGGCACGAACGAAGGAGCGTAGGAGCGATGACGACAACGGCTACGCCGACTGTCACTCCCAGCGAGCGGATCGCAGTGCGCTGCGTCGATTCCGACGTCCACCCTAGTCCGCGGCGAGGCGAATTAGTGGAGTACATCCCCGAGCCCTGGCGGACGAAATATTTCTTGTCTCACCGGCGAGGGGAGACGATCTACTACGACGCGCCGGACTACGCCCACACCAAGGCTCAACGGGTCGACGCGTTTCCGGTAGACGGTGAATTCCCCGGCAGTGACCCGGATATGGCCCTGCGTCAGCTGATCATGGAAGCCGGCTCCGATATCGCGATCCTGGAGCCTACTCATGCCGAGGCGCGGTTACCCGAGGCGACGGCGGCGATGTGCACCGCGGTCAATCACTGGCTGGCCAACCATTGGCTCGACTCGCGCCACAACTGGCACGAGCGCTGGCGAGGGTCGATCTGTGTGGCCATTGAGGAGCCGCGTACGGCGGTCGCAGAGATCGAGAAGTGGGCCGGGCACCCGTATATGGCGCAGATCCTGATCAAGGCCGAGCCGCGACCGTCATGGGGCAATCCGAAGTACGACCCGGTTTGGGAGGCCGCGACCAAGCACGACATCACCGTCAGCTGTCACCTGGCTCGGGGAGTCCACGAGACGTTGCCGATGCCGCCGGTCGGGCTGCCCAGCTATAACCACGACTTCATGGTCACCTATTCGTTACTGGCGGCCAATCAGGTGATGAGCCTGATCTTCGATGGCGTCTTCGACCGGTTCCCGTCGCTGCGCATCGTGTTCGTCGAGCATGCGTTCACCTGGATCCTGCCCCTGATGTGGCGCATGGACGCCATCTACGAGAAGCGCAAGTCATGGATGGACATCAAGCGCAAACCGAGCGAGTACGTCAAGGACCACATCAAATTCACCACCCAGCCACTGGACTACCCGGAAGACAAGACCGAGCTGATGCGCGCCTTCGAGTGGATGGAGTGCGACAAGATCCTGCTCTACAGCTCCGATTACCCGCACTGGACATACGACGATCCACGCTGGCTGGTCAAGCATCTGCCCGAACACGCCCGCGAAAACATCATGTTCCGCAACGGAATTGAGACCTACAAGCTGCCCGAGACGGTACCAGCCCTTGAGGGACAGGCCCGGGTGCATTGAGCGACAAGTCAACTCGGAAGGCACAGACATGACCGCATCGCTCCTCCCCCACGAGGTGGACTTCGACCCCTACAACGTCGAACTCAACGCCAACCCCTACCCAATGTTCGCGCGGCTGCGCGAACATGCGCCGCTGTACTACAACGAACAGTTCGACTTCTACGCGTTGAGCCGATTCGACGACGTCAACCACGCGCTCGTCGACCACCAGACGTTCAGTTCAGCGCGCGGCGCCATCCTCGAACTGATCAAGGCCAACATCGACATCCCCTCGGGCGCACTGATCTTCGAGGACCCGCCGATCCACGATATCCACCGCAAGCTGCTGGCGAGGATGTTCACGCCCCGCAAGATCTACGCGCTGGAACCCAAGATCCGCGAGTTCTGCGCCCGCGCTCTGGACCCACTGATCGGCGCGGGGGGATTCGACTTCGTCACCGATTTCGGGGCGATCATGCCGATGCAGGTGATCAGCGCGCTACTGGGCATTCCGGAGAACGATCAGGAGATGATCCGCGATCACGGCAACGCCCAGATGCGCACTGAGGCCGGCCAACCGATGAAGGCGGCCAAGGACGGCCTGATCGATGGCTCGATCTTCGAAACCTATCTCGACTGGCGCGCCGAGAACCCCTCCGATGACATCATGACCGAGTTGCTCAACGTCGAGTTCACCGACGAACACGGAGTTCATCGCAGGCTGACCCGCGAGGAACTGCTGATCTACATCAACGTCGTGGCCGGCGCCGGTAACGAGACCACAACCCGGCTGATCGGGTGGGCGGGCAAAATACTTGCCGAGCATCCCGACCAGCGCCGCGCGCTGGTGGACGACCCAACGCTCATTCCACGGGCGATCGAGGAGATCCTGCGCTTCGAGCCACCTGCTCCTCACGTGGCGCGCTATGTGACCCGCGATGTCGAGTTCCACGGACAAACGGTTCCCTCGGGAAGCGTGATGATGATGCTCATCGGCGCCGCAGTCCGTGACCACCGCCAGTTCCCGCCCGACGGCGAGGTGTTCGACATTCATCGGGATGCGCGCCAACACTTGGCATTCAGTGTCGGCACGCACTACTGCCTCGGCTCCGCCCTGGCCCGCCTTGAGGGTCGTATCGCGCTCGAAGAAATCCTCAAGCGGTTTCCCGAATGGGAGGTCGACCTGGCCAACGCGACGTTGTCTCCGACCTCAACGGTCCGCGGATGGGATTCGATGCCCGCCGTGCTGACCTGATCGATCGCGGCCAAACCCTCTCACCCTCAGCTCAGATCGCTGCCACCCATGAAGGAGCTCCTCATATGACCGCACGCGTCGACGGCAAAGTCGCATTCATCACCGGTGCTGCGCGTGGGCAAGGCCGCGCGCATGCCGTCCGGCTGGCCCAAGAAGGTGCCGACATCATCGCCGTGGATATCTGCGCACAGATCGACAGCGTGCACATTGCCCTCTCAACCCCCGAGGACCTGGCCGAGACAGCCGAACTTGTCAAAGGGCTGGGCCGCAGAATCCACACCGCCGAGGTCGACGTGCGCGATTATGACGCGCTCAAGACGGCCGTGGACGCCGGTGTCGACAACCTCGGCCGTCTGGACATCATCGTGGCCAACGCCGGCATCGGCAACGGCGGAGCCACCCTGCACCGGACCAGGGAAGCGGACTGGGAGGACATGATCGCGACCAATCTCAGCGGAGTGTGGAAAACCGTCAAAGCCGGTGTGCCCCATATCCTGAGCGGAGGACGTGGTGGATCAATCATTTTGACCAGTTCGCTCGGTGGACTCAAGGCGCTCCCCCACACCGGGCATTACGTCGCGGCCAAACACGGCGTGGTCGGGCTGATGCGGACCTTCGCCGTCGAACTGGGGGCGGACAACATCCGGGTCAACTCCGTGCACCCAACCAACGTCAACACGGCGATGTTCATGAATGACCCCACGATGAAACTGTTCCGCCCCGACCTGCCGAACCCGGGACCAGACGACATCAAAGAAATCGCCCAATTCATGCACACCCTGCCCGTTGGCTGGGTGGAACCCGAAGACGTCGCCAACGCGGTGCTCTTCCTAGCTTCCGACGAGGCCCGCTACATCACCGGAGTGACCTTGTCGGTCGATGCCGGCGGCTGCCTGAAATGACCGCGCGCACTACGCACACCGCCGCAGCACACGCAGAGCCCGTGGACACCCAGTCCTCTATGCACCGCAGCTGGAACCGAGCCCGATGCAGTTGAGCTTCGATGCCGAGGTCGAGGCGTTTCGTGACGAGTTCATCGCTTTCCTCGACACCCACACCCCGACCGAGGATGCTGCGCGCGGGCGCCGACTACAAACGAGTTCAGATGTACCCGACTGGGCGCGACGTTGAGCATCATCGAGGCGCGCGCGACATTGGCCGGCCAGCCATCCTCCGATCGAGCGCTGGCAGCAGCGCCAATGGTCCCTGCCGTCAGGATGGCGACCGTATCGGCGGTTGTACTTCGGGCCCGACCAACTGATACCGCTGCGTGCGCATGCACGACCATGCGTCGTTCATGATGTCAGTGATGCACTCGGCGAGCCCGAAATCTGTTTAGCTCCAAACAAATTCGGGCCGACGCTCACGAACTGATCCGCCCTTCTTGCGAGGAGCGCGGCGACCGTCACCACGAGGCGATCTCCACAACCGTGGTGTCAGGGCACCAGCACGATCTTGCCGTGGGTCCGGCGCTCCTCGAGTTGCCGGTAAGCGGCGCGAACTTCTGCCAGCGGGTACACGTTGGCGATCGGAATCTCGACCGCACCACGCGCGATCAGATCGACGAGTTCACCCAGGACTTGTGCATTGGCGGCTGCGGCGTTGCCCTCCGTCTTGACTCCGTACTTGGCAGCGTCGGCGAAGTTGATGATGGTGTCGATTCGGTCGACTGCCACACCCAGATCCAGTGCCAGACGGATGTAGTCGGCACCGAAGGTGTCGATGAACGCGTCGACCTTGCCGCCGGCGGCCGACCTGACCCGTTCGAGCATCCCGTCCCCGTACGCGACCGGGATGACCCCGTGCCTCGCGAGCCAGTCGTGGTTAGCCGGACTGGCCAGGCCGATCACCGTGGCACCCTCTTTGACGGCTAGTTGCACCACGATCGATCCGACACCCCCGGCCGCACCCGAGACAACAACGGTATCGCCGGCGGTGACAGACACCGCCGCCACGGCCGCGTAGGCGGTAGTGCCGGCGACGAAAAGAGCACCGCCTACCTCCCACGGCACGGTGGCTGGCCGGCGGACGAGGTCCTTTACCTCAAGAACCACCAAATCCGCGTGGCTGGAACGGTTTTCGGTGAATCCGATGACATCGTCGCCGACGGCGTAGGCCTCGACCCCCGGGCCGAGTTCTTCGATCACTCCGGCGATGTCACTGCCTTCGCCGGACGGGAAGGTGGTGGGAAACACCTCCTCGAGCAACCCGTTGCGGATCGATGCCTCGCCCGGATTGATGCCCGCGGCCCTCATGGCAACCAGGACCTGACCGGCGGCGGGCACTGGGCGTGGTACCTCGACGAGTTCTAGTACGTCGACATCGCCGTACTGTTCGAACTTCACCGCTCGTGGCATCGCGACTCCTTCAGTCGAGACGTTTCAGTATGGCCAAGTCAACTGCAGATCTGCGCACCAAATTCCTGGGGCGGACAGAACCACGAGTCAGCCCTCACGACGTGCCGGACCGAGCACCGCGTCGACGGCCTTTAGACGGTCTCGATTCGCCCGCGCGACAACTCGTCGAGGGTGGACTGCATCCCTGCTCGTAAGTGGACGTCGCTTTCCTATCACCGTCGCGCCGGGCCCCGTCTTGCGAGCGATGATCGAGGCTTCGACCGAGGCCTACGCGCCATCGGTCGCCAGCGCGGCGCCGGCCTGCGTCGGCAGAACCCTGGTTCGAGCGGACCAGCCACTTCCAACCTTTCCCGGTGACTGGTTTGCACGTTGGGACGAAGGCGTAACGGCGCGCGCTGGTACGCGGTCGAATCCGCGACCGATCCCCTTAACCTTCCTGCGGAAAAAGCACGCCGGCGCGGGCGAGACCGCATTATTGGGATCGGTAGCCAATCGCCGAGTGTCGACTGTCGTGGACGCGGCGACGAGGGTCGCCGCACGACGACGAGGACTCAACATGAACCCATTCGCGCGCGTCACGCTGACGGTCGCCGCTGCCGGCGCCGTGGCGGCCGCAGGACTGGTGCTGGACACCGCCGCCGCTCAGGCCGATCCCTTCCCCGCTCAGCCGCACAGCTGGTGCCCAGGACAAGCGCTGCCGTTCAGCAACATTCAATGGGACATGAACACATGCCACACCTGGTACATCGTGCCGTTCGGGCAGGGCAACGTACGGATGGTGGACCTACAGGGCAATGCGCTCGACAGCTTCATCGCCGACGGTCCGGTGGCCCCGATGTTGACGCCGCCGCCCCCACCACCGCCTCCACCGCCGCACCCGTTCTGCACCCCGCGGGGATCGTTGATCATCATCCCGCCGATCTGCGACGAGATCGGGGTGGATCTGCCCTAGCGGCGGACGCTGGTTCGCGTGCAGCGCTTTCGGTTGCGAGGAGCTTAAAGGAGTCGAGTTTCCGGGAGAGCCGAACGCTGTCGCGGTTCGATCGTCAAACGTTGGTTGTCAAAAAAGTGGAGCTAAGGGGACTCGAACCCCTGACCCCCACACTGCCAGTGTGGTGCGCTACCAGCTGCGCCATAGCCCCTTGAGTTGTGCCCATCGAAGTTACACCACCTGCAGTAGGCCTTCAAAACCGCTGGTCATGGGACTTCGCCGCCGGCCTCCGGGCCGATCGCACGCATCGGCGTCGGCTGCGCGGGCGGCAGACCGCGCGTCTCGGGCGCGAACACCCAGCCCAGCGCGGCCATCAGTAGGATCGCCCCGCTGACCAGGAACGCCGACGCGAACGACGCGTGCTGGGCGATCTGACCGACCGCCAGCGAGCCGACGATCGAGCCGAAGTCCGCCATCATCTGGAATGTCGCCACCGCGGTGCCACCGCGCGCCTTGTTGCCGACGATGTCGGCCACGGCCGCCTGCTGCGGCGCGACGAAGATCCCCGTCGCCGCCCCCGTCACGAAGGCCGCCGCCAGAAACACCGGCCACGACGTCGTGAAGCCGACCAGCACCGTCGACGCCGCCGAGACCGTCAGCCCGACCAGCAGCAGCTTGCGCCGGCCCACTCGGTCCGACAGGTACCCACTCGGAATCACCACGGCGACGTTGCCGATCGCGAACGTCGCCAACGCCAGCCCCGCGAAACCCGCGCTGTGGCCCAAGCCCTCGACCACGAACAGCGGCACCAGCGCGATCCGCAACCCGAACGCCGCCCACCCGGTCGCGAAGTTGGAGAACAGCGCGGCGCGATAGGCCCGGTGGGCCAAGACCGCGCGCACCGACACCGTCGGCTCCGAAGACACCTCCGGTGCCGCCACCGCGGAATTGCGCAGGCTGATGAACACCACCGCAGCGGCGACCAGCAGTGCGGCGCCGTAGATCACGAACGGCGCCGCCAGCCCCAAGCCGACCGTCAGGCTGCCCAGCACCGGTCCTCCGACCGAGCCGACCAGAAATCCCGACGAGAACATGCCCGCGACGCGGCCGCGCGCGTCGGGCGGCGAGATCCGGATCATCAGGCCCAGCGACGACACCGTGAACATCGCCGACCCCAGGCCGCCCAACGACCGGAAAATCAGCAGCTGCCAGTACGTCTGCGCGAACGCGCACGCACCTGTCGACAACGCCACGATCAGCAGGCCGGTGATGTAGATCCGCCGCTCCCCCAGCCGCTGCACGAGCAGGCCTGCCGGCGGGGCCGCCACCAGCCGCATGAGTGCGAACGCCGTGATGACGAACGTCGCCGCGCTGATGCTGACCCCGAAATGCCGCGCGTACTGCGGAAGAACAGGCGCGACCACGCCGTAGCCCAGCGCCACCACCACGTTGGCGGCAACCAGCAGCCAGACTTCACGCGGCAGCGGTTGCTTCTGTCCGGCCGACGTCGGACAGTCGCCCTCCACTTCCGAGCTCACGGCTCGACTGTATTCATCTCTCAGTCGAGCGCCCGCCGCACCTCTGTCGCGATCTGCCGGGCGCCGAATCTCATCAAGCGCAACTGACCGCTGAGATCTACCCGGTACCCGTTGAAAAACAATCCCGGGGCCGATGGATGTTGCTCACCACCGCACACCTTCGGCAGCCCTTTGCCGTCGAGCACACCGAGATGACCGACCAGCCCCTCCAACCCTCGCCGGTAGCCCGTCGCCGCAATGATCGCGTCGGGACGCAGCCGAGAACCGTCATCCAGCACTACGGCGCCGTCGTCGAAACCGACCACCGCAGGCACGATTTCGATGCGTCCGCCCTTCAGTTCCGCAACGAAGCCGTTGTCATACGCCGGCGCCTGCTGGCGTTGCGCAAGATTGGTGGCCACCCCGAGTGGCGATCGCGCGAGTCCGTACGGGCCCAGGTCGCCGAACATCATTCGCTGGATGAGCCAGGTGACCTGATCTGCCGCCTTGTTCGGGACGCGGTTCAGCGCGATGCCCGGGATGTTCACACTCACGCCGAGAAACTTGCGTGCGATGAGATTGGGCACGGTCCGGCAGGCCATCCGGACTCGCTTCGCGCCGCCCTTCGCGAGGTCGTTGGCGACCTCCGTGCCCGTGGTATTGGGGCCGACGACCAGCACGTCGCGGTCGCGATACGGATCAGGGTTGCGATAGGCGCTGGAATGGATGAGCGAGCCTGGGAAGCGCTCACTGCCCGGCCATGCGGGCAGGTTCGGTTCGCGGTCGTACCCGGTGGCCACCACAACGAACCGCGCGTGGAGTGTGTCGCGGTCGGTCTCGACCTGCCAGCCCGCGTTCGTCGGCAGGACTTTGCACACCGGCGTTCGGGACCGAACGCGAATACGGTGGTGCGCGGCGTAGTCCTCGAGGTAGCGCACCCAATCGTCACGCGTCGGGTACTCGCCGTAGCGTCGCCGGCTTGCGCGATACCCCGGCAGAGTGGACATCCACCCGGGGGTGTTGAGGCGCAGCGCGTCGTAGCGGCTTCGCCAACTCGCGCCGACCCCGTCGGTGCGTTCCAGGATCGTTACCGAGACACCGGCACGCCCCAGTGTCGCCGCTGCGGCGAGTCCGGCGGCTCCTGCACCACAGACCAGCACGTCCGGTGAGCCGTTCGAGGTCATGACGAGTCATCCTTCCGGTCCTGAGAACGATGTGAACAGCATTGGTGCGATTCCGTCGTCTGCCTAGTAACGAATCTGTACTGGTCATTTGCCGACAATGCGGGTCTACTGAGAAGACGATCTCTTGGGAGGCGCGAGCCGATGTCCGGATATGGACAGTTCTGCCCGGTGGCCAAGGCGATGGAGCTGCTCGACGAGCGCTGGACGATGCTGGTCCTGCGCGAGCTGCTGGCAGGCAGCACCCACTTCAATGAGCTGCGTCGGGGCGTGCCGAAGATGTCCCCGACGTTGCTGTCGAAGCGGCTCAAGACGCTCGTCCGCGCCGGCGTCGTGGCGCGCGACGATGTGGACGGCCGCACGTCGTATGCGCTGACGCCCGCCGGAAAGGAACTCGCCGACGTGGTCGATGCGCTCGGCGCATGGGGGGTGCGCTGGATCGGGGCGCTCGGCGACGAGGATTTCGACCCGCACCTGTTGTTCTGGGACATTCGCCGCACCATCCCGGTGCAGGACTGGCCGCGCGGGCGCACCGCGGTGACCTTCCATTTCACGGACCTGCCGCCGAAGGCGTCGCGCTGGTGGCTTGTCGTATCGGACGGCGAGACCGACGTATGCGATGCCGATCCCGGCTACGACGTCGCGGCGACCGTCGACACCAGCCTGCGCACCCTGACCCAAGTTTGGCGCGGCGACGTGGGGTGGCCGGAGGTCGTGCGAGACGGCCGCGTCATCATCTCCGGACCTTCCGGTATCCGGCGCGCCCTTCCGTCGCTGATCGGACAGTCGACACTGTCCGCGGTGCCGCGCCCCATTGCGGCCGCGGAGCTCACGCGATGACTTTGTTCACGACCTCTTTGGCCGCTTCCTGCACCTCGGCGAGATGTTCCGGGCCCTTGAACGACTCGGCGTAGATCTTGTAGACATCCTCGGTGCCCGACGGCCGCGCCGCGAACCACGCGTTCTCCGTCGTCACCTTCAGCCCGCCCAGCGGCGCACCGTTGCCCGGCGCCGTCGTCAGCTTGGCGGTGATCTCCTCGCCGGCCAGTTCGGTGGCCGTCACCTGCTCCGGCGACAGCTTGGCCAGCCGCGCCTTCTGCTCCCTGTTGGCGGGTGCGTCGATGCGCGCATACGTTGGCGCGCCGTACTTTTCGGCCAAGGCCCCGTACCGCTGCGACGGCGTCGAGCCGGTGACGGCGAGGATCTCCGACGCCAGCAGCGCGAGGATGATGCCGTCCTTGTCGGTGGTCCACGTCGACCCGTCGCGGCGAAGGAACGAGGCGCCTGCGCTCTCCTCGCCGCCGAAACCGATTGTGCCGCTGATCAATCCGTCGACGAACCACTTGAAGCCCACCGGCACCTCGACCAGTTTACGGCCGAGACCCGCGACCACCCGGTCGATGATCGACGAGCTGACCGCGGTCTTGCCGACGGCCGTCGAGCCCGGCCACTCCGGACGGTTGGTGTAGAGGTACTCGATGGCCACCGCGAGATAGTGGTTCGGGTTGAGCAGCCCGCCGTCCGGGGTCACCACGCCGTGGCGGTCGGAGTCGGCGTCGTTGCCGGTCGCGATCTGGTACGAATCGGGGTTGGCCTTCATCGCCCGGAGAAGCGACGCCATCGCATTGGGCGAACTGCAGTCCATCCGGATCTTGCCGTCGGTGTCCAGCGTCATGAACCGCCACGTCGCGTCGACCAGCGGGTTGACCACCGTCAACTCGAGGTTGTGCCGTTCGGCGATCGCACCCCAGTAGTCCACGCTCGCCCCGCCCAGCGGATCGGCGCCGACGCGGATCTTCTCCGCGCTGATGGCGTGCACGTCGACGACGTTGGGCAGGTCGGCGACATAGGCGTCCATGTAGTCGTGCCGCTGCGCGGTACCCAGCGCCCGCGCCAACGGCATCCGCTTCACGTCTTTCAGGCCGCCGCGCAGGATCTCGTTCGCCCGGTTGGCGATCACGCCCGTCGCGTCCGTGTCGGCCGGCCCGCCATTGGGCGGGTTGTACTTGAACCCGCCGTCGCGTGGCGGATTGTGCGACGGGGTGACGACGATGCCGTCGGCCAGATCAGAATCGCGGCCACCCGCACGCGAGGAGGAAGACCGGCCCCGGTTGAACGTCAGGATCGCGTGGCTGACGGCAGGCGTCGGCGTGTAGCGGTCGGCCGAGTCGATCATCGTGACGATGTCGTTGGCGGCCAGCACCTCCAGCGCCGACACCCACGCCGGTTCGGACAGCGCATGGGTGTCACGCCCGATGAACAGCGGGCCCGACGTGCCCTGCGCCTTGCGGTACTCGGCGATGGCCTGCGACGTGGCCAGGATGTGCGCCTCGTTGAACGCGGCGTCCAGGCTCGACCCGCGGTGACCCGAGGTGCCGAAGGCCACCTGCTGGTCCACGTTGTCGGGATCCGGTTCGACGGTGTAATACGCCGTGACCACCTGGGCCACATCGATGAGGTCTTCGGGCAGCGCCGGCTGACCGGCGCGTGGATTGGCGGCCATGACCCGATTGTGCACCGCCGCCGCCCGGGCCGTACGCGGGACGGGAGGCTAGACGGCCATACTTTGGCTTGTGTTTAGTTTCGACGGGCGGGAACTGGCCGCGATCTTCGTCGGCGGCGGCATCGGGACGCTGGCGCGCGCAGGGGTAGGGACGTTAGCCGCAGACGATCCCGGCCGCTGGCCGTGGCCGACGTTCGTGGCCAACATCGTCGGCGCCTTCCTGTTGGGGTATTTCGTCACACGTCTGCTCGAGCGTTTGCCGACGTCGAGCTACCGGCGCCCGCTGGTGGGCACCGGGCTGTGCGGCGGCCTGACCACGTTCTCCACCATGCAGGTCGAGACCATCAAGATGCTCGAGCATCAGCACTACGGCTTGGCCGCCGGCTACACGGTGGCCAGCATCGTCGCGGGACTGGTCGCGGTGTACGTCGCGACGGCCATGGTGCGACGGGTGCGGGTGCGCCGATGACGGTGGCGGTGTGGGCGGGCGTCATGCTGATCGGCGGAACCGGGGCGGTGCTGCGTTTCCTCGTCGACCGCGCGGTGTCCAATCGGGTGTCGCGGCCGTTTCCGTTCGGCACCCTGGCGGTCAATCTCAGCGGGGCGTTGCTGCTGGGCTTCGTCGGAGGGCTGGCGCTCAGCCCGCACCTCGCGCTGCTGGCGGGCACCGCGTTCGTCGGCTCCTACACCACGTTCTCGACGTGGATGCTGGAGACGCAGCGCCTCGGCGAGGAGCGCCAGGTCGTCTGGGCGTTCGCCAACATCGCGGTGAGCGTGGTCCTCGGCCTGGCCGCAGCGTGGGTGGGTCAGTCGATCGGGGCCGCGCTGTGACCGACTACCTGAAGCTCACCACCTATTTCGGCGAGCGCTTGCGGCACGGCGACCGGTTCCTGTCCGACGCCCTGCTCGACCTTTACGCCGAGCAGTCCGTGGCGACCAGCGTCGTATTGCGTGGCATCTCCAGCTTCGGCCCGCACCACGTGTTGCGCACCGACCAGACGCTGAGCCTCTCGGAGGACTCGCCGATCGCGATCGCCGCCGTGGACGTCGCCGACAAGATGGCCGGGCTGGCCGACCGGGTGTCGACGATGGTGCAGCGCGGCCTGCTCACGCTCGAACGCGCGCACTTCGGCGGATCCGCGCCTGCCCCCGACGCGGCAAAGCTCACCATCTACGTCGGACGCCAGGACCGCGCGAACGGCCGCCCCGCCTACCGCGCCGTGTGCGACGTGCTGCACCGTCTCGGGTTCGCGGGGGCTTCGGTGTTCGTCGGCGTGGACGGCACCGCGCGCGGCGAGCGCAAGCGGGCGGGCTTCTTCAGCCGCAACACCGGAGTGCCCGTGATGATCATCGCGGTCGGCACCGGCGAGCAGGTCACCGACGCGCTGCCCGAACTCGAAAACCTGCTGCGGGAACCACTTTTCACGATCGAGCGCGCCCAGCTGTGCAAGCGCGACGGGGAGCTGGTGGCCCGGCCGGCGCCGCTGCCCGCCACCGATTCCCAAGGACGCCCGCTGTGGCAGAAGTTGATGGTCTACACCTCCGAGGCGGCTCTGCATCACGGCGTGCCGATCCACCGGGCGATCGTCCGGCGACTGTTCGAGTCACGGTCGGCCAACGGCGCGACGGTGCTGCGCGGCCTGTGGGGCTTCCACGGCGACCACGAACCGCACGGCGACAAGTGGCTTCAGCTGGCTCGCCGGGTTCCGGTGACGACGATCGTCGTCGACTCCCCAGACCGCATCGCGGCGAGCTTCGAGATCATCGACGACATCACCCGCGAGCAGGGGCTGGTCACCTCCGAGTTGGTTCCCGCGCTGGTGTCGATCGACGGCGGCGACCGCCGCGGCGGCACCGATCTGGCGCGCTACGACTACTGACTCGGATGCGGGGCCTTCACGGCCTCCAGCGCTGCGCGAGCGCGCTCACCCAGTCGGCAGCGGCTGAAGCGTCATCCGGCGGGCCCTCGACGAGCACGAGTTCGTCGACGCCCAACGCGTCCAGCGCCTCCACGTCACCGGGCTCGGGGCTGGTCAGCGCCACGGCGAGCCGCAGTGACCCGAATTCACGATCGGCGTCGCGACACCGAGCGCGGATGAACTCCACCCGTTCGGCGACCGCCTCGACGCCGTCCAGGTTGAACCCGTACCAGCCGTCGCCCCAGGACACCACCCGTCGCAGCGCGACGTCGCCGTTGCCGCCGAGCACCATCGGAATGCGGCGGTCGCGCACCGGCTTCGGGTTCACCCGCACGGAGCCGAAGCGCACGAATTCGCCGTCGAATGAAGCCACGTCGTCGCGCCACAACGTACGGATGGCGTCGACGTACTCCTTGGTGCGCGCGCCCCGGCGCTCGAACGGGACGCCGAGTGCGTCGAATTCCTCACGCGACCAGCCGATGCCGACACCGAGCGTGAGCCGCCCCGCGCTGAGCGTGTCCAGCGTGGCGGCCTGCTTGGCCACCAGCACCGGATTGTGTTCGGGCAGCAGCAGCACACCCGTGGCGATCCCGATCGTCGAGGTGGCTGCCGCGGCGAAACTCAGCCCGATCAACGGGTCGATCCAGTCGGCCTCTGCGGGCACCGCGATCTGGCCGTCGCCCGAATACGGATAGCGCGACGCCGATTCGTCGACCATCACGACGTGTTCGCCGGACCATAGCGTCGCGAACCCGGCCTTCTCGGCGGCCACCGCCACCGCGTCGATGACGGTGCGACGGGCGCCGCTGCCGATGCCGAGCGCGTGCAATCCCAGCTGCATCGGGCGATCGTCTCACGCAGACAGCAGCAGGACACCCGCGATGAGCAGCGCGGCGACCTTGACGATCTCGAGGCCGACGTACATCCAGTGTGCGCGCGAGCGCGGTCCGGTGTCGCCGGCGAGCACCGCGTCGGAGCGCCTGGTCAGCCGCGGCCGCACCAGCAGAACCTGCGCGACGAGCGCCAGCACCGCGGCGCCCATCGCGGCCCATGCGCCGACACCGGGCGGCGCGACAATGAACGCGACCGCCACCGCGACCGCCAGCAGCAGTTCGCAACCGTTGAGCGCCCGAAACACCAAGCGGCCGATGCCGAGACCGATCTGCAGGGTGACGCCGGGGGCGCGGAACTTCAGCGGTGCTTCGAGGAACGAGATCGCCAGCACCATGCCCAGCCACACGAAGCACGCCGCGACCGCGACCGCCGATGCGGGGCTCACGGCGGCAGCCTACGTCAGCAGCTTCGCCAGGACGGCGACATGGCTTCCTTCGAGATCACGGGCCGCCGTGACGAGTGTGACGGGCCCGGCTGAAACCCGGCCTCGCAACTCCTCCAATGCCGCGGCTGCTGGTTCGTTGTCCAGTTCCGCTTCGTAGCGTGCGGCGAACTCGTCGAATCGGTCTGCCTGGTGCGAGTACCACTTCCGAAGCTCGGTCGACGGCGCGACGTCGCGAATCCAGCGTTCGACACGCGGGTCGCCCTTGCGGAAGCCGCGAGGCCACAATCGGTCAACGAGCACTCGTTCGCCGTCCTGAGGGTCGGTGTCGTAGACCCTGGACACGGTGATGCGACGGCGGCCGGTCATGGAAGTGCAATCGTAGAAGCATGGATATCGATCGGGTCGCCGAACTTCGCCGATGGGAGGATTCCGGCGCGGTCTGGTCAGTGGTCTCGAGCAGACCCGGCCAGGTGACGGTTGCGCTGCTGCGATGCGACGGGGGTGAAGAGGTCGACCGGTTCACCTCCGACGATCCGCGGCTACTCGACTACATCGGTCAACGGTCGGACAGTACGGAGTGATGGCGTGGACAGAGTGAAGCTGGGCAGGCTGACTTTCTCACCCGTCGGCGAAGCGATGGGTCTCGTCGGCGACGCCGTGCGTCGACACATCGAGCAGGCAGGCGGCGACGGGCTGTGGGTCACCGAGATCGACCCCGACCTCGCCGACACCGCGTCCTTCTGCGAGCACTACGACGTCGGGCTGGACGTCTCGGCGAACTGCGTCGTCGTCGAGGCCAAGCGCGCCGACCGCATTTGGTACGCCGCCTGCATGGTGCTGGCGACCACCCGCGCCGACGTCAACGGCATCGTGCGCAAACACGTTGACGCGCGAAAGATCTCGTTCGCCTCGATGGACACCGCCGTGTCGCTGACCGGTATGCAGTACGGCGGCATCACCCCGGTCGGACTGCCGCCGGACTGGCCCGTCCTCGTCGATCGGAACGTGGTCGATCAACAACGGGTCATCATCGGCAGCGGGGTGCGCGGCTCGAAACTGCTCGCCGAGTCCCGCGTGCTCGCCGCGCTGCCGGCCGCCGAGGTTCTCACCATCACCAAGGCCGACGCCTGATCAGCACGCGGTCAGTAGCAGCGCACCCTCGTTGTAGGGATGCAAGCGGAACATCGTCTGCCCGCGCGTCACGAGCGGTTCGGCCTGAGCCTTGCTGACGATGCGAGCGTTGGCGACGGGAACCGTGCGTCCGGCCTTGTGGACCGTCAACGGCCCACCGGCCAACGCATTCTGCACCCAGTGCGATTCGAGCCCGTAACCGATGGGGATGACGAAGCCATCGGCGGTGTCGAAGATGTTCAGCGGCGTCTGATACCGCTTGCCCGACTTGCGCCCGACGTGCTCGAGTGTGCCGTTCAACGGCGCCCAGCCGCCGAACTTCAGCGCGAGCGGATTGGTGATTCGGCGATTGAATCTCGCGACCGCACGAGGGACCCGCATCACTGACCTCCGCTGTATGGCGCGCCGTGGATCGACGCTGCCGCCTGCCCAACCGAGCGTACGAGACCCACGCCGCGATTTCTGCGTGGTGGCGGCGACTTCGTGTCGAGCCGCAGCCCCGGCGCAGAACTCGGCGTCAAACGGAATTGCGGGCGACCTCGCGGAAGGCAGTCACGAGCGCCGACAGCTGCTCGGCCGCCTGCTGCGGATCCGACGACGGCGACCCGCCGAACCGAATGTCGGTGGCGCCCGCAGCGATCTGCTTGGGCACCGACGCCAGTGACGCGTCGACGTCGATGCCGCCGTCGGCGGACTTCTTCAGCGGCGCGGTGCCCTGCACCTGCAGGCCGCTGGGGTCGCCGCCGACATCGGCGATCGTTTGCTTCATCGCAGGCACGGACTCGGCGAGGTTGACGATGTCGGCTCCCCACGGGATCCACCGCGTGCCGAAGCTGCTCAACCGCCGGGCCACCCGCTTGTTCACGGTGCCGCTGATCCACAGCGGTATACCGCCGGGCTGCAGCGGTTTCGGCATCTGGTGGATGCCGTCGAAGGTCAGCTCGCCCGAGTCATAGGACGCGCGCTGCTCTGTCCACAGCGTCTGGCAGACCTCCAGGGTGTGATCGAGCAGACGCCCGCGCTCCTCGAACGCCAGGCCGACCGCCTCGTACTCCTCGCGCTGCCAGCCGACACCGACACCGAGGTCGACACGCCCGCCGGACAACACATCCATCGTCGCCAACTGCTTGGCCAGCACCGCCGGTCGCCGCAGTGCGGCGAGCAGGATCGCGGTCCCGAGCCGGATACGGGTCGTGGTGGCCGCCACCGCAGTCAGGAAGATCAGCGGTTCCAGCCAGGTGCCGTCGGGGCCCGTCGGCTGCCGACCGCCCTTGGTTCCGCCGATGCTGGGATCGGCGTAGGCCTCGAGATTCTCGCCGAACACCAGATGATCGGCCACGACGACGCGGTCGACCCCCACGGCGTCCATGGTGCGAGCCAGGTCCAACGTCGCATTCCAGTCCTGGTCCGGGTCGTCGCTGTAGGACGGCAGGTACAGCGTGATCGTGGGTTCTCGCGGCATTTCCGGCACATCGCTGAGCGTAAACGACCCCATGTGCCACAGTTCCAGACATGACCGGGCGCCCCGAGGACGTTGCGGTGATCGGCGCGGGTCCTGGTGGCCTCGTCACGGCGCGCTGGCTGTTGTCGCAGGGGTTGGAGCCGACGCTCTTCGAGCAGAGCCAGAGCCTCGGCGGGCAGTGGTCGGGGCTGCCAGGCATCAGCGGCGTCTGGCCGACCATGCACACCAACACCAGCCGGATACTGACGTCGTTCAGCGACGTGGAACACGACAACGACCCGGTGTTTCCGTCGAACCACGACATCCTCGCCTACCTTCACCGCTATGCCGACACGTTCGCGCTGACGTCGCGCATCCGGTTCGGTACGCGAGTCGAGCGGGTCAGCCGCGGCACCGGCGGCTGGGTCGTCGAGCATTCGGGTACGGCCGAGACCTTCGCGCGGGTCGTCGTGGCCAGCGGTAGATTCCAGACCCCCTTTGTGCCAAGCGTTCCCGGGTTGGACACCTTCGACGGCCCGGCCGGGGCGATGCCCACCTACCGGTACCGGGATCCGCGGCCCTACCTCGGCAAGCGCGTGCTCGTCGGCGGCGGCGCGATCAGCGCACTCGAGATCGCCTCGGAACTGGCGCATCTCGGGTCGACGGTCGTCGTCGCCCAACGGCGCCAGCGCTACGTGCTGCCGAAGTTCGCTGCGGGCGTTCCCTCCGATTCGAAGATCTTCACCCGATACGGGACTCTGGCGAATGAGGCGCTGCCTGTGGCCGAGGTGGACCGCCAGCTCAAGGAGATCGTCGTCGAGGCTGGCGGCAGCCCCGAACAATACGGAGCGCCCGCGCCCGACCTGTCGCTGTTCGCCGCCGGCATCACCCTGGCACAGCACTACCTGCCGCTGGTGGCGGAGGGCCGAATCACCCTGCGGCCCTGGCTGACGTCGGTCGACGGTACCTCCGTCACCTTCGCCGACGGCTCGGTCGAGGACTTCGACGGGATCCTGTTCGGCACCGGCTTCGAGCTGAACCTGCCGTTCCTGAGCGACGAGATCCGCGCCGTCGCGGGAATCGACACGGTGCACCTTGAGGCCGACCGCTACACCTTCCACCCCGATCTGCCCGGCCTGGCGTTCGTCGGCATGTGGGACCAATCCGGTGGATATTTCGTGCCGCTGGAACTTCAGGCCCGATGGATCGCCTACGCGTGGGGCGGCGCGATCGACCCACCGTCTGAGACCGACAACCGAGCGGCCGTCGACGCGTACCGGACCCGGCGCGGAACGTCGCAGAAGAGCCGAATGAACCTGGTGGCGTTGACTTTCGCGCGTGCCGCGGGCGTGGAGCCGAACGTGGACGACTGGCCCGACCTGCGGCGCGCGCTGTTGTTCGGCCCGCTGGCGCCCAGCAGTTTCCGGCTGCAGGGCCCGGACGCCTTGCCCGACGCGCCGGTTCGCTTCGCCCGCGACGCGGCCGCCTTCGGTGCGGTCACGTCGAACGTGTTGACCGACAGGGAGCAGCGGTACTGGTCGATGGTGCAGGCCGCGCGCGCTACGCGTTGAGCGCTTTCTCGCCGATGACTCGTCGGGCGCGAAGGCGGGCGATGTCGTCGTCGGTGAGTCCGAGGCCGCGCAGCACCTCGTCGTTGTGCTGCCCCAGCGTCGGCGGCGGGAAGCGGTGGTGCCCAGCGGGTCCCGGCGTGATGGTGAACGGCCAGCCGGGATACCGGTGGGGGCCGGTGGTCGGGTGCGTCAGTTCCTGGTAGTAACCGCGGGCGTCCAGTTGCGGGAGGTCGTACATCCGATCGGCCGTGAGCACCTGTTCGGCCGGAATGCCCTGCGCAGTAAGGGTATCGACCACCTCGGAGGCCTTCAGCGTGCTCGTCCATGCGGCGACGGCGTCGTCGAAGGCGTCGTGGTCGAGGTCCAGGTCGGTGCGCATCGATATCGCCACCCACTCGTCGTCCACGGCGGTGGGATACACCCCCTGGAGGTAGCCCCGCCGCCGGTTGCCCTCCCGGGGCCGAACGACGCCGTTCATCGAGCACTCGATGACGGGTTCAGCGGTCACCGACGCCGTCACCTCGATCTGCGCGATCTCGATGAGTTGGCCTTCGCCGGTGCGAGACCGGTGTTCGAGCGCGGCCAGCAGTGCCACGCCCGCGTGCACACCCACGATCGGGTCGGCGGGCCCCTGGAGGACACACGGCGGGCCGTCGGCGTATCCGGTAACCGCCGCCATCCCGGACGTCTGCTCGAAGTTGAAGGCCCAGCCGACGTAGTCGCGCCACGGCCCCCGCAACCCGAAACCCGGCATCCGCACCGCGATCACGTCGGCGTTCAGTGCGACCAGCGACTCGTAGTCGAGACCGAACTGCTCGACCACCCGCGGCGAGAAGTTCTCGACCACGACGTCGGCGTCGCACGCCAGCCTGCGGGCCAGTTCCCGCCCGTCGTCGGTGGTGAGGTCGAGGGTGATGTCGCGCTTGTTCAGGTTCGTCGCCTGCCACATGCCGCTGCGCTCGTACCACTGCTCACCTTCGTGGGCATAGGCCCCCGAGTAGCGGAACCCGTCGGGACGCTGGATCGATTCGACCTTCGTGATGTCGGCCCCGAACGCGCCGAGGTAGCAGGTGAGGTACGCACCTGCCCAGAACGTGGACAGATCAAGCACTTTCACGTCCTCGAACGGCATGGCTCGAGCGACACCACCGCTGCGCCGTTCCGCGGCACCGATTTCGGCAGAGCGACCCAATCGAGGCGCGGGCCGCACCGGCAGCACCGGAGTCTTCGACAACCGGAACGCGGCGCCCGGTCGACGGAAGGACCACTGCTCGCCGCCGGCCTCGACGAAGAACCCGCGTTCGCGGAACTGCGGACAGTCCATCACGGTCGCGCCGTCGTTGACGGGGGTGGCCGGAATGCGCAGCGCCTGGCTGTATTCGACGATCTCATCGACGGTCCGCGCCGAGAGCCACGGCTGGGCTTTCGCATAGAACTCGGCGCGCTCAGGGCCGCCGAGCATGACGGCGATCTGGTGCTCGCCGTATTCGGGCAGTTCGAGCATCGTGCAGACATCCAGCCAGTGCTGCCCGGTCAGGCAATTGATGCCCAGCCAACCGTCCGCGGCGCGCACGATGCCGAGCACCGGGCCCGCCTTCGTGTTGGGGGGCATACCGAGGCTTCGCATCTTCTCGGCCAACAACATCGGGTAGGGCAGGGTAGACAGCAACGACTCCATCACCGACACGTCGACCTCGACGACGCCACGGGTGTCGGCGGCCACCGTCCGCAACGCCGTCAGTGCGGCCAGCGCGGCGTAACCGCCTGCGACGTACTCGGAGATCCTCGCGCCCGCCTGGACCGGGGGGCGGTCGGGTTCTCGCATGTTGACCCACCCCGATGCGGCCTGCACGGTCAGCGGCGTCACGTGCCGGTCGCGCAGAGGGCCACGATGGCCGAAGGCAGAGATGCGCACGACGACCAGGCCGGGACGCAGCGCCTCCAGTGCGGGGGCATCGAGTCCGTGGGTGTCCAGCATTCCCGGCGGCGTCCCGTCGACAAGCAGGTCGGCTGCGGCGATCAGGGGACGCAGGGGCGACGCGTCGGCGGCGAGATCGACTGTGGCTCCAGATTTTCCGGCGTTCAAATATTCGAACAGCCCCGATCGCTCGGGGTGCGCGACGCCGCCGGGAAACGGCCCCCAGGCGCGCAGCGGGTCCCCGTCCGGCGGTTCGACCTTGGCGACTTCAGCGCCGAGGTCGGCGAGCAGTTTGGTGCTGTACGGCCCGGCGATGTCACCGGCGATCTCGACGACGCGCAGGCCCGCTAGCGCACCGGTCACGCGGGCATCCCGATGGCCTTCGGCTCCATGTATCGATGCAGTCCAGGTAGTCCGCCGCCCTCGCGCCCTAGCCCGCTCTGCTTGAACCCGCCGAACGGTGCGTCACCCGGTATGCAGCCGTTCACGGCGATCTGGCCGGTGCGGACGCGGCGCGCGACGGACACCGCCCGGTCGACGTCGGTCCCCCAAACCGCGCCCGACAACCCGTACTGGGAATTGTTCGCGATCGCCACCGCGTCGTCGTCGCCGCCGTGGCGCAGCACCGTCAACACCGGGCCGAACACTTCCTCCTGCGCGATCCGGGAGTCGGGGTGAACCTCGGTCAGAATCGTTGGCTCGTAGAAGAACCCGGCGTCGCGGCCGGGTGGTCGCCGCCCGCCGACGACCAGCGTCGCGCCGTCGCCGAGGGCGCCAGCGACGTGCGCTTCGACGCGCCCGCGCTGCTGCGCGCTGATCAGCGGCCCCATCTGCACGTCCGGATCGCGCGGATCGCCCACCCGCACTGCCCGCGCGGCGTCGGCCAGCGCTGCGACGACGTCATCGTGGAGTCGGTCGGGTACAAGCAGCCGGCTCTGCAGTATGCAGGCCTGTCCGGAGTGCAGTGAACACCCGTCGAACAGGATCCGTTGCACCAGTTCGTCGGTCACCTCGACGTCGTCGAGCAGGATCACCGCCGACTTGCCGCCGCACTCCAGCAGGATCCGCTTCATCGTGGCGCCCGCGGTCGACATCACGTCCCTGCCGACCGCCGAGCTGCCGGTGAAGCTGACCATGTCGACGCGAGGGTCGGTGGTCATGAGCTTGCCGGCGTCGATGCCGCTGGGCGTGACGACGTTGACCACACCCGGCGGAATGTCGGTGTGCTGGTCGATGATCCGGGCCAGCGCAAGCCCGGCGAGTGGTGTCAGCGGTGACGGTTTGAGAACGACGGTGTTGCCCGCGGCCAGCGCGTTGGTCACCTTCATCACGTTGAGGCTGTGCGGGAAGTTCCACGGCGTCAGCACCGACACGACGCCGACAGGTTCGTGGCGCAACACCGTGGTGCCCGCGGACCCGTAGGCGTCGAGGGGTTGGTCGGACAGTTGCGCGGCCAGTTCGCCGGCGTGCAACGCCATGAACGCCGGGCCGTCGACCTGGATCAGCCGCTCGTTGGCCGTGCACCCCCACTCGACCTGGGACAGGGCGAAGAAGTCGTCGGCGTACTCCAACAACGCGTTGCCCAACTGGCCGAGGCAGCGGGCCCGTTCCTCGGGTGTCGCGTTCGACCACGGCCCGTCGTCGAACGCCCGCCGGGCGGCGCCGACGGCGGCGTCGATGTCGGCGAGGTCTGCGTCGGGGGCGTCGGCGATGTGCTCCTCGGTGGTCGGCGAGATGTCGTCGTAGCGCCCGGCACGCGGCGCCACCCAGTCCCCGCCGATGTAGAGCGAGTAGTCGTCGACGAGACGAAGTGGATCAGCCATACCGGCTCCTCACTGAGCTCAGTTGATCAACACATGGTCTACACCTGTCGGACCGGAGCCGTCAATCTCGGGTATTGACAGCAATATTTGGGCCGGGTAGACACAGACATATCGGACATTACTGCCGATACTGTCCGACACTGACGTCCAGGGAGGCCGGGATGCCTACCACGTTCCCCCTGCATTCCCCCGACTTCTTCATCGGCGATCCCTACCCGGCCTACCAGGAGTTGCGCGCCACCGAGCCGGTCTGCTGGAACGACGTGACGAAGTTCTGGGCATTGCTCAAATACGAGGACATCCGGTACGTGTCGACGAATCCGAACACGTTCTCCTCGACACAGGGCATCACGATCCCCGACCCGGTGATGCCGAACCCGGTGCAGGAGGGCAACCTCATCTTCACCGACCCGCCGCGGCACCGACAGCTGCGCAAGCTGATCAACACCGGGTTCACCCGCCGTCAGGTGGCGCTGCTCGAGCCGAAGGTGCGCGAAATCGTCTACGGCGTGCTCGACGGCGTCCGGTCCGGATCCACCCACGAGTTCGCCGAGGAGCTGGCGGCGCCGCTGCCGACCCGGATGATCGCCGAGCTGCTCGGCGCTCCGCCCGACGACTGGGAGCAGTTTCGCCGCTGGTCGGATGCGTGCACCGGCAATGCCGATCCCGAGATCGAGCAGGACGCGCTGGTGGCCGTCGGCGAGCTGTTCGGCTACTTCCAGGCGCTGATCGCGTCGCGGCGCACCGAGCCGCGCGACGACATGCTGTCGGTGCTGACCACCGCCGAGGTCGACGGCGCCAAGCTGACCGACGAAGACCTGCTCAACTTCGCGTTCCTGTTGCTGGTGGCCGGAAATGAGACCACCCGCAACCTGATCGCGCTCGGCACGCTTGCCCTGATCGACCATCCCGACCAGTGCAGGCAGCTTGCCGACGACCCGTCGCTGATACCCGCCGCGGTCGAGGAGATGCTGCGCTGGACCACTCCCGTGACGCACATGGCGAGGACCGCAACCGTCGACGTGGAGATCCGCGGGCAACTGATTCGCGCCGGCGACGCGGTCGTCATGCTCTACGGTTCCGCCAACCGCGACGAGGAGATATTCGGAGCCGACGCCGAGGACTTCCGGATCACTCGACATCCCAACCCGCACATCGCGTTCGGCTGCGGCGAGCACTCCTGCGTCGGCGCCCAGCTGGCCCGGCTCGAGGCCCGGGTCTTCTTCGAGGTGCTGCTGGGGCGCTACCCCGAACTCGAACTCGTCGGCGACGTCGACCGGATGAGGGCCACCATGGTGCCCGGCGTGAAGCGGATGCCGGTGCGCCTGGGATCGGGGGGCTGAACGGTGCACCTCGACTTCACGCCCGAACAGAAGCAACTGCGCAGCGAGATCCGTTCCGCGCTGGAGTCGGTGATGACGCCCGAGCGCATCGCGGCCGTCGCCGACCGGATGGAGGGCGGCGACGCGGTCAAGGAGTGCGTCCGCGCGCTCGGTGACGCTCACCTGCTGGGGGTCGGCTGGCCGAAAGAGTATGGCGGACGGGGCTTCACCGCGCTGGAGCAGTTCATCTTCTTCGAGGAGGCGCAACGGGTCAACGCGCCGATCCCGCTGGTGACACTCAACACCGTCGGGCCGACGCTGGCGGACTGCGGCACCGAGGAGCAGAAGCAGAAATATCTGCCGTCGATCCTCGACGGCACCGTCGAATTCGCGATCGGCTACTCGGAACCGTCGGCGGGTAGCGACCTGGCGTCTCTGCGCACCAGCGCCGTGCGCGACGGTGACGACTACGTCATCAACGGGCAGAAGATGTTCACCAGCGGTGCGGCATACGCCGACTACATCTGGCTGGCTGCGCGCACCGATCCAACGGTCAAGAAGCACAAGGGTATCTCGATCTTCATCGTGCCGACCTCGTCGCCAGGGTTCTCCTGGAAGCCGTTGCACACCATGCCGGGTGTGTCGACGTTCTACACGTTCTACGACGACGTCCGCGTACCCGCGAGCGCCATCGTCGCCGGAGAGAACGAGGGTTGGCGGCTGATCACCACGCAGTTGAACTTCGAACGCGCCGCGCTCGGCAACATGGGTGCGCTGGGGCCGCTGTTCGAGAAGACGTTGACCTGGGCGCAGACCACGGAACTCGACGGCGACCGCGTCATCGACCAGCCGTGGGTGCAGCAGGCGCTGGCCCGGGTCGAAGCGCAGGTGGCGGCCTACAAGATCATGAACCTGCGGGTCAACGCGGCGATGACGAAGGGCGCACTCGGCATGGGTGAGGCCTCGGCGGTCAAGGTGTTCGGCACCGAGTTGACCCAGCAGGTGGCCCGCGGACTGCTCGAGGTGCTCGATCGTGGCGGCGTCCGCAAGGGTGAGGACGCACCGCTGCGCGGCGCACTCGAATCCGCGTACCGCGTCGCGGTGATCAACACCTTCGGCGGCGGGGCCAACGAGCTTCAACGCGACATCATCGCGATGGCGGGGCTGTTCATGCCGCGCGCACCACGGGACCTTCGAGCCAACCAGAACGGAGACGCGAAATGACCGATAGCGAGTTCCGCGAGAAGCTGGACGCACTGATCGGTAAGCCCACGGGCGGATCCGGCAAGCCGACCGTCGCGCCGGATCCGGTGAACCAGCCGATGATCCGGCACTGGGCGCACGCGCTCGCCGACATGAACCCCGTCTATCTGGACCCCGAGTTCGCCGAGAAATCCAGGTTCGGCGGCATCGTCTCTCCTCCGGTGATGTTGCAGGCGTGGACGATGCCGGCCCCCAAGATCGAGGGCATCGCCGAACGGGGCGGGGTGCCGATCGAGATGGATGCGAGCAAGAATCCCGCTGCGTTCATCGAAGAGGCCGGCTACACCGGCATCGTGGCGACCAACTCCGAGTTCGAGATCGAACGCTATCCGCGGCTCGGCGACGTGATCTCGGTGACGCAGGAGTTCGAGTCCATCTCCGACGAGAAGAAGACGTCGCTGGGCACCGGGCATTTCGTCACCTGGCTGTCGACCTACACCGACCAGAACGGCGACGTGCTGGGTCGGCAGCGCTTCCGCGTCTTCCGGTTCAAGGCGAACGCCTGATGGCGACCCGACTGGCGCCCGCGATCAGCCCGGACAGCGAGTTCTTCTGGAACGGGTTGCGCGAGCACAAGTTGCTGATCCAGCGATGTGCGTCGTGTCACGCGGTGAGGCATCCGGCCAGGCCGATGTGCCCGGCATGCAACTCTCTGGACTGGGAGACGATCGAATCCACCGGCCGCGGGACGGTGTACAGCTACGTGATGCCGCAGCACCCGCCGATGCCGCTGATGGCGTACCCGTACATCGTCGCGCTGGTCGAACTCGACGAGGGGGTGCGGCTGGTGTCGAACCTGTGCGACATCGCGCCGTCCGACGTCGAAGTCGGCATGCCCGTCGAGGTCTTCTACGAGACGTTCGACACGCTCGACGGCAATGACCTTGTCCTGCATCAGTTCCGGCCGGTCGCCTGATGGACTTCACCTTCACCGAGGACCAGGAGACGATCGCCAAGGTCGCGCGGCAGCTCTTCGAACACCGAGCCTCCCCTGAGCACCTCACCGAACTCGAAGCGGGCGACGTGCGATACGACGTCGGTCTGTGGCGCGAACTGGCGACCGCGGACCTGCTCGGAATCTCGCTACCCGAGAGCGTAGGCGGCAGCGGGCAGGGCTTCGTCGAACTCGCGCAGCTGCTCACCGAGGTGGGCTGGAGCGTGGCTCCGGTCCCGGCATACGCCACGCTTCTGCTCGGCGCCGACACCATCGCGCGCTACGGCGATGACACGCAACGGAATCGGTACCTGCCCGGGGTCGTCGACGGGTCCAGGCTGCTGACGGCGGGTCTGGCCGAACCCGGCCGTTCCGATGTGACGCGACCGGCGACCGCGGCGCGTCGCGACGGCGACGGCTGGCGCCTCGACGGCACCAAGGAGTTGGTGCCCGCGGCACAACTGGCTGACACGATCCTGGTGCCCGCCTCGCTCGACGGCGGCGACGTCGGTGTCTTCCTGCTCGATGCGGGTACCGCCGGCGTCGAGATCCGGTCGACGGTGACGACCAACGGTGAACCGCACGCCGATGTGGTCCTCGACGGTGCCGTCGCGTTTGACCGGTTGCCCGGCGACGGCGGCGAGATCCTCGAATCGCTCTACGCCCGTGCTCTTGTCGGGCTGTGCGCGATCCAACTCGGAGTGACCGAGCGCGCGCTCAAACTGGCCGCGTCGTACACCACCGAACGCGAACAGTTCGGCAGGCCGATTGGCAGCTTCCAGGCCGTGCAACAGCGGATGGCCGACGCCTTCATCGACGTTGAGGCCATCCGGTGGACCATGTGGCAGGCGGCATGGGCGCTCGACCAGGGCGGCCCGCCGGGACGAGAGGCCGCGATCGCCAAGTTCTGGGCGGCCGACGCCGGCGCGCGGGTCGCGGCAACCGCCCAACAGGTGCACGGCGGAATCGGCATCGATACCACCTATCCCCTGTTCCGGTATTTCCTGTGGGCCAAGCACAACGAGTTGACGCTCGGTTCGGCCGCGGCCCAGTTGGTGCGCCTCGGCGCGTCGTATACGGAGGTAGACCAATGACCAGCACCGCATTCCGCACCACGACACTGGACTGGCGCGGCATCAACGTCGGCGACGAGGTCGCGCCGCTCGAGATCCCGGTCACCGCAACGGTCATTGTGGCGGGCGCGATCGCGTCACGCGACTTCATGCCGGTGCACCACGACCCGGAGTTCGCGAAGAAGCAGGGCTCGCCGAGCATGTTCATGAACATTCTGACCACCAACGGACTGTGTGTGAAGTTCCTGACCGATTGGGCGGGACCGGAGGCGATGGTGAAGAGGCTGGCGATCCGGTTGGGCGTGCCCGCGTTCCCGAACGATCCGCTGCGGTTCACCGGCACCGTCACGAAGGTGTCCGAGGGCGGCGACGGCGAGGGCCTGGTCGAGGTCGAGTTCAGGGGCAGCAACAGCCTGGGGGACCACGTGTCGGGGACGGCGACGGTCAGCCTGCTTTCGCCCACGCGAGGAGCACAGAACACCTCGGTGCGGGTCGGCGGATGAGTCCGTTGCGCGGCGCGACGGCGATCGCGGGCATCGGCCAGACCGAGTTCTCCAAGGAGTCCGGTCGCAGCGAACTGCAACTCGCTTGCGAGGCAGTCAAAGCCGCCATCGACGACGCGGGTCTGCGGCCCAGCGATGTCGACGGCATGGTCACGTTCACGATGGACTCGAGCGACGAGATCGAGATCGCGCGCAACGTCGGCATCGGCGATCTGACGTTCTTCAGCCGGGTACATCACGGCGGCGGAGCGGCCGCGGGCACAGTCGTACAGGCGGCGATGGCTGTTGCGACGGGCACCGCCGATGTCGTGGTGTGCTACCGCGCGTTCAACGAGCGCTCCGGCTTCCGGTTCGGCGGCTCGACGGCGCGCCCGACCGGCGAAACTCCACTGTTCATGGCGAATTACGCGCCGTTCGGTCTGCTGACGCCCGCGGCGTGGGTGGCGCTGCACGCCCAGCGGTACATGTCGACCTACGGGGTCACCAACGCGGACTTCGGCAGGATCTCGGTCGTCGATCGCGCCCACGCGGCACGTAATCCCGACGCGTGGTTCTTCGAGCGGCCGATCACCCTCGAAGACCACCAGAACTCGCGCTGGGTCATCGAACCCGTGCTGCGACTGCTCGACTGCTGTCAGGAAAGCGACGGTGGGGTCGCGATCGTCGTCACGAGCGCCGAGCGCGCGCGCGACCTCCGGCAGCCACCCGCGGTGCTCACCGCCGCGGTGCAGGGTGCGGCCGCCGAGGGCGAGATGATGACGAGCTACTACCGCGACGACATCACCGGGCTGCCGGAGATGGGCGTCGTCGCCGAAAAGCTCTGGCGCGACTCGGGTCTCAAGCCCACCGACATCCAGACGGCGTTCCTCTACGACCACTTCACCCCGTTCGTGTTCGCCCAGCTCGAAGAGCTGGGGTTCTGCGGACGCGGCGAGGCGAAGGACTTCGCGACCGTCGAACGGCTGTCGCTCGGCGGCGAGTTGCCGATCAACACCAACGGCGGCCTGCTCGGTGAGGCCTACATCCACGGCATGAACGGCATCACCGAGGGAGTGCGCCAGGTCCGCGGCACGTCCTACAACCAGGTCGACCACGTCGAGCACGTGCTGGTCACCTCCGGGACGGGCGTTCCGACCAGCGCATTGATTCTGGCGACGGACTGATCATGATGACGTCCGCATCGACCGCGACCGATACCCGCGAGCTGATCGTCGAGTCCGCGTTCGACTGCTTCCGTCGACACGGCCTGGACAGGACGACCGTCGTGGACATCGCCCGGGCGGCCGACGTGTCCCGCAGCACGGTGTACGAGTACTTCCGCGACAAGGCCGAGATCGTCGAGGCCTGCGCCGAGAGCGCGTCGCAGAAGTTCTACCGCGAGATGGCCAAGGCGATGCGCAAAGGCGAAACCCTGGAGGACCAACTGGTTCTCGCGGGTGTGTTCGTGACGAAGGCCCGCCGCGTCATCGAGCCGGAAGACTACTTCGACGAGGACGAGGTGAGCCTGCTGCTCACCAAGAACGCGGCGGTGCTGCTGCGTGAGTGCGGCGAGTTCCTGGCGCCCTATCTGGCCGCGGCGAAGCTCACCGGCGAGGTGCGCAAGGACCTCGATGTCGTCGCCGCCGGCGAGTGGTACGCGCGGATGCTCTTCTCGTTGTTCAGCACGCCGTCGGCGACGTTGAATCTGGACGACGCGCACGTGGTCGGCGACTTCGTGCGGTCGCACGTGGTGCGAGGCTTCGCACCCGACCGCGTCAACCGGTCACGCTGAGCCTTCACGCGCGAGCAGCCGCAAAAGTACCCTCAGCCAGGGGTTTTGGGGTACTTTTGCGTCTGCTCGCCGAGGAAAAAGAGGAGGTGCAGTGGCAGACCAAGTCGAATCGGCATGGCCGACACATCCCGACTACCGGGTCGACATCGTGCGTTGCGCCCATCGCGGCCAGGTCTGGAAGGACGACGTCCTTCTCGCCGACAGCGTCAACTGCATGGTCGTATCGGAGACCGACCACGCCGATCGGCTGTATTTTCCAGAATCCGACGTGCGGTGGGACCTGTTCACCCCGACCGATTACACGACCGAATGTCCCTTCAAGGGCAGGGCCTCCTACTGGAGTCTGACCGGCGGCGGCCCCGCGCACTCCAACGTGGCATGGGCCTACCCCACTCCACTGCCGGAGGTCGACGCGCTGGCCGGCCACGTCTCGTTCTACGACGAACGTCTGGACGTCGTTCTGGTGGAAGGGTGGCCGGACGGGTCCGACGTCGTGGCCAAGTTTCCGTTGTGGGGTGACGCCGCCGAGTTGGTGCGGCTCATCGACGTGGAACCGATCGCCGACAACGCATACCGCGGACCCGCCCACGGGCCCACCCGTCGCGACGTGGTCGAAGGCGGCCAGTTGTTGGCCGACGCGATCGTCGCGTCCTCCAAGACCCTGCCAGATCAGCGCGTCACTTCGGCGTCGATGGTCTTCACCAAGGCCGCCTCGTTCGAGGCGCCGGTCGACATCGCTGTCGAGGTTCTGCGGCGCGGTCGCACATTCTCCACGACCGAGGTGCGGATCACCCAGAACGGCTCATTGCGCAGCGCGGGACTCCTGCTGGCCGATTCGGGGGCCCGCGATGTGATGGGCCACGTGGTGGCGATGCCGGATGTCCCGGGACCCGACGAGGCGGCGCCGTTCGCCGGCTTCGCGATGACCGGGCGTGAGATTCGAATCGTGGACGACGTGTACCAGCCTGACCCGGATCGTATCGGACCGCCGGAAATCAACGCCTGGGTGCGGTTTCGAGACACGCCCGGCCAACGGTGTCTGAATGCCGCGCTGGTGGCTCAGTCCGCGACACACTGGACTATCGCCGCAGGAATGTTGCCACATCGGGGAATTGGCGAGGCCCAGGCACACCGCACGCTGTCAACGGGAATCATGAAGGCGACCATAGCTTTTCACGATGATGTCGAAGTGACCGAGTGGCTGCTCTACGCTAACCGCGCGTTCTGGTCCGGCCGCGGACTGGTCCAGGGCGACGGTCATGTGTTCACCCGCGATGGGCGCCTTGCAGCCTCCTACGTGGTCCAAGCGATGGTGCGCGAATTCGACGGAGATCCGGCGACGATGGGACGGGACGACCGAACCGCCATGTGACGCCTCAGCCGTTCTCGGTCGCACCGCAAGCGACCTATTTTGTACGGCTCAGAGCAGCGTGTCGCCGTACAGACACGGTCGCTCGCGGTGCCAAGTCAGCGATGCAGTTCGGCGAGCGCGTGCACCTGCTCCAGGTAGTGCTCGAATGAGCGGTGAACGAACCGCGCGGACACCACCGTCGTGCCTGCCGCAGTCATGTGCGCCAAGACTTCAGCCGTCTCCTCGGGCGATCCGACGGGGTCGAGCGGTCGATCGGCGGGCAGCACCACCTCGAAGCCGGGTGGAATCTCCTTGGCCTGCAACCATTCCCCGGCCGTCGAGACCGAGATCCCGAACGGGCACCATCCCTCGGCCAGCGTGATCGCCCGCCGCAGCGAGCGCTTGGTGCGTCCGCCGATCCAGATCGGCATGCGTTCCTGCAAGGCGCACGGGTCGACGGTCAGCCCCCCGAACGAGTAGTACTTCCCGGCGTACACCGGCTCGTTGGTCGACAACGCGGCGCGAAGCGCGCGTAACGCGTCGTCGGCGCGCTCGCCGCGGTCGTCGAACGGCGCCCCGAGCAGGTCGAACTCCTCCTTGAGCGTGCCGACCCCGACGCCGAGGATCACCCGCCCGCCGCTGACGTGATCCAAAGTGCCGTAGCGCTTCACGATCGCCAGCGGATGGTGGTAGCCGAGGACAAGGGTCATGGTCGCCAGCCGGATCTGCTGCGTGCGCGCCGACACATAGCCCAGCGTGGCCAGCGGATCCCAGTATCGCGATCCGCGCCGGTCCGCCTCCGTCGAGGGGATGCCGATGTGCTCGCTACACGTGAGGTGGTGGTAGCCAAGGCGATCGGCCGTCTCGGCCACCCGGCCGATCTCGTCGATCGACGCGTCCTTCTCCCACGTCAGCGGAGCGCCTGCGACATTGGTGACCACGGGCGTGGCGATGGCGAGTTTCAATTCAGTGGCTCTTCGCCCGCCAGGATCGTGCGGTGCATGAGCCGGCCGCTGTCGACCGGATACTCCAGCACCCGGTGCATGGTGCCGGTGTTGTCCCAGATGAGCAGGTCGCCGGGTTGCCACTCATGCCGGTAAACATACTGCGGTCGGGTGGCCCAATCGCGCAGGCGGGCAAGCAGGGCGCGGCTTTCCTCGACCGGCATGCCGACCACGTAGTCGGCTGTCGCACCGAGAAGTAGCGACTTGCGCCCGGACTGGTGGGTCCACACGATCGGGCACGCCTTGGTCGGCGACTTCTGCCAGAACGCGATCTCGTCGTAGCTCATCTCGGGGCGGACGTAGTACTGCGAGCGCTCGGCGCTGTGCACCACCCGAAGCTCCGCGATCGCATCCTTGTCCTCGGCGGGCAGGTCGTCGTAGGCGGCGTAGGTGTTGCAGAACTCCGTCTCGCCGCCGGTTTCCGACAGCGTGACGGCGCGCAGCAGCGTGGCCAGGTTCGGGTAGGGCTGCAGGGATCCGTCGAAGTGCCAGAACATCGAGCCCTTGAGGTATTCGGCGCGCTGGTTGACGTTCTTGTCGAGCGAGATCTTGTAGATGCCGCCCTGGCCCTCGTTCTCGGGTATCGCCCCGAGGGTCTTGGCGATCGCGACCTGCTGGTCGTCGTCGATGTCCAGGCCGCGGAAGAACACGACGCCCCGTCGTTCCAGGATCGCGCGGATGGTGGCGGCCTCGCGGCCGTCGAGCAAGGTGTCCAGGTCGGTCCTGATCTCGCTGCCGATCCTCGGGGTGACGTCGACGACGTCCAACTGCGCTTCGCGCACGTGAGGAGCACCGAAGGGCCCAGTCAGTCCCATGGCGTCAGCTCACTCTCGTCAGAATCGTGCTGGCCGAATGCTTCACCCGCGGCTGCTTCCACAGCTCGACCGCCAGCGAAACGGTGATCAGCGAGTAGAGCAGGTTGCGCAGGTTCGCGACGTCCTCGGGCAGCGGTTCGGAGTAGTCGAACTTGTCGATGTAGGCCACCGCCTCCTCGGCGACCGGGAACACCTCGTCGTAGAAGGCCTTGATCTCATCCATGGAACTGTTCACGCGCTTGACGTAGCGCTGGTGGCCGTCCTCGATGGCCCACTCGTCGACGAGGTGTTCGAGCGACGAAAACTCCTGCGGCAGTTGCGTGCTCATGACTTGCCCGTCTCGACGTAGTCGGCAACCGTCTTGTGCAGATGCCGCAACAGGATTTCCTCGTCGTTCATCGTGAAGTGGGTCAGGACGCCGCTGTTCAGCATCGCCTGCAGCCCTTCCGAAGGGCTGGCGTCCTCGAGGATGATGTCGTTGAGGAACGTCATCGTCAGTTCCTGGCCCAGCCGCTCCTTGTGCGTGGTCGGCGGTTGGTAGTACGCCTCGGTCTCGAAGATGTGCGAGTGCGGCCCGGTCGGCCAGTGTGTGTGGACCGTGAACCCGGACGCGCCGAAGATCAGCACGAAGTTGGGGAAGAACTGATACGAGTCGAAGCCGTACTTCTCCGAACGCGTCGGATTGATTCCCGGCGGCATCGGCCCCTTGTCGAGCTTCTTGTTCCACGGCCCGGCTGCGCTGGCCTCGAAGACGCACTCGATCGGCTTGGAGTACGGCGTCTTCTGCGACGGCTCACCGGAGAACGAGAACATCCGGTGCGGACCCTTGAGTTGATACGCCAACGCGTCGGTGAACGGGTTCGGTTGATCGAACGCCTCTCTGGCCTCCGCGGTCAGCGCGCCGAACGAGGACGCGTGCAGATAGGGCCCGTGGTAGCTCTCGGCGAAGCCGTCGAGGAAGATCTTCCAGTTGCACTGCAATTCCGCCCTGAACCGGTACACCTGGTGCGGTCCGGCGAACGGGTAGCCCTCGATGCTGTGGGCGAGTTCGCCGAGGTACGCGCGCACAGGTTCGGTGTTGTGCGGGTTCAGGTTGATGAAGATGAAGCCTTCCCACACCTCGCACTGAATGGCGGGCACCCGGCAGCTGTCGGCGTCGAAGTCGAGCAGCAGATCTTTGCGGGTGGCCGAGTGCAGCGAGCCGTCCAACTTGTAGCGCCAGCCGTGGAAGCGGCAGTACAGCAGGGGCGCGCGGCCCTGCACTTCTTGAAACGGGTCGTCCTCCCACAGCATCTTGTTGCCGCGGTGCGGGCAGATGTTGTGGAAGGCGCGGATGACGTCATCCTTGCCGCGCACGATGATCACCGACGTGTTGAGGAATCTCAGCTCGCGGGTGAAGTAGCTGCCGGACTTCGGAACCCGCTCCACCCGGCCCATGTAGAGCCAGGTCTTCTTGAAGACGTGCTCGCGTTCCTTGTCGTAGAACTCCGGTGACACGCAGTCCTGCAGCGACACCGGGCCGCGGCCGAGTTCGGGGTACGCGTCGGTCCAGTGTCCGCTGGCGGGCTTGCTGACCAGGGTTTCCTGACTCATGAGGCCTGACGGTACAACCGGGGATTTCAGGCAAACAGACGCGCCAGCGCAACACCGTGTTGCATATTTGGAACAGCAGCCCGCAACCACTGCATCGAGTCTGCGGACAGATCGCCGATCGCGCTGAAATCGCGATCTCTCAGCAGACTCGATGAGGTACATGAGCTCGATGAGGTACATGAGAGGGAGAAACACGTGGAGCAGAACCCGCCGTTCGACCTCGACGCCCTGCTGGTGTTCGGCAAGGTGGTGGAGAACCGCAGCCTGTCTAAGGCCGCCGCGCTGCTCGGTATGCCGAAGTCGACCGTCAGCCGAAAGCTCACGAAGCTGGAAGCCGACCTCGGGATCAAGCTGCTGCGCAAGAACACCCACCAGCTGACCGTGACCGACCTCGGCGAGCAGATCTACGCCCACGCCGCGAAGATCCTCACCGAGGCCAACAGCGTGCGCGCCCTGGTCGAAGGCAGCAGGCAGGAACCGCAGGGCGAACTGAAGGTCGCGCTGCCGATCTTCGTCGGCATCGACTACGCATCGCGCGTCGGTGCGGTGTTCCTGCAGCGCCATCCCCATTCGCGGCTCGACATCCGGCTGGTCGACACGCTGGTCGACCCGATCAAGGACGGGTTCGACGTCGTGTTCGGCACCGGGCCGCTGCAGGACTCGACGCTGATCGCGCGCAAGGTGTTCGACCTGGAACTGTTCCTCTGCGCGTCGCCGGACTTCCTGCGTCAGGCCGCCCCGATCACCACGCCGGCGGACATGAGCGACGTGCCCTTCATCGACTTCGGCTTCGCGGGCCCGCGCAGGCTGACCGTATCGCGCAACAAGCGACGCCACGAGATCGCGCCGACGGTCCGGGCGCGCGCCAACAACTTTCAGGTGTGCAAGCAGTACATCCTGGGCGGCCTCGGGATCGGCGCGATGCCCACGCAGATCATCTGCACCGACGAGTTGCGCGACGGCAGCCTGGTGCCGGTGCTGCCGGAGTGGAAGCTCGACCCGCTCGAGGTGCACATGGTCTATCCGTTCGAGCTGTCGTTCTCGACCCTGATCAGCGCGTTCTACGACGCGGCGTGCGAGATCATCGTCGAAAACATCGCACGCTCGTAACCTCATCGGGATCTCATTGACGATCGTCATTGACAGCCGTCAGTGAAACCCGATACGGTCGCCGTGTGGCGACGATCGGGACGCGCGAAGCTCAACGACTCGAGACCCGGGCCCGGCTGTTCGACGCGGCGGTCGCCGAGATCGGCAGGTCGGGACTGGCCGGCGCCGACGTCAGCGCCATCGCCGCGGCGACGGGCGTGGCGCGCGGCACGTTCTATTTCCACTTCCCGACCAAGGAACACGTGGTCGCCGAACTCGAGCGGGCGGAAGAGGCCGCGATCGTAGTCGATCTCGAGGCCGCGGGCCCTCGATCAGACCTCACAGAATTGCTCGCCGAGCTGGTGCGCCAAGTGCTCGATGCCGAAAAGCGCCTGGGTCCCATCACCTTTCGGGACATGCTGGGGCTGCACTTCTCGCCGACACGCCCCCTCGATGACGAACTGCAGCGGCATCCACTTGCCGAATTCGTCATCGCCAAGATCGCCGACGCTCAGCACGCCGGCCAGGTGCTGCCCGACGCCGATGCCGGCGAACTCGGGGTGATCTTCCTGACCGGCCTGTTCGCTCTGCTCTGCACCGCAGACGCCGAACCGCGCGCCGCGATACTCGACCGCTATGTCACAACAATTGTTCGAGGAATGGAAAACCGATGAACACCAACGGTATTGACGGCTATCGGGATTACCTGGCCCGCCGTGACGGAGACGCCGACCTGCTGAACCGACGGCTCGCGAGCCGAGAGCAGTTCTTCAACGGCTTGGAGTCGGACCCCGTTTCCTCGGCCCATCCCGCCGATCGGGAGGTGTTCGCGCGCAACCTTCGCCGCCGCAAGCCCGAGCCCGGTCTTGACCGGCGAATGCTGTTCCTTCTGGCGACCGCCAAGCTCAACCAAGCGGAACGGTTCGGCGTTGGTCTCGGCGAGACCTACGGACACAACAGCGGCGACGATGTGCCGCCGGAGCGGGTCTACATGGAACTCGAGGAGCACTACCACACCCGCCTGCTGGCGTACGTGCTGGACATCTTCGACCTGCCCTTCCAGGTGGTCGCGCCGCCGCTGGTGATGCGCCAGTTCGTCAAGACCGCCGTCTTCCTGCCGGAACGGGTTGGCTTCATGTTCGTCGGTGCGTCAGAAATGGCCGGCTGCATCATGTTTCATCAACTCCGCCGCATCGGCGTCGAACTGTTCGCCGACGAGCCCGAGGTCGCCGCCCGTGTCGAACGGCTCTACAGCGAAATCCTCACCGACGAGGTCGGCCACGTCGGCTACTGCGCGGCCCGGTGCACCGCGCCGGAGCGGGCGATCATGCGCCGCCTCTACCCGCGGATCGGCCGACTGATCGCGCGCCAGACCTACGAGATCACCCTGCTGACCGACCGCGACGAACTGCACGCGCTGCTGGACCGGCCTTTCGACGTCGACGAACTCTCCGTCGGTCTGTCGAACGAGACATTCCTCGCCGCCCATCCATGATTCGAGTCGGGCACGCCCTACCATGGCCCAATGGCGGACGTCAGCCGTAGCCGGACCATTGCGGCCCCGCCGCAGGCGATCTGGGACGTGCTCGCCGACTTCGGATCGCTGAGCTCCTGGGCTGAGGACGTCGACCACTCAAGCATCCTGCGCCACGGCCCCGATGGGCCGCTGGCCACCAGCCGGCGCGTGCAAATCGGGCGGAACACGATCGTCGAGCAGATCATCGACTTCGACCCGCCGGTGACGCTGGCCTACCGCATCTCCGGCCTGCCGACCCGGGTGCACACGGCCGTGAATCGCTGGACGCTGTCGCCCCAGAGCGCGGCGACCACAGTCACCCTGACCAGCACCATCGGCGTCGACGCGGGCCCGCTGTCGGGTGCCGTGGAGAAGTTGGTGTGCCGCGGGCTGGCCAGGCAATCCGACCGGTTACTCGCCGGACTCGCCCATCGATTGGAGCACCCGAATGACCGGTGACCGCAGGCCCGACGTCGTCATCATCATGACCGACGAGGAGCGCGCGATCCCGCCGTACGAGTCGGCCGACGTGCTGGACTGGCGCACCCGCACGCTGACCGGCCGCCGCTGGTTCGACGACAACGGCGTCAGCTTCACGCGGCACTACACCGGCTCGCTGGCCTGCGTGCCGAGCCGCCCGACGATCTTCACCGGCCAGTACCCGGACCTGCACGGCGTCACCCAGACCGACGGCATCGGCAAGCGTTTCGACGATTCCCGGCTGCGCTGGCTGCGGGCCGGCGAGGTGCCCACACTCGGCAACTGGTTCCGCGCGGCGGGATACGACACCCACTACGACGGCAAGTGGCACATCTCGCACGCCGACCTCGAGGACCCGGCCACCGGCCAACCGCTGGCGACCAACGACGACGACGGCGTCGTGGACCCCGCCGCGGTCGCCCGCTACCTCGACGCGAATCCCCTTGACAAGTACGGCTTCTCCGGCTGGGTCGGGCCCGAGCCGCACGGCGCGGCGATGTCCAACAGCGGCTTTCGCCGCGACCCGCTGGTGGCCGACCGCGTCGTCGCATGGCTGACCGACCGCTATGAGCGGCGCCGGAAGGGTGATGCCGCGGCGCTACGTCCGTTCCTGCTGGTCGCGAGCTTCGTGAACCCGCACGACATCGTGCTGTTCCCGGCGTGGGTGCGGCGCAGCCCCATCAAACCCTCGCCGATGGATCCGCCCCGGGTGCCCGCACCGCCGACCGCCGACGAGGACCTGGCGGACAAGCCCGCGGCGCAGATCGCCTTCAGGGAGGCCTACTACTCGGGTTACGGTCCGGCCCCCGCGATCGGGCGCACCTACAAGCGCAACCTCCAGCGCTACCGCGATCTCTACTACCGCCTGCACGCCGAGGTCGACGGCCCCATCGACCGGGTCCGCCGCACGGTCACCGACAACGGATCCGACAACGCGGTGCTGGTGCGCACCTCGGATCACGGTGACCTGCTCGGCGCGCACGGCGGCCTGCACCAGAAGTGGTTCAACCTCTACGACGAAGCGACCCGGGTGCCGTTCGTCATCGCCCGCGTCGGCGAGGGCGCCACGACGGCGCGCACCGTCTCGGCGCCGACGTCGCACGTCGACCTGGTGCCGACCCTGCTCGGTGCCGCGGGCGTGGACGTTGACGTGACGGCACTGGTGCTGGCCGAGACGTTCTCCGAGGTGCACCCGCTGCCGGGCCGCGACTTGATGCCCGTGGTCGATGGAGCCAATGCCGACGACGGCCGGGCCGTCTATCTGATGACGCGCGACAACGTGCTCGAGGGCGACACCGGTGCCTCGGGAGTGGCCCGTCAACTCGGCCGGACCGTGAATCCGCCTGCGCCGCTTCGCATCAAGGTACCCGCGCACGTCGCCGCCAACTTCGAAGGCTTGGTGGTGCAGGTCGACGACGCCGACGCGCCCGGCGGGGCGGGACACCTGTGGAAGTTGGTGCGCACCTTCGACGACCCGGCGACCTGGACCGAGCCCGGCGTGCGGCACCTGGCGGCCAACGGGATCGGCGGCGAGGCGTATCGAACGGAGCCCCTCGACGACCAGTGGGAGCTCTACGACCTGACCGGCGACCCGGTGGAGGCCGTCAACCGATGGTCCGACCCGGCGCTGCTCGAGGTCCGCCAGTACTTGCGGATGCAGCTCAAGGCGGCCCGCGCGACGTCGGTGCCGGAGCGCAACCAACCCTGGCCGTATGTCACCAGGCAACCACCGACCGCATCGCCGGGCGTGGTGCGCCGAGTGTGGGACCGGCTGGCGCACTGAGCGTCCCGCTCAGGTGTGCTCCCGCACCGCCTGCCGCCGCACGGCAGCCAGATGGTGCAGCATCGGCTCGTTGCGGCCGAATACCACGTCGGCGACCCCGGCCTCCAGGCCCCGCTGACACGCCTCGGCCATCGGGAAGTCCTGGTTGAAGAGCACGTTGCACACCGCGTCCATCGACAGGCGGTACCACTGCCGCTCGTCGTCGGTGGTGATCGGCGCCGGCGATCCGTACGTCACGTAGACGACGCTGTCCCCCGGCGTCCTACCCGGATAGATGCGCAACATCTGGTAGGACGCCGGTGCTTCGATGAGCACGCACGACGGGAAGAGCCCGTACACGACGGTGCCGAAGAACTGGTCGGGCCAATCGGTTTCGGACTCGTCGCGGTAGTTGACGATGTCGCGGAACGGGAAGGCCCAGCGGTTGTGCCTGCCGAAGATGTCGTACACCGAGTTGTTGCTCGCGATCGGGTCGAGGGTGTCGCTGTGGACGTAGGGAAAGTGGTAGCCCTCGAAGTTCACGTCGACGGCGATCTTCCAGTTGGTGGCGACATCGAAGCGCCTGGTCTCGGCATGATGCCTGGTCGCGAAGTCGTACTGCCCCAAGGGCTCTGCGATGTCGCCGAAGGGATCTGCCACGTCGACCCCGGAACCGAGCCCGACGACGATCAACCCGGCCGCCTCGCTGACGGGAAGCGGTATCAGTCCCCTGCCGTCCAGTGCGCCGGAGAACATCTTGCGGGCGGGAGTGCCTGCGAGGCGTCCGTCCAGCCCGTAGGCCCAGCCGTGATACGGGCAGGTGAACAGCGTCGCGGTGCCGCAGTCGGCGGCAACCTGGGCGCCGCGGTGCGCACACCCGTTGAGGAACGCCCGCAGCACACCGTTCTTGCCGCGCACCACCAAAACGGGTATGCCCATCACGTCTTTCGTCGTGTAGGCGCCCGGTGTTGCGACCTCGCCGGTCCACCCGATGACGTGCGGGACGCTGCGCAGCATGCGCAGGTCGGCCTCGAAGCGGGTCTGGTCGACGTATGCCTCGCGCGGTTCGCGCCAGACGTCGTCGGCGACATCGAGGCTGCCGTTCTCGAAGTGCTTGAGCACCCGTCGGGTGAGGTCCAACGCTTCCTGTCGTGGCATCGCTACTCCCTGCGGCTACGTCAGTTCACCAGGGCGGCTCTGACGGAGTGGATCTGGCTTGCGAAGAACCGTTGGGAGACCGCGGCATTCGGCGCGATCATGTCGAAGGCGTGGTAGGCGCCGTCGGCGATGTGCTCCTCGACGGGCACACCAGCGGCGCGCAGTCGCGACGCGTAGTCACGGCTCTCGTCATGAAAGAGGTCGAGCGCCCCGACGCCAATCCAGGCGGGAGCCAGGCCCGTCAGATCCGCCCGGCGAGCGGGCGCGGCCTTGCCCGGGTCGGCGCCCGCGAGATACCACTGCCAGGCCAGCCGGTTGTCGCGCGCGGTCCACATCACCCGCCCCGTCGCATCCGGTTGCGAACCGGTGCGGTCATCGAGCATCGGATAGACCATCATCTGCAGCGAGACCGCCACCTCTCCGCGGTCGCGGACCAGTTGCGCGACACCGGCGCTCAACCCCCCGCCGCCGCTGGCACCACCGACCGCGATCCGCGTCGGGTCCACCCAGGGTTGGCGGGTCAGCCAGAGCAGCGCGGCGTAGCAGTCCTCGAGGGGCGTGGGGTACGGATATTCGGGCGCAAGCCGGTGGTCGACGGCCGCGACCGTGACATCGGTGAAGTTGGCCAGCCTGCGGCAGAACGAATCCTCCTGCGCGGCACTGCCCATCAGCATCGCCCCGCCGTGCATCCACAACAGGGCCGGCCCTGGTTCACGGGCCGTGGCCGGCCGGTGCAACCGGACGCTGACGTCGGGGTTGACCACGGCCGTCGCCACGTCGTCGATCCGCCCCAATCCGCCCGCCAACCGCATGACGGCCCGCGACATGCTCAGCCCGCGGTGCAGGTAATAACCCCTCGGCAGCACCCGCGCCACCCTGCGCAACTCGGGGTCCATCTCGGCGAACCGGACGGGGCTACCCACCGACCGGCTCCGCCGCTTCCGCCGCGGGCGCCGCGATCTTGGCGCCGGCCCGAAGGAAGCTGCCGGTGCGGACGTTGCCCACCAGTTCGGTCGGAGTCCCGTTGCGGAACACGGTGCGGCCGCCGACGAGCACGGCACTGACCGTCTCATCGTTGCGGTTGACCATGCGGCGCAGACCGCCGTACTGGTCGACGCTGTCCTCGGCGTAGGCGTCCAGGGATTCGTCGAGGTGGGCCGGATCGATCACGGTGACGTCGGCCCTGTCGCCGACGCGAAGATGTCCGGCGTCCAGCGAGTACCAGTCGGCCAACTCGCCGGTGAGTCGATGCACGGCGTGCTCGACGGTCATGAACGGGGCCCCCGCCTGGGCGCTCCGGTGGACGTGGCGCAGCAGGCGCAGGCCGCTGTTGTAGAACGCCATGTTGCGCAGGTGCGCCCCGGCGTCGGAGAAGCCGACCTGGATGCCGGGGTCCACGGCCAGCGCCTTGAGCACTTTGGGCCGGTGGTTGGAGATCACGGTGCGCCACCGCAGCGCCGCGCCGTGCTCGAGGACGAGGTCGAGGAACGCGTCGACCGGATGCAGGCCGCGGTCCAGCCCGATCTGACCGAACGTCTTCCCGACGATCGAGGCGTCCGGACAGTCGACGACGTCGGCGTCGAAGAAGTCGCGGTGCCACGCGCCGATGGCGAACTTGTTGTCGTACTCCTTGCGGAACCCGCGCCGATACACCTCGTCGCGCATCAGGTCGTTGCGCTCCATTTCGTCGCGCAGGTGCAGCGCCGCCGCACCCGCCCCCAGCTCCTCGAAGATGACCAGGTCGATGCCGTCGCCGTAGACCTCGAACGGCACCGGCAGGTGCTGCCAGCGGAAGTCGCCGTCGAGCGCGTTCACCATCCGCGCGGCCAGGGTGAGGAAGCGGTGGCCGATGGGGTTGGACTTGGCGTCCGCGGCGGCGAGGAAGCTCATCTTCAGCGGCCGCCGCAGGCCCCCGATCGATCGGATGAGCTGCGCAACCATCCGATGCGGATGGGTGATGTCGGGGCCGCTCTGCAGCACGCGCCCGCGCTTGCGCACCAGGCTGGCCAGCCGCCGCATCTCCCGTCGTTTCACGTAGGTCGACGGCAGGGTGCGCGACCGGCACACCTCGCCGTCGAGCCGGTCGAACAACAACTGCTGCGACGAGAGTCCGATGAAGCCGGCGTCGAGGGCGTCGGCGAGCCAGCGCTGCATCTGCGCCAACTCCGCTTTGGTCGGCTGGTCGTCGTGCGTGGTGGCCCGCGCGAGGCCCATGACCGCGGTGCGCATGTCGGAGTGGCCGATGAACGCGGTCACGTTGGGCCCGAGGGGTCGGGCTTCCACCGCCGCGATGTACTCCTCGGCGGACGACCAGTTCTTGTGCTGGTCGATCGCGGCGATCACGTAATCGCGCGGGATCGCCTCCACCCTGCCGAACAGGTCGCCCGCGTCGACGCCGTCGACGTGGATCGTCGAGATCGAGCACGAACCGATCACGACCGTGGTCACGCCGTGCCGAAGCGACTCCGGCAACCCCGGCCCGTTGAGCAGTTCGACGTCGTAGTGGGTGTGGATGTCGATCAGCCCCGGGATCACCCACTGGCCCGACGCGTCGATCACCTCGGCGCCGTCGATCGGCTCCTCGGTCACCGCGGCGACGCGGCCGTCGCGGATGCCGACGTTGCGCACTGCCGACGGCCCGCCCGTCCCGTCGAAATACCGCCCGTTGACGATTACCACGTCGAAGGCCATCGGATTCCTCTCCGTCGGGTGCTCAGGCCACAGTACACTTTGCCATTACTGTATGGTCAACCTGCGCCGGCCCCAGGGAGACTCGATGCTGAACATGACCGAACCACGCGCCGTGGAGTTCGACCTGCCCCACCTCCGCATGCAGGCACTCGAATGGGGGGCTGCCGACGGCCGACTGGCAATCTGCGTGCACGGCTTTCCCGACAGTGCACACAGCTGGGTGCACCTCGCCCCGATGCTGGCGGCCAAGGGATTTCACGTTGTCGCACCCTTCACCCGCGGCTACGCGCCGACCGGGCCCGCCCCCGACGACGACTACCACATGGGCGCCCTGATGGACGACCTGATCTCCCTGCATCGCCATCTCGGCAGCCCCGACGACACGGTCCTGATCGGTCACGACTGGGGCGCCTGGACCGCCAACGCGCTGGCCGCCTATCCGGGCTCACCGTTCGGCGCCCACATCTCCCTGGCGTTGCCTCCGGTGGGCGCCATCGACAACTCCGGGTTCGGGCTGCGTCGAAAGCTCACGATGTCGGCCCGTCAACTGCGAATGAGCTGGTACGTCTTGTTCTTCCAACTTCCCTTCTTGCCGGAACGTGTCCAGCAACGGGTGATTCCGCGGTTGTGGAAGGACTGGTCGCCACCGGGCACCGACGTCGCCGCCGATGTGGCCAGGACACTGGCCGCCCTGCCCGACCTCGCCCATCGCAAAGCGGCGGTGGGGTACTACCGGGCGATGGTTCGGTTCACCCGCGCGTCGCCGGCGTACGCGGGCCTGCACCGCTTCCGCTTCAAGCTTCCCCGCAGACCCATCCTGACCCTGCATGGCGAGGTCGACGGCGCAATGCACGTCGGCTACCTCGATCGCGTCATCGACGCGCTTCCACCTGGCAGCCGGGTCGAGACCATCGCGGGCGCCGGGCATTTCCTGCAGGTGGATCAGCCGGAAGCGGTGTGCGCCGCGATCCTGAAATACCTGAAGCTGCCCTAGCACCTCGCCGAGCGTCGCCGAGCCTGGCCATACGTAACTAGATTAATGTATGGTCACATCAGCGGTGAGGGGAAAATCAGATGAGTGATCTACAGGTCCGGCGAGTTCGCTTCGACCTCGCAGCAGACGACATCCCGTTCGTGTGGAATCCGGACAAACCCGCGTTCAGCATGCAGTGCAACCTGGTGAGCTTCTTCGCGCCCGGATTCGAGAAGTTGATCGTCGACGCCACCCGCGAGGCGATCCCGCTGATGCGCGACTCCGCCGCGGTCGAGGAGGCGACGGACTATCTGCGGCAGGAGGCGCAGCACTCGGCCGCCCATGTGCGCCACATCAATGCGCTGTGTCGGCGCTGGCCGAGCCTGCAGGAGACGGTGGACCAGGTGGTCGCGTCCTACGACAGGCTCACGGCCACCAAACCGCTGGAGTGGCGACTCGCCTACACCGCAGTCATCGAGAACACGTTCACGCCGTACTTCAAGGTGTTCCTCGACCACGAGGACAAGCTCTTCGCACCCGGCGACGAGCGGGTGGCCTCGCTGTTCCTCTGGCACTTCGTCGAAGAGATCGAACACCGCAGTTCGGCGCTGATGGTCTACAACGCGGTGCACGACAACTTCATCTACCGCGCCCGCACCATCCCCGCCGTCATCGCACACCTCGGCGAGATCCTGTCGATCGTCACCACCGGATTCCGCAAGCATGTGCCCGTCGAGGACGGCGGCGAATTCGCCAGGCTGATTCCCGACGGGCTGTCGCCGCGCGCGTTGCGTGACGGCATCAGGGCGGCCAAGGAACTCGAGACGCCCGGCCAGGGCACCTATGCCGGAGTGCCTCGGCGAGAGATGATTTCGATGCTGATCGGCTTGGTCCGGTCACAGGGGCCCGGCCACAACCCGGCCTACGAGAAGCTGCCCGGCTTCGCCGGTCGCTGGTTGCGCCGCTACGCCGAGGAGCCGAGAAGCGCCGCCCGCTGGTATTCGGTGGGCGCGGGCAGCCGCTGAGCGTCAGGTCACCCACTCCGGCTGCTGCTCGACGTCGACCGCCGAGAAGTCCTTGTGGCCAAGGCCCGCAACGCATCCGCCGTCGACGACGAACTCCGATCCCGTCGAATAGCTCGATTCGTCGCTGGCGAGGTAGACCACGAGGCTGGAGACCTCCTGCGGCTGCGCGGCGCGGCCGAGCGCGGTCTGGAAGATGTCCTGCGGAACCCATTCGGTCATCGGTGTCGTGACCAGGCCGGGGTGGATCGAGTTGACCCGAATACCGCTGGGCCCCAACTCGAGAGCCGTCGACTTGGTCAGCCCGCGGACCGCGAACTTGCTGGCGGTGTAGCCGTGGCAGGCGATCGTGCCCGCCAGGCCCTCGATCGAGGAGATGTTGATGATCGAGCCGCGGCCGGCCTCCTTCATCGGTTTCACCACGGCCCTGATGCCGAGGAACACCCCGGTCACGTTGATGTCGAGGATCCGCTGCCACTCCGAGAGTTCGTAGTCCTCGATGGTGCCCACGTTGAGGATGCCTGCGTTGTTCACCAGGATGTCGACCCCGCCGAATTCGCGCACGGCGGTGCGCACGGCCGCGTCCCAGTCGTCGGCCTTGGTGACGTCGAGGTGGACGTAGCGCGAGTTCTCGCCGACGTCGGCGGCCACCGATTCGCCGTCGCCATCCAAAATATCGCCGAACACGACCTTCGCCCCTTCGGCGACGAGCGCGCGGACGTGGGACGCGCCCATTCCGCGGGCCCCACCACTGACCAATGCGACCTTGCCTGCCAACCGCTGCGACATCACGTGCCTTTCGTCTGCGTCGTTGAGCTGTCCCACGTCAATTCGTAGTCGTTCGGGTCGACCTGCCGGGTCCAATTCCACAAGTCGAGGATGCGGCCGCCGAAGAGCGTCGGCACCTCCCCGGCGGCGTTCTTGTAGTAGCTGCGCGCGATCGCCGGATGGGTGTACACCATGGTCTTGAGCAATTCCTGGTTGCGGCGGTTGTAGGCGTCGCACACCTCCGCCCGCGGTTCCGCCGACGCGGCGCCGGAGGCTGCCACCATGTCGATACACGCGAGCACGTAACGCATCTGGCATTCGGAGTTGTAGATGATGCTGGCGCCGTTGACCGCGTTGGTGCCCGGCCCGTACATGCAGTAGAAGTTCGGGAAGCTCGGCACGGTGACGCCGAGGTAGGCGTAGGCGGAGTCCCCCCAGACCTCGTTGAGCTCCACCCCGTCACGGCCCACCACGTTGATCGGTCCGAGTTGGTGGTTGACGTCGAAGCCGGTCGCCCAGATGAGCACATCGGCGGGTCGGTACACGCCGTCATCGGCAGTCACCCCGTCGACGGTGATCTCGGCGATGCCGTCGGTGACGAGTTCGACGTCGTCGCGCTGCAGTGTCTTGAGCCAGGTTCCGTTGTCCTGCAACGTCCGTTTGCCCATCGGCGGGTAGCCGGGTGTGACCTTCTCGAGCAACTCCTCATCGTCGGTGAACGCCCGCATCCACGCGATGAACAGTTCGCGGATCTCGTGGTTGGCTGCGCTCACCGACAGGCCCCCGTTGTCCCATTCGGGGTCGATCACCACCCGGTCGGCGGCGCCGTCGGCGAGCGGCCACCACGAGATGAAGCGCAGCCAGCGTCCGTAGAACGGCAGGTGGCGAATGGCCCAGCGCGCGCCGTCGCCGACGGGCTCGTGGTAGACCACGTTGGGCGCCATCCACTGCGGTGTCCGCTGGTAGACGTCGACGTGGGCGGTGGCGTCCGCGATGGCGGGAACCAGCTGGAACCCGCTGGCGCCCGCCCCGATCACGGCGACCCGCCTGCCGGTCAGTTCGACGTCGTCGCGCCAATCGGCGGTGTGAAACGATGGGCCGCCGAAGTCGTTGGCGCCCTTGATGTCCGCGATCACCGGGTTGCTGAACTGGCCGACGGCGCAGATCAGGCCGCGGGCGGACAATTCGTCGGTCGAACCGTCGGCGCCATGCGTCCGCACCCGCCAGGTCGCCGATTCGTCGTGCCAGGTGGCGCCGACGACCTCGGTGTCGAACCGGACGTGCGGCGCGACGTCGTAGCGCCGCGAGACATCCTGCAGGTACTCCAGGATCTCCGGTTGCTCCGAGTAGTGGTGGGTCCAGTGGTCGGTCGGCTCGAAGGAATAGGCGTAGTACTGGTTGGCGATGTCGACGCGGCACCCGGGATAGCGGTTGGCCAACCAGGTGCCGCCGACGGCCGACTGCCGCTCGACGACCGTGAACGGCACGCCGGCCTGCTTTAGCTTGATCCCCGCGAGGAGACCGGCCTCCCCGCACCCGATGACGACGACGGGGAAGTCGGCGCGCTGTTCGGGGGTCGAACGCAGCGGCGGACCGTCCTGGTCGGCGTCACTGAGTCGCAGGTCGGCGGCGATGTAGTCGACGAACTCCTCGGTCACCTGTCCCGCCGATATGACGTCGAGCATCAACGTGATCTGGTCCCCGCGTGGAATGAACGGCGCCGGGCACCCGCGGTCTCGATAGTCGCGGACCACGTCGAAAGCGCGGTCCCGGACCACCTGTTTGTCGGCCTCGCTCATGCCGCCCTGCAGGTCCATCGCGATGAGCATGAACGGCCGCGGCAGCTCGTCGAGCAGGCTCAGGTCGCCGGTCATGTGCACCATCGACATCAACAGCGCGGGGACGCTGGCCTGCTCGATCGCGGCGCGGATCACCTCGTCGGAATCGTCGAACGGCAGGCCGATCAGTCGGCTCACGTCTGGCGTGGCAGCGACGGGGTCCGCGGGGAGGCTCATTGCCACACCATACATAAAGACAATGATGTATGGCCATGGGTCGGCACGCACGAACTCGTGCGTAGCTATCATCCGTCTATGCACCCGCTTGCCGGCCGACACGCCGCGATGCTCGATGCGTAGCCACGGGTGGTCGGGCAACGCGCCGAAGTCGGACGAAGAGGCGATCGCCCGAATCCTCGACGCGGCCGACGAGATCATCGCCGAACGCGGATCCACCATGCGCATCGCAGACGTGGCACGGGCACTCGGCGTGACACGCCAGACGGTGTACCGCTACTTCCCCGGGACCGAGGCGCTTCGACTCGCGACGGCGATGCGGTCAGCCGACGGCTTCCTGGATCAACTCGCGGCACACCAGGCGGGGGTCACCGACCCGGTGACCGCGATGGTCGAAGGCCTGGCGTTCTGCATCGAGAAACTGTCCGCGGACACCCAGATCCGGGTCCTGCTCAGCAAACGCAACAAGGGCGGCGGGGTGGCCACGTCGATAACATCCGATACGGCGCGGACATTCGGACGCGCCATGCTGCACCGCTACGACATCGACTGGGAAGCACAAGGATTCAACGAGGACGACCTCGACGAACTGTCCGAGTTCTGCATTCGGGTGCTGCACTCCTTCATCATCGACGAAGGGCAGAATCCGCGAACCGGCGCGGAGTTGCGCCGGTTCCTGTCGCGATGGGTCGGACCGGCGATCGTCTACCCGCGCTTGATGAGCGCGCTGGGTGGGCTCACCCCCGAGACCGCGCCGAAGCGCTCGAAGCGACGCCGCGCGACCGCGTCCTGAACCGCGCCTCGCCTTACAGCTTGAAGCGTCCCGCGAAGCCGCGCAGCGGCAGGTCGGCGCTGGTGAGCAATCCCGGCGGCGCCGCCACCACCGACTTGATGGCGTTCAGCGCGGGCATCCCGGTGACGGTCATGCCGATCGAGGCGAAGTTGTCCGGGTTGGACAGGTCGACGCCGGGCTTCGGGAAGATCATGTGCTTGTTGTAGATGTTCGGGTCGCCCTTGACGTGAGTGAGGTAGCAGCCCTTGATGTCCCAGCTCGGATCGGTGTGCGGGGTCATCTGCCACTCCAGATGCGTCTCCACCCGCGCCACCCCGTCGACCATGCCCTGGTACTTGATGTAGTTGCCGCCCAACGACCCCTTCGGCAGCACATACCAGCCCAAGTCGACGTCTTTGGTGCAGGCGCCGAGTTCGTAGCTGAACGTCACCTCGTCGAGGGTCAGGTCGAAGCAGTCGGCCATCATCAGCACGCTGTCGGCGAATACCCGGGTGTAGCGCTCCAGTTTGCCTGGGATACTCGGATCATCAACGGGCAGACCGTATCCCACCTCGATCCAGGTGTCCTTCGAGTGGTGGCAGGAGACGTCGACGGACTCGATCGTGGTGATGTTCTCGATCTCGGCGACATCCGCCGAGCACACCACGCCCAGAATCTGGTTCACCCCGGGGTTCATGCCGGTGCCGTAGAAGGTGGACCCGCCCTTCTCGCACGCGTCGGCCAGCAACTCGGTGACCAGCTTCCCCGACGGATGGGGATGGTTGCGGTCGCGGTGCCAGCCGGTGATCCAGTCGGCCGTGGTGACGACGTCGATGCCCGCTTCGAGGACCTTCACGTAGAGATCCTCGTCGGGGAACACCCCGTGGAACGTCAACACGTCGGGCTTGGCGGCGATGATCTCCTCGACCGACCCGGTGGCCGTCACGCCGTTGGGCGCGATGCCGGCCAACTCGCCTGAGTCCCGGCCGACCTTCTCGGGCGAATAACAGTGCACGCCGACCAGTTCCAGGTCGGGCTGTGTGGCGATGCGTTTGATCATCTCCGAGCCGACGTTGCCGGTGGCAACCTGGAACACCCTGATGGGCGCCGAAGCGTTCATGGTCATCCCTCTCCCGTGGCCGCGCCGTGGCGCATCGCCGAGCATAGTTGGGTCTATGAAAGAAACATAGAGTCATCTATGATTTTTCTGCGCGGCGGTCTAACATCCTCAAGATGGCCTCCGCCGACAGCACTGCTCGCCGAGCGAACCGGCGCGGCCAGGCAACGCGCGATGCCATGCTGGAAGCCGCACTCCACGTCCTGGCGTCAGGAGACCCGAGCGCGGTGTCGGCCAACTACATCGCCAAGAAGGTCGGTGCCACGTGGGGCGCCGTGCAATACCAGTTCGGCGACACCGACGGCTTCTGGGCCGCGGTGCTGCACCACACCGCGCAACGGCGGGCGCAGGTGATGATGTTCGGCACCGACGGCGCCGACGCCACGCTGCACGATCGTGTGTCGGAGATCGTCGAAACGCTCTACCAGGGGCTCACCAACACCGATTCGCGCGCCATCGAGAACCTGCGCGCCGCACTGCCCCGCGACCCGGACGAGTTGGACCGCAGCTACCCGCGGACCGCCGCCGAACTGCGTTCGTGGGGACAGAGTTGGCAGGAGACCTGCCAGAAGGCCTTCGCCGACCTCGGCGTCGACCCCAAGCGGATCGCCGAAGTGGCCGCCTTCATCCCCGGCGCGATGCGCGGACTGGTGTCGGAGAAGCAACTGGGCTCATACGCCGACCTCGGCGAGGCCCGTCGCGGCTTGACCAACGCGATCGTCGCGTATCTCGGTCAGTCGCAGCCGTGACCGTGGCGCCGGCCGATCTCAGTTCCACAGCCCGTGGCGCATCACGCCGGAGACGGCGAGATCATTGTTCAGCACCACCAGGTCGGCGCGGGCACCGGGGGTGATACCCGAGCCCGGAAAGCCCAGCGCCCGTGCGGGATTGATCGACGCCTGGCGCACCGCGGCTGCCAGCGCCTCATCGCGGGGCAACCCGCCGCGGTGCACGGCGAACCGGAACTGATGGTCCATCGTCGCGGTGCTACCCGCGATGGTGTCCGTCCCGGCGACCCGCGCCACCCCGTCGACCACGTCGACGGCCAGCGGTCCCAGCCAATAGCGTCCGTCGGACATGCCCGCCGCCGCCATCGCGTCGGTCACCAACGACACGCGGTCGGGTCCGACGCTTCGGCACACGTGTCGATACAGTGCCGGGTCGACGTGCACGCCGTCGGTGATCAGTTCCACTGTCACCCTTGGGTCTTCGAGTAGGGCGATGACCGGGCCCGGTTCGCGGGTGTGGATCGGGCGCATCGCGTTGAACAGATGCGTGCCGACCGTCGCACCCGCGTCGATCGCCGCCCTGGTCTGCTCGTAGGTCGCCTCGGTGTGGCCGACGGCGGCCACCACCCCGGCTTCGACCAGTCGCCGGATCGCCGCCGTGGCACCGTCGCGCTCCGGGGCGATGGTCACCATCGCGATGGTGCCGCCGCCCGCCTCCAGCACGCGGTCGATCTCGGCGGGGTCGGGGTCGCGCATCAGCGACGGCTGGTGCGCGCCGCACCGCTGCGTCGACAACCACGGGCCCTCGAGGTGAATCCCGTCGAGCACGCCGGCGCGGACGTCGTCGGCCAGCGCGGCGACCTGGCGCAGCAGATCGTCCGGGCCCGCGGTGACCAGGGACGCCACCAGCGTGGTGGTGCCGTGCCTGCGGTGAAACGCCACCGCCGCAGCCGTCTCGTCGTGGTCGGCCACGGAGAAGTTAGCCCCTCCCCCGCCGTGCAGGTGGGTGTCGACGAAGCCCGGCGCCACGGTCACCGCGCCGAGTTCACGATCCGCCGCGCGCGGCGGCGGGCCGGCCGCGACTGCGTGCACCAGTCCGTCGGAAATCTCGATCCAGCCGGGCCGCAACACTTCTCGGCCTGTCAGGATGGTGCCGGCGGTCAGCAGCATGGCGGGCCTCTAGATGCCCTGCCATTCCGGCTTGCTGCGATACGTCTCGCGGTAGTAGTCCACGAGTTGCAGCCGACGCGCGGCCGGTTCGTCGAGCAGCACGGTCACGTGCGGGTGGTGCTGGAGGATGGTCGCGGGCCACAGCGCGCTGACCGCCCCCTCCACCAGGTGGTGCACGGCCTCGGCCTTGCTGCGGCCCGTGGCCACCAGGATCACGTGCCGGGCCGCCATGATGGTCGCCAGGCCCTGGGTCAGGCAGTGCGTGGGCACGGCGTCGACGTCGTCGTCGAAGAAGCGGGCGTTGTCGACGCGGGTCTGCCGGGTCAGCGTCTTGATCCGGGTGCGCGATGCCAGCGACGAACCCGGTTCGTTGAAGGCGATGTGCCCGTCGGTGCCGATCCCGACGATCTGCAGGTCGACGCCGCCGGCCGCCGAAATCGCGTTCTCGTATGCCGCGCAGGCGGCCGGGATGTCGGCGGCCAGGCCGTCGGGACCCTCGACGGCGCCGGGTGCGAAGTCCACCCGGGACACGAACACGTCCTCGATGACGTTGCGATACCGCTGCGGATGGTCGGCGGGCAACCCCACGTATTCGTCGAGCGTGAACGCGCGGGCCCGCTTGAACGAAACCGATCCGGCGTCGCACCGGCGAGCCAACTCGTCGTAGATCGCCAGCGGGGAGGACCCCGTGGCGAGCCCCAGCACCGCGGTCGGTTTGGCGCCCAGCAGCGCGCAGATCGCGTCGGCGGCGATGGAGCCAATCTCCTCGGCATCGGGCAGGATGATGACTTCCATTACTTGTTCGCGGTGAAAAGTTCGGCGCCGGAGGCGATCTCGCCGCCCTCGGCAACGGCGCCCGACGGGATGACGTTGTCGGATTCGCGTTCGTCCATCACCACGACGGGAACAATCGGGTTGAGCCCCTTGGCTTCGACGGCGGGCACGTCGTAGGTGATGATGACCTGGCCGGCGGTGACGTCGTCGCCCTGGGTCGCGTGGGTCGTGAAGCCCTCCCCCTTCAACGCGACGGTGTCCAACCCGAGGTGCACCAGAATGCCCACCTTGTCGGCGGTCATCACGATGTAGGCGTGCGGCATCAGCTTCAACAGCGTGCCGCTCACCGGGGCGACGGCGTCGACCACACCGCGCGGCGGGTCGACCGCCGCGCCGTAGCCCACCATGCCCTGGGAGAACACCGGGTCGGGAACGTCCTGTAGTCGTACCGCGCGCCCCGCGACCGGGGCGCACACCAGCGTCTTGCTCATCCCCCAAACAATACGAGCGTGCCCGCAAGACGGTCTCAAGTTCGTCGGTTCTGGTCTAGGCTTCCCGCGAAGGAGGCGCAGCGAATATGAGCGAAACGGCGAAACCCGAAGAAGTCCAAACAAAGTCGGGTATGCGGATACCCGGCTTTGCGCAGTTGCAGCGGCTGGGCAAGAGCCTGATGCTGCCGATCGCCGTGCTGCCCGCCGCGGGCATCCTGCTGCGCCTGGGCCAACCGGACCTGCTGGGCCGGATCGAGGCGCCGGTGATCGGGCCGTTCTTCAAGGCGATGAGCGCGGCAGGCGACGCGCTGTTCTCCAACCTGCCGCTGCTGTTCGCCGTCGGCGTCGCGATCGGTTTCGCCAGGAAGGCTGACGGTTCCACGGCGCTGGCCGCCGTCGTCGGCTACCTGGTGGTGGAGGCGGTGTTCAAGACCATGTCGCCGATCGTGCTGGCCGGCGAGGTCGACAAGGCGGGTGAACAGGCCCAGATCAACTACAGCGTTTTCGCCGGCATCGTGGTCGGCCTGGTCACCGCGTGGCTGTTCGACCGGTACCACACCATCAAGTTGCCGTCCTACCTCGGATTCTTCGGCGGCAGGCGGTTCGTTCCGATCGTGGTGTCGGTCGCCTGCCTGTTCCTGGCGTTCGTGATGAGCGACTTCTACCCGATCTTCGACGCGGGCCTGACCGCGCTCGGCGAGTTCATCGGCGGCGCGGGCGCCTTCGGGGCGTTCGTCTACGGCTTCGCCAACCGGATGCTGATCCCGCTGGGGCTGCACCATATCCCGAACTCCTACATCTGGTTCCTCTACGGCGACTACCAGCCGCCGGGCGGGCAGGCCGTCACCGGCGAACTCACCCGGTTCGCCGCGGGCGACCCCAGCGCGGGCATCCTGACGTCGGGCTTCTACCCGATCCTGATGTTCGGCCTGCCCGCGGCAGCACTGGCGATGATCCACGTCGCCAACAAGAAGCAGAAGAAGGTGGCCATCGGCATCCTGGCGGCGGCGGCGCTGACGGCGTTTCTCACCGGCGTCACCGAGCCCCTGGAATTCGCGTTCATGTTCGTGGCGTTCCCGCTCTACCTCATTCACGCGGTGCTGACGGGGCTGTCGCTGGCAATCGCCTATCTGCTCGACATCCACCTCGGGTTCTCGTTCTCCGCCGGGCTGATCGACCTGCTCCTCTACGGCACCGCGCCGGCGGCGAAGAACATCCCGCTGCTGATCGTGATGGGTGTGGTCTTCTTCGTCGTCTACTACCTGCTGTTCCGGTTCGCGATCACGCGGTGGAATCTGCGCACCCCCGGACGTGAGCCCGAGGACGAGTTCGAGGCCGAGGAACAGGCCAACCTCGGCGAGGGCGGCGACTCCGCGACCGCGGTGACGGCGGTGGGCTCCGGCACCGCGACCGCCACCGCGACCGCACCGGTGGCCACCGACAGCAAGGCCGAGCAGGTGATCTCCGCGTTCGGCGGCCGCGACAACCTCGTCAACGTCGACGCCTGCATCACCCGGCTCCGCGTCGAGGTCACCGACAAGGACAAGGTGGACCAGGCTCGGCTGAAGAGCCTGGGCGCCGCCGGGGTCATCGAGGTCGGCAACAGCGTGCAGGCGGTGTTCGGCACCGACGCCGAGGCGCTGAAGAACGACATCAACGACATCCTCTAGCGGCCGAGGCGATTTCGGCGTGCCCCGTTGCGCTGAGCGCCACTGAGCACGCCGAAGTCGGCGTCTAGAGCATCGCGAAGAGCTCCAGCTGGATGTTGTCGGGGTCGCGGAAGACAACGGTGGCGTAGGAGAACGGCTCGCCTTCGCTCCTGATGCCGGAATGCTCGACGCCCAACTCGTCCAGCCACGCGGTCCACGCCGCCAACTCGTCGCGGCCGGCCACGTTGAACCCGACGTGGTCCAGCCCGGTGCGGGCCTCGTCGAACGGCGCGCCGTCGTTGCCGGTGTTCACGTGCAGTCCGATCGCCAGGCCCGAGCGCGGTTCGATGAGCAACACGGCGTAGCCGGTCTCCTCGCGTTCGTAGTGGGGAAACGTCATCGGTATCCGCTCCGCGCGAAACACCCGCTGATACCACTCGGCGCTGACCTCGACGTCGCGGACCGTCACCGAGACATGATGGATCCCTGTAATCGCTGGGGCGTTTGGCTGCGTCACGTGCAAGATGGTGCCATGACCAACGACTCGGCCGCCGCAATCCGGCAAGACCGTCGCGATTGGATGGCCCGGCATCGCGAGGCCTACCTGCGCTCGGGCGGGACGCAGGGGCACATCGAGGACCTCACCGACGTCGGCGGCCACGCCTTCACGACCCACTGCCTGATCCGCGTCGCGGGACGGACGTCGGGAAAGACCTACATCCTGCCGCTGATCTACGGCGACATCGGCGGCGAGGTGGTGATCGTCGCGTCCAAGGGCGGCGCCGACAAACACCCGGACTGGTATCTCAACCTCCGCGCCGCCGAGCACGTCGACGTGCAGATCGCCACCCAGGCGTTCCGGGCCACCTGGCGCGAGCCGGAAGGCGATGAGCGACACCGGGTCTGGGACTTCATGGTGCACGTGTACCCGCCGTACATCAACTACCAGAAGGCGACGACGCGCCACATCCCCGTCATCATGCTCAGCCCCGTCAAGCCCATCGACGTGTTCGCCGAGTCCGACCTTCAGTCGTCGTAGGCCAGCGCGACGCGCGGTGTTTCACCGTTGGGGCCCATCGGCGAGTCGTACTCGACCACCGAGCACATCGGGTTGCTGTGGGTGGCGAACAGTTGCGCCTCGTCCTCGAGGATTGACGGCAGCCGCTCCGGGTCGGCGATCACGCGCTGCGAGTTCTCGAAGTCCGCACGGCTGTTCCACCAGATCTCCATGATGCAGTGATAACCGGGATCGATCACCTCGCCCGTCACCGGGTTGCGCTCCGGCGTCAGATAGCGCCGCACGTAGCGCACGGCGTTCGGGATCGAGGGTGAGCGGTTGAGTCGCTGCGACAGCCGGGAGTGCTGGTTCTCGTAGTAGTCGATGAACTCGTCCATCGACATGTCGGGACGCTTGCGGAAGAAACACACTTGCTTGAACACGTCGGCCACTATGCCGGGGTGGTCGACGTTTCGGAGTGGGTTTCGGGGCGGGTTCCCGCCACCAGAAAGCCGGTGTAGGACGTGAAGAACCGACCCGCGGCGTTGGCGGCTCTCAGCGCGTTCATCCAGTGATCGGCGTGGTCGCGGCCGACGACACCGGCATCGACCAGGCCATTGGCGGTCGCGGAGAAGCTGAAGACGCCGTCGGCGATATCGAGGTCGTCCAACACCAGCGTCTTCGGATGTATCTCGACGTCGGTGAGTCCCGCGTCGAGAAACAGCCGGGCCATCGACCGGCCGATCCAGCCCGAGGGAAAACGGTCGCACCAGGCATTGAGGATCATGCGGGTGAGGCCTCGATCCGCGGAGTCGACGGTCAGCGTCTCCCAGTCGTTGTCGAACGCCACCAGCACGCCGCCGGGCCGCAGCACCCGCGCCATCTCGGCGATAGCGGCTCCGGGATCACCGATGTGCTGGAGCACGCGGTCGATCCGGGAGCCGTCGAAACTGCCCTCCTCGTAAGGCAACTGGGCCGCGTCGGCGACGTCGAACATCAGACCCGCGACAGCGTGGTGGCGCTGGCGGGCCGCATCCACCATCGCCTGGCTGCCGTCGACCGCGACCACCGTTCCGCCGGGCTGGACGCGGCCGGCCAGCGCTGCGGCGTCGTCGCCGAGTCCACAGCCGACCTCGAGGATCCGGCTTCCCGGCGCCGCGGCCAGCAGGTCGTAGCTTTCCCGCTTGCACTCGGCGAAGAACGGGATCGAGTCGATGAGCGTCAGACACTTGGCGAACACGTCGAAGTCCACCGCGTGGTCCACGCTTTTGAAGCCAGAGGCAAGGTCGTCGGCCATCTCCATCTCCTCCTGGGCACAACAATAGAACTCAGGGCGCCGGATCGGTGAGATAGTGCGTGACAACGGGTTTGAGCCAGGCCGCCAGCGCCTTGTCGTCCATGTCGACCAGCGGCGGGATCCCGATGATGTAGCGCGCCACCGCGATGCCGAGCAGTTGCGCACCGATGAGCGCGGCCCGCTCGGCGGGCCGGTCGACCGCGACGTCGGCCAATGCGGGCGCCACCTGCCGGGCGAACACGTCGAGCAGCGCATCGGCGGCCTGTGGGCTCGACGACGCGGCGCGCAGCAGCGGCAGGAACGGCCCGTCGGGTCCCCAGACCTCGACGAACAGCGGCAGCATCACGTCCGCGACGTCCTCCGGCGCGACGCCTGCGAGGTTCGGCGGCGAGATGTCGAGCCTGGACACCGCGGCGAACAACCCGTCCTTGTTGCCGAAATAGTGCATCACCAGCGCGGGATCGACCCCCGCCGCCGATGCCACCGACCGGATCGTCGTCTTCTCCGGGCCGCTCTGCCCGAACTGCAGCCGGGCGGCGGCCAGGATTGCGGCCTTGGTGGCGGCGGCGTCCCGTGTCCTCGAAACCATGCCGCCAGTGTATTCAACAGTTGTTGACAAGTCTCGGGCATGAGCCTAGCGTCGGTTCAACAAGCGTTGAACTCGAAGGAGGACGCCATGTCCGTCACCGCGATCCAGATCGGCCTGCACCCCGACGCCGTCGACTATCGGTCGGCTGACTTCTCGCAGTTCAAGGGGTTGACCCGGGAGGCGTTGACCAGGGCCAACAACGACAACGTCGCCGGGTTGCGCGCGGCCGGCTACGAGGTCGACAACTGCCTGATCGACATCGGCGAGGCCGGCGCGCAAAAGGCCAGGACATGGCTGTGCGCCAAGCGCTACGACGCGGTCTTGATCGGCGCGGGCGTGCGCCTGGTGGCGAGCAACACGCTGCTGTTCGAGGCCATCGTGAACGCCGCCCACGCCGCCAACCCGCAGTGCCGATTCGTGTTCAATCACTCGGCGACATCCACGCCCGACGACATCCGCCGGTGGTTCCCCAACCCGACCGACGCCGCCGCGGGGGTGTGAGCTTGAACCCCTCACATCGTGTCGACGTGCTCGTCGTCGGGGCCGGGCCCGCGGGCCTGACCGCCGCGGGAGATCTGGCCCGGACAGGCCGCACGGTCGCGGTGCTGGAGCGCTGGCCCCAGATGAACCCGTCGAGTCGGGCCTTTGCGACCATGGCGCGCACCCTCGAGGTGCTCGATGCCCGAGGGTTGGCCGACGACGTCCTGGCGCACGCGTATCAGGCTGCGGGCGTGTCGATCTTCGCCGGTGCGCGCATCGATCTGACCCACCTGCGTTCGGCATACCGGTTCGTCGCCGTCACCCCTCAGACGAACGTCGACAGCGCACTTGCGCGGTACGCCGAGTCGCAGGGCGCCGACATCCGCCGCGGTGTCGAAGTCGTTGGCCTCGAACAGGATTGCGGCGGTGTCACGGTGGTCGCGCGCCCGAAGGGCGACGACGGGCCGCAGCACCGGCAGACGTGGCGCGCCGACTACGTGATCGGCGCGGACGGCGCGCACAGCACGGTGCGCGATCTCGTCGGCGCCGAGTTCCCCGGCAAGACGATCCTGTCGTCGGTGGTGCTGGCCGATGTGAAACTGGCCGACGGACCGACCGGTGGCGAGCTCACCCTGGGCAGCACCCGCGATGTGATCGGTTTCCTGGCGCCGTACGGCCGAAGCGACACCGACGGCGCCTGGTACCGGGCGATGGTGTGGGACCGGCGGCGGCAGGTGCCCGACTCCGATCCTGCTTCACCGGACGAAGTCGTCGATGTGCTGACCCGGGCGATGGGGCGCGATCTCGGGGTGCGCGAGGTCGGCTGGCTCTCCCGATTCCATTGCGACGAGCGCCAGGTCGCCACCTACCGGCACGGCCGCGTGTTCCTGGCGGGCGACGCGGCACACGTGCATTCGCCGATGGGCGGGCAGGGCATGAACACCGGCATCCAGGACGCCGCGAACCTGGCATGGAAACTCGACGCGGTGCTCGCGGGTGCCCCCGACGCGGTGCTGGACACCTACCAGAGCGAACGCCACCCCATCGGCAAGCGGGTGCTACTGCAGTCGGGCCTGATGGCCCGCGGTGCCACGCTGCACCCGCGAATCGCCCGCGGAGTGCGCAATCTGCTCGCCCCACGGCTGCTGCGCGTGCCACGGGTGCGAGACGCTGTGGCGGGTAGCTTCGCGGGCACCGAGTTGCGGTACCCGGCCCGCCGCGGAGAGCACTGTCTCGTCGGCACCAGGGCGACTGAGATCCCGCTACGGGAAGGGCTTCTCACGCATCTGCAGCACTCGCCGGGCTTCCTGCTGGTCCGGGAGAGGGGCGCGCGGGCGGCCGCCGTCGACGGGCTCGCGGAGGCCGAGCGGACGGACGCGGGGCCTGCGGTGCTCGTGCGCCCCGACGGCTACATCGCGTGGGTCGGCGACTCGTCCGACCGGTTGACGCTGGAGGCGGCGCTACGCCGGTGGACCGGGCCCGTACCCGCGCAGTCAGTTGCGGGGTAACACCACCGCGGCGGCGAGCGCCGCGATCGCGGCGAGCGCCACGATGGTCCCCGCCACCGCGAGCCAGCCGTATCCCTCGTAGGCCACGCCGCCGAACCAGCCGAACACGCTGGACCCGCCGTAATAGAACAGGTTGTACAGCGACGACGCCTGCGCCTTGCCCGCCGGCGCCGACTGGCCGGTCCAACCCGCCGCGATCGAATGGGCGCCGAAAAAGCCCGCCGTCGCAACCAGCAGGCCGGCGAGGACGACGAAGACGTTGTCGCTCAACGTGATCGCGACTCCGACCGCCATGATGCCGATGGACGCCAGCAGCACGCGCTTGCGACCGAACCGCGTCGCCTCAGCGCCGGCACGAGTGGACGCCCATGTCCCGGCCAAGTAGGCGAGGAACACCAGGCTGACGGCGAACGGCGGCAGGAAGAAGGGCGCGCCCGTCAGCCGAAATCCCAGGAAGTTGTACAGCGCGACGAAGCCACCCATCAACAGGAAAGCCTGCGCGAAGAGCGCGAGCTGGCGCGGCGTGCGCAGGTTCGCGATCAGCCGGTGGGCAAGCGTCCCTTCGGGATTCGCGCCCGACCGGTTCGACGGCGTGAAGCCCCGCGGATGGGGTGCGAGCCTGACGAAGCTCAGCGCGGCGACACCGCACACCGCCGCGACGGTGAACACGCCGACGCGCCACCCCACGACGTCGGCGACCGGGCTGGACACCAACCGCCCGCCGAGGCCGCCGATCGTGGTGCCCGCGACGAACGTGCCCGCGGCCCGCGCCGCGTGTGCTGGATCGATCTCCTCGGTGAGGTAGGCGATCGCGATCGCCGGGACGCCGCCGATCACCAGTCCCTCGAGAAACCGCCCGGCGAGCAGCAGTTCGAAGGTGGGCGCGAACGGCACGAGCAGACCGACGGCGGTGGCGACCGTGACCGAGATCGATATCGCCCTCACCCGGCCGATGCGGTCGGCCAGCGTGGACCACGGGATGACGCCGACGGCGAGCCCGATCGTGGATGCCGACACCATCAACGCCGCGTCGGCCGCACCGATGTGCAGGTCCGCCGCAATCAGCGGAAGAACCGCCTGCGGCGAGTACAGCTGGGCGAACGTCGCCACGCCCGCGCAGAACAGCGCGGCGAGCAGCCGGGTGTACGCGGCCGACCCGCGAGCGTGGCCCGCCCACGGCGCCGGGGCCGACTGTTCGATGGTCACCGACAGGACGCTAAGAGCCCGGTTCTAATGTGTCCAATGCATCGAAATACGGCAGGTCATGTCCTAGACGCATCATCGCTGAGAGAGTCCGCAAAGCGGCGCGCCGGCGGTGACAACTCGCGGTGCCGATCCCACGCCAGACCCACCTCACGCTTGGCGCCCGCGTTCGTCAGTGGCACGTGTACGGTCCTCGCTTCGCCGCCGTCGCGCGGCACCGGAACGACCGCGACGCCGAACCCCGCGGCCACCAGGCCCTCGACGGTGGGGATCTCGGTGGCCTCGAACACGATCTCGGGGTGGACGCCGTCGTCGGCCAGCAGTTGGTCGGTGAGCTGGCGCAGTCCCGCCTGCGCCCCGAGCGCGATGAACGGCTCCCCCGCGGCCGCCGACAGCCGCACCTTGGCGCGCCCGGCCAGGCGGTGCCCGCGCGGAACGGCGAGGCACAGTTGGTCGACGTACAGCCGGCGCCACGCGATGGCGGACGCGTCGGGCCGGGGCGCGGTGATCGCGATGTCGGCCTGGCCGTCGAGCACCCGTCGCGCGATCTCGTGTGCAGGCCCCTGGAACAGGTCGAAGACGATCGTCGGCGCGGACTCGCGAAAGCGCCGGAGTTGTTCGGGCACATACCAGTTCGCCAGCGAGTGCAGGAACGCCAGCCGAACCCGGCCGGTGTCGGGATCGCGGAGCGAGGCGATGCGCTCGGCCGCCGACGTCATGTCGGCGATGCTGCGCCTGGCGTGCTCCAGCATGATCTGCCCGTAGGCGTTCAGCCGCAGCCGACGGTTCACCCGATCGAACAACGGTGTGCCCGCTTCCCGTTCGAATCGGGCCAGCGCTCGCGACAGCGTCGGCTGGCTCACCGACAGCTCCGCGGCGGCATCGGTGACGTGTTCGGTCTCGGCCAGCACGACGAACCAGCGCAGTTCCTCGAGATGCACACCTCGACCATAACGAGAGCGCATGAAATCCGACGTTGAGTTGTCTGTCATGAATGATCGGGTCCGACGCCGGCCGCATCGCTACACTGCCTGCATTCAGAAGAGGCGCAAACCCGACCCCGAAGGACGCCGCGTCGAACTGTGCGATGCGGCGATACAGCTGTTGGCCGACCACGGCGCCACTGGGCTGACCCACCGCAAGGTCGATCGCGAGGCAGGTGTTCCCGACGGCACCACCTCGTTCTACTTCCGCACCCGGCAGGCGCTGCTGCGGGGTGTCGCCGACCGGGTGGCTGAACTGGACCTCGCCGATCTGCGGTCAGCGACCCGGACCAACGGCAAGGGCCGCGCGTCGGCGAGTTCTGAACTGGCCAAGGTCGTGATGCGGTCGGGCACCGAGCCGTGGCGAAGCCGCACCAGAGCCCGATACGAGCTGTTGTTGCAGGCCAGCCGTGACTCCGGGCTGGCAGACGCCTTCGACCAGAACCTCGACCTGTTCACGCAGTTGCACCGCGACATCGTGCTGCGGCTGCAGCCGCCGGGCCGCCAGCCCGCCGAATCGGTGATCGAGGACGAAACCCTGGTCACCATGATGTTCGTCAACGGACTTCTGCTCAGCTTCGCCCGTGGCGACCGCGCGATTCGCAGTGCCAAAGAGCTCGACCGCCTGCTCTCGCAGATCGTGGCGGGCATGACGGCCACCTCGTCCTCGACAGAGCGATCTCTACGATAGTAGAGTGCCCCAGAGCCCGGGGATGTGCGGAGGAGGTGCCGATGGGGAACCGGCCAATCCGGTTCGGCACCGGCGGCGGTGGCGTTGCCGACCGCGACCGCCTGATCGCGGCCGCGCGGCGCGCCGAAGACATCGGCTACTCGACGTTCTCGATGGCCGACCATTTCGGCCTGCCGCTGGCCCCACTGATCGCCCTGCAAGCGGTCGCCGACGCCACGAAGACGCTGCGAATCACACAAACCGTTCTGGCGCAGGACTTCCGGCATCCTGCGGTGCTGGCGAAGGAACTGGCCACCCTCGACGTACTGTCGGGCGGACGCGTCGAGATCGGCTTGGGGGCCGGCTGGATGCAAACCGAGTACGACCAGGCCGGTATCCCGTTCGACGCCGCCACGGCGCGCGTTGCGAGGCTCGAAGAATCCGCGATCATCCTCAAGGGCCTCTTCGGCGACAGCCCGTTCAGCTTCTCCGGCGAGCACTTCTGCATATCCAACCTCGACGGCACGCCCAAACCCGTGCAGCGGCCACACCCGCCCATCCTCATCGGCGGTGGCGGACGCAAGCTGCTGGCCGCCGCCGCGCGACACGCTGACATCATCCAGGTGATGCCTCGCATCCGACCCCCAGGACAGCCGATCGACGCCGCGGAGTTCAGCGCGACGACCTACCGCTCGAAGATCGACCATATCAAAGCTGTTGCCGGGGAACGCTTCTCCCGCATCGAGCTCGGAACCCAGCTGCTGCTGGCTACCGTCACCGACGATCCCGACGGCACCCTGGAGAGGTTCGCCGCCGGCTATCATCTTCGCGGCGAAGACCTGCGAGCTTCACCGCTGGTTGCGGTCGGCTCACTGAGCGAGGTGTGCGTCAAGCTGATAGGCCTGCGCGACGAGTACGGCCTGAACTACTTCGCGTGTCCGATGGGCGTGAAGCCCTCCTCGTTGGCGCCGATCATCGAGAAGGTGGCCGGATCGTGATGGGGGCCGGCCGTGCTGCGCGATGAGAAGATCCTCATCACCGGACCCGCCGGCCGGATCGCGTTCGGCGTCGCGCAGTCGCTGGTCGGCGACAACGAGGTGTGGGGCATCGCCCGCTTCGGCGACCCGGCGACCAGGGAGGCGGTCGAGTCGATCGGCGTCACCACCCGGACCGTCGATCTTGCCGGCGGTCAGTTCGACGATCTGCCAGACGATTTCACCTATCTTCTGCACATCGCGGCGGACTTCAGTGCCGACGACTACGAGCGCTCGCTGACGGTGAACGCCGAGGGCACCGGCTTCGTGCTCCAGCACTGCCGCAACGCGAAGGCGGCGCTCGTCATGTCGACCGTCACCGTCTACAAGCCACACCCCGACCCGTGGCACGCCTTCCGCGAGGACGACCCGCCGGGTGACGCCATGGTGCCGACGCAGGCGCCGTACTCGATCGCCAAGATCGCCCAGGAGGCGGTCGCCAGGTACTGCGCCAGGTCGTTCGGCCTGCCGACGACGATCGCGCGCATGTGCGCCGCCTACGGCGACCGCGGCGGCATGCCGGTGTGGCACATGCACGCCGTCGCAGCCGGAGACCCGGTGCGCACCCGATGGGACCCCATGCCCTACAGCCCGATTCACGACGACGACATCAGCGCGCAACTCGAGCCGCTGCTCGACGCGGCCGGCGTGCCCGCCACGATCGTCAACTGGGGCGGCGACGAACCGGTCAGTGTCCAGCAGTGGACGGCGTACCTCGGCGAGCTGTTCGGCACCGACTCGGCGGTCGTCGTCGAGCCGGCGCCGGGAGCGTCCATCGGCTCGGTCGCCGACCACTCCAAACGCGCGGCGATCACAGGTCCGTGCCGCGTGCACTGGCGCGACGGCATTCGCCGCGTCGCCGAGCGGCTCTATCCCGACCGCATCCGGAGCACCGATGGATAGCGCGAGGCGTTATCCCACCGCCGACGAGCTGATGCGGTCGGCGATCGCCGCGAGCGGTCTCGACGACTTCGGCCCCGGCGATTTCGGCGTCGGCCTCGACCGGCTGCTGGACAGCCTCGAACACGACGGCGACCTCGACCCCGCGGCCGATGCCCGCGTCGTCGACGATTTCCACCGCAGGCTGGTCAACCGGCTCGAGGTGGAGGCGTGGTACCGCACACACCCGGAGATCGAAGGCATCCCGGTGTCGGGGCCCGTCGACATCAACGGGCTGCCGCGCACCGGCACCACGGCGCTGGCGAACATGATGTCGCTGGACCCGCAGTTCCGCTGCCTGCGCGGCTGGGAGCAGAGCCGGCCCTGTCCCCCGCCGCGGACCAACACCGAAGCCGACGATCCACGCCGGATCGCCGCCGCGGAGTTCAACAAAGAACTGCCCGCGGAGGCCAAGGCCCTGCACCTCTACGACCTCGACGCCACCATGGAGGACACCGAGCTGCTCGGCATGGCGTTCCACGGCCAGGGCTACACCCTGCCGGTCTACGGCTACCACGCCTGGTGGCGGCACACCGATATGCGGCCGACCTATCAGTACCACCGTCGGGTCGTGAAACTCCTTGCCTCCGAACGCCCGCCGAACCTTTGGCTGTTCAAAGCGCCGCATCACATGTTCCACCCGGAGGCGATCGTCGCCGCCTACCCGGACGTCCGGTTCGTGATGACCCACCGCGACCCCGCGAAGGTGGTGCCGTCCTACGTCAGCACCGTGAACCTGTTCTTCCCCCCGCCGCACGGCCGGCGCGACATGCACAGGCTGGGCCGGGAGGTGTCCGAGCACCTGCGCGACGGCATGATCAACACCATCGCCGCCAGGGACAGGCTCGGCGAGGACCGATTCATCGACGTCCACCACCACGACCTGGTGGCCGACCCCCTCGCGACGCTGCGCCGCGTGTACGCCTTCCTGGAACTGCCGTGCACAGACGCGTTCCTGCAATCGGTGACGCGGTGGCAGGCGGGCAACAAACCCGGCGCACATGGCGTGCACCGCTACACCGCCGAGGAGTTCGGCCTCGCCCCCGAACAGATCCGCAAGGACTACGACTTCTACATCGACCGCTTCGACGTCACAGTCGAATCGTGAAACACCACAAATGATGAGGACACACCAGATGAGCGCGCTGCCGAGTTGGGCCGACCAGATGAAGGCGCTGGAGAACGTCGCCGACAACCTGATCGCCAAGTGGCGCCCCGACGGCGCCACCGAGGCCGAGACGCAGGACATGAACAAGCTGGCGCTGTCCATGCTGGCCAGCGGCTACCTGTGCCGGGTCTACACCGACATCGGGCGACCGGTCTTCATGCCGATGTGGAACTACGCGTTCAACCAGGGCGGCCCCAGCCCGGACTACGTGTACTCCACCGTGGAGATCGATCCGCAAGGGGTGTATCGCATTTCCGGCTACCGCGGCACCACGCGCTTCGTCGAACTCACCCAGCAGGCCATCGACATGCTCAACCCGCAGGCGATGGACGGCGGCGCGCCGTATGCGTTCACCAACGACCTCGACGAACTCTCGATCGGCGACGACGGCTACTTCAGCGTGCTCCTCTGCGCGCAGCGCCCCGACGGCCACACCGGTGACTGGTGGGAGCTGCACGACCGGACCGTGCGAATCCTGATGCGGCGCTGCTCATGTGACTGGAATGCCGAAGTGGACGCCAGCGTGGCCATCGAGCGACTCGACGACGGCGGCGCCGACATGACGCCCGAGGAGACCGCCCGGCGATTCTCCGACCTGGCCGCGTGGATCGAGGGCGTCATCGAGTTCGACATGCGGTTGATCCGCTACTACCGCGAGCACCACGGGGTCAACACGCTGTTGCGATCGGGCAAGATCGACGAGATGGGCGGATTGCCGAAGCAGGCGTACTACGACGGCATCCACGAACTCGACGACGAGGAGGCGCTGATCATCGAAACCGTGCTGCCGCAGAAGTGCCGCTACTGGCAGGCGTTGGTCGGTGACGACCGGTTCTGCACTGTGGACTGGGTCAATCGCCAGTCCAGCCTGAACGACGCGCAGGCCCGCATCGACAACGACGGCAAGTTCCGCGCGGTGATCTCGCGGCTGGACCCGGGGGTGCCCAACTGGCTCGACAAGGGCGACTATCCGTGGGGCATCATCCAGATGCGCTGGAACCAGGCCACGGACTACCCGGACCCGACGATCAAGAAGGTGCCGTTCGCCGAGATTCGCGATCATCTGCCCGCCGACACCCCGACGGTGTCCCCCGAGGAACGCCGTGCGCAACTTCGGGTCCGCCGCGAGGGCGCCCAGCTTCGGCGGATCTGGTGAGCGGCAGCGCCGACCAGACCCTCGAGCAGGACATTCTTCGCTCGCTCGACAGCCTGCTCGACTCGCTGCAGCCGGACGTGCTGGGCGACGGGCGTTTTCGCGCACGCAGCGAGGCCAATCGATTCGGGCGGGTGTTCGGCGGACAGATGATCGCTCAAGCCATGCACGCCGCCGCCACCACCGTCGCCGACAAGCCGCCTCATTCACTGCACGCGTACTTCGTCAAGGCCGGCCTGCCCGACAAGCCCATCGACATCGCCGTCGACCGAATCCGCGACGGCCGGTCGATGGCCGCGCGCGGCGTCACCGTCGCTCAGGACGGCAAGCCATTGCTGACCGCGATGGTGTCCTTCCACGACAACGCGACCGAGCCGGAATACGCCGAACCCGCGCCGAGCGGCGAGCACCCCGATGACCTTCCCCGCCTTCAGGATTGGGTGGACAGCGCGCCTGCGGCGCTGCGCGAGCGGGCGCTCAGCTGGATCACCCGGCCGCCGCCGCTGGAACTGCGCATCGCCGAGCCGACGTGTTTCTTCGGCGGAGCGCGCGCGGGCGGGCCGCGGTCGCACTGGATGCGGCTGCCCCGCGCCGTCGGCGACGACCCGGTGCTGCACAGCGTGCTGCTCGCCTACGCCAGCGACTACCTGCTGTTGGACGTGGCGCTGCGCTCGCATCCCGAACCCATCAACGTCGAATCGTCCGCGGCGTTCAGCCTCGACCATTCGATATGGCTGCACCGACCGGTGCGATTCGACCGATGGCACAGCCACACCGCGCAATTGGAAGCGGTTACGGGCCATCGCGGCCTGGTGCGCGGCGCCATCCACGACATCGACGGCCGCCTGGTGGCCAGCACGACCCAGGAGGTGCTCATCCGTGCCAACAGCTGAGTCCGGCATGCACCACCCGATGTTTCAACAGCCCTGGCCCGAGGGCGAATACCGGATGTTCCAGCTCGGGTTCGTGGTGGACGACCTGGCCGACGCCGCCCGGCGCTGGGTGGACGTGTTCGGCGTGGGGCCCTTTCACATCATGCCGCGGGTGGCCAACACCTGCCGATACCGCGGCGGCGACGGGACCGTCGACATCCACATCGGCGTCGCCCAGGCCGGCCCCGTTCAGATCGAGCTGATCCAGGACTTCACCGACGGACCCAGCGTCTTTCGCGACCTGCGGGACCGATACGGCCACAACGGCTTCCACCAGATCTGCACCGTCACCAAGGACTACGACGGCAAGAAGGCGCACTACGCCGGCCTCGGCTACGAACTCGCATGCGAGTTCACGTCACCGGGTCAGCGGGTCGCGTTCTTCGACACGTTCGCCGACTTCGGCTTCTTCACCGAGGTCGCCGAGGAGAAGCCGAGCTTTCAGGTCAACCTCTCGAGGATCTCGAGGACGTGCGCCGAGTGGGACGGCACCGACCCGATCCGCATCCTCACCCGCGACGGCTACCGCACGCCCTAGCGATCACACTCGCCCGACGCCATGTGCATCGCCGCCCGGTGGCTGAACAGCAGCGAGGCGCCGATCGGGTTACCGCCGCCGGGATACGTGGTGCCCGACACCGCGGCCATGGTGTTGCCTGCCGCGTAGAGACCGGGGATCGGTTGGTCGTCGCCGTCGAGCACGCGCCCGTCGACATCGGTGCGCAGGCCGCCCTTGGTGCCGAGGTCCGACAGCCCGAAGGCGGCCGCGCGGTAGGGCGGCGTGGCGATCGGCACCAGCGGCGACGCCCCACCGGTGAACGCCCGGTCGAACGCTTCGCGGCCGCGACCGAAATCCGGGTCGTCGTCGCGCATCGCGAACTCGTTGAAGCGACGTACGGTCTCCACCAGATTGTCTGGCGGAACGTCGATCTGGCCCGCCAACTCGGCCAGCGAGTCGGCCTGCCGCCACAGCCCGGCGGCGACATAGTCCGCGGTCGGCGAGAACGACACGTTGGGGGCCATCACGGGCGGCTGGTCGCCGTTTCGGCTGTCGTAGATCATCCAGTAGCGCTCACCGACGCTGCCCTGTGCCATCGCGCGGATGATCTCGCGGCCGGCCCTGTCGTAGGCGGCGGACTCGTTGACGAAGCGGCGGCCGGCCCGGTCGACGAAGATGCCGCCGGTGAAGCACAGCGCGAACGCCGCGCGGCCGTCGGGGTGCACCAGCCCAGGCGACCACCACGCCTGGTCCATCAAGTCGACGCTGGCGCCCGCCGTGATCGCCGCGCGGTGGGCGAACCCGAGGTTGCCCGGCGACCCCATGGTGTCCAATGCTCTTCCGGGAACGCGGTATCCGGCCCGCATCTCGTCGTTCTGCTCGAAACCGCCCGCGGCCAGCAGCACTCCGCGGCGGGCCCGGATGGTTCGCCTTTCCCCGTCGGTTTCCACCACGGCACCGGAGACCCGGCCGTCGTCGACGATCAGGTCGACCAGGCGGGTGTTCAGATGCGCGGCGACAGCGGGATTCTCGGCCATCGCCCAGAGGAAGCGGCCGATCACGGCCCGGCCGCCGGTCAGCAGATCGGGCTGTGGCGCGCCCAGGCGTTCGTGGTCGAGCGGGCCACGCACCAGTCCCCGGAACCGGCCGAGGCGTTCGTCGGGCACCGCCTTCGAGACGATGTGGCGCATGCCGTCGTTGCGGGCACCGGGCGCCGAACTGAAGTAGTCCGGCCAGGGAAAGACCTTGAAGGCGAAGTGATCGTCGCTCTCCAGGTATTCGATCAACGCCGCGCCACCGCGAACGTAGGTGTCCTGCAGCGCGGCCGGGGTGCGATCGCCGACGACGCCGCGGTAGTAGCGCAGCGCCTCGTCGACGGTGTCGTCGCTGCCCGCGCGCACCAGCACGGGGTTGCACGGGTACCACATGCCGCCACCGCCGGAGTAGGCGAACGTGCCGCCGAACTGATCGGTCGCCTCGACAAGCACTACCGAAAGCCCTTCACGCGCAGCGGTATACGCACCCGCGATGCCGCCGCCGGAGCCCGCGACGACGACGTCGACCGTCTCGTCCGGCGCGGTCACAGGTGCCTCGATCGATTGACGAAGCGGCCCTCGCGCGGCGAGAAGAGCCAGCCACCACCGGCTTTCGTGCCGCCGTCGACGGGAATGTTGTGCCCGGTGACGAAGGCCGACTGATCGGACGCCAGGAACAGCGCGACGCGCGCCTGGTCCTGCGGCCAGCCCACGCGACCGACCGGCGCCCACGACTCCCACAGCTCGTCGACGTCCTCGTAGCCCGACAGGTAGTCGACCTGGGGCGTCTGCGCCAGGTCGGTGCCGATGCCGTTGACCCGGATGCCGTGGCGCCCCAGTTCGACGGCGAGGCAGGTGGTGAAGTGTGCGGCGGCGGCCTTCATGGCGCCGTAGACGGGATCCTTGGGATACCCGCGCATCCCCTCCACCGAGTGCACGGTGACGATGCTGCCGCGGCGGGCCGTCATCATCGTCGGCACGAACGCCTTGGTGACCGCGAAGACGTGCCGCAGGTTGACGTCGTACATCCGCTGCCACGAATCGGGAGTGGACTCGCTGAAGGGCACCAGGGGGCGGTAGTCGCCGACGTTGTTGACCAGCACGTCGACCCGGCCGTGTTCGGCGAGCACGGCCTGCGCCAGATGCGCGACGTCGTCGTCATCGGTGACGTCGACGACGTGGCTGCGGATGCGACCGCCCGCGCCCGACACCTCCTCGCGGATGGCTGCGGCGCGCTGCGGGTCCACCTCCGCGACCTCGACGCTTGCGCCGTGCTGGGCGAACAGTCGCGCGATGCCTGCGCCGATGCCCGCGCCCGCGCCGGTGACCACGGCGACGCGTCCGTCGAGCAACCGGTTCCAGTCGTCGATGGGTGGGACGCCCGCGTCACCGGTCATAGCGACGGACATTACGCGGTTCAGGCCAGCGCGATGCCCAGCTCAGCGGCGAAGACCTTGATCATGTGCTGCACGCCGATCTCGTTGCGCCCGATGATCATGTGGTCGTGCTGGCCGCGGCGGACGCCCTCGCCGCATTGCGGAAGCATCGCGAAGTCCTCGTCGCGGACGGCCCCGTGAACCCCTTGGTAGATCGCGTCGTATGCGCTGCGCATGTCGTCGTCGGTCGCCGGAACACGTCCCATCCAGCTGTGCCGGACGGTGCACTCCGTCGGCTCGCCCGCCGGCAGGATGTCGATGATCTCGACTCCAACGGGGCTGTTCGCCAGGATCAGGTTGGGATACACCCAGTAGATGATGCCCATGTTGGTCGACGGGTCGGCCGGCGCGCTCGGGTCGCTGTTCACGTTGGTGATCCAGTTGAACGGGAATCCGAGCCGGTGGTGCCTGCCGAATTCGTCGTAGATCGTGGTGTTGGCCAGTGTGTTCTGCCCGATGACGCTTTGGCCGTGCACATAGGGAAAGTGATATCCCTCCGCGAAGGCCTCGAGCGCGCCCTTCCACGACACGCTCGACGCGAACTCCCGGTCGGTGTGATAGCCGTAGTACTGGTAGTTCCACAGCGCCAGTTCGGCGCCGAAGTCGCCGAGATGAGCGTCGAGATCGATTGTGGCGTCGGCGGTCAGGACCGCCCAGATGAAACCGTGCCGCTCCTCGTTGGGCAGCTCGACGAGGCCGTACTCCTTGGTGTTCATCGAATCGAATCCGGCCTTGCCGGGGATGGTGAACAGCTCGCCGGTGTTCTTGTACGTCCACGCGTGGTACGGGCAGACGAAGCGCGACGCGGTGCCCGATCCGCAGGCAGGCTTGGCGCCGCGGTGCCTGCAGTAGTTGAGGAAGACGTGGCTTCGTCCGGTCCGGTCCCGCGTCACCAACAGCGAATCCCCCAGCACCGAACGGACCACGAAGTCGTTCTTCTGCGGAACCTGGGCCGAGGGCACGATCGCAAGGGGCACCCGGCGGAGCAACTGCGACTCCTCGATCTCGCTGATCTTGGGGTCGCGGTAATAGTGCAGGGGCACACGCAGTTCGCGCTCGGCGAGGTCGGTGGTGCCGTCCAATGCGTGCCGCAGCGCCCGTCGCGTCAGCGTCTTGTCGTTCGCGTCGACTCGTTCATTGGTCGCGGTCGTCATCTGCGACTCCCTCCAGGTAGGCACCGGTCTGACCATACATTGGCAATCGTTTGTATTGTCAAGATGGTGGCCGGATCCATGACACGATCGAAAGATGCGCAGACACGGCTGGTCGGGCGACATCCCGGTGGACGACGACGACGCGGCCACCCGCATCATCGCCGCGGCCAAGCGCGCAATCGACGAGCGGGGCACGGTCAGCGTCTCGGAGGTCGCCCAGGCGCTGGGCGTCACACGGCAAACCGTCTATCGCTACTTCCCGACGCAGGAAGCGTTGATGGCAGCGACCGCGCTGTCATCCGTGGCCGGATTCCTCGATCGGCTGGCCGAGCGACTGGGCGCCCTGGCGGATCCGACCGAAGCCGTTGTCGAAGGCATCGCGTACACGTTCGAGCAGATACCGCACGACCGATACATCGGACTCGTGCTGCAGCCCGGCAAGACGAGCTCATTCACGCCAAGCGTCACATCGGACATCGCAATTTCGTTTGGCCACTCGATACTTCACCGCTTCTCGGTCGACTGGGATGCGGCCGGGTTCCCCGGTGACGCCATCGACGAACTCGTCGAGTTCATGCTCCGCACCCTGCAGTCGTTCATCGTCGACCCCGGGCAGCCGCCGCGAACCCCCGCCGAATTGCGTCGCTATCTGCGCGACTGGATCGCCCCGGCCGTCAGGGCGCGTGCACATACCCACGCATGAGCCGACGACGCCACATCGCGCGCCTCGCCGTCTTCGCGGCGTTGCTGCTCGGGCTGTTCTATCTGGTCGCGGTGGCGCGGGTGGTGGATGTGCAGAGCATCCGCGATCTGGTCGCTGTGACGGGGCCCGCCGCGCCGCTGGCCTACGTCGTGGTGTCGGCCGTGCTGGGCGCGATCTTCGTGCCCGGGCCGATCCTGGCGGCGGGCAGCGGCGTGCTGTTCGGCCCGGTGCTCGGGCTGTTCGTCACGCTGGGCGCGTCGGTCGGCACGGCGGTGATCACCAGCCTGATCGGTCGACGGGCGGGCAGGCAGAGCGCGCAGGCCCTGCTCGGGGCCGAGCGCGCCGATCGCCTGGACCGGCTGATCCGTCGACGCGGGCTGTGGGCGGTTGTCGGCCAGCGCTTCGTGCCAGGCATTTCCGATGCCCTCGCGTCGTATGCCTTCGGCGCGTTCGGGGTTCCGCTGTGGCAGATGGCCGTCGGCGCGTTCATCGGTTCCGTACCGAGGGGTTTCGTCTACACCGCGCTGGGCGCCTCGATCACCGACCTGTCCTCGCCGCTGGCCTATGCCGCCGTCGCGATCTGGTGCGTCACCGCGATCATCGGCGCGTTCGCCACCCATCGTGGCTACCGGCATTGGCGCGGCCATCGTCAAGCGAGCGCCGACCCACCGGGTACTGTCCCACCAACGAAGGGTGACCTAACACCCGGAGAGGAAAGGCAGTGACAATGGACGCTCGATCGATCGACGCCACCGGCCTGCGCCTGCTCGTGGTCGGCGCCTCGTCCGGCGTCGGTCACGCGGTCGCCGAGAGCGCCGCCGGCCTCGGAGCCAAGGTGGCGGTCGCGGCGCGGCGGATGGACCTGCTGACCGAACTGGCCGAGCGCATCGGCGGCGCGGCGTTCGAACTGGACGTGGAGAACGCCTCGGCGATCACCAAGACCGTCGACGCGGCCGCCGAGGCGCTGGGCGGCCTGGACGCGGTGGTGTTCACCAGCACCGTCGTCCCTTTCGCGCACATCGAGGACACCGACGTGACGACGTTCGTGCACGCGTTCGCGGTCAACGCGGTCGGCGCCAACAACGTGCTGCGCGCCGCGCTGCCCCACCTCTCCGAGAACGGGGTGGTGCTGATCGCGTCGGCGCACGATGTCGGGCGGCCCCGGGCCGGGGTCGCCGCCTACAGCGCGAGCAAGGCCGCGTTGGACGAGATCCTGCATTCGTGGCGCAGCGAGCACCCTGAGCTGTCGATCGTGCGGGTCGGCATCGGCCCGACCGCCGACACCGAGATCCTGCGCGGCGCTGACCGCGACCTGCTGTCGCTGCTGTTCCGGTCGTGGGTGGAGCACGGGCAGCTTCCGGCGCAGATGTCGGCGCTCACCGACGTCGCCAACACGCTGGTCTCGCTGGTCATCACCGCGCACGCGAACCCCAGCGTGGTGCCCGAGATCGTTCAGCTGTCACCCCGGATCAGAAGCACCACCTGAGTTTACTTCACAATACTCAGATGTACGCTGTGGTGATGACCGCCTCAGCTGTTCAAACATCATTCACGGGCTTGCGAGTCCGCCTGGCCAGCCCGAAGAGCTACGAGGATCTCGTCGAAGCACTGCTCGACGACGTCGGCACGGACCCGGTGCCGATAAACGAGCTCGGCGATCGATTCGACGGCTGGGAAGACTACGAGCGGGCAGTCCAGTCACACGTCGGGCCAAGCGGTTTCATGTTGTTCGCGACGTTCGACCACAGTGGGTGGATCCCGAAGGCCGGCGTTCACCGGAAGGTGATGCGGGTGATCATCGGCAACCCGCTCATCGCGATCACGATGCTGCGCCACGACGTGACATCGGGATTGTTCGTCCCTGTTGAACTCCTGGTCACCGACGACCCCGACGGCGGAAGCGCGCTGACCTACGTTGTTCCGTCATCGCTCATGGTCGTCGAGGAAAACGAACCTCTCAACGCCGCCGCCTTGGCACTGGATGCCAAGCTCGCGGCGCTCGCGACGAAGGTGACGACGGGTTAGCGCGGTGTCAGGCGGAGCGGATGTTGACCACGTCGGCCAGGCCGCTGATCTTGAGCACGGGCATCAGGATGGGGTTGGCGATCAACTCGATCTCGTCGGCGTAACCGAAGAGCACGTTGATGCCACCGCTGTCGATGTAGTCCACCCCGCTGAGGTCGACGGTCAGCAGGCCATGCCGGACCTCCGCGCACGCGTCGACGAGCGAACCTTCGAACGCCTCGACATTGCTCATGTCGATCTCGCCGGACACGATCAACACCGGCCGGCCCTGCCCGCCGGTGCTGATGCTCAGCGGCGTGGCCATCAGGCGATCCTCGCCAGCATGTGAACGGTGGTGCCGGTGTCTCGCGGCTGGATCGTGACGTCGGACATCAGGCCGCGCATGAGCGAGATGCCACGTCCGCGGTGGGCGGCGGCCACCGGTGGCTTCCACGAGCCCGCGTCGATGACGGTGATGTGCAACCGATCTGCCAGCGCGGTGGCCCGCAGGCTGACCGTGCCGTCGTGGTCGTCGCGGTGGCCGTGCTCGATGGCGTTGGCCAGGGCCTCACCGGTCGCGATCAGCACCTTGAGCGTCTGATCGGCGTCCACCCCGGCGCGGTCCAGCCAGTCGCGCAGCGCCGCACGGGTTCCGGCGAGCTGGCTCGCCTCGGCGGGAAACTCGACCTCCAGCGGCGCGGGCTGCCGATAGAGAAGCAGAGCGACGTCGTCCTGGTAGCCGCCTGCCGGCGCAAGCCGCGACATGACCTGCCTGGCCAGGTCGTCCAGCCCGGTGTCGCGGTTCTCCTGGACGAGGTCCGCGGCGCGGGCGATGCCGGTGTCGAGCGGTTCGCGACGGCGTTCCACCAGTCCGTCGGTGTAGAGCAGCAGCGTTGCCCGCGGCGGCAGCGTCTCGCGGTGTTCTGGACGCGACGGGTCGAAGGACAGCCCCAGCGGCGTGGCGCGGGCACCGTCGAGCAGCCGCGTGGAGCCGTCCGCGTGCACCATGATCGGCGGCGGATGCCCGGCATTGGAGTAGACCAACTCGCCGGTGTCCGGCGAGAGCACGGCACAGAACGCGGTGGTACACCGCGCGCCGGGCAGCCGGGCGGCGAACTGATCCAGCGCGGCCAACGCCGCTGCCGGATTGGGCCGCTCCAAAAGCAGTGCTCGACAGGCACTTCGGAGTTGACCCATGACGGTGGCCGCGGCCAGCCCGTGGCCGACGCAGTCGCCGACGATCAACGCGATGCGGCCGTCGTCGAGGTCCACGACGTCATACCAGTCGCCGCCCACCTGAAGCGGACGGGTTGCGGGCTGGTATCGCACCGCGAAGCCCAGCGGCAGTTCGGAGGGGCCCAGGATCGCGTTCTGCAGGGCCAGTGCGGTCTCGCGCTGCTGGTCGAGTTGGTGCACCCGCTGCAGGCCTTGGCCAAGCCTGCCGCCGAGCACCGTGAGCAGCATCTGATCCTCGGGCGTGAACGGTCGCACCTCGGCCAGTTCGATGTGCACGACCAGCACTCCGTGCGGATGCTGGATCGCGATACCCGCCGTGCCGGGCTGCGACGTGTCGGGAGTGAGCAGTTCCCCGTCGGCCAGGTCGCGGATCATCTGCTTGGTGCCCGACGGCAGGTCCGACCACTGTGCCGGCTCGCCGACCCACATCACATACGGCAAAGCAGATTCCGCCGCATCGGCGGGCCACGTGGCGGCCAGCACGCGCCGTGCCCGCCACAGCTCCCGCAACTCCCCCGCCGCCGCCCTGACGGCGTCGTCGAGCGAGTCGGCCTGGCTCAGTTGCTGATTGAGTGACGCCAGCGCGGACTCCCGCGCCACGGTGTACTGCTCGGCGGTGGCATCCCGGAAGGTGCCGACCATGACCCGCCTGCCGGTCTCGGGGTCCTCGGCGTGGTTGAAGTTGACGGTCACCCACAGCCGGTGCCCGTCGCGATGGTCGGCGGGAACGGTGAATATGCCGTGCGGTTCGGTGAGCAGTTCGGCGAACGCCTCGTCGATCTGCCTGCGCGCGTCGGGATCCGCCTCGGCCGACGGCCACCACGGAAATGGCGCCTCATACGGCACACCCTCGGCGTCGTAGCCCATGATGTCGGTGAACGCGGAGTTCACCTCGATGATCGCGCCGTTCTCGTCGCAGACGAAGAACGCCTCCTGCAGCGAGTCCACCAGCGCGGTGCGCCAGCGGGCGTGATGGCTGCGCAGGCGCGCCAGCTCGATGTTGGCCCGCACCCTCGCGAGCAGTTCGGCGGCGGCGAACGGCTTGACCAGATAGTCGTCGGCACCGGCCTGCAGCCCTTCGATCGAGGCTTCCTGCCCGGCACGGGCCGACAGCAGCAGCACCGGAACGGCCGCGGTCCTCGGATCGCCGCGCAGGGCCGCGACGAGGGCGAGGCCGCCCAGCCGGGGCATCATCACGTCGCTGACGACCAGGTCGGGCAGACTCGTGCGGATCGCCTCCAGCGCCTGCTGGCCATCGGTGACCGTCTCGACCCGGTAGCCGGCGCTGCTCAACAGGCGTGCCAGATACTCGCGCATGTCGGTGTTGTCGTCGGCGACGAGGACTCGGGCCGGCGCGTCGTCGTCGCCGAAGGCCTGCAGCTTCGCGTTCTCGGGAGTCAGTGCCGCCTCGGTGATCTCGGCGGGCTCGGACTCGGGCTCCTCGGGAATCCAGCGCATGGCCTCCTGCAGGTAGGGCTCGGCGACACCGGAAGCGCTGTGGGTGCCGGCCGCGGACGCGACCGCGTCGGCGGGCAGATGGGCCGAGCCGAAAGGCAGCCGCACCGTGAACGAGGTGCCTTCGCCTTCCACGCTGGACGCGCTGATGGTGCCGCCGTGCAGGCTGACCAACTCCTGCACAAGCGCGAGCCCGATGCCGCTGCCCTCGTTGGACCGCGCGTGGGCCGACTCGATGCGGTGAAACCGCTCGAACAGCCTGGGGATCTCGTTGGCGGGCACGCCGATTCCGGTGTCGGCGACGGTGACCACCGCACCGCCGTCCTCGGCGCGCACCCGCACCGTGATGGACCCCTCGAAGGTGAACTTCAACGCGTTGGACAGCAGGTTGAGGATCACCTTCTCCCACATGTCCCGGTCGACGTACACCTGTTCGTTCAGCGCCGGGCAGTCGACGACGAACTCCAGCCCCGCCCGGTCGATCGCCGACCGGAAGACGCTGGCCAGTTCGGCGGTGACGGCGGCCAGGTCCACCGGCTCGTAGCGGGCCTGCGCCCGGCCGGCCTCGATGCGGGAGAAGTCCAGCAGCGTGTTGACCAGTTTGGAGAGCCGTAAGCCGTTGCGCCAGACGATATCCAGGTCGTCGCGCATCCGGTCGTCCATCGCCCCGGGCCGGCCGCGCAGGGCGGCGACCGGGTCGAGGATCAGCGTCAGCGGGGTGCGGAACTCGTGGCTGATGTTGGAGAAGAAGGTGGTCTTGGCGCGGTCCACCTCGGCGAGTTCCTCGGCGCGCCGCTGTTGCGCCCGGTAGCTGCGGGCGCTGCCGATACCCGCGGCGATGTGGGCGGCCACCAACGTGACGAAACCGGTGTTCTTCTCGTTCACCGGGCGATAGCGATTCAGCGCGGCGACCAGGAAGCCGCTGGCGGTCCCGCCCTGCTCGATCAGCGGCACCAGGTATGCCTTCACCGGCGGCTCGGGCCAATCTCCCGTCGGCAGATCGGCATCCGCGAAGCCGTCGAGTTCCATCAGCACTGACTCGCCCCGGGCGGCCTGGCGCACCGGCCAGATGGCGGTGCCGTCGGCAGGCAGTACCGCGGGTGCGGCGGGGTGACCGGAGGCGATGCCACTCATGCCCGCCAGCCGCGCATCCCCGCTCTCGTCGAACAGGTAGGTCAGCGTGAACGGAAGATCACGCAGGTTCTGCGCGAGCTGGCGGTGGGCGAACGCCAAACTCTCTTCCTCGGTGCGGATCACGCTGGGGTCGGAGCCCAGGTCGCGAAGCGTCGACATCCGCCGCTCACCGAGCACCTGCTGGGTGTCCTCGCTGACTACGCAGAGCATCCCGACGACATGGCCGTCGTCGTCACGCAGCGGGCTGTAGGAAAACGTGTGGTAGGTCTCCTCGGAATAGCCCGACCGCTCCAGGAACAGCAGCAGACCCTCATCCCAGGTGGCCTGCTCCGTCGTCAACACCCGGTCGATGCGCGGGCCGATGTCGTCCCAGATCTCCGACCACACCTGGCTGGCCGGCCGGCCCAGCGCCCACGGGTACTTGCGGCCGAGGGTGTCGCGGCGGTAGGCCGCGTTGCAGAAGAACGTGAGCTCCGGTCCCCACGCCATCCACATCGAAAAACGCGACGACAACAGGATGCTGACGGCGGTCTGCAGGCTGACCGGCCAGCCCGACGGCGGGCCCAGCGGTGTGGCCGCCCAGTCGACCTGGGCCAGGTCCCGGCCGACGTCGGGGTCCGCGGCGAAGACCGTTGACGGAAGATCGCGCTGCGCGTCGCCCGTCATCGCTGCTCGTCGACGTCGGCAAGGGCGTCGGCCACGGTCGGGAACGGCCGAAGGACGTTGTCGAGCTTGGTCACCTCGATCGGCATGATCACCTCGGCGTTGGTCGCCACCAGGCGCACGCAGATTCCGTCGGACAACCCGCGCTCGTAACACCCCAGCACGGCGTTCAGCCCTGCGCTGCCGAAGTAGGTGACCTCGCCGAGTTCCAGCACGAGCAGCTTCGCCGGGTGATCGGCGGCCGCCCCGAGTGCGGAGTCGAGTTGGGTGCTGAGGGTGGCGACGGTGCCGGAGTCGATCTCGCCTACGGCGGTGACGATGACAGCAGCATCGCCGACGTCCTGCTTGACCTCCAAAAGCGGCATGTATTCAGTCACCTCCCGAAGTCACACCGTGCACCTCCCGAACCCACATTAAGCCTCAACCGCCCGTCGACCGGAGGCAAAACCCTGCAGGTTGGTGCGGCTGCGGCGAAGAATCCGCGCCCCGCTATCGGTCGCGAGGAGTGCCGACGCGGTTGTGCACGGTCAGCAGCAAATGATCGAACTCCCGGCGCAGGCTGTCCGGCTGATACCGAAGGGTGTCGAGTTCGGCGACCACCTGGCCGGCCAGTGCCCGCAGCTTCGTGTTGGTCTGCTGCGAACGCCACAGCAGGATCTCGAACGCCGCGTCGGCCGTGATGCGGTAGACCAGCATCAGCGCGCCCTTGGCCTGTTCGATCGCCGCGCGCGCCTCGAACAACTCCGGCAGCGACTCGTCGAGCGCCTGGCGGCGGGTCTGCCGGAAGGTGTCGGTCAGGTCGATGTAGTAGCCCTCGCTGCCCACCACGGCGCCGTTGCCGTCGAGCATCCGGTCGGCCAACACGATCACGGTGTGCTCTTTGCCGGAGGTGTCGATGAAGCGGTGCCTGCTGGAGAACGATCCCCCGAAATGCAGCAGGTGGTCGAGCAGGTCCTGGACGTGCTGACGATCATCGGGATGCTTGTGCGACAACAGAAGCTCGGTGGTGGGCACCACGGAGCCGGGCTCGTAGCCGTGCATCAGCGCGACCTCGTCGGACCATTCCCACCGTTGACCGACGAACCAGAAGCGGAAGCTGCCCACGTTCAGGTGAGGGGCCGCGGTCGCGGGAAGGTCGGCGGCCGCGCGGGAATCCGGCTTGGTCATGGCCGTAATTGTTCCATCAGTGCGGTTGCCGCGAGCGCCCTTTGAGCCGCCCGATCACATGCATCACCGCAACGACCACGGCCCCCACCAGCAGACCGATCACCGCCGACGCCGCGGTGTTGATCAGCCACGCCAGCACGCCGGAAATCCCACCGAGGCCATCGACGGCCTTGACGGCCTCCTCCGCGTGGTGCACGACGGCGTACGGCGCGTGCCAACCGAGGTCGTCGCTGCCCACCAGCAGGATGTGGCCGCCGACCCAGAGCATCGCCGCCGTGCCGACCGTCGAGAGCGTCGCAAGCAGCTTCGGCATGCCCGCGACCAGAGCACGGCCGACGCGCTGCGCCACCACCGACGTCCGCTGGGTCAGGTGCAGCCCGACGTCGTCCATCTTCACGATGCCCGCGACGACGCCGTACACCACCGCCGTGATGACCAGCGCGACGATGACCAGGATGATGAACCGCGGCAGCAGCGCCTGGTCGGCGACCTCGTTCAGCGCGATGACCATGATCTCGGCCGACAGGATGAAATCCGTCCGGATGGCGCCGGTCACCATGTACTTCTCGGCGTCCGCGCCTCTTTCGACGGCCGGTGCGGCGGGGGCTTCGTGGCCTCGGCGGTGAAGCGCCTCCAACACCTTCTCCGCGCCCTCGTAACACAGGTAGGTCGCCCCGAGCATCAGGATCGGCGTCAGCAGCCACGGCGCGAACTGGCTGAGCAGCAGCGCCGCGGGCAGGATGAACAGCAGCTTGTTGCGCAGGGATCCGACGGCGATCCGTTTGATGATGGGCAGTTCGCGCTCGGCGGCCACGCCGTGCACATACTGCGGCGTCACCGCGGTGTCGTCGATCACGACGCCCGCCGCCTTGGCGGTCGCGCGGCCCGCGGCGGCGCTGATGTCGTCCACCGAGGCGGCCGCCATTCGCGCGATCGCGGCAACGTCGTCAAGGAGCCCGAACAGGCCCGCGCTCATCGCGTCTCCGTCATTTGCGTGCGAGGTTACCGCCCGTGAAGGTCACCTGGCGTGGGACGCGAAGAACTGCGCGCTGGCCGCCGACGCGTCGAACGGTCCCGCCGGCCAGACGTGGCCGCCGCCGTCTATCCGCACGAAGACCACCTCGGTGCCGTCGGCGCATCCGGCACTGGTGAAGCGGTGCACCCCGGCGCCGGGAACATCCTCGACGGGCGCGCCGGGGCATCCGTCGGTGTTGCGCCATCCGTTCGCCAGCACGATCACGGGCTCGATGTTGCTGGCACCGCCGCGCCCGACCATCCCGCCACCGTCGTAGGGCACCACCGGATCCGCGGTTCCGTGCACCTCCAGGATCGACACCCGCCGAGACGGGGCGCATCCGATGCCCGCACCCAGCGTGCCCGCCACCGGCGCGACGGCGGCGACGACGTCGGCGCGTTCACACGCAAGCCGCATGGCCATGAACGCTCCCGCCGACATTCCCGTCGCGTACACCCTGCCCGGGTCGATGCCGTAATCACGGGTGATCCGGTCGGCCAGGGTCGCCAGGAAGCCGACATCGTCGACGCCCTCGCGGTCGGGTACCGACGCACCACGGCCGTCGGCCCAGCTGTAGTCGACCCCGTCCGGGTACACCACGGCGAACCCGTAGCGGTCGGCGGCGGAGTTGTAGTTGGTCGCCTTCGCCTGCGCGCCGCCGGTCGCGCCTGCGCCGTGCAGGTTGATCACCAGGCCGGCCGGATGCTGGGTGTTGGCGGGTAGGTGAAGCTGGTAGATGCGGTCGCGCCCGCCGAAGGACAGCGTCCCCGCCGAGTCGACGCCGAGACTCGCCGACGCGTGGGGCGCCCCGAAGGCACCGCACCACAGCAGGACGACGACGGTCACCACGCGCGACAGCACACCCGGCACGCGCGTGAGTATCAGCAGTGAAGCTGACCAGCAGATGAACCGCAGGTGCTAACCGCGTTGCGGCGCGAAAACCGGATAGAATACGCAATCGCCGTCGGCGTCGGCGTCGTGGCGTTCGAACCGGACCTCGACCGGCAGACCGATGTGCACCGAGTCCGGTTCGCAGTCAACGATGTTGGTCGCGACGCGCAAGTCGGCCTGCTCGTCGAGCGTGACGATCGCGATCACGTAGGGAACGGGCACGCCCGGCATGTAGGACTGGTGGTTGACCGTGTAGGTGAAAACCGTGCCGCGGCCCGACACGGGACGGGCGTCCAGCGCACCCCCGCAGTCGTGGCAGTCCGCGGCAGGCGGCAGCACCCACCGTTGGCACTGGGCGCACCACGGCACCACCAGTTCACCGTCGACGCCACCGGTCCAGAACGCGCGGTTGTGTTCGTTGAGCGTCGGCAGCATCCGGGCCGGAATTTCGGGTGCGACGTCGTCGGCCATGACAAGGAAAGTACAGTCCAACCGACTGTCATTACAAAAATAGACATTCGGGAGCGCGATGAACCACTTCGAGAAGGACACGATCATCAGCGGTCTCGGGATATCGCGCATCGGCCGCCGCACGGGAATCCCCGGAATCGAGCTGACGACCGAATCCGTCCGTGCCGCAATCGACGACGCCGGGCTGGCCCCGTCCGACATCGACGGCGTCGCCACGTTCGGCGACACCCCGGTGCCGGAAGTCCTTGACGCGCTGGGTATTCAAGCCGAGGAGGTCGGCGCCGGGTTCGCCACCGGCGGTGTGCTCATCCCGGTGATGTCGGCCTGCCGCGCGGTGGCCGAGGGCCGAGCGCGCCACGTCCTGGTCTACCGAACCGTGGCGATGCTCGGCGGCTCGATGAACCAGGAGGCGTCACCGATGCTCGCGCCGCTGGCCTCCCCGCCCGTCGAGCCCCGCGCCGCGGGCACCCGACGCAAGCTCAAACCATTCGAGGACGTCGACGAACTGGTGGCCGCCCATTCGTATTCGGCCGCGAACTGGTTGGCGATGCACTGCCGTCGGCATATGGAGCTCTACGGCACCACCAAGGAGCAGCTCGGCTGGCTGGCGATCAACAGCAGGCGCAACGCCGGCCTCAATCCGCGGGCGGCGTTTCGCGATCCCATGACGATGGACGACTATCTGGCGGCGCGTCCGGTGTCCACGCCGTTCGGATTGTTCGACTGCGACGTCCCGATCGACGGGTCCATCGCGCTGGTGGTCTCGCGCGCCGACTATGCGCCGGACTGCCCGAGCCCGGCGGTCACGGTGGAGGCACTCGGCGGCGCCTACGGCTCGGGAGGCTGGTTTCACCGCGACGACTTCCCGAAGATGGCCTCGGTCGAGGCGGCCGCCGAGATGTGGTCACGCACGGATCTGACCCCGGCCGATGTCGACGTCGCCGAACTCTACGACGGCTTCACGTTCCTGACGTTCGCGTGGCTGGAGGCGTTGGGCTTCTGCGCCGACGGCGAGGCGGGCCCATTCGTGGACGGGGCGACGCGCATCGCGCTGGACGGGGCGCTGCCGCTGAACACCTACGGCGGGCAACTGTCCGCCGGGCGGATGCACGGCTACTGGCTGCTGCACGAGGCGTGCCTGCAGTTGCGCGGCCAGGCGGGTGACCGGCAGTTGGCGACGCGGCCCGAGGTCGCCGTGGCGGCGGCGGGCGGCGGCCCGATCGCCGGCTGCCTGCTGCTGACCTGCTGACCTGCCGGCGCAGCCTTGACAACCCGCGCCGGGGCTGTCAGGGTGAATCCCCCTTAAACGAAAACATGGTTTTCAGTTAAGGGACTCGACCTCGGACATGGTGCGGAGGAAACGTGAGCGTCGGTGACCCGTCGATGGCATGGCTGCCCCACTCCATCGCGGAGGCGACGTTCGCTGCCGACCCGAACGTGGGCGATGTCGACCTGGCCGCGGCCTGGGCGCGTCTGGTCGGCAAGCTCACCGACGCGGCGCGCACCGTCGACTCGGACTCCGCCGGCCGAAACACGATCGACCGGGCGGCCGGGATGCGACACCTGCTGGTGCTTCTGACAACCGGTATCGACGAGGCGTTGCGGTTCGACCCCGATCCGATCCTGCGCGTCCGGCGCACCAGCACCGACGACGTCATCAGCTGGGGTATGGAGTGCCCGGACTGCCTGTACACCCGCGCGGTCATGCGGGGGAAGCAGAGCTACCGACTGTCCGGAAACCGCGGCACCGCACGCTATGTCGGGCTGCAGACGATGAACGGGATCGCCTCCACCGCCAACACCCTGGTCGACGAACTCGACGTCGGCCCCGACGGCGACTTCGAGGTGATCCTGTCCGCCGAAGAGCGCCAAGGCAATTGGATGCCGATCGAGGGAGAGCATCCGACGTTGACGGTGCGGCACTTCTTCTACGACTGGGACACCGAGGTGCCCTCCACGCTGCGCATCGAAGCGCTCAACGAGTCGACCGACGCCGCCCGGCCACGGGTACCCGCCGACATCGCGCTGTCCCGTCAACTCGTCGCGCTCGGCGAGTTCGTCAACGCCAACCTGGAGTTCTTTCTCCAATTCGGCGCGGCGGCACCGGTGAACGGCTTCCTGCCCGCGATCGACCGGACCTCCATCGGCGCCGCCGCCGAGAACCGGCCGGTGATCGGGCGCTGGGAACTGGGCCCCGACGAGGCCCTGATCCTCGAAGTCGAGCCGCCCGAGGGCCTGTACTGGAGCTACTCGCTGGGCAACCCGTGGTGGGAGACCATTCACTACGGCCGCCACCAGTCCAGTCTCAACGCCCACCAGGCGAGCGTGGACGCCGACGGCCTGGTGCGTGTGGTGCTGTGTGACCGCGACCCCGGCGTCGCCAATTGGCTTGACACCGCTGGCCACAGCAACGGCGCGATGATCCTGCGCTGTGTGCGCACCGCGACCGCGCCGACGCCCCGCACCCGGCTGGTGTCGTTCGACGAGATCGCGGCGTCGCTGCCGGCCGACACCACAAGGGTCACTCCGCAGCAGCGTGCGGCGATCCTGGACCGGCGCAGGCGCGCCGTGAGCGAGAGGTTTGCCCGATGACGTTCTCCGCCGACGAACTCGAAGACGGCGCCCGCGCGGCGACCGGATTGCACGACTTCGGCTCGTCTTACTACCGCGAGGGCCTCGAGCGCACCGTCGCGGCATTGAACACCGAAGCCGACCTCTCCGACATGGGCCGGGTGATCCAGCACGCGACCATCAGCAACGCGCTGATCCAACGGCTGAAGATCGAGGACACCTACGCCAACCATCCCGAGATCGACGACGAAATCGTCGGTGGCCCGGTCTTTGTCATCGGACTGCCGAGAACAGGGACGACGGCGCTGAGCCAGCTGGTTGCGGCCGACCCCCAGTTCCGCTCGCTGCGGATGTGGGAGTCGCAGGCCCCGACTCCCCCGCCGGAGGCCGCCACCCAGGACACCGATCCGCGCATCGCCGAGGCGGAGGCCGGGCTGCAGATGCTCAACGACATGTTCCCGTTGATGAAGACGCTCTACAACTCCGAGGCGACGGCGCCGACCGAATGCCAGGACCTGATGGGGATGAGCTTTCGGACCTTCCACTTCGACGGCGTCGTCCGCGTGCCCGGGTACCTGGCCTGGTTGATGGACTGCGACATGCGCGAGACGTACAGGTTTCACCGGCGCGTGCTGAAACTGCTTCAGTGGCACTGCCCGCCGACCCTGTGGCATCTCAAGACGCCCGTTCACGTGTTCGCGCTCGACGCGCTCATCGAGGCGTATCCGGACGCGAAGTTCATGTGGAGCCACCGCGATCCCGCGAAGGTGATGGGCTCGGTGTGCAGCCTGATCCGATACGTGCGCAGCTGGAGCAGCGACCGCGACGACCCGGAAGAACTCGGCGCCGAACAACTGGATAGCTGGTCCGAAGGCATCCGGCGGGCGATGGACTTCCGGAAACGCGTTGGCGACGAACGCTTCTCCGACATCGCCTTCGCCGACCTGCAGGCCGACCCGGTGGCCACGCTCGCCGCCGGCTACGAGGCCCTCGGCCTCGAGTTCACCGCCGCGACCGAGCGGTCGGTGCAGCAGTGGGCGGGTGCGCACAAGCCCGGCGCGCGGGGCTCGCACGACTACGACCTCGCCGACTACGGCCTGACCCCGGAATCGGTGCACGAACGATTCACCGAGTACCTGCGCAGCTACGACGCGAGCGCATGACTCGGCCGACCACGCGGCGGCGGGACAAGCTGGCGCCCGACCCCAACATCAGGCGCGCCCTTCTGGGCGCCGCCACCACATCGGTCCGCGAGCACGGGGTCCGGGGACTCAGCGTCGCGGCCGTGCTCGAGCGCGCGCAGTTGAGCACCCGCGCCTTCTACCGGCACTTCGAGTCCAAGGACCAACTGGTCACGGCAGTCTTCCTGGAGATGGCCCACGCTGAGATGCGAAGGCTCCGAAGAACAATGGCCGACACCGCCGACGCGGCGGAGGCCGTCGGCGCCTGGGTGGACGCGCGGCTGGACCTGGCCTTCGACCGCACCATCGGCTCGGATCTGCGCCGGCTGTCGCTGGAGGCCCAATCGCAGATGTTCGCCTCCCCCGAACTGATCCAACCCGCCTACGCCGCGATGCTGGCCCCGCTGATCGAGGCGCTGCAACGCGGCCTCGACAATGGCGAGTTCACCGGCATCGACCCGCCGACCGAAGCCCAGTCCATCCAGGGGGTGGTGTGGGCGAGCACGGAACGGCAATGGGCAACGGGCGACTGCGAACGCGGCGCCGTCCGCGGCCACGTGCTGCGCTTCTGCCTGCGCGGCCTCGGCGTCCACCAGGACGCGATCACCCGAATCGTCGGACACACAGAGGAGACCTGATGGACCTGGGCTTGCGCGGAAGCACGGCGGTGGTCACCGGCGGCAGCAAGGGCATGGGCCTGGCGATCGCGGAAACCCTTGCCGCCGAAGGGGCCAGCGTGGCGGTGATGGCCAGAGGCAGGGCGGCGCTCGACGCGGCGGTGGAAGCGCTGCGCAGCGCGGGCGCGCCCGACGCCGTCGGCATCAGCGTCGACATGGCCGACGGCGACTCGATCGCGGCCGGCTTCGCCGAGGTCGCCGACCGCTGGGGCCGGCTCAACAGCCTCGTGCACACGATCGGCCCCGGCGACGGGTACTTCGAGCAGATGGACGACGCGGAGTGGGACGCCGCGTTCACCCTGGGCACCATGTCCGGCGTGCGGTCCATCCGCGCGTCGCTGCCGCTGTTGCGTGCCGCCGACTGGGCCCGCATCGTCACGCTGTCCGCCCACTCGATTCAGCGGCAGAACCCGCGCATCGTGGCCTACACCGCGTCGAAGGCCGCGCTGTCCAGCGTCACCAAGAACCTGTCGAAGAGCCTCGCCAAGGACGGCATCCTGGTCAACTGCGTGTGCCCCGGCACCATCGTCACGGCGAGCTTCACCGAAGTCCTGTCCGACATCCTGGCCGCCGACGGCCTGGACGCCACCGACCCGCACGACGTCATGACGTGGATCGACAACAACTTTCACCAGCCGTGCGACCTCGGCCGCGCCGGTCTGCCCGAGGAGATCGCCTCGATCACGGCCTACCTGGCGTCCAAGCGCAACGGCTACGTCACCGGGGCGACCGTGAACGTCGACGGCGGCTCCGACTTCGTCTGAACCCTTGACCGTGACGCTGCTCACAGTAATATGACCAGTGGTCATACCCCTGTGAGGAGGACCGATGCCGACGGTGACATGGGCTCGCGTGGACCCGGTGCGACGCGCCGCCGTCGTCGAGGCGGCGGAGGCGGAGTTCGGTGCGCACGGGTTCTCGCAGGGCAGCCTCAACGTCATCGCCCGGCAGGCAGGCGTCGCGAAGGGCAGCCTGTTCCAGTATTTCGCGGACAAGCGTGACCTGTTCGCCTACATCGCCGACATCGGCAGCCAGCGAGTCCGGTCCTACATGGAGGACCGCATCCGGGAACTCGACCCGAGTCGGCCGTTCTTCGAGTTTCTGACCGACCTGCTCGACACCTGGGTGGCGTACTTCGCCGAGAACCCGCGCGATCGCGCCCTGCACGCGGCCGCCAGCCTGGAGGTAGACACCGAGGCACGGGTCAGCGTGCGCACGGTGATCCATCGGCACTACCTCGAGGTGCTACGACCGCTGGTCGGCGACGCCCGGTCGCGCGGTGACCTCCGTGCCGACTGCGACATCGACGCCCTGCTGTCGCTGCTGCTGATGATCTTCCCGCACATGGCGCTGGCGCCGTACGTGCGGGGCATGGATCCCATTCTCGGCCTTGATGATCCGACCCCAGAGCAGCCCGCGCTGGCCGTGCGCAGGCTGGTCGCCGTGCTGGCGGACGCATTCGCCGCCAGCAATCCAGCCCCGATGACCAAGGAGGTCAACCGATGACACGGACCCGTTCGCACTCGCTCGCCGAAGGCGGCCTGAACTGGGACAGCCTGCCGCTGAAACTGTTCGCCGGCGGCAACGCCAAGTTCTGGAACCCCGCCGACATCGACTTCTCCCGCGACCGGGCCGACTGGGAGGCGCTGAGCGACCTGGAGCGGGAGTGGGCGACCCGGTTGTGCGCGCAGTTCATCGCGGGCGAGGAAGCCGTCACCCAGGACATCCAGCCGTTCATGGCGGCGATGCGCGCCGAGGGGCGCCTCGGCGACGAGATGTACCTGACGCAGTTCGCGTTCGAGGAGGCAAAGCACACGCAGGTGTTCCGGATGTGGCTGGACGCCGTCGGGGTCACCGACGACCTGCAGGTGTTCCTCGACGACCTGCCCACCTACCGCAAGATCTTCTACGAGGAACTCCCCGAATCGCTCGACTCGCTGGTCAACGATCCATCGCCAGCCGCCCAGGTGCGCGCGTCGGTGACCTACAACCACGTCATCGAAGGCATGATGGCGTTGACGGGATACTTTGCCTGGCACCGCATCTGCGTGGACAACAACATCCTCCCCGGCATGCAGGAGCTGGTGCGGCGCATCGGCGACGACGAGCGCAGACACATGGCGTGGGGCACGTTCACCTGCCGGCGCCACGTCGCCGCCGACGATTCCAACTGGGGTGTGTTCGAGGCGCGGATGAACGAGTTGATCCCGATGGCGCTGCAGAACACCGACGACGCCTACGACCTCTACGAGACGGTCCCGTTCAACCTGGAGAAGGACGAGTTCCAGGCCTACGCCGCCGACAAGGGAATGCGGCGCTTCGGCACGATCAGCAGCGCCAGGGGCCGACCGCTTCAGGAGATCGACATCGACTACTCCCCGCTGCACCTGGAGGACACGTTCGCCGACGAGGACGCTAAAGCGCTCGCAGCTTCGGCCTGAGCGAAGGCATCGGTTAGCCGCACGATTGCACTGAGGGTCGCCGGCTGGCGGAAGTCACAGCCCTATACGCAATTTCGGGCGTGGGAGGCTACCTCTGCTGCACCTGCTCCAGCGCCAGCCCGGTGCTGCGCGGGCCGAGGAAGCCGACGTCGAGACACAGCAGCACGATCAGCACGGCCGATCCGGAGAAGACCGCGACCGGACCCAGGGCCGCAAGCGCAGGCACCGCGACGAACGGCATCACCGTCGAGGTCGCGCGCGACAGCGAGTAGCAGATGCCGCTGGCGGTGCTGCGGATCGCGGTCGGGAAGATCTCGGCCTGGTAGATGTGGAACCCGTTGGAGAAGATGTTGGACACCGCGGTCAGCAGGAAGCCCGCGATGACGATCACCGCGACGTTCGTCGAAGCGGCGAAGGCGATGCCGCACAGGCCGATTCCGAGCGCGGAGACGATGATCAGGTGCTTGCGCTCGAAGCGCTCCACCAGCGGCACCGAGATCAGCGACCCGATGGGGTACCCGGCGAACGCCAACGCCGCGTAGCCGAGCGATTCGGTGACATTGAAGCCCTTGCTCACCAACACCAACGGGGCCAGGGTGCCGAAGCCGTAGTAGGCCACCGTCTGCAGCACCTGGAAGATCACCAACATCACCGTGCGCCTGCGGTAGTCGCGGAAGGCAATTCGCAGCACCGCCGCGACACTGGGCGCGTCGTCGGCTGACGAGACACCCTCGGGCAGCGCCGATTGCGATACCGCCGTGCCGGGCGCGGCCTTGGCGGCGACGGATTCGACGATCCTGCGGGCTTCGGCGTGCCTGCCGCGACTCTCCAGCCAGCGCGGCGACTCCGGCAGCACAGCCCGCACCGCCATGACGAACACCGCGCCGAGGCCGCCGAACAGCAACAGCCATCGCCACCCGTCGATGCCGAAGAGCTCATGGCGGGCAACCAGTTTGCCGCCCAACAGCGCCGCCAGCGGAACTCCCAGAAAGCCGATGGTGTACGCCCACGCCGTCATCCGGCCACGGTGCTTGGCGGGGATGAACTCGGCCAGATAGGTGTCGATGAGGACAAGCTCCGCCCCCAAACCGATGCCGGCGAGGACACGCAGCACGAGGAAGGTCTCGATGTTCGGCGAGAACGCGGCGGCGAACGAGAACAGGGAGTACACCAGCAGGTTGAGGATGAACACCCGGCGGCGACCCAGCCGGTCCGCGGCGATGGACAGCACGTTGGCGCCGACGAACATTCCGGCGAACCCCGCGGCGATCACCATCGACTTGCCCAGGGTGCCCAGCCCGAACTCCTTGGCGAGCACCGGCGCGAGCACGCCGCCGAGGAACACCTCGTAGAGATCGAAGAACGTGCCGATGCCCACCACGACCACCAGCCGCCAATGCCAGCGGCTGACCGGTAGCCGCTCCAGGACCGACGATGCCGTGGTGATCGCTGCCGGACTTCCCATGTGCTCTCCCCTCGCCGCTGTCATTGTCGTTTTCTCCCAGCCCAGAGGGCTATCACCACAGCGAAGTGTTCGCCGCCGCGCGCAAGAACTTCCCATTTACATTGCTATAGCTATGTAGCCGCGCCGCGGCGGCGACCCTCAGCGATCCACATCTAGTTTTGCGGCTTTCAGCAGTCTCACAGAAAACCCTGCCATGCAGGTCAACTGGCAAACGCTGGCGCTGCGGGCCGTCAACCCGACCCGTGAGGGCGATCACTCGTGATTGCACGTACATATGTGGCGTGATACTAATCCGATGTGGCTCAGGCTCCGGTCGACGAACAGCGCTGTGACCGTATCGGCGAGACCCTTGATCAGGCCAGCGACCTGGCCATCCGCTATCTCAGTGACCGCTCGGGCCTGAGCCTGGCGGCCGGTTTCGTGTTGAACCGACTGCACCGTGAAGGACCGTCCCGGCTGACGGCGCTGGCGGCCAAGGAGGGAGTCAGCCAGCCATCGATGACCCAGCTGATTCAGCGAATGGAACGGCACGGCCTGGTCACCCGGATGGCCGACCCCGACGACGGCCGGGTCGCGCTGGTCGCCCTGACAGAGGCGGGCGTCGCGGTGCTCGAGGAGCGCAGGCAGGTGCGCCGCGATCGCCTCGCTGACCTGCTGAACACCCTGACCGCGGACGAAGCACGCTCACTCGCCCTTGCCGCGGAGGTCGCCCTGCCCATCCTGCGTCGTCTGACCTGGAACGCCGATCTCGATCTGGACGTCCAGTGAGCCGGCCGGCGCGGCGCGGCGTTCCGGTCGGAGGCTGGCTCAAGCGGGTCTGGATTCCCGTCGTGCTGATCGTCGTGCTGGCCGTCTCCGGCCTCGTCGTCTCGCGGCTGCACAAGATGTTCGCTTCCGAGGATCTCAACGCGAACGCCGGGAAGGGAATCGAGATCGTTCAGTTCAACCCAAAGGTCCTGGTGTACGACGTGTACGGCCCGCCGGGAACGACGGCCCAGATCAGCTATTTCGACCCGGACGCCAAGGTGCACGTGATCAATGCGCCGGTGCCGTGGTCGATCACGCTGTCGACGACGTTGCCGACCGTCAGCGCGAATCTCATGGCACAGAGCGACAGCGACGAAATCGGTTGCCGCGTAACCGTCAACGGAGTCGTCCGTGAGGAGAACACAGCCAATGGCGTCAACGCCCAGACATTCTGCCTGGTGAAATCCGCATGACCGATACCGCCACCCGGCACGCAAGCCGGCCCGTCTTCGCCCACAGCCTCCGGATCTTCGCGGTCCCGATCGTGTTGATCTGGATCGCGATCGCGGTCGTGCTCAACGTGATCGCCCCGCAACTCGAAGTGGTCGGCGAGTTGCACGCGGCGCCCATGGCCCCCGAGGACGCGCCCTCGATGATCGCCATGAAGAAGATGGGCGCCAACTTCAAGGAGTTCGACTCCAACAGCACGGTGATGGTCGTCATCGAGGGCCAGCACCCGCTGGGCCCCGAGGCGCACCAGTATTACGACGAGATCATCCGCAAGCTGCGCCAGGACCCCGAACACATTCAGCACATCCAGGACTTCTGGGGAGACACGCTGACCGCGGCGGGCGCCCAAAGCCCGGACGGCAAAGCCTCATACGTGATGCTGAACCTCGCGGGCGAACAAGGCATGACATTGGCCAACGAGGGCGTTCAGGCGGTTCGCAAGGTCATCGATGAGACCAAGGCGCCCCCGGGTGTGCAGGCCTACGTCGCCGGTCCTGCCGCGCTCACCGACGACCTGCATGTCATCGGCAACGCCAGCCTGGCGCAGATCACGCTGATCACACTGATCGCGATCTCGGTGATGTTGCTGATCGTCTATCGCTCGATCATCACCACCCTGATCCAGTTGTTCCTGACCGCCATCGGCCTGCTCACGTCGCGCGGGATGGTCTCGACGCTCGCCATGCACGACGTGTTCGGGCTGACCACGTTCGCAGGCAACATCCTGACGATGCTGGCCATCGCCGCGGCCACCGACTACGGCATCTTCATCTTCGGCCGCTACCGCGAAGCGCGAGCTTCCGGGCTGGATCGGGATGACGCCTACTACACCACTTTTCGTTCCGTGGCCCCGGTGATCATCGGGTCCGGCCTGACGATCGCGGGTGCCACCTACTGCCTCAGTTTCGCGCGGCTGCCCTACTTCTCCACGATGGGCGCGCCGGTGGCGATCGGCATGGTCGTCGTCGTGGCGGCGGCCGTCACATTGGGGCCCGCGGTGCTCTTCCTCGGCAGCCGTGTCGGCTTCTACGAGTCGAACCGGCCCGCAGGCAGCCGGTTCTGGCGCCGCGTCGGTGTCGCCGTAGTTCGTTGGCCCGCACCGATTCTGGTGGCCAGCCTCTTCGTCGTACTGATCGGCATCGTGGCCATTCCCGGGTACAAGCCCGCATACAACGATCGGTACTACCTGCCGGATGACGCCCCGGTCAACGTCGGCTTCGCCGCGGCGGACCGCCATTTCACCCAGGCGCGGATGAACCCCGACATCCTGATGATCGAAGCCGACCACGACATGCGCAATCCCGCCGACATGCTGGTGCTGAACAAGGTTTCGAGCAACGTCATGCACACCGAGGGCATTGCGATGGTGCAGAACATCACGCGGCCGCTGGGAATTCCGATCCAGCACAGCTCGATTCCGTTCCAGACCAGTGTCCAGGGTCAGACGAGCAACATGAACCTGCCGTTCCAGCGGGATCAGTTGGCCAACCAGCTCAAGACGGTCGACTCGATGAACGCCTCGATAAAGATCCTGGAAGAGCAGTATCAGCTGTCCCTCGAGCAGACCAGGCTCACGCAGGACTCGGCGGCCAAATCCAAGGAAATCCTCGAGGTCACCGAGAAACTGCGCGACAACATCGCGAACTTCGATGACCAGTTCCGGCCCATTCGCAATTACTTCTACTGGGAACCACACTGTTTCGACATTCCGCTGTGCGCGGCGACCAGGTCTGTGTTCGACTCGCTCGACGGGATCGACGAACTGACCGACAAGACTTCCGCGGTGCAAACCAACACCGACAAGCTCGCGGACATCGCGCCGCAGCTGACGGCATTACTGCCGCAGACCATCGCGACGATGAAGACCAGCAGGGACCTGGCGCTGGCGTCGTACAACTCGCAGAAGGCCCTGATCGATCAGATGGAGGCCTCCAACAACACCGCGCTGGCGATGGGCCAGAGTTTCGACACGGCCAAGAACGACGACCTGTTCTACCTGCCGCCGGAGGCGTTCGACAACCCCGACTTCAAGCGCGGGCTGGCGATGTTCCTGTCGCCGGACGGCAAGTCGGCGCGGATGTTCATCACCCACGAGAGCGACCCGGCGACACCGGAGGGGATCGCCCGTGTCGACTCGGAACGCAAGGCCGCGCAGGAGGCCTTGAAGATGTCATCGCTGTCGAACGCGAAGGTGTACCTGGGCGGCGTCGCCGCGACATACAAGGACATGTCCGACGGCGCCCGCTACGACCTGCTGATCGCCGTCGTGTCGTCGCTGACGCTGATCTTCATGATCATGCTGATCCTGACCAGAAGTGCGGTGGCGGCACTGACCATCGTCGCCACGGCGGGCAGTTCGATCGCGGCGTCGTTCGGCATCTCGGTGCTGATCTGGCAGAACCTGCTCGGCATCCATGTGCACTGGCTGGTCATGTTGATGTCGGTGATCATCCTGTTGGCGGTGGGTTCGGACTACAACCTGCTACTGGTGTCCCGATTCAGAGACGAGATCCACGCCGGTCTGAAGACAGGCATCATCCGGTCGATGGCCGGCACGGGTGGCGTGGTGACGTCCGCGGGCCTGGTGTTCGCGGCCACCATGGCGGCGATGTGCTTCTCCAAGCTGACCGTGCTGGCGCAGATGGGTTCCACCATCGCCATCGGCCTGCTGGTGGACACGCTGATCGTGCGCTCGCTGCTGATGCCCTCGATCGCCACGCTGCTCGGCAGATGGTTCTGGTGGCCACAAGTGGTCTATCCCCGGGGTGACAACCACTTCGCGCGGCGGCGACCCGCGACCGACGAGGCGGATACCGAGGCGCTGCCGGCCCGGGCCTGAGCGGCCCGCGGCGGCGCCGGCCCGGCGTCTCCTCCTGCCGCCGAGCGGTTTTGAGGCGAATGCCCCATGCCCGCGTGGAGCCTGCGGGCGCACTGTCTCTTCACGCAGAGACAGGAGCCGATCATGTTCACCATCGACGAGCTGGCAACGATTCCGCTGTTCTCGACGCTTCAGCGCAGGGAACTCGAGTACCTCGCCGGCGAGGTCGAGGACATCCGCGTGGCGCCGGGAGAGTACGTGGCCCACGAAGGCGAGGGCCGTGCCCTGGCCGTCGTGGTCGAGGGCAAGACCGAGCTGACCAAGGTGGTCAACGGAGTCGAGCGGGTGATCGGCGTCCGGCTGCCCGGCGAACTGGGCGGTGAGGTGCCGATGACGCTCGGTACGCCGCTGCCGGCCAGCATGCGCGCGGTCGATGCATCTCGGGTGCTGAAACTCAGCGACGAGGTGTTCGACACGCTGTCGGCGATGGTGCCGCGCGTCTCCGCGCAGGTCAGCGCAGCGGCATCGGAGCGCATGGACATGCTCAGGACCGCGAGCGCGGAACCCGCCGCCCCCGCGATGTTCGTCATCGGGCCCCGTCTCGACCCCGGCGTGCACGCCTGCGACAGCTTCCTGCACCGCAACAGAATTCAGTTCGAGCGCCTCGATCCCGATGACCCTCGCGCGGTGGCGCGCGCCGGGCGCGAGGCCACGGTGCCTGGGCCGTATCCGGTGGTTCTTCTCGGCGACGGCACACAGTTGGAAGCGCCGACGATGCGCTCGGTCGCCACCGTCGCCGGCCTGACGGTTTCACCGGCGAAGCCGCGCTATGACCTGGTGATCGTCGGCGGCGGTCCGGCGGGCCTGACGGCCGCGGTCAACGGCGCATCCGAAGGGCTGGCAACCGGCATGATCGAGGCGTTCGCGCCGGGCGGGCAGGCAGGCACCTCGACGCGCATCGAGAACTACACCGGCTTTCCCTACGGTGTCTCCGGCGACGAACTCGCGGGCCGGGCGCTGCGACAGGCCAAGCGGCTGGGCGCTGAGATCGTCGTGACCCGCCGGGTGGAAAGCATCGACCCGGACGCCATGACCGTGACGCTGGACGGCGGCGACACGGTGCCGACCCGGTCGATCATTCTGGCGATGGGCGTGGAATGGCGGCGACTGGCGATCGATTCGATCGACAGATTCATCGGCTCCGGCGTGTTCTACGGGGCGGCGCGCAGCGACGCCAGCCTGGCGCAGGGCAACGACGTCTTCCTGGTCGGCGCGGGCAACTCCGCCGGTCAGGCCGCCATCTTCTTCTCCAGCCACGCCCGCTCCGTCACCCTGCTGGTGCGGGGTGAGTCGCTGGCGGAGAGCATGTCCACCTATCTCATCGAGCAGATCGACGCGAAGGCGAACATCTCGGTGGAGACCAGAACCGAGGTCGTCGCCGCGCACGGCGGGGACCGACTCGAGGCGATCGAGGTCATCGACCGACGGACCGGCGCGATATCGCGCCGCGACGCGCACACCGTGTTCGTGCTCATCGGCGCCCAAGCCGCGACCGGCTGGCTTCCCCCGCAGATCTCACGCGACAAGAACGGCTTCATCCTGACGGGCACCGAGGCGGCAGGCGCCGGGCAGTGGCGCGAGAACCGCGAGCCGTTCGCACTCGAGACGAGCGTGCCGGGAATCTTCGCCGTCGGCGACATCAGGTCCGGCTCGGTGAAGCGCGTCGCGGCGTCCGTCGGCGAGGGCGGGGTGGCGATCGCGCTCGTGCACCGCTTCCTGCAGCTCGCCGCGCGACCATGAGCAGGTTCTTGACCACCTAAACTCGGCGTGTGGACAGCGATGAGTCCGATCGCCTTTCCGCAGACGACGCACGAATCCTCGACGTCGAGTCGGCGGCGATCACCGGCCAGACGCTGAAGCTGGTGGTGCTCGAACCCGCGGCGGGCGCCGTGGACCTCGACACGCTGCGGGCAAGCGTTCGCGCCCGGCTGGCGCGCCAGCCGAGAGCGACACAGCGGGTGGACACCTCGGGCGCGCAGCCGAAGTGGGTGGCCGCGGCCGACTTCGACATCCGCGCACACGTGCGTGCCCACTCCGACGGCTGCACAACGCGGGAGGATCTGTGGCGCGCCGTCAGCCACCTGATGTCGCAGCATCTCGATCGTTCCCGCCCGTTGTGGACATTCGACCTCATCGGCCCGCTCGACGACGGTCGTCAGGCCATCGCCGCTCGTCTGCACCACGCGATGGCCGACGGAATCAGCGCGGTGCAGTTCCTGGATTCCGTTCTGTTCGACGAACACTCGGCGCTGCCACCCAGGCAGACGCGCACCCCCACGGAGCGGGCCTCGACGGCCGCGCATTCGTGGCGCGTGCCCTCTGCGGTCGTGCGGGAACTCGGCCACCCGGGGTCGCGCTCCCCCTTCGACCGGCCGATCTCGATCGCGCGCGAAATGGCGTTCGCCGAAGCCACCATCGCCGACATGCGGGCGATCGGCGCATCCCGGCCGCAACCGGCCACGGTCAACGACGTGCTACTCGCGGTCGTCGCGGGCGGCCTGCGCACGTGGCTCTCCGCGCACGACACGATCAGTCGCCACCTCCGCGCTCAGATACCCGTCAGCCTGCACCACCGCGACGAGGGCAGCGCCGCCCTCGGAAACCGCGACTCGTTCATCAACGTCGACCTCCCGGTCGGCGAGGCGAACCCGTTGATCCGGTTGGACCGCATCAGCTCTGAGACCAGTCGCCGAAAACAACTCGACGACGCCGCCGAACTCTACGAATTCTTTCACGCCCTCGGGCGCGTCAAGCACGTGGAGAAGATCGCCCGCAGGCTCGCGGGCAGCGCGCGAGAGTTCTCTCTGTCGATATCCAACGTGCCGGGGCCGCGCTCGCCGGTCGGGGTCGGCGGCCGCCCAGTCGAGAGCCTGTTCTCGTCCTCGGAACCCGGCGCACACCATGCGCTGCGCGTTTCAGCCATCTCCTGCGCCGGACGTTTCGGCATCGGCGTGTGCGGCGATCCGCACGCGCTACCCGATGTCACCCGCCTGGCCGAGGCCATCGAGAGTTCCTGTGCCGAACTACGCTGCGCCGCAATCGGATAGACATCGAGTCCACGCGCTGTCTTGAACGCAGTTGTGGCCTGGGACGCGAATGCGCGCTCCCAGGCCACAACTGGTGGGTGATGCTATCGAGGGCAGGGGGCCAGCGGCAGGCACGGTCCCGGCCCAGGCGGCGGCAGCCCGGGTCCGGGTCCGGGCGGCGGCAGGCCGGGTCCCGGGCCGGGAGGCGGCAGACCCGGACCGCCCGGACCGGGACCGCCCGGGCCGCACGGCGCTCCCGGCATACAGGGCGGCGGCGGCGCCGCAGCCGAAACGGCGGTTCCGAAGCCAACGCCCGCGGCGGTCAAGGACAGCGCCACTACCGCTGATCCTATTGCCACCCGTCTGGGTGCGATGCGCTGCAATGTCATTCGTATCTCCTTACGTCTCATCTCCCGTTCCCGCTCGACGCCGGGGCCGAGGTGCGGCACGCCCTCCGGGGGATTTGTCGGTTCAGCGTGCCGCACCAGCCCGGTGCCGCTACCGCGGCGGAGCAGGGGGAGGCGGGGGCGGCGGGCACGGCTGTGCCGGCACACAATTGTTGTGCGGGGGCGGCGGCGGTGGAGGGTCAGCGCTGGCCGTTCCACTGGCAAATATCACGCCCACGAGTGCGGCGCCACTGAACAGGGCCACAGTCGCCAGCCGCCGAATGCTGACAAGCGGTGATCGCACAGTATCGAATTCCTTTCTGGCAGTAGTGATGCCGACGATACGGAATTCGTCGACAACGTCAGGCTGCCACGGACGGCGAGCCGTTCGCCAGCGGAAGCGCCGCCAAAGGGTTATGGGTCTTGTAGCAAGAATCTATGTTCCGGCTGTGCCGCAAGATGATTCATGCTGAAACCAGGAGCCCAGGCGGGCGAAAAGGCCGTTTCGCCAGCGTGCAATGGTGGTCGCGGGCTCGCGGCTCACCAGCAGCTTCGCGTCGAATCCCTGCGGAAACGGCGCCTTCATAAGCTACGCATAGGTGATCCACAGTGCATCGCTAAGCTCTGCCGAAAGAATATCGCGGTGAGAGATGTGTGCTCCGTAGGTTACGGCTCGACCGCGTCGGCGCCGACGCGAATGACCCACTCGGATGGAAGGCCAATCCAGGTCCTGGTCGTCGACGACGAGCCGTCAGTCGCCGAGCTGGTCTCGATGGTGCTGAGATACGAGGGCTGGGAAGTCGCGACCGCAACCGATGGGAAGGGCGCCATCGCCACCGCGGCAGGCGAGCGACCGGACGTCGTGGTGCTCGACATCATGCTGCCGGACATGAGTGGCTTGGACGTCCTCGAAGAGCTGCACCGGACCCGCCCCGAACTTCCCGTGCTGCTGCTGACGGCCAAGGACACCGTCGAGGACCGGATCGCCGGCCTGGCTGCCGGTGGTGACGACTACCTGACCAAACCGTTCAGCGTCGAAGAGATGGTGCTGCGGCTTCGCTCTCTGGTCCGCAGGTCAGGCGGCGGCGTGCTCGACGGTCGCGGCACGCAGCTGGTGCTCGGCGACCTGGTTCTCGATGAGGACAGCCACGAAGTGGTGCGCGGCGGCGACGAAATACAGTTGACCGCAACCGAGTACGAAGTGCTACGGGTATTGATGCGCAACCCGCGCCGCGTGCTCACCAAGGCCCAGATCCTGCACAAGGTGTGGGACTACGACTTCGACGGTCGGTCCAACGTCGTCGAACTGTATATCTCCTACTTGCGCAAGAAGATCGACGCCAATCGTCTGCCCATGATCCACACCGTCCGTGGCGCCGGCTATGTCATCAAACCCCGATGACGCAGCGGCCACTGGGCGAGCAGGGCAATCGGTCCGTCTGTCGCGGCCCCGTACCTGGACACTGCGGATCAGGCTGGTGGCGGTGGTGGCGGCCCTCGGTGTGGGACTGTGCGCCACGATCGGCATCGGCACACTGGTCGCGCTGCGGCACTTCCTGATCACCCGCCTCGACGCGCAGGTCCGCGACACCCAGTCACGTTCGACGACCTTTTTCGAGATCGGTCCCCCGCCGTTCGTCAGGGTCGCCGGGCCCGGGCCATGGTTTCTCGACGGCCCCGGGCAGTCCGCGGGCACCCTGGGCGCGGTCATCTCCGACGCCGACGTGGACGACGCGGCGGTGATCTCGACCAGTGGCAATCGGCAAGCGCTCGATGCGCAAGCCAAAGCGCAACTCGTCGGCCTGCCAAAGGACGTCACGGTCAGCGTGAAAGTCCGTGGCGTTGGCGACTATCGGCTGATCGCGCAGCCGATACCCGACAAGAACGTGGTGCTGGTGTCGGGTTTGCCGCTTGCAGGGGTCCAGCAGACCTTGATGTCGGCGACGTGGATCATCGGCGGCCTGTCGCTGATCTCCCTCGTGGTGGCCGTCGCGACCGGCATGGTGATCATTCGCCGCGAACTCAAGCCGCTGTCACGGATGTCGCTGGCGGCACAGCGCGTGGCCGGACTTCCGTTGCACGAGGGCGAAGTCAAGCTGCCCACGCCGATCGAACCGGTGGACAGCGCGGTGGCCCACACCGAAGTCGGCCGACTGGGTATCGCGCTCAACAAGATGGTCGACCGGGTCGCCGACGGGTTCACCGCCCGGCACACCAGCGAGGTGCGGGTGCGCCGGTTCGTCGCCGACGCGAGCCACGAACTCCGCACCCCGCTGACGTCGATTCAGGGCTACACCGAGGTCGCTCGCCGTCTGATCGCGGGCACCGCGGGCGAACCCACGTTCAGGGGCGCCGAGGATCTGGCGCACGCCCTGGACCGCGTGCACGCCGAGTCGCTGCGCATGAGCCGGCTGGTCGAGGACATGCTGCTGCTCGCCCGCCTCGATGCGGGCAGACCGTTGGACTGCGACGACGTCGACCTGTCGGAACTGGTGATCGACGCGGTCAGCGATGCGCACGTCGCCGGTCCGCAACATCGCTGGCCGCTGGATCTTCCCGACGAACCCGTCAAGGTGGTCGGCGATCGGTTGCGGCTGCACCAGGCGGTCGCGAACCTGCTGTCGAACGCGCGCGTTCACACCCCCGCCGGTACGAAGGTGCTCACGTCATTGGCGAGCCGCGGCAACGGTTCGGTCGCCCTGACGGTCAGCGACGACGGGCCCGGCATCTCCGATGACCTGCTGCCCGGCGTCTTCGAGCGTTTCGCGCGCGGCGACGGATCCCGGTCGCGTGCCGCCGGAAGCACCGGCCTCGGTCTGGCCATCACACTCGCGGTGGTCAGGGCCCACGGTGGCACCATCGACGTCGCGAGCACGTCACAGGGCAGCGCGTTCACCGTCAGCCTGCCGAAGTCGATGTCACCCGGGCGCACGAAAACCGCCGACTGACCGGACTTCTCACAGTCGGGGCAAAGACTTCGCCCACGGTGGGCTCATCGCGGGCCGCGAGAATGTGACCATGACTCACAGTCTCATCGAACCGGCCGCGATCCCCGTCACAGACCCAGTCGTCGTCAAGACCCCGGCAGCCGAACAACCGCGCTGGGCGCGGCCGGCGCTCGTGGTGCTGTTGGTGGCGACCGCGACCTTCTGGACCATCGGCCTGAGTCGCAACGGGTGGGCGAACGCCTTCTATTCGGCTGCGGCACAAGCCGGTACCAAGAGCTGGAAGGCGATGCTGTTCGGCTCCTCCGACGCGGCTAACGCGATCACCGTCGACAAACCGCCCGCATCTCTGTGGCCGATGGAGATCTCCGCGCGGATCTTCGGGGTGAACACGTGGTCGCTGCAGCTGCCCCAGGTGCTGCTAGGGGTGGCGTCGGTGGCGCTGCTCTACGTGATCGTCAAGAAGCATTTCGGACCCGCCGCGGGACTCATCGCGGGTACCGCCCTGGCGTTGACTCCGGTGGCCACCTTGATGTTTCGATTCACCAATCCCGATGCGCTGCTGGTGTTCCTGATGGTGGCCGCGGTGTGGGCGCTGATGCGCGCCGTCGACGACGGGCGCACCCGGTGGCTGGTTCTTTGCGGCGCGCTGCTCGGGCTGGGCTTCTTGACCAAACAGTTGCAGGTGCTGCTCGTCGTTCCCGGTATCGCGTTGACCTATCTGATCGCCGGTCCGCCCCGGCCAGGGGTTCGGTGTGCGCAACTGCTGGGCGCGCTCGCCGCGATGGTGGTGGCCGCCGGCTGGTGGGTCCTGCTCGTCGAATTGTGGCCCGCGAACAGCAGGCCCTACATCGGCGGTTCGAGCAACAACAGCTTCCTGGATCTGACGTTCGGCTACAACGGGCTGGGCAGGTTGACCGGCGGCGAGAGCGGAAACTTCCCAGGCGGCGGGCCACCCACGGCGGCGGAGGGGGCCGGCGCGGCACCTTCCTTGTTCGGGCACGCCGGCATCCTGCGAATGTTCAGCGGTGAATCCGGCGGTCAGATCTCCTGGCTGCTACCGGCGGCGCTGATCCTGTTGGTCGCCGGGCTGGTGGTCACCGGACGGGCGCGGCGCACCGATCCGAAACGCGCGCAGTTCCTGGTGTGGGGCGGATGGCTGCTCGGCACCGCAGGCGTGTTCAGCTTCATGTCGGGCCTGTTCCACGACTACTACACGGTCGCGCTCGCCCCTGCGGTGGCGGCCCTGGTGGGCATCGGAGCGGTCACGCTCTGGCGTCTGCGCGAGAAGCGCTGGGCGACAATGGTATTGGGCGCCACGGCGCTTTTCACCGTGGGCTGGTCCTGGATATTACTCGGCCGCACAACGGAATTCGTGGGCTGGCTGCGCTGGGTGGTGGTCATTGCCGGCGCAGCGGCCGGGGTGGCGCTGATGGTCACCAGGACCCGGCCGCACGCCGGCACCGGCAGGCCCGATCCGCGCCGCTGGGCTGCGGCGATCGCGATCGCTGCCGCCCTCGCCGGCCCGCTGTCGTACTGCATCCAGACGGTCAGCACCGCCCACACCGGCGGGGTGGTCACGGCGGGTCCGCAGATCTCCGGGGACTCCCCCGGCCACGGGCCGTCGGGCATGCACGAAACCCGGGTGTCGGAGACCGTCAGCGAAACCCTTTCGCAGGACGCCGATTCCTACACGTGGGTGGCCGCGGTCCCCGGTTCGACCGACGCCGCGTACTACCAGTTGGCCACCGGCGATCCCGTGATGGCGATCGGCGGGTTCGGATCCAGCGACCCCGCACCGACCCTGCAGCAGTTCCAGGACGACGTCGCCGCGGGCCGCATCCACTACTACATCGAATCCGACTTCGGAATGCCGACGGGCAGCGGTGATACGGCCGATGCGGCGACCCAGCCGCTGCTCCCCCCAGGGGCCAACGACGACAACGAGGCGAACCGCATCAAGGCCTGGGTCGAGGAACACTTCTCGGCGACCGTTGTCGACAGTGTGACCCTCTACGACCTCACCGAGGGCACACCCGGCGCATAGCCGGATCTCAGAGCAGACAGGTTAGGTGGAGTCATGAACGAACCCGTGGTACTGATCACGCACGCCGATTGCGACGAAGGCTATCGGCAGGCACAGCAGTTGCTCGCAGCAGGCCACCGAGTGGTGGTCACCGCCGAGCACGTGTCCCGGCTGAGTCGGGTGCTGCTCGGCCACGAGGCAGGCCGGGTGTACGCGATCGCCGCCGACCTCGCCGATCCGAGTCAGCGCTCGCTGTTGTTGGCACGGTGCGAGGCGCGGTTCGGCCGGGTGACCCAGATCATCGACGGCCGCACCGGATTCGAGGAGGCCCTGCCCCATCCGCCACTGCCGAAAGCGTCGTAGTCAGTCGCGCGCGAACGCCATATCGGCCGCGGAGGCCGACTGAGGCCGCGCCTCGTCGTCGAACTCGATCGTGATCTCGTCGAGCACGCCGCCCCGATACGGGAACGGCGAGGCGTAGTCCGCCGACACCGAATGCGCCACGCTGCGCCCCGCCGAAATGGCCTGCATCATGTCCAGGCCCGACATCCGCACCCCGGCAAGCGATCCCACGAGCGCGTCGTCGAGGTAGAGCTTGACGGTGCCGGACACGTCGAGCGTCCCGTCGATGGTCCCCTGACGGGAGAACGTGACACCCACCGATTGGCGACCCGGCGAAACCGGGGCGCTGGACCGGATGGCCTGTTCGGCGCCCGCGACGTTGCACACGTAGTGCACGTGCCGATCGGCGATGTAGAGCACCTGCCCTGCGGCCCGATTCCCCTGTGAGAACAGCACTCCGCCCACATTCGCATCATCGACGGACAACATGGCCCGCAGCGTGAACGAGCGGCCCCGGACCAGACCGCCGAACGCGGTGTGCGTCGCGGGCGTGTCCGGGTAGAAGACCGCCCGCCGCTGCGTCGCGCCGGCGGCGACGAAGGCGCCGGCAGAGATCATTTCGAAGACACTGAGGTCGTTGAGCGGATAGGCGTTGTAGCGCGCGGCGTGCTCGTGCCACAACGCCTTGAGCTCCTCGAGCTTGTCGGGATGGTTGGCCGCGAGGTCGTTTCGCTGGCTGCGGTCGGCGGCGATGTGGAACAGCTCCCACTGATCGGCATCGAAATGCGACCACCCTCGCGGCGCCCCCGACGTCGGGGGGTGCACCGTGCCTGCGAACCAGCCGTCATGCCAGATGCCCCTGGTGCCCATCATCGAGTAGAACTGGGTGTGCTTCTCCGACGCGCTCCCCGGCTCACTCAGCGCCGCCGAGAAACTGGTGCCGTCGAACGGGATTTGACGGATCCCCTTCACGACATCGATCCCGTCGATCCCGAGCAGGTCATAGATCGTCGGGGTGACGTCGCTGACGTGGACGTAGTCGTCTGCGACGCCGCCACGCGAGGCCAATCCGGCCGGCCAGGAGATGATGCACGGATCGGCGATTCCGCCCTCGTGGCCGGCGTAGCGCTTGAACAACTTGTAGGGCGTATTGAACGCCATGGCCCATCCGTTGGAGTAGTTCATCCGCGTTGCGGGCCCGCCCAATTCGTCGAACAACCCGAGGGCCGCCTCGGTGGTGTCGGCGCCGCCGCGCAACCGTGCCATCTCGTCGACGGCACCGTTCGGGCCGCCCTCGCCGCTGGCGCCGTTGTCCGACATCACGACGATGATCGTGTTGTCCAGTTGCCCGGTGCTTTCCAGATGATCGACGATCCGCCCGATCTGCGCGTCGGTGTAGCTCAGGAACCCGGCGAACACTTCGGCCATCCGGCAGGAGACCCGTTTCTCGTCCTCGGACAACGACTCCCACGGCCGCACCGTGTCGCCTGCCGGCCACGGCTCACCGTCGGCGCTGACGCGGTCGGCATAGGGGTTCATCGGCGACAGTTCGGTTTCGGCAGGCAGCAGACCCAGAGACCGCTGATTGGCCAGGGCGATCTCCCGGTAGCGCTCATACCCCATGTCGAAGCGTCCGCGGTACCTGTCGGCCCACTGCGCGGCGACCTGATGAGGTGAGTGCCCGGCGCCAGGGCACAGATACATGAACCAGGGCTTGGCGGGCGCGGTCGCCCTGTGGTCACGGAGAAACCCAATCGCGTTGTCGGCGAGGTCTTTTGACAGGTGATATCCCTGCTCCGGCGTGGCCGGGGGGTCGATGGGCCGATTGTCGCTGACCAGGCTCGGGTACCACTGGTCGGTCATCCCGTCGAGAAACCCGTAGAAGCGGTCGAAGCCGCGGCCCAGCGGCCAGTACCGCCGGGAACCCGCGGCATGGCAGTCCTCCAGCGGCGCCAGGTGCCACTTTCCGACGGCGTACGTCGACCACCCGCGCTCGGAGAGCACCTCCGACATCAGCGCGGCCTCGGCGGGTATCCGGCCGTTGTGCCCGGGAAAGCCCTGAGCCATGTTCAGCACGGACGCCACCCCGACCGTCGTCGGGTTGCGGCCGGTCAACAAAGAGGCCCGCGTCGGCGAACACAGTGCCGTGGTGTGAAACTGCGTGAGCCTGATGCCACGATCGGCGATCCGCTTCATGGTCGGCATCTCGACCAGACCGCCGTAGCAGTCCCACGTCGCGATGCCCGTGTCGTCCCACAGCAGATACAGCACGTTGGGCGCGCCGTCGGGCGCGGGGGCGGCCCGATAGGGCGTCCAGTCCGGGGCGGCGTCGCGAATGTCCTCGGCGATGGTGCCATTGAAGCCGGTCATCAACTCTCTCCTGCTGTCAGGCCGGCGCGCACTTCGCCGGAATGTGCGGTCAGATACGAATGTAGCTGCGGCCCAACGACACTGACCACGGCGAACAGGCCAATGGCGATCCACAGGTCGACGTGAGCAAGCCGGCCGTCGAGCGCGACGGCGACCGCGACGGCCAACCCGAGAAGGGCCAGCTTGACGGCCAGGAACCTGCCGATCGGGTGCCGCGGGACCCGCCGCCCACGCGCCGACGCCCAGCGGCGGGCCAGCGTCGAGGCGACCATGACGACGGCCATCAGTGCGGCCATCCGAAGTGCGTGCAGCCATGGCGAATCTCCGCTGTGGGCGAACCACAAGGTCCCGATGGCCAGCCCCGCGGCGGAGTATCCAAGCCGGACCCGCGCTGAAACTGTCATAACTGACAGATTAGAGTGAAGTGTCAGTTATGACAACTTATCTGTGCGATAGTCCGGCTATGAGCCCCGACGTCGGCAAGCGGGAGGCGCACAAGATCGCCACCCGGCACGCAATCCAGACCGCGGCGGACTCGTTGTTCGAAAGCCGCGGCTACGAGAAGACGACGGTCCGCGACGTCGCCGACGCCGCGGGCGTGACCGAGCGGACGTTCTTCCGCTACTTCCAGGGCAAAGAAGCCCTGTTGGTCAAGGACATCGAGCAGTGGCTGCCGGTACTCGCAGAGGAGATCCGGCACCGGCCTGCGGGCGAATCGCCCCTGGAGGCCGTCGAACACGCGCTGACGTCATTGGCACCCCGGTTACGGGAAAACTCGTACCTGTCTTGGCTTTTCGCGGAAGGACCGCCCGGTCCCAAGCTGGAGCGGTCAGCTCCGGGGCTGCTGCTGAAGTTCGAACAGACCATCGCCGACGCACTCGTCGACCGCGATTCCGGCGACGCCGACGAATTTCGGTGCCAGGTCCTCGCGCGATGCGCCGTCGCCGCGCTGCGCAGCGCAGGCATCCGCCGCTGGCAACTCCGCGACAGCGCCGCCTCCGCCGACGAAACCTCCTTGGTGAGAAAGGCGTTCGAGATCATCCGCGCCGCACAGCACTCCTGAGGCGCCGGCCTACCCCGACGATGTCAGCCGGGCCGCCTCGGCGACGAACGCGTCGACGTCGTCCGGCTGGGTGTCGAAGCTGCACACCCAGCGCACCTCCCCGCGCGAGGCGTCCCAGTCGTAGAAGCGAAAGCGCTCGCGCAGCCGGTCGGCGACACCCTCGGGCAGGCGGGCGAATACGGCGTTCGCCTGCGTTGGCTGGGTGAACTCGACGCCGCGGATGATGCCGTCGGCGATACCCCGCTCGATTCCCGAGCGCAGCCGCGCGGCCATCGCGTTCGCGTGCCGCGCCGTGCGCAGGAAGAGGTCGCCGTCGAGCTGGGCGAGCAGCTGGGCCGAGACGAACCGCATCTTCGACGCCAGCTGCATCAGGGTCTTGCGCAGATAGATCAGGCCGTCCGACGCCGCGTCGTCGAGCACGATGACGGCCTCCGCCGCCAGGCCGCCGTTCTTGGTGCCGCCGAACGTCGTCACGTCGACCCCGGCGTCGGTGGTGAAGGCACGCAGCGGCAGGTCCAGCGCCGCGGCGGCGTTCGACAACCGCGCGCCGTCCATGAAGACGCGCATTCCGCGGTCGTGCGCGTAGCCGGTGATCGCGCGCACCTCGTCAGGCGTGTAGACGGTGCCGAGTTCCGTCGACTGGGTGAGGTAGACGACGAGCGGCTGCGCTCGATGTTCGTCGCCCCACCCCCAGGCCTCTTCGGCGATCAACTCGGGCGTCAGCTTGCCGTCGTCGGTGGCCACCGGGAGCAGCTTGATTGCCGCGGCCTTCTCCGGCGCTCCGCCCTCGTCGGCGTGGATGTGTGCCGTCTTCGCGCAGACGACCGCGCCCCAGCGGGGCAACATCGACTGCAGGCCCACGACGTTGGCGCCCGTGCCGTTGAACACCGGAAAGGTCTGCGCCCCGGCGCCGAAGTGCGCGCCGCACACCTGCTGCAGTCGGGCGGTGTAGACATCGTCGCCGTAGGAGACCTGGTGTCCGTCGTTGGCCGCGGCGATCGCCGCGAGTACCTCGGGGTGTACGCCCGAATAGTTGTCGGAGGCGAATCCGCGAACCGTGGTGTCGTGCAATGTGCTCACGACACGCCAATCTAGAGCGCGCTAGAGGAACGCGGTACGCAGATACGTCTGGGTGAGCAGCGCACTCCACGCCTGATCCTGGAACGGGTGCCGCGGAGGTGCGAAGTCGACACCGCGGTCGGCGAGGTCCTTGCAGAACATCGATACCGCCGTGTCGATGTCCAGATCGTCTTCGTGCTCGTCGTGAATTCGCGCTTCGTCGTCGTCGCGGAACGTGATCGCCTTCCACAACAACGAGATTCGGACCTGCTCGGGGCGCAGTGTCGCGAGCACCGAGCCGGCGTCGGTCAGCTCCCACCCCGCCGACCCGGGCCTGATGTCGGTGTGCGGGCTCAGCACCACCTCGTCCCTGAACGCCTGCGCATCGCCGATGGGCCCGACCTGGTGGAACATCAGGTCGTTGTCCCCGAACAGCGCGACGTTGCCGAACGGCCCGCGCTCGCACTGCGACGGTTGGCCGATGCCGCGCGGCCAGTACTCGTACTCCCCGTCCATGCCGTCGTAGAACCAGGTGACCGCGCCGGCGACCCGAATCGCCCACCGGTCGAAGAGTCCGGAGACACCCATCACCATGGGGAACCAGATGGGCACCTTGTGCGAAAACCCTCGGTAGGACGGGACGTCGACGTGCCGGTGTCCGGCGTCCATCGGACCCATCACGTTCACCGTGAGGGACCGTGGGCGGACGATGCGCGCGCCGAACAGCTCCGCAGCCGTGCCGATGAACCGCTCGTCGTCCAGCAACGCCCCGACGGCGGCGTCGGTGGCCCTGCCGCCGGCGGCCCACGAGGTGCGGAACCACGGTTCGGGCGCGGCGAGCTGCATCATTTCGCCGTAACCCGCGCCCGCCGCCATCAACGGGTACGGGGCGTGGTCGACGACCACGCGCCAGACGGCGTCGCGGTCGGTGTACGCGGGCGCCAGCCGTATCGGCGGCACGGTCACGGGCAGCGTCTTCGCGGTCGCCATCGCCTCACCTCGGGTGTTCACCGGGTCACCGGATCGGGTTCACATCGTAAGCACGGCGCTGCACCACGGGGAACTGCCTGGGTGCGGCCGCCGCCGCCCCGAAAATGTAGGGAAACACCCGATTCCTCGGCGGCCAGTCTGTCCCTAGTGTGCTCAGCGGAGTCCGAAACGGTCCGCGACTCTTGCAGTTCAACCAGGAGCTGTAGTCGGCCCGCCACCTCACGGGTGGCGGGTCGACGCATATGGCGTGGCTGCGGCTACCCTGACCCCGTGACCAGCCAGCGGGTGCCCGGCGGCGTCGTACACAAGCTGCCGACCGACCTACGCGACGCGCTGATCGGCAACTCCCCCGCGCTCGCCGCGTGGAAGGACATCACGCCGCTGGCGCGCAACGAGTTCATCTGCTGGGTCGAAGACGCCAAGCAGCAGAAGACGCGCGAGCGCCGCATCCGCCGCACCCAGGAGGAACTGGAGGAGGGCATGCGCAGGCCGTGCTGCTGGCCGGGCTGCAAGCACCGCGAGCGAAACGGCCGCTGAATCCCGTGGCTCAGTCCTGCGAGCCGACCACCCGCAGCGTGGGCCTACCGCCATCCGGCGCGGGCTCGTCCGAGGGATCCTCTGCTCTGGCCGGGGCGGATCGCCGCAGGTCGGTTGAATCGGATCGCCGCAGGTCGGTTGAATCGGATCGCCGCAGGTCGGCTGGATCGGATCGCCGCAGGTCGGCGGCCACGTCTCGGTAGTTCCACACTAGGTCGCGGGCCTCCCCGGTCACCTTGCGCAGCGCGACGGAAACCGCGCCACCGATCCGTCGCACGTGCAGCGCGGTCGCGTGGACGGCCTCGTGGGCGGCGTCGGTCCCCCGCGTCACCGCGGCATCGGCCTTGCGGCCTAACTCGGCGAACATCGATCCTCCTCGTGGGCTGGTGGCTGCCTGTCCATCATTGTCCGCCCATACGCTTGGAAACGGCCGGTCCCGGGTACCCGCGCCTTCAGATCCGGGGAGGGCTGATGAGCGATTACAAGGTCGTGGTGGTGGGGACCGACGGTTCGGACTCGTCGTTGCTGGCGGTCGATCGGGCTGCGGCCATCGCCGCGGAGTCGGACGCGAAGCTGATCGTGGCCACGGCGTTCCTGCCTGAGGAGAACCGCCATTCGGGTGAGCCCGATCAACTCAAGGGCGAGGGCTACCGGACCGAGGGCAACGCACCGGTCTACGGGATGCTTCGCGAGGCGGCGTCGCGGGCCAGGGCCGCGGGCGCCAAGGACGTCGAGGAACGAGCAGTCGACGGCGCACCGATCGACGTGCTGGTGCAGTTGGCCGACGAGGTGGACGCCGACCTGCTGGTGGTCGGCAACGTCGGCGCCAAGTCGATCGCGGGCCGCCTGCTCGGATCGGTGCCCACTGCCGTACGTCGTCGGGCGAACACCGAGGTACTGGTGGTCGAGACAACCAGTTGAGCCACGCTCACCAGTAGCGGCCGGCCCCCTGAAACAGCTGCGTCAACGCCGCCTTGTCCGCGTCGATCGGTGAATTCATCAGCAGACGCTGCTGGGGCACGGTGCCGTCGGCCAACGTGGGGCAATCCGCGTCGGTGTAGCCCACCGCCGACAACCCGTTGGGCATCCCCACGTCGCGCATGATCCGCACGAGGCGCTCGGTGAGCACCGCACCCGCGTCCTCGGGGGCGGCGTCGCCGACATCGGCACCCAAGTGGCGCGCCGCCTCGATGTGGCGCTGCGGATCGGTGGCCGCGGTGCGCCGGAATACCGCGGGCGCGTTGAGAATCACCGACATTCCGTGCGGCACCATCGGTTCGGACCCAGGATAGCCGTCGGGATGGAAACGGCGCACCTGCCCGGCCACCGCGTAGGACATGGCGTGCGGCAGATGCACTCCGGCGTTGCCGAAGGCGATGCCGGCGAGGGTGGCCGCCCACATGGTCTGTTCGCGCGCCTCGCGGTCCGCGGCATCGCCGACCGCCCGCTGCAGGTACTGCCCGAGCAGGCGCATGGCTTCGCGGCTTCCGACGTCGCTCCACGGGTTGGCGCCCTGGCTCATCGGTCGCAGGCTCGGCCTGCCGGGGGCGGATCGCCGGACGAAGGGCCGCGCGGTGAACGACTCCAACGCGTGCGACAGCACGTCAAGGCCCGAGCAGGCTACCACCGGCGCGGGCAGGGTGTCGGTGCAGTCCGGGTCGACCAGCGCCTCCGTGGGCCGCAGCGCGGGTGAAGCGATGCCCGTCTTCGCCGACATCGACAGCATGTCGAACACCGCGATGCCGGTGACCTCGCTTCCGGTGCCCGACGTCGTCGGGCAGGCGATGTGCGGTTTCAACGGCCCCGGCACCGCGGCGCCGTCGCCGACAGGGGCGTTGACGTAGGTCAGGAACTCCGCGGGGTGCGAGGCGTAGAGGTTGGCCGCCTTCGCGGTGTCGATCACCGAGCCGCCGCCCACCGACACGTACCCGTCGGGCCGGGTTTCCGACGCGAACGCCGCGGCCCGGGTGAACGATTCGTCGGTCGGTTCGACGTGCACGTCGGTGTAGGAGACGACGTCGATGCCGGCGGCGCTCAACGAACGTCGCGCCCTGTCGAAGGCATCGAGCCCGCTGACGGTCGCGTCGGAGAACAGCGCGACCCGGGTCATCCCGATCGCGCGGGCGCGGTCGCCGAGTTCGTCGAGGCAGCCCCGGCCGAAGGTGATCCTGGACGCGTCGACGGTGAAGGCCGTTTCCAGACCTTCACCCACGGGCTGATAATGACAGCAGCTCATCGCGCCTCCCCTTGCCTGGCGGACAGCGTACCCGGACACCGACACAGAAAGCCGCCACCATGCCGGACGATCAAACCAGCACGCATACACAGCTTTTCGACCTCAACGGGAAGAGCGCGCTGGTCACCGGCGGCACCCGCGGGATCGGCCTGATGATGGCTCGGGGCCTGTTGCAGGCAGGTGCCCGCGTGGTGATCAGCTCGCGCAAGGCCGACGCCTGCGACGAGGCCGCCGAGCAGTTGTCCCGGTTCGGCGACGTGACAGCGATCCCGGCGGACCTGTCCCGGCACGACGAATGCCGCCGGCTGGCCGACCGGGTCACCGCCGACTCCTCCGGGCTGCACATTCTGGTGAACAACGCGGGCGCCACCTGGGGCGAACCTCTCGAGACCTTTCCCGACTCGGCATGGGACAAGGTGCTCGACCTCAACCTGAAATCGCCGTTCTGGCTCGTCCAGGCGCTGCTGCCGGCGCTGCGCGAGACCGGCACCGCCGATGACCCCGCCCGGATCATCAACGTCGGCAGCATCGACGGAATCCACGTCAGCAAGCTGCCGGTGTACTCGTATGCCAGCAGCAAGGCGGCGTTGCATCAACTGACGCGGGTACTGGCCCGCGAACTGGGGCCCCAGCACATCACGGTCAACGCCGTCGCGCCCGGGCCGTTCAGGTCGAAGATGATGGCGGCCACCCTGGACGCCTTCGGCGACTCGATCGCGGCGTCCGCACCGCTTCGGCGGATCGGGCGAGACGACGACATGGCCGGGATAGCGGTGTTCCTCGCGAGCCGGGCCGGCGCCTACCTGACCGGCGCGATCATCCCCGTCGACGGCGGCATCGCCACCACCGCGTCGGGCACCTGAGACACGGTCAGCGCGTCAGCCCGGTGATGAAGCGCTGCACGATCCGGGTGAGCGACCTCGGGACGTGGTCGGGGTCCATCAGGTCGTTCTCGGCCAGCGGGCTCGCCTCACCGGCGATGGTCTTCTCGGTGAACGGCAGCACCGTCTTGCCGTCGCCTCGCAGCGCCTCCACCGTGACCAACAGCGAGCCCTTTCGCTGCAGCTCCCGCTGGAAAGCGTCGACCGACACGCCGAGATGTTCGGACACCAATTCGTCTCGCACGCAGGTGATCTCGCGACGGACCTGATCGGAGCCCTCCGACTCGGCCTCGATGGCGATGTCGCACTCGCTGTCGAACCCCATCGACCGGTTGTTCAGGTTCGACGAGCCGATGCGCAGCAGCCGATCATCAACCGCCATCACCTTCGAGTGGACGTAGATCGGGGTTCCGCCGTCGGTGACCGGGTAGTAGATGCCCAGCCGGCGATGCGCGTCGGCGTCCCACAGCACCTGGATCAGCCGGTGCCGCGCACCGTCCATCGTTTCCCGCTCGAGTCGGTTGCTGCCCCGCCTGGGCAGCACGATGACGATCTCCGGTCCGTCGGCTTCTGCCAGTCGCGCGGCGAGCGCATCGACGATGCGGCGGGCTGCCAGGTACTGGTTCTCCAGATAGATGGTGCGACGCGCCGCCGCAATCGCAGCCAGGTTCAGCGCCTCCACCTCGCGCACTTCGTCACGATCGGCCAACTCCGGCAACGTGCGCGAGACGGCGACGCTGACGTCGCGCAGGGCCGGCACCAGCCTGCTGGGCCACGCGGCGTGTTTCGCGTCCACCGGCGCCAGCGACTGGCCCGTCGCGGTCTCCCACCGCTGCCGGGCTTGTTCGCCGATGGCGCGCGCGGCATCCCCGTCGACGGCCGCGGCCACCTCATGGCGCGGTCCGTAGCCGAAGCCGAACGTCCGGCGCGCTCCGCTGTCATGGGTGTGCGCGCGGGTGTCCCACCGATCGAGGGACAGGTCGATGCCGCCGCAGAATGCCACCGCGTCGTCGACGACGGCGATCTTCTGGTGATGGACCGCACCGGTCGGCCGGGCCCCGTCGATGGCGAAATGCATTCGCTTGCTGGTGAACTGGTTGACGAACGCCACCGGGGTGAGCCCGTACCAGATGCCGTCGAAGGCCGGCAGCAGCCGCAGGTTCGACTTCAACAGATAGATCTGCAGGGTTGGGCGTTTCCACAACAACCAGTAGAGGAAGGCACCCAACTGGTTCGGGCCGGGCAGCCGCTTGTCCTCGCGCTCGAACGTCGTTCTGGCGTCCAGATCCCAGCCGATCAGCACGATGCGGTGCTGCGCTCTGAGCATCGCGGCCTTAACGTGCCGGAAGTAGTCGGCCGCATCGATGATGCAGGCGAAACGATCGGCACGGGCGATGCGCCAGCAGGTGCTGCCGGCAATGAGCACCGGGTCGGTCATGCGCGCTGGGTACCCGTTTCGGCTGCCAGCTCACTCCGGCTTCTTCGATGCCCTCGTCGATCGACCGGTGACGATGCGGAAAGCACGGTTGAGCCTGCTGCGCATGTACTCCGGTGACTCCTCATCGACCAGGGGGTCGAAGCGGCCGTGCTTGTCCAGCACGTCCAAATAGGTGGCGGCCAGCACCGCCGACCACAGTTTCAGACCCTGCTGCACACGCTGATCGCCCGGCGGCGCCGCGAAACGCTCAGCCAGCACCGCGGTGAGCATCTCGACGCGTTGGGCGCCGACCTGCTTCTGCAACGCCACCGACGAGGTGATCGCCTTGCCCATCCGGCGCATCCGCTCGAGCGTGATCGGGCCGGTGCCCGCGATGATGTCGGACAGCACTTCGGAGTGCGCGGTCATCAGCGCCTCCACCAACGGTGTCTGCGGATCGATGGCCGCCAGCGCATCGACCACGGACCCCAGCATGTCCTCGGCGGCCCTCAGCACGATGGCTTCCTTGGTTCCGATGGTGCGCTCGACGTCTTCGGCCGCAATCCCGGTCGCCGCGGCGATCTGCGCCGTCGACGTGCAGTCGAAGCCCTGGTCGGCCAACAGCGCCAGGGCGACATCGACGGGGTCGACGGGGCCCGGGCCCCCTGCGCCGTGCACGCTGGCAAAGTATCACCCTCACTTGCCGCCCGCCGTTCTCCAATCACGAATGCACCGAACCCGCTGCCGAGCACGGCATCCGAGCGATAGTGTTCCAACGCCCGTTGGCGCTTTCTCCGTCGCCTCCCGTCGGAAGGTTCAGCAATGACCAGATCGCGGCTCATCGTCGCTGCAGGGGCATCCGCCCTCGTCGTCATCGGAATGGTGGCGTGCGCTCCGCCCGAGAAGAAGGACTCCGGCACCCAGACGGAGTCCGGAGTCGACGCCAGGGCGGCCACGTCCGCGGCCGACTTCGGCGGGATGGACGGCCTGGTTGCCGCCGCCAAGGCCGAAGGTCAGCTCAACGTGATTGCGCTGCCCCCGGATTGGGCCAACTACAAGGAGATCATCGACACCTTCTCGTCGAAGTACGGCATCAAGGTCAACTCGGCCCAGCCCGACGCCAACAGCCAGGACGAGATCAACGCCGCCAACCAGCAGAAGGGCAAGAGCACCGCGCCCGACGTCTTCGACCTGGGCCAGGCGATCGCGCTGGCGAACACCAACCTGTTCGCGCCCTACAAGGTGGCGACGTTCGACAGCATCCCCGACCAGTTCAAGGATCCCGACGGCACCTGGGTGAACGACTACGGCGGCTACATGTCGGTCGGCTACGACTCGTCGAAGGTGCCCGACGTCGCCGCCATCGACGACCTGCTCAAGCCCGAGTTCAAGGGCAAGGTCGCCCTCAACGGCGACCCCACCACGGCAAGCGCCGCCGCCAACGGCGTGCTGATGACCGCGATCGCCAACGGCGGGTCGGTCGACGACATCGCCCCCGGCGTCAACTTCTTCGTGAAGCTCAAGCAGGCGGGCAACTTCGTGCCCGTCGACCCGACGCCCGCGACCATCGAATCCGGCCAGACGCCCGTCGTCGTCGACTGGGACTACCTCAATGCGGCCGAGACCAAGAAGGTGCCGACCTGGAAGGTGTTCGTCCCGTCCAACGCGCTGGTCGGCGGCTACTACTTCCAGGCGATCAACAAGGATGGCCCGCACCCCGCGGCGGCGCGGCTCTGGCAGGAGTTCCTGTTCAGCGACGAGGGCCAGAACCTCTTCCTGAAGGGCCTGGCCCGACCGGTGCGCGCGGACGCGATGCAAAAGGCGGGCACCGTGGACGCCGACCTACTCAAGGCGCTGCCGACGGTTGCGGGCACCCCGGTGGTGCCGACCGACGCGCAGAGCAAGAAGATGGCGGAGTACCTCGGGGCGAACTGGTCGAAGGTGATCAGCTGAGCCGGACGTCCTGACGAGTCAACTCCTCCTGAACCGCCGCCACGTCCACGTCGTCGAGGGCGCGCCCCGAGCGCACGGACAGCGCCGCCGCCACGCCCGCGCCCTGGCCGGTGACCGCACAGCACGACATGTTGCGGGTGGCCGCATGCGCGATGCGGTCCCCACCGGTGGCGCGGCCGGCGACGATCAGGTTGCCGACCGCCTTCGGCAGCAGCGACCGGTACGGGATCTGCAGGTAGCGCCCGGTCGTCGGCAGCACCAGCACGCCGTACCCGTCGATGAACTCGGGGTAGATGCCGATGCTGTCGTCGAATCGGCCCTGCTCGCGCACGTCGTGCTCGGTGAGGTTGTAGACCGCGTCGATCTTGCGGGTGTCCCGGATGCCGATCGTCATGCCGAAGTTGCGCAGCCGGGCCGTCGCACAGCCCGGCGTGTAGCGGCGCAGCGCCTCGACCGCGAGCATCGCCTGTCGTCGCCCCTCGATCTCGAAGCGGGTGAGGCTGTCGGGGTCGGTGCCGTCACACCCGGCGAGGTGGACCAGGTTCATGTAGGTCAGCTCGCCGGTGTCGTGCATCGCGCCCCAGGTGCCGCCGATGGTGTTCAGGTGGTCCGGCAGCACCCCGTCGGCGATGGCCCTCGCGAACGGCTTGCCGAGATACGGCGAATAGAGGTCGGCGTCCTTCTCGTCGGTGTCGGCCGCGAATTCGCCTGCGGCCCAGTCACGGTAGGTCTGCGGATCCTCGGCCACGCCCTTGAGGAACGCCGCCTTGTCGACGCCGGCGAGGTGGAACATCACCGAGGCGGCCATCATCTCTTCCGGCGGCGTCTTGTGGACGGGTGCGCCGGCCCGGGTCGCGACGTCGGCGTCCCCGGTGGCGTCGACGACGCGGCGGGCCAGGATCGCCTCCCGGCCTGCCTTGGATTCGGTGATGACGCCGATGATGTGGTCACCGTCCATCACCGGGGCGACGAACTGGCGGTGCAGCATGGCGTCGATGCCCGCCTCCTCGACCAGTCGGTCGGCCACCAGCTTGAAGCCCTCGGAGTCGAGTTCGTAGGACAGCGACTGGCTTTCGGGCACCGCCGCGCCCATCTGCTTGGCGCGCTGTTCGAACTCCCAGCCGATGCCGCCCGCCTCCACCGTCTGCTCGTGCCGGTACCAGGCGAAGCCTTCGACACCGACGGCGGTGATGTTGCCGCCGAAGCAGCCGAAGCGCTCGACCAGCGCCACCCGCACCCCCGCCCGTGCCGCCGCGATGGCGGCCGCGAGACCGCCCGGACCCGACCCCACCACCAGCACATCGGTGTCGCGGACGACGTCGATCTCGCGGCTCGGTTCGATGACGGTGCGAGCGGGCATGGTGGGGAATCCTAGACCCCGCGAGTGACCGGCAGCCGACTCAGGATTCGTCGCTCAGCAGGCCGAGCAACTGGCGCTGGGCGGTCTCCAGGAGCAGGCGGTGCAGCACGTCGTCGGACATGTCGGCCAAGTGCGGATTGATTGCGGTGCCGTAGATCCCGGCGGTGATGACCGACATCGCCACCCTGGTCCGGTCGTCGGGGTCCTGGCCCACCAGCAGCGTGTCGAAACCCTCGATGGCCGCGGCGAACTCCTCATGCGAGCGCACCAAATCGTCGACGGCGGGGTCACCGAAGAACACGGTCGTGAGGTTGCGATTGCGCACCGCGAGTTCCACCAGGCCGCTGATCGCGACGTCACGCCGGGCCTTCACCGGACCGACCACCTCGGCGATCTTGACCAGCCGGGCGATGTCGTCGAACACCGGGCTCATCAACGCCAGCACGATGTCTTCCTTGGTGTGGAACTGGTAGTAGACCGACGCCTTCGCCACCCCGACGCGGTCGGCGATCATCTGCAACGACGTCCCGCTCACACCATGGTCGGCGAACAGTTCGAGGGCCGCGCCAAGCACGCGTTCGCGGACCAAGCCGCGAGGCGATGCCAACTTCGTCACGGTCGTCCCTCCTGGGCGCTGCGGCGTCCTTCCCGACGTTGTGGTGAACCTGTTGATCCTAGTCAAGCAACCGGGATTGCCGGCTGACAGTGAGCTGTGTGTGACCCACCGGACAATCCGATCGGCTAAGTAATCTTAGCCACACGGCTTGCTGTTACTTAGCCGACCGTATAAGTTCGCGATGTGCCGCTGACCTTTCTCAAAAAGGCATGGTTACCGCTACTGATCGTGGTTGTCGTCGTCATCGCCGGCATGACCGTCCAACGGGTACGCACGTTTTTCGGCGCCGACGGCATCATGGTCACCCCGCGAAACTTCGCCGACGATCCTGAACCGTTCGACCCCAAAGTGGTCACCTACGAGATCTTCGGCACCGGTACCTACGCCGACATCAACTATCTGGACCTCGACGCCAAGCCGCAGCGCACAGACGGCGCGGCGCTGCCGTGGTCGCTCACGTTGAAGACCACGGCGCCGTCGGCCGCGCCCAACATCGTCGCCCAGGGTGACGGCAGTTCGATCACCTGCCGCATCACCGTCGACGACGAAGTCAAAGACGAAAGGACGTCCGACGGCTTGAACGCCCAGACCTTCTGCTTTGTGAAGTCAGCATGAGCGCGCACGCCACCGACACGCCGACCGACGCGTTCCCCCCCGCCAGGCATGCGGCCCGCCCGGCCCTGCCGCGACTGATCCGCACCATGGCGGTGCCGATCATCATCGGCTGGATCGCGATCATCGCGATCTTCAATGTGATTGTCCCGCAGCTGGAAACAGTCGGGCAGATGCGCGCTGTGTCGATGAGCCCCAACGACGCGCCGTCGATGATCTCGATGAAGAAGGTCGGCGAGCTCTTCGGCGAGGGCGACTCCGACAGCTCGGTGATGATCGTGCTGGAAGGCCAGGACGCGCTGGGCGACGACGCCCACACCTTCTACGACCAGATGATCAAGCGCCTGGAGGCCGACACCGCGCACGTGCAGTCGGTGCAGGACTTCTGGAGCGACCCGCTGACCGCCACCGGTGCGCAGAGCAACGACGGCAAGGCCGCCTACGTCCAGGTCAAGCTCGCGGGCAACCAGGGCGAGGCGCTGGCCAACGAGTCGGTCGAGTCCGTCCAGCACATCGTCGACGGCCTTCAGAAGCCGCCGGGCGTCAAGGCCTATGTCACCGGGCCCGCGGCGCTGGCGGCCGACCAGCACATCGCCGGTGACCGCAGCATGCAGCTGATCGAGGCGGTGACCTTCAGCGTCATCATCATCATGCTGCTGCTCGTCTACCGGTCGATCATCACCGTGGTGATCGTGCTGGCGATGGTGGTGCTGGAGCTGACGGCATCCCGCGGAGTGGTGGCGTTCCTGGGCTTTCACGAGATCATCGGCCTGTCCACCTTCGCCACCAACCTGTTGGTGACGCTGGCGATCGCGGCGTCCACCGACTACGCGATCTTCCTGATCGGCCGCTATCAGGAGGCGCGCTCGGTCGGCGAGGACCGAGAACAGGCCTACTACACAATGTTCGGCGGCACGGCGCATGTCGTGCTGGGCTCCGGCCTGACCATCGCCGGGGCCACCTTCTGCCTGACGTTCACGCGGCTGCCCTATTTTCAGACCCTGGGCATACCGCTGGCCATCGGCATGGTGGTGACCGTGTTCGCGGCGCTCACGCTGGGGCCCGCGCTCATCTCCGTCGTCAGCCGGTTCGGCAATGTGCTGGAACCCAAGCGCGCGTTGCGCACTCGCGGATGGCGCAAGATCGGCGCGCTGGTGGTGCGGTGGCCGGGGGCGATCCTGGTGGCGACGATCGCGCTGTCGTTGATCGGGCTGCTGACGCTGCCGGGCTACAAGACCAACTACAACGACCGCAACTATCTGCCCACCGACCTGCCCGCCAACGAGGGCTACGCGGCGGCGGACCGGCACTTCTCCCAGGCCAGGATGAACCCGGAACTGCTGATGGTCGAAAGCGACCACGATCTGCGCAACTCGGCGGACTTCCTGGTGATCGACAAGATCGCCAAGGCGATCTTCCGGGTGGAGGGCATCTCGCGGGTGCAGGCGATCACCCGTCCGGACGGCAAGCCGATCGAGCACACGTCGATTCCGTTCCAGATCAGCATGCAGGGCACCACCCAGCAGCTGAACCAGAAATACATGCAGGACCGGATGGCCGACATGCTGACCCAGGCCGACGACATGCAGAACACCATCGACACCATGACGCGGATGTCCAACCTCACCAAGGAGATGGCCGACACCACGCACAACATGGTGATCAAGATGAAGAGCATGACCGTCGATGTGGCCGAATTGCGGGACGACATCGCCAATTTCGACGACTTCTTCCGGCCGATCCGCAACTACTTCTACTGGGAACCGCATTGTTACGACATCCCGGTCTGCAATTCGCTGCGGTCGATCTTCAACGCGCTCGACGGTGTCGACATCATGACCGACGACATCCAGCAGCTGATCCCGGAGATGGAGCGGCTGGACTCGCTGATGCCGCAGATGGTCGCGATGATGCCCGAGATGATCGAGACCATGAAGTCGATGAAGTCGATGATGCTGACCATGTACGCCTCTCAGAAGGGCATGCAGGATCAGATGGCTGCCGCGCAGGAGAACTCGTCGGCCATGGGCGAGGCGTTCGACGCGTCGATGAACGACGACTCGTTCTACCTGCCGCCGGAAGTCTTCGACAATCCCGACTTCAAACGCGGTATGGAGCAGTTCCTTTCGCCCAACGGCCACGCGGTGCGCTTCATCATCAGCCACGAGGGCGACCCGCTGTCCGCCGAGGGCATCGCGAAGATCGACGCGATCAAGAAGGCGGCCAAGGAGGCGATCAAGGGCACGCCGCTGGAGGGATCGACCATCTATCTGGGCGGCAGCGCCGCGACGTTCAAGGACCTGTCCGACGGCAACACCTACGACCTGGTGATCGCCGCGGTCGCCGCGCTGGCGCTGATCTTCATCATCATGTTGCTGATCACGCGCAGCATCGTGGCCTCGGCGGTGATCGTCGGCACGGTGGTGCTCTCGCTCGGCGCCTCGTTCGGCCTGTCGGTGCTGATCTGGCAGCACCTGCTGCACATCGAACTGCACTGGATGGTGCTGGCGATGTCGGTGATCATCCTGTTGGCCGTCGGCGCGGACTACAACCTGCTTCTGGTGTCGCGCTTCAAGGAGGAGATCCACGCCGGCCTTCGCACCGGGATCATCCGCGCGATGGGCGGCACCGGATCGGTGGTGACGTCGGCCGGGCTGGTGTTCGCGTTCACGATGATGTCGATGGCGGTCAGCGAGTTGACGGTGATCGGCCAGGTGGGCACCACGATCGGCCTGGGCCTGCTGTTCGACACCCTCGTCATCCGGTCGTTCATGACGCCGTCCATCGCGGCCCTGATGGGCAAGTGGTTCTGGTGGCCGATGCGGGTTCGTGAACGCCCGCTGCCGTCGCCGTGGCCGTCGAAGACACCAAATCCGTTGGTCCACACCACGAGCTGACGTCGACGCGGTCGCACACGACGTCGGCGGGCAGGTGGTGGGTCGCCACCACCACCGTGCGCGCCGCGTCGAACAGTTCGCCGCCGCCGCTGAGCAGCGCACGCAGAACGGCGTCGGAGTCCTCGGCGTTCAGATTCTCGGTCGGCTCGTCCAGCAGCACGACCGGGCTGGACGCGAGTAGTGCGCGGGCAAGCAGCAGCCGCCGGCGCTGACCGGCGGACAACGCCTCGGCGCCGCCGACGAGCACCGTCGCCAGACCGTCGGGCAGCGCCCGTGCCCACGCGTCGAGGCCCACCCGGTGCAGCGCGTCCCACAACTCGGGGTCGGTCGCGTCACCGCGGGAGACCCGCAGGTTGTCGCCGACGGTGGTGGCGAAGATGTGGGCGTCTTCACCGAAATACGTTATCCACGAACGCAGTTCATCTTCGGCGAGGCGATCGATCCTCGTGCCGCCGACCTCGACGATGCCGCTGCGGGGGGCCAGCAGCCCGGCCAGGGTCATCAGCAGCGCCGTCTTGCCCGCGCCGCTGGGCCCGACCACGGCCAGCCGCGCGCCCGCGGACAGGTCGATGTGCTGCGGCCCCATCTGCGTCGACCGCGAGAATCCCGACACCAGATCACGGGCCCGCAGCCGCGACCCGGCGGGGGCGGCGGCAGTCGGTAGCAGGCTGACGGGCCCGGCCCCCGCGACCAGTTCGGCCAGTCGCGCCGTGGCCAGCCGCGCGCGCACCAGCGTCACCGCGGCGGCGGGCAGCGGGCCGGTCGCTTCGAACGCCGACAACGGCAACAGCATCAGCACGGCGACGGTGGTGGGCGCGACGGCACCCGACAGGCTGATGCCTGCGACGGCGGCCCCGAGCACCGCGAGCCCGATCGCCACCGTCTGGGCGGCGGCCGCCGCCGCGGCCGGACGGGCCGCCGCGTCTTCGGCCCGCCCCCATTGCGTCTGGCGGGCAGCGACATCGGCGATCACGTCGGTCAGCCGGCCGGCCACCCGAAGCTGGTCGGCGAGTTCCAGCGCCGACATCGCGGCGGCGTCGCGGCCCTCCCGGTGCCGCGCCGCACGGCGTTCGCTCGACACGACCGCGCGGGCAGAAAGCCACGGCGCCACGACGCCCGCGATCGCCAGGGCCATTGCCATCAGCGCCGCCACGGCCGGGGAGATGATCGCCATCGCCGCCACCGCGCCGACCGCGAGGATCCCGGCTATGGCGATCGGTAACACCGCCCGCACCAACAGGTTCGAGATCTCGTCGACGTCGTTGCCGAGCCGTGTCACCAGTTGCCCGCTGCGCATCCGCATCGCCACGTCGATGCGACCACGGGCCAGCCGGTCGTAGAGCCGTTCACGCAACGATCCCGCCGAGCGCAAAGCGCTGTCGTGGCCCGCCAGCCGGTAGCAGTAGCCGAGGACCGCCCGCGAGATCCCCAGCGCGCGAACGGCAACCACCGCGACGCTGAGATCGAGAACGGGTGGCATCTGCCAGGCCCGCGTGATCAGCCAGGCCGACAACCCCGCGAGCGTCAGCGCGCTGCCCAGTGACGCGGCCCCCAGCACGACGGCCAGCGCGAGCCGCCCGGCCCGCGGCCCAAGCAAGTCCCACATCGTGCGGGCAGTGCGGACGGTGTCACGGGCAGACATCGGAGCCCTCCCCGACGAGCACCACCGCATCGCCGATGTCGAGGACCGCGCGATGGTGACCCGTCACGACAACCGTCGCCCCGGCCCGCGCCCGGCGCACCAGCGCAGCCAGCACCCGCCGCTCGTTCTCCGCGTCCAGGTGTGCGGTCGGTTCGTCCAGCAGCAACACCGGCGCCGGTGCGCCGAGCGCCCTGGCCAGGCCCAGCCGCTGCCGCTGCCCGGCCGACAGGCCCACCCCGCCCGGCCCGAGTCGGGTGAGCAGGCCGTCGGGCAGCGCGGCGATCACCTCGTCGAAACCGGCCTGCGCGCAAGCATTCAGCGGATCGTCCAGTTCGCCGAACAGGTTCAGGTTGTCCGCGACAGTGCCCGCGACCAACGCCGGGCGCTGCGCCAGCCAGGCGACCTGCGACCACCACTCCCGCTGCTCGAGCGAACCGACATCCACGCCCGCCACCCGCACCACCCCGCACGTTGGTGCGACGATACCCAGGATCGCCTGCAGGACAGTGCTTTTGCCCGACCCGTTCGGACCCGTCAGCACGGTGACCCTGCCGGGATCGATGTCGGCGCACAGCGCCCGCGGGTGCATGCCGTCACGCCCCGCCACACCGAGGTCGTCGAGTTCGATGCGGGCGCCGCGCGCGTCGACCCGCACATCGCCCGCAGGCCGCGGGGTGGACTCGTCCAGCAAAGCGAAAGCCCGTGCGGCGGCCGCCTTCCCCGCCGCCGCGGCGTGGAACTCGACGCCGACGCGCCGCAGCGGCCAGAACACCTCCGGCGCGAGCAGCAGCGCCGTCAGGCCGGCCGCCAGGCTCACGTCCCCGTAGACCAGGCGCAGCCCGACGCTCACCGCCACCAGTGCGACCCCGAGCGTCGCGATCAACTCCAGCACCAGGGCTGACAGGAAGGCGATTCGAAGCGTCGACATCGTCGTCTTCCGGTGCGCGTCGCCGATGTCGCCGATCCGGCCGGCCTGTCCCGTCGCGCGGCCCAGCGCCCGCAGCGTCGGGATCCCCGCGACCAGATCCAGCAGTCGCGCCTGCAGCACCCCCATCGCGGTCAACGCGGCGGCCGACCGGTCGCGCGTCGCCAGCCCGATCAGCACCATGAACACCGGGACCAGCGGCAAGGCCACCAGGACGATCGCGGCCGACTGCAGGTCGTAGGTGGCGATGACGACCACCGCCGCGGGCGTGAGCAACGCCGCGAGCACGAGCGCGGGCAGGTAGGCGGTGAAGTACGGCCGCAACGCGTCCAACCCGCGCGTGATGACGGCGGCCGCTTCGTCTCGGGCCAGTGCGACGTCGCGCGGCGGCCGGCTCGTCACGTCATGCAACAGCTGGCCGCCCAGGTCGGTGATGACCGCCGTCGCCCCGCGCTGGCTCAGACGCGCACCGCCCCAACTGATCACCGCGCGCGCCAGCCAGAGCAGCGCGAGCACGGTCAGCTCCCCCGCCCATGCCTGCGGGCTGCGCCGCGCCGGATCGGTAACCACACCGGCGACGATCCGGGCAAGCACGACCGCCGACGCGATCGTCAGGCCGGCGGTCGCGGCGCCGCACGCGACGGTCGCCAGCAGAAAGCGGCGCATCGGTCCGCATCTGCCCACCAGGCGCGGGTCGACGGGACCGCCCGCGCGAGTCACGACGCGCGGGTGGCCAGGCCGACAGGCGGCGGGATCCGGTGCGCCGAAATCCGCTGCCGGAAAACCCAGTACGACCATGCCTGGTAGCCGATCACCACAGGTGCCACCAGCACGGCAGCCCACGTCATCACCGTCAGTGTGTAGTGACTCGACGACGCGTTGTAGATGGTCAGGCTGTAGGCGGGGTCGATCGTGGACGGCACCAGGTTCGGGTAGAGGCAGCCGAACAGCAGGATCACCACTGCGGCCACCACCGTCGTCGTCGCGACGAACGCGCGGCCCTCGCCGCGCCCCGACCGCATGAGGTTCACCGCGGCGAGCAACGCGATCACCGCCACGCCGAGCGGGATCCAGGTCCAGGCTTTTCCGTGGGCCAACTGCGTCCACACGCCGAACGCGCCGACCAGCACGACCACCGGGGCCGACACCCACCGCGCGAACCGGAACGCGTCGTCACGCATGGGCCCTTCGGTTTTCAGCGCCACGTACACCGCGCCGTGCAGGAGGAACAGCGCGCAGGTCGCCAACCCGCCCAGCAGGGTGTAGGGGTTGAGCACATCGGTGATCGACAGGTGCACATGGTTGTTCGCGTCGATGGGAAGCCCGCGCACCAGGATCGCAAAGGCCGTCCCCCACAGGATCGCGGGCAGCCACGAACCGACGGCGATCGCCAGATCGGCCCAGCGCCGCCACCGTGGATCGTCGATCTTGCCGCGCCACTCGATGGCGACCACCCGCACGATCATGCCGAGCAGGATCGCCAGCAGGGGCAGATACAGCGTGGAGAAGACGGTGGCATACCAGCCCGGGTACGCGGCGAACATCGCCCCACCCGCGGTCAGCAGCCACACTTCGTTGCCGTCCCACACCGGGCCGATGGTGTTCAGCGCCGCGCGGCGGTGCTGTTCGGGATCGCCCGTCGCGACTTGCCCGAAGGGCTCCATCAGCATGCCGACTCCGAAGTCGAAGCCCTCCAGGATGAAGAAGCCCAGGAACAGCACGGCGACGAGAACGAACCAGAATTCCTGTAAGCCCATGGCCATCAGAACCTTTCGTTGAGTCAGTACGCGAACGACAGCGGTGCCACGTCGGTGTCGCCGGGTGTGGCGGCGGGCGCCAACTCGGAGTCGTGCTGCTGCGGCCCCTCGACCACATAGCGCTTCAGCAGGTAGAACCAGATCACCGCGAGCACCGCATAGATCGCGGTGAACGTGACGAGGGACGTGATGACCACCGCCGCGCTGTGGTCGGACACGCCTTGCTGCACGGTCAGGTGCACCATGGGGTCCCCCGTCGGGTTCGGTGCGACGATCCAGGGTTGGCGGCCCATCTCGGTGAACACCCAGCCTGCGCTGTTGGCCAGAAACGGCATCGGGATCGTGAGCAGGCCGAAGCGGGCGAACCACTTCTGCTCGGGTGTGCGGCCGCCGCGCATCGACCACAGCGCCACCAGAGCGAACAGCACGGGAATCAGCAGGAAGCCGATCATCGCGCGGAACGCCCAGTAGCTGACAAACAGATTGGGCCGGTAGTCGCCTGGGCCGAAACGGGATTGGTATTCGGCCTGCAGATCGTTGACGCCCTTCAGCGTGACACCGCTGAGCTTGCCCTCCGCCAGGAACGGAAGCACGGTCGGCACGTCGAGGACGTGGGTGACGCTGTCGCAGTTGTTGTGTGTGCCGACGGTCAGGATGGAGAAGTTCGGATCGGTTTCCGTGTCGCACAACGACTCCGCCGAAGCCATCTTCATCGGCTGCTGGACGAACATCAGCTTGCCCTGGGTGTCACCGGTGAACACCAGCGCCGCCGTCGCCCCCAGCGCCACCACACAACCGAGGATCGTCGCCGGCCGGTACATCGTTGCGGCGTCCTCTTGGCCTTTGGCCCGGACCATCCACCATGCGCTGACCCCCGCCACGAACGTTCCCGCGGTCAGCAGTGCGCCTGCGATCACGTGGGCGAACGCGGCGATACCCGTGTTGTTGGCGAACAACTGCCAGATGCTGGTGAGCTCGGCGCGACCGGTCTGCGGGTTGAAATGCGCCCCGACCGGATGCTGCATGAACGAGTTCGCCGAGATGATGAAGAACGCCGAGGCGTTGACACCGAACGCGACGATCCAGATACAGGCCAGATGCACCTTCTTGGGAAGGCGGTCCCAGCCGAAGATCCACAGCCCGATGAACGTCGACTCGAAGAAGAACGCGACCAGGCCCTCCATCGCCAAGGGCGCGCCGAAGATGTCGCCGACGAACCGCGAGTACTCGCTCCAGTTCATCCCGAACTGGAACTCCTGCACGATGCCGGTGGCGACGCCGAGGGCGAAATTGATCAGGAACAGCTTGCCGAAGAACCGGGTCAGCCGGTACCACGCGGGATTGTCGGTCACCACCCAGACCGTCTGCATGATCGCCAGCAGCGGTGCCAGGCCAATGGTCAGTGGAACGAAGATGAAGTGGTAGACGGTGGTGATACCGAACTGCCATCGCGACAAGTCCAAGACATTCATCCGTGTTCTCCCAGCACAGTCCGCACGCCAACGCACCTGGTGTCCACCAGAACGTAGCGGCGCGGCGTCGTCGAACGCTGGGGACCAAAGTCCCTCAGCGCGAGGGCTTTGGGCTGCGGGCCGGTCACCGGGTCCCGTCAGGTAACCCCGTTACGAGGTCCAGTCATCGACGAGGTCGGACCACCGGCGCGAGATGGTCTTCTCCAACTCGTCGCGCCTGCGCCGGACGTTGACGTCGTCGGGCTCGACGGCGCCGACCGCCAGCCGCGCCACCTCGTCGACCTGGTCGCGCTCCAGCCCGAAGGACACCAGGGCGTCCAGATCGTGTCCGGTGTCGAGCACGTCGGGCAGCGTCGAGCGGGCGAGCAGCACGGCCGCGTTCTCCTCGCCGAGTTCCAACAGCATGGCGACCAGGCCGGCCTTCTCGACCTTCACGGCGCGGTTTATACCGGCCGGCGGACCGACAGCTCGATACCGTTGTCGCGCATCACTGTCCGGCACTGATCGGGCGTGTAGTCGAAGTTCTCCAGATCCTTGATGTAGGAGGCAGGTTCGGCGAGCCCTTCGACATGCGGGAAGTCCGAGCCCATGATGATGCGGTCGACGCCGACCAGCCGCAGCAGGCTCGCGAGTTCGTCTTCGTAGAACGGCGAGACCCAGACATGTCGCTTGAAGGTCTCGCGCGGGTCCTCTTGGTAGATCATCGGAATCTGGCCATACGACTTGGACAGCTTCTCGAACAGGTGGAACACCCAGTCGGAGCCGCTCTCGATGGAGGCCATCCGCAGGTTGGGGAACCGCAGGAACAGCCCGTTGTGCAGATGATTGGCGAAGGTGTCCTGCAGCGCATGGCCGGAGAACAGAGATCGGAAGCCGAGGATCGCCTGGAACGACATCATGTAGTCCGCCTCGCCCCACGCAGGCAAGAACTTCGAGTAGTACGTTTCGCCGGAGTGGTAGCACAGCGTGATGCCCGAGTCGTTGACCAGCTGCCAGAAGTCGTCGAACATCGGGTCACCGGGCGCGCGCATGCCGACGGCGGTGGTGATGGGCCCCGGGATCATCACGATGAAGCGCGCATCGCGTTCCAGTGCCCACTCCAGTTCGCGCACCGCCTCGTCGGGCTGGCACAGCGTGATGTACGGCGCGGCGAAGATGCGTTCCTGGTAGGCGAAGCCCCAGTCGTCTTCCATCCAGCGGTTGAAGGCCCGGAACGTGGCGACGGTGGCGTCCAAGTCAGGTAGTAGCGAGATCTCCATCCCGACGCCGAGCGTGGGCAGCAGGATGGCGCCCTGCATGCCTTGTTCGTCCATCAGCGCGAGCCGCGCGTCGCGGTCGCGATAGGCGGGATTGATGGGCTCCAGCTCGCCGAACAACGAATTCAGTTCGGCGCCACGCGGGTTGCGGCCCCGGAAGTATTCGTCGAGCGCGCCCGGTTTACCCACCGGGTCGAACGTCGGGTTCGGGATGAACCGGTTCACCTTGCCGCCGACGATCAGTCGCTGCTTGCCGTCGAGCTCGGCCCACTGGATGGCGCGCTTCCTGATTTTGGGGTCGATGTGTCGGGTGAATGCGTCGACGGCCTCGTAATAGTGGTTGTCGCAGTCGAAGTACTTGAACGGGAGCTGGGTCGTCATGGTGAGACGTCCTTTCTGTGGCTGACGAAACTCGATGGGGCTATTTGCGTGGCAGGCCGAGGATCATCGACGCGATGACCGTGAGTTGGATCTCCGGGGTGCCGCCGCCGATCAGCTCCGAGGGCATGTCGAAATATGGCCCGACAACCGCAGGATCCGAATCCTGGAGCATTGCAAGACGTCCCGTGAGGCCCAAAGTTGCGGTCGCGGCCCGGCGAAGCAGCATCACCATCGCGTATTTGGCAATGCTGGACGTCGGCCCAGCCGCCTGTCCTGCGACCTGACGCAGCGTCTCGCGCAAGACCATCGCCTTGATCGCGGTGGTGTGGGCTTCGATCTCGCCGAGTGCCTGCACCGTCGCGTCGTGGTCGGGCCCGTCGCTCGCCGCCATGCGCCGAAGCGCTTCAGAGCGATCGATGTTGACGTAGTTTCCGATCGCGGTTCGTTCGACCGCCATGGTCGCCACGGCCAGGTCCCAGCCGTCGCCTGGCTCGCCGACCGCCATCTCGTCGGGCACGAATACGTCGGTGAAGAACACCTCGTTGAAGTCCGAATGCCCACTTGCCTGTTTGATCGGCGAGATCTCGAGGCCCGGCGACGACATGTCGATGAGGAAGTAGCTGATCCCGTGGTGCTTCGGGGCCTCGGGATCCGTACGGGCCAACAGTGCGCCGTACTGCGCGACGTGCGCAGACGAGGTCCAGATTTTGTGCCCATTGATGATCCAGCCACCGTTGACCCTGACGGCCCGCGTGGTCAGCGAAGCCAGGTCGGAACCCGCGCCCGGCTCGCTGAACAATTGGCACCAGCGCTGGGTGCCACGCAGGATCGGCCAAGCGAACCGCTCCCGCTGCCCATCGGATCCCCGGTCGAGGATCGTCGGGAGTATCCACTCCGCAATGCCCAGGGAAGGGCGAACCAGCTCGGGCCGGTTTCCGAACTCCTCGGTGATGATGACCTGCTGTACGGGTGACGCGCCCAGGCCCCACGGCGGCGGCAGATGCGGCGCCACCAGACCTGCCTCGGCCAACAGGTCTCGCTGCGACCCGCACGCCAGGCCTGGGGCACGGCGGTCTTCGGCGGGAGTCTCGTTGCGCACACTCAGCGCGCGGTCGAGCGTCGCCGCCACACTGGCCCGGAACTCAGATTCGACATCGCCGAGATGGATTGCGGTCGAACGCTTGGCCCGCCGAGCCAATTCGCCTGCCTCGCGGGCCCATTGCGGCGATGAACCGAGCGAAGCAGCCAAGGCCGTCGCGCGGCGCCAATACAGATGCAGGTCGTGTTCCCATGTGTAGCCGATGGCGCCGAACATCACCATCGCGTCCAGCGTCAGATCGGGCGCCGCCGCCAGCGACATGATGGCGGCCGACGCCGCCGCCAGCCGATGTTGCTCGATCGGTTCGGCGGCTGCGCGCACCGCGTCCCACGCTGCCGCCGAGGTCAGTTCGGAGTTGACAAGCAGTACGGCGGCTTTGTGCTGCAACGCCTGAAACGTCCCGACGGGCTTCCCGAACTGCTCACGGGTGCGGATGTAGTCGGTTGCCGATTCCACGCACCGCCTCACCGTTCCCGCCGCCGCGCAGGCCGCGAGACCGACGACGATGCAACGTGCCCGTTCGGCCGACACACCAGCCAACTCGGATGCGCGGACGCCGTCGAGATGCGCCACGCCGACGTCGGTGCACAGGTCCGTGCCGCGCAGCTGCTCGATGGACACGCCCGCCGCGTTCGCATCCAGCACGAACCATTGGTTGCGCTCATCGGTCTCGGTGCCGATCAAAATGCGCTGCGCTCCAACGATTCCAAAAGTCGAACCGGTCGAGCCGGATACGCGCACGCCGTCTCCGTCGGGGACTGCCCGAATATCGGCGTGTTCGGGAAGTACGACAACCGCAGTCACTCCGGCAGCCAGTTCGGCGATCAACGGCGCTGCGGCCTCGGGCTCGGCCATGCCGGCAACGGCGCTAGCGGTAGCGGTGCTCAGTAGTGGGCCTGGCAACAACGCCGCGGCGGCGGCCTCGATCACACACGCGGTGTCGGCCAGCGTGCCGCCCTGTCCGCCGACGTCCTCCGGTAGGTGCACGGCGTGGAAGCCCTGGGCCGCGAACTCTTCCCACCAGGAGGGCAATTCGCCCGCCGCGATCGAATCCAGCGACGCACGGGTCTTGTCTATCGGCGCATGACGAGTCGCGAACCGGGCGACAGCGTCGACCAGTTGCTCCTGCTCGGTCGTGATCGCCAGGGCCATTGCGGGTCAGCTCTTCAATCCGAGGATGCGGGCGGCGTTGCCGTACAGGAACTTCGGCCACACCTCGTCCTTGAGCGCAACGTTGGGCAGTTCACTGAAGATCCGCTCCAGAGACAGGCCCATCGGGAAGTAGCCGGCGTAGAGCACCTTGTCGGCGCCGCGCGAGTTCGCGTAGTCGATGACGGCCTTCGGGTAGTACTTGGGCGCGAATGCCGATGTCGAGTAGTAGAGATTGGGCCACTTCAGCATCAGCTTGACGGCGAGGTCCTCCCACGGTTCGCAGCCGTGACGGGTGACGAAGACCAGGTCGGGAAAGTCGAACATGACGATGTCGATGCGGGATACTTCCTGGGGTGCCATGGGAATTCGCGGACCGGGCACCCCCGCGCAGCAGAAGATCGGGATGCCGAGTTCGACGCAGGTCGCATAGATCGGATACATCTTGGCGTCGTCGATCGGCACCTGAGGAAAGGTCCCCGACGGGAACACCGACGTGGCACGGATGCCGTACGTCTCGTATTCGCGGCGGATGGCGTTCACCGAACCCATCACGTCGTTGGGATCGGCGATGTTGCCCGACGGGATGAAGCGGTCGGGGAACATCTTCAGCGCCAGTTCCGCGGACGACCCTTCGCTGACGCCGATCATCGCCTTCTCGATGCCGAACCGGTCCATCTGCTGCAGCACCAGCGAGACCGGATCGTCGGTGGGCAGGCCCTTGGGCACGTCCTTGAACATGTACTCCACCGGGAAGTCGAAGTCCTCCTTCGACTGCCGGTCCTTGGTCTGTTTGCGGATGAAGTCGTACTGGGCCGTCCCTTCGTGCGGGAATCCCAGCATCGTGTCGATCACCGGCAAACCGACCGGTCCGGCCATGATGTCCTCCGAATCACGCGTGCGACGACACCGTCGCGTCTCGTTCATTATTGAAACACGGTTCTACTTGTGTCAAGCTAGCATGAGCTCGTCAGCTGCAAGTATGCAGTTCAGGTGGAACGGGTCGAGGATTTGTCGAGAAGCTGATTCTCGTGGTGGAGTCGGAGGTGGCATCGTCAACACCCCAGTGGACCGGGCCGAACCCGCCGTCGTCTCGCTGGCGGACATGACCAGCAGGCAGTTGGCGCGCCGAGCCAGGATCATCGAAGCGGTGATCGAACTGATCGGCGAGGTCGGCGCCGAGGCGGTCCAGATGCGCGACGTCGCCCAGCGCTCCGAGGTGGCGTTGGCGACGGTCTATCGCTACTTCAGCTCCAAGGATCACCTGTTGGCGGCGGCGCTGGAGGACTGGCAGAAGCGGCTGACCCGCCGCATCCTGGCCTCGCGCAGTCGCCGCGACCCGTTGCACGATGTGCTGGACTATCTGCAACGGGCGCAACGCGCGTTTTACCGCAACCCGGAGATGACCGCCCTGATGTTCCAGACGACGAGGTCCACCGACAGCGCGGCCAGAACCACCATCGACCAGATGAATCGCACCAACACCGACCTGTTCAACCGGCTGCTCGAAGGCGTTGCGCCGGAAGACGTTCCGAACATCACCTTCGGGCTCAACGCGGCGCTGACCAACGGGCTCGCCGGGGTTCTCACCGGCATGCTCACCCTGGACGAGGCGTTGAGCCGCGTCGAGTGGATCGCGCGCGTGCTGCTGGACCGCGCCGGCTAGCTGCGCCGAGCGTGCATACAGGGCGGAAATTCCCGCTCAGATTCGCCATGGCTGCACGTTCGCCGATCACTTCCTGACGACTCACGTCGCGGGCCGCTTGCGCTGCCACGGCCATGTCATCAGCGCCCACACCACGAGCACGATGGCGATCTCGGCCAGCAGATACAGCGGCCACGGGCCCAGCACGTCGAGCACGGACGCCGTCGGCGGCTTTCTGTTGAGGTAGCCGTAGTTGGTGCCGGTGATCCCGTTGAACGCGAAGGTGAATCCCGCCCACACCAGGGTGACGACGATCGCGAAGCGATAGTCGCGCCACCGCGGACGGTTGCGCAATCCCCAGGTGAGATAGATCGCCGCCCACACGACGAGCACGTGAAGCGTGAAGAACGTGAGGAACAGGTGGCTGGGGAAATCCGGTGCGCCCTCGGCGGGCGTGCCGATGTCCGGCGTGATCAGCGCCTGCGAACTCAGCAGCAGCCCCCAGTAGTAGGTCAGCACGAACGCCCAGTGCCGCTGGGTCCACAGCGCATAGGCCGCCATCAGTTCGGCGACGTCGCACAACTGCAGCGGCACCGATGTCTGGATGTCGGGCCGGATCAGCTTGTACACCAGCGCCACCGCGAAAGCGGCGACGATCAACAGCGCCAGCACCCGGCCGAGGAGCCGGGCCGCCGCGTCGCTCTGCCGACGCCCCACCCACACCAGACACACCGCACCGACGACGAATACGGCGAGCACCACCAGATGTGAGGGGCCGTACGCGGTGAACTGCCGTTGTGCGGCCAACAGCTCCATCCCCAAATGATCGCAGGGACAGGCGCAGCGAGGTGGTATTAAAGCAGGCATGTCATCGCTACGCGGCAAGGTCGCACTCGTCACCGGCGCTTCGTCCGGCCTCGGCGCGGAAACGGTTCGGCTGCTTTCCCGGCAAGGCGCAACCGTTTTCGGCATCGCCAGGGATTCCGGCCGGCTGGCGGAGGTGTTCGCCGACGTGGAAAGCGGCGCGTACGAGTCGGTGGACGTGGGATCGGCGCAGGCCTGCCGCGACGCGGTCGACCGGTGCGTCGCACAATTCGGTGCGCTCGATGTGCTGATCAACATCGCGGGACGCCACCAGATGCGCCGCACCGAGTCGATGTCCGACGACGACTGGGCAGACGACCTGGCGGTCAACCTGAACGGACCGTTCTATCTGTGCCGGGCCGCGCTGCCTCATCTACTCGCCCGCGGCGGCAACATCGTCAACGTCGCCTCGATCGCCGGCGTCGAGGGCCAGGCGTACTCGACGGGCTACTGCGCGGCCAAGCACGGGCTGATCGGACTCACGCGCGCGCTCGCCGTCGAGTACACCGCGGATCGCCTGCGGGTCAACGCCGTCTGCCCCGGCGGCATGCTGACACCGCAACTGGAGAGCTTCAGCGCACCGGAGGACGCCAACTACGACCTGATCATGCGCACGGCGTCCCCGCGCGGCATGATGGCGCCGCTGGACGTCGCCAACGTGATCGCGTTCCTGGCCGGCGATGCGGCCGCCGCGATCCACGGCGCGGTGTACCGCGTCGACAACGGCAAGGGCGCCGGCTAACCGACCTTGATCCCGACCGCCTGCTCCAGTTCGGCCAGCGAGTCCTCCAGGTGAATGAGCAACCGTTGCAGGTGCGGGATGCTGCGACGGCAGCCGACCAGTCCGAAGTCGAGGTTGTCGGCGTTGTTGGTCAGCGTGATGTTCAGCGCCTGGCCGTCCAGCGCGATCGACAGCGGGTAGTTGCCGTCGAGTCGGGCGCCGCGCCAGTACAGCGGCTCACGCGCACCGGGGACGTTGGAGATGACGATGTTGAACGGCGGCGGCGCCGACGACACGAACCCGGGCACCAGCGCCAGCGCGATCCCCGACATCAGGAACGCCGACAGGGCCAGCGCCTGGTTCTTCGGCAGCTGGGAGAACACCTTCTTGTTGTCGCGCATCGAGGTGTTGATGGCGTCCAGTCGCTTGGCGGGGTCGGTGGTGTCGGTCGCCAGGTTGCACAGGATGCTGCCGACCATGTTGCCGCCCGCGTCCTGCTCGTGCTCCGAGCGCAGGCTGACCGGGACCATCGCCACCAACGGCGTGTCGGGCAGCGCGTTCTCCTCGATCAGGTAGGCGCGCAACGCGCCCGAACACATGGCCAGCACGACGTCGTTGACGGTGACGCCCGCCGCCGATTTGATGGCACGGATTCTCGCCAACGGCCACGACTGTGCGGCCACCCGCCGCGCTCCCCCGATCGGCACGTTGAACATGGTCTTGGGCGCGCGGAACGGCAGGGTCAGCTGCTGCTCGAAGAGCGCGGCCCTGGCCACCGACACCGTGGACGGGGCCAGCGACGCGACCGACCCGACCGCGCCGGTGATCGACTGCAGGGCGGAGCGCGGCAGGCTCGGGCTGTTGCTTCCGCGCTTCGGGCCGAGCGTCCACGGCACCCGGATCTCGCGGTCGTCGGGGTCGGTCGTCATCGACCTGATCGTCAGCCGCTGCGCGGAGATGCCGTCGAGCAGCGAGTGATGGATCTTGCTGTAGATCGCGAACCGGCCGTCTTCGAGGCCCTCGACGAGGCTGGTCTCCCACAGCGGCCGGTGCCGGTCGAGCAGGGTGCCGTGCAGCCGCGACACCAGCTCGAGCAGCTCGCGGATGCGGCCCGGCTGTGGCAGACCCGACCTGCGCAGGTGGTAGTCGATGTCGACCTCGTCGTCGAACGCCCAGGCGAGGTTGGCGATGCCGCCGAGAAGCCGTCCGGGGTGCTTGCGGAACGTCGGCTGGAAGTCGTCGTTCTCGACGATGGAGGCGTGCAGATCGCGAATGAAGTCGGGGCCGCTGCCCTCTGGCGGCTCGAAGAGCTGCAGGCCGGCAACGTGCATTGGATGTTCGCGGGATTCCCCGATCAGGAACATCGAATCGGTCGGCGAGATCAACTCCATCGTCGTGACGGTACCCATTTCGGCTGTGAGTCGTGCAGGGTATAGAGGCCAAATCTTCGGCCGAACGAGAGGTGACGATGTCGAGCGCAGTGGGCAGGGTGGCGGGCAAGGTCGCGTTCATCACGGGGGCGGCGCGCGGCCAGGGCCGCGAACACGCCATCCGGCTGGCCGAGGAGGGCGCCGACATCATCGCGGTCGACGTGTGCGCCGACATCGAAAGCGTCGGCTACCCCGGGGCCACGGAGTCCGACCTTGACGAGACCGCTGCGCTGGTGGAGAAGCTGGACCGCCGCGTCGTCACCGCCAAGGCCGACGTCAGGGATGTCGAGGGCCTGCGCGCCGCGCTGCAGCGGGGCGTCGACGAGTTGGGCCGGCCCGACGTGGTGGTCGCGAACGCCGGCATCAGCGGTGCGCCCACGGCTGCGGCGATGATCGACGAGTCGGCGTGGCAGACAATGCTCGACATCAATCTGACCGGTGTGATGCACACGGTCAAGGTGGCGCTGCCGCACATGTCCGACGGCCGCGGCGGGTCCATCATCCTGGTCAGCTCGATGCTCGGGTTGCGCGGCGGCGGCTACATGGCCGGCTACGCCTCGGCCAAGCACGCCGTCGTCGGGTTGATGAACTCGTTCGCCAATGAGCTTGCACCGCAGTGGATCCGAGTGAACTCGATCCATCCCGGCAACATCCTGACGCCGATGCTGGACAACGAGTGGTTCCACCGCACCCTGCGGCCGGACCTCGCCGAGCCGACGATGGACGACGCGGCAGCGGTGATCGGCCACTTCCACATGCTGCCTTCGCCGTTGATCGAGGCGCGGGCGGTCAGCGACGCCGTGCTGTTCCTGGCCTCGGACGAGGCGAGATACATCACCGGAGCGGCGCTGCCGATCGACGCGGGGGCGGTCGCGAAGTTCTAACGCCGTTCGCCGGCATCGCCGCCGAACGTGATGACCTCGCCGCGGTTGATCGACACCCAGTCGCGCGCCTCGAGATACGGCCGGAACGTGTCGGTGATCACCCGTTCGTCGTCGCTGGTTTTCGGCCGCTGAAGCTCGTAGAGGTGCGGGAACTCGGTCCAGGCGACGACGGCATCCCACAGCCGCAGCGCCGCCTCGCCTGAGGGTGGATCGACCAGGACGGGCCCGAAAAGACACTGCCCGTCGGGGAAGAACATCGTCGGCACGCCGTAGCCACCCGCGTCGACCACTCGCCGGTGTTCGGCCATCACCTCGTCGCCGGTGCTGGGGTCGGCGATGGCCTCGTCGACGAGGTCGGGGTCGAATCCGAGTTCGGTCAGAAGGTGTCTGGCGACACCCTTTTCGTGCGGCTTGTGTCCGTCGACGTGCAGCGCCCGGCCGGCCCGGCCGTACCAGGCGTCGAGGTCGGCCATCGACCGCCGCCGCAGCATCGCCCCGATGCGCATCATGGACCACCCGTAGGACCATTCGCGCTCCCACGGGTGCTTCTTGCCCTCCTGGCGGTTGATCTCCTCGAGGCTGAAGAACCGCCAGTTCACGGTGAGCCCGGTCAGGTCGCGCACCTCGCGGATCCACAACGACGTCTGATACGCGTAGGGGCACATGACGTCGAAGTGGAAGTCGACGAACTCCGGGTACGGGGTCACATCGTGAACCTGAGGTTGCGCGCGGCGAGATCGCCGAGTTCGGCGTCGCCCGTCCAGCCGATCGCGCCGCTGTCGATGGGGACCTGGGGATCGATGCGTCCGCTGGCGAGTTGGATGAACGTCGTCGAGTCCGTTTCGACCACGACGTCGGGGTTCTCCAGCCGCTCGACCTGCTTGGCCCGGCCGTCGACCGCGACGTTGAGTTCGCGCACGATCGGTCCGGTGAGGTGGAACGAGACGCTCTTGCCGTCGGGCAGGCCCACCTTCTTGCCGACGATGTAGCCCAGCGAGCTTTCCACCTCCGCGAGCGCGATCTCGGCGGCCGGGCCCGCGTCGACGGTCGTCCGGCCCAGCGGGGTGGTGATGTCGCGCTCGTGCACCCAGAAGTCGAAGACCCTGATGGCCAGGAACCGGCCGTAGGTGCCGGGACCCGTCGGCATCCAGGAGGGCCGCTCCAGATCGGCGTCGGTCAGCTCAGCCAGATCCTGGCGGCGACGGTCGTAGGTCGCGCGAACGACATCGACGAACGCCGAGTTGTCAAGGTCCGCGGTCTCGCGCTCGAAATCGCCTGCCTTGCCGAACGGCGGCGGCGTCGTGGCATCGTCGGGAAGCCAGCCCGTCATCACCGCCTCGATGCTGGTGACGTGGCTGACGACACCGCGAACGGTCCAGTCCGGGCACAGCGACTGGGCCTGCCAGTCGGCCTCGCTCAGATCGGCGCACAGCGACTCGATCGAGGAGTAGCACCCTTCGACCGCTGCCCGGATGTCGTGGAAGGCGTCGATCTTGACACTGTAAGACACCCAGTTTGGTCACGAACATCCGACAGGCATGTCGCGGCGGCCAAAGCCTGCTTGGATCGAGCGAACTCCCCCGCTGGCGACGCCTGGAGGTTGGTTATGGGGTGGCCGCCGGGGCCGCTGGTTCTCCTGCTGCTCGCGGTCGCGACCGTGGCGGTGACATACCGACTGGGCGTGGCCGCCGCCGAGCGCAGAGCGGCCCGACGCGCGCGCAGGTTCTTCGTTCTCGGCTTCGTGTGCGGCTTCGTATCCTGCGCCGTCGTGCGACAACGGCGACGGGCGCTGAAAGTGCGCGGGGCCGTCACACCATGGCGTTCACCTGACGTGGGCGTGCTGGGCGGTACTCGCCGGTTCGCCGCCCTCGTCGCATCCCGGCTACCAGGAGTGCAATGAGCCAGCCGCCACCCATTCGAGTCGAGAACTTCTCCCATGTCTGCATCGGGGTGTCCGACATGGACGCCGCGCTGTCCTTCTACACCGGTGTGCTCGCCATGGACGTCGTCTTCGACGTCGAACTCGACGGGGGCGGGCTGGACACGGTCACCGGCGGCACGCAGAGCGGCAGAATGGTCGGCGGTCTCATCGGCGGCGTCATGGTCGAGTTGCTCTACCTGGGCACGGTGCCCGCAGGCACCGACGGACCCCACCTCGGCTACACCAATATCTCGTTTCGGGTGACGGATATCGATGCCGTCCATGACAGCCTCCAGCGCCATCATCCGCAGGCGCGCGCCACCGCCCCGGTCGAGATCGCAGGCGTCCGAACGTTGTTCGTCTACGACCCGGACGGCACGCCGATCGAACTGATCGAACTTCCCGGCGGAGCGCAGTCCTCGCTGCAGATGTGGCGCCCGCAAGGCTGAGCCGTTCTTCTGCGGCTCAGCGGCGTTCGTACAGTCGCGCCGACACGGCGGCGGCGAAGGTGTGCGTGTCCCCCGGCCATCGCGCCGAGATGTAGGAGCCGTCGTCGACGACGAACGCCGGGCGCGAGTCCGTCGCTGTGTCGCGCGCCATCCCCGATGTCTGCCGTCGCCGGTGCGGGGAGTCGGCGAGGACATCGCAGAAGTCATCTGGGTTCTGCAGTGCGCGAGTGACTTCCGCCTGCACCGACATGTATCCGGCGGGATCGTCCGGCTTTTCCGAATAGGTGCGGTAGTAGTCGGGGTCCCAGAACCGTGTTCGGCGCGTCAGTTGCCAGGCGCGACGTTCGAAATCCCATGTGAGCGCGGTGGTCTTGCGGCCGTGGAGCACCGAGTGTCCCGTCGACGGGTCGACCGACCGGGCGGCCAGCAGCACGCCGTGGCAGATCGCCGCCACCAGGGTGCCGCGCCGGAACGCGTCCACCACCAGCTTCTGCAGCACGTCGCTGTCGATGTAGGCGCGCATCCCCCGCGCGCGATGGCCGCCGGGCAGCAGCAGCGCGTCGACGCCGTCTAGCGTCGCGTCCGCCCAGGCGACGGGGTGTTGGTATTCGCGGCTTTTCAGCATCTGCGCGTACGCATTACGGGCATCCCGGTTGGCGCGCAGGAACCGCCCGACGACGGCGAGCCTGCCCACCCCAGGCAGGCCCGACCAGAGATCGAGGCCGCGTCCGGAGACCATGATGTCGTCGGCGGCGCCCGGCCTGGCGCTTTCGGTGGCGAAGACGACGGCGTGCCCGTCGCGGGTGAGCACCTGCCAGCTGACGGCGACCTCGGTGGGGTCGAAGTCCTTGTCGGGGATCGGGATCAGGACGCGTGCCACGCCTACGAGCTTGCCACCGGACCTTCAGTCGGCGGGCGAATCGAGACCGAATACCCGCACCGGGGTGGACTTGCCCTTGAGGGCGTGCGATCCCCGGTCGACGAGTCCGGGTGGTCGATGGTCCAGGGCGTCGACGGTGTGCTCGGTCAGCAGGATCGCGTCGCCGGTGGCCTTGGTGAGCTGTTCGACCCGGGCCGCGACGTTGACGGCGTCGCCGATCAGGGTGAACTCCAACTTGCTGCCGCCGCCGATGGTCCCCGCGATCACCTTCCCGGTGTTGACGCCGATGCCGATTCGAAGCTCACCGCCGAACCGCTGCGCGACGAGGCGGTGGATCAGGACTGCGGCGGTCACCGCCGCGTCGGCGTGATCCGCGAGGTCGTTGGGTGCACCGAAGACCGCGAGCGCGCCGTCGCCGAGGAACTTGTTGACATGACCGCCCGCCTCGACGACGGCAGGCACCACGATGTCGAACAGCGCATTGAGGCGCGCCACGGTGTCCTCGGCGGTGTTGGTCTCGGCGAACGGGGTGAAGTCACGGATGTCGACGAACATCACGGTCACCTCGCGACGATCACCGGTGAAGACGTCGTCGCCCTGCTCGAGCAGCCGCGCGGCAAGCGCCGGGTCGACATAGGTGCCGAACGCGGCCGCAAGCCGTTGCCGCTCAGCCAAACCCGCCTGCATGCGGTTGAACGAGCCCGCCAGAGCGCCGAGGTCGTCATCCTGGACGACGGGCACGCGTTGGCTGTAGTCGCCCGCTGCGACGCGTACGGTCCCATCCGCGAGATCGCGGATCGGTCGCAAAAAGGGCGAGAAGGAGGCGAACGCGCTCGGTCCGGTGAGGATCGTGAACACACTGGCGATCACGACGGCGAGCAACGGGCCGTGCATCGCCACGTCGAAGACCGCTCCGAGCAGCGCGCCGAAGATGATCGCCGAAAATACTGTCGCGATGACGCAGATGTTCGTCCACTCAGCGAACGTCGGGCGGGAGCGAGGCAGTGAGTCGCCGGCCCCCGTGGCAGCCGCAATCGCGGCCCTCGGCGCTCGAAGCGCCCCTTCCACGAAGCTGTGCACGGACATCAGCATGGTGGCGATTCCGACCGCGGCGCCGAGGATGCCGTACTGCACCAGCCGAGACGTGCCCGCGCCTGCGATCGCGCCAACGACGACCATGAACACTGCGGTCCAAACCGCATCGGATGCCAACGCCCGCCCGATCGCATGCCGGGCGAAAGTGTATGTCGTGCTCAGCACGGCCATCGGATCGACCGCGTGGCCACCGGCCCATTGCTCAATTGGCCGTAGCCCCTTCTGCCCGGGAAGTGCCAGCACGTACGTCCGCAGCAACACCGCGACAACCGTGAAGGCGAGCGCTTCGCCATAGCGGTTCGAGTTCTCGAACTCGACAATGATCAACGCCCACGCCAGGAAAACGGGCAGCGCAACGGGGAACATCAGCGCGCAGAGCGCCCAAGAATATCTCGGTCCAAACCGATCCCAGGTCCACTGCAATATGCGGTCCATGGCAGGAGATTAAGCGTCGACTGTGCCCGCTGGCGCGTAAATCTGCACGGGTGCCGTCTTTCCCTTGAGCACCAGGCCCGGCCGGGCCACGAAATCGCCGTGCTCGCCGTGCAACAGAGCCAGCGTTTCGCCCGTCAGCAGAACCACATCACCCGTCTGACGGGTGGCCGATTCGACGCGAGCCGCGACGTTGACGGCGTCGCCGATCACGGAGAACTCGAATCGTCCTGCACCGCCGATGTTTCCGGCGACCACCGGCCCGGAGTTCAGCCCGATCCCCACCGACAACGCCGTCGATGCCGTCAATCCCGTCAATGCCGTCCCGAACTCGTCGCGCACCGCCTCGGAGATCTCCAGTGCGGCTCTCAGCGCCCGATCGGCGTGGTCGTCATGGCGCTTCGGCGCACCGAACACCGCGAAAAGGCCGTCCCCCGCGTACTTGTCGACATGGCCGCCGTGGGCGTGGACCAGTGGAACGATCCGTTCGAAGAGCCTGTTGAGAGTGGCTACGACTTCGATCGGGCGCACCCGTTCGGCGAATGCGGTGAAGCTGCGCACGTCGACGAACATCAGCGTGACCTCCACCTCGTCGGCCTGCACGGCGGCGCCCTGAAGGATGTGCTCGGCGACGTCGCGGTCGACATAGGTGCCGAACGCTTCTCGAATACGTTCCCGCTCAGCCAAACCCGCCGCCATGGCGTTGAATCCGACCTGCAGCCGCCCGATCTCGCTGGCATCGTCGACGACGACGCGCGCCGTGAAATCGCCGGCCCGCACCCGGGCGAGCGCATGCCGCAGGTCGCCCACCCGCTCGGCCACCGACCGCGCCGCGACGACGAGGGTGAAGAACCCCACTACCAGCGCCACCACCAGAAGTCCGAGGATCACCGCCAACGTTCGATGCGGCTCGAATCCGACGTCGACGAGATAGCCCACCGCCAACGTCGCGACGCCGAGGAGCGGCACGCCCGTCGCCAGGGTCCACGCCATCGCCAGCCGGATCTGGATGCTCGGCCCGAACCGCTGCATCACCGGGTCGCCATCCAGCGCCCGCGCCGACACCGGCCGCATGATCCGCTCGGCGATCAGGTACCACACCGCCGTGGTGGTGATGCCGCCCAGAATCACCGCGCTGAAGATGTAGGCCGCCGCCGACACCGACTCGGTCGCCCCCAGCATCCCGAAGAAGACGGCACCGGAACCCCAGGTCAGCGCGGAGACGCGAACGGCCTCCCCCGGCGCGCCGAGCGCCATCCGCCGCTCCTTGTCGGTCGGCTTGCGGTGTTGCCGAAGCCAGACGGTGCTCATCGCGTAGCGGGTCCGGCGGACACGGATCAGCACCGGCACGACGACGACGGCGAACACGGCAAGCGCCGTCCCGCCCCGCCAGAGCAGCCGGTCGGTCGCGGCGGGGCTCAGCAGAATCGGCGCGGCGAAGGACAGGAACACGAAAACCAGCGCGCCGCCGGACACGCTGACCAGCACGGCACCCCAGATCCAACGCGTGAACGTCGCGTGCCGCAGCGGGTCGATCGGGGTGCGCGCACGTTGGTGCCCGGCCGCCGATTGCACCCGGGGCCGCGTTGTACCAGCCGACGCTGAGGGCATGTACCCGAGCCTTCCGAGCCGCTGGGCGGGCGCCTAGCGTAGTCGGCTACTCGACTGGCAGGCTGCGCATATGGACCTGCAGATGTACGGCCCCTGGGCACTGATCGTCGGCGGCTCGGAAGGCATCGGCGCGGCGTTCGCGCGCAAGCTCTCCAGTGACGGATTCAACTTGGTGCTGGTGGCCCGCAAACCCGGCCCGCTGGACGACCTGGCCGAGGAGTTGCGCGCCACCGGCGCCGAGGTCCGCACTTTGTCCGCCGACCTCAGCAAGCCCGGCGTACTCGACCTGGTGCGTGAGATGACCGACGACGTCGACATCGGCCTGTTGATCTACAACGCCGGCGCCAACAACACCCGCGGCCTGTTCGTCGAACTGCCCGAGGAGGTCACCCAGTCGGTGATCGCGATCAATGTGCTCGGACAGGCGAACTTCACCCGCCACTACGGGGCCAAGATGTATCAGCAGCGACGGGGTGGCATCATTCTGGCCGGCTCCATCGGCGGCTACCTCGGCTCGGGGACGCTGGCCGCCTATTGCGCGTCGAAAGCTTTCTCGCGCATCTTCACCGAGGCCCTGTGGGCCGAAAGCGCCGCCTTCGGCGTCGATGTGCTGCACCTCAATGTCGGCTTCACCGCCACCCCCGCGATGCAACGTCTCGGCATGGATCTCACCAACGCCGAACCGCCCGACAGCGTGGCCCAGCAGGCGCTGGACAACATCGCCAACGGGCCGGTCTGGATCGTCAACACGCCGGGCAACGTCGAGCGCGTGCGCGCCGTCTCGGTGGTCGACGACCGCGCAGAAGTCGTGCGCAGCAACTCGATTCCGCCACGCGAACAGACAGGAAAGTTGGCGGCCAAGCAGGCGACCGCGTCCTCGGATTGAAACCCGATACTTCGCTACGTTGCTTGCTCGACGGGTAGGAAATCCTCTCCCGGGGCGCGTGGAATGTGGCCTCCCGGCGATTACGGCGCCGCCATCGGTCGTGACAGTTTCTCTTTATCGCCGGCCCATTCGGGCGGGCACCCCGCAACAGGAGACAACGTCATGAAAACCGCACGCTTCACCTCACTCATCGCCGGGGCAGCTGTCTCGGTCGGCGCTCTGACGGCTCTGGTCGCCCCCGCCGCCATCGCGCAGGCGCAGCCGAAGGAGACATTCATGTGCTGGATCAGCCAGACCGCGTACAACCCCGGAGCGAAGGTCGACTTCGGCGACGGCTCAACGCTGATGTGCCAGAAGGACGGCACGTGGAAGAACATCGGGCCCAACAAGAACGGGCCGCTGATGGGCTGATGCCACCAGCGACGAGTGCCTGCCTGCGGCTGCGGTGCGCAGGCACTCGTCGAAGCCTGCCTGCTCACAGCGTGAGCAGCGCGCCGCCGTCCAACGTCCGAATGGGGCGGCCCAGCTGTTCGAGCAGGCTCAGGGACTTGTGCACCCCGCCGTTGAGCCCGTCGCGGTCGCCGGTACAGAGCGCCAGGGCTGCTTCGGCCATCGCCTCGACCGGTTCGAGGACACCCTCGGCGGTGACGAGGTCCTGCGAGATCGTCGCCTTCACTCCCTCGGTCAACACCGCCTTCGCGGGCAGCAACGCGTTGACGACGATCGAGTCGGCGTAGAACTCGCTGGCCAATGCTTCACTGAGTCGGTTCAAGGCCGCCTTCGACGACCCGTAGGCGGTGCCCTGCATGTGATAGGTCGGGTCGGGCGGCGGCGTCGACGGAATCTCGCCCGCCAGCGAGCTGATGTTCAGCACCCAGCCGCGGCCGCGCTCCTTCATCGCCGGAATCACCCTCTGGCACAGGTCGAACGGGGCGAAATAGTTCAATGTCGTGATCAGCCGCAGACGTTTTTCCGAGATGTCGGTGAACGGCATGAAGGTTGCGGTGGCGGCGTTGTTCACCAGGATGTCGACCGGCCCGAGGTCGGCGACCACGCGATCGATCAGGGCCGCGCGCGACTCGGGTGAGCTGAGATCGACCTGGTAGGGAGACGCGTCACCCCCGGCGGCCTCGATGTCGGCCACCGTCTCCCGCAGCGTGCCGGGCAGCACGCCTTGGGCGGCGTGATCCACACTCCGCGCGGCCACCGCCACGACGGCACCTTCGCACGCAAAGCGCTTCGCGATGCCCGCACCGATACCGCGGCTGGCGCCGGTCACCAGCGCGACCCGGCCCTGCAGGGGCAGAGCCTTCCCACTTTGCGCAGAAGTCATTGTCCACCTTTCTGTTTCACGCTCGCCCGGCGATGCCCGCACTGGTGAGAATGGCAAGCTGGGTCACGAAGTCGGGGTCCAGACCGGTGTCGCCCAGCGGCTTGCCATAGCTGGGCTGGTCGACCCGGGAGAGGGTTTCGAGCATGCCGAGCACGCCGAGGCCGATCCGGCGCCTGGCGCCGTCGTCCAGCGTGCCGCCGAGTGCGCGCTCGGCCATCACGAAGAGCAGGCCTGCCACCGCGGCGTCGATCCCCCATGCCGGGTCCTCGGTGCTGCGCAGCGTCGAGAAGATCCGCATCCAGCGCACGCCGGCGACGGGCTCGCGCTCGATCAGTTCGACGATCGGCAGCATCAGCGCGTCCACGACCTCACGAATGGTGATGGCGCCCTGACGGTCCCGCAGCGGCCCCAGACGTTCCATGATGAGCTCGGAGATGACCCCCGAACGGCGCGCGAGCACCGCCTCGAGCAGGCTGCGCTTGCTCGCGAAGTGGTACGACAGGGCCCGCGGCGCCACGTTCGCCTCCCTGGCGATGGCGCGCAGCGACACGGCATCGGGGTTCGTGTCACCTGCCATCGCCTCGGTCACATCGAGGATGAGGTCTCGCACGTCGACGTCGCTGCGCGGCCCCCGCCGCCGCTCGTTTGCGCTGGGGGACGGCATCAGTACTGCCGGTAACGGCGCTGGACGTGCTCCTGACGGACGCGCACCTGTTCGCGTCGCTCGTCGGCCGACACCCGGCGCGTGGCCGCGGGGAGATGGTCGCCGATTTCATCGAACGCCACCTTGCGTGCCGTCACCGAGGGCAGCCGCTCGGTCGGGCGAGGGTAGGTCCAGCGCAACGTCATGAAGCCCTCGCGAAGGCCGGTGGTGTCCAGCCAGTTGGGTACTCCCGGATCGCGATGGGCGACGACGTATCGGAAGTGGCCGTCGTGGTCGCGCTCGGCCTGCGTGCCGTTCAGGCTGCTCACGTGGTTGGCGTAGTCATGCGACTCGCCCCACACGTTGGCCAGGTGAAAACCCATGTACGCGGGGAGGTCGAACACCTGCGTGTCGACCAGCAGTGCTTCGTCGTCGCCAAGTTCGTAGATGCCACCCGAATACACATTGGTGCTCTGTCCCCCGCCGGTCGCCAGGGACGCACCGGCCGGCGCGTTGAAGTCGTTGCGCGGCATGAAGCTGACCCCGTCGCCGTTGCGGTCGCCGTATGCCTCGAGGACCACGTCGTAAAACTTGTTCCAGAAGCGCATCTGGTTGTCGACGATCTCGCCGACGCGGCGCAATGCGGCGGCTGCCGTCGAGGGGTCCAGCGCGGGCGGGTGCGCACCGACCTTGTCCAGTCGACGGATCAGCAGCTCGGGTGACTGCTCGCGCTCCCAGTCGTGAAACAGGAAGCGGACCGTGACGTGTTCGGCGTGGTACGTCGTCCCGCTTCGCTGTGACGTCCGCTGGGTGGCAATGAAATTGCCCGTGTAGTCCTGCGGCACCTCGGGGGCGAGAAGGATCTCGAACCGGCCGTCGTCGTCGACGGCAAGCGCCGAGGAATCCAGCGTGCCGGTGTTGCCGCGCACACCCGGCTGCAGTTCGGCCAGGTCACCGCTATCGCCGGCGTAACCCGTGTGCGCCTCGACGATGACGTACTGCGGCGCGATCGGGCCGGACGGCGCCCGCGACTGCCCGCGCCAGTGCCGCGAGTCCTCGACACGGCCGCTGATCCGGTAGGAGTACCTGCCGTCGATCGGGGTCGAGAGGTACATGGCGTCGGCGTTGTCGATGGTGGCCTTGTCGATCACCTGGATGCTGCGGCGGAAGTACGGGAACGCGGGGTCTGCGAAGAAGGCGCGCTCCACTGCCGAGAACACGAAGCCGAGCAGGTATCGGTACCCCTCGGCGAGGTCGCGCGCGCCGGTCTGCGGCGGAGCGTGAAGTTGCGGGTCCTCCAGCGCATCTCGGGCCCGGCCGAGCCGGTCGATCATCTCGTCCCACGCGGCGCGCAAGGTGTCTGCGTGTTCAGCGGGCATCTCCCGCCTCCCATCCGAAGCGGTCGAACAGCGGCGCCAACCGGGTGCGGATCTCGTCGGCCTCGAGACCGAACTCCTCGAGGCTGTAGGAATGCCCGGACCGATACTCACGACCCTTCTCCCCGGCCAGCGCCGTCTGCTGCTGCTGCGTCATCGGGATCGCGAGCTTCTCGTACACGCGGCGCACCGTGCCCGCCGGGTCGGTGACGAGGTCGCCGTAGTCCACGATCATGCTCGGCACCTCCCGGTGGACGTCCAACACCTCCAGCGGGTGTCGGTAGTAGTGGAAGGACGAATCGGCGAAAAATCGGAACGCCCTCTGCATCTCCTCTTCGGACCTTCTGCGGGCAGACCAGGCGAACTGCATCAGCTTGAGGAAACTCGGAATCGTCTCGTAGGGATTGCGCACCGGCACCACGAAACGGGCGTCGGGAAAAGTTCGGATCAGGCTTTCGACGCGGCCGCAGTGCACAGGCGCCTTGGACAGGTGCGTCAGCTCGGCGCCGTTGAGTGCCGACTGGCGGCGCAGGCACTGCCGGTAGAACTGCATCACCCGGCGCCGCTTGGCCGCCGGCCACCGGTCGTCGACGTAGTAGAAGTCGAGCTCGTCGACGTACGGGTACTGCACCACCCAGAAGCCGGACGCGCACGACGTCGTCAGCAGGAACTCGTCCTCCTCCGGCGCGAAAAGCCCTGACTCGTGCACGCTTTGACTCTTGCTGAACAACCGCTCATCGAGTGCGTCGATGCGCCTGCGCAGGCGGCCGCCGAGCCGCCTGTCGGCGCGCAGCACCGCGCGCAGCACCTTCTTCTCGATGAGCGACGGGAAGAACATCTCCCACAGCAGCACATAGGAAAACTGGGGATCGTTGGCCATCAGGCGGTGCAGGTAGGTCGTTCCGCTGCGCGCATGCCCCACCACGAAGACCGGCTTGCGGACCTCGGTGCGCCGCAGCGACGGGAACACGACGGCGTCCAGCGGGAACGTCACCGTGTGCAGCAGCGCCAAGGCGGGTACGACGACGCACAACGTGCGGTACTGACGTCGACGCCTCGCGGGATCCTGCTCGCGACGGACCAGGCGGACCATCGTCGCCCAGGTCCGCCAATCGAAGTAGAAGAAGTTGCTCACGGGTTGACCCGGGCGATCACGTCGTCAGCGAAGCGCTCGAGCCTGGCCAGCTTCTCGGCCAGCGGTTGGGTGTCCTTCCCCTTCACATACGGGTGGCGGAAGCCGACCACCACGTCGGTGACGCCCATGTCCTGCAGGCGCCTGCATCCGTCGACGGTGCGGGCGTCGGCGCTGACGGCGTGAATCTCGAAGGGCTCGTCGAGCTTTCCTGCCGCGTCACGCAGCGTATGCAACTTCTTCAGCATCGACTCCAGAACGTCGTTGGGCCCACCGGCGTGCATCCAACCGTCGCCTATGGTCGCCGCCCGCCGCAGGGCGGCATCCGAGTGGCCGCCGATGAGCAGTGGCAGTGGCTCGGTCGGCACCGGGCACAGCTTCATCGAGGGAACGTCGTAGAACCGTCCGTGGAACTCGAAGAACTCGCCGGCCTGCAGGCCGCGGAAGATCTCGATGGCCTCGTCCATGCGCGCACCCTTGCGGGCCGGGTCGACTCCGGCCATCAGGTAGTCATCCGGGTAGGGGCTGGTGCCGATCCCGACGCCCAGGCCGAGGCGGTTGCGTGTCAGCGCTGCGACCGAGAACGCCTGCTTGGCAACCAGTACCGGCGAGCGGACGGGGAACTTGACCACGAACGTGTTGAAGCGGATGCGCTGGGTGATGGCGCCGAGGGACGCGGCGAGCACGAACGGCTCGATGAACTCCTTGCCCTCCAGGAAGCTGCGATCGCCGTCGGCCGTGTAGGGGTAGACGGCGTCGGAGTGCTCCGGATAGCCGATCGAATCGGGGATGGTGAACCCGTCATAGCCGGCGGCCTCGGCGGCCAGGGCGAGCTGCGGCAGGTAATCCGATGACGTCATCACATCCGTGAACGTGAAGCGCATCGGTCACCCCTTCACTGCCGGCCGGACCAATGCCATACTCATCGGACCGACGTATTTAGTCAAGTGAGGAAATACTGTGTTCGATCTGAGAGGCCGCACCGCCCTCGTCACCGGCGCGGGCCAGAACGTCGGCGCGGGCATCGCGCGAACCCTCGCCGCGCAGGGCGCCGCCGTGGCGGTCAACGACTTTCACGCCGACCGGGCCGAACGGGTCGCGTCGCAGATCACCGCGACGGGTGGTGCGGCGGTCGCCGTCGCCTTCGACGTCACCGACCCGGACGCCGTCGCCGCAGCGGTGGACGAGATCGCCTCTCGACTCGGCCCGGTGGATGTGTTGGTGAACAACGCGGGCACCGGAGGCCCGGACGCGCCGATGCCGATGGCGCAGTTCGCCGACACGGGGCCGAGCGACTGGGCGCCGATCATCGCGGTGAACCTTCTGGGTCCGATGAATTGCGCGAAAGCCGTTGTGGAATCGATGATCAGCCGCAACTGGGGCCGGATCATCACGATCTCCTCGGGCGCAGGCCAGATCGGCATGGACATCGGGGTGTCGCCGTACGCGGCGGGTAAGGCCGGCGTCGCCGGCTTCATGCGGCATCTCGCGGTGGAGAACGCCAAGCACGGCATCACCGCCAACACCATCTCGCTCGGTTTGGTCCTCGAGGACGCCTCCGCCGTCGAGGGCCTGGCCAAGACCATTCCCGTCGGCCGCATGGGCACCCCCGAGGACGTCGGTGCGCTGGCGGTGTATCTGGCCTCCGACGAAGCGGCGTGGATGACGGGTCAGACCATCGGGCTCAACGGCGGCTCGCTGGTCATCTGAACGTGTGTCCCAGCTGAGATTCCAACCGCACAATCAACGCATCGCGGGAAGCAGTCCGAGACTGCCGAAGTACTCGCGGGTGCGCGTCGCGATCGCCTTGGCGCTGCCGACGGGCGCGGGATACATGTCCTGCTCGATGACCAACCGTAAATCTCGCCCCAGTGAAGCGAGATCGTCGAGCAGGGGCGCCATCGCAGGTGCTCCGAGCGGTGGCTCGACCATCGCGCCGCGTTGCACCGCTTCGTAGAATCCGACCCGATCGGCGCGCGCCTTCGCCGCAACTCCAGGGTTGACCTGCTTGAGATGGATGTAGCTGATTCGGTCGGGATGGCGGCTCACGATCTCGCGGTTGTCTCCCGAGCAGTACTCGATGTGCCCCGTGTCCAGGCACAGGGACACCGCATCGGGATCGGTGTCGGCGAGGAACTTGTCAACGAACTGCTGGGTGTCCACATGAGTGTCGACGTGCGGGTGGAAGCCGATCGCGATGCCGTACTCGCTCATCGTGAATCGGCCTAGTTCAGACATCCCGTCGACAAGATCTCCCCACTGCTCGGCGGTGAGTTCGGCGGGCTGGTTCAGCACCCCGGTATGCAGATCGGTGTACATCTCCGGCAATGCGACCAGGTAATGCACGTCCATGGCCGCAAGCAACTCGCAAACCGCGAACGCGTCGCGGCGGCTCTGCTCGAATGCTTCACGACCTCGGTGCGTGGCCGTGCCCACGGTGCCGCCGGTCAGTGTCAGACCACGGTTGCCGAGTTCGTCCTCGAGCTTCTGCGGATCCGTGGGCAGATATCCGTACGGTCCGAGTTCAATTGTCCTGAACCCGGATTCGACCACCTCATCGAGAAATGTCGACCAGTGCGGCTGCTTGGGATCGTCAGGGAACCAGATACCCCACGAGTCGGGTGCGGTGCCCAGGTGCAACCGAGAGTATTCGGGCCTCGGCTGTGCCGTCGGGGCGATTTCCGATGTTGTCACGCGCTTCTCCTTCCGGCGTCAGGCGTGGACGAGGGCAAGGTCATCGACGACGGCCGACGCGCCGGTAGCGGCAGCGCGCTGGGCGGCGTCCACCACGCGCATCACCCGATATGCCGACGGGAAGCTCGTGTCCATCGGTGTGTTCGAGACGATGCAGCGGACGAAGTGCTGGACCTCGGCAACGAACGCTTCTGCATATCCGGTACCGACACCACCGCCGGGCATGGCCGCAACATCGCAGAAGTACGGGTGTGCCGGGCCGGTGAACACCCGTCGCGGCCCGGAGGAGAAGGCGTCTTGGTCGTCGGTGTGAATGTGGAACTCCCCTGCGGAGATCGAGTCGAATCGCGTATGGCCGCGTGCCCCGTGAATCTGCAACCCGAGCGAGTTCGGGATGCCAGCCGCTATCCGGTTCACGTGAATCTGACCGATGGCACCGCCTGAGGTCTCGACGGTCAGCAGTGCAATGTCGTCGGTGTCGACGACACCGAACTCACTGGTGCCGGCGATCGGACGACGTGTGACAGCGGTGTGCAGCGTTGCCGAAATCACCTGATGGACAGAGCCGATGACATGCTGCACGGTGTCGATGGCGTGGGTACCGATGTCGATGAGTGCGCCGGCGCCTGCGGTCTGCTTGGCGTAGCGCCAGCTGAACGGGGCATCGGGCGATGCGCCGTAGTCGGCGTTGTACCAGGCGGTGAAGCTCTGCACCGCTCCGATGGCACCGTCGGCGACGAGATCGCGCACCGCGGCGAGACCGGGCAGGCGGCGAAAAGAGAAGCCGACTCCGGTGATGGCGGCCGACTGTTCCGCGAGCGCCACCAGAGCGCGAGCCTCATCTGCGCTGCGGCCGATCGGCTTCTCCGTCAGAACATGCTTGCCCGAAGTGAGAATGGCCGGAAGTACCTCCGCGTGAACGCTGTTGGGCAACGCCACACTGATCGCATCGATGCTCGGGTCACCGACGACCCGTTGCAGGTCCGAGGTTGCTTCGGTGAATCCGTAGCGGTCGGCCGTTTTTCGGGCCAACTCGACGTTGGGGTCGACGACCGCGGCTAGGTCGACGTCGACGACATCGAGGCCGTTCGCCATCGACACATTGCGGTATCCGAAGGCGTGGGCCTGTCCGGCGGCCCCTGCCCCGACGAGTGCGACGCGGATCTTGTGTCGAGCAGGCATGAGTGTCTCCTTCTTGGTGGTCTGAGTGAGGGTTTGGTCGCGGTTCAATTCCCGCGCGAATGGCAATGCTCTAGCGAGTGCCCCTGGCCGCGTACTCGGCGATGGAGTCGATGTTGCTGTCATCGACGAACGCGGGGCCGGTGAGCACGGGTGTCCCCCCTCCGATCAGATTGCGGTTGTTGATGAACAGCCACAGCGAGTCGACGGCCAGATAACCCTGCAGGAACGGCTGTTGATCGACTGCCCAACCGACATCACCGCCCTTGATCGCATTGACGATTTCGGCGTTGGTGTCGAACGTGTCGATGACGGCCGTGCTGCCTGCGGCCTTTTTCGACTGGACGGCGGTCATGGCGATGGACGCGTCGAGCGCGATGATGTGGTCGATCGACGGATCCTGTTGGAGCTTGGCGGTGACCGAAGCCTCGACCGCGGTCATGTCTTTGCTGTTCACGTTGAGCACCACGTTCTCGCCCTTGAAGCCCTGCGCGACACCGGCGCAGCGAGATTCGAGGGAGACGTTGCCCTGCTCGTGGATGATGCACAGGACCTTCTTGGCTCCATCGGCAGAGAGGCGTTGGCCGGCAGACCGCCCTGACAACGTCTCGTCCTGCCCGAAATACTGCTGAACGCCCAGCTTCCTCCAGACATCGAAGCCGGCGTTGAGACCGACGACCGGGATGTCGGCCGCCAGGGCGGCGCTGACAGCGGGCGCCATCGCATCCGGCTTGGCGAGGGTGAGTGCAATGCCGTCGACCTTGCTGTCGATCGCCGCCTGCACGAGGTTCACCTGATTCGGGGCCTCGGGATCGGCGGAGTAGCGCAGTTCGATGTTGTCCTTGGCCGCCGCGGTCTCCGCCCCCTTGCGGACCAAATCCCAGAAGGCGTTGCCCGGCACGCCGTGGGTGATCATCGCGATCGTGGCGCGGGGGGTATCAGCGGTGCCTGCAGCCATTCCGCCGTCGCCGCCACGTGGCTTTCCGCCCGTGCTCGAGCATGCGGACAGCGCGACAGCGATCGTCAGGGCCGCGATGAGGGCCACCGCACGGGTGGGGCGTGAATGAAACATCGGCGTCGTTCCTTTCCGAGCGGAGCGTTTTTGGAGCGTTCCAATTAAGGGACCGTATCTGCGGCCGCGGCGCAATGTCAATACCCAGCTCAAGATGGCGTATTCTGTTTTGGATCGCTCCATCAGATCGGAGGAATACTCCCATGCCAGAGGGTGCCGATGCGGCAAATCCACGCGCTGGTCACGCCACGATCTTCGACGTCGCCGAGCGAGCCGGCGTATCGAAATCGCTCGTGTCGCTCGTTCTGCGCGGGAAGCCCGGCGTCAGCGAGGCTCGCCGCAAGGCGGTTCTGAGCGCCGCCAAGGAACTCGGGTACCGCCCGAACGCCGCGGCGCGCTCCCTCGTCCAGCAGCGCACACACACCGTCGGCGCGCTTCTGAGCGACATGCGCAACCCCTGGTTCATCGACCTTCTTGAGTCTGCGCGCAGCGAACTGCTCGCGCTGGGCTTGAACCTGTTCCTCTCCGAAGTCGATCCCCTGGAGAACAATTCGTCGGTTCTCGATGCCTTCATCGAGGCTCGCGTCGACGGGCTCCTCTGCCTCGGCACGATGCCGCTCTCCGAACATCTTGTGGCCGCAGCCAACAGCCTGCCGACCGTCGTGGTCTCAGGCCGTGAGCCTGACCTGCCCACCGTCGATGTCGTCGCGGGAGACGACTTCGCGGGTGCCGCGAAGGCAACAGCCCATCTCATCGACCTCGGGCACACCCGAATCGCGCATCTTGCGGGCAGCGGGCGCGCCGCCGATCTTCGCGCCGACGGGTACCGCGAAGAGATGCGCAAAGGCGCGCTCGCCGAGTTCATCCGGGTGGAGATGAGTGACCGCACCGAAGAAGGTGACGCCGCCGCCGCCCAACAGCTGCTGGAGTCTGCGGACCGCCCGACGGCAGTTCTGGCCAACAACGATTACGCGGCAGTAATCGTGATGTCCCACGCCCAGTCGTTGGGCCTGTCGATTCCCGGCGACCTCAGTGTCGTGGGATATGACAACAGCTTCCTCGCCCGGACCGACTACATAGGACTGACGACCGTCGACAACAACTATGCCGAGATGGGACGGGCTGCAGCGCACCAACTTGCACGTCGCATCGACACACCGAGCGCAGCACGCAGCGTGACGCTGCTAGACCCGAACCTACTGGTGCGCAGGACTACTCGGTCACCTGCTTGACTGCGTCGACTTCATCAACAGCAGCGCCTGGCCCGCACGCTAACCGGCGACCGCGAAGAGCTGCCAGTCGTCGGGGACTCCCTTCAGGGTGTGGACGCCCCGATCCGCGAAGGGAATTCCGGAGCCGATCACGAGGTCTTTCACAGTCCTGGAAGCGAGAAGCTCATCGGCGGCCGCGAGGTCACATACACGGCGTGCGATCACGACACCCAGACCGGTGATGTCGTCTCCCCGCACCTCTACCTCTCCGGTGTGGAGTCCGGCGCGGATATCCAGGCCCAGAGGCTTTGCGCCCAAAGCGATCTCCTGTGCGCACGTTATCGCGCGGGCCGGCCCGTCGAATGTGGCCAGCAAGCCGTCGCCCGTCGTCTTCACGAGGCGACCCTGGTGCCGGGCGATCCGCCTCTTCGCGACGTCGTCGTGTTGATCCAGCAGCTCTCGCCAGCGGTGGTCGCCGACCCGGAAGTCCGTCTCGGTCGACGAAACGATGTCGGTGAACAGCACGGTCGCGAGCATCCGGTCGGTTGCAGACTCCGGCGCTTCGCCCGCGAGGAAGGAAACCGCCTGCGGGAACAGACCCTTGGTATTCCAGTCGCCATGGAATTCTCCCTCGATGTCGACGAACTCGGCAGAGGGGATGTGCTCGGCCAGCCAGCGCCCGAGCTCGACCGGTACCAGCGGATCACCGTGTGCATGCATGACGAGCACCGGAACTGAAATCGCGGACAATACGTGGCGCACATCGATAGCGAAGTTGGAACGCAGGATCTGCTCGACCATCCTCGGCGTCGTCGCGTTCCGCTCATAACGCGCGACGATCGGCGTCGCCTCTGGCGGGATGTTCTGCACCAGGATCTTGAGGCTCTTTCCGGTTCCCCACTCCTCGACGATGGGGCCCAGGGAAGCCTCGAAATCTTGCCTCGTCAATCCGATCTCGTAGTCCGAGTCGTACTCAGCGCGGGCGAATGTGCCGTAGAGGCAGAGCTTTGACACACGGTCGGGGTATGTCGCGGCGAAAAGGATCGCGAGGGGGCCACCCTCCGAGACCCCGAAGAGCGCGGCACGTTCGATACCCACCGCGTCCATCACCGCCCGGATGTCGTCCATCCGGTCGGCAAGGCTGCCGAACCCGAGCGACCGATCGGAGAGTCCCGTGCCGCGCTTGTCGAACGTCACTACTCGGGCAAAGCGAGCCATGTCATCGAGTGGCCGACAGTAGAAGGGCACGTCATCCAGGAGATCGAGATGAGATACGAACCCAGGGACATAGACGATGTCGGTCGGACCCTCACCCCTCACCTTGTACGCGACATCGATTCCGCCGGCACAGCGGGCGTATCTGATCTCCTCGTCGCTCGCCATGGCCTGCCTCCCGACGGACGAAGGTGCGCAAGAGATCTTCGCCTTGACCATAGGGTCGCACCACGCCGGATTTCAGACGGGGATTCCGCACAACAATTCGCAGCTGTTTGCGACCGAATACAGGGAACCGCCCGGACCGAGGGGGGAACGGTCCGGGCGGTTCGGAGTGCGGAATCAGCGGCTCAGAAGTAGGTCGTCGCCGTCGTGCTGGTTCCGTTGTCGCACGTGATCGTGACAGTCCAGTTCCGGAACTGCGGAACAGCCGGGACGATCTTCAGGTCGTAGCTGGAGTTGGCCGGCAGCGCGAAGCTGCGGTTGTAGTTGTCGGTCGCATACGTGCACTGCGACGAATCTCCACTGCGGTCGGTGATGTGAGCCTGCAGGCCACCGACGATCGTCTTGAACGACACCGTCGGACCCTGCTTGGGCGCGGGCGGCGGCGGCGGGTTGTCCGGCGGAGGCGGAGTGGTCGACCCGTTGGAGCAACCCGACACGATGACCTTCGCACCAGTCTGGTTCTGCAGCTTGGCCTTCGCGGCGCTCGACGCGGCGGCGATCGTCGTGCCCGTCGCCCCGACCTCTTCACCGTAGTCGTTGGACGCCGCTGCGGCGCACTCGTTGGTGCCGATGACCACTGTCACACAATGGCTTCCGCCATTGTTCACACAGTTGGTCAGCGCGCCCTGCGCGGCCTGGTCCTGGGTGCCGCTGATCGCCGAGCCGCCTGCCATGGTGACGGGCGGATTCTCGTTGACGTAGCCGAGAGCCAGCCCGATGTACTGGTCGGCTGCCTGTGCCGGCGCGGCAACGCCGATCATCCCGGCGGCCGCGCCCGCGGCCAGCAGGCCGGCAGCGATGGTCCGGCCTCGCCAGCCGGTGCGGTGAATGGTTGTCATGATCTCTCCTGTGGGTAGTCGCCGCCCCGGGTGGGGCGCGGGTTGCTTTTGGTGGCCCTGCGTCGCGGGTGTTGATGTGTGTTGGCCGACTCATCGACCTGTCGTTCGTGCTTTCCCGCTGTAGCAATAGTCGTGCTCGGAAGGCGGCAGGGTAATGGCCGCGAAGCCAGAGTCAGCGCGCTGATGGACAGGGTTTTCTATCCCGTGGGGAAGGTATGGCGGCGCGCCGCATCAGTGCTGTACCGCCCGAATCGGGCGCGACGGCGCGTTACCCGGCGGCGGTCTTTCGACGTCGCCGGGCGGTGCGGCGCTGCTCGGGGATTGTCATGAATTCTCCTGGGATGCAATCGCTGCCCCGGGGGCTGCGGCCAGGAACGCAACGCTGATCACACGCCAGGACGGGGCAAGATCTGGTGAATCGATGTGTTCGCCCCTTCCGTGCGGAGTGACATACGTGTTGCTGAGTATCCGCCGCCTGATCGACTCGCTGATCCGTTCGGCAAAAGTCGAATCTGCCCCCGAAACACGGTGTCCGCGGACGACGGCGCGGACACCGTGCGGGCGGCTCAGGCGCGAGCCAGATCGACGTCGACGGGAACAGGGTTGCTGACGATGTCGCGAACCGGCGAAAAGGCGGTGAGGCCGGCGAGTTCGGCGAGTTGAGCGTCGTCGAAATCGCCGCTGACCTTGATCGCCACCCGGATCCGCTGGAAGCCGGGGCGGACGTTGCCGTCGAGGCCGAGGAAGCCGTGCAGGTCCACGTCGCCCTCGATGGTCGTCTCCATGCCTGCGACGACGATGCCGCGGGCGGCGGCGTGGTAGGCGATCGTGCCGGTCACGCATGCCGCGAGGGCGTGCAGAACGAATTCGACGGTGGTGGGCGCCCGATTCTCGCCGAGCAGAACGGGCGGTTCGTCGGTTTCCACGGTGAACGCCTCTGTGCGGCTGGTGTCCTCGTGGCCGACGCCGTAGAAGTCCTTGATCGTCGAACGGCTGTATCCGCCGCCGAGCCACTCATTGCGGGCGCGGAATTGGAATCGGGCGAGCGCCGGATCCGCGGAGACCGCCTCGACGGTTCCGGCCAGACGTTCGACGTCGACGCCGTTGACGATGGTTGTTGTGTGCATGATGACTCCTTCGAGTTTCTGAGTTAGCACGATCGGTCGTGCTAACAAAGCAAAGTACGACCGATCGTGCTATCTTGTCAACATGGTCAGTGACCCGACGCGCGACCGCGTCCCGGCACGCCGACGCCCACGCGCCGACGGCGAACGAACCCGTGGCGCGATCCTGCGCGCTGCGGCCTCGCTGGCCACCGTCGACGGATTGGAGGGCCTGTCGATCGGAAACCTCGCCGCCGCCACCGGCATCAGCAAGAGTGGCCTCTACGCCCACTTCGGCTCCAAGCAGGAACTTCAGCTCGCCACCGTGGAGGAAGCCGAGCGCATCCTCGACGCGGAAGTCATCGCGCCCGCGCTCGCGGCCAGCGCTGGCCTGGGGCAGCTGGCCGCGGTGTGTGAGGCGTTCTTCAGCTACGTCGAGCGCCACGTGTTCCCCGGCGGCTGCTTTTTCGCCGCGACCGCGCTCGAGATGGGCACCCGCCCGGGGCCGGTCAGGGACCGGGTCGCCGCAATCCAGGCCGGCTTTGTGACGCTGCTGCGCGGCTTCGCGGTCACCGCGCTCGAGCAGCGAGAGCTTCCCGCCGACGAGGACCCCGACAGCCTCGCCTTCGAGTTGCACGCGATGCTGCTGGCCGCCGACACCAAATTCGTCCTGCACGATGACCCGGCGGTCCTCGACTTGGCGCGCAAGGTCGTCCATCGGCGGTTGGGACTTCGATCGACCCTGGGCTCCTAGAATCGCGGACAACCTGTGAGCAGAAGGCGTCGATGACCAAGATCCACAACGATCCAGCCGACTTCTCCGGCGAGGCGCTGTCGGGATTCGCCGGCGCGTTCCCGAAATACGTTCAGCAGGTGCCCGGCGGCCTGGTGCGTGCCGGGCCACCGACGCCCGGCAAGGTCGCCGTCGTGGTCGGCGGCGGCACCGGACACTATCCCGCCTTTGCGGGCTGGGTCGGACCCGGCATGGCCGACGGCGCGGTCGTGGGCGACGTCTTCGCCTCCCCCTCCACCCACCAGATCGTCTCCGTTGCCCGCGCCGCCGACACCGGGGGCGGAATCCTGTTGTGCTACGGCAATTACGCGGGCGACGTGCTCAACTTCGACGCGGCCCGCGATGAACTCATCGCCGCCGGCGTGCCCACCCGCTCGGTCGTCGTCACCGATGACCTCGCCTCCGCCCCGCCGGAAGACCGCCCGCTTCGCCGCGGCACCGCAGGCGACCTGATCGTCGTCAAAGTCGCCGCCGCCGCGGCCGAGGCCGGCCACGACCTCGAGGGTGTCAACGCGGTCGCCGAACGCGTCAACAAGCGCACCTCCTCGCTGGCGGTCGCCTTCTCCGGCTGCACCCCGCCCGGCGCATCCGCACCGCTGTTCACCCTCGCGCCCGGCCAGATGGCCGTCGGCCTCGGATTGCACGGCGAACCCGGCATATCCGAGCAACCGGTGATGAGCGCCGCCGATCTGGCGGAGTTGCTCGTCGAGCGCGTCCTCGTCGAACGACCGGACGTGGCCACACAGGCAGCCGTCCTGGTCAACGGCCTCGGCGCCACCCGCTACGAGGAACTCTTCGTCCTGTGGAACGAGGTCGCCCCCCGGCTGGAAGCCGCGGGCGTCGAAGCCGTCGACCCCGAAGTCGGCGAACTGGTGACCAGCCTGGACATGGCCGGGGCGTCGCTGACCATCGGCTGGCTCGACGAGGAGACGCGCCAGCTGTGGTGCGCTCCCGCCAACGCCCCCGCCTATCGCAAGATCACCATGGTCTCGGCGCCATCGGCCCGGCCGGTCCAGCCGGCCGTCACCCGCGCCATCCCCGCGTCGTCGGAAACCTCCCGACTCATCGCGAAAAGCATTGTCGCCGCGCTGGAATCGGTCGCCGAGTCGCTGTCTGCCGGTGAATCCCAACTCAACGGCCTGGACGCCGTGGCAGGCAATGGAGACCACGGCCGGGTGATGGTGCGCGGTGCCAGAGCCGCGGCCGCCGCGGGCCAGCGCGCCGTCACCGACGAGGCGGGCGCCGCCACCACGCTGCTGCTGTGCGCGGACGCGTGGGCCGACCGCGCCGGAGGCACCTCGGGTGCCCTGTGGGGCGCCGGCCTGCGCGCTGCCGCCCGGGTGATGTCCGACGAGACGGCATCGGCCCAGACCGCCGCCACCGCGCTTCGCGCCGCGCTCGACGCCGTCACCGCATACGGCAACGCACGCCTGGGCGACAAGACGCTGGTCGACGCGTTCCTCCCGTTCGTGGAGAGTTTCGAGGACGACATGCAGGCCGGGCTGCCGCTCGGCGCCGCGTGGGTCAACGCCGCCGACGCCGCCACGCGCGCCGCCGACGCCACTGCGTCTCTGACCCCGCGGCTGGGCCGGGCCCGCCCGCTGGCCGCGCGAAGCCTCGGTCATCCCGACCCCGGAGCCATGTCGTTCGCGATCGCGATGGCCGCCGTCTCGGAACACTTCGCGTGACCTCCCGCACGGCCAGCGTGCTGCGCGCCGCCGAGATGTACTACCTCGAAAACCACACGATGGACGCCATCGCCGAGGCGATCGGCGTCTCCCGGGCCACGGTGTCACGGATGATCAGCGAAGCCCGCACCTCGGGCCTCGTCGAAATCACCGTGCACAGGCGCCGCCGGGCGGCCGCCACGCTCGAGCGGCTGATCGCCGAGCGCTACGACGTCGACGTCACCGTGGTCGCGCCACCGGAGAACGCCACTGACACCGACCGGGTTCGGCATGCCGCCGCCCAGGCAGGCACCGTGCTGCGCGCCAGCCTCGCGCCCGATCTGTTCATCGCCGTGGCCTGGGGCGCCACGGTGTCGACGCTGGCCCGCAGCCTCAGCCCGGGCGTCGTCCCGGGGATTCAGATCGTCCAGATGAGCGGGGCGGGCAACACCTTCTTCTCCGGAGCCGAATACGCCGCGGGCACGCTCGGCCGGTTCGGGGCGGCGTTCGGCGCGCGCGTTCATCAGTTCCCGGTGCCCGCCTTCTTCGATACGGCGGCGGCGCGCAATGCGCTGTGGACCGAGCGCAGCGTGCAGCGCGTGCTGCGACTGCAGGAGCGCGCCAACCTCGCGGTGTTCTCGGTCAGCGCACTCGACGCGCGCATCCCCGGTCACCTGTATCGGGCGGGCTATCTGCAGCGCGAGGATTTCCGCCAGCTGCTCGACCAGGGGGTGGTCGGCGAACTGGGCACGATCTTCCTGCGCGCCGACGGCACCAGCGACTCCATCGCGCTCAACGCGCGTTCCAGCGGGCTGCCCGTCGCCGCCCTGAAGGGCATCCGGCGCCGGCTGTGCGTGGCCGCGGGCGCCGGAAAGGCGGCCGTGGTCAAGGCCGCCCTTCTCGCGGGCGCCGTCACCGACCTGATCGTCGACGACGCCTGCGCTGAACTCATCATGAGCTGAACGAATTCTCACGTCGAAGGCCGTTCTGGAGAAATTCTTGTGACTCCGGTCGCTGACAAGGGTCGCGAGTAATGCCGGTCACAGTGACTCTGAGCTGGCTCTACAGAGACAACTACCCGCTGTAGTAACGAAATCGCTGATTGCAACTCCGTTCAGCGGCGCTACTTCTGATCGGTGTCTCGTGCCTAACCTCACGACGCGCACAGTTGCGGCTCTGGCTCACAAGCGCTGACCGCGGCACCCTCATACCAGAACAAGTAGGAGTCACCATGACCATCACGGCGCCAACGAAGGAGCCGTCGGCCGTCGAACGGTCCGCCATCCGCAAGATCGCGGTACGGCTGGTCCCGTTCGTCGCGCTGATGTTCTTCATCAACTACCTGGACCGCACGGCGATCTCGTTCGCCGGCCCCAACGGGATGAACAGCGACCTCGGCCTGACCGCCGCGCAGTTCGGCCTGGCCTCGGGCATCTTCTTCATCGGCTACATCGTGCTGGAGATCCCGAGCAACATCGCCCTGCACAAGTTCGGCGCCCGCCGCTGGCTGGCCCGCATCATGGTGACCTGGGGCATCGTCTCGCTGGCCACCGCCTTCGTGCAGAACATCGAGGGTCTTTACACCCTGCGCGTGCTGCTCGGCATCGCCGAAGCGGGCTTCTTCCCCGGCGCCATCCTCTTCCTGAGCCTGTGGGTGCCCGCCCGCTACCGCAGCAAGGTGCTGGCCCTGTTCTACGTCGCGCAACCGCTGACCACGGTCGTCGGCGCCCCGCTGGCCGGTGCCCTGATCTCCGCCGACGGCGTGTTCGGTCTCGAAGGCTGGCGGTTCATGTTCCTCTGCGTGTCGGTGCCCGCGATCCTGATCGGCATCGTGGCGTGGTTCTACCTGTCCGACAAGCCGACCGACGCGAAATGGCTTACCGCCGAAGAGAAGTCGTGGCTGACCGATGAGATGGCCGTCGAGGACCGTACCAAGACCGGCCACTCCGAGAAGGGTTCGATGCTGGCCGCGCTGCGCAGCGGCCGGGTGTGGACGCTGGCGTTCATCTACTTCGGCTTCGTCTACGGCCTGTACGCGCTGGCGTTCTTCCTGCCCACGATCATCAACGGGTTCCAGGACCAGTTCGGCACCACGTTCAACGTGTTCGAGAAGGGCCTCATCACCGCCATCCCGTATCTGCCCGCGGCCATCGTGCTGCTGCTGTGGTCGCGTGACGCCACCAAGCGCGGCATCCGCACCTGGCACATCGCCGGACCCGCGATCGTCGGCGGGCTGAGCGTGCCCCTGGCTCTGTTCATGGGCTCACCGACGGCGACCGTCGCGGTCATCACCGTGACCGCCTGCGCCATCTTCGCCGGACTGCCCAACTTCTGGACCGTGCCCGCGAAGTTCCTGACCGGCGCCGCCGCGGCCGTCGGCATCGCGCTGATCAACACCTTCGGCAACGTCGCCGGCTTCGCCGCCGGATACGTGACCGGATGGCTGAAGACCTTCAGCGGCTCCTATGTGCTGCCCATGTTCGTGGTCGGCGGGCTGATGCTGCTGTCCGGTGTGCTGATGGTCGTGCTGAGCCGCCGCGGCGAGCCCACCGTCGCACCGACCGCGGTGTCCGACGACGACATCGCCACCCTGGGTGCGGCCACCACCGACACCAAGGCGGCCGTCCGATGACACACCTCTTCAACGACCCCACGGCATTCGCCGACGAGGTCCTCGAAGGTTTCGTCGCCGCCCATCCCCATCTCGTCCGCCGCGTGCCCGGAGGCGTCATCCGGGCCGCAGCGACGACGCCCGGCCAGGTCGCCGTCGTCGTCGCGGGCGGCGCCGGCCACTACCCCGCCTTCGCGGGGCTGGTCGGCCCGGGAATGGCCCACGGCGCCGCCGTCGGAAACATCTTCGCCTCTCCGTCGGCCAAGCAGATCTGCTCGGTCGCCACGGCGGTGAGCGCCGGCGCGGGCGTGCTGCTGACCTACGGCAACTATGCCGGCGACGTGCTGCACTGCTCGGAAGCCGCCGCGATGCTGAACGAAAAGGGGATCGCGACAAAGACATTGGCCGTCACCGATGACGTCGCCAGTGCCGGCGCCGACGAGGTCGAGAAGCGCCGCGGCATCGCCGGTGACCTCTGCGTGTTCAAGGCGACCGCGGCCGCGGCCGAAGCTGGGCTGGGCCTGGACGAGGTGCACCGGGTGGCCTCGCGGGCCAACGCCCGCACCCGCTCGTTCGGCGTCGCGATGTCGGGCTGCACGCTGCCCGGCGCCGCCGAGCCGTTGTTCACGGTGACCCCCGGACGGATGGGTGTCGGCCTCGGCATCCATGGCGAGCCGGGCACCGGCGAGGTCGCCACGCCGTCGGCCGACGGCCTCGCCGACCTGCTGGTCGCCCGGCTGTTGGCCGATGTGCCCGCCGACCTCGAGTCACCCCGCGGCACCCGGGCGGGCGTCATCCTCAACGGGCTGGGCACCGTCAAGCACGAAGAGCTTTTCGTGGTGTACCGCCGGGTGGCGCAACTGCTCAAGAGCGAGGGCGTGGAGATCGTGCACCCCGAGGTCGGCGAGTTCGTCACCAGCTACGACATGGCGGGCCTGTCTCTGACCCTGTTCTGGCTCGACGGCGAACTCGAGCACTACTGGACGCTGCCGGTGCACACAGCGGCGTTCCGCAAGGGCGTCATCGACATCGTTGCCTCGGCCGAAACCGTCTCCGCCGCTGAGGTTTCCGTTGGCCAGCCGCTGCCGGTCGGCAGCGACGCATCCCGGGAGGCGGCCCGCACCGTGGTTGCCACCTTGACCGCGATCCGCGAAACCATCGACGAGCACGCACTGCGTCTGGGCGACATCGACGCGGTGGCCGGCGACGGCGATCACGGCATCGGCATGCAGCGTGGCGCCAAGGCCGCCGTCCGCGCCGCGACGGCGGCCCTGCAGGGCGGAGCGGGCGCGGGCACGGTGCTGAGCGAGGCGGCCGACGCGTGGGCCGACGAGGCGGGCGGCACGTCCGGCGCTCTCTGGGGAGTCGGCTTGCGCGCCATTGCCGCCGGCCTCGGCGACCAGGACAAACCCGACGCGAGGACCGTGAGCGACGGCGTCGCCGCCGCACTCCGCGGTATCCAACAGGCCGGCAAGGCCAAGCTCGGCGACAAGACCCTCGTGGACGTGCTGGTCCCGGCCAGCGAAGCGCTGACGTCGGCCGTCACCGACGGACAGGGCCTCGGCGCCGCCATGGCGCACACCGCCCGCGTCGCCGAAGACGCCGCGCAGGCCACTGCCCAACTCACCCCGAAGATCGGCCGCGCCCGCGTGCTCGCCGAAAAAAGCTATGGCACACCGGATGCCGGCGCAGTTTCGCTTGCGTTGGCGTTCCGCGCCGTGTCCGCCGCCCTCATCGGCAGCTGCTGAAAGGGAACGAACATGACTGACAAAGCCGGTCAGCTGCGCATCGTCGTAGGATCCGACGACGCCGGCTTCGACTACAAGGAAGCACTCAAACGCGACCTCGAAACCCACCCGCTCGTCGCGTCGGTGGTCGACGTGGGCGTCGGTGCCGACGACAAGGTGCCGTATCCGCGGGTGGCGGTGACCGCCGCCGAACTGGTCGCCGCCGGCCAGGCCGACCGCGCGCTGCTGATCTGCGGCACCGGTCTCGGGGTGGCCATCTCGGCGAACAAGGTGCCCGGCATCCGCGCCGTCACCGCCCATGACAGCTTCTCCGTCGAGCGCTCAGTGCTGAGCAACAACGCCCAGGTGCTGACATTCGGCCAACGCGTGATCGGCCTGGAGTTGGCGCGGCGGCTGGCCCGGGAGTGGCTGACCTACCGATTCGACGAGACGTCGGCGTCGGCGGACAAGCTGTCCGAGCTGACGGCCTACGAAGAGGGCCGAGCGATGAGCGGTAGCCGCTAGATGTCCACGCTGACAATCGGAATCAGCCTGAAGATGTACTTCGGGCGGGACCGCACGGCCCAATGGTGTCGCGCCGTCGCCGACATCGCCCGCTCGCATCCGGCGGTGACCGACGACTTGGTGCGCCTGGTCGTGCTGCCGTCACACCCCTACCTGCTGGAGACCAGGATCCTGTTCGCGGCGACCCCGGTGCGGGTCGGCGCCCAGGACCTGTTCTGGGAGGACGGCGGCGCGTTCACCGGTGAGGTCGGCGGGCCGCAGCTGCGCGAACTCGGTTGCGACTACGTCGAAATCGGACACGCCGAGCGGCGACGCCTGTTCGGCGAGGACGAATCCGTGATCGCCTTGAAGACGGCGGCGGCGTTCCGCAACGGGCTCACCCCGCTGTTGTGCGTCGGCGAGCAGCGGCGCTCCTCGGTCGAGGCGGCGACGGCCACCTGCGTCACGCAGGTGCGCTCGGCGCTGGCCAACGCCGTCGGCCCGGTGGTGGTGGCCTACGAGCCGGTGTGGGCCATCGGTGCCGCCGAGCCCGCACCGCCGTCCTACATCGCGGCGGTGTGCAGGGGGCTTCGCGCGAACCTGTCGAACACGCGCAGTTCGGTCATCTACGGCGGCAGCGCCAAGCCCGGGCTGTTGACTGCGCTCGGCGACGGGGTGGACGGTTTGTTTCTCGGCCGCTTCGCTCACGATCCTGCGGCCGTCGCGACGATTCTGGACGAGGTCGCCGAACTCGCTTCTGACGGGAGGCCGCAATGTCGATCGGCTTGAGCACCTACGCCTTCTTCTGGCGCAGCTCGTCGCGGGTGGATGCGCCGCTGTCGCTGCACGACATGCTCAAACAGACGGGCGAACTGGGCTGCGAGACGTTTCAGATCTGCGACTACCAGCCGGTGGAGTCGCTGTCGGTGTCCGAACTGACCGACCTGCGGGACACCGCGGCCGACCTCGGCATCGAATTGGAGCTCGGCACCCGCGGGGTCCGGCCCGCGCACCTGCACCGCTACCTCGAGCTCTGCGACCAACTCGGCGCGACGATGCTGCGCTCGATGCTGCACACCGCCGACCACAAACCCTCGACCGAGGAAGCCGTGGCTTTGCTCACCGAGGCCATGCCCTCATTCGAAAGTGCGGGTGTGACAGTCGCTTTGGAGACCTACGAGCAGGTTCCGACCGCCGACCTGGTTCGGGTGATCGAAGGAGTCGGGTCCGAATCGCTCGGGGTGTGCCTGGACCCTGCGAACTGTGTGGCAGGCCTGGAGCTGCCGCACGACGTGGTCGATCGCACCGCGCCGTACGTGAAGAACATGCACATCAAGGACTTCGCATTCACCAGAGCTGCCGGCTGGGTCGGGTTCGCCCTGGCCGGCGCCCCGCTCGGTGAGGGACTGCTGGACTACGACGACATGGTTGCCGTCGTAGACCCGGTGTCGCGAGGGATCAACCAAATCGTGGAGCACTGGCTCCCGTGGCAGGACGATGCCGAATCCACCTGCCGGATCGAAGCCCAGTGGACCCAGCACAATGTCGAATATTTGAGGAGCAGATCATGACCACCCAGTCCGCACAGTCAGCCACCGTCACCGTCGTCGGCGCCGGAGGCAAGATGGGACAACGCATCTCCAACAACCTGGCCCGAAGCAACTACCGGACGCTCTATACCGAGAGCTCGCCGCAGGGTCGCGAGCTGATCGCCGGCCTCGGCCGCGAACTGACCGACACCGACGACGCGGTGGCGCAGAGCGACGTGGTGATCCTCGCGGTGCCGGACGTGGTGCTGGGCAAGGTGTCCGCGGCTGTGGTGCCGTCGATGAAGCCGGAGGCGATCCTGCTGACTCTGGACCCGGCCGCAGCGTATGCGAACCTTCTGTACCGGCGCGACGACATCGCCTACGCCGTCGCCCATCCATGCCATCCGTCGGTGTTCCTCGAGCGCACGACCAAGGAAGAGCACGCCGACACCTTCGGCGGCATCGCAGCGCCGCAGGAAGTGGTCGCCGCGTTCGAGAACGGCACCCCGCTGCAGCAGGACCTCGTCGAGGGCGTGGTCCGGGTCGCCTACGGCCCGGTCATCGACGTGCACTGGGTGTCGGTCTATCAGCTCGCGGTCCTGGAGCCGACCCTGGTCGAGACCGTCGCGTGCATGATCGGCGGGCTGCTGAAGGAGGCGCTGCACGAGACCGTGCACACCGTCGGCGTGCCTGAAGCCGCCGCCAAGGCAATGCTTTTCGGCCACGTTCAGGTGGCACTGGCCAACACGCTGCGCGGCTCCAACCCGTTCTCCGATGCGTGCCTGATCGCCATGGACTATGGCCGGGAGAGCATCGTGCGCGACGACTGGAAGAAGATCTTCGACGACGGCGAACTGGACAAGGTGATCACCCGGATGCTGCACCTCGACGCGATCGACCGGACCCCCGTGTAGCCACGCGCGCACCCGGGTTCGCGCGCGAGATCAATTGGTCGGTCTCCGCGGAAGCGGGCGCTTCGAGAAAGCCGGCAAGGCCGTCGACGACGCCGCTGACGAACAAGGCGAAGGGAATGGCTGCGTCGTCGCGGCGAATCGCACGCTCACGTTCGGCGGCGAGGTGCACGGCGAGGTCCTGTACCTGCTGAATCCTCATCGAGCGTGCCGGCTCTGGGATGTGCGGCAGCAGCCGCTGCATCCCGGCCGTGAACTCCTCCTGGGACTTCATCGCATCCGTCTGGTGGAGGAACACGTCGACCTCCCCTGCACGCTGCAACTGCTCGATGAACGACACGTATGAACTGTCGGGCGACTCGGCCATTTCGATCAGCGGAAGGACGTGGGCCTCCAACTGCGCGCGGACGTCGTCGGGATCCGCCCGGGCGCGCAGCAGCGTGCGGCGTTGCGTCAGATCGCTCAGGCGGTAGGTGAAGATCGCGCGAAGCAGATCGTCCTTCGAACCGAAGTGATACCGGATCGCCGAGTTGTTCGACGAGCCGGCCTCGATCGAGATCTGACGCAGGGATATTCCGGCGATCCCGTGCTCGGCGAACAGCCGTTCTGCCGCCAACAGCAGCTGCAGTGCCGTGGCCGGAAGTGGTGCGGTAGTGGCGTTCACCATCAGATCATCGCGCACTTGACTCGAACGGCTGTCATTCCTGCGCCTCGATGCCTGCCTGGATGTACGCCTCGATGTCGCTGGCGCGTGACACCAGCTCGTCGAGCACCTCGGGAGCGGTCACGACGAGGAACCGCCCCTCCTCGACTGCATCGGCGGTCAGCCTCCCGACGTCCTCCGCGGTGACGATCTGGTGGTTTGGGGCACGCGGCGTCAGGGCGGCTTCGCCGTAGGTGGTGATTCCTTCGAGGATGTTCGTGATCACCCCGGACGGGCACAGGCAGGTCACTCCAACGCCTTTCGGCCCGAGGTAGGTCGCCAACGCCTCCGACAGCCCCACGATCGCATGCTTGGACGCGACATAGGGAAGGCGGTCGAACCCGTAGCTCAGCAGCCCAGACGCGGAGGCCGTGTTGACGACGTGACCGCTGCCCTGAGCGATCAGCCCGGGAAGGAATACTCGATTGCTGCGGGCGACGCTGAACAGGTTGACGTCGATGGTGCGCGCCCATGCCTCGTCGGGCAACGTCTCCGGAGCACCGATCGCCAGGACGCCGACGTTGTTCATCACCAAATCGATTCGACCGAACCGCTCCAACGCTGCGTCTCGCAGCTTCTGCAGTTCCGCTTCGGCGGTGACGTCGACAGGCAGTCCGATGACGGGCCGGTCCAGCGCACTGATCTGCTGGACGGCCGCCGTCACGCGTTCTTCGGAGCGATCGCTCACCACGACGGATGCACCTCGCTGCGCGAAGGCGAACGCGGTCGCGCGGCCGATACCGCTGCCCGCTCCGGTGAGCACGGCAACGGCGCCGTCGAGGTTCATCGGTCTGCTCATGCGATACCAACCGCTTTCGTGCGGAGGAACTCGAGCAATCCCTCCTCACCTCCCTCGCGTCCGTAGCCCGAGATGCCGACTCCGCCGAAGGCGAGCTCACACCCGACCACGGGACTGGCGCCGTTGACGTACACGCCGCCGGCTTCGAGCGCTGTCACCATACGCTGAATGCGGTCGATGTCCTTTGTGTAGAGGTAGGACGCCAGCCCGTATTCGGTCGAGTTCGCCATCTCGATCGCCTGTTCCTCGGTCTCGAAGCGCATCAGCGAAAGCACCGGGCCGAACACCTCGACCTGACCGAGTTCTGAGGCGGGATCCACGTCGCCGAGCACTGTCGGTTCGACGAAGTAGCCCTGCGACAGGTGATCGGGCGCAGAGCCGCCGGCCAGGAGCTTGGACCCGTCGGCCTGTGCTCGTTCGATCATCGCCAAGATCCGTAGCTGGGCCTCGCGGGTCACGACTGGGCTGATGGCGGTCGCCGGGTCGAACGGGTCACCGCACCGCATGCCGGCGACGATGGCGATGACGCGCTCCACAACGTCGTCGTAGATGTCGCTGTGAACAATCATCCGAGACGGGATGGCGCAGCCCTGTCCGGCGAGAGTGCCGAGGACGCTGAAGGCATTGACGGCCACTGCCATGTCCAGGTCTGCATCGGGGAAGAGAATGTTGGCCGACTTGCCGCCGAGTTCAAGAACCGCGGGTTTCAGCGACTCGGCGCACGCGGCGAGGATGTTGCGCGCCGTTGTCGGCCCGCCGGTGAAGCTGACCTTCTGGACCAGCGGATGACGCACCAGTGCATCGCCGGTCTGCGCCCCGCCCAAGACGAGATTGACGACGCCTGCGGGGATTCCCGCTTCTTTCACGAGCCGCATGATGTGTTCGGTGGCATACGGCGTCAGCTCCGACGGCTTCATGACGACGGTGTTCCCCGCTGCCAGCGCCGGGATCAGCTTCATGCCGACCGACACGACCGGCCCATTCCAGGTGAGGATGATCCCGACGACACCGTACGGTTCGGGCATCGAGTAGGCGAGTTCACGCTGGTTGGCCGGAAACGACGTGACGCGCCCTTCGACTTTGTCAGCCCAACCCGCGTAGTACGACGTCCAACTCGCCATGATGTCGACGAGGGGCCTGCTCATGGCCGCCGTCATTCCGTTGTCGAGGACTGACAGCCGGGCGATTTCGGCGGTGTCGCGCTCCATCAGCTCGCCGAGGCGACGAAGAACGCGCGCACGCTCGGACGGCCGCCACGCCCGCCAAGCGGTGTACGCGGTGTTGGCGGCGCGTACCGCGGCGTCGACGTCGTCCGGCCCGGCGAGCGGCACCGGTCCCTGGACCTCTCCGGTGGCCGGATAGACGTGCTGGTGCACGCCGGCGGCTCCACTCGATCGCGCCTCGCCTCCGATGTGCAGGTGCACGTCGGGAACGGTCAGGTCAACGGACATCGGGTGATCCTCCACTAGTTGGAAACCAACCATTAAGTTATGTATCTTATTTGTAAGGCACTTGACTTCATACGTCAAGTGTGTGCCTAATGCTCAAATGGATGTCAACCAACTCTTCGATCTCACCGGCAAGGTCGCCGTTGTCACCGGCGGCGCCGGCGGCATCGGCGAGGTGTACGCCGAGGCACTCTGCGACGTCGGTGCCTCTGTCGTCATCGCCGACCTGAATCTCGATGCCGCACAGCTGACCGCTGATGGGTTGACAGGCAAAGGATTCGCCGCAATCGCGGTCCATCTCGACGTCGCCTCGGCCGATTCGGCGGCCCAGATGGCGGCCGCGGCGGTGCAGGCATTCGGAGGGATCGACATCCTGATCAACAACGCGGCGGTGATGACCAACCTGCCGCCCTACGGGTTGTCGAACATGCCTGTGCCGGACTGGGACCGGGTGCTCAACGTGAACCTTCGCGGCCCGCTGCTGTGCACCCAGGCGGTCATCGAATCGATGACCGCGCGCGGTGGCGGCCGGATCGTCAACGGTCTCTCTGCAGGCGGTTTCATGCCCGGCGGAATCTACGGCGTCTCGAAATACGCGTTGCACGGTTTGACGTGCAACCTCGCTGCGGAACTCGGCTCGCGAGGCATCAACGTCAACGGGATCGCACCCGGCCTCGTCGACAACGAGAGCGGCTACGTGAGCCTTCCGAAGGACTCCCCCTTCCGGGACATCCTCGGCGCACAGATCCCAGGGAAGACCTCCGGGCCGCCCACCGACCTCGTCGGCACCATGCTCCTGCTGTGCTCACCGGCAGGCGAATGGATAAACGGCCAGACGATATCGGTCGACGGCGGCTGGATCATGCGGCTCTGAGAGCCGAGACAGGCTGCGACGAAAGGGATCCGGATGACCGAGTGGACATCGCGTGACGACCGGCAAGCGGCTGCCAGAGCCGCGTACGAGCACATCATGACAACACCGAGCCCAGACCCCAGCGGCGCGTACATCGAGGCCGGGGTCATCGGGTACGTGTTCGGCGAGATGTGGCGCCGAGGCGTGCTCACCCCGCGAGACCGACGGTGGATCACTCTTACCTGTGTCGGCGCGGCAGGAGCGATCACCCCGATCGAGACACACGTATACGCCGCTCTCAAGAGCCAGGACATCTCGTACCCCGAATTCGATGAGTTCATCCTGCATTTCGGCACACAAGCCGGCTGGCCGAAGGCGTCGGTGATGCAGGTGTACGGAATGATGAGCGCGTTCAAGATCGCCGAGGAGACCGGCGATGAGCCGACGGCTCACGACTACGAACTGTGGGCCGAACCCACCGAAGACGACCCTCGGCGCCAACGCGGTGTCGCGGCCTACCAGGAGGTCCACGGCGTGGCCCCGCCGCAAGCCTCGACGCCGTTCCAGGGCAGTGCCCGGCTCGACTATCTCTACGGCGAGATCTGGAATCGCCGAAAATACCTCAGCCGCAGGGACCGACGGATCATCAGCATCTGCGGCGCCGCGTCTGACTCGATCGACGAAGAGGTGACCGAGCATCTGCGAGCCGCCCTCACACTCGGCGACATGACCCGCGCCGAACTCGAGGAACTCGTGGTTCATTTCACCGTCTACTTGGGCTGGAATCTCGGCCGGCGCCTCGATGACCAGCTGATCGAGGTGGCAAGCGAGCTGGGCTAGCCGAGAATCAACTCCGGTGGCATCCGGGCGGCGCCGTCGAGGCGGATGACCTCGCCATTGAGCATCGAGTTCTCGACGATGTGCACGACAAGCGCTGCGAACTCGTCAGGATTTCCCATCCGCGACGGGTGCGGCACTTGCGCGCCGAACGCTTTCTTGGCCTCATCGGGCAACAGCGCCATGATCGGCGTCTCGAACAGTCCCGGCGCGATCGTCACCACGCGAATCTGCTGCCTGGCCAACTCGCGGGCGATGGGCAGCGTCATGGCAACCACACCGCCCTTGGACGCGGCATAAGCCGCCTGGCCGATCTGGCCGTCGAAGGCGGCCACCGATGCGGTGTTGACGATGACGCCGCGATCACCGCCCGATGGCTGATGCGCCGCGATGCGCTCGGCAGCGAGGCGCAGCACGTTGAACGTGCCCACCAGGTTGATACCGAGGACGCGGATGAAGTTCTCGATCGGATACGGGCCGCTTTCCCCGAGTATCGGAATGAAATCACCGACGCCCGCGCTGTTGACCACGATACGAAGCGCACCGAGCGACTCGGCGACATCGAGTGCCGACGCCACAGCTTCTGCGTCGGCGACGTCGGCGGGTGCGAAACGAACTCGCTCGCCCAGCTTTTCGGCGATCATCTCGCCCTCGGAGTTCGGCAAGTCCACGATCACTACTCGGGCCGCACGGCCCAGAAGCGCGTGCACCGTTGCCAGTCCGAGCCCCGAAGCTCCGCCGGTGACCACCGCTACCGCGTCGTCGATCTTCACTGTGTGTTCCTTTCCGTTGCGCCTGGACGAGCACGCGGTGTGCGCCGGGTGGACGCACACCGCGTGCAGTGTCTGTGTTGTCGGATGGGATTGCCCGCTACGCGCCGGTCTTGGCGGCCTCTGCCTTCGCCGGATCGGGGATGGATTGCGTATCCCCGTCGAGGGTCGAGGTGATCGAGCCTCCTGTCACTGATTGGGTGAACGCGTTGACCACCGCGTTGGTGGCATCCAAGCTGCCCCGGTTCGCGCCGCTAGCGTCCGTGACCACGATGTGGGCGTTGTAGGTGACGCTGCTCTGGCTCGGCCCGTAAGTTGCCCATTCCTTGCCGTTGAGGATCAAACCGTCCTCGTTGACGTAATTGGTGTACTCCACCGTGCGCGTCGTCTGGTGTGTCACCGCGTCGATTGACTCGGTGACCACCGCGGTGCCACCGCCAACGCCGTTGTACGTTCCGGTCGGCGGCAGCGGTGTCGGCTTGGCGACATAGGTGGCCAACGCCGGGAACGCCGACGTGTCGACGGTGGTCGTCGTGTCACCGACCGGCCCCACGCTTGTGGTGTACTTCAGGTTGGCGATGACAATGCGTGACTCGGTCGGAGCGACCCCGTGCTCGTCGCCGTTGCCCGACTCCCAGAATGTGACCGCCGTGCCATCGGCGTTCCAGCTGGGCATGCTCCGGGCGGCCCAGCCGTCGCCTTCGTCGATTCCCGGGGTCGTCGGGTCGTCCTGGACGAAGAGCGGAATCCCGTTCTCCCGGTTGAGATCGTCCTGGACGGCGACCGCCCACGTCTGGTTGGAGACGTTGACCACTTGGTTATCCGCATACTGGGCGTACACCGCCGCGCCCACGTAGACCGGAAGGAAGTTCTGTCGCTGAATCCTGGTCATCGGGGTGAGCGCCTCGAACCCACGAGTGCTGCCCACGGCGATCCACTGCCCGTTGGGCGACATGTCGATGTCCTCGTCATAGTCGAGGTTGCCGGTCACCCGTATGCCGCGGAAGGAACTGCCGGGGAACAACTCCTCCTCCCCCGTTTGACCGGACAGGTCGACCATGATGTCGTCGACATTGCCGGCATCGATGGCGCCACCTTGGATGATCACGCCCTTGCCGTCGGGTGTCCATTGCTTGCCCTCGCCCGTGGGCCACACCACGACCGCATCGGTGACGTTGTACTGCATCCCGTCGCTTTCCAACCCGCCGACGATCGGTAGCGCCTGCAAGCCGCCGGTTTGACCGACAACGATGCGGGTGAACAAGACGTGCGTGCCGTCGGGCGAAACCCTCATCTCGCGCTGCTGGTTGATGACGGCGAGTCCACCGCCAGGCGGCGTGACGACAGGAACAAGACGCGCTTCGGCGTTGCCGGAATAGCCGGCCGGCTCGTAAACCGAATAGCGCGGACCCGCCGGGCTGTCGGTGAGAAGGACCAAGACACGTCCTGTGCCGTCAGTGAACGGAACCGGCTTCAGCAGGTTGGCCGTTTCGGTCGGCGTAGCGCCACAAGTGACGCATTGGACCGTCGATCCATCGACATCGTTGACGTCGATCTGATAGATCTCCGCGCGGCCGCCGGCTGTCGGGGTGCCGGAGAAGAAGATCGACTGCCCGTCCTCGGAGAAGCGCGGATTGGCGGGGTTCTTGACGAAGTCCGGCATCGTCAGGACCACCCGCTCGACGGTGGGAGGTTTGACCTCGAACTCGATGGTCTTCTCATCGGTGCGGGGTGTGGCCAGACCGAGCAGGTTGACTTTGTTGCCGTCGGTGACGGAGACGGTGAACGAAACCTGCTGCGCGCTGTCGTAGTTGATGTCATCCGGCGTGAAGGTGAACTTGCCGGTCGCCTGGTCGACTGTCAGCGTGCCCTTGACCGATTCCCCGGTGGCCGGATCGATCGGCTGCTGGGTGACCGTATAGGTCAACGCGTCGTTCTCTGGATCGGTCGCACCGATGTAGCCCGTCACGGTCTGCTCGGTCTGCGTCGTCGTCGCGGGGTTGTAGTTGATGGTGGGGGCCTGATTGAACAGGTTGCGCCGAACCCATCCCAGCACCGCCCACACAACCGGCGACACGGGCTCTGGCGTGTGGGCCGGGGCCGGCGCGAGGAACGGATTGAGCAGGTTCGTCACGACCTGGTTCAGGAAACCGACTGCGCCCGTGGTGATTCGGGTGGCAGCCGGGCCGGGCGTGACCGGAGCGACGACGGCATTGGCCGTCGGGATGGTGAGCACCTTGCTCGCAGTGGTGGCGGTGAACTCTTCAATCGCCGCCACCGGCTCTGGTTCGACGACCTTCGCCGACAGGTGGTCGACGGTCTTGAGGGCGTCGGCGACGGCGGCCACCGGCGACTTCGGCGTCGGAGCAGCGGTGACCAACGACGAGGCCGCAGAGTTGCCTGCGGCAGACGACGTCGACTTCGATTCCGTCTTGACGGGAGTTGACACCTTCTGCCCGGTCTCCGGTGTGGCCGCAGCAGGCGGGTTCCCCTCTGCGGTGGGGGATTCGGTGGATTCATCAGCGACCGGCGGTTTGATTCTGGTCGGCGGCTTCAACCCACCCACTCCGAGTGTGATGGTCTTCGACCCGATCTTGATGCTGTTCGCGCTGATGGTGACGCCCGGTGCAACCTGAATGCTCGAAGAGGTCGCTCCGGACGTGTTGGTGCTCTCCTTCGTCGTCGAAGCGGTACCGGTCGGCGAGGAGCCGGACGGTGAGTCGTTCGACTCCGCCGTGCTCACCGTGCCGGTACCAGTGCCCGTCGTGCCAGTGCCCGTCGTGCCGGTATTCGCCGAGTCCGTGTTCTGATCGGCGCCACCGTCGGTCGACGTCGCACTGGACGTCGAGTCCGCACTGGCCACGCCTGGCGAGGTGGCAACCATCAAGCCGATCCCCAGCGCTGCGGCCAACGCACCTACCCGACCGATGTAGCGGCCGTAAGCGCCGGCGCGGGAGATCGCGCAGCTGGAGTGATCAACAGACGAACGGGTACTGGTCACGATAGGGCTCCGATGCCTAGGGACAGATGTGTCTCGAGTGTTTCCTATTAAGTTGGTCGATATTCAGTTCTGTTGGACTGCAATGGTTTCGATTACTTGAGCATGCTTCCGGCGTCGATCGTCATGGTGAGACCGGTGACGTACCGAGACTCGTCGGAGGCCAGGAACAGCACGGCGTTGCTGATGTCCTCGGGTTCTACCCAGCCGACGGGCAGCACGTGCATGAACTGTGCGGCCACCGCCAGGTCTTCGGGCCCCGGATGCTCGAGATCGGGCCGGAAGAGCTGCATCGTGCCTTCATTCATGAACATCGGTGTGTTCACGTTCGTGGGATGAACGGAGTTGACGCGGATCGAGTGCTTCCCGAGTTCGACCGCGAAGGTTCGCATCAGGCCGACGACTCCGTGCTTGGCGGCGATGTAGTGGCCTGTGTGCGGATAGGCCTTGAGTCCCCCGACCGAACTGGTGAGGATGATCGACCCGCCGCTCCCCTGTGCAATCAGATGTGGGACAGCGGCTTTGACCGTCTTCCACACTCCGGACAGGTTGACGTCGATCATGTCCGTCCAGTCGGTCTCGCTTGTGTGGTCCAGCGTGTGGCCGCCGTTGCCGATGCCCGCGTTCGCGCAGATGACATCCAACCGGCCGAGCTGCTCGACACCGCTGTCGACCGCGGCTTTGACTGCCTCGTAATCCCTCACATCAGCCTCGGCGACCACGACTCGCCGGTTCAGTTGCTTGACCAGGTCGGCCGTCTCGGCGAGGTCGTCGGGGGTTGCCGGGTCGATCTGGGTGTTACTGCTGACCGGACCGCAGATGTCGACGGCGATGATGTCGGCGCCTTCTTCGGCGAGCCGAACCGCGTGACTGCGGCCTTGCCCCCTGGCCGCTCCCGTGATGAAGGCGACTTTGCCCTCGACCCGTCCCGTCATGGTCCACCTCACGTTCTTCTCAGACGCCTACTTCCCAGCGCCGTCCAGGCAGTTTGATCGATCGATAAGTTGGTCGATCGACCAAACTGTGACATAGGTCATTCCGGTTGTCAACAACCGGATGCGGCATCTTCGGGGTCGGCCACGAAGCGATGGGGCGAGAAAACGTGACGCGGCGTGAACCGCCGATCGAAAAAGCTAGCTGCGGACCGCTGCGGCCGGCTTGGTCAGCGAGGAAATGTGCCGGCTGACGAGGGCGCGTAGTTCGTCGTGGCCGTCCGTCATGCCGATGGCGGCTTCATTGCCGATGCTTCGCGCGATCTGAGCGATCAGCATCGCGATCGCGACCGGCGGGTACGCGTCGATGTCGACTCCGTTCGCCCGCAGCGCGATCGTGACAGCAGCCGTTTCGATGTCACGAACCCGCTGGGCGTAAGCCTTGAGCTCGGCTCCAATCACCTTGCGGTGGTTGGCTAATGCCATGAACTCGGTGTTCAGGATGGTTCGCTGGGTATCACTGTTGATTCGCCACAGCGCTTGCAACGGATCGTCGTCGGTCAGCGCGGTCCGCATCTGCTCGAGAGCGACATCGGCTCCGACCTTGAGCACCTCGAGGAAGAGGTCGTCCATGGTCGGGAAGTAGTAATAGACCAACGCCTGCCGAACGCCCGCCTTTGCGGCGACACGGCGCGACGTCGCTGCGGCATAACCCTCATCACGCATGATCTCGACCGTCGCCTGGATCAATCGCAGACGTGTGCCGCCGTCATCGGCCTTGGGCTTTCGCGGTGCGGCCATTCAGCGACCGAGCCCGGACTTGCTTGACCGCCGTTCGCGATGAGTGGTAAGCATGCAACACCCTACCATTTTGGTCGATCGATCAGTCATCGACCGTGACGCCCGGCCGGCCCCGCGCTGCCACCGCGGACCTAGAGATCGGAAACCGATGAGAACGAGCCACCTGGCGGAGGTGGACTACTTCACCGACGCCGACATCACGCAGGACCCCTACGACTATTGGGACGAACTGCGCAGGCAGGGACCGGTCGTGCGGGAACCCCACTACGGGGTCGTCGCGGTGACGGGCTATCAGGAGGTACAGGCCGCCTTCAAGGACGTTGAGGCGTTCTCCGCAGTCAATGCCATCGGCGGGCCGTTCCCGCCGCTGCCCTTCACCCCCGAAGGTGACGACATCAGCGAGCTCATCGAGCAGCACCGACACGAATTCCCGATTTTCGAGCACATGGTCGTCATGGACTCGCCGGAGCACGAGAAGGCGCGGTCGCTGCTGAGCCGTCTGCTGACGCCGCGGCGGCTGCAGGAGAACGAGGACTACATCTGGGGTCTCGCCGACAAGCAACTCGACGAGTTCCTGCCGAATGGGAAATGCGAGTTCCTCGGTGCCTACGCAAAACCGTTCGCGACGCTGGCCATCGCCGATCTCCTCGGCGTACCCGACCAGGATCGCGGGCAGATTCGCCACAACCTCGGTGCCGGACGACCTCCTGGCGGGAGTGTCGGCGGGCTGAATCACGAGCCGGTCGGCAGCAATCCGCTGCAGTACCTCGACGATCTGTTCAGCGAGTACGTCGCCGAGCGACGCGACGAGCCACGCGGCGACGTCCTGACCGGCCTGGCCACCGCCACCTACCCGGACGGCTCTGTTCCGCCGCTACTCGAAGTCGTCCGGCCGGCGACGTTCCTCTTCGGAGCCGGACAAGAGACCGTGACCAAATTGCTCAGCTCGGCTGTGCAGGTCCTCAGCGATCAGCCCGAACTGCAGGATCGCCTGCGCGCCGACCGAAAGCTGATCGGCCCGTTCATCGAAGAAGCATTGCGCATGCAGAGCCCCACCAAGGTGGACTTCCGGCTCGCCCGGAAAACGACGACGCTGGGCGACGTTCACATCAAGGCCGGCACCGTCATCATGCTCTGCCTGGGCGCAGCCAACCGCGACCCGCGAAAGTTCGACCATCCCAACGAGTTTCGCCTCGATCGTAAGAACGTTCGCGAACACATCGCGTTCGGGCGAGGTATTCACACCTGCGCGGGAGCGCCTTTGGCCAGAGTCGAGGGCCGGGTGACCATCAACAGGCTGCTGGACCGGACACGGGACATCACCATCAGCGAGGCAGAACACGGACCGATCGGCGACCGGCGGTACCGGTACACGCCTACCTTCCTCCTGCGGGGACTCAGCCAGCTTCACATCGAATTCGTTCCGGTCTGAGGGCTGCGGCGTCAGACGGTCAGCAGTGTCTTGATGGCGCGCCTCTCGTCCATCGCCGCGTATCCCTGCGCCGCTTCGTCCAGGGGCAGCGTCAGGTCGAACACCTTGCCGGGGTCAATCTCGCGGTCCCATATCCGTCGAATCAGATCGGGCAGGAAACGCCGCACAGGTGCGGGACCGCCGTGCAGGTGTACCGCGGAGAAGAAGACTTCCTCGCCGGGAAGCTCGACGCCGTGGGCCACGCCGACGTAGCCGACATGCCCGCCCGGCCGTGCGCTGCGGATGGCCTGCATCATGGATTCCTGGGTGCCCACCGCCTCGACAACGCTATGCGCGCCTAGGCCGTTGGTCATCTCCTTGATCTTTGCGACGCCCTCGTCGCCGCGTTCTTCGACGATGTCGGTGGCGCCGTAGAAGCGCGCGAGCTCCTGGCGGTCGGCGTGCCTCGACATCGCTATTATGCGTTCTGCACCAAGCTGTTTGGCGGCCAGGACCGCCATCAGGCCAACCGCTCCGTCGCCCACGACCACCACCGTCTTGCCGGGTCCGGCCTCGGCGGCAACGGCGCCGAACCACCCGGTGCCGAGCACATCGGAGGCGGCCAGCAGGGACGGGATCAGCGCCGGCTCCGGATCTGCGGGAGTGACGACCAGTGTGCCGTCCGCCAAGGGGATGCGTGCCAGTTCGGCTTGCGTACCGACGGCGGCGCCCATCAGAACGGCTTGAACGCAACGGCTTTGATATCCAGCACGGCAGATCTCACACGTGTTGTCGGAGGCGAAGAACGAACCGACAACGAAGTCGCCCACTGCGACGTTCTTCACCTCGGACCCGACATCCTCGACGCGTCCGACGTACTCGTGCCCCATCACCTGGCGATCGACCTGCTCGACTCCGCGATACGGCCACAGGTCCGATCCGCACACGCAGGTTGCAGCCAGACGGATGACTGCATCCGTCGGCTCGATGATCTGTGGGTCCTCGCGGTCCTCGATTCGGACATCACCGGGCGCATGCATCACCACACCCCGCATCACCAACTCCTCCCTATGTCTGTAGCGTCCCGTGACGGATCAGCCGCGGTACTGCTCGTCGGTCACCTGCTCCAGCCAATCGACGGGCCGGCCGTCCACGAAGGACTGGATTGCGATGTGCGTCATCGTCGTCTCGTTCGTCGCGCCATGCCAGTGCTTGACGCCCGGCCGGGTCCAGATCACGTCTCCGACACCGATGTCCTGTCGTTGGCCGCCCCACTCCTGTACCCACCCGGTACCCGACGTGACGATCAGAGTCTGGCCGCCGGGGTGGGTGTGCCACGCGGTACGGGCGCACGGGGTGAACGAGACCTCGGCCGAACTGAAGTCGCGGGACTCATTGGTATCGAAGAGCGGCTTAACCCTGACCTCGCCCGTGAAGGTCTCGGCGGGTCCGCGCGAGGCCGAGCGAGAACCGTCGCGCGAGATTTCCAGGCCCTCGCCCCCGCCGCCCGCCGGGGCGGCCTTGGCCAGGCCGAGCGGCACGAATGCGCCCAACAAAAATGCCATCCTCATCATCGTTCGCATAGTTCATCTCCTCCTTCTGAGCTATCTGTCTCCCCGGTCCGCATACCCCAGCCAACGGCTGCGGCTGCAATGGCGCCAACCGCCGCGGCGGTCGACAGAGCCACTGTCATACCCGTTGTGAATCCTGCTGAACTTGTCAGCAAGGCACCGAACACCGCGATGGCCACTGCGCCGCCGATCTGCCGGCTCGTGTTGAACACTCCACTTGCGGTGCCTGCAAGGTGAATGGGCACGGAGTGCATCAGGACCGCTGTGGTGGCAGGCATCACCAGTGGGCCGACGATGCCGACAAGCACCAGTAGCGTGGCGATCACCCAGATCGATGACCCGCCGATCGTGCAGATCAACGACGCCAGGCCGGACGACATGAGCAGCAGGCCGGCCATGACGGGTTTCTTGGGCCCGGTCAGGTCCACCAGCCGCGGCGCCAGCGGTGTCAGGATCAGACCGACCAGGGCCATCGGGAGGAAGACAAGACCCGTTTCCAGCGACGACAACCCCCGCGCCTGCTGCAGATAAATGCTGAAGAGGAACGGCGCGCCGTAGAAGCCCACCATGAAGGCGAAGCCGACAGCCACCGACGTGGTAACAATGCGGGACCGGAAAAGGGCAGGCGGCACCATCGGGTGGCGCACCCGCGTTTGCGCAGCCGCGAAAGCGAGCCCGAGAACCAGCGCAGCCACCAGCGCCGCGACTACGGACGGCGCCGACAAACCGGCGCTTCCCGCTTCGATCGCGCCGTAGGTCAGAGAGGCCATTGCGAGAAGACCCGTGGTCTGACCGAGCCAGTCGAACGGCGCTGGTTGATGCGGTGAGCGCGGGGACCGCATGAGCAAAGCGAGCGCAACGACTCCGACCGGGATGTTCACCAAGAAGATCCACCGCCAGCTGGCCAAACTCAGCAGCCCACCGAAGAACGGACCCGCCGCCGCGGCGACCGCACCGCCGACAGACCACATGGCCAGCGCCCGTGCCCGCTCGGCGGATTCGGAGTAGTTGTGCCGAATCAACGCCATCGACGACGGCATCATGGCCGCGGCCCCGACACCCTGCGCGAAGCGGGCGGCGACAAGCATCGCCAGTGTCGACGCTGCCCCGCATGCGGCCGAGGCGATGATGAAGATCCCCAGCCCAGCGCCGAATGTGCGTTTGGCGCCGATGCGGTCGGACATTGCGCCCGCCGACAGCAGCAGCGCAGCGAACATCAGCGTGTAGCCGTCGACGACCCACTGCTGGCCTGCGATACCTCCGCCCACCGCACTTCGGATCGAAGGGAGAGCGACGTTGACGATCGTGGCGTCCAAGGTGACGACGAACATGCCCAACACCGAAACCGCCAACACCGAAACCGGGCGGTTCGTCGCCGAACGCCCATCGCGGTGGGCTCCTCTTCGGAGGAGGGCATTCGACGATGTCATGTCTTCACCAAAGCGCCGATCCGCGCTCGGTGGCAGTCACAGGTTTTAGGGGTACTGGCAGTAACCCCCTGGGCCGCGCGCACCGGCCTAGCCTGAAGGACGTGGCAGCGCAACGAGGAGTCGGTGACGACATCCGGCAGTTTTTGACGTCGCGCCGCGGTCGCCTCACGCCGCAACAAGCCGGATTACTCCACTATGGCGGCCGCCGACGCGTCAGCGGGCTACGACGAGAAGAAGTCGCGATGCTGGCGGGAATCAGCGTCGAGTACTACACCCGCTTGGAACGTGGCAACGCCCGCGGCGTCTCCGACGAGGTCGTTGACGGCGTCGCACGCGCACTGCATCTCGATGACATCGAACGCACTCATCTCGTCGATCTGGTGCGGACTGCGAACGCCTCCCCCGCCGCCGTCAGACGACGAAAACCCACGACGATGCGAGTGCGGCCGCAACTGCAACAGCTACTCGACGGCATGACAGATGCCGCGGCGTTCGTGCGCAACGGACGCCTTGATGTGCTGTCGACGAACTATCTTGGCCGAGCGCTGTATTCGTCGGCCTTCGACGATTCGGTGCGACCGGTCAACCTCGCACGCTTCGTCTTCCTCAACCCTGAGGCCACGGCGTTCTATCGCGACTGGACCGGCATAGCCCGCGATGCCGTGGGCAGCCTGCGAACAGAAGCGGGACAGCACCCGAGCGACCCCGCGTTGTCCGAGTTGATCGGCGAACTGTCGATTCGCAGCGAACCTTTCAGACAGTTATGGGCTCTTCACGATGTGAAGTACTACCGCAGCGGCCTGCAACCCTTCCATCACCCGATCATCGGGGACCTCGACCTGCACTACGACGCCTTGGAAGTCGCCGCTGACCCGGGTTTGACGATCGTCGCCTACACGGCCGCACCCGGTTCCGCCGCGGCGCGAGCATTGACGACTCTCGGGTCGTGGAACGTGTCCGAAGATCAGGGCAGACCGGTCACCACCGACGGGTTGTAGCCCGTAGCCGTCGGGTCGTAGCCCGGCGTGGACGGGTAATCAGGCGTCTGCGCGCCATAGCCGGGCGGCATGTGCTGGGACCCCGGCGGCGTCGATGCGTACCCCGGAAACTGGCTGTATCCCGGAGCCTGCCCATAGCCCGGCACCGTCAGGCTGGTCCCGGCCAACAACTTGGACGCGGCGAAAGCCGCCGCCTGCGTGGTGTACGCGGGGACATAGCCCTCGGTGTGCCCGCTCCACTCGTTGCCCGGACCCGCGTGACAGATCGGGTCGGCGGGGTTGCACAGGTCGATCGCCTTACCGGAGAACAGCGCGCTCTGGGATGGCAGCACGTCGCCCGCGCGGTTGGCGAAATTGCCGAAGGTGGCCACCGCCGCGACATTGTCCGCCAGGGAAGGCGGTAGCGGATCGCCCCACGTGATGCCGCCGATGGGAATGCCGGAAACGATGTTGACGACGTTCGCGCCCTGGGAGTAGCCGCCCAACACGATCATGGTGTTCGGGCATGAGGCCACGGTGGATTTGATGTGGGAGATCGCATCCTTGGCGCCGTCGCCGCCGTGCAGTTGCAGCTTTCCGGCGTTGTAGTCCACCGCGTAGGTGTCGATGTTCAGACCGGGAGCCTGCTTGCGCAGCGAGTCGGCGAAGGCATCTCCGACACGGCCCATTCCTTTGGGCTCGTCCGTGCCCCGGGCGAACACCACCTCGGCGTCCGCGCAGTCGGCGGCGGACGCGACGGGCATCGCATACGGGGCGGCGTCCAGAGCGACGGCACAGAACAGCGCTGCAACGCTCAGCGCGACCCGACTGCCGGCCGATCGCGTACGTGCCGCCCGTGGGCTACGCCAGCAATGACGAGACATGACACAGAATCTACTCGTATCCAGGACAAATGGAACTTCTGCGCTTTCTGACGCGCGCGTCAGCGAATTCGCGGCGACAAAGAAACAGGTCAGGGACGCGCATCACGCGCCGCCGTGTTTGGCAAAGGGCCATTCCGAGGATGCCCCGATTCGGTTTCGCGCGGCGCAATACCCTGAGCCGGGCGGGCCGGCCCGCGAAAACGCTCGATTCGGTCCTGAAGGTCTGAGCATCTAGAAGGGAACCCCGTTGGACCCGGTCATCATCGAATGCGCGATCAACGGTGTCACGTCCAAGCTCACCAACCCCCATGTGCCCGTTGCTCCTCCGGAGATCACCGAAGACGCACTCGCCTGCATCGAGGCAGGCGCGGCGATCATCCACAATCACATCGATCTCTCCGGTGTCAGCGTTGAACGCGCCGTCGAGCGATATCTCGAAGCGTGGCGGCCGGTGCTCGATGCTCGGCCCGACGCCTTGCTGTATCCGACGATCCATTTCGATGGTCGCGGCTCGTGTTCCTATGAGCACCTGATCGCACTGGCCGCAGCGGGTATGCGTATCGGAATCACCGACCCGGGCTCAGTGAACCTGGGCGGCAGTGACGCCGAGGGCCTACCTCTGGGCGGCTTCGTGTACAGCAACTCCTTCGACGTGATTCGCCGCGCCTTCGACATCTGCCGTGAAGGACTTCTCGGCCCGAGCCTGGCGATCTACGAACCGGGCTTCCTGCGAGCCACCCTCGCGTGGTGGCGCGCGGGCCGATTGCCGGCCGGCGCCATGATCAAGCTGTATTTCTCGACCGAACACGGTTACCTCGGAGCGCCCTTCGGGCTGCCCCCGACCGAACGCGCTTTCGACGCATACCTCGAGGTGCTCAGCGGGTGCGAGATACCGTGGGCCGTCTCAATCGTCGGCGGAGACCTCTGCGGAGATCGCCTTGCAGGGCTGGCGCTCGAACGCGGCGGGAACCTTCACGTGGGACTCGAGTTCTACGGCGGCGATCGCACACCGACGAATGTCGAACTGGTGACCGAAGCCGTGGCGCTGTGCGAACGGTTTTCTCGGCCGATCGCAACGCCCGATCAGGCTGCCCAGATCCTCGGATTGCCACGAGGCCGGAGCGCAGCATTGCGGTAGCGGTCAGGTCCAGCTTTGATACTCCACGCAGATGCAGGGGTGGTCCGCGTAGGACATGTCGTGGCACGCGCCCTGCCCTCGCGCGGCGTCTTCACGCGCCTTGGTGTGCTCTTCCCCGAGATGCACGTCCAAGTCATGGTCCTCTTTCGGGTGACCGCAGACCTTGCAGTACGCCGATGTCGCTTCCGTCATCTCTCGTCCTTCCCCACGGGTAGGGCGGACGCTACTGCCGGTACGAGGGTCCGCGTCAGATCCAATGGCCCTTGCTCACAGTGTCATTGGTCCCCCGTGGGGCGGAACGAATCCGCTCAGGAGTAGAACGAGTCGAGCACTTCTTGGTTCTGCTCCTCGACGACCGAACGCTTGACCTTCAGCGAGGGTGTCAGCTCACCACCCTCTATGGACAGCTCGTGGTCGAGAAGCGCCCACTTCTTGATGGTCTCCCACCGGTTCAGCTCCGAATTGAGCTTGTCCACGTACTCGCCGACCATGTCGCGCACCGCATCCGACTTCACCAGATCCGCGTAGGACTCACCGCCGAGGCGGTGCTCCCCGGCCCACTCGGACAACGCATCGGGGTCCAGCGTTATCAATGCGACACAGAAATTACGAGATTCGCCGAAGACCAGGATGTGACTCGCGTACGGACACAGCGCCATGAACTTGCCCTCGATCGCAGGCGGCGCAACGTATTTCCCGCCCGAGGTCTTGAACAACTCCTTGATCCGACCGGTGATCGTCAGGAAGCCATCGTCGTCCAGCTGCCCTTTGTCACCGGTGCGCAGCCAACCGTCCCGGGTCAGCGTCTCCGCCGTCTTGTCGGGCAGGTTGTGGTAGCCGTCCATCACGCACGGTCCCCGCAGTTGCACCTCGCCGTCGTCGGCGATGCGCACCGACGTGCCTTCGAACACCCGCCCGACCGTGCCGAGCTTGTAGTCGTCGGGCCGGTTGATGAACGCGCCGGCAGCGGTCTCGGTCAGGCCGTAGCCCTCTAGTATCAGCAGGCCCGCGGCGTGGAACCACTCGGCTATGTCGCGGTTCAGCGGGGCGGAACCGGAAATGAAGAACTTGATCCGTCCGCCGAACACGTCGCGCACCTTGCTGAAGACCAAGCGGTCGAACAGGCCGTGGGCGACCTTCAGCGGCAACGGAACTCCCCTGCCGGCGAGCCGGTAGCGGTCCACCTCACGCCCCACGAAGAAGGCGGCGCTGAACAGCTTCTCCTTCACGCCCTCCTGCGAGGTGACGACCCGAGCGTGAGCCTTCTCGAAGATGCGCGGGGCTGCGCCCATGAACGTCGGCTTGACCTCAGCCATGTTCGGAACGATCTTGTCCACGCGGCCGTCGATCGCGCTGGCGAAGCCGCACGCCAGCTGGGCCGCGATCAAGACCTTGCCGAACGCATGGGCCATCGGCAGCCACAACAATTGCAGGTCGTCTTCGTGCAAGATGCCGAAGTCGGCGATCGTGGCACCCTCATACACCCACGCCCGGTGGGACAACCTCACGCCCTTGGGTTTGCCGGTCGTGCCCGACGTGTAGATCAGCGTGGCCAGCTTGTCGGGAGTGATCGCTTCCACAGTTGACTGCACACACGTCGGGTGATCGGCCAGATATTTCTTCCCGACCTCGGCCAGCTCGGAGAGGGAGGCGACTTGCTCACCGTCGCCCACACCGTCAAAGAGCACCACCTTCTCGACGTTCGGCAGGTCGTCGCGCCGTTCTCTCAGCTTCTCCAGTTGCGTCTCGTCCTCGGCAAAGACGACCCGGCAGTCCGAATCGCTCAGGATGTAGGCAGTGTCGGTCGGGTTGGTGGTGGGATACACCGTGGTCGTCGCCGCTCCGGCGCACATGATCGCCAAATCCGCGACAATCCATTCGTATCTGGTGCCCGAGGCGATACCGATACGTTGCTCGGGTTGTATGCCCAGCGCCAGCAGCCCGGCCGCCAATTCTTCTACCTGTTGCGCAGCCTCCTGCCACGTGACCGATACCCACCGGTCCCCGTCAAGTGTCCGGAACGCCTCCCTGTCAGCGGATTTCCTGACGCGGCCGAAGAACATGGCGGCTACGCTCGCCGGCGTCATCGCCTGGGTTGTTTCTTTGGTGTCGGTTGACATCGTCGTCTTCCTGCTCGGGCTTGTCGGGTTGTCACACGTGGTGCATGCCGTTGATGTTGCGCGTTTAGTACCCAAAGCGGCGGCGTATGACGCCATATGGCACAACAGACACCGGTTTACAGCGTTGCGGAGATGGGGCCCTCCGACTGACAGACTGCCTGCGGTGGGTTGCCGGTGCCAGCGCATCCTCTGCCGGTCGCGATGTATGTCGCGCCCTGTCTGTACGGCTGGTAGAACACTTGCGCCATCAGGATTCCGTTCTGCTGCGCGCATTGGCCCGGACCGTCGTCGCCCTGCATTCGGACGCACGCCACAGCCTGATACGCAACGGACTGGTTGCAGGCGGCGGGTGACAGCGTCGCTGTGACCACATTGGTGCCGGACAGCTGGACCACCTGGGGTCCGGTCAGCGTGTACGCGCACGTTGGCGCGGGGTCCGCCTCAGCAGGCACGGCTCCAACAAGCGCGAACGCCATCACGGCCGTGAGGACCATCGACCGGGTCATCCTCGGATGGTATTCCGCGGCGGGCGTCGGAGCATCGAATGCGTAACGACTGACCACATTTGCAGGGTCGTGCCCTCCTAGAAAGCGCGCTGCCTATCCGGCTCAGTGATGCAAGTCCGGCCGGCCTGGTGGTGTGAAGGTGAGCGATTCCGCGGTCCGCAGGTATGCGTGCGCGCCGACGCGACGGAGAAATGCGCGGGCGCGCACGAGCTGCTCACGGGCCTGAGCGAAATCTCCAGTGGCCCCCACATGCGCGGCCGCTCGCAGGCGTGCGACGGCCTCGTCCGGCTGCGAGCCCATCTCGGCGTAAATGTCGGCGGCGCGGGCGAACTCGCCGCGGATCGCCGCGCTGGCAGCGTCATACCAGCGCGTCCGCGGCGTGGCCGCGTCGAGCACCGCCTGTAGCTGCGCGAGGCGTTCCTCGTCCGCGACTCCTTCGAGCAGGTCGGGCAGCGACCACGCGCCCCAGAACGGCTGGCCGGCAGTCAGCGCGTCCAGCAGCTCGGCGACGCTCGCTTCGGCTCGTCCTGGTGCCGACTCGAGCGACGCACGCGCGTGGAACGCGAGTGCCGGGAAGAGATCGAACGGCTCGCCCGTCTCACGAGCGAATCCCAGCGCCGCTTCGGCATCCTCCCGCGCGCCGTCGCCGTCGCCGCGCGCGAATCTGATCCGTCCACGATGGATCCTGGCCTCCGCCAGACCGCGGTGCGGCGAGCCCGCCTTGATCGCATCGAGGTACTCCTCGACGTGCGCCAAGGCCGCATCCCAGGCGCCGTCGTAGTACAGATCAGCTGCCTGCTCAGCGCGGAACCGCCGAACCTGAAGCAGAATTCCAAAGCGCTGCGCCGCGTGTTCGCCGTCCAAATGGAGCGTCGCAGACGCCCTCAGCGCACCGAAGTAGCGGCGCATGTCGGCGAGATTGCCGTAGCAGCTCAACGAGACGGCCGACTTGAGATCGACGGCGGCGGCGAGTGCCCGCTCGATGTCGTGGACGCCGTCCTCATCACCGGCGTCGAGACGAAACATCCCAATGAACTGCAGCGCCTCGGCCTCGATCTCGCGCAGACCCAGCTCCTTGGCGATCGAGAGCGCCTCTTCGAGGAGGCCAAGCGCCTCGTCGCGGCCGTCGCGGGCGAGGGCGATATCGCCGGCGAGGCTGCTGAGGACCAACGCCTTCAGCTGTGACGGGGCGGCACCGCCCACGAGATCGAGCGCCCGCCGACCGTGTTCACGGGCCCGCTCCGGCTTACCGGCTACGGACAGCACCCAGGCGCTCGTCAGCTCCGCTTCGGCGGCGCCGGAGCGGTCGCCCGCCGCGAGCAACGTGTCCGCGGCTTCGCGGAGAGCGTCCTCGGCGGGCTCGTCTGCGAACGCGAGTGCCCTACCGCGCGCGAGCAGCCAGCGCGGACGGCGGTCGTCCTCGCGCGAGGACAGCTCCAGCACCTGCGCCCACAGCCGAGCGCCAGCAACATGCGAATTGAGTGATATGGCACGCTCCGCCGCTGCCTCGATGGCGGTTGACGCCGCAAGCCGCAGCTCGGGGACGACATTTCCCGCGGCTTCGGCGTTCTCGAGCGCCGTGACGTAGTGATGGGCGATCGCGTCGGCCCTATCGCGACGGGCGCCGGCCAGCGACGACAGCCACTCGGCGGTGCGGCGGTGCTTCTCAGCGCGCAGCGGTCGCACAATCGTCCGGTACGCGACGTCGCGGATGAGCGCGTGTTCGAACGCGTATTCGGGCTCGCCGGCGACCGACGACTCATGTTTGCAACGGATGAGTTGGCGCTCCTCCAGCCGGCGCAGTGCCTCTTCGACCGCCCAGCGACCCCGGTTCGCGACGTGAGCGACGGCGTCGGGCCAGAAGACCTTTCCGATCACGGCTGCGTCCTGGACCACCACCTTGTCCTCGACAGGAATGGCATCCAGGCGTGCCGCAATGATCCCCAGCACCGTGTCGGGCACGGGGAAGTCGTCGGTCAGGCCCAGAGCCCGCTCGCCCGCGCGACCCGAAAACATTCCACGGTCCTTGAGCATGCGAACGAACTCCTGCGCATACAGGGGGTTGCCCGAGGCGCCCCCGAGCAGCGCCGAGCGCATCGCCGGCGGCAACAGCGTCGACCCCAGGAGTGCATCGAGGAGATCCTGCGTCTCCGGATCGGACAGCCGCGAGAGCGACACGATGTGCGAGGTGCCGGAGTGCGCGCGCCAGCCGGGGCGCCGCTCGAACAGCTCAGGCCGCGCGGTGCAGAGCACTAACAGCTGGACGTCGGCGGCCCAGGCGAGCAAATACTCGACGAAGTCGAGCAGCGTGTCATCGGCCCAGTGAACATCCTCGAACACAAGCACCGTTGGTCGGCGCGCTGCGAGCCGCTCGATGAAGCGCCGCCACGCGGCGAATGCCTCCGCCCTGCGATCGCCGAACAGGGTGTCGCCCGTCTCCAGTCCCACGAGAGCGCCCAGATGACGCAGCACCCAGCTGGCTTCGTCCGCATCCTCGATCACGCCTGCCACGGCTGCAGCGAGCAGCGACGCGGCGGCCTTCGGCTCGTGCGACTCCAGGATCCCGGCCTCAGCCTTCACGATCTCCCCCAAGGCCCAGAACGTCCCGCCGGACCCGTAGGGCAGCGAGCGTCCCTCGCGCCAGCGAACGATCTCAGGACGTCGATCGAGCTCATGAAAGAGCTCGCGCACGAGCCGACTCTTGCCGATGCCCGGAGCGCCGACGAGCGTGAGCGACTGAGGCGAGCGATTGCGGTGCGCGCGCTCGTACGTATCGAGCAACGCCTCCCGTTCGCGGAGCCGGCCGATCAACGGGACAGCGTCGTGCCGCCGCCGGGACTCTCCTACGCTCGAGTGCGCCCGCGTCGCCTGCCAGCATGGGACAGGTCTCGATTTACCCTTCGCGTTGACGGGGGGTAGCCGCTCGTAGTCGATCACGTCGCGGGTTGCGCGATACGTGGACTCGCCGACGAGGACGCCGTCGATCGGCGCGGCCGTCTGCAGCCGAGCCGCCGTGTTCACGATGTCGCCCAAGGCCATGTTCTCGCCGGTAGCGAGCCGCGCGTCCAGCAGCACGATCGCCTCGCCGCTGTTGATTCCGATGCGCACGTGGAAGTCGAGCTCCGGGTGCCGCTCGTTCGACGTTGCCAGAGCGTCGCGGATGGCGAGCGCCGCCCGAACGGCGCGCTCCGGGTCGTCCTCGTGGGCCGTCGGGGCGCCGAAGATGGCCACAATTGCGTCGCCGACGTATTTCTGAACGGTTCCGCCGCGCTGCTCGAGCTGCTGTCGCACAAGATCGAAAAATGGGGCGAGCATCGCACGCACGTCCTCGACGTCCATCGCCTCGGCGCGGCTCGTGAATCCTACGAGGTCGACAAAGAGCACGGTGATCACCTTGCGCTCTTCGCGCCGCTCGCCGATGGCAGCGAGGATTGCCCCGCAGCGGCTGCAGAAGCGGGCCGCAGGCTCGTTTGCATGGTGGCAGTTGCGGCAGGGCTGCACGAGCCGACTTTAATCTCCGTCTGCATCGCCGGCGCGCCGTTGGACATTGACCCGCTCGGGGCAAGTCCTTATGGTCAGCGCAGGGGGCGCCAGCCGAGAGGAGCGTCGATGTCGCAGCCAGATCAAGGGGACTGGAGTGGAGGCTTCTGGTCGGTCGAACTCACCCCGATCGAAGAAGGAATCTTGGAGTGGGATCGCCCATTCAAGGTCTTCCAGGTCGACGTAGAAAGCAACACAGAGATCGGGCGCGCGCTACACAACGATCCGCTCACGGTGTTGCGCGCGAGGGTTCCCGAGATGGATCTGCCCGAGGGCACGCAGGCGCAGGTTCTGCGCGTCAACGCCGAGCGTCCCGCCAATCCCCGCAAGCGCAGGGAGGTCTGGATCGTCTACGAAGGCAGCTTTGCTGTCGGCGTTCAGTACAAGTACCTGCCAGGGGAGTGACGGTCGGTCGACTTCATGGACCGTCTCGCGGAATCGGTAGACCACCTTGCCGCGTCGACGGGCTTCTCGGGTGTCATACGTCTTGACCATGGCGACGATTTTTCGTTTGCGTGCGCCTACGGTTCTGCGCACCGCGGGTATGGCATCCCCAACACCGTCGACACGCGTTTCGGCCTCGCGAGTGGCACCAAGGGCCTGACGGCGCTGACAGTGATGACGCTCGTCGAGAGAGGCGAGCTCGAGCTGGTCACCACCGCTCGATCGGTGCTGGGCGGCGATCTGCCGCTGATCGACGACAAGGTCACCGTCGAGCATCTCCTGACTCACCGGTCGGGCATCGGCGACTACCTCAGCGAGGACTCCGTCGAGTCACCGACCGAGTACGCGATGTCGGTACCGGTCCACCTGCTGGCCAGCACCGAGGCCTACGGAATTGTGCTGGCTGGACACACGCAGGTGTCCGCACCGGGCGAGCGCTTCTCCTACAACAACAGCGGCTTCGTCGTGCTGGCGCTGATCGCCGAGCGCGTGAGCGGAATCCCCTTTCATGAGCTCGTGCGAGAACGCGTCTGCGAACCCGCCGGCATGCTGGACACGGCGTTCCTGCGCTCGGACGAGCCGGCCGGTCGTACCGCCCTCGGGTATCTCGGCGATAGCGGACTCCGGACCAACGTTCTCCACCTCCCGGTGCTCGGCAGCGGTGATGGCGGGATCTACTCGACTGCGGCCGACGTTCATGCACTGTGGGTGGCGCTCATGTCGGGCTCGATCGTGTCCGGCGACTATGTCGCAGAGATGATGCGACCCCGCAGCGACGGTCCGCCGGACTCGATGCACTACGGCTTGGGCTTGTGGATTCACCCCACCAGCAGCGCCCTTGTGCTCGAGGGGTCCGATGCCGGTGTTTCTTTTCGGACACTTCACGACCCAGTCGCGCAGTTCACGTACACGGTCTTGTCGAACACCACCACAGGCGCGTGGCCGATCGTCCGACACATCGCGGAACAACTGGCCAACTGAGAAGCTTTCGCGTTGCTGACGGCGACGCCCTTGTAATAGCGCACGCCATCCGCAATAGTTAGCGCAGTTTAGTAACTGAATCGCGCAGTCTCAGCACCGTCTGAAGAGAAGCGATCGACCAGGGACGTGTGGGAGCCCAGATATACATGACGTCTTCCACGGAGGCGACGCCCAACCGATCGAAGATCGCGCATGCCATTCGTCTGTTGTCGCTACCGATCGTGCTGCTGTGGTTGGCACTGACCGTGGTCACCAGCGTCTTCGTGCCGACGCTGGAGAAGGTCGGCGAGGCCCACTCGGTATCGGTAAACGCCCACAACGCGCCCGCGTTCCAGGCGATGCAACGGATCGGCTCGAACTTCCAAGAGTTCGACTCCGACAGCAACGCGATGGTCATCCTGGAAGGCGACAAGCCACTCGGCGCCGACGCACACCACTACTACGACGAGCTGATCAAGAAATTTCAAGCCGATCGCGACCACGTCGAACACGTAGCGGACTTCTGGAGCGATCCGTTGACCGCCGTCGGCGCCCAGAGTGCGGACGGCAAAGCCGCGTACGTCCAGATTTATCTGCGTGGCAACCTGGGTGAGACAAAGGCCAGCGAGTCGATCGCCGCTATCCGCGACATCATCGCCACAACCCCGGCACCTCAAGGGGTTAAGGCCTACGTCACCGGCAGCGCGGCGCTCAACTCCGACCAGTCCGCCGTCGGCAACAAGGGCGCGGCCAAAGCCACGGTCGCGTCGTTGGTCGTGATCGCCGTGATGTTGTTGTTCGTCTACCGTGCGATCACCACTGTCATCCTCGTCCTGCTGATGGTGTTCGTCGAACTCGGCGCGGCACGCGGAATCGTCGCGTTCTTGGCCAACGCGGGCATAACGGGACTGTCGACTTTCGCGACGGGCTTGCTCACCCTGATCGCGATCGCCGCGGCCACCGACTACGCCATATTCCTGATCGGCCGATATCAAGAGGCACGCGGCGCCGGTGAAGACAAAGAATCGGCCTACTACACGATGTTCCACGGGACCGCCCACGTGGTTCTGGGATCGGGCCTGACCATCGCAGGTGCGGTGCTGTGTCTGAAGTTCACGGAACTTCCGTGGTTTCAATCGATGGCCATTCCCTGTGCGGTCGGCGTCCTCGTCGCGGTGATCGCGGCTCTGACGTTGGGGCCCGCTGTGATCGTGATCGGCGGTCGGTTCGGCCTGTTCGAGCCCAAGCGCGCAATCAGTTCCCGCGGTTGGCGTCGGGTCGGTGTGATGGTCGTGCGTTGGCCAGGCCCGGTTCTCGGCGCCACAATCGCGTTGTCGTTGGTCGGGCTGCTCGCCCTGCCCAGCTATCAGACCGACTATGACGGACGCCGATTCGTACCCAAGGACACACCGGCCAACCTGGGCTATGCCGTCGCAGACCGTCATTTCAGCGGCTCTCGAATGAACCCCGAGCTGTTGATGATCGAAACGGACCACGACCTGCGCAATTCGGCCGACTTCCTGGTGATCGACAAGGTCGCGAAAGCCATTCTCCATGTTCCCGGCATAGCTCGAGTGCAGGGGATCACCCGACCCGACGGGAAGCAGATCAAGCACACGACAATCCCCTTCATCGTCGGCATGCAGGGCACCACCAATGAGCTCAACCACGATTACAGCGAAGACCGGATGTCAGACCTTTTGGTCCAGGCCGACGAGATGCAGAACTCCATCGACACCACGCAAAAGATGATGAGCCTGACCGAGCAGATGTCGGCGACAACGCATGCGATGGTGGAAAAGTTCAAGTCGACCGCCACCGACACGGAGGAATTACGGGATAACATCGCCGATTTCGACGACTTCCTGCGGCCGCTGCGCAACTACCTGTATTGGGAACCGCACTGCTACGACATCCCCGTATGTCACTCCGTCAGGGCCATTTTCGACACGCTCGACGGGACCGACAAGCTGACCGACGACATCGAGCAATTGATTCCCGAGATGGAACACCTGGATGTCCTGCTGCCGCAGCTTTCGGCTCTCATGCAACCGCAGATCGACACGATGACGTCGATGAAGTCGATGACGCTCAAGCAATACGCGACGCAAAAAGGCTTGCTGGATCAGCAAGCGGCCCTGCAGGCGAACGGCACCGCCATGGGCGAGGCGTTCGACAAATCGCTCAACGACGACACCTTCTACCTACCGCCAGAAGCGTTCAACAACAGCGACTTCAAGCGAGGTATGAAGAACTTCATCTCGCCGGACGGGAAGTCGGTGCGCTTCATCGTCGAGCATGAAGGAGATCCGGCGACCCCCGAAGGCATCTCCCGAATCGACGCGATCAAAGAAGCCGCATGGAACGCGATCAAGGGCACTCCGCTGGAGGGCTCCCGCGTCTACGTGGGTGGAACGGCGGCCACATACAAAGACCTGCACGATGCTTCGAACAAGGACTTGATGATCGCCGCAACGGCGGCGGCCGCGCTGATCTTCATCGTCATGCTGCTCATCACCCGCAGTCTGGTGGCTGCCGCGGTGATCGTCGGCACCGTCATACTGTCGCTGGGCACGTCGTTCGGGCTCTCAGTGTTGTTGTGGCAGCACCTCCTTGGCCACCGGCTGCACTGGTTCGTCATCGTGATGACCGTCGTTCTCCTGTTGGCCGTGGGATCCGACTACAACCTGTTGCTCGTATCGCGTTTCAAAGAAGAATGCGGACGCGGTCTCAAAACCGGGATCATCCGATCGATGGCCGGTTCGGGCTCGGTCGTGACGTCGGCCGGGATGGTCTTCGCCTTCACGATGGCATCCTTCGTAGTCGGCGACTTGCTCAGCACCGCGCAGATCGGCATCGCGATCGCGCTCGGTCTGCTGTTCGACACGTTGATCGTCCGGTCGTTCATGACACCGTCGATCGCTGCCCTGCTCGGGCGATGGTTCTGGTGGCCTCAGCGCGTCATCACACCGGCATCGCAACGACGCCTTCGAGCCGCACTCGGCACATCGGAGGCTGGACAGCACCAAGGCCGCGCTCCGGCAACAGCAACAAACAAATAGGACCGCTGATCTCTCAGCGGTCCTATCGGCGGTGGAGCTGCCGGGAATCGAACCCGGGTCCTACGGCATGTCCTCGAGGCTTCTCCGTGCGCAGTTCGCTATGTCTCTACTCGGATCTCCTGATCACGCGAACAAGTCAGGATGACGATCCCAGTCGCTGTGTGTGTCCCGATGAGTCCCGCGACCGAACTCATCGGTTGAGCCCTCTAGCTGATGCCAGGGTCCGGGCCGAGGGCGGTCCCGGTCTGACAGACCAGCAGTCGCTTAGGCAGCGAGTGCGTAGTCGCGCTGATTGGAATCGGCGCTTAATTGGTTGCAACGACGCTTACGGTGGTCTCTTGCCTGCACCGGCACGCTTCCCTTGATTCGATGCGCGAAGTCGAAACCGTTCAGCCCCTCGCACACCTGCCGACCTTCGGCAGGACAACCAAGTTTACCGTCCGACTCAACAAGGGCCAGGGATTAAATAGTCCCGTCTCCTGCGCCCGGGCCATCGGTGGCAGCGCGCCGTGCGCTCGCTGAGCCTCCGGTTCCGCACGCACGGGGTCCACAAGTGCGGTTGGTTTCACGTCAACGTTGCCAATTGCGGGCGTGAGCGCGGCCGCAGTTGCCTCATTACAGATCGGTGAATTGGTCGCTGCCGATCGACGCGCAAACGGGTCCCCTGCCTGCGACGGCCTCGGCGCGCCCCGGAATTTTCCGCGAAGCCCGGCACTAAGCGCACAGGTCGCCAGCAAACGCGAAGTCGGCGATTTTACGAGCCGACGAGGGCCGGCTGCGACGAACCGCGGGCTCGACCCGACCGGATGTGACCATCTGCTGATGGCAGCCAAATAATTGCCATAATCACGTCAGCCAATCACTTTTGCTCACCTGTGCCGTCTGTCGATCCGCTGGGAGGGTGGCTAATTTTGACTCGCACGTCGATTCGCCGCCGGGTGTTAGTGCTGCTCAATTGCTATTTATCCACACCTTCCGCAATCCGAAAGAGCTGTGCTAGTTTCACGCCGTGACGAAGCAGCTCCGCGACTCAGCGGGATCTTTAGCAAGTATCAGATTTGTTGCCATATTCGCGTCTATCGGTTCAGTCCGAGAACGCGGAGTCGATCAGACACCTCTGCCAAGATCCAGCGGTCGCCTGAGGTCGCGTCATTGCTTTCACGTCCAGGGAAGGGATTCGAGATGTGCAGATTGGCCGAAAGGCATCCAACTCGCGGCCGTGCTGTGTTTCGAATCCCCACTCCGTCAGCACAGGACACCGGCCAATAGCCGGCATTTATCGGCCGGACAAAGGTTCGGCTCATCACGCCAGATTGAAGGGAACTGAATATGGGCGACCGCTCCGCTCGTGCCGGTGATGACACCAAGCGCCGTCAAGGGCGCCACCGCGCCCCGACGAATCCGCCCGGTATCTACCGCGCCGCCGGCCCCGTTCTCGCCCTGCCCCTCCTTGCGGGTGTCGTCGCCGCTTCGCAGGGCCAGGCGCACGCGGGCGGCGGGTCAGACGGCCACCCGAAGGGTCCCGAGCACAGTGCCACCGGAGCAGACGGCCCGTTCGGCGTCGTCGGCGTCAAACTAACCGCCACCCCAGGGCACGAGGCAGGCAAACCGGACCACGACGGCCTCGTCGGCCCATGGGCGTCGCTGACCGTCCTCGATATCAACCGGTGGTCGGCCGGGGTGCCGAAGATCGGCGGCACGGCGGGCAGCACCGTTTCGAAATCGCGGCTTGGCGTGAGTCCCTCGGGCGGCGGCGCAGGAACCGATGTGCGCCTCACCCCCGATGTGCAGGTCGGCCCCGCGAACTTCGGCCTGGACCTGATCAAGGGCGCCAACGTATCGGTCACCTCAGGGCAGGGCCAACCCGAAGACTGCGACTTCATCGGCCCACAGGCGTCGATGAGCGTCGTCGACATCGACAAGTGGTCGGTCGGTGTACCCGGCGTCGTGCAGTGGGACGGCGCGATGGGCTGGGCAGCCAATACAACTGTCAGCCCCTCCGCCATCAATGTCGGAGGGGGCGTCATCGTCAAACAGTCTTTGAAGATCGGACCGACCACCGTCGGTATCGACCTCCATCCGACGAAGAACATCAGCATCCCGCTGCCGGGAAGCCCAACCCCGGACGAACCGTGCGACTGCGGTGACAAACCAGACAAGCCGGACAAGCCCGACCACCACGGCGACAAGCATGGCGACAAGCCAGACAAACCCGGAAAGCCGGACAAGCCAGGTCGTGGCGACAACACCGCCACCGCGGGCAACAAACCCGACAAGGGCGACAAGCCGGACAAGGACCGCGACGAGGCCAGGCCTGCCGGCAACCACAAGAACAAGGATGACGGCGACAAGGACGGCCGGCACCAAACCGGCCACAGCGACACCGACCCGTCGAGCGGCGGTCGCCATCGCGCTCCCGACGGCGGCGAAGGTGACTGACCAGCCAGCCGAAACCGCCTGAGCGACTGAGGAATAGAGTCCGGGCCCGGCTATATCACGAAGTTCAGGTGCTCGACGATCCGCCTGCCCACCGCCTCGTCTCCGTCGTAGGTGACAGCGGTGTGATCGACGGGCACGCGTCCGCCTGCAAGCCGGGTGAACAGAAGGCCATCGAGGTTGACGGTCGCCGTCGGCTCCGCGTCGCCGAAGTTGTCGACCACCGTCGCGCGCCCGCCGACCGCGACGTTGATCGTGCGTGCCAGCGGGCCGGTCAACTCGATCCGCACCCGCGACCCGTCGGGGGCGCCGCCGAGCTTGCCGACGACAAAGCCCATGCCGGCGGCGACTTCGTCGAGCGCCAAGCGGGAATCCGGCCCTGTGAATGCGGCGTCACCCGCGGCCTCATCTGCGGCGTCGCGGATGTCGTGCTCATGCATCCAGCAGTCGAACGTGCGCACGCGCATGAAACGGCCGTAGCTGTCCGGCCCGGCCGGTGTGGCCGTGACCTCATCCCACTGCGCCTCCCCCATCGCCGTCAACGCGTCGCGGCGCTCGGCGGTCGTCGTCCGGAAGCGCTCCAGCAAGTCCGCGTGAGACAGGCCCCGCAGCTTGCGCACCCACCGCTCGTTGAGGATGCCGATGTCGTTGCGCACGTGCTCGAGCGCGGAGACGTCGATGTCCGCGTCCGGCATGTCGGCGCCCTGCATCATCGCCTCGCTGCCGACCATGTGCGCGACGACGTCGTGCACCGTCCAGCCGGGCAGCGACGTCGGCAGCTCCCATTGCGAATCAGACAGCTGCCCGACCACCCCGTCGATCGCATCCCAACTGGCGAAGAGGCCGCTGAGCACATCGGGTTTGGGCAGCCGTGTCACCGGACGCGAAGAAGTCACCGCACGAACGTAATCAACATGACTTTGGCGCACCGCCCATTTCGCGGACACCGGTCGCCAACGCGATCTCGCTGATCGGAGTGGCGCGGCCGAACAAGTGGCCCTGCGCCAACCGGCATCCGGCGGTGAACACCGTGTCGGCCTGCGTCGTCGACTCGATGCCCTCGGCGATGACATCGATGCCCAGCGAGTCGCACAGTCGCACCACCGAGCGGTACAGCGTCTCGATCCGATCAGGCTCGGGACCCACCGCCAGACCGCGGTCGAGCTTGATGATCTGCACGGGCATCGCGTGCAGGTACGTCAGTGAGCTGTAGCCCGCCCCGAAATCGTCCAGTGCAACCCTGATGCCCATCTCGTTGAGCCGCGCGATCTGCGCAGCGGCGTCGGCGAGATCCACGACGGGCACGGTCTCGGTGATCTCCAGTACGAGTTGGTTCGGCGTGAGCCCGCAGCGCTCCAGGGTCCGAAGAACCTGTTGTTCGAACTCCAGCGAGCCCAGGCGGGCAGCGCCGATGTTGACGTGCAGATCGAGATCGATTCCTGCGGAGTCCAACTCGGTGCACGCGAGATCGAGCACCATGGCATCCAGCGCCGCGCCCAGCCCTGCGGCCTCGGCGGCGGCCACGAACGCGTCCGGTTGGATGTCGGCTCCGTTGGGTGCTGTCCACCGCGCCAGCGCCTCCACCGCGACCGGTGCGGCGTCGGAAAGCCGCACCACCGGTTGATACGCCAGGCTGAAGCCCTCGGGGATGCCGCCCTTGGCCTGCCGCAGCACGGTCGGGAAGTCGGTCGACACCCCCAGCGACGGGCGGTAGATCACCGCGGTGTCCTTGCCCACCCGCTTACCGGCGTACATCGAGACGTCGGCCTGCCTGAGCAGATCGTCGGACGTGGGCGTCGGCTCGCCGGCATTCGGGCGCACCAACCCCATGCTGGCGCGCACCCGCATCGAGGATCCGTGAATGGCGAACGGGTCGCGAAGGGCGACCCGAATCCGATCCGCGACCACTTCCGGTGGCTGGCGCTCGCCGTCGATCAGGATCGCGAACTCGTCGCCGCCGATCCGGGCCAGCGTGTCGGCTTCGCCGATGCAGCGCTGCAAGCGCTCGCCGACCGCGCGCAACAACTCGTCGCCACCGGCATGGCCAAACCGGTCGTTGACCTCTTTGAAGTCGTCGAGGTCGACGAAGATCAACACGAACGGGCCCTTGCCGATCGCCCCGTCGAGTCGTTCTGCGAACAACAGCCGGTTGGGCAGTCCGGTCAACGAATCGTGATTCACCTGATGTGCCAGGCGCCGCTGCGTCTCGTAGAGGCGCTGCGTCAGCAGCCGCTGCGCACGCATCGCCATGATCCCTCGCACGGTGACCAGCGAAATGATCACTGCCGCAGCGCACAACTCGATCACGGTGAGCCGTCGACCCGCCGACAGGTGCAGCACATAGAGCCACGAGATACCGAGAAATCCGAGGTACGGCAGAGCCAGCTGCACCCAGTCCAACACTCCCCTGCGACGGGCTCGCGACGCGGACGGCCGCCGGTCCACCAACGCAAAAGCGATCAGCAGGGGGCCGAGAGCGAATCCGATGGTCGCCCACGCTTCGAAGCGCTGCCAGCCGACGGTATACAGGTACGCCACCATCCGGTCCGACGACGAGATGATCACGATCCCGCAGGCGAACAAGAGGTAGTTCACCCGATACCGCCGGTTCGGCGGGTAGGTGATCGCGGTCAGCATTGTCGTCACCACGACGACGAGCTCCAGTAACGAGTACGCGACCAGCACGGCGGTGTGGTCCGACCGCGGCAGCACCGCGCCGGTGCGGTCGCCGAACCCGGCCAGGTAGACGAAGATCGCGAACGCCATCGCCGCGACCGCGCCGTCGAGCGCGGTGACGATGCGCGAGATCCGGATCGGGCCGTCCCGCTGATCGACCATCGGGCCGTCGGTGCGCGCCAGCAGGAAGGCGATCACCAGGGTCAGCAGCGGCGGTACGAAGTACGCGGTGACGGCCAGCGGAGGCGCCGTGTCGACACCGGTCGTCGCGCGACTCAGGAAATAGAGGACCTCGCCGATCAGCCAACTCGAGATGGCCGCGACGATCAACAACCGCCAGGCCCTGGCCAGGCCGCTGGTTCGGCGCGCGACGACGACGCCGTACCCGATCGCCGCGACGCCGATCGCGGCCTGCACCACCGTTTCCAGCACCTTCGCGGTGTCATGGCCCCACAGCGACAGCGCGTTCAAGCACAGGAAAGCGAACACAGCGGCAAACAAGCCGACGCGAACCCGGCTGCCGGAGACCTTCACCCGACCTCTTCCTCTCACGCTGTGTGGCAACAGCCAACTGCCATGATGCCTTATCCCAGAGCGACGTCGTGACACCAGTTTGGCCGACCGGCGAATCTCAGAGCAAACTCATAGACTGTCGGGTCGGCGCCGCGAAGCGCCACCCGCTGCGGCCGGGTAGCGTGCCGGTCGTGTGGGGCGCGGTGCTGGTGATGGCGTTGGCGGCGATGGCCGATCCGCTGCGGATCGGTCTCACCGTGCTGGTCATCTCGCGCCCTCGGCCGGTGCTCCAACTGCTCGCATTCTGGCTCGGCGGGCTGGCGATGGGCCTGCTGGTCGGCCTGAGCGCGCTGTTCTTTCTGCGTGACTTCGCGCTCGCGGTGATGGAGGACATGGAGTCCCGAACCGCCTCATCCGCGGGCGCGTTCGTCCAGATCGCCGTCGGCGCACTGGCATTGCTTCTCGCTGTGCTGATCGCGGTGCGGGTGCCGGTGCGCAGGCGTGCCCGGGTACCCGACCGCAGTCCTGCCGTCGCGACCGCAGAGCCGAACACGCTCTCGCGGCTGTCGACGCGCGCCGGCGATGTTCTCAAGGGTGAGTCGCTCTGGGTGGCGTTCGTGGTCGGCGCCTGGCTCGGAACGCCATTGCAGTACGTCGCCGCGCTCGCCGCGATTCTCGCCTCTGGCGCCTCGGCAGGCACGCAGATCGCCGCGGTGCTCGTCTACCAGGTCGTGACGCTGGCGTTCGCTGAGATCCCACTCGTCAGCCAGCTGATCGCACCGGCGAAGACCCACGCGGTCATGCTGCGCATCCACGATTGGGTGCTGCCGCGGCGTCGGCAGCTCATCGCCGTGATCGTCGCCGTGGTCGGCGCCTTCCTCGTGGTCAACGGCATCAACAGCCTGTGACGCCTGCTATCCGGCGGCGATCATCGCGACGGAGGCCAGCGCCAGCACCATGCCCACCGCCTGCCACCGGCTGACCCGCTCCCGCAGCACGACGATCGCGAGCAGCACCGTCGCCGCCGGATAGAGCGACATCAGCACCCCCGCCAGCGACAGCAGCGACGCGTGCAGCGCCAGCAGCATGGCGATGTTCGCCCCCACGTCGAGCACGGCGGCCAGCAGCGCCAGCCGCAGCGGCGCTCCGCTCGGTATCCGCAGATTGCCCGACACCGCCGCGATGACGAGCACCATCAGGCTGGCGGCCAGCCGCGCGAACACCAGCGGCCACAGCTTGGCGTCCGGCGGCGCCTGCGCGATCAGCACGAAGTTCAGCCCGAACGCCACCCCGGAGCCGATCGTCAGCCAGGCCACCTTGGCGGTGAACCGATGCGGGGTGACGTCCTCGTCGGTCGCCTCCCGGCTGACCAGGACGACGGCGACCAGCGCCAGCACGACGCCGACACCCGCGATGGCGGCCGGCCGCTCCCCCAACGCCAGCCCGACGCCGACCGGGATCCCGGCCACCAGAATCGCGGTCAGCGGCGAGACGACGGAGATCGGCCCCGATCCCAACGCGGCATAGAACCACCAGATGCCGAACGCCTGCGTGACACCGCACAGCGCGCCCCAGAACACTGCGGCGTGCGAAACGTGGCCGCCGACGATCAGCGCCAGCACCAACAGCATCGCCAGGGCCACCGGGTAGGACACCAGCACCACCCGCAGCGCCGCCACGCGTCGCGACGCGATCCCGCCGACGAAATCACTGATCCCATAGCCAAGCGCCGACGCCAGCGCGAAGGCGATGCCGATCAGGTCATGCCCTTGGCGCGTCTGCCCAATTCGCGGGTGACTTCGCGCTGCGCGTCGCGCCGCGCCATGTCCTGGCGCTTGTCGTGCGCCTGCTTACCGCGGGCCAGCGCGAGTTCGACCTTCACCTTGCCGTCGGAGAAGTACAGCGACAGCGGCACCAGCGTCAGGTTGCCGTCACGGATCTTGCCCACCAACATGTCGATCTGCCTGCGATGCAACAACAACTTGCGATTGCGCCGCGGCGCGTGGTTGGTCCAGCTGCCGTGGTGATACTCCGGGATGTGCAGATTGCGCAGCCAGATCTCGCCGTCGTCGACGGTGGCGAACGCGTCGGCCAACGACGCCTGGCCGTCGCGCAGGCTCTTCACCTCGGTGCCCATCAGAGCGACGCCGGCCTCGAACGTCTCCAGGATCGAATAGTTGTGCCGCGCTTTCCGGTTGGTCGCGACCACCCGGTCGTTGCTTGACCTCGTCGGGTCCGCTTTCTTGGCCACGGCTATCTTCGCACGTACAGGCGCAAGGTGGCGTAGGCGGTGACACCGGCCATCACCACACCGACGAATATTAAAATCGGTGAGATGTAGAGGATGTCGGCATAGTCCACCCTGGCGATCAGGTTGGCCTCATAGAACTGGTTGAGCGCGTTCTCCAGGAACAACGCGCGCACGATGATCAGGCCGACGATCGAGATCAACACGCCGATGAGCGCCGCCAGACAGGCTTCCACCAGGAACGGCAGTTGGGTATACCAGCGGCTGGCGCCCACCAGGCGCATGATGCCCACTTCCGTTCGGCGGGTGTATGCCGCGACTTGAACCATGTTGGCTATCAACAGGACCGCACCGATCGCCTGCACCAGGGCCACCGCGAACGCGGCATTCGACAACCCGTCCAGCACCGCGAAGAGGCGGTCGATCAACTCCTTCTGGTTCAGCACGTTCAGCACGCCCGGTTGGCCGGTCATCGAGTCGTCGAAATCCTTGTGCTGCTCTGGGTTGTCGAGCTTGACGACGAACGACGCTGGGAACGCGTCTTTTCCGGCGACGTCCTTGTACTGCGGGAACTTCTTGATCGCGTCGTTGTAGGCGTCGTCGCGGTTGAGGAAGCGCACCGATTTGACGTCGTCGCGGTCCTCGATCCGCTGGCGCAGCGCCTTGCACGGGTCGGCGTCACACGTCGGGTCGTTGGCCGACACGTCGTTGGTCAGGAACACCTGGCTCTCGACCCGATCCAGGTAGATCGCGCGGGAGTTGTCGGCCAGTCGGACCACCAGCAGACCGCCGCCGAACAGGCCGATCGAGATGGCTGTGGTCAGGATCATCGCGATCGTCATCGTGACGTTGCGACGAAGACCGGTCCAAACCTCGTTGAGCAGGAAGCCGAAGCGCACTAGCGATCCATTCCGTAGATGCCGCGCTGCTCGTCACGCACGAGCCTGCCCAGGCTGAGTTCGACCACACGCTGACGCATCGCGTCGACGATGTGATGGTCGTGGGTGGCCATCAACACCGTGGTTCCCGTGCGGTTGATCCGCTCGAGCAGATCCATGATGTCCTTACTTGTTTCGGGGTCGAGGTTTCCCGTCGGCTCGTCGGCCAACAGCACCAGCGGACGGTTCACGAACGCGCGGGCGATCGCAACGCGCTGCTGCTCGCCGCCCGACAGTTCGCCCGGTAACCGATTCGCCTTGCCCGACAACCCGACCATCTCCAGCACGTCGGGCACGACGCGGTTGATCACGTCGCGCCGCTTGCCGATCACTTCGAGCGCAAAGGCCACATTCTCGAAGACCGTCTTCTGCTGAAGCAGCCGGAAGTCCTGGAAGACGCAGCCGAGAACCTGGCGCAGGCTGGGGATATGGCGGCCGGGCAGCTTGTTGACGTGGAATTTGGAAACCCGGATGTCGCCCGCGCTTGGATTCTCCTCGGCAAGCAGCAGTCGCATGAAGGTCGACTTGCCCGAACCGGACGGACCGATGAGGAAAACGAACTCCCCCTTGTCGATCTTGACCGACACATTGTCGAGCGCCGGTCGCGCCGAGGACTTGTACTGCTTGGAGACGTGGTCGAGCGTGATCATCACGGGAGGCCAGTGTAGCGGCGAAAAGCAGGGTGCCTATCTCGGCGCCTCAGGGGTGGCCGGCGCGGTACCCGGTGCGGGCGGTGCCGTCGTCGGCGCCGTCGGCGTCTGCGTCAGCGTCGATGGCCCCAGCGGGCCGCCGGGGCCGTCCGGGTCGATCACCGTCGTGGTCGGGCCGGGCAATGTCGGCGACGTCGGGCTCGTCGTGTCGGAGCCCTCCGGCGGAGGCGTCGTCTCGGTGGTGGTCGTCGGCGACGTGGTGGTGGTCGTCGTCGTGGACTCCGGCTCCTTGGGACGCCGCACCTGGGTGCGCGGGACCCACGTGTAGTTCGGGTCGGGCACGAAGCCGGGCGGTACCACCGCGGGTGCGGGCGCCTCTTGCGCTTGCTGCGGCTGGAACGTCTGCTGCACCCAGAACAGCGCGATGAACACGATCACCAGGACCGCCGTGGAAACCCGGATACGGCCGAATTTCGCCTTGAACCAGGAGCTCACTGTTTCTGCTCCGACGCATTGTCGGCCTCGTCCTGGATCGCGACGTCGCTGGCCGGATGGGGCAGCCCGGCCACGCTCGGCGTCGGTCCGTCGACAGGAGACGCGATCCCCGCGCGGCGCAGGGCCCGGACGATGAGCACGCGCAGCCGCCGGCCCACCTCGTACTGCTTACCGGGCAGCGTGCGCGCCACCATCCGTACGTTCACGGTGTCCAGTTCGATGCTCTCGACGCCCATGAGCTGAGGAGCGTCGAGCAGCAGATCTTTGAGTTCGGGATCCTCGGTGGCCTTCTCGGTGACTCCGTGCAGCAGCTCGTTGACGACGTTGAGGTCGGCCGACGTCGGCACGGGAATGTCGACCACCGCGCGGGCCCAGTCCTTCGACAGGTTCAGCGACCGGACGATGTTGCCGTTGGGAATCGTGTACACCTCTCCGTCGGCAGTGCGTAGCTTGGTCACCCGCAGCGTGACCTCTTCCACCGTGCCGAGCGAATCCTGGGCCGCACCACTGCCCAGCTGAACCAGATCGCCGAAGCCGTACTGCTTCTCGGTGATGATGAAGAAGCCGCTGAGCAGGTCCTGTACCACCTTCTGGGCGCCGAAGCCCAGCGCGGCGCCGAGCACCGCCGCGGGCGCGACCAGTGAACCGACCGGGATCGACAAGATGTCGGTGATCTCGACGACCACGACGACGAAAAGCAGCGCCACCGACACCCACGAGATGACGGACGCGACCGCTTGCCGGTGCTTGGCGCTCTCGGTGCGGACCAGCTGATCGCTTTCCTGGTATTCGGCGTCGATGCGGCGGACGATTCGGCGGGCGCCCCAGCTGATGAACCGGGCGGCGAGCAGGCCGCCGATCAGCAGCAGCGCTATCGGGACGCCGCGGCCGAGGATCCAGACGCCGAACTCCCCGCGCCAGAAGCCGTCCCAGCGGCCGGCCGCATCGAAGGCCAGAACAGTGCTATTCGTCATCGTTCGTGTTGCGCCAACGGATTCCGGCCTCGAGGAAGCCGTCGATGTCTCCGTCCAGAACCGCTGCGGGATTGCCGACTTCGTATTCGGTGCGCAGGTCCTTGACCATCTGATAGGGGTGCAGAACGTAGGAGCGCATCTGATTGCCCCACGAGCTGCCGCCGTCGCTCTTCAACGCGTCCATCTCGGCGCGTTCCTCTAAACGCTTGCGCTCCAACAGCTTCGCCTGAAGCACGCGCATCGCTGAGATCTTGTTCTGCAGCTGCGATTTCTCGTTCTGGCACGTCACCACGATCCCGGTCGGGATGTGAGTCAGCCGCACCGCCGAGTCGGTGGTGTTCACCGACTGCCCGCCGGGCCCGCTGGAGCGGTACACGTCGACGCGCACGTCGCTCTCGGGGATGTCGATGTGGTCGGTGGTCTCGGTGACCGGCAGCACCTCGACTTCGGCGAAGGACGTCTGGCGGCGGCCTTGGTTGTCGAACGGGCTGATGCGCACCAACCGATGCGTGCCCTGCTCGACGGACAGCGTGCCGTACGCGAACGGCGCGTGCACGGCGAACGTCGCGCTCTTGATGCCCGCCTCCTCGGCGTAGGACGTGTCGTAGACCTCGACGGGGTACTTGTGCTTCTCCGCCCAGCGGATGTACATCCGCATCAGCATCTCGGCCCAGTCCGCGGCGTCCACGCCGCCCGCGCCGGAGCGGATGTTCACCAGCGCCTCGCGCTCGTCGTACTCACCGGAGAGCAGGGTGCGCACTTCCATCGCCTCGATGTCCTCGCGCAGCTGCTTGAGCTCGGCGTCGGCCTCGGCGAGTTCGTCGGTGGAGCCCTCCTCGGCGGCCAGCTCGTAGAGCACGGGGAGGTCGTCGACTCGCTGCCTGAGCTCCTCCACGCGCCGCAGCTCGCCCTGGGTGTGCGAGAGCTCGCTGGTCACCTTCTGGGCGCGCGTCTGGTCGTCCCACAGGTTGGGGTCGGACGCCTCGTGCTCGAGCTTCTCGATGCGACTGCGGAGCCCATCGACATCGAGAACCCGCTCCACCGTCGTCAGGGTGGAGTCGAGGGCGGCGATATCGGATTGACGGTCGGGATCCACGGGAGTTCAGGGTACCGGCCAGGCGGTTCTACCTGACCAGCGGCAGCGCGGCTGCGGCGCGTTCTAGCATCATTTGGGGGAAACCAGCCTCGACGACCATGCGACAGCCCCTTGCGGGTCGCCGAGCAGCGACAGAGAAGGCTCACGCATGCGCCCGTACCACGTAGCGATCGTCGGCTCCGGCCCGTCTGGATACTTCGCCGCGGCGTCACTGCTGAAGTTCGCGGACAACGACGACGCCGCCGACGTGCGGGTCGACATGTTGGAGATGCTGCCCACCCCGTGGGGCCTGGTGCGCTCCGGCGTGGCGCCCGATCACCCGAAGATCAAGTCGATCAGCGCCCAGTTCGAGAAGACGGCGCTGGACCCGCGGTTCCGGTTCTTCGGAAACATCGTCGTGGGCGAGCACGTGCAGCCGGCCGAGCTGGCCGAGCGCTACGACGCGGTGATCTACGCCGTAGGCGCGCAATCCGACCGGGCGCTCAACATTCCCGGCGAGGATCTGCCGGGCAGCGTCGCCGCCGTCGATTTCGTCGGCTGGTACAACGCGCATCCGCACTTCGAGGAGATGGCACCCGACCTGTCCAGCGGCCGTGCGGTCGTGGTGGGCAACGGCAACGTCGCACTGGACGTGGCCCGCATCCTGGTCACCGACCCCGATGTGCTGGCCACCACCGACATCGCCGACCACGCGCTGAAGATCCTGCACGACCGCGGCGTCGAGGAGGTGCTGATCATCGGCAGGCGCGGGCCGCTGCAGGCGCCGTTCACCACGCTGGAGCTGCGCGAGCTCGGCCATCTCGAGGGCCTGGGCGACGTCGACGTCATCGTGGACCCGGCCGACTTCGAAGACATCACAGAAGAGGACCTGGAGGCCGCGAGCAAAACGGTTCGCAACAACGTCAAGGTGCTGCGCGGATACGCCGAGAGCGCACCGAAAGGCGCCAAGCGGCGGATCGTGTTCCGGTTCCGCACGTCGCCGATCGAGATCAAGGGCGACGGCAAGGTCGAGTCGATCGTGTTGGGCCGCAACGAACTTGTCGCCGACGAGACGGGCCGGGTGTCGGCCAAGGACACCGGCGAACGCGACGAGCTCCCCGCGCAGCTGGTGGTGCGGGCCGTCGGCTACCGCGGGGTGGCGACCCCCGGGCTGCCGTTCGACGCGAAGAGCGCCACGATCCCGCATGCCGGCGGCCGGGTCGAGGGCAGCCGCAACGAATACGTCGTCGGCTGGATCAAGCGCGGGCCGACCGGCGTGATCGGCAGCAACAAGAGCGACTCACAGGAGACCGTCGACACCCTGGTCGCCGACTTGGCCGGCGCCGAGCTGGCCTCCTTGCCCGACGACCATTCCGAGGCGATCGCCGAATGGCTGGTGCAGCGGCAGCCCAAGCTCGTCACCGACGATCACTGGAAGCTCATCGACGACCACGAGCGTTCGTCCGGCGGGACTGGCGGCAGGCCGCGGGTGAAGTTGACGAGTGTGGCGGAGCTGTTGCGGATCGCGCACGGCTGACGACGAAGCCGGCGCAGGTACGAGCCGGTGAGGAGTCAGCCCATCCAACACGGCTGACGACGAAGCCGGCGAGGAACGAGTCGGTGAGGAGTCAGCCCATCCAACACGGCTGACGACGAAGCCGGCGCCTCACTGCCTGGGCGGCAGGATCGAGTCGGCTTCGATCGTGACGAGGACGCGTGTTTCCGGCTGACCGCTGAAGTTCGGGTACGGGATGCCGAGGTACTTGTGTGAGATCTCCTCGATGCTCTCGGCCCCGCCCTCGGTGGTCGTGCTGATGACGCGGCCGCGAACCGCGTAGTACCTGTTCGTGTCCTGCGAGTCGACGACGTTGACCGCCACTCTGGGATCGCGCGCGATGTTCCTCATTTTCTGCATCCCATCGACGAGGTTGAGCACGATGTGCTCGCCGTCGGTGGTGACCCAGGTCTGCGTCAGCTGCGGGGACCCGTCGGGCATGAGGGTGGCCACGAAGCACGGGCTGGGCTTGCGAAGCAGGTCGAGCAGACCCTGGGGCAGTGGTTTCGGCATGCGGTTCCTCCGTGTTCTTCGAGGTCCAGAGTATGTCGGATACCGGGTGTAGTGTCGAACACATGTTCGAGTCAGATACGTTGGCGTGCTCGCTGGTGGAGCGGATCACCACCGCGGCGTGCGCGGAGAACCGGGCCGCCGCCGCCGGTTTGACCGCCATGGACGACCTGTACCGACTGCGGTTACGCGAGGACGGCGGCCACGACGACGACGCGCTGGACACCCTCGAACAGGTCGCCGTCGAGATCGCCGCCGCGCTGAGCATCAGCTCGGGCCTGGCCCGCGCCCGACTCAGCGACGCGGTCGCGCTGCGCACCCGGCTGCCCCAGGTCGGGCAGCTGTTCGCCGCCGGCGCCATCGACTACCTGACGGCCCAGACCATCGTCTGGCGCACCGAGTTGATCACCGACACAACGCGGCTGGCCGCCGCCGACAACGAACTGGCCACCAAGATCGCCGGCTGGCCGTCGCTGAACCGCAGCCAGCTGATCGCGCGTATCGACCGCATCGTGGTACGCCACGACCGCGACGCCAAACGCCGCCGCACCACCCGGCGCGACGACCGCTTCATCGATATCTTCGACAGCGGCGACGCGGTCAGCGAAATCCGCGGCTTCCTGCGCGTCATCGACGGCCGCCTGCTCGACGCCCGCCTCAACGCCCTGGCCGCCACCGTGTGCCGCCACGACCCCCGCAGCCACCGACAGCGCCGCGCCGACGCCTTCCACGCCCTGGCCTCCGGCGCCGACCGGCTCGCCTGTGAATGCGGGCGCCCCGACTGCGCCGCCGGCGACAAACCCGCCAGCGCAGTCACCATGCACGTCCTGGCCCCCCAGAGCGCCGTCGACGGCGTCGCCGACACCCCGGGCTACCTCATCGACGCCGACGAACTCTTCCCCGCCGACCTGATCGCCGAACTGGCCCGCACCGCGCACCTCGTCCCGCTCACCCACCCCGGCGACGCGCCACCAGAATGCCGCTACACCCCCTCACAACCACTGGCCGACTTCGTCCGCTGCCGCGACCTGACCTGCCGCTTCCCCGGCTGTGACCGCCCCGCCGTCGGCTGCGACCTCGACCACACCATCGCCTACGGCGACAGCGGCAAAACCCACCCGTCGAACCTCAAATGCCTTTGCCGCCTTCACCATCTGGTCAAAACGTTCGGCCGCTGGCGCGACAAACAACTGCCTGACGGCACCATCATCTGGACCTCACCGGCCGGCAACACCTACATCACCACCCCCGGCAGCGCGCTGCTGTTCTCCACCCTGTGCACACCCACCGCAGCCCTGCCCGCCATCGCGCCGACCCTGACCTGCACCGACCGCGCGACACGAGCACCCAAACGCACCCGCACCCGCGCCCACAACAAAGCCCGACGCATCGCCGCCGAACGCCGACTCAACCGCTACCACCGCGAAGCCGACGAGAGCCAACAACGCTGGCAACAAGCACTCGCCATGGCCACAGACGAACCCCCACCCTTCTAAACGCCGAGGGTTTTCGTTCTAGTTGTAGTTCTGGCCCCCGGCATCGGGGTTCGGTGATTCCGCGCCCGACGGCGCGAAAGCCCACTTGTCCGGGTTCTTCGGCGAGTACACGACCGGGAACAACTGCCCCATCATGGGCCATTGATCGACGTCGACTTCGAGGCGTTGGTAGACGATGTGTTCATTGACGGTCGGTCCGTTGATCACACCGGTGATCGTCACGTACTGGCGACCGACCTCGTCGGGCCGCGGGCTGACACCGGTCACGACCAACGTGCCCTGCGCCATCTCGCCGCGCATGCCCCGCCTGCGCATGATCCACGGGCCTGCGACCACGACGATGGCCCCGATGAGTAGCAGCAGCATGCCGAATTCCCACACACCGCCATCGTAGGGCGGTTGCCATGACCTCGGCCGCGAACCTGATCGACCACGCAGCGGTCAATGTTCGTAATTGCCGATGATCGCGACCTTCTCGGCCGATGCGCTCCGCGCGTCGAACTCGTAACCCAGCCACTCCCTCGCGAGCCTGCGAGCCAGTTCCAGGCCCACCACTCGCTGGCCGAAGCACAGCACCTGCGCATTGTTCGAAAGCACCGACCGCTCGACGGAGAAACTGTCATGAGCGGTCACGGCTCGCACGCCGGGCACCTTGTTGGCGGCGATCGCAACGCCGAGGCCGGTGCCGCACACCAACAGTGCGCGGTCCGCCTTGCCCTCGACGATCATCCGAGCAGCAGCGACGGCGACGTGCGGATAAGCCGTACATTCGTTCGCGCCGACGCCGACATCGGTGACCTCGGCGACGCGCGCATCACCCTGGAGGTCGCCCTTGAGCGCTTCCTTGTATTCGTATCCGGCATCGTCCGAGCCGACGACGATCCGAAGACCCATTTCAGCTCTCCCTCTTCGCGGTGAGAACGAAGTAGTCCGCGACGACATGCGCGCACATTGCCAGCGACGTGGCCCCGGCGTCCGGGGTTCCGATGCTGCGCTCCGCGAGCGGACGGGAACGCCCGACCTTGGGGCGAAGGTCCGCGGTCGCTTTGGCGGCGGCCACTGCGACACCGGCAGCGGCAGCCCAGGCTCGTGGCCACGGTTGACCATCGTCGATCAGACGCTGTAATTCGTCGACGAACGGAAGCATCGCGTCGAGCATCGTCTTGTCCCCAGGTACTGCACCGCCGAGTTGTGTCACCGCGTCGTATCCGGCGCGTAGCGCCGCGACGACGGCCGCGGAGTCCGGAGTGCCTGTGTCGCCGAAACTTTGGCCGATCGCCCTGAGCATCGCCCCCCAGAGCACGCCGGACGTTCCGCCCGCCTCCGCCGCCCAGCGACCTCCGGCGGCGTCGAGGACCGACCCCTGTCCCGCGCCTGCTTCGACGGCCGAGGCTGCCGCATCGCGAGCGGCCGCCGAGCCTTTCACCATGCCGCGGCCGTGGTCGCCGTCACCGGCCACCGCGTCGATGCGACCCAATTCGTCTTCGGCATCGGCCAGCATCCGAGCCATGGCATCGAGGACCTGGGCGACGCGTTGACCTCCCAGACGTCCCGCTTCGTCCGACAGTGTGAACTGGTGCTCTGCCGGCGCCGCGGCCTGCTGCTCAACGGCGCTGCGGATGTCACCGACCTCGGTCGTCGCTGCGCCTTTACGGTAGGCCGGTGTGTCAGCGGGTGCGCGCCAATACCTTTCGAGCTCGTCGTCCAACCACATGACCGTCAAGGAACAACCTGCCATGTCCAAGCTGGTGACCAACTCGCCGACCTCTGGTTCGACGATCTCGTAGCCGCGCTCCCGCAGCAGGCGCGCTACCGTGCCCCACACCACGAACAACTCCTCGTACTTGGTCTGCCCGAGTCCGTTGAGGATCACCGCGATTCGCGTCGACTCACTGGCGGGCGCATCGGCGAGCACGCCGTCGACCAGCGTCCCGGCCAAGCCCTCTGCGGTGGGCAGCGGCTCGTCTGAAACACCAGGTTCGCCGTGGATACCGAGGCCGAGGCCCATCGTCTTGGCTGGGACGGTGAACAGCGGGGCGTCCGCGCCGGGCAAGGTGCAGCCGGAGAACGCTACACCGAGCGTGCGGGTTGCGGCGTTGGCTGCGGCTGTCACGCGAATGACGTCGGCTATGCCCAACTCGTCCTCTGCTGCCGCACTGGCGCACTTGAATACCGTGACGTCACCGGCGATCCCGCGCCGCTTCGCCTCCTCGCCCCGTGGCGCACTGGCGATGTCGTCGGTGACGGCGAAGTAGTGAGCGTCGATCCCTTCGCTGCGCAGCTGGTCCACCGCGAGGTTGAAATTCATGACATCCCCGGCGTAGTTGCCGGTGATGAGCAGCACACCCCCGTCGCCGTGGGCGGCGCGGGCCACCGAGGCGGCGTCCTGCGCCGATGGTGAGGTGAAGATGTTGCCCACGACCGCGCCGTCGGCGAAGCCGGGGCCAACAGTTCCGCAGAACGCCGGGTAATGACCGGATCCGCCGCCGATCACCACCGCGACCTTGCCCGGTCTCGTCCTGTGCGCCCGTACCACACCGCCGGGCACTCCAACGACGTAGCGGACGTTCGCGTCGAGGAATCCCACCAGCATGTCCTCGGTGAACCTGGCCGGGTCATTGAACAAATGTGTCATCGCGCCGGTCTTCCGATCCGCATTCCGTTGACAGGTTGTCTGTTGTCTGACATCTTACATCTGTGGGTCAAGAGCCTGGCATGCGGCGTGAGCAGCGCCAGCTGCTTTCAGAAGAGGTGCGTCAGCAGCTCGCGACCGAGATAACCAACGGCACATACGCGCCCGACGAGAAGCTGCCGGCCGAGCCGGAGTTCGCGAAGCGCTACGGAATCAGCAGACCGACCCTGCGTGAGATCCTCAGCGGTCTCGAGCGCGACGGGCTGATCCGTCGCGTACATGGCGTCGGCACGTTCGTCACGCCCAAGCGGACCCGTATTCAGAGCGTCCTCGACCTCGACATCGGAGTCACCGAGGCTGTCACGGCCGCAAAAGCCAACCTCAACGTCGAGGTGATGGAGGCCAGAGTCGGGCCGATCAGAGCGTGGATCACCGCCGCGCTCGAGCTGCCCAAAGACACCGAAGCCTTCAGGGTCGAGCGCATCATCCGCGTGGACGGGGTTCCCGCGACCCACGGCTTCGACGTGATCCCGCTCAGCATTCTCGAGGCGGCGGGCTCCCCCACCTATGACGGCGGATCGATCTACCAGTTCTTGGAAAGTCGATGCGGCGTCCACCTCGTCGGCGGCGTTGCCGAGATCTCACCTGTGCTTGCCAGCGCCAGGCTGGCGAAGTTGTTGGACTGCCCACGCAACAGCCCACTGCTACGCCTCGAGCAGACAGAACGCTCCGCCGGCGGGACTCCGGTCCTGATGTCGCAGGAGCACTACGCGCCCGGCGTCTTCAGCCTCACGGTTCATCGCCTCCGCAGAGACCGAGCCGATCTGGCAGGGCGGCGCAATCCGCACGACGAGGTCTGACCTATGTCAAGGCCGTCAAAACGATTCATCACCGATATTCCCGCCCAGAAAGTGAGCCCCGCATGACCGACGACCAGTTGTCCAGGATCACCGAGCCTGGGACACCCGGCTCCGACGAAGACGAGTTGCGGGCCTTCGGCTACGAGCCGCAGCTCGAACGGTCGATGGGGGCGTGGAGTTCATTCTCCATCTCCATCTCCTGCATGTGCGTCACCGCAGGGGTTTTCACCACTTTCGCCTACTCGCTGGGGATGGTTGGACCCGTCTTCGTGTGGACGTGGCTCATCGTCTCCATCGGCCAACTCCTGGTTGCGCTCGTGCTGGCCGAATTGGCGGGCCGCATGCCGATCAGCGGCTACGCCTACCAATGGACCAGCCGACTGATGAACTCACATTACGGATGGTTCGTCGGTTGGGCGGGGTTGATGGCCTTCATCCCCGGCTTCACGGGGCTCAACTTCGGTCTGGCTCCAATACTGTTGAACAGATTGGGAATCGAGATAACCCCGACGTCGACGCTCGTCGTCGTGCTCATCGTGCTGGCGTCCCAGTTGGCCATCAATCTGGCCGGTGTCCGGATCGCCTCACGCATCAACAACGCTGTCGCCTTCGCCGTCGAGATCGGCCTGTCCATCATCCTCACCGCGATCCTGCTGATCGTCGGATTCATCACCAATCCGGTTCAGAGCTTCAGCTTCCTCTCCACGAGCGCCGTCGCGGAGGGCAACGGGTTCACGACGGCGTTCCTGCTGTCGGGCCTCCTGGCGATGTGGGTTCTGACGGGCTTCGAGGGCGCCGCCGATCTTGCCGAGGAGACGAAGCTGGCCACCCGCCACGTCCCGAAGGCGGTCATCCGCTCGCTGCTCTTCGCCGTCGTCGTCGGCTTCTTCATGATCGTCGGCCTGACCATCAACATCGACAACCTTGCCGATACCGTCGGCGCCGACGTTCCTGTGGCACACATCCTGGACACCGCGCTCGGGACCACTGGCGCAGCCGTCTTCGAGGCCGTCGCGATGATCGCGCTCTACGCGGGTGGTCTCGCCAACATGGCGGCCGCCAGCCGGTTGATGTTCTCGTTGTCGCGGGACAACATGCTGCCGGGTTCGTCGGTTTTGAAGGCGGTGTCACCGAAGACGAAGTCGCCGAGCGCAGCGCTGCTGGTCGTGGCCGCGTTCAGCTTGTTGCTCGGACTGGTCGGCACGTACGGCTCGTCACAGGCCATGGCGCTCATCGTCGGCATGGCGGCGCTCGGCTACTACGCGGTGTACGGGCTGACCGTCATTGCCGTCATCGTCGCCTCCAGGCGTGGAACACTGCCCACCAGAACAAGTTTCGACCTCGGCGGGCTAGCCGGCCCGGTTCGGATCGCCGCACTGGTGTGGTGTGTTCTGGTCGTGCTCTGCCTGACCGTTCCTGAGCTGAACCATCAGACCGCGATGACAGCGGGAGCGTTCTTCGTGCTGGCAGGCATCTGGTACGCGGTGATTCTGCGCAATCGCATCAACCATGAGCAGGCCGGCGTACCCCAGGGTGGTGCGATCCGTTGAGTCGGACAGTCGACCGCTTCGTCAAGCCGGGGTTCCGCGACGCCGCACCGTACAACGCCGAACATCACGACTTCGCCTGGCAGCATCGCCAACTCGCGAGGCTGATGTCCAACGAATGCCCGATACCGCCGTCCGACGGCGTCCGGGCGGCCGTGCGGGAGGCCTTCGACATAGGACACCTCTACCCGTACTCGGGCAAGGATCTGGTTGCGGCTCTGGCGGAGTACAACTCCGTTGCGCCGGAGTCGATCGTCCTCGGCAACGGTTCGACAGAGGTACTCGACGTCCTGGTGCGGTTGCTGGTCGGCCCGGGTGACGAGACGATCATCGCGTCGCCGACCTATGCCTTCTTCGAGAGCCAGACGCGCATCAACGGCGGCGTCGCGAAAGCCGTGCCGTTGACGTCGTCGTGGGATCTCGACGTCGATGCCATGCTCGCGGCCGTCACGGACCGCACAACGACCATCTTCCTGTGCAGCCCGAACAACCCCACCGGCAAGGGTTTTCGCGTAGATCAGCTGATCGCGCTGCTCGAAACGGGGATCCCGGTGGTGGTCGACCAGGCGTATCTCGAGTGCGGCTACGCCGAATCGTTCGCCCCGCTGGTCGCCGACCATCCGAACCTCGTGATCGCGCGGACCATGTCGAAGGGCTTCGGGCTAGCGGCGCTGCGGGTGGGCTACTTGATCGGCGAGCCCGAACTCATCGACATCGTCACGCGGGTTCGGATTCCGTTCAGCATCAGCCTGATGGGGATCTGGGGCTGTCTGCAAGCGCTCGCCGAGCCGGAAGAGCTGAACCGGCGACGCGAGTTCATCAGCTCGGAGGCCGATCGGCTGCACGCGGCGATGCAGAACATGGAAGGTGTCCAGTCGTACCCCTCCGACGGCAACTTCGTTCTCGCAGACATCTCCGCAAGCGGCCGGTCGGTCTCCTACGTGGTCGATGCGCTACTCGCGGAGGACATGCTCATCAGGGCCATGGGCGCCCACGGGCTCAAGGGGTCCCACGTACGGGTGACGGTCGGGACCACCGAGCAGAACGACCGGTTTCTCAAGCTGCTCGAAGAGCTCCTCCTCCCCCGTCGGCCGGGTGTAGTTTCTTGACCCGGGGCGAGCGGAGGATTCGTTGAGCCCGCATTTCCTGGCGTTCGACATCGGCACGAGCGGCGTGAAGGCCGTGGTGGTCGACGCCGACGGCGCGCTGCTGGACAGCTCCTACCGCGCCTACGGGCTACAGATGGTCGACGGCGACGGCGTCGAACAGGATCTCGACCTGATCATCGCGTCGTCGCTCGAGGCCGCCGATGAGTTGCTGAACCGGGTGACGGGTGTCGGCGGTACCGCTGTCTTCATCGAGGGGATCAGCGTCACCGCCCAGATGTTCAATCTCGTGGCGGTCGACGAGTCCGGCAAGCCGTTGCTTCCGATGATCAGCTGGCTGGACCAACGCGCTGAGGGCGCCGCTCGGGCGCTGGCCGAAATCGTGCCGCCGAGTGAGCAATTCAAACGCTTCAGCTCGGTGGTATCAGCAAAGGACATCCTTCCGAAGATCCTCTGGCTTCGTGGCAACCACCCAGATGTGTATGCCCGCACGGCGAAACTGCTTGACTGCAAGGAAGCTGTGGTGCTCCATCTCACTGGCGTCGCGGTCACCGATCATGCCGGGGCATCGGCCTATCGGCTGTTCGACCACGACACCCGTGGTTGGGACAGCGACGCCTGTGACGCTGCGGGAGTTGACCCGGACAAGCTTCCCGACGTGCGCGCCGCCACCGACGTAGCAGGCGCGCTGTTGCCCGACATCGCGCTTCGACTGGGCTTGCCCCCCGATATCCCGGTGTATGTCGGTGTCGGCGACGTGCCCGCGAGCCAATTGGGCGCCGGCGCCGTTGATCCCGGCGATCTTCACGTCAGCCTCGGCACGGCGGTGTACTTCGGCCTGACCATGTCCGAGCGGCGCGTCGATCCATGCCAACAACTCGGGGCGCTGGCGCACGCCGATGCCGACCAGTGGATCCTCTGGCTCGAGATCGCCACCGGCGGCGCGGCTCTCGCCTGGGCGCTGCGCATGCTCGGGCTCGGCGATCCCGGCCCGGTGGACTACCCACAGGTGGAACAGATGGTGCGCGACTGCGCACACGACATGGACGGCCTGCTGTTCGCCCCCTGGCTCAGCGGAGAACGCGTACCGGTGTTCGACGACGCCGCGCGCGCCTCGTTCGTCGGCCTGAGCCTGCACCACGGACCTGGACACGTTCTGCGCGCAGTCATGGAGGGCGTGGCCTTCCAGATGCGGTGGGCCCTGCAGTACGGCCTCGACTATGGAGAGGCGGTCAAGAGGATCCGTGCGGTGGGCGGTGGATCGATGGGGTCGGTCTGGACCCAGATCATCGCCGACGTCCTCGAGCTTCCGCTGGAAACCATCGCCGCGCCGCAGGACGCCGGGGCGATCGGCGCAGCAGCATGCGCCATTGTGGGCAGCGGCGCCCAGCCCGACTATTCGTTCCTCGCCGACCGTGTGTTGGTGACCCACACCTATCTGCCCGACGCGGGCCGCTCACGCGAATACTGCGTCAGGTACACCCACTACCAACAGCTCTACGACGCGCTCTATCCCATCTATCACCGCCAGCGAGACGAGGCTCATCCGTGACCGGCCGCTGCGTGGTCTTCGATCTCGACGGAGTGCTCGTGATGTCCGAGCACCTGTGGGAGCAGGGCTGGGCATCGGTGTCGGCGCAGCACGGCTATACCTGGACTCCCGAGGACACCAGGAGGTGTCAGGGCAAGAGCGTTCCCGAGTGGGCCCGCTACGTCAGCGAACGCACCGGCATGGACGAACAAGCCGCCGCCGATAGCGTTATCGCAGTGGTCGCCGCCGCTTACGACCGCAACGAGGTCCCGTTGATCGACGGCGCCCTCGAACTGGTGCAGGCCGCCGCGATGAGAGTGCCGGTAGCGCTGGCCTCCTCGGCGCCCCGCGCGATCATCGACCGAGTGATGGCGACGACCCCGGTGGGCGAGTACTTCCGTGCGACCGTGTCCAGCGCCGAGGTGGCGGCGGGCAAGCCCGCGCCCGACGTATACCAGGAAGCCGTCGCGAGGTTGGGCGCACGCAGCGCGGGCAGCTATGCGGTGGAGGACTCCAGCAACGGCATTCGGGCCGCCGCGGCCGCGGGGCTCACGGTTCTGGGCATGGAACATCCGCAGTATCCGGTCGATCGCGACGCGTCAGGGCGCGCCGCAGGCGTCTACCACAGCCTCGAAGACGTCACCGCGGTGCTGGTGAGCTTTCTCGACGAACGATAGCTCTGCGGTCCGCCAAAGCCGGTCCGATCGCCGCCATGGTAGGACTGCACCCATGACCTCGGTCGCAGAAGATCTCGCGCTCGCCCTCGACCTCGCCGACGCCGCCGACGCGCTGACGCTGGATCGATTCGGCGCACTGGACCTCCACATCGAGACCAAGCCCGATCTGACACCCGTGACCGACGCCGACAGATCCGCCGAAGAGCTGTTGCGCTCGTCGCTGACCGTGCAGCGCCCGGACGACTCGATATTCGGCGAAGAGCTGGGCGGCACACCGAGTTTCACCGGCCGGCAGTGGGTGCTCGACCCGATCGACGGGACCAAGAACTTCGTCCGCGGCGTCCCCGTGTGGTGCACGCTCATCGCCCTGTTGGTCGACGGCTCCCCCATCGTCGGCGTCGTCAGCGCCCCCGCACTCGGCCGACGGTGGTGGGCAGGCGACGGCGAGGGTGCGTTCGCCTCGTTCGGCGGTGCAACACGGCGCATCTCCGTCTCCGGAGTCGACGACCTCGCCTCGGCCAGTCTGTCGTTCTCCGACCTCACCGGGTGGGGTGACCGCCGATCGCCCTTCCTCGACCTCACCGACGAGGTCTGGCGGCTACGCGGCTATGGCGACTTCTGGTCGCACTGCCTGGTGGCCGAGGGTGCCGTCGACATCGCCATCGAACCCGACCTCAAGCCGTGGGACCTCGCGCCCATCGACATCCTGGTGCGCGAGGCGGGCGGTACTTTCACGAACTTCGACGGCAGGCCCGGCCCGCACGGCGTCAGCGCGGTGTCCACCAACGGACGCCTGCACGAAGCGGTCCTGAGCAGGCTGTCCGCGATGTGAAGCACCTAACATTCCTTTTCTATCTTACTCGGGAGTAAGATCGGGTCATCGGCACTGCCCTACAGAGCGAGGCTGCACACAGATGACCAACACGATCGACCGCAAATCTCCGCGCGCACCGAAGCGAAACGGAAAAGAAAGCGCCGTCGGCCTGCAGAAGCACAAGAGGACCCCGACCGATATCGGCCTGGCGCTGCTGACGCCGATCGTCGGCCAGGAGTTCCTGGACAAGCACAACCTGCGCGATCCGCTCAACCGCGGGTTGAAGTACGGCGTCAAGCAGGTGTTCTCCGTCGTCGGAGCGACGAACCGACAGTTCAAGAAGGTCTCCGGCGGCAAGGGCGGCCCGACGCGGCTGAAGGCCAACGGCTCACAAAAAGGGTCCGACTACTTCGATCTGACGCCGGACGACGACCAGAAAATGATCGTCGAGACCGTCAGCGAGTTCGCCGACGAGGTGCTGCGTCCCGCCGCCCGCGAGGCCGACCAGAACGCAAGCTACCCAGCCGATCTAATCGCCAAGGCCAACGAACTCGGCATCACGGCGATCAACATCCCCGAGGACTTCGACGGGATCGCCGAGCACCGCGCCGCGGTGACGAACTCGTTGGTCGCCGAGGCACTCGCCTACGGCGACATGGGATTGGCGCTGCCGATCCTTGCGCCCGCAGGTGTCGCGTCCGCGCTCACCCACTGGGGCAGCGCGGACCAGCAGGCCACCTACCTCAAGGAGTTCGCAGGCGAGAACGTCCCGCAGGCGTGCCTGGCCATCGCCGAACCGAGCCCGCTGTTCGACCCGACCGCGCTTAAGACGACGGCCGTTCGCACTCCCAGCGGATACCGTCTCGACGGGGCGAAGTCGTTGGTCGTCGCCGCCAAGGAAGCCGAATTGCTGATCGTGGCAGCGCAATTGAACGGCAAGCCCGCACTCTTCCTGGTCGAGTCGTCAACGAAGGGGCTGACCGTCACGCCCGAACCGAGCATGGGCATCCGCGCTGCGGCGCTCGGCCGGGTCGAACTCGACAACGTGACCGTGCCGCTGTCCGCGCGCCTCGGCGAGGATGCCGCCACCGACGGGGACTACTCGGAGGCGGTGGCGCTGTCCCGACTCGGCTGGGCCTCACTGGCGGTCGGAACCGCCCACGCGGTGCTCGACCACGTGGTGCCCTACGTCAAGGAGCGCCAGGCGTTCGGCGAGCCCGTCGCCCACCGTCAGTCGGTGGCGTTCATGTGCGCCAACATCGCGATCGAACTCGACGGCCTACGGCTGATCACCTGGCGCGGCGCGTCTCGGGCGGACCAGGGTCTGTCGTTCGCCCGCGAGGCCGCGCTGGCCAAGAAGCTGGGCACCGACAAGGGCATGCAGATCGGCCTCGACGGCGTCCAGCTGCTCGGTGGCCACGGCTACACCAAGGAACACCCCGTCGAACGCTGGTACCGCGACTTGCGGGCGATCGGCGTCGCCGAGGGTGTCGTGGTCATCTAGGGAAACGGAAAAGTCTGTCATGGCAATCAATCTGGAACTTCCCCGCAAGCTGAACGCGGTCATCGAGAAGGCGCACCAGGGTGCGGCCGAGATGCTGCGGCCGATATCCCGCAAATGGGACCTACGCGAGCACGAGTACCCCGTCGAGCTGGACACCTTGGCCACCCTCTTCGAAGGCATCTCGGACGCAAAGGCTTTCGCGTTCGCGGGCGCCGAGGCGTTTCGCGACGCCGAAGAGGCCAAGGCGGCCAACCACAACGGCGGCAACATGTCGGCCGTCCTCAACGCGATGGAGATCAGTTGGGGCGACGTGGCTCTGCTGCTGTCGGTGCCGCGGCAGGGCCTCGGCAATGCGGCCATCAGCGGCGTGGCCACCGACGAACAGCTCGAGCGGCTCGGCAAGAACGTCTGGGCGGCGATGGCCATCACCGAGCCGGGCTTCGGCTCCGACTCTGCCGCCGTGTCGACCACCGCCCAACTCGACGGCGACGAGTACGTCATCAACGGCGAGAAGATCTTCGTCACCGCAGGATCGCGCGCCACCCACATCGTGGTGTGGGCGACGCTGGACAAGTCGTTGGGCCGCGCGGCCATCAAGTCGTTCATCGTGCCGCGCGAATACCCCGGCGTGACCGTCGAGCGGCTCGAGGACAAACTGGGCATCAAAGCCTCCGACACCGCGGTGATCCGTTTCGACAACGTGCGGATCCCGAAGGACAACCTGCTCGGCAGCCCGGAGATCCAGGTCGAAAAGGGCTTCGCCGGCGTGATGGAGACCTTCGACAACACCCGGCCCGTGGTCGCCGCGATGGCGGTGGGCATCGCCCGCGCCGCCCTCGAGGACCTGCGCAAGATCCTCGAGGACGCAAGGGTGCAGATCTCCTACGACAAGCCCGCCCACGCCCAGAGCGCCGCGGCGGCGGAGTTCCTGCGCATGGAGGCCGATTGGGAGGCGGGCTATCTGCTGATGGTCCGGTCGGCGTGGCAAGCCGACAACGACATCCCGAACTCCAAGGAAGCGTCGATGGGCAAGGCCAAGGCCGCCCGGGTGGCCACCGACATCACCCTCAAGGCCGTCGAAATGGCCGGTACCACAGGCTATTCGGAGGAGATGCTGCTGGAGAAGTGGGCGCGCGACAGCAAGATCCTGGACATCTTCGAAGGCACCCAGCAGATCCAGCAGTTGGTGGTGGCACGCAGGCTGCTCGGCCTGTCGTCGGCCGAACTGAAGTAGGCCACCCAGCCGGGACGTAATGTCGGGGCATGGACAAGTTCGCCGCCCTGCTCGCCCGCAAGAACGACGATCGCATCGACTGCGCGGTCGAGACCCTGCAGGAGTCCGACCTGCCACCAGGTGAGGTGACGGTCCGGGTGGCGTATTCGAGCGTCAACTTCAAGGACGCGCTCGCCGTGACGCCAAACGGCGGCGTCGTGCGTGACTATCCGATCGTGCCCGGCATCGACCTGACCGGCGAGGTGGTGGAGTCGCAGTCCCCCGACTTCGCCGTCGGCGACGCCGTGTTGGCGCACGGCTACGAGATCGGCACCGGACGCCACGGCGGCTACGCCGAATACGCGCGGCTTCCCGCGGACTGGGTGGTCGCACTCGGTGACCTCAGCCCGCGCGACGGCGCTGCGATCGGAACGGCCGGGTTCACCGCGGCGATGAGCGTGCAGGCGCTGATCGACTGGGGCATCAAGCCCGACGATGGTCCGATCGTCGTGACAGGGGCCACCGGCGGCGTCGGCTCGGTGAGCGTCGACCTGCTCGCGGCGTCCGGCTACGAAGTCGTCGCCTCGACGGGCAAGCCGGACGCCGCCGACCGGCTCAAGGCACTGGGCGCCGCCGAGGTCATCGGCCGGTTGCCCGAGGACCCCGACGCCAAACCCCGACCCCTGGGCAAGACCAAGTGGGCCGGGGCCGTCGACTGCGTCGGCGGCAAGACATTGGCCGACGTGCTCAGCACCGTCCGGTACGGCGGCGCGGTCGCCGCCAGCGGTCTGACCGGCGGGGCCGGGCTGAACACCACCGTGATGCCGTTCATCCTGCGGGCCGTGTCGCTGCTGGGGATGGATTCGGTGCAGATGCCGATCGCGCCCCGCCGCGAGCTGTGGAAGAAGCTGGCCGGACCGCTACGGCCACAACATCTTTCAGAGATCACCAACGACGTTGATATCAAGGACGTGGTGAGCGTGCTCGACGAGGTGCATGCGGGCCGCTACTCGGGCCGCGCGGTCGTGAGGGTAGCCGGAGGCTTCTGATGCGCCGGGCACATGGTGCTCCTCACGTCCGCAGCCGGATCGCGGTCGGCGCATGTGCCGCCGCAATAGCCGCCGCACCGGTGGCGACGGCCGAACCGGCCGGCGACAACTCGAACTACGCGCCCTACGGCGACGGGGTGCCGACGGTCATCTCCGGCGGTCCGGTGCCCACGATGAACGGCGTGCCCTGCGTCGCAGGCCATCTCGGCACCTGCATCTCGATGGCGCAAAACCAACCCCCGCCGAGGAAACCCTCGACGGGGGTTGGTCACAGCCCTACGGTCAGGCGCTGATCACGCCAGGTGGTCGATGAGGTCGGGCTTCATCTGCTGAAGCTGCGCGCCCCAGTACTCCCAGCTGTGCGTGCCGTACGGCGGGAAGTTGAACACGGCGTTCTTGCCGCCCGCGGCCAGGTAGTTGTCGCGGAACGTCTCGTTGGTGCGGATGGTCAGACCCTCCAGGAAGGTCGCGGGCAGATTGGCGCCGCCGAGCTCGTTGGGCGTGCCGTTGCCGCAGTAGACCCACAGCCGGGTGTTGTTGGCCACCAGCGCCGGGATCTGGACCATCGGGTCGTTGCGCTTCCACGCGGGGTCGGTTTCGGCGGGTCCCCACATCGGACCGGTCGAGTAGCCGCCCGCGTCACCCATCGCCAGGTTGATCAGCCCCGGCCACTGACCCTCGGACGGGTTGAGGAAAGCCGACAGCGATCCGGCGTAGATGAACTGGTCGGGGTGGTAGACCGTCAGGATCATGGCGGAGTTGCCCGACATCGACAGGCCGACCGCGGCGTTGCCGGTCTGCGAGACGCCCCGCTCACTGGCCAGCCACTGCGGCAACTCGCTGGTCAGGAACGTCTCCCACTTGTAGGTCTGGCAGCCGTTGTCGCCACAGGCGGGCTGGTACCAGTCGGTGTAGAAGCTGGACTGGCCGCCGACGGGCATCACCAGCGCCAGCGGCGTCTGGTAGTACCACTCGAACGCCTGCGTCTCCAGGTCCCAGCCGTTGTAGTCGTCGCGCGCGCGTAGACCGTCGAGCAGGTACACCGCATGCGATCCCGTCCCCTTCTGGAACTGGATCTTGATGTCGTGGCCCATCGACGGGGACGGGACCATCAGGTACTCGACGGGCAGACCGGGACGGGAGAATGCACCCGCCGTCGCCGAGCCTCCCGCGACGCCGATGATCCCGGGTAGCAGGACCGCCGCCATCGCGGCGATCGTGAACCTGCGCGCCCAGCGGCCTCGGAACTTGTCAACGAAGGTCATAACTGCAGTCCATCCATCTTCTGGTTGTCGCGTAACGCCTACACCTGTCTCGCCCGCTCTACTGAGCCTGGTCAGCGGAGAGCGGACCGAAGTGATTTCAGTTGTGCGCTGTTGAGTAAAACATGTGACCAGGACGTGAGAAAGCCCAGCCGCGGTGCTGTTCCTTATTCGTAAGCGAAATTTGTCATGACGCTATCGTCAATTCGGCGCTGTCCAGCACGGCCCGGCCGGGTCCCGTTCACCGTAGGGTAGTCGGTGATGTCGATCGATCGCGCGGGGGCTGCCACCAGCCGATTGACCGTGGACGACTGGGTTCAGGCCGGCTTCGAGATCCTCGCCGAGGAAGGCATCACGGCGCTGAAAATCGACCGGCTGTGCACCAGGTTGGCGGTCACAAAAGGCAGCTTCTACTGGCATTTCACCGATATCCGCGGATACCGCTCGACGCTTATAGAAGCGTGGGGCGAATTGCGCGACGAGGACCGTCGCCATTTCGCCGACCTGGCGCAGATGCCGCCCCGGGAACGACTCTCACAGATGATGTCGTCGCTGCTGGCCGCGCGGCACTGGACCCTGGAGCGGGCGATGCGCGAGTGGGCCAGAACCGACGACGCGGTGGCCGCAAGCGTCCGGGCCGCCGATCAACGGGTGCTCGACGCCGTCCGGCAGGCGTTCGTCGATCACGGGTTCGACGACGACGACGCCGACCTGCGCGCCAACGCGACCTTCGCCGCCGGAATCGGCTTCCTCCACCTTTCAGGGCAGACGCCGAATGCCAAGGGCGCGAGGCACCGGGAGCGCTTTCTGGACCTCATGCTGACGCACTGACCCCCGAGTTCCATACCTAAAAGTATGGTAGGTTCTCGGCCATGACAGCTGCTCCGGTCACCGCGCCGGACATCAGCCCCGGGTTCGTCGCCGACCTCGCGGAGCGCGCGCGGGAGGCCGAGCAACTGCGCAGGCTGCCCGACGCCACCGTCGACGATTTCGTCGCGTCGGGGCTTGCCGAACTGCTGGTTCCGGCCCGCTACGGCGGATTGCAGGCGCCGTGGCCGGCGATTCTCGACCCGGTCCGGCGGATGGCCCATGGGTGCGCGTCCAGCGCCTGGACGCTGGGCTTCTTCACCCTGCACAACTGGATGATGGCGCTGTTCGGCGAGCAGGCGCAGCAGGAGGCGTTCGCCACCCGACCGTTCCTGGCCCCCGCGCCGCTGGCGCCGACGGGGCGCGGGATCGCCGTCGACGGCGGCATCCGGCTGACGGGGCGGTGGTCCTGGGCCACCGGCGTGATGCACGGCAACTGGGTGATCGTCGGCGCGCTGTGCGGGCCTGACGACTCGATCTATCCCGCATTGGCGCTGCTGCCGATCTCCGAGGCCGTCATCGAGGACGTCTGGCACACCGACGGCATGTGCGCCACCGGCTCCAACGACGTCGTCGTCTCCGATGTCTTCGTGCCGGAGCACCGGTTGGTCAGGGTCATTGACATCTACAAGGGCACCGCACCGGGCGCCGCCCTGCACGACGCCGACACCTACCGGTGGCCGATGGTGCCCGCGCTGGCGCTGCTGGCCGCGATGCCCGCACTCGGCAGCGCCGAGCGTGCCGCCGACGTCTACGCCGAGCGCCTTTCCCAGCGGGTACTCGCCTATGAGGGCGTCACACAGAAGGACAAGCCCATCGCGCAGGCCCACTTGGCGCAGGCGCGTGTGCGGTTGCGGGCGCTCGGCGGATTGCTCGCCGACACCGTCGGGCAGCTCGAAACACTGGTCGCCGCCGGTGATCCGGTACCGAGGCCGATCCGGGGTGAGGCGCGGCTGGCGGCGGCGCACATCGTGCACGAGTCGCGAGCCGTCATCGCCGACCTGCTCGGCGCATCGGGTGCCAGCGCACACTTCCTGGACAACCCGCTGCAACGAATCAAGCGCGACGTCGACGTGCTGGCCGGTCACGTGGTGTTCGACTACGCCACCAGCCGCGAGCTGGCGGGCGCGCTCATACTGGGAATGGACGTCCCGCGAACCGCAATGGTGTGAGAAAGGGGCTCACGTGGCCGACGACCTCCGCGACCGGATCACGACGCTGTTCCAGAAGAACGTCGCGAACCGACTGATGCGGGCGATGCCGTTCCAGACGCTGCTCGAGACGACGGGACGCAAATCGGGCGAGCCGCGGCGCACCCCGCTGGGCGGCAGCAAGGTCGGTAACGAGTTCTGGTTCGTCTCGGAATTCGGCGAGAAGTCGCAGTACGTGAAGAACATCCAGGCCAACCCACATGTGCGGGTCAGGCTGCGCGGGCGCTGGCACAACGGGACCGCCCATCTGGTGCCCGACGACGACCCGCACGAGCGGCTGCGCTCGCTGCCGCAGTTCAACAGCTTCGGCGTGCGCACGTTCGGCACGAACCTGCTCTCGATCCGCGTCGATCTGACCGACTGACGTTGACGGCCCGGCCGTCACAAAACTAAAGTCAGTTTTACTTTTTTGCCGCACCAGTGGGCAGGAGCACCATGGAATCATTCATTCACCTGCGAAAAGGCACCACCCCGCGGCGGCTGCACGCCGATCTCGACGGCCTGAAAGACGACGAACTCGGCCGGGGCGGCTTCACCGGCCGCACCGCGAACATGTACCGCCGCAACGACCCCACCGCCTACCGCAGCACCGGCCCGCTGCGGCCGGTCGACGTGCTGGCGAGCGAACTGAAGCCCGGTGACGCCACCGACGCAGCAGGAGGGCCCATGCTGCTGTTCTCCAACGCCGACTGCCAGGTGCTGCTGTCGCGGCGCGGCGAGGCCATGCCGTACTTCGTGCGTTACGTCGACGGCGACCTGCTGTCGTTCGTGCACAAGGGCACGGGGCTGTTCGAGACCGAGTTCGGGCCGTTGCGCTACCGCGAGGGCGACTGGGTGTACATCCCGAAGGCGTGCACGTTCCGCCAGGTGCCCGACGACGAGTCGACGTTGTTGATGATCCAGACGACCGACGAACTGCGGGTGCCGCCACCGGGCACGCTGGGCAGGCACTTCCCGTTCGACCCCTCGCAGGCCGTCATCCCCGATCCGGAACCGATGGACGCCCCTCCCCCGGCCGGCGACACATACGAGGTCCGGCTGATCCATGACGGCGGGCCGACGACGCTGACCTACGACCATCACCCGCTCGACGTGGCAGGTTGGCGCGGCGACAACTTCGCGTTCACGTTCAACATCGCCGACTACAACGTGGTGACCTCCGACAGCGTGCACCTGCCGCCGACCGTGCACCTGTTCATGCAGGCCACCGGCGTCTACGTGATGAACTTCCTGCCCAAGCCCGCCGAGGGCGTGCCCGGCACCGAGCGCACCCCCTGGTATCACCGCAACGTCGACTACGACGAGATCGCGTTCTTCCACGGCGGCTCGCTGTACGGCATCCCGATGCCGCCCGGGCTGATTTCGCATGCGCCGCAAGGCGTTCACCACGGCGCACCGGAGAAGGCGCGCGAGCGGGCGCGCCGAAAGTTCGACGAGTACGACCGGGTGGACTGGTCGGTGATCGCCATCGACACGCGGCGGCGGTTGGTCCCGTCGGCGGAGGTATTGGCCAACGACCTGGGAGCGGCGATGGCCGCGACATCCAACGGAGGCCAACACTGATGACAACGACAGAGGCGCCGGTCAAGTACGAATACGACCGCATTCCGTATCTCGTTGCCTACCAGAACACTTCGACGGTGCGCGATGTATACGGCGGTGTCGCCGAACTGGTGGTGCTGGAGAGCTATCTGCTGCGGCCGAAGGCCAAGCCGTCAGATACCGGAGCCGCCACGGCGGCGACATCAGACACCGTGCTGGTGTTCATGCATCCGATCGGCGGCGGCGCCTACCTGCCGATGATCAACGCGCTGGCACGCGCGGGTCACCACGTCATCTACTGCAACAGCCGGTTTCGTGGCACCGACTCGGCGCTGCTGATGGAGAAGGTGGTCGAGGATCTCGGCGAAGCCATCAAAGATGCCAAGGAACGGCTGGGGTATTCGAAGGTGGTGCTGGCCGGGTGGAGCGGCGGCGGGTCGTTGTCGGTGTTCTACCAGCAGCAGGCGCAGCACCCGACCATCACCGCGAGCCCGTCGGGCGACGGCCCCGACCTGACCAAGCTCGGCCTGATCCCCGCCGACGGACTGATGTTGCTCGCCGCACACGTCAGCAGGCACGGCACCATGACCGAGTGGATGGACGCCTCCATCCTCGACGAGTCGGACCCGTCCAAGCGCGACCCCGAGCTGGACCTGTACAACCCCGACAATCCGAACCAGCCGCCCTACACGGCGGAGTTCCTCGAGCGCTACCGCACGGCGCAGATCGCCCGCAACCGCCGAATCACGAAGTGGGTCAAGGACAAACTCGCCGAACTCAAGGCGGCGGGACGCCCGGACGACGAGTTCGGTTTCGTCGTGCACGGCACCATGGCCGACCCGCGCTGGCTGGACCCGACCGTCGATCCGAACGAACGCGCCCCCGGAACGTGTTACCTGGGCGATCCTCGAGTGGTGAACAACAGCCCCGTCGGGCTTGCCCGATTCTGCACGCTGCGCAGTTGGTTGTCGCAGTGGAGCTACGACGACGCCAACGGCGACGCGGTGCAGTGCGGGCCCGACATCGCGGTGCCGACGCTGGTGATCGGAAACCTGGCCGACGACGCCTGCACGCCCAGCCACACCCACCGGCTGTTCGAGGCGATCGGACACCCCGACAAGGAGATGTACGAGATCCCCGGCGCCAACCACTACTACTCCGGCCCGCAGCAGCGCGAGACCCGCGCCAACGCCGTCGGCATCTGCACGGACTGGCTGCACCGGCACGGGTTCTCACAATGACCGAGTCCTGCGCGGGACCGCTGGACGGTGTGCGCGTGATCGAGGTCGGCACGCTGATCTCCGGGCCGTTCGCGGGGCGCCTGCTCGGCGACATGGGTGCCGAGGTCATCAAGATCGAACCACCGGGAGCGCCTGATCCGCTGCGCACCTGGGGGCAGGCCGAACTCGACGGCCACCACTTCTTCTGGACCGTGCACGCCCGCAACAAGAAGGCCGTCACGCTCAACCTGCGCGAACCCGAGGGACGCGCCCTGTTCCTCGATCTGGTCGGGCGCTGCGACATCATCGTCGAGAACTTCCGGCCGGGCACGCTCGAGAAATGGGGCCTCGGCTACGACACGCTGAAGGCCCGCAACAAGGGCATCATCCTGGTCCGGGTGTCCGGCTACGGCCAGACCGGGCCCGAAGCGGGCAAGGCCGGCTACGCGTCGGTCGCCGAGGCCGCCAGCGGGCTGCGGCACATGAACGGTTTCCCCGGCGGTCCGCCGCCCCGGCTCGCGTTGTCGCTCGGGGACAGCCTGGCGGGCATGTTCGCCGCGCAGGGCGCGATGGCGGCGCTCTATCGACGCACCGTCACCGGCGAGGGCCAGATCGTCGACACCGCGCTGACGGAATCCTGTCTGGCCGTGCAGGAGTCGACGATTCCCGACTACGACGTCGGCGGTGTGGTGCGCGGGCCGTCCGGCACCCGCCTCGAGGGCATCGCGCCGTCGAACATCTACCGCAGCGCCGATGGCAGCTGGGTGGTGATCGCCGCCAACCAGGACACGGTCTTCCGTCGGCTGTGCGCCGCCATGGACCAGCCCGAGCTCGCCACCGACGAGCGGTTCGCCAATCATGTTGCGCGTGGCCGGAATCAGGACGAGCTGGACAAGATCATCGGTGACTGGGCGGCGCAGCGCGACCCCGACGACATCGTGTCCACCCTGTCGGCGGCAGGGGTGATCAGCGGGCCGATCAACACGGTGGCCGAAGTCGTCGAGGATCCCCAACTGCGGGCCCGCGGAATGATCGCCGATCACTTCGACGAGAGGATCGGCCGAAACGTACTCGGACCCGGTGTGGTGCCGGTGCTTTCGGAGAGCCCAGGCACCATCCGCGGCGCGGGCCCCGCCCGGCCCGGCCAGCACAACGACGAGATCTACCGCGGGCTGCTCGGCAGGACCGACGCCGAACTGGACGCGCTGAAAGGTCAGGGAGTCATATGACCGAACTGCCGGCACATGTCGACATCCGCGACGTCTCATTGCGCGACGGCCTGCAGATCGAAGACCCGATCCCGTTGTCCGCCAAGCTCGAACTGCTGGCCGCCATCGCCGCCACCGGAGTGCGCGAGATGGAGGCGACGGCCTTCGTCTCCCCGTCCAAGGTGCCAGCACTCGCCGACGCCGCCGAGATCGCCGCCGAACTCGCGAACTTCGGCGACATCGAGTTCTCCGCCCTGGTCGCGAGCCCGAACGGGGCCAAGCGCGCCATCGCGGCCGGCCTGCATTCCATTGAGTACGTGGTCTCGGCGGCCGACGGGCACAGCCGGTCGAACGTCGGCCGCTCCACCGCCGAGTCGACGGCGCTGATCGGTGAGATCATCGCGATCGCCCACGACAGCGGCGCTTCGGTGGAGGTCATCATCGCCACCGCGTGGGACTGCCCGTTCGACGGGCCGACCGCACCGCAGCGGGTGCTCGACATCGTCACGGTGGCCCGCGACAGCGGTGTGGACCGGCTCGCAATCGCCGACACCATCGGCACCACCACGCCTCGGCGGGTCACCGATCTGGTCGCCGAGGTGCGCCCGGCCTCGGGCGACATCCCGTTGGGCGCGCACTTCCACAACACCCGCGGCGCCGGCCTGGCCAGCGCGTACGCCGCGGTCAGCGCGGGCATCACCCGCCTCGACGCGTCGGTCGGCGGACTCGGCGGCTGCCCGTTCGCGCCGGGTGCCAGCGGCAACATCGCCACCGAGGACCTGGTGTATCTGCTGCGCGACAGCGGCGTGCACGTCGACGTCGACCTGGACGCCGCCATCGCGGCCGCCGGTGTCGCGCAGCGCGTGGTCGGCCACGATCTGCCCGGCTCATTGTTGCGCGCCGGGGACCGGCTGCTGGGGTGATCGGGCCGTGCCCGCAGAGACGCTCACCCCGAAGGGCCGCCAGACCCGGCACGCGATCGAGCAGGCGGCCCGAAAACTGTTCGCCGAGCGCGGTTTCCACGGCACCACGCTGGCCGACATCACCTCGGCGGCAGGGAAATCGCCCGCGGTGTTCTATCGCTATTACAGCGACAAAGAGGACCTGCTCGCGGCGCTGGCGGAGTCGTTTCTGCGTGACATCGTGACGCCCTCCGGGTTGAGCCTGCACCTGCCCGACTCACCCGACGACAGCGACTTCTTCACCTCGGTGGTCACCGGCTACTGGAACATGTTCAAGCAGAACATCGGGATCATGATCGCCGTCGCCCAACTGGCCGCGACCCAGCAGCGCTTCGCCGATGTGCAGAACGAGTTCCGGCGCTTCGGCATGGACATCGTCGCCGCATCCGTGCGACGCGCGCAGCAGCAGGGCCACGGCGCCGACCTGCATCCCGAGCACACCGCGGCGGCCATCGCGCTGCTGTTCGAGAACTTCACCACGGTGTTCGTCGGCCGCAACGGACTGGGCGTCGAGGTCAGCGACGAGGATGCCGTCGCGACGCTGTCGACGATCTGGAAGAAGACCTTGTACGGGTACTGAAAATACGGGTACTGAAAAGGAGATCACTGTGGATTTCGCTCTCCCCGAGCACCTTCCGGGTGTGCTGGCCGAGATGGACGCGTTCATCGAGGCGGAGATCAAACCGCTGGAACGCGAGCACATCCAGTACTTCGACCAGCGCCGGGAGAACGCGCGCACCGACTGGGACAACGGCGGCATCCCGCGGCGGGAGTGGGAGGACCTGCTCGGCGAGATGCGCAAACGCGCCGACAAGGCGGGCTGGCTGCGCTACGGGCTGCCGTCGCAGTTCGGCGGCCGCGACGGCAGCAACATCGACATGGCGGTGATCCGGGAGCATCTGGCGCACAAGGGTCTTGGCCTGCACAACGACCTGCAGGACGAGTCGTCGATCGTCGGCAACTTCCCGCAGGTGATCATGATGGACCGGTTCGGCACCGACGAGCAGAAGCAGGAGTGGACCGAGGCACTGATCACCGGCGAACGTTCGATGGCCTTCGGGCTGACCGAGCCGAACCACGGCTCCGACGCCACCTGGTTGGAGACCCGCGCCGAGGCCGACGGCGACGGCTGGGTGATCAACGGCGCCAAACGTTTCAATACCGGAGTACACAGGGCCACGCACGACCTGGTGTTCGCGCGCACATCGGGCGAGCCGGGTCAGGCCCGCGGCATCACCGCGTTCCTGGTGCCGACGGACACCCCCGGGTTCTCCGTGCCGTACTACTGGTGGACGTTCAACATGCCGACCGACCACGGCGAGGTCGAACTCTCCGACGTCCGGGTGCCCGCCGACGCCGTGCTCGGCGAGGTGGACCGCGGGCTCGAGGTCGGCCAGACCTTCCTGCACGAGAACAGGATTCGGCAGGCCGCCAGCAGCCTGGGCGCCGCCCAGTACTGCATCGACCGGGCTGTCGGGTATGCCAATGACCGCAAGGTTTTCGGCAAACCGCTCGCGGTGAACCAGGCCGTGCAATGGCCACTGGTGGAGCTGCAGACCGAGGCGCAGATGGTGCGGCTGCTGGTGTACTACGCGGCCACCCAGCTGGACGGCAACCACCACATGGAGGTGTCGGACAAGGTGTCGATGGCCAACTACCGCGCCAACCGGTTGGTGTGTGAGGCGGCCGACCGCGCCATGCAGGTGTTCGGCGGCGTCGGCTACAGCAGGCACGAGCCGTTCGAGCACATCTACCGCCACCACCGCCGCTACCGGATCACCGAGGGCGCCGAGGAGATCCAGATCCGGCGGGTGGCCCAGCGGCTCTTCGGCTTCGGGCGCAAGTGAAACAGCAACTGGCCGAGGTTCTTCGGCCGGTGATCGGCGAGGTCAGCGTCGAGAACCTCACCGCCCTGACCGGCGGAGCCAGCCGCACCACGTGGGCGTTCGACGCCCGCCCCCAGGCGGAATCGGCAGGGGTCGGCGATCCTGTGATCCACCTGATCCTGCGCACCGGGCCGCCCGACGACGTGCACGCGGGCATGGAACTGGAGGCCGCCGTGCAGCGACGCGCGGCCGCGGCGGGTGCGCCTGTCCCCCGCATCCTGGCCGCCGACAATTCGGCTGCGGCGCTGGGCAATCCGTATCTGATCTGCAACGCGATCGCCGGCGAGACGATTGTCAGGCGCATCCACCGCATGCTCGACGACGCCGGACGCGACCGGCTGCTGCGACAGTGCGCCGAGGCGCTGGCCGCCATTCACCGGGCCCACCCCGCGGGCATCGGCCTGGAGAAGACCGAGCAGCTGGCCGAGTGGCGCGACCGGCTGGACGAGATGGGCGACACCACCGCGACGTTCGAGTGGGCATTTCGCCGGCTCGCCGCCGACCGGCCGCCGCCAACGCCGCCGCGGCTGGTGCACGGCGACTTCCGGATGGGCAACCTGATCGTCGACGAGTCGGGCCTGGCCGCGGTGCTGGACTGGGAGCTGGTGCACATCGGCGAGGTGTACGAGGACCTGGCCTGGTTCTGCATCCGGGCCTGGCGCTTCGGCGCGCCGGCGGCGCTCGGCGCGGGCGGCCTCGGCAGCGTCGAGAGCTTCCTGACGGCGTACGAACAGGCCGCGGGCATCGACCTCGACCGCGACGCCTTCCGCTGGCACCTGACGGTGGCGACCCTGCGCTGGGGCGTCATCTGCCGGTTCCAGGCCGAGCGGCACCTGTCCGGGCAGACCCCGTCGGTCGAACTGGCCGCCATCGGCCGTCGCGTCAGCGAAACCGAGTGGGACGTGCTGGACCTGCTGGAAGGAGCCCTACCCGGATGAGCTCGCTCTATGGCAGGCCGACCGCCGCGGAACTCGTCGCGGCCGTCGCCGACTTCCTGGACACCGACGTGCGGAGCGTCGGTGACCCGCAAGTGTCGTTCCACGCCCGGGTCGCCGCGAACGTGCTTCGCATCGTCGAACGCGAGTTGCTCGACGACCGCCCCGCACCCGACCTGCTGGGCTTCGCCGACGAAGCAGATCTGGCCGCCGCGATCCGCGCGGGCGGGCTCGACGACAGGGCCGACGACGTGATGGCGTGCCTGCGGCGGCTGGTACGGCACCGGCTCACGATCGCGCACCCCGGCTACGACCAGCCGTGACGCCGATGCTTGCGCCTCAGCGATTTCTGCACCAAGGCAGTGGCGCCGAAAAAATCACCACCCCTGTGCAGAATTCGCTGACGATGCTGCGGGCGTCAGAGGCGACGGGCCCTGGCCAGCCAGGCTGGCTCATCGACGCGGGTGCCGATCGGCAAGCCGAGGTCGTCGGCGTGCACCTCGGTGACGACACCGCGATAGGTCGTCGGCTCCAGCGCCTCCAGATCCCACCCGTCGCCGAACGCGTCGCGGATGGTCTCCCCGCTGACCTGCGGCCCGAAGCCGCGGCCCGCATCCGAGAGCGCGAGCACATGCACCAGCCCGCCCGGTCGGCATGCGTTGTGCAGGCTGGCCACGTATCTCAGCCGATCCTCGTCGTCGAAGATGTGGAACAGTGCGCTGTCGAGGATCGTGTCGTAGGCCGGTGTGCCGGGAAGCCGCGTCGCGTCGGCCGCCTCGAATCGCGCGTCGACGCCCTTGGCCTCGGCGTTGCGGCGGGCCTGCTCGACCGCCTCGGGGGCGAAGTCGACGCCGAGCACGTCGTAGCCGAGCCTGGTGAGCAGGATCGTGTGTTCACCGGTGCCGCAGCCGACGTCGAGCACCTTGCCGCGGATCAGTCCGCCCCGCTCCAACTCGACGATCGCCGGCTGCGGTTCGCCGATCACCCACGGCGGGGTGCCGGTTCGGTAAAACTCGTCAAAGCGGGAGAGAGCGGGGGTTTGGTCCATGAATGACAGTGTTCTACCTCAACCGGACTTGAGGTCAAGCGTCGCCCAGCGGTTGTTCGCCGCGATCGAGAACGGCGACGCCGCCGCCGTCGAGGCGATGTGGGACGACGACGTGCTGGTGTGGAAGTCCGCGGAACCCGTCGAGCAAACGAAGAAGCGCGCGCTGCGGGTCATTTTCTGGTTCATGGACACCACCACCGAGCGCCGCTACCAGATACTGGATCGCCAGTTCTTCGACGGGGGTTTCGTCCAACAGCACGTGCTGCACGCCACCGGACGAAACGGCGGAACCATCTCGATGCGGGTCTGCATCGTCATTAAACTGGGGATCAACGGGCTGATCACTCGCATCGACGAGTACTTCGACCCTGCGGAGATCGCCCCATTGCTCGAGTCGACGAACCGAGAGGAAGGCTGACATGGCGAGCCTCAGCGAATTCTTCAGCGATCCGGCATCGGCGGGCACCTGGACCGTCGTCGCCGACAAATCCACCATCGCGGTGAAGGCCAAGTCGATGTGGGGGCTGGCGCCGGTGAAGGGGCGCTTCACCGAGTTCAGCGGTGACGGCCAAATCACAGACCCTCAAACGGTTTTCGGCCGTGTGGACATCAAGGCCGCGTCGCTGCGCACCGGGATCGGCAAGCGGGACACGCACCTGCACTCCGCCGATTTCTTCGAGGCGGAGAAGTTCCCCGACATCAGCGTGGTTGTCACCGCGGGCAATCCCGTCGACGCGCAAACCATCGACCTGCGCGCGCAACTGACGATCAAGGGCACCACCAAGCCGCTGGAACTGCGGACCAAGGTGAGCCCGGTCGGCGACGGCGCGATGCGGCTGAGCACGCAGGCGACCGTCAACCGCCAGGACTTCGGCGTCGACGGCAACATGATGGGCATGATCGGTGACAACGCCACGATCTCAGGCGACCTGGTGTTCCGCCGCACCGGCGCGTAGCCGCTTGGTTTAGCATCTGGCGCATGCCCGAATCATCTCGGCCACTGCGAATTCTCGTTTACAGCGACAACCCGAGGACTCGCGAGCAGGTCCAGCTGGCGTTGGGCAAGCGCGTGCACCCGGACCTGCCGGAGCTGACCTATCTCGAGGTGGCCACCGGCCCGATGGTCATCGCACAGATGGACCAGGGCGGCTTCGATCTGGCCATTCTCGACGGTGAGGCCACGCCCGTCGGCGGAATGGGAATAGCCAAGCAGCTCAAGGACGAGATCGACGACTGCCCGCCGCTGCTGGTGCTCACCGGGCGCCCCGACGACGCGTGGCTGGCCAATTGGTCGCGCGCCGAGGCGGCCGTTCCGCACCCGATCGACCCCATCCGTTTGGGTGAGGCCGTGGTGTCGCTGCTGCGCGCCCCCGTGCAGTAGCCGACATTCCAAATCTGCTGGCGCCGTTGACTCTTCGCGGCACGGCAAAGCCAGCGGTTTGCAACCTGAAGCGATACTAACCCCGAGTTGCGGGCCGTGTTCGAAACACCGCTAGGCTGTGGGTCAGCTCACATCGGAAAGCCCACGAGGGAGCGGTCACAGCTGCATGAACCTGTACCTACCAATCCTGGTGCTCGGCGCGATAGCGGCCGGGTTTGCCGTGTTCTCCGTCGTCGCTGCGCTCCTCGGCGGGCCGCGGCGCTTCAACCGGGCCAAGCTCGAGGCCTATGAGTGCGGCATCGAGCCGATGCCGGAACTGGCCAACCCCCAGGCCGCGGGCCAGCGGTTCCCGATGAAGTACTACGTGACGGCGATGTTGTTCATCGTGTTCGACATCGAGATCGTGTTCTTGTACCCGTGGGCGGTGGCGTTCGACAGCCTGGGGGTGTTCGCGCTGGTGGAGATGTTGTTGTTCATGGCCACGGTGTTCGTGGCCT
>NZ_QQBJ01000021.1 GCF_003347205.1 Mycolicibacterium moriokaense
TGGGCACTTTCCGTTCGACTTGCATGTGTTAAGCACGCCGCCAGCGTTCGTCCTGAGCCAGGATCAAACTCTCCAAACAAAACCTAAAAGGTCAATCAGAGAAACTGATCAAAGCAACCAGTATCAAACTGGCAAAAAACAGACCACACCCACACACGGGGAGTGCACGGCGTGGTCTACATAAAACAACAAACAAAAACCACCAAACACACTATTGAGTTCTCAAACAACACACCCATTTCAGCCGCGCCACCAACCCGCGGCTAAAGCCGCGTGCTCGTAGTGCGGACAATCAGGAACCCGACCGAAATCGGCGCTTCCCTCTGGGAGCCGCCGCGCTCATCGGGCCAGGCCCGTGTCGCAGCGACTCCGATAAGTTACGTGAGGGATAACTCGGAGTCAAATGGGCTGATAGACGGTGTGTCTCAACGGTTCCGCCAGTCGTGCGCACAGCTGTGCGTTAACTCCTAGGGGGTCTCAACGCGTTCGACGCCCGCGATATTCCGCTTCCCTCTACGCAACACCAACCATCGCCCGTGCAGGAAGTCCGACGGCTGCGGTGTCCAGTCGTCGCTTCCGACTCGAACGTTGTTGACGTAGGCGCCGCCCTCGGCGACCGTCCGTCGTGCGGCGCCCTTGCTGTCCACCAGCCCGCTCGCTACAAGCAGGTCGTTGATGCCGGACGGCCCGCCGGGCGTCAGTTCGGCGACGTGGTTGCTGCTCGCCTCGCGCAATGCGGCCGCGAGCGTCGCCTCGTCGAGCTGGGACAGCTCGCCCCGGCCGAACAGCGCCTGGCTGGCGTGTTCGACAGCCTCGCACTGGTCATCGCCGTGCACCAGAGTGGTGAGCTCCTGGGCGAGCCTGCGCTGCGCCGCCCGCTCGTGTGGGCGATCCGCCGTGGCTTGCTCCAGCTCGGCGAGCTCGTCACGGGACAGGAAGGTGAACCACTTCAAGTAGCGGATGACGTCCGCGTCGGTGGTGTTGAAGAAGTATTGGTACCAGGCATAGGGGCTCGTCATCTCCGGGTCGAGCCAGAGGTTGCCGCCGCCCGTCGACTTCCCGAACTTGTTGCCCTCCGAGTCGGTAACCAGCGGAGTGGTCATGGCGTGCACCGTCGCGCCGGCTTTCTGCCGGACCAGGCGCACGCCGGCGATGATGTTGCCCCATTGATCGGAGCCGCCGACCTGCAGCGCGCAGCCGTACCGCCGATTCAGTTCGACGTAGTCATTGGCCTGCAGCAGCATGTAGCTGAACTCGGTGTAGGAGATGCCCTCCCCTTCCAGCCGACGCCGCACCGTGTCGCGGTCGAGCATCACATTGACCGAGAAGTACTTTCCGATGTCGCGGAGGAACTCGATGGCGCCGATCTCACCGGTCCACGTCAGATTGTTCTCGACGATCGCGCCTGAAGTGGAGTCGTCGAAGTCGACGAAGCGTTCCAGCTGACCACGGATGCGAAGGGTCCAGTCGGCGACGGTCGACGCGTTGTTCAAGGTCCGCTCCCCGGCGTCCCTGGGATCGCCGATCATCCCGGTGGCCCCGCCGGCGAGCACGATCGGGCGGTGTCCCGCCCGCTGGAACCGTCGCAGGGTCAGCAGCGGGATCAGATGGCCGGCGTGCAGACTCGGCGCGGTCGGGTCGAATCCCGAGTACACCGTGACGGGTCCGGCGGCCAGCAGTTCCGCCAGCGCTTCCTGGTCGGTGGACTGCGCAATCAGACCTCGCCACTCCAACTCGTCGAGGACGTTCGACGTTGCCATGACACCGATCTTCCCGTATCAGTCGCTACCGCCGGGCGCCGGTGCCCGCGGACTGCGGCGGTACAGCGACACCTCGGGCTGGCCCGCCAGCCAGAATCGCCACGGCCGGTCGGCGGCCTGGCTGACTCCCACGCGCGGCCCGGCGGCCGACGGATATGCCGTGCCGAGCGCCAGTTGCACGGGGCTGTCGCGATCGAAGAGGTCAATTCCGTTGTCCTCCATCGTGATTCCAAGTGCCGCGCACAGGTTCCCTGGGCCGCGGGCCAACGCCGCGGGGCGAACGGTTTCACCGCGACGTCGGGTCGCGACGTCAAGGCCGGACTCGATGACCGCCGCGCGCAGCAGAACGGCGCCGGCCACCCCGTCGTCGGCGCAGACGACGTTGGCGCACACGTGAATGCCGTGGCTGCGATAGGTGTAGAGGCGTCCGGGCGGCCCGAACATCACGACGTTTCGCCCGCGTCGTCCGCGAAAGGAATGCGATGCGGCGTCCGGCCACGGTCCGCCGGGCGGTCCGCCATACGCCTCCACCTCCACGATCATTGCGCTGACCCCGCGCGCTGTCAGCACGGCACCGATCAGCCGCTCGGCCGCGCCGACGGGATCTCCCCCGACCGATTCGACGACCACGCTCAGCGTCCGAACACCTCGGCCAGCGCCCCGTAGGTCAGGCCCTCGATCTGAGTCGGGGCGGTCACGTCCGCCTGCCCGACGGGGATTTCTCGCAACGATTCTCGGACCACCGCCCGCATCCTACGGGCGCTCTTGACACGGCCACCGGCCCGGAGGATTATTCATCGCATGATGACTTCATCGAGCGATGAATTATTGCGCGGCGGCGTCGAACCGGTCATCGTCATTGACCACCTGCGGGTTGTCCGCGGCAAGCGGCCCGCGATCCACGAACTCTCCGTGCAGATCGCCCGCGGCACCATCACCGGCATACTCGGGCCGTCGGGGTGCGGCAAGACCACCTTGATGCGCAGCATCGTCGGGACGCAGATCGTCACCGCGGGAAGCGTCACGGTGCTCGGCCATCCGGCAGGCTCGGCTCAACTCCGGCGGCGCGTCAGCTACATGCCCCAGGATCCGACCATCTACAACGACCTGCGCATCATCGACAACGTCCGCTACTTCGCGTCGCTGTACGGGATGGACCCCGGTTCGGCCGACGAGGCCGTTACCTCCGTCGGACTCGACGACCACCGAACGGCACTGTGCGGCAACCTGTCCGGCGGACAGCGCACCCGCGTCTCCCTGGCCTGCGCCCTGGTCTGCACCCCGGACCTGCTGGTGCTGGACGAACCCACGGTCGGCCTCGACCCTGTACTACGCGTCGATCTGTGGGAGCAGTTCCACCATCTCGCCAGGCGCGGAACAACATTGCTGGTCTCCAGTCACGTGATGGACGAGGCCGACCACTGCGGCGACCTGCTGCTCATGCGCGACGGCCATCTGCTCGCCCACACCACACCCGGACAGCTACGAGAGGACACGAGATGTCAGTCACTGGAGGAAGCGTTTCTGTCCGTCATCCGGCACAGCACCGCAGCCGCAGCAAGCTGAGTCCGCAGGGCTATCTGGCCACCACGGGCCGCATCCTGCGCCAACTGGCGGCCGACCATCGCAGTGTCGCGATGATCCTGCTGGTGCCGAGCGTCATCATCGCGTTGATGTACTTCATGTTCCAGAACGCACCGCACAGGCCGGGGGCTCCCTCGCCGTTCAACAACGCCTGTCTGATCATGCTCGGCGTCTTTCCGCTGATCATCATGTTTCTGATCACGTCGATAACCATGCAGCGAGAGCGTGTTTCGGGAACCTTGGAGCGGATCCTGACCACCCCGTTGCGTCGCCTCGATCTGCTGGCCGCCTACGGCACCGCGTTCTCGATCGCGGCGGCGGCGCAAGCCACGCTGGCGTGCGTCGTGTCGTTCTGGTTCCTCGGCCTGGACACCGCGGGCAGCCCGATCCTGGTGTTCGTCATCGCCATCATCAACGCGATCCTCGGTGTCGGACTGGGCCTGTTGTGCAGCGCATTCGCCCGCACCGAGTTCCAGGCCGTGCAGTTCATGCCGCTGGTCATCGCCCCCCAGTTGCTGCTGTGCGGCATCATCGTGCCGCGCGAGGTGATGCCCGAATGGCTGCAGTGGATCAGCAACGTGCTGCCCGCAAGCTACGCTCTGGAGGCGCTGCGTCAGGTGGGCGCTTACCCGGACCTGACATGGATCGCGTTGCGCGACATCATCGTGGTGATCGGGTTCGCGGTGGTGGCCATGTGCCTGGCGGCGGCGACGCTACGACGAAGGACACCCTAGGCAGAGCTTTGACGACGAACACCGACCGCAAGCGTCCCGGGCGACCGCCCGGAACGTCTGATACCCGCGACCGGATTCTGAGCAGTGCGCGAGAACTGTTCGCCCGCAACGGGATCGACAAGACTTCGATCCGGGCGATCGCGGCAGATGCGGGTGTGGACCCCGCGCTCGTGCACCACTATTTCGGCACCAAGACGCAATTGTTCGCCGCGGCGATCCACATTCCCATCGACCCGATGGCGGTGATCGGGCCGCTGCGCGAAGTGCCCGTCGAACGGATCGGCTACGTGCTGCCCTCGATCCTGTTGCCGCTGTGGGACTCCGAGTTGGGCAAGGGCTTCGTCGCGACGCTGCGGTCGATCCTGGCCGGCAACGACGCCTCCCTGGTTCGGTCCTTTCTGCAGGAGATCATCGCCGTCGAGGTCGGCTCACGGGTGGACAACCCGGTCGGCAGCGGCCCGATCCGGGTTCAGTTCGTGGCATCGCAGTTGGTGGGCGTGGTGATGGTGCGCTACATACTCGAGTTGGACCCGTTCAGGTCACTGCCGGTGGAACAGATCGCTGAGACCATCGCGCCGAACATCCAGCGATATCTCACCGGGGATCTCCCCGGATTTCCCGCGTAGCCAATTCAGGACTTTGCGCGGCCCAGCAGCCGCTCGTGCTCCGCGTCGTCGGTCACCGTGACCGCCTCGTCGACCAGCAGCACCGGGATGCCGTCGTCGATCCGGTATGCGCGTCGTAGTCGCGGGTTGTAGAGCATCTCGTCGTCGCCGATCACGAGCAACGGACCGCGGTCCTCGGGACAGACCAGGATGCTGAGCAGTTTCTCGTCGAGCACGACGGAGGATCAGCCCGGGTGGCCCATGATGGTGCCGCCGCCCCCGTCGAAGGGTGCCGGCGCCCCGCCGATGGTCATCCCCTGGCCACCCTGGCTCTGTTGCGCGGCGGCCTGGGCCTGGATCCTGCGCTGGTAGGAGACGGTGGCTTTGAGCGCGTCCACCAACGGGCCCTGGTTCGGCCGCTTGTCCAGCGCCTCGACTATCGCGGCCTGGTTGGATTTCGACGGCGGGTAGCCGAGGTTGGTCAGGATGAATATCTCGTGGACGAAGTTCGAGACCTGGCCGCCACCGGCGCCGGTGTCGTATTGCTCCTTGAGAAGTGCCAGCGCCTGAGGGCCCGTCATCGTGGGCTGCGGGGCATCGGTCTCGGTGCTGGTGTCATCGCCGGGGGCAGCGATCGCGACCGGCGCGCCGACACCGGCGAGTAGTGCACCCGCTACCGCGCTGCCGGCGATCAGCCGGCGCCAATGCTTCTGCGATGTCATCCAACCTCCAGTGCGATGGCTATTTGGCCTCATCGTGCTCCCTCGCCTGCGCGCCGAGCCTAACAGTGTGCCGGACACCCGGCACGACCTCAGCTGTCGTCGCCGATCAACTCGGCGCGCGCCGCGGCCGTCAGCCTCTTGTATCTATTGCTATCCGTATCCAGGTACCAGGCGTTACGTGCCGGCTTGGGGATTCCCATCGCGCGCAGCGGGCTGATCATCGGGCGATACGACGCGGACAGCGTCATTTCGGAGACAACGTGCACGATATCGGGGGCCTCTCCGACGGGCAGATCGGCCAGCGCCTCGGACAGGTCGCCCGCCGCCACGCTGCCGCCGGGACGCAGCGCGAGCGCGGTCACCGCCATCCTCCGACCGCCGCTTTCGCACGCGTAGGTCACCGAGATGTCCACCGCGTCGATGGCGCCCAGCGCGTCGCTGATCGGCATCGCGTAGACCGGCCCGCGTTCGCCGCGGATGACCAGGCCGCGGTTGTCCACCAACCAGTAGTCGCCGTCCTGGTCGCGCCGGAACAGGTACTCGGTGGACACCCAGGTGTCGGCCGGGGCGAAAACGCCGCGCTTCACCGAGGCGGTGGGGTCGATCGGCCCCCGAGGATGGGCCAGCATGACGCCCACTTCGTCGGTATCGGCCTTGCGCACGAAGCCGCGGTCGTCCTCAAGGATCAGGTCGTCGTCGGGGTCATACGCGGCGAGCGCGACCTCGCCGCCGCCGGGAAGCGGCCTGCCCTTGCTGCCCACCTTCGCGCCCGACACGTTGGCCAGAACGGCCTGGCCGTCGGTGGTCGCGAAGAACTCGACGACGCGCGCCGGCGCGAAGATGTCGACCACGCGTTTCCACAGCCCGGACGGCATGCCCGACCCGATGAACAGCCGCACCGGGTGGTTTCCGGTCAGCGCGAACGATGGATCGTCGATCACCTCGCGCAGCATCGCCCAGGTGTAGGACACCACCGTCACGCCGTACTGGCGGATCTCCTGCAGGAAGCGGTCGGATCGCAGACCCCGCGACAGGGCGATGCGCGAGCCGCCGACCACGGCCCCGCCCAGGCTCACCAACAGCCCGGACTGGTGGTGCAGCGGGGTCAGGCAGTACACCGTGTCAGCGCGGCCCAGGTTGGCCGCCGACGCGGTGCCGAAGGCCGACAGCGCCCACCGGAAATTAGTGATCTGGCGGGCCACGAGTTGGCCGCCCACAGTGCTGAATGCAACGAACGCCAGGTCACGCGCCAACCCGGGGTTGGGGCGGTACCAACCCGGCAGGGCCACCTCGTCGGGGTCGATCTGCTCCATGTCGATGACGTCCGAGTGGTCGGGCAGGTGCAGATCGCGCGCCTCGCCGCCGCCGAGCACCAGCACCCGCATCGACAGTCCGCGGGCCGCCTCGAGGTTGCTCGGGTCGGCGATGATGTCGGAGACCGCGCCGAGTCGCACGACCGTCGCCAGATCCGCGTCGGGCGGCATCAACACGGCCACCGCGCCCAGCCGCGACAGCGCGGCGATCGCCACCAGCGCGCTGGGCCGCGTCTCCATCAGCACACCGACGTGCGCGCCTTGCCGCACGCCGACCTCGATGAGGCCCCGCACCACGTTGTTGATGCGGCGATCGACGGCTTCGAAGGTGTGGACCCTGCCGTCGAACAGCAGACACTCGCCGTTGGGCACATCGCGCGCCTGTTCGGACATGATGCGGCCCAGCGAGATCCGGGTGTGATCGTTGATCTGACCGAGGCGGGCCAGCCTGGGCAGCGTGCGAACCGTCTCGACGGCGAGCGCGCGGGCCGACTTGTTGGCGGCGACCACCGCGTCGGCGGCCGACCGAGCCAGCGTGAAGGCCATCTCGCCGGCCGCCGTGGCGCCGTGAGCGACCCGCGAAGCGAACGGCACACCGTTTTCGCTGTGCTCGGCGGGTTGCAGCGCCATCGGCGTGACGCCTTCGGGCAGGTCGGCGCCGCCGTCGACCGACTTGACCCATTGGGCCACCGTCGGCCACGTCTGGGTCGCCGCTTTCGATCCCACAACCAAGCCGAAATGGCCTGCACGGATTAGGAATTCGTACACGTCGGCCTGCGGGGCGGCACGCTTGATGCCGCGCACCGCCGGAGGTTGGCCGATGTCGTCAACCTCGCCGACGACCGCCAGCACCGGGCAGTTGATGTCGCTGAGCGTGACCAGGTCGCCATGAATGGCGAAGCCGCCGGTCATCATCCGGTTGTGCGCGATGAACTGCTTCAGCAGTTCCGCGATCGCGGGCCCCGACCACGCGATCCATCCCTCGGAGGCGAGGAACCGCCGCTGCTGCTCGCGAGGAAGCAATGCCTCGCGGTCGTGAAGCTGTCGCAGGAAATCCAGCCGCGACTGCGCGGTCTTGATCGGGTCGAGCATCTGGAAACCGGTCCGTGCCAGCCAGCTGGGGATGTCGATCCGGCTGAACACGTGGTCGGCCATGAAATCCGCGGCGCCCGCGGCGAGCCCGGCGGGCAGGTTCATCGGCAGCGCGGCCAGCGTGTCCACCGGCGCGCCGAAGGCGACGATGCTGGCGAGGTCCTTCGACCGGCGGTAGGCGGCCGCCTGGTAGCAGAACATGCCGCCCTGCGAGTAGCCGGCCAGATGGACGTCGCGCTCGGTGGTCTCCTTGACGGTGTCGATGGCCTCGCTCAGCGCGACGACATGGTCGGCGAGGTTGCGCTGCATGCCGCCCTCGACCTTGTCCGGCTCGCCGAAGTCGATCACCCAGGGGTCGATGCCCGCGGCGTGCAGGATGCCGACGGCGCCTTCGGCGCGGGTGACGTCCCACATGTCGGCCGACATCATCATCGGGTGCACCATCAGCACCGGCGGCCCCGGCGGCTTGCCACCGGGGCGGGTGTCGGGCGGGAAGTAGCGGCGCAGCCGATACATCGGCACGCTTTCCACGATCTGGAACGGCGACGGCACCGAGCCGGTCTCCAGCCCCCCGTACCGCAGCACCTCGAGACCGTTCTGCGCGGTGGCCACGAGCCGGCCCACTGGCCTGGTTATTGCCGAAAGGTCCACCACCGGCGGTTCCCCTTTTGTCACACCTGTCCCCCGATTGCCGAGGTCATCATGGCACAGTGGCCGGGGCAGCCTCGCCGAGATGCCCTACCTATCATCGGCGGCTGATGGCCAACTTGATCAACGTCGAGCGCGCGACGCTCGGTTACGGCACCCGTACCCTGCTGGACGCGGTCAGCCTCGGAGTCGACGAGGGCGACGCGATCGGCGTGGTGGGACGCAACGGCGACGGCAAGTCCACGCTGCTCCAGGTGCTGACCGAGAGCCGTGAGCCGGACTCGGGCCGGGTCAGTCACACCTCGGGCCTGTCGGTCGGCTACCTGCGCCAGAGCGACGACTTCGCCGCGGGCGCGACCGTCCGCGAGGTCATCGTCGGCGGCCGGCCCGACCACATCTGGGCCGCCGAACCGGAGACCCGCTCGGTCGTCGAGCATCTGCTCGCGGGGGTGGATCTCGACACCGCCGTCTCGCAACTCAGCGGTGGCGAGCGGCGCCGGACGGCCCTGGCCGCCGTGCTGATCGCCGGGCACGACGTGCTGGTCCTCGACGAGCCGACCAACCACCTGGACGTCGAGGTGATCGGCTGGCTGGCCACGCACCTGTCCGGGCGGCGCTCGCAGGCGCTCGTCGTCGTCAGCCACGACAGGTGGTTTCTCGACGCGGTCACCGCCAAGACCTGGGAGGTGCACGACGGCGCCGTCGACGCCTATGACGGCGGATATGCGGCCTACGTGTTGGCGCGGGCCGAGCGGATGCGGCTGGCCGCCGGGGTGGAGGCGCGGCGCAGGAACCTGATGCGCAAGGAACTGGCCTGGCTGCGACGCGGACCCCCCGCCAGGACGTCGAAGCCGAAGTTCCGGATCCAGGCCGCCAACGAGCTCATCGCGAACGAGCCGCCCCCCCGCGACTCGCTGGTGCTGCAGCGCTTCGCCACCACTCGGCTGGGCAAGGACGTGTTCGACCTGCACCGGCTGCGGCTCGAGGTCGGCGACCGCCTCATCCTCGACGGGATCGACTGGTCCATCGGGCCGGGGGCGCGCATCGGTCTCGTCGGAGTCAACGGCACCGGCAAGACGTCGGTGCTGCGGCTGCTCGCGGGTGAATTGCCGCCCGCCGCGGGCACGATCAAACGGGGCGCCACCCTGCGGATCGGCTATCTCAGCCAGGCGCTGGCCGAGATGACGGGCACGGACCGGGTGATCGACGCCGTCGAAGACCGTCGGCGGGTCAGCCAATTGGCGGGCGGGCGCGAAATCAGCGCCGACACCTTGTTGAAGGACTTCGGCTTCACCGGCGACAAGCTCACCGCGCGCATCGCCGACCTGTCCGGCGGTGAGCGGCGCCGGCTGCAGTTTCTGCAGATCCTGCTCGACGAGCCGAACGTGCTGCTGCTCGATGAACCGACCAACGACCTCGACATCGACACGCTGACCGTGATCGAGGACTATCTGGACGACTGGCCGGGCACGTTGATCGTCGTCACGCACGACCGGTACTTCCTGGAACGCGTCACCGATGTCACCTATGCACTCACCGGTCGGGGACGCTGCAGCCTGCTCCCCGGCGGGATCGATCAGTATCTCGCCGAGCGCGACGCGAGCGCTCCCGAGCCGCCGAGGCAGGAACCGCAGCGCGCCGAGTCCGCGTCGGCACGGGAGCGCCGCGCCGGAAAGGAGATGGCGCGCATCGAAAGCCAGCTGTCCAAGGTGGAGCGACGCATCGCGGCCATGCACGAGGACATGGCGGAGGCCGCCGCCGATCATGTTCGGCTGGGCGAGCTCAACAGCGAGCTCAACGAGCTGATCGCACGCAAGGAATCTCTCGAAGAGGCGTGGCTGGACGTGGCCGAGGACTGACGCTCGCCAGGTGTCCTGAAAGCGGGGCCGGTCTGCTTACGATGTGGCGGTGGGCTACCTGCTGCGGCCGTTCCATCTGTGGTGGCGCCACTTCCCGCAACTCGTCGCGCTGTATCTACTGGGTTGGCTGGGCCGCAAGGGGGCCATCGAACTCGCGGCCTATGTCGGCTGGGACAACGATGTCTGGGCCTCGCTGATCATGCCGTTCGCAGGCCTGGCCCGGCTGGGCTCCTATGTGGCCATGTTTCTGGTGTTGCGGCAGTCGATTCCAGCGCTCGCGGCGCTGCCGCGGCGGTCGGCGCGGAGCATCGACGTGTTCACCAACATCATCGTGCCGTTCTTCGCGATCTATCTGGCGTGGCGGCTGTTCGCCGAGGACTGGCTGGATTTCGAGACCGCCGCGCTCGATTACCGCGTCAACGAGGCGGTGACGACCGCGCTGGCCACCGGCCAGACCAGCGGCCTTCACCCCGACCAACTGCCAGTGAACACGGCCACCTGGGCGATCATCGCGGCCGCCCTGGTGCTGCGCTATGTGCTGGGCAGGTTCAAGGAGAGCCTGCCCGGCTGGGTGCTGGCGATCCGGGTGTACGTCGATGCGCTGTGGGTCTTTCTCACGCTCAGCTTCGCGGCCAGCCAGGGCGTCAGCTTCCTGATCAACCCGATGGGCTGGATCGGCGAGAGACGGATCATTGTGTGGTTGAACACGATCCGTGCCGACGTGTTCTCGAACTTCCGGCCGGCCGAAGCGCTGTGGGACGCGGCGATGGCGGTGTTGCGAACTGCGTTCGGGGGCGCGACGATCCCGTTGCTGTGGCTGGCTGTGGCCGGAATCATCTACGGCGTGTCCATGCCGGACTGGCGCGGCGCCGCTCGCCGCGTCGTGGGCGGACACGCCGACACGGTGTTCGATCGCGCCGCGGCGGGCAGAAAACGATTCAAAGAACGCGGCTGGCGGGTCCCCCGGACCGTCGCCGAGAAGGCGCGCGGCTGGGCACGGGGCAGGCTCGGCGACTACAGCACGATCGTCGATTCCGCGCGGCTGATCCTGCACGGCGGTGTGCTCGGGTTGACGCTGTACGTGCTGGGATATCTGGCGCTGGCGTGGTTGGACATGGCAGGCGCGTTCTACCACCCCGAGGTCAGCATCGGATACCTCTTCCGGTTCATCGCATGGCTTTTCGGGCCGCACCCCCTGACGTTCTGGAACGGATTCGCCGACACCATCGCCCTGATCTCGCACATGCTCGTCGAGCCGCTGCGAGTCTGCCTGATCGCCTCGACCGTTGCGTATTGCCTGGAGCAGGTCAGGACGGACCGGCCGACAACAGCAACCGCACCGTGATTCGGCCGTCGACCTGGACGACGTCCATCGCGGTGGGCACCACGTTTTGCGGCAGCAGGAACGAGAACTGAAGCCGCCCAGGCTGATTGCACAGGCTCGTCACGCCGTCGCCTTCGGGTGCGATGAACCCGCCGACACTCTCGCTCTTCCACCGACGCTTGCCGTCAGTGATCACGCCGTTGCAGACCGCATCGGCCGGCGGCGGTCCGGAGCGATCCACGGTGACGACCGTAAGCACGGTGTCGGGTGGCATCGGCGGGCCGAAATTGTTCGGGCTGCGGTTCAGGTGTCCAATCCCGTCGACCTTCCACGTGCGGCCGTCGGCGTCGCCGCTCCGTCCAGCCTGCACGACCGCCGCCGGAACGACTGTGCGGCGATACTCGGCCCATGATTCGCCGAGGCCGGTCAGGATCAGCACGCCGATGGCTGCCACCGCGACCACTGCTCCGATCACATTGCGGACCCACAGCCGCGCCGTCATGAGGCGCTCAGTTCCGGCTTGGTCAGCGTGACGGCGTCGACCCTGCTGAAGTGTGCACCGTGCTGCGGTAGGCGGATCACCAACCGCGAATCCATCCGGCCGTCACCGACCCAGACACGCAGCGTCATCGGCTCGCCGGTACCCGGTGCGACGAGGTCGGGTGCGACGTCGAAGACCCACGACCCGCGCTGGGTGATGCCGGGGTTGATCTGGGCGGTCATCGTCTCGATGAAGAACACGTCGGTCGGCGTGTAGGTGTTGGGCCCGACGAGCAGGTCGCTGTGCGACAGTTCGGTGCTCACCGTGCCCTCCAGCGCCGCGTCCACCACAACCCACAGCCCCGCGGGCGTGACGGAATCCACCTGCGGCGCGATGCGGACGTTGGTGACCGTGGCGGAGACGGCGCGGCCGGTGACCGGGCTTCCCGCTTCACCGTGAACGTCGAACGGCCCGAGGACATCCGGCGGTGTGGGCAGGTTCTGCCACACCACGGCTGCCGCGGCAACGGTAATGACGACCGCGACGGCTGTCAGCGCGCGCCGCGGGTTGACCCGCACGCGCATCAGGCCGACTCCTGGACGGGCACGACGATCTGTCCGTAGTTGTCGGTGTCGATCCACTCCTTGCCGCCGTAGGTGACCATCAATTGGGTGTACTTCTTCTTCCAGACCCGGATGGTCACCGAATGAAGAGACCCCGTCGCGGAGTCGGGTAGCAGCCAGGCGAACACCAGTCGCTCGCTGAGGCCGGGACCCAGTGTCTGGATGGCCGAACCGTCGCGGAACCGGAAGACGCCGAAGAACTCCTTGTCCGGCAGGTCCCGCAGATCCAGCAGATCTCGTAGGTGGCCCGGCACGGTGCCGTCGTTCCGCAAAGTGGTGACGACGCCGAGATAGACCTTTCCCGGCTTCGCCGAGCCGTAGGTGCCCTTCAACTCGTCGACCAGCCTCGCCCGCTCCACGGTGACCGTGTACTCGCCGTCGCTGAAATCGTCGCCCGCCTTGAATGCGGTGACCTGCTTGTCGACCGTGTCGAGGCCGCCGAACGCGGCGGTGGCCGCGAGGACGACGAGAAGCAGCACCCGCCGCGCCTGTGCAGACGTCACCCGGGCAAACCAATGACTCCATCGGTCGGTTCGCTCGACCGGGGCTGGGGGTTTGCCCTCCATGATGGGAATGCTAGTAGCTAGCGAAGCAGCCGAGCCCGGAGTGTGTCGGCGGTGTCGCGAACGACACCGAGTTGCTTTGCCACTTGGACGGGGGCCGTTCCCCCGCGCGCGTCACGCGAGTTGACCGACCCGTCGACGGTCAACACCTCCCTGACGTCGGGGGTCAGCTCGGGATGGATGCCGGCGAGTTCGGCGTCCTCGAGGTCCTCGAGTCCGACTCCCCTGGCCTCGGCGGCACGCACGGCCGCACCTGCCGCCTCGTGAGCGACGCGGAACGGCACTCCTCTGCGCACCAGCCACTCGGCGAGGTCGGTGGCCAGGGTGTAGCCGAGTGGCGCCAACTCGGCCATCCGGTCGACGTCGAATCGCAGGGTGCCGACCAGGCCGGCCATCGCGGGAAGCAACAGTTCCAGCTGCGCAACGGAGTCGAACACCGGCTCCTTGTCCTCCTGCAGGTCGCGGTTGTAGGCCAGTGGCTGGGCCTTCAGCGTCGCGAGCAGGCCGGTCAGGTTGCCGATCAGCCGGCCGGACTTGCCGCGGGCCAACTCGGCGATGTCCGGGTTCTTCTTCTGCGGCATGATCGAACTGCCCGTCGACCATGAGTCGTGCAGTGTGACGTATCCGAATTCGGTTGTGCCCCAGAGGATTATATCCTCGGCCAGGCGTGACAGGTCGACGCCGATCATGGTGAAGACGAACGCCGCCTCCGCGGCGAAATCGCGCGCCGCCGTGGCGTCCACCGAATTGTCCGCCGCGGCGGCGAATCCGAGTTCGGCCGCGATCGCGTCGGGGTCAAGGCCCAGCGAGGATCCGGCCAGAGCGCCTGCGCCGTAGGGCGACACCGCGGCCCGCCGGTCGAAATCGATCAGCCGGTCGACGTCGCGCAGCAGCGGGTGGGCGTGGGCCAGCAGATGATGGGCGAGCAGAATCGGCTGGGCCGACTGAAGATGCGTCTTGCCGGGCATGATCGCCGTCGGATGTGCGGCGGCCTGGGTGGCCAGCGCGGACACCACATCCAATGCGCCTTCGGCAATCCGCCGCACCGCGTCGCGCAGCCACAGCCGAAACAGCGTGGCCACCTGATCGTTTCGCGACCGCCCGGCCCTCAGCCGCCCTCCGAGTTCCGCGCCGACCCGGTCGATCAGCCCGCGTTCCAGCGCGCCGTGCACGTCTTCGTCGGCGACGATCGGCAGAAAGCTGCCGTCGGCCACGTCCTCGCCGAGGCTGTCCAGGCCGGCCAGCAGCCCGTCGCGCTGCTCCTCGGTGAGAAGCCCGGCGCTGAACAGGACGCGGACGTGCGCCTTCGACGCCCTGATGTCGTACGGCGCGAGCACCCAGTCGAAGTGGGTGGACTTGCTCAGCGCGGCGAGTGCGTCCGACGGGCCGTCAGCGAACCGGCCGCCCCACAACGCCCCCTCGTTGGTGCTCATACTGCGGTCGCTCCCGCCGGGCGAGCGTGCGCAGTTGTACGGCGATTGCGGCGTGTCGCCGTACAAACACGGTCGCTCGCGGTGCGGGGGGCGCACCTCATGTGGCCAGGTCCCGTCGCGCGGCGATCTTCGAGGACAGGCCGTGCACGTGCACGAAGCCCTTCGCCGCGGACTGATCGAAGGTGTCGCCCTCGTCGTAGGTGGCGAGGTTGAAGTCGTAGAGGGACTGGTCGCTGCGGCGGCCGTTGACGGCGATGTGGCCGCCGTGCAACACCATCCGGATCTCGCCGGTGACATGCTCCTGGGTCTCGGCGACGAATGCCTCCAGCGCCCTCTTCAGCGGCGAGAACCAGAGCCCGTCGTAGACCAACTCGCCCCACCGCTGGTCGGTCTGGCGCTTGAAACGCCCCAGTTCGCGCTCCAGCGTGACGTGTTCGAGTTCGGTGTGGGCGGTGATCAACACCATCGCACCCGGTGCCTCGTAGATCTCGCGGCTCTTGATGCCGACCAGCCGGTCCTCGACGACGTCGAGGCGCCCCACGCCCTGCTCGCCGGCGCGGCGGTTGAGTTCCTCGATGGCCTGCAGCACTGTCACGCGCCTGCCGTCGATCGAAACCGGCACGCCCCGTTCGAATCCGACGATCACCTCGTCGGGCGTGCTCCAGTTGACAGTGGGATCCTCCGTGTAGTCGTAGACGTCCTTGGTCGGGGCGTTCCACAGGTGTTCGAGGAAGCCGGTCTCGACGGCACGGCCCCACACGTTCTGGTCGATCGAGAACGGTGAGCGCTTGGTGACGTTGATCGGGATCGCGTTCTCCTCGGCGAACGCGATGGCCTTCTCCCGCGTCCACGCATAGTCGCGCACCGGGGCAAGCACTTCCAGATCCGGTGCCAAAGAACCGAATCCGACCTCGAAGCGCACTTGATCGTTGCCCTTACCGGTGCAGCCGTGTGCGACGACGCCGCCGCCGAACTGCCGCGCAGCCGACACCAGGTGTTTGACGATCAGCGGCCGGCTCAGCGCGGACACCAACGGGTAGCGGTCCATGTAGAGCGAATTGGATTCGATGGCGGGCAGACAATACTCGTCGGCGAACTCGTCGCGGGCATCGACGATGACGGCTTCCACGGCCCCGCAGTCCAGCGCGCGCTGGCGCACGACTTCCATGTCCTCGCCGCCCTGGCCGAGGTCGATAGCGACTGCAACAACTTCGCTGCCGGTCTCCTTGCCGATCCAGCTGATCGCCACGGACGTGTCCAGACCGCCGGAATACGCCAGGATGACGCGCTCGGACATGTAATCAATCTCCTTTGACGACTGCGTTATTGAAGGTTCTCGATGGTGGTGGCCAGGTCGGCGCCGGTCATCGGCTCACGGGCGACCACGAAGATGGTGTCGTCGCCCGCGATGGTGCCGACGACGTACGGCAGCGCCGCCCGGTCGATCGCGCTGGCCAGGTACTGGGCCGCACCGGGTGGGGTGCGCAGCACGGCGAGGTTGCCGCTGGCGTCGGTGGACGTCAACAGATCGCCCAGCAGCCGCGACAGCCGTTCGGTGCCGCCGGAGACGCCGCGCACGGGGCTGCCGTCCTCGGGTACGACGTAGACGCCGACACCGCCGTCGGCGCCGCGCAACTTGACCGCACCCAACTCCTCGAGGTCGCGCGACAGCGTCGCCTGGGTCACGTCGATGCCTTCGGCGGCAAGCATCGCGGCCAGTTCGGTCTGGCTGCGTACCGAGTGCGACGACAGGATCGCGACGATGCGGGCCTGCCTGCCTGCGCGGGTGCCGCTGAATTCCGGAGCCGCTCGGCCGGCGACATCCGACACCGGAGCCGCTCGGCCGGCGACATCGAACTGCGGAGCCTTGCCGGTCGTCATGACCGCTCCAGCAGCCATACCAGTAGCGCCTTCTGTGCGTGCAACCGGTTCTCCGCCTCGTCCCACACCGCGCTGTGCGACCCGTCGATCACCTCGTCGGTGATCTCGTGGCCGCGGTGCGCGGGAAGACAGTGCAGCACAACGGCATCCGGCTCGGCCAGGCTGACCAATTCGGCATTCACCTGGAACGGTTTGAAGGGTGCAACCCGGTCCAGCCCGTCGTCCTCCTGGCCCATCGACGTCCAGGTGTCGGTGACCAACACGTCGGCACCGGCCGCGGCCGCCGCGGCGTCGGCCGTCATCGTCACCGATGCGCCGGTCAGGCGGGCCCGCTTCTCGGCGGCGGTGACGACGGCCGGGTTCGGTTCGAAGCCGGCCGGCGCGGCGATGGTGACGTCGACGCCGGCGGTGACGCCGCCCACCATCAGCGAGTGGGCCATGTTGTTGGCGCCGTCGCCGAAGTAGGCCAGCCGCAGTCCTTTCAGCTCGCCCTTGCGTTCGGCGAGGGTTTGAAGATCAGCCAGCACCTGGCACGGGTGAAATTCGTCGGAGAGCGCGTTGACGATCGGCACCGTCGCCCCCTCCGCCATCGACGTGAGCCGGTCCTGGCCGAAGGTGCGCCAGACGATGGCTTCCACGTAGCGGGACAGCACCGCTCCGGTGTCCTGCAGCGTCTCCTCGCGACCGAGTTGCGTGCTCCGGCCGTCGACCACGACGGCATGCCCGCCGAGTTGAGCGATACCCATCTCGAACGAGAACCGGGTACGGGTGGAGTTCTTGTCGAAGATCACCGCTACGCCCCGTGGCCCGTCGAGCGGCCTGCGGCAGAAGGGGTCTTTCTTCAGTTCCGCGGCCAGCGCCAGCACCTCGGCCTGCTCGTCTGGGGTGAGGTCGTCGTCGCGCAGGAAGTGACGAGGCGTCATGACATCCCCTTGTCGAGCACTCCCGGTAGCGCGGCGAGGAATTCGGCGATCTGGGCCTCGGAGATGACAAGCGACGGAGCCAGCCGGATCAGGTCGGGCGCGGCGGCGTTGAGCAGGAATCCGGCGTCGCGGGCGGCGGCCTCCACCGCCCTGCCATGGGGAGCGCTGAGCGCGATGCCGCACAGCAGACCCCTGCCGCGGACGTGGTCGACGAGCGGGTGGCGCAGCGACTCGACGCCGTGACGCAGCGTCTTGCCCAGCACATCGGCGCGCGAGATCAGGCCATCCTCGGCCAGCACCCGCAACACCGCCAACGCCGCGGCCGCGCAGACCGGGTTGCCGCCGAAGGTGCTGCCGTGCAGTCCGGGCGTCAAGAGATCGCCGACCGCGCCAACGGCAAGGCAGGCGCCGATCGGCAGACCGCCGCCGAGTCCCTTGGCGAGGGTGACGATGTCGGGCGTGATGCCGTCGTGCTGATGGGCGAAGAACGTTCCGGTGCGGCCCATTCCGGTCTGCACTTCGTCGAGCACCAGCAGGGCGCCGCGCGTCGTCGAAAGTTCTCGGGCGGCCACCAGATAGCCCTCGGGCGGCACGATGACACCCGCTTCGCCCATGATCGGCTCGAGGAACACCGCCGCGGTCTCGTCGTCGACGGCCTCGGCCAGCGCCGCGACGTCGCCGTACGGGACGTGCACCACGTCGCCCGGCAGCGGGGCGAACGGTTCCTGTTTGGCGGGCTGCCCGGTCAGGGCCAGCGACCCCATCGTGCGCCCGTGGAATCCGCCCTGGGCCGCAACGATTTTCGTGCGGCCGGTCAGTCGGGTGATCTTGAATGCGACCTCGTTGGCCTCGGTGCCCGAATTGCAGAGGAACACCTTCGCTTCGGTTCCCAGCAGGCCGACCAACGCCTCGGACAGCGCGATGCCCGGTTCGGTGGCATAGAAGTTCGAAGTGTGGCCCAGCGTGTTCATCTGGGCGGTGACGGCTTCGATGACGGCGGGATGGCGGTGGCCGAGCACGTTGACCGCGATGCCGCCGAGCAGGTCGATGTAGGACTTGCCGTTCTCGTCGGTGACCACGGCACCGTCGCCGCTCGCCAACGCGATGGCGGGGGTGCCGTAGTTGTTCATCATCACGCTTTCCCAGCGCTGGATGAGTGTCACGCCTTCACCACCTTTGTGCCCGCCCCTTCATCGGTGAACAATTCGACCAGCACGCAATGCTCGACGCGGCCGTCGATGACGTGTGCGCTGGGGACCCCGCCCCCGACGGCACGCATGCAGGCCTCGATCTTCGGCACCATGCCCGCCTCCAGCGTCGGGAGCAGTTGTGTCAGTGCGGCAACGTCGATCTCGCTCACCAGGGAGTCACGGTCAGGCCAGCTGGTGTAGAGGCCCTCGATGTCGGTGAGCATCAACAGCTTTTCGGCAGAGAGCGCCTCGGCCAAGGCCGCCGCGGCGGTGTCGGCGTTGATGTTGTGCACCACTCCGTCGGCGTCGGGGGCGATCGTGGACACCACCGGAATGCGTCCCGCGGCAATCAGGTCGAGCACCGCCTCGGTGTTCACCCGCTCCACGTCGCCGACCAGGCCGATGTCGGTGGCCACGCCGTCGACGGTGACGCTGCGCCGCACCGCGGTGAACAGGTGCGCGTCTTCGCCGGTGATGCCGACGGCGTACGGGCCGTGCATGTTGATCAGATTGACCAGTTCCCGGCCCACCTGACCGAAGAGCACCATCCGCGCGACGTCGAGCACTTCAGGTGTGGTGACGCGGAAGCCGCCCTTGAAATCGCCTGCGATGCCGAGCCGTTTCAGCATCGCGCTGATCTGCGGACCGCCGCCGTGCACGACGACGGGATGGATGCCGCAGTTGCGCAGGAAGACCATGTCCGCGGCGAACGCGCGGCGCAACGAGTCGTCCGTCATCGCGTTGCCGCCGTACTTGACGACGACGATCTTGTGGTGCAGCTGCTTGAGCCACGGCAGCGCCGCGGCGAGCACGTCGGCCTTCGTCTGGGTGGCGACATCAGACGTCGTCATGAGCTGTATGCCGAGTTCTCTTCGACGTAGGCATGAGACAAGTCTGTGGTCCGGATCGACGCGTGGGCGTCTCCGACGCCGAGGTCGATCGCGACATCGATGTCGGCGCCGGACAGATCGACGTCGCGGGCACCGTCGGCCCCGACGCCGTCGACGCAGACCGGGGAGCCGTTGAACGACACGCTGATCCGTTCGGGATCGAGCCGGACGGGCGCCATGCCGACCGCGGCGAGGACACGCCCCCAGTTCGGGTCGGAGCCGAACAGCGCGGTTTTGACCAGGCTGTCGCGCGCGACGACGCGAGCGGCGGTCAGCGCGTCCGCCTCGTCCACGGCACCGGTGACGGTGATGGCGACCCGCTTGGTGACGCCCTCGGCGTCGGCCTGCAGCTGCGCGCACAGGTCTTCACAGACCCGCAGCAGGGCCTCGTCGAGTTCGCTCTGGCTGGGCGCGATTGCGCTTGCGCCAGAGGCCAATACCAGCACCGTGTCGTTCGTCGAGCAGCTGCCGTCCACGTCGAGCCGGTCGAACGTGATCGCGCTGGCGGCGCGCAAGGCCCGGTCCAGTGCGGTGGCGTCGGCGACCGCGTCGGTGGTGATCACGCAGAGCATGGTGGCAAGGGACGGGGCCAGCATGCCCGCACCTTTGGCCATCCCGCCGACGGTCCAGTTGCCGGAATGGTGCAGCGCCACCTGTTTGGGCATCTTGTCGGTGGTCATGATGGCCCTGGCGGCCTCTTCCCCACCGCTGAGCCCGCCGGCCATCTCGTGCACGATCTCGGTGACGCCGGTCAGCACCTTGTCCATGGGTAGCCGATCACCGATCAAACCCGTTGAGCAGACTGCGACTTCGATGGGCCCGGTTTCGGTTCCCCAGTCGGACAGGGCGGCGGCGACGGCTTCGGCTGTGGCGTGGCTGTCCTGGAACCCGCCGGGCCCGGTGCACGCGTTCGCTCCGCCGGAGTTCAGGATCACCGCGCGCAGCCGCCCCGTGGTCAGCACCTGCTGCGTCCACAGCACCGGCGCCGCCTTCACCTGGTTGCGGGTGAACACGCCCGCGGCGTGATAGTCGGGCCCCTCGTTGAACACGAGCGCCAGGTCGAGCGCGCCGGAGGCCTTGATGCCCGCTGCGATGCCGGTGGCGCGGAATCCCTCGGGCGCGGTGACGCCCTGGCTACGCAGCAGTCGGGTGGTGCCCGCGGTCGTCTCGGTCACGGAGCCACCCCCACGGTTGAGAGCCCCTCGGTTTCCAGCCAGCCCAGGGCCAGGTTCATCGACTGCACGGCGGCGCCTCCTGTGCCCTTGACCAGGTTGTCGATCGCCGCGACCGCGACGAACATTCCGGCGTCATCATCGACGGCGACTGCGAGTTGTGCGGCGTTGCTGCCGATCACCGCGCCGGTCTTGGGCAGCTGGCCCTCCGGTAGAAGGTGGACGAATGGCTCTGCGTCATAAGCTTTCTCATATGCCGCACGTAGTTCCGACAACGGTGCTTGCGTGCGGGCGGTGCAGGTCGCGAGGATACCGCGCGAGGTTGGGATGAGCACCGGGGTGAACGACACCGTGACGTCCTTGTCGGTGACGGCGCGCAGACCTTGCGCGATTTCCGGGGTATGGCGGTGTTTGCCTGCGATGTTGTAGGCCCGAGCCGAACCGATGACCTCGGAGCCGAGCAGATCCACCTTGGCGGCGCGGCCGGCACCGGAGGTCCCGCTCACGGCGACGACCGTCACCGACGGCTCGACGAGTTCGCCGGCGACGGCGGGCAGCAGCGCCAGAAGCGCCGCCGTCGGATAACAGCCGGGCACGGCGATGCGGGTGGCTCCGCGAAGCCGCTCCCTCGCCCCCGGCAGTTCGGGTAGCCCGTAGGGCCAGCTACCCGCATGGGCCGAGCCGTAGAACCGCTCCCACACCACCGGGTCGGTGAGCCGGAAGTCGGCGCCGCAGTCGACGATCACGGTGTCGCTGCTCAACTGTTGTGCCAGCGCCGCGGAGTGGCCGTGCGGCAGCGCCAGGAAGACGACATCGTGTCCCGCGAGGACACCCGCGTCGGTGGCCTCCAGCACGCGACCGGCCAGCGGGAGCAGGTGCGGGTGGTGTTCGGCCAGCGTGCTACCCGCGCTCGTGGCGGCCGTCAGCGCGCCGATCGTCAGGCGACCGTCGGCGTAGGCGGGGTGGCCGAGGAGTAACCGCAGGATCTCGCCGCCGGCATATCCGCTGGCACCGGCAACGGCGACTGATGTCATGCAGTCGATTCTGCATGTTTATACAGTCAGTTGCAAATCAATTAAGGGGCGCTGAGCAACTCTCCGGCGAGGGCGCACGAGACAATGAATGCGATCTTGCCAGTCGACTCAGGAGAGCAGCGTGGCCGCCTCGTCTTCACAGCCGGTGACCGATCGGTTCGGCGTGATCGGCGGCGGCATCCTGGGCGTGGCGGTCGCCCGCGAGATCGGAAAGCGGTGGCCGCGCTCAGAGGTCACCCTCTTCGAGAAAGAGGAGCGCCTCGCGTCGCATCAGACCGGCCGCAACAGCGGCGTCGTGCACGCGGGTCTGTACTACGAGCCGGGGTCGAACAAGGCGGTGCTCTGCCGTCGTGGCGTGGGGCTTCTCGAACGGTTCTGCGAAGAACGTGGCATCGCCAGGATCGCGTGCGGAAAGGTCCTGGTCGCTCTCGACGAGGACGAGCGCGCGCGGTTGACGGGCATCGAGCAGCGCGCGAAGGCCAACGGGGTGCCCGGTGTTCGGATCATCGGGCGGGAGCAGCTACGCGAGTTGGAACCGCATGTGAGTGGCATCGCCGCCCTGCACTCACCGTCGACGTCCATCGTGAACTTCGCGGAGGTGACCCGCGAGCTTGCCGCCGACGCGGTTTCGGGCGGCGCGAACATTCTGCTGGGGCACGAGGTCGTCGGTCTCCGGTCGGCAGCCGACGAAGTGGTCGTCACCTGCGCCGGCGGTCCCGCCGAGTACGTGTTCGACCACGTGGTCGTCTGCGGCGGACTGCAAAGCGACCGGTTGGCGGTTCTGGCCGGCGACGACCCCGACCCGGTCATCATGCCCTTCCGCGGGGAGTACTACGCGCTCAAGCCCGAACGCCGACATCTGGTCAGCGGCCTGGTCTACCCGGTGCCCGATCCGCGTTACCCGTTCCTCGGGGTGCACGTCACCCCGCGCGTCGACGGTGAGGTGCTGATCGGGCCCAACGCCGTGCTGGCGCTGGCCCGCGAGGGCTACACCTGGGGCCGGGTTTCGGTGCCTGATGTCCTGAAAGTCGCTTGTGCACCGGCGTTTTGGCGGTTCGCTCGGCGACATTGGCGGACTGGCATCGCCGAGATGCGCGGCTCACTCAGCAAGCGGCGGTTCGTCGCCGCGGCCCGCGCCTATGTACCCGAACTGCGTGACGACGACGTCGTTGCAGGTACAGCGGGCGTCCGCGCGCAAGCGCTCGATCCTGACGGCGGCCTCGTCGACGACTTCCGGATCAGCACCCGCGGACGCGTCGTCCTGATCCGCAATGCACCGTCGCCGGCGGCCACGTCGTCGCTCGCGATCGCCGAGCACATCGTGACCGCTATCGACAGCCGGCGGTGATCTACGCCAGGCTCAGCGGCGCTGCTGCGCCCCGACCCGCTGTGCGGCGGCGGCCACCGCGGCATCACGTGCCGCGCTGGCCTCGTCCTCGGTGAGGGTCCGATCGGCGGCGCGGAAGCGCAACGCCATCGCCAGCGACTTGCGACCCTCACCGACCTGCGGGCCGGAGTACACGTCGAACAGCCGGACGTCCTCGAGCAGCTCGCCTGCGCCGTCGCGGACCGCGTCGACAACCGCCTCGGCGGGCACCTCGTCGTCGACCACCAGCGCCACGTCCTGGAACACCGCGGGAAACGGCGACACCGACGGCGCGGCCAGTGTCTCGGTCACCGGGACGAGATCGAGGTTCACCTCGGCGGCGCAGGTGCCCATCGGCAGGCCTGAGCGTTCGACGACAGCGGGATGCAGCTGGCCCGCGTGGCCGACGACGGTGTCGCCGACCAACACCTCGGCGCACCGGCCGGGGTGCCAGGGCAGATGCTGGGCCTGCCGGAGCGTGAAGTCCACGCCTGCCGCGCGGCCGACGATCCGGACGGCTTCGAACGCGTCGCCGGCCTGCACCGGACGGCCCGGCCCCCACGGACCGGCGGGCTCGCGCAGGCCCGCCAGCACCACTCCGACGTGTTGCGGCTGCTTCGGCAGCGACGCATCGAGCACGGCGATCTCGTCGCGGGTCGGCCTTCTGTCGGTCGGGATGAGCTCGATGGCGCGCGTGTCCGACGTCGGCTCGACCACTTGCTCGATCGCGAACAGCGCCGTGTCCACAGCCCCGCGAGATACGTTGCGGACCAACGATTCCAATAATCCGGGCAGTAGCGTCGTGGCCAACGCCGGTCGGTCGGCCTCCAGCGGGTTGAGCACGCGCGTCGTGCTGCGACGCGGATCGTCGGCCGCCAGACCCCACTGGTCGAACACCCCCGCCGGCAGGAACGGTGTCGGCAGGATCTCGACATACCCGTTGAGCGCCAACGACTTGCCCACCGCGCGACGGCGTTTCTGCACCGGCGTCAGACCTCGACCGGCGGGCGCCTGCGGAAGCACCGACGGAATGATCTCCAGGCCCTCCAGCCGAAGCACCTCTTCGACGAGGTCGGCGGGCTGTTTGAGGTCGGGCCGCCAACTCGGCGGTGTCGCGGTCAGTCGCGCGCCGTCGACGACCACGTCGGCGCCGATCTGCGTCAGCCTGCGCCGGGTCGTGCCCTGTGTGTACTCCACGCCCGCGGTGCGGTCGGGAAGATCGGCAGCCATGCTGACCGGCGCCGGGGACCAGTCCTCACGCGGCGGATCCCCCCGCCAGTCGGTCAGCTTGGGTTCGACAGTGCCGCCGGCGATCTCGGCCAGCAGGGCCGCACACCGGTCCAGTGCCGCGACGGACACCGCCGGGTCGACGGCGCGCTCGTAACGGCGGGCAGCCTCGCTCGGCAGGTGCAGCCGGCGCTGGGTCCTCGATACCGCCGCCGGATCCCACACCGCCGCCTCGAGCAACACATCGGTGGTGCTGTCGCGCACCTCCGTGGTGCCCGCGCCCATCACACCGCCGATCGCTGCCGTCGCCACGTCGTCGACGATGAGCACGTCAGCGGGATCCAGCGCGCGCTCGATGTCGTCGAGGGTGACCACCGTCTCCCCCGGCTGGGCGAACCGCACCCGGAAACCACCGGTGATCAGGCTCTGGTCGTGGGCGTGCATAGGGTGGCCCAGCTCGAGCATCACGTAGTTCGTCACATCGACCGCGGGCGAGATCGCGCGAATGCCGCTGAGCAACAACCGCCGTTGCAGCCACCAGGGCGACATCGCTGCGGGGTCGATGCCGGTGACCGGCCGCAGGCCGAACCTCAGCACGCCGGTCCCGGGTTCGATGGTCACCGGCAGCGCATCGCCCTCGGCGGGCAGCGGGTCGACATCGGCCGGATCGGCGTAGTCCAGGTCATAGGCGTTCGCGATCTCACGGGCCATGCCGCGAACCGACAGGCAGTATCCGCGATCCGGGGTGACGGCGAGGTGGAACACGGTGTCGTCGAGGCCGAGCACATCGGCGGCCGGCGTGCCCGGCTCCGCGGTGCCCGGCGGCAACACCAGGATCCCGGAGTGGTCGGTGCCGAGATTGAGTTCGGCGGTGGAGCAGATCATTCCGTCGGAGGTGCGGCCGTAGGTCTTGCGGGCGGTGATGGTGAAGTCACCCGGCAGAGTGGTTCCGGGCAGCGCCACCACCACCAGATCGCCGACGGCGAAGTTCGTTGCGCCACAGACGATGTCGCGCGGTCCGTCCTCGCCAACATCTACCTTGACCGCTCGGATCGGCTTCTTGAACTCGGTGAGCTCTTCGATCTCGAGCACCCGGCCGATGGTCAGCGGCCCGCTGACCGGGCCGACCGCGATGATCTCCTCGACCTCGTGGCCGATGCGGATGAGCGTCTGCTCCAGTTCGTCGACCGAGACGTCCCAGCCCGGCTCGCCGGCCTGCACGACCTCCCGCAGCCAGCTGTAGGGAAGTCGCATCAGGCGCCAACCCCGAACGGCAGCGAGAACCGGACGTCACCCTCGACCATGTCACGCATGTCGGGAATGCCGTTGCGGAACTGCAGCGTGCGCTCCAGCCCCATGCCGAACGCGAAGCCTGAGTACACCTCGGGATCGATGCCGCAGGCGCGCAACACATTCGGGTTGACCATTCCGCAGCCGCCCCATTCCACGAAGCCCGGTCCGCCCTTCTTGTTCTCGAACCAGACGTCGACTTCGGCCGACGGCTCGGTGAACGGGAAGAAGTGCGGGCGGAACCGGGTGCGACCCGCGGGGCCGAACTCCGAGCGCGCGAAGGCGTCCAGGGTGCCACGCAGGTGCGCCATCGTCAGCCCCTTGTCCACGGCAAGCCCCTCGACCTGGTGAAAAACGGGAGTGTGGGTGGCGTCCAACTCGTCGGTGCGGAAGGTACGGCCGATCGAGATGATGTACACCGGCAGGTCGCGCTCCAGCAGCGCCCGGATCTGCACTGGCGAGGTGTGGGTGCGCAGCACCTGCCGCGATCCGTCCGGGGCCACGTAGAACGTGTCCTGCTCGCTGCGCGCCGGATGGTCGGGCGGAAAGTTGAGCGCGTCGAAGTTGAACTGTTCGGTCTCGACCTCCGGGCCTTCGGCGAGCTCCCAGCCCATCGCGACGAAGGTGTCGGCGATGTGCTCGGCGAGGATGGTGATCGGGTGGCGGGCGCCGACGGGCTGACGCGTCGACGGCAGGGTCACGTCGATGCTCTCGGCGACCAGCACGGCGGCGTCGCGCTCGGCGCGCAACACCTCGAGTCGGGCGTCATAGCTGCGCTGCGCCTCGGCCCGCACGACATTGACCCGCTTGCCCGCGTCGGCCCGATCGCTCTTGGGCAGCGAGCCGAGCGCCTGCCGCGCCAGGGCGAGCGGGGATCGGTCGCCGAGGTGCTCTGTCTTGGCCCGGGCGAGGGCCTCCAGGTCTGCGGCCAGTTCGAAGGCATGCCTGGCCGCGCTGACCACCTTGGTCAGCGCTTCCTCCGACAGATCTATGGGCTGATCAGCCACCCGGCGATCATAGGTGATCACTCATTGAGAGCCGCGTCACGCGATGCCCGACGTGACCGCACGTTCGGCGTCGGCCGTTTCGTACGCGGCGGCCCGGCGCGCTTTCCGTCGTCCGAACACGATCTCGGCGCACGCGGCGCCGACGAAGCCCAGCCACGACGCCACGACCAATGTCAGGCCGCTGTTGGCCAGCATCAGAAACCCGAATGCCGAGGCCACGACCAGCAGCAGGTAGCGCATCGGTGTCCAGCGGGCGGTCGGCGCGTACCGGGTCGACACCAGAAAACCCAGCACCAGTGCCACCGCGTGGCCGGCGTCGGTGAAGTCCCTGCCGAGAACGGCCGCCGCCACGGCGAGCCCGAGCCACCAGCCCGTCCATGCCGGTCGCCACCGCGACGCGACGGCCGCCCCGAGGGACCCGAGCACGGCCGATGCGCCGTAGCTCATCCCAACGTCGGTGGCCCGTGTGATGTCCATCGGCAGCCAGCCGAACTCGACCGCGACGGTGAGGCCCACCGCAACGAGCAAGGTGGCACCGAGGTGGCCGACCGCGAAGGCCACCACCAGACCGCGGCTGCGCCACAACAGCTCGGCCAGCGCCAGCAGGCACACCAGGCCGGGCAGCCACACGAAGACAGGGCCGGCCTCATTGACGAACGCGCTGACCAACAACGTGCCGAGGTGGCCATGGCTGAGGTTGTGCAGGTTGGTGCTCGCGTGCCTGATGACCCGGTCCTGCACCTGGGGGCCGAGCGCGACCAGAGTGGCCGTCACACCGGCCAAGATCACCGCGTACGCGGCAGTGACGCGGATCCGGGCCAGCGCCTTGAGCACACCAGAGAACATCTCACCAACCACTATGCGTCGGCGAGATCGTCGTCGCCGTCGTCGTCGCCTGGCAACTCCCTGCGAGTTTTCACCCGATACATGGCGAGGTCGGCGGGCACCCCGTCCTGCTTGTGAGAAAACACCTGCTTGCGCGCCCGTTTTGCGGACAGGCCGAGTGCGTCGAAGTCCTGCTCGGGGATTTGGTCCATCGTCGTCTGCGAGACGATCAACCCACCCCTGGAGGCGCGTTCCATCACCCGCGCGGCGATATTGACGTCGACGCCGAGCCAATCCGAGCCGATCCGTTGCGGCCGACCGGTGTGCACGCCCGCGCGCATCCGCGGGGTATAGCCCTCCACCTCAACGCCTTTGACCGCATCCAGGCTGGTACGCACCGCGCGCACCGCGACCGCGGGGTCGGCGAACACCGCCATGGTGCCGTCGCCCATCCGTTTGACGATGTGACCGCCGGCTTCCAGCAGCGGCGGCTCAACCACCTGCGCCACCCGGCGCAGCAACTTCAGCGTTGCGTCGTCGCCGGCTTTCAGTGCCCATGCCGAGAAACCGACCAGGTCGGTGAAGACCAGGGTCACCTCTGGATTGGCAGGCTTTCCGGAGACGCGTTCGGTGAGCGCCTGCCACATCTGCAGACCGGCAAGGCTCACCTCACGCGACGCCGCGTCTCGCCGCAACAGCCGGTCGGCCGCGCGTGCGGCGACGCTCGGTCCGCCAACACCCGCTGCCGACAACGGATCTCCGAATTCGGGGTCGCCAGGCAGGGCGCGACGGGCTCGCCGGATGAATGCGACCACTCCGGGGTTGTGGTTGGTGTTTCGCACCCACTGCCGCGGTCGGGACGACGTGCCGGACCGTTCTTCGAACGATTCGACGTCCATTGCGCAAGATTAGTTGCCCCCTGTTTCGGCGGGCAAACACGCGCGCGACGCGCCCCGAAATGATGGACAACGTACGTTGTCAATATTATCGTGAATACGTGACGGTGAGCTCGACGACGAGGCGAACCAAGCAGGCCGATCCTCTGGGCCCCGATTCCCTGACCTGGAAATATTTCGGCGACCTTCGCACCGGAATGATGGGCGTCTGGATCGGCGCGCTGCAGAACATGTATCCCGAACTCGGTGCAGGCGTCGAGGACCATTCGATCTTGCTGCGCGAACCGCTGCAGCGCGTGGCGCGGTCCGTCTACCCGATCATGGGCGTCGTCTACGACGGCGACCGGGCGGCGCAGACCGGCGAGCAGATCAAGGGCTTTCACACCACCATCAAGGGCGTCGATTCCGCCGGCCGGCGCTACCACGCGCTGAACCCCGAAACCTTCTACTGGGCGCACGCCACCTTCTTCATGCTGGTCATCAAAGTGGCCGAGTACTTCTGCGGCGGCCTCACCGACGCCGAGAAGCGTCAGCTCTTCGACGAGCACGTGCGGTGGTACGCCCAGTACGGCATGAGCATGCGACCGGTGCCACGGTCATGGGAGGAGTTCTGTCAGTACTGGGATCGGGTGTGCACCGAAGACCTCGAGATCAATCGCGCGACCCTCGACATCTTTTCGATCCGCATTCCCAAGCCGTGGTTCGTGCTGATGCCGACGCCCGTCTGGGACCAGCTCTTCAAACCGATGGTGGCCGGACAACGGTGGATCGCTGCGGGATTGTTCGACCCGGTGGTGCGGGAGAAGGCCGGCATGCGGTGGAGCGCGGGCGACGAAGTGCTGCTGCGGCTGTTCGGCAAGTTCGTCGAAATGGCGTTCGTCGTTGTGCCCGACGAGATTCGGCTGCACCCGCGTGCGCTCGCCGCCTACCGTCGGGCATCCGGCCGCAGCCGCGACGACGCGCCGTTGGTCGAGGCGCCCGCGTTCATGGCGCCGCCGCGCGACCGCCGGGATCTGCCGATGCACTATGTGCCCCGGCGCAAGAGCCTCCTGGACCGCGCGGGCTCGCTGGTACATACCACGTTCTCGCTGGCCGGTCTACGCCCCGCGCGAGGCCGCAGTAACGCCGCATAAGCTCCATCTGCTCCTCGCGTCCGCCTGAGCCCGATCTGCTCCTCGCGTCCGCCTGAGCCCGATCTGCTCCTCGCGTCCGCATAAGCTCCAAGCATGCTCGAATGGTCTGACGTCGACATCGCCGTTCGCGACGCCGTGCGCGAGTTCGTCGACAAGGAGGTCCGCCCGCACGTCGACGCGCTGGAAAGCGGCGAGATGGAGCCCTACCCCATCATCCGCAAGCTCTTCACCACGTTCGGCATCGACGCGCTCGCGCGGGACTCGCTGGACAAGCGGCTGGCCCGGATGCGCGACGGCAGTGAGAAATCCGGCGGCGCGGCCGGCGGGATGTTCGGCGGCGACGGCGGGTCCGCGGGCATGGGCTTCGTCGTCGTCAGTGAGCTGTGCCGGGTCTGCATGGGCGTGGTGACCGGCATGGGCGTCAGCCTCGGGCTGACGGTGCCGACCATCGCGGGCCGCGGCACGCTCGCCCAGCAGGAGCGTTGGCTGCCCGAACTGGTCACCTACGAGAAGGTCGGCGCGTGGGCGATCACCGAGCCCGACTCCGGTTCGGATGCCTTCGGCGGCATGAAGTCCTACGTGGTGCGCGACGGTGAGGACTACATTCTCAACGGGCAGAAGACCTTCATCACCAACGGGCCCGACGCCGACGTGGTGGTGGTGTACGCCAAGCTGGACGAGGGCGACGGCATCGACAAACGCGACCGCAAGGTGCTCACGTTCGTGCTGGACCGCGGTATGGAGGGCTTCGTTCAGTCGAAGCCGTTCCGCAAGATGGGTATTCACAGCTCGCGCACCGGCGAACTGTTCTTCAACAACGTCCGACTGGGCCGCGACCGATTGCTCGGCGAGACCGAAGGAGACCCCGCCGATTCCGCGAGCGACGGACGCACCAGCGCGCGATCCAATTTCTCCGCCGAGCGCATCGGCGTCGCGGCAATGGCTCTCGGAGTCATCGAGGAGTGCCTGAAACTCTGTGTCGACTACGCGAAGACCCGGAAGCTGTGGGGTCAGGAGATCGCCCAGTTCCAGCTGATCCAGCTCAAGCTGGCCAGCATGGAGGTGGCCCGAATGAACGTGCGCAACATGCTGTTCCGCGTCATCGAAGCCGCCCAGACCGGGGCAACGATCTCGCTGGCCGAGGCATCGGCCATCAAGTGGTACTGCTCGCAGGCGGCGACGGACGTCGCGATGGATGCGGTGCAACTGTTCGGCGGCAACGGCTACATGACCGAGTACCGCGTCGAGCAACTCGCGCGCGACGCCAAATCGCTGATGATCTACGCCGGAAGCAACGAGGTGCAGATCACCCACGTGGCACGGGGCCTGCTCAGCGACGGCTAGGCGGTCAGGCCCGCGTCTCGCCCCTTCGGCGTCGACAGCGCCGCGGCTTCCTCGTGAAGCGTTCGCACCCGCCCCACGATCCGATGCTCGATCGCGCGCGTCATGAAGCCCGGGCGGTAGTGACCTCGGCCGACCCGAACCGCCCGGCCGCGCGACACCTCCCACCGCAGCGCATCCGAGATGGACTTCGACGGCCGCCCACCCGGCCGGAAGCCGTGGTATGCGAGCGCGTCGGCCAACTCCTCCACCACCGCCGGGCCGTGGTCGAACAGATACGCGGTGAGCAGGTAGCGGAGGTCTGTTCCGCTCACCGTCAGCAGTTCGGTCATCGTCAGACCATGACATGGGGGTCCGACACCGACGAATTGTCGCTCGTTTGTCGCTGTGGTGTCGCTCGCCGGCGGCGACTGTGCAGAATTTGACGGCTGCACCGGCGAGTCGCGTACGTAACTGCCCGGTCGCGAGGGACTACCCGCCGCGATGCGCCTTCGCGCTCTGGTACAGGCAGATCGCCGCTGCGGCGGCCACATTGAGGCTCTCCGCCCCGCCCGCCATCGGAATACGGATGCGGTCGGCGGCCATCGCCGCCAACTCTGCGGGCAGGCCGTGCGACTCGGGACCGAAAAGCCACGCCGTCGGGCCCGACAGATCGGCGTCATCCAGGCTGGTGTCGCCGTCCACAGTGGTGGCCAACACCCGCAGACCGGCCCCCGAAAGCACCGAGACCGCTGCCTCCGCGTCCGTCTCGGACACCACCGGAATGGCGAAGATACTGCCCGCGGAGGCTCGCAGACATTTGCCGTTGTACGGATCGACGCTGTTGCCCGCGAGGACGACGGCGTCAGCGCCCATCGCGTCTGCGATCCGGATCACGGTGCCCGCATTGCCCGGTTCGGAGATCTCTGCGGCGACGGCGACCAACCGCGGGTGCTCGGCCAGCACATCGGCCATGGTCGTCGACGGGACATCGCATACCGCGACAAGCCCAACCGGTGTCACAGTGTCCGACAAGGCTTTCGCGGCGCGGTCGGTGACGACATGAACCGTCGCGTCAGCCAGCAGCCCGCCGAAACGGTCTAACGCGGCTTTGGTGACAAAGACCTCGATGACAAGACCGCGGCGCAACGCCGCCTCGACGAGGTTGGGCCCCTCGGCGAGGAAGCGTCCGGCGCGACGCCGACCGACATGGCGATGCAGCTTGATGGCCGCCGCCACTCGGTCGGCGCGCTCGGTGAGTGTCAGGCAGCCTCGCCGGAGCCTGATGTCGCCGGCCGAGCGGCTCCGGACGGTGCGTTCACATCGGCAGGCAGCGCGCCCTTGGCGACCTCCACCAGCGCGGTGAAGGCGGCCGGGTCGCTGACGGCGATCTCGGCGAGGTTCTTGCGGTCCACCTCGACTCCGGCGGCCTTGAGGCCCTGAATGAGTCGGTTGTAGGTGATGTCGTTCGCGCGGGCAGCGGCGTTGATCCGGGAGATCCACAGCTTGCGGAACTCACCCTTGCGGGCCCGCCGGTCACGGTACGCATAGTTGAGCGAATGCAGCTGCTGCTCTTTGGCTTTGCGGTACAGCCGCGACCGCTGACCACGGTAGCCCTTGGAGGCCTTGAGGATTGTCCGCCGCTTCTTCTGGGCGTTGACTGCGCGCTTCACGCGTGCCATGAGGGTGTTCCTATTCTCGTTCGGTCGTAAGGTCTGGTGCGCGCGGTGTCTAGCCGCTGAGCAGCTTCTTGATGCGCCGCTTGTCGTTGGCCGACACCTCGGTGCGCCCCTCGAGGCGACGGGTACGTGTGCTCGGCTTGTATTCGAGCAAGTGCCTGCGGTTGGCCTTCTCCCGCACGATCTTTCCGGTGCCGGTCTTCCGGAACCGCTTGGAGGCGCCGCTGTGGGTCTTCGCCTTGGGCATGTCTTATCTGTCCTGTCGTTCTTCGTTGAAGTTCTACGATGCGTTCGGCTCTTGGGGGGCTGGCCGCTCCCCCGGCGCCTCGGCCTGCTGCGCCGCCTTGGCGCGAGTCTTCGCGCCGCGATGCGGTGCCAGCACCATCGTCATGTTGCGGCCGTCCTGCTTGGCTGACGTCTCGACGAAGCCGTAGTCGGCCACGTCGGCGCCGAGTCGCTGCAACAGCCGGTAGCCCAACTCGGGCCGCGACTGTTCGCGTCCGCGGAACATGATCGTCACCTTGACCTTGGACCCCGCCTCGAGGAAGCGGACGACGTGACCTTTCTTGGTCTCGTAGTCGTGGTCGTCGATCTTGGGACGCAGCTTCTGTTCCTTGACGACGGTCTGCTGCTGGTTCTTGCGAGACTCGCGAGCCTTCTGCGCCGTCTCGTACTTGTACTTTCCGTAGTCCATGATCTTGCAGACCGGCGGTCTGGCGTTCGGGGCTACTTCGACAAGGTCGAGGTCGGCGTCCGCGGCGACGCGAAGGGCGTCTTCGATGCGCACGATGCCTACCTGCTCGCCACCCGGTCCGATCAGGCGGACTTCAGGTACTCGAATGCGCTCGTTGACGCGGGTCTCAGTGCTGATGGGGCCTCCTATGTTGTCCTCTTCGAGGAACCCCATTCCACCAGCGAAAAGGCCCTGCACTAAGCAGGGCCCAAAGCCGACCAGGACAGGCACCGTGTGCCTGTGACCGGACCACTGCACCGTTATGGTCAGTGGTGGGAGTTGGGACTCCACTTTTCGGTCCTGACCCTTCGGTCAGGACGGTACTTCCTTGTCCCTGGCGTAGGCCGGGACGGTCGCGCATGCCAGTCTAGCAGGCATGACCGATGGCATTAGCATCCGCGAACTGGCCGACATTCCGGCGGTTGAGGTCATCACCCGGGCGGCGGTGATGTTGATGAGCGCCGCGGCGGAGAAACTCGGCCTGTCGGCGGAGAACCCCGACGACAGCCCGCACCGCGACCTCGACGAGGCCCGCAGGCTGATCACCGCCCTCGCCGGCCTGGTGAGCGCATCGGCCGAATACCTCGGGCCCCACGCGGGCCCGGTCCGCGACGGCTTGAAGAGCCTACAGTTGGCGTTCCGCGAATCCAGCGCCGTTCCCGACGAACCCGGGCGCGGCCCCGGCGAGAAACACACAGGTCCGGTCTTCTAGCTCTGCTACCTACTACTCCTCGCGTGCGCGGTCACACCCATTTGCGAGCTTGAGCGAATATCCTGCGCGCTTATGACCCTCACGAGTCCGCCGCTGGTGCGACCCAAATCTCGATACTTCTGGGTTCCCGCGGCCGCTGGCTGGATCGTCGGCATCATCGCGACGCTGTCGCTGATCGCGAGCCTTTCGCCACTGGTGCGCGCGATCATCAGGATTCCGCGCGAGTTCGTCAACGACTACATCTTCAACTTTCCCGACACGAGCTTCGCCTGGGCTTTCGTGCTGGCCCTGTTGGCTGCGGCGCTGGCGGCGCGCAAGCGGATCGCGTGGCTGATCCTCGTTCTGTACCTGGTGGCCTCGATCGCCTGGAACGTCGGCGACATCTTCACCGGCGACGAGGACTGGTGGCAGGAAAGCGGCGAGATGATCGGCCTTGCGTTCCACCTCGCCGCGACCGCGCTGCTGCTGCTCGCCCGCAAGGAGTTCTGGGCGAAGGTGCGCCGCGGTGCGCTGTTCAAGGCGGCAATAACCCTGGTGGCGGGCATGGCCGTCGGAATCCTGGTCGGTTGGGGGCTGCTCGAGTTGTTCCCCGGAACGCTGGAGCGCGACTATCGGCTGGCCTACTCGGTGAACCGGGTGGTGGCCTTCGCCGGCGTCGGCGCCAACGCGTTCGACGGCCAGCACACCCACATCTTCGTCAACGCTCTGCTCGGGTTGTTCGGCGCGCTGGCGCTGATGGTCGCGGCCATCGTGCTGTTCCGGTCGCAACGTTCGGCGAATGCGCTGACGGGCGAGGACGAGTCGGCCATTCGGGGCCTGCTGGAGCTGTACGGGAAGAACGACTCGCTCGGCTACTTCGCCACCCGTCGGGACAAGGCCGCCGTGTTCGCGCCCAACGGGCGCGCCGCCATCACCTACCGGGTCGAGGTCGGCGTCTGCCTGGCCAGCGGCGACCCGGTGGGCGAGCCGAAGTCGTGGCCGCAGGCGATCGAGGCCTGGCTTCGGCTGTGCCAGGAGTACGGCTGGGCGCCGGGTGTGATGGGCGCCAGTTCCGCTGGGGCGGAGGCGTTCCGGGCGGCCGGACTCAACGCGCTGCAATTGGGCGACGAAGCGATCCTGCACCCCGACGGGTACCGGCTTTCCGGCCCGGACATGCGTGCGGTCCGGCAGGCGGTGACGCGCGCACGGCGGGCAGGTCTGACGGTGCGGATGCGCCGCCACCGCGACATCGCGCCCGAGGAGATGGTCCAGGTCATCAAGCGGGCCGACACCTGGCGTGACACCGAAGACGAGCGCGGCTTCTCGATGGCGCTGGGCAGACTCGGCGACCCCGCCGACGGCGACTGCCTGCTGGTGGAGGCGGTGCAGCGCCAGGACACCGTGGTGGCCATGCTGTCGCTCGTCCCCTGGGGCAACAACGGCGTCTCGCTCGACTTGATGCGGCGTTCGCCGCAATCACCCAACGGCACCATCGAGTTGATGGTGACCGAGCTGCTTCAACAGTCCGAAGGCATTGGCGTCAGCCGTGTCTCGCTGAACTTCGCGATGTTCCGGTCGGCGTTCGAACAGGGTGCACAACTGGGCGCGGGCCCGATCGCCCGGTTGTGGCGCGCGTTGCTGGTCTTCTTCTCCAGGTGGTGGCAGCTGGAGACGCTGTACCGCTCGAACATGAAGTACAAGCCCGAGTGGGTGCCGCGCTACGCCTGCTACGAAGACGCCCGGCTGGTGCCGCGGGTCGGTGTCGCCTCCGTGATCGCTGAAGGCTTTCTGGTGCTTCCGTTCTCGCGCCGCGACGAACAGCACACCGGACAGCACATCGCGGCGCCGGAGAATCTGCTCGCCACGGGCCTGCTGCACCATGACGGCACCGCGCCCGACTTGGAGGAACTGCAGGCCGATCTGCCCGAGAACGGCGACGCGGCGCGACTGCCCGAGCAGGTGCGGGTGCGGATGGCCAAGTTGAAGGAACTGCAGGACCGCGGTGTCGACGCCTACCCGGTGGGGAAGGTCCCGAGCCACACCGTCGCGCAGGCGACCGACGCCGTCGACGGATCCGCGGTCACCGTGGCCGGCCGGGTGCTGCGGATCCGCGACTACGGCGGGGTGCTGTTCGCCGCGCTGCGCGATTGGTCCGGTGAAACCCAACTGCTGTTCGACAATTCGCAGTTGGACTCCGGCAGCACCGCAGACTTCACCGGCTCCATCGATCTCGGCGACCTGATCGAGGTGACCGGGACAATGGGCAAGAGCCGGCAAGGCACCCAATCGCTGATCGTCGGTGGCTGGCGGCTGATCGGGAAATGTCTGCGGCCGCTGCCCGACAAGTGGAAGGGGCTGACCGACCAGGAGGCGCGGGTGCGCGCCCGCTACGTCGACCTGGCGATCAACACCGAGGCTCGCGACCTGATCAAGGCTCGCAGCGGCGTGTTGCGCGCCATTCGCGAAACGCTGATCGGCAAAGGCTTTCTCGAGGTCGAGACGCCGATCCTGCAACAGATCCACGGCGGAGCCAATGCCCGCCCGTTCCTCACTCATATCAACGCCTACGACCTCGACCTCTACCTGCGCATCGCGCCCGAGCTGTACCTAAAGCGTTTGTGCGTCGGTGGAGTCGAGCGGGTTTTCGAGCTCGGGCGCGCCTTCCGCAACGAAGGGGTCGACTTCAGCCACAACCCCGAATTCACTCTGCTGGAGGCGTATCAGGCGCACGCCGACTACACCGTGTGGATCGACGGCTGCCGCGAGCTGATCCAGAACGCTGCCCGAGCCGCCAACGGCGAGCAGGTGTTTCTGCGCCCCGGCGACGACGGCACGCTGGCCAAGGTCGACATCTCCGGAGAGTGGACGGTCAAGACCGTGCACGGCGCCGTATCGGAAGCCCTCGGCGAAGAGATCGGCCCCGACACGGAGTTGAGCACACTCCGAAAGCTCTGCGACGCAGCCGATATCCCCTACCTCACACATTGGGACGCCGGCGCGGTGGTGCTGGAGCTCTACGAGCGGCTCGTCGAGGACCGCACCGAAGAGCCCACGTTCTACAAGGACTTCCCGACGTCGGTGTCGCCGCTGACCCGCCCGCACCGCAGCATCCCCGGGGTGGCCGAGCGCTGGGACCTGGTGGCGTGGGGTGTCGAGCTGGGCACCGCCTACAGCGAACTGACCGATCCCGTCGAACAGCGCAGGCGGTTACAGGAGCAGTCGCTGCTGGCAGCCGGTGGCGATCCGGAGGCGATGGAACTCGACGAGGATTTCCTGCAGGCGATGGAGTACGCGATGCCGCCGACGGGCGGCTTGGGCATGGGGGTCGACCGGGTGGTGATGCTGATCACCGGCCGAAGCATCCGCGAGACGCTGCCCTTCCCGCTGGCCAAACCCCGCTAGCAGCTCACTCACAGCCCGCCACAAGGTGGGCGCGCCACGATGTTGCGGTGACGTTACCCGACTCGTTGCGCCACCCGATTTCCCTGATGCACGGCTGGATTCCGATCACCGTGCAGATCATCGCGGCGGTGCTGCTGATCGCCGCAGTCAGCCGACGCAGCGGGCACTGGCAGGTGCGCTGGCTGCCGTGGGCGCTGATCGTCGGCGGCGCGCTCGCCGCATCGGCGTACTGGTACGTCGCGTCCCAGGGGCTCTCCGACAGCCCAGCGCCGAGTTCCCTGTGGATCTGGATCGGGTTGACCGGCTTCGCGCTGGCCGTGGCGGTGGCCGGTTGGCGGCGGGTGCGGTGGTGGCGGCGAGGTGTCTCGGTGGCGGCCGTGCCACTGAGCCTGCTGTGCGCCGCACTCGCCCTCAACCTGTGGGTCGGCTACTTCCCCACCGTGCAGACCGCGTGGAACCAGCTGACCGCAGGCCCGCTGCCGGACCAGACCGATGAAGTCACGGTGATGGCGATGCAGCAGCAGCGCAAGATCCCCGCCAAGGGCACCGTGGTGGCCATCGATACCGGTGATCACGCTTCCGGCTTCCGGCATCGCGGCGAACTGGTCTACCTGCCGCCCGCCTGGTACGCCTCCAACCCGCCGCCGAAGCTGCCGACGGTGATGATGATCGGCGGTGAATTCAACACCCCGGCCGACTGGCTGCGCACCGGCCAGGCGATCAAGACGATCGACGACTTCGCCGCCGCACACCACGGCAACGCGCCCGTCCTGGTGTTCGTCGACCCGGGCGGTGCGTTCAACAACGACACCGAGTGCGTGAACGGCCCGCGGGGTAATAGCGCCGATCATCTCACCAAAGATGTTGTACCGTATATGGTCTCACGATTCGGAGTGAGCCCGGCACGGTCTCACTGGGGTGTCGCGGGCTGGTCGATGGGCGGCACGTGCGCCGTTGATCTCGCGGTGATGCATCCGGACATGTTCAGCGCGTTCGAAGACATCGCGGGCGATATCGGGCCGAACTCGGGGAACAAGAATCAGACCATTTCGCGGCTGTTCGGTGGGAGCAACGACGCATGGGCGGCGTTCGACCCGACGACCGTCATCACCCGACACGGCCTGTACACGGGGCTGGCCGGGTGGTACGACGTCAACGGCTCGACGGCCATGATTCAGCGCGCCAAGAACGATCAGGCCGCGGCCGCGAACTCGTTGTGCGGCATCGGCGCTGCGAACGGGATCGCCTGCGCCGTGGTGACCCAGCCGGGCAAGCACGACTGGCCGTTCGCGTCGCACGCGTTCGCCGCGGCGTTGCCGTGGCTGGCCGGCCAACTCGGCACCCCGGACGTGCCACCGAGCCCGTTGCCGTCGGCCGCCGCGGGTCCTTCTATCGAACAGGCCGCCGCACGATAGCCGCGGAGTACCGTAGCGACATGGCAGACGAACCGGTTTCGCCACCGCCGGCCACCGAAACCGAGCCGGTGACCGAGGCTCCCCCGCCCACTCCGGTGCCCGCTCCGCCGCCGGCGGAGGCCGCCGACGTCGGATACACACCGGACGGCGTGCCGACCTTCGAGTCCGTTCGGGAGAAGATCGAAACGCGCTACGGCACCGCGATAGGGGCCACCGAACTCGCATCCGAGACACCCGAGGGCCGTTCCGTGGAAGAACAGTACGAGGAGCGCCAGCGCGCCGCGGCGGAGCGACTCGAGCAGATTCGCAAGTCCATGCGGGCCGACGACACGTCTCAGTAGTCGGATTCCGCGGCCAGGATCTCGGCCAGGAATGCGTCGTCCGCGGGCTGCGCCAGGCGTGCCCGTGCGAAGTCCCGAACCCGCTGCCGCGTTTGCGGAGGCTCCTCGATTTCGGCGCCGACCGCGACGGTCGTCGCCCGCCAATCATGGTTCCACGCAGCCGATTCCGATAACGGCTGCTGCGCAGCGTCGAGAACCGCGAAGCGGGCGCGACCGCGGCCGTCCAGGGTTCCGGCGCCGCTCAGCGGCCCGGACACCAACCGCACCGCGATGTCGCTCGGCGACCCGCCGCCCGAGAGCTCTACGCCGACAAGCGCGTTGATGTTCTGGCCATCGGCGACGACGAGCCAGTCGATGGTGTCCTCCGCTGCGTCGAACACGCCCGGCGGCACGGCGGCCCAGGCCAGCGAGTCGGTGCCCTGCGCGACGGCGCCCGCAGTCGACGGCGTGCGGTCCGCGCCCGCCGCGAGTGCGTAGTCATCACGTCGTGGCGTCAGCTGCGCCGGCTCTGCGGCCGCGATGTCGTCGTCAGTCAGCGCTGCCGCGGCGTGAACCAGCTCGACGACTCGCGGGTCACCGCTGCGCGCGAGCGCGGCCAGATCGGCGTAATGCGGTGCGAGCAACTGCGAAGCATCCGAGTCGAAGGTGTCGTCAGCGAAGAAGTCCTGTGCGGCCGTGGTGATCACGGCGATCTCGGCATCGACAAGGGCACCGTCGAGGGCCACGATCCCATCGCGGTGGCTGGCAGGCCACCAGCGGCGCAGCCAGTGCCCCAGCGCCAACCGGCGCAACTGATCGAGCGAACCCGGCGACACGTCGACGCCGCCGACGTCGATGCTCTGCGAGTCACGGGGCGATCGTCCGACCACTGCGGCCGCAACGGCGGCATGGCCGGATTCACCCAGTACGCGCCACAGCCAGTCCGCGCGCTCGAGATCGGTGAAGGTGATTGTCGCGGCGGCCGTTTTGTCATCCACCGTCCACGACAGCACGGCGCCACTGACTTCCAGCACGGCGAGCAACGGAGTCGGCGTGCTCAGCATGCCAGTGCTCCACAGACCGGATTCGGCGACGAGTCTCATCCGGCCACGCCCAGCATCGTTTTGATCCGCTGCCGGTGATCGAGGCTCACCGACCGCGCAACTCCCTCGAGTAACGACCGCACGTCGTCGACGTCTTGGCACTGCTCCTGCCAGACGTCGCGGCCATGCAGGCGCGCCCACAGCCGGCTCAGGTAGGGGCGTGCGAACACGCTTAAGTCGTCGATCACCTGCTGCTGTCGCGGATGGATCGGCCCGTCTCCGGCCAGATAGCGCCGGGCATGCATCACATACGCCTCTTTGCGCAGCCGCGCCTGGATCACGCTCGACAGTTGATAGCGCGGCGTGAAATCGGTCAACGGCGCGAGATCGACTCCGATCTCGATACCGGCGATGAGCGTGGCCTGATTGTCCTCCGCCAGCAGCCCCCACGGCCCGCAGGATCTGTCCACCTCCTCCGCGCACAGCAGCGGGACGTCGGGAAGCTCATCTCGGTCGAGCGCGCGCCGCAACGTGGCTCGTACCCGGTCCACGACAGACCGATTCAGCGGACGGTCGCCGGAAGTGCCGCCGATGATGGGCGGCGGGTGTTGCGGCTCAACCGAACTCAAGCCGAGTGCCACGATCGACCAGGGCAGCCCCGCCGCGGTGTCGTGGGCTTTCGCCCCGAGGTTGTACGGCGTGGCATCGGCGATCAGCGCCGACCACACACGTTGCCGGGCCATCATGTCGCGGTGGGTGTCCGCGGGGCCCAGCACTGTCGTCAGGCCGGATAGGAAGGGGCCGGTGATCTCGTCGCCCGCACGCACATCGCGCCAACTGTGTCGGAGTTGCTCGGAAAGCTTTGCGATGACCTGCTTGTCGGCGACGAACCGGTTGAGCACCTCGATGGCGTTGCGATCACGGTCGCTGTGGATGCCTTGCAGCACCGTCGTCGCCGTCACCTCGTCGTCGGCGCCGGGATCTCCCCGGGTGACGGCCAGTTCGAAAGAGACCGGGAAATACAGTTCCTGGGCGTTGCCCGTCGTGATTCGGAGCCTGCGGCGTTCGCCTTTGAGGAGCTCGAACCAGGCCGCAGCGGAACGCAACGCGGGCCCGTTGCCGACGATCACGTCGTGCATGGCCGCCGCGACGTCGGCGTCGACGAACGGCGCCGAGTACTGCGTGTTCGAGCGGAGACGAAGCACCAGGGGGTCGATGATCCTCTTCACCGTCCTGCGCAGCGGACCGCCATCGTCGCCGCTGAGCACCTCGACACCGGACCCGATTGCCCGCCACGCCCCGTCGATCACGGCCAGGCGGGGCCTGCCGACGGCGATCGCCGCGTCCGCTGCGGCCCCCGTGGTCATCCATAGAGGATAGAAGCGGCGCTGAACATCTCCTAGCTGAAAAGTTGGGTTCGGTAGCGGGTGCGCTGTTCGAGCCTGATCCCATGCCTGACCTGTTTTCGCTCACCGTCCTCGCAGCATTCGGCGTCGGCATGTCGGCGACCCTGTTGCTCGCCCACCGTGTTGCAACTCCGGTTACCGACGTCTCCTCCGACGCGCGAACGGCTTTCGACCAGATGCTGCTCGACAAAGGGATCCTCGCCGGAAAGCAGCTGGACCTGATCCGGCACGGCACCAGATCGCGCGGTGTTGTCACCGGCATGCGGGCGACCGGTCAGATCCGCGAGGACTTCCGGCAGGTCGAACTCGATGTCATGGTCAGCAGGCCCGGCGGCGGCCAGTTCGCGGTGCGCGAAATCGTGTTGATCCCGGCGTCGTCCATGGCGAACGTCTCGCCGGGTTGCGTCATCGACACCTACTACCGGCCAGGCGACGAGACCGCGATCGCGGTGTCCATATCGCCGAGCTGACCGTCACCGAGCCCCGTCGACGGCGAAAGTGACCAAGGCCGCCCAATACAGCGGGCTGGCGGTCAGGTCGCCCGTGCGCCACCGCCGCATCTGCTCTCGCTGCCAACGGTTCACCGCGCGGCCGGCGTCGGCTTCTTCGTGGGCCCGATCGACGGCCATGATCGCCTCCGCCATCGGGTCGGCAGTCTGAGTGGATTCCGGCGCGAACTGCCGGTAGCCCGCCGCGGTCGGCAGCGACCACAGGGTCGCGGTCACCACCTGCGCACCGCGCAAAATCATCGCCGCCGCCAGGCCCGTGGCCTCGTCGAAGCGGTAGTCCCCTCCCGAGGCGCAGGCCAACAGAGCGACGCGCGGCGGAAACGGCAACTGGGCCGACATCAGGTCAGAGGCGCTCAGTGGGCGGTCGTCGGCGAGATGCAGTGCCGCGCAGTCGGCGTGCCCGACATCGCCGTCGGCGGCGGTCGCGTGACCGACATAGAGCAGCCTGCTCGGTGCCTCACCGAGCAGCCCGGCCAGCCACGCGCGCCCGGCGTCGGCACGCCGGAACAGTTCGACCGCCGTTGCGACACTGGGCAACACGGACCTGCGTGCCATCAGATCGCCGAAATGCCGGGTCAAGGGCGTCTGCTCGGACGGCCGTCCGAGTACCGAGCCCAGCGGCGAGTCGGGGCGCTGCCCAGGCACTCGCGGGTCGAGCACCAGCAGCGGTGGCCGGTCCTGGCGGCTTTCCCAATTCACGGCTGCACGTGCGGCATTGACGATGTTCGGCGGAGCCGCCGTGAACACGTCGACGAGCTCGATCAGCCGAAAGCCGTCGTCGCCAGGCATCGCCAGCGCCGCCCAGGGCACCCGTGCCAGCCGTGTGCTCGGCGAGACGAACAGCGCCGCGCGGGGCGACGCCACACACTCCGTCAACAGCTGCCAGGCGGGCGCAGTCAGCAGTTGGGAACCCACCTCCGCGGCCATGTCCGCCTCGGCGTCCGGGGTGCCGAGCGGGCCAGTGGCGATGGCGCGCTCGACCGCATCGCGTTGGCTCTCGGATCCGAGCGGATCCGGCAGTGCCGCATCGAGCTTCGCCAGGGCCGCCATCAGAGCGGGTTCCTCGACAACCCAGGTGACCGTTCGCGACGGCTCGCCGACGATGCGCAGGCTGGCGTAGGTCGCGACACCGAGGTCGGCGAACCGCAGAACGAGGGTCCTCGGCTCGGAACCGGTCACGGCCACGTCGCCCAAGCGACCTCAGCGGCGGTGATGTCACGGCCGTACCGCTGGTGCGCCAACTCTCGATACCGGCTCATGATCGGTGGCGTATCAGGGTCCATCCGCAGCGGCGGCAAGGGGCCGAGCCGGGTCAACCCGCCGGCGGCGGACACCGCGGCCGATCCGGCCGCCACAAGCGCATACTCGTCGTCCGCCTCGACCGGGACGGCCGCGGTCGCGGCTTCCATCCACTCGTCTCCGACACCCTCGGTCGGCTCTGTACTGAAAGCCCCTCGTGCACAGTGGTACTCGACCAGCTCGGTCAACAGGTCGGTGTTGCCCCACTCATGGACAACCGCGAACGCGCCGGCCAGGACCCGGGCCGACACCAACTGGGCCCAACGCATCCTGGCGTCGGCGTCGACGATGGCGTGCCGCACCGAGTCCACCGCGAGAGCCGCGGGCACCTTGAGGTCGGCGGCCTTTTCCAGCTTCACCGCCGCGTTCTCGGGATCCGCCAACGCCCGAGCGCGCAGGATGCTGCCCAGGTGGTCGTCGAGTCGGGCGTACTGCAACCAGCTGTGGCGCGGCCACGAATCGAGGAGTTCGCGTGCCTCGGTGGCCTTCTCCGCCGCCGAATCGAATCGCCCGCCAAGGATGTCGACCCAGCTGCGTTGCAGCAGGATGCGGTGAATGTGGAGGGGCTTTTCGACCTCACGCCAATGGCGTTCTGCGTGACCGAACCGCTCGTCGGCGTCATCGAGTCTGTCCAACCTCATCGCGATCAGGCCGAGGTACAGCCAGCTTCTGGATACATCGTGGGCGCGGTTGCCCTCCGCGATCGCCGGATACGCTTCGTGCACCAGGGTCTGGGTCTGCCACACATCACCGGACGCCCACGCAGCGGTCCCTCTTTCGAGTTGCGTTCTGGCCTTTGCCAATTCCCAACCCCGGGCCTCCGCGCGGGCACCCGCCCGTCGCAGCCACGGTTCGGCCTCCGACAGCCGACCGGTCTCGATGCAGAACCGTCCATAGCCGGTGCCGCCCTGGACCAGTAGGTGGTCCTCGGCCTCAGATCTGTCGCCCGGTTGGTCGATCACATTGAGCACGTTCTCCCACAATGGAACCGACTGCACGTGCATGTCGTCGTCACACAACGCGGTTGCGCAGAAGATCTGCGCATAGGTGATGAGGAACCGGTGTTCCTCGGCCAGGTCGGGGAATGTCGCGCCGGAGTCATCGCTTTGCAGCGCGAACAGTGCGAGCTCTGCCCCTTCATGGTCGCCGTGTTCGGCGGCAGCGAGCCCGGTGCGAAGGAACTGGGTCCGTCGCCCGTACCGACTGAGCATGTGGTCGATCTCGGTCTCGGCCATCGTCGTCCGCGCGGCGGCGTCCGGGTTCGCGCCCGCCCGGATCGACCGGTAGACGGTCAGGCAGTCGTCGATGCGGCGGATGGCTTCGCGCACACCGTCATATGCGGTGCGCACCAGGTACAGCTCGCCGAGGAGGGCGAAGATCTCCAACAGGATGTCGTCGCGCTCGCCGTCCTCGATCTGCTCACCGAGGGCGATCAGCAGATCCTTCGCGGCTTCTTCCTTGGCGGCGAAGATGAGCTGACGCGCGCTGGCGAGATCGCCTTCGGGGCTCATGGCGCAAGTTTAGGAAGCGGCGGGCGCGCATCGCACGCCCGCCGCCCGGCCGGAGCCGATTACTTGCAGGTCACCGTCACGGTGAAGGGCTTGGTGATCATGCCGGCCATCGGGTTCTTCATGTCGGCGCCGGTGGCTTCACCCGAGATCGTGTAGGTGCTGCCGTCGACCTTGACCTCGGCCGAACCGCTCTTCATACCGCCCATGTTGCTGACGGCGAGCGCGTTGCCGTCCACCACCATGCCCAGCGATTCGACGGTCGGGGTGTCGGCGTCGGTCATCACCACGCCCAGGCCCTGCTGACCGCCGATGGCCCCGCTGGCGACGTTGATCTTGCCGCCCTGCTTGACGCAGGTCACGGAGTTCAGGTCGAGACCGGCCAGGTCCTTGCCGTCGACCTTGACCTCGGTGCTGCCGCCCGTGCTGACCTGCGTGTCACCTGCGGATGCGGTCGAGGCGCCCTTGTCGTTCGAACATCCCACCAGCAGCGCGGCACCGGCGAGCACTCCCAACGCGCCTGCGACAACTCGATTCATCGTCCTCGTTCCCTTCGTTCGTGCGTCGCCTCGATGGCGGCGTCGTGAAGAAGTCAAGGCGGTCCGGATCGCTACCGATCACAAACTTCGTCGGGCGCCGAGGGTACGGTTCGGTGGCGATGCGGTCATTCACGGGTGCGCAACGGCGGGCGCGGTTGGCGCACAGGCAGTTCCTGGCTGCGCCCGCCGCGTCGATGGACGCGGCCGTCGCCTCGCTGGTCGGACTACACGCCACCGACCCCGCGACCCCGTACCTGACGCTGTGGGCGCGGTTGCCGGGTTTCGAGGTGGCCGACCTCGACGCCGCGCTGTACCGGCAACGCAGCCTCGTCAAACATCTCGCGATGCGCCGCACACTCTGGATCGTGCGCACGGGCGTGCTGGCCGACGTCCAGGCCGCAGCCAGCGATCGGGTGGCCGACAACGAGCGTCGCAAGCTGGTTGCCGACGTGCAGAAGGCCGCCGTGGCGGCCGACGGCGACCGATGGCTCGACAGCGCGTGCACAGCGGTCCTCGGCCATCTCGCCGAGCACGGTCCGACCAGCGCCGCCCAACTGCGAACCGCCCTGCCCGAACTCGCCGGGACCTATGACCCCGCACCCGGAAAGCGTTGGGGCGGCCAGACTCCCCTGGCGCCCCGGGTGCTGACCGTGCTGGCCGTGCGCGGCGACATCGTGCGCGGCCCGAACGACGGCGGTTGGACGACGTCGCGCCCGCAGTGGGCCGCCGCCGCGGAATGGCTCGGCGACGCCGCCCCCGTGTCCCTGCAGGACGCTCGCACGGGACTCGTCCGGACCTGGCTGCGCACGTTCGGGCCGGCCACCGTCACCGACGTGAAGTGGTGGTTCGGCAACACGCTGACGTGGGCGCGGCACGCGCTGCGTGATGTGGGGGCGGTCGAGGTCGATCTGGACGGGTCGCCCGGCTTCGCCCTGCCCGACGACCTCGATGACGTCGCCGAACCCGAACCGTGGGGCGCGCTGCTGCCCGGTCTGGACGTCACCACGATGGGCTGGTACGAGCGCGACTGGTATCTCGGTGCGCACCGCGCCAAGGTGTTCGACACCAACGGCAACGCAGGTCCCACGGTGTGGTGGGACGGCCGAATCGTCGGTGCCTGGGCGCAAGACCCGGCTGGGCGCGTCGAGTTGCGGCTGATCGAGGACGTCGGCCGGGACGCGCGCGCGACGCTGTCGCGTCAGGCCGGCGAACTCACCGACTGGCTGGACGGCGTGCGGATCAGCCCGCGATTCCCGTCGCCGCTGTCACGCTCCGGCCGGTGACGGCCGCGTCGGTGCGCCACGCGCGACGACCACCGGCATGGAGGTAGCGGTGTTGGTGCGCAAAATCGTGTGCACCACCTCGATGAGGTCCTCCACCGGCATCAGCTGGCCCGGCATGCAGCCGCGCGAGATCCACTGCGGGTAGAACTCTCCGGTGAGCTCGGCGTCCCAGCCGACGCTGAACCCCGTCGCCGATTCGCCGTCCCCACCCGCGCACTCGCCGACGATCAGGTTGGTGAAACCGATGTCGGGATGCTCGGCGCGCCAGGCCTCGATCAGCCGTTCCAGCGCGGCCTTGCTGACCCCGTAGGCGGCCAGCCCGGGCCACGGTGGCCCGAACGTGCCCGCATCCGAGGACAGGTAGACCACCTTGCCCGTCGACTCCGTCAGGTACGGCATCGCCGCCGCTGTCGCGATGGCGGCACCGGTGACGTTGGTGGCGAACACCCGGCTCCAGGTGTCGGCGTCGGTGTCGACGAGCCGCATCACCGAACCGATCGCCGGTGTGTAGACGAGGTTGTCGATCCCGCCGAGGCCCTCCGCCGCGGCGCTGATCGCAGCGCGCACGGACGCCTCGTCAGTGACGTCGCATTCGACGGCGACCGCGTTCTGTCCGGCCTCCTTGGCCGCATTCTCGATCCGTTCCCGCCGACGCGCGAGCAGCGCCACCTGGTCGCCGCGCTCGGCCAGCCCGATACCAATACAGCGCCCGAGCCCGCTCGATGCGCCGATCACCACGGTTTTCGACATGGTCTCCTCGCCCGTCGATGCCGGTAATGGCATTCTCAGTTCAGGAGAACATACCTCACGCACTCACCTTGCGGCGACGCCGCGTCGGCGTCTTGGCGGGCACCGCGTCGAGCACCTCGGACAGGAACTTGCCGGTGTAGCTCTCGGGCACCGCCGCCACATCCTCCGGCGATCCCTCCGCGACCACGGTGCCGCCGGCCGAGCCGCCCTCGGGGCCGAGATCGATGATCCAGTCGGACGTCTTGATCACGTCCAGGTTGTGTTCGATGACGATGACCGTGTTGCCCTTGTCCACCAAGCCGTTGAGCACGTTGAGCAGTTTGCGAATGTCTTCGAAGTGCAGACCGGTGGTCGGCTCGTCGAGGATGTAGACCGTGCGGCCGGTCGAGCGCTTCTGCAACTCGGCGGCCAGCTTGACTCGCTGCGCCTCGCCACCGGACAGCGTCGGCGCCGGCTGCCCGAGCCGTACATACCCCAGCCCGACATCGACCAGGGTCTTCAAATAGCGGTGGATCGAGCTGATCGGCGCGAAGAACTCGGCCGCAACCTCGATCGACATGTCCAGGACCTCGGAGATGGTCTTGCCCTTGTAGTGCACCTCGAGTGTTTCTCGGTTGTACCGGGCTCCGTTGCACACCTCGCAGGGGACATACACATCCGGGAGGAAGTTCATCTCGATCTTGATGGTGCCGTCGCCCGAGCACGCCTCGCAGCGCCCGCCTTTGACGTTGAACGAGAACCGGCCCGGCTGGTAGCCGCGCACCTTGGCTTCGGTGGTGGCCGCGAACAGCGAGCGGATCTTGTCGAACACGCCGGTGTAGGTCGCCGGGTTGGACCGCGGTGTGCGACCGATCGGCGACTGGTCCACCCGGACCAGCTTGTCGACATGGTCGAGGCCGTTGACCCGGGTGTGCCTGCCGGGCACGTTCCGGGCGCCGTTGAGCTTGTTGGCCAGTACCGAGGCGAGGATGTCGTTGACCAGGGTCGACTTTCCGGACCCGGACACTCCGGTCACCGACGTCAGCACGCCGAGCGGGAACGAGACGTCGATCTCGCGAAGGTTGTGCTCCCTGGCACCGACGACGGTGAGCTGGCGCTTGCGGTCGGTCGGCCGCCGGATCGCGGGAACCTCGATGGATTCCTTCCCGGAAAGGTAAGCGCCGGTGAGCGATTCGCGGTTGCGCAGCAGTTCGCTGTACGGGCCGCTGTGCACGATCCGCCCGCCGTGCTCGCCGGCCAGCGGGCCGATGTCGACCACCCAGTCGGCGTGCGCGATGGTGTCGAGGTCGTGCTCGACGACGATCAGCGTGTTGCCCAGGTTCTTCAGCCGCAGCAGCGTCTCGATCAGCCGCCGGTTGTCACGCTGGTGCAGCCCGATCGACGGTTCGTCGAGCACGTAGAGCACCCCGACCAAACCCGAGCCGATCTGCGTGGCGAGCCGGATACGTTGCGCCTCACCGCCCGAGAGCGTCGCGGCGGCACGAGACAACGACAAGTACTCCAGACCGACGTCGAGCAGGAACCCCAGCCGCGACTGGATCTCCTTGAGCACCTGGCCGGCGATGGCCTGTTCGCGCGAGCCCAGGGTCAGCGAGTTCAGGAAATCCGACGCATCGGCGATGGACAACTCCGCCACCTCGGCGATCGACCTGCGGCCGTGCTTGCCCCCCGCCTTGAGGCTGACAGCCAGGATCTCCGGCTTCAGCCGCGTGCCGTTGCACTCTGGGCACGGCACGTCGCGCATGAAGCCCTCGTAGCGCTCCTTCATCTGCTCGGAGTCGGTCTGCTCCATGCGCCGCTGCAGGAAGGCCATCACGCCCTCGAAATCGGCGTAGTACGAACGGGTTCGGCCGTAGCGGTTCTTGTACCGCACGTGCACCTGCTGGTCGCAGCCCTCGAGAATCGCCTTGCGGGCCTTGGCAGGCAGCTTCTTCCATGGGGTGTCGACGTCGAAACCGATCTGATCGCCGAGCCCGGACAACATCCGGGTGAAGTACTCGGCCGTCTGCCCCATCGACCACGGCGCCACCGCCCCCTCGGCCAGCGTCAACTCGGGGTCGGGCACGACGAGATCGGGGTCGACCTCTTTGCGGATACCCAGGCCGGTGCATTCCGGGCAGGCGCCGTAGGGCGAGTTGAACGAGAACGACCGCGGCTCGAGGTCGTCGACGGCCAGCGGGTGCCCGTTCGGACAGGCCAGCTTCTCCGAGAACCGCTGCTCCCGGTGCGGGTGGTCGTCCTCACGGTCGACGAACTCCAGCACCACGATGCCGTCGGCCAGGTTCAGCGCGGTCTCGACCGAATCGGTCAGCCGCTGCTTGGCGGACGACTTCACTGTCAGCCGGTCGACGACCACCTCGATGTCGTGCTTCTCCTGCTTCTTCAGGGTAGGCGGTTCGGTGAGCGGATACACCACGCCGTCGACGCGAACCCGGCTGTAGCCCTGCGAATTCAGCTTGTCGAAGAGGTCGACGAACTCGCCCTTGCGGGTGCGCACCACGGGCGCCAACACCTGGAAACGCAGACCCTCGTCCATGGCGAGCACCTGGTCGACGATCTGTTGCGGCGTCTGCTTGGCGATGCGCTCGCCGCACACCGGGCAGTGCGGGGTGCCGGCCCGGGCGTACAGAAGCCGCAGATAGTCGTAGACCTCGGTGATGGTGCCGACCGTCGACCGCGGGTTGCGGTTGGTCGACTTCTGGTCGATCGACACCGCGGGCGACAGGCCCTCGATGAAATCGACGTCCGGTTTGTCCATCTGCCCCAGGAACTGCCGGGCATAGGCCGACAGCGACTCCACGTACCGCCGCTGGCCCTCCGCGAAGATCGTGTCGAACGCCAGCGACGACTTGCCCGAACCGGACAGGCCGGTGAAAACGATCAGCGCATCGCGGGGCAGGTCGAGGTCGATGCTTCGCAGGTTGTGCTCCCGCGCACCCTTGACTACCAGGCGGTCAGACACCCGTTAAACCTCCCGAAGACATAGTTGGTGCCCATGCTATGTGTCCGCACCGACAAGGCCGATACCGTGAGCACCATGACAGTCGTCGACGACAACTACACCGGCCATGTTGAGCCTCGGACCGCTGCGCGTCGCAACCTCCCGGGTGCGTCGATCATCAAGGTTTCGGTGGGCCAGATGGATAACAACTCCTACCTGATCACGTGTTCCCAAACGGGTGAATCGCTACTCATCGACGCGGCCAACGACGCGGAGATCCTGCTCGAGCTGATCGAGCGGTACGCGCCGAAGCTGGCGCTGATCGTCACCAGCCATCAACACATGGACCACATCCAGGCGTTGGCCGAGGTGGCCAAGGCCACCGGGGCGCCGACCGCCGCCCATCGACTCGACGCCGACCCTCTGCCGGTCAAGCCCGACCGATTCCTGGCCGATGGAGACACGATCAAGGTCGGTGACCTGACCTTCGACGTGATCCACCTGCAGGGCCACACGCCCGGATCGGTCGCGCTGGCCCTGGCCGGGGCCGACCCCGAAACCGGAGCGACGCAGCTCTTCACCGGTGACTGCCTGTTCCCCGGTGGTCCTGGACGTACAACACAGGCGAAAGATTTCGACTCGCTGATGAGCGGCCTTGAAACCAAGGTCTTTGACCGCTTTGACGACTCCACCGTCGTCTACCCCGGCCACGGCGACGACACCACGCTCGGCGCCGAACGGCCCCACCTTGCTGAGTGGCGCGAACGCGGCTGGTAGCCCGTCGAGCGGTGCCCGAAATATGTCCGCGCCGCGACATATGCCCAAATTCCGGCATTTGCGCTGTTCACGACATATGTACGACTTTCCTTGCAGCCCTTGGCAATTCGCCTTCGATACGGTTATCTTCACCGCATGACTACCGCTATCGGCGTCCCGCCCGCCGACCCTGAATCCGCCGCGCTCGAGCTACTCGTCGACGCCGCCGAGACCGCGACCGGCAGCGCCGCTTTCCGCGCCATCCTGCAAGACCTCGCCGGACTACTCCACGCCGAAGGCGCCCTCGCTGGGCTCGCATGGGAAGACGCTCGACTGGTCGCCGCCGCGGTGTCGTTCGACGCCTGTACCGCTGCGGATCCGGTCGGATCGCTGCGCCGTCGCGCCGCCGCGATGCGTACCGGCCGCGGCCCGCGCTGCGTCGACTCTGCCGGTATCGCCCAGGCGATCGACGTCGCCGCAACCGTACTGGACACGATGTGACCGGACCCGCTCCGCGACCGCTCACGCCAGTCGGGCGGCCCAGGGTTGACCCCAAATCGCCCTAGTTGACAATTGCCCGATGGAAACGAGGACGGGGTAGCGATGGACGAGTACGAGTACGAATGGGGCGATGCCAAGGTGACCTACCCGGACTGGGTGGGCACAGCACAGCTCGATCAGAAGCTGACCGGGCCGGTGGACATCTATGACCTCACGGGAGTTGACCGAGACGAGTGGCTGATCATCGGCCTAGATTTCGGCGGCGGCGAATCTGGGATGCACAACCCTCATGTGATCGCCGTGCGGAATTCTGAACTGGCCGACCAGCGGATCTACGAGAAGCCAAATATACGAGCTGCCGATATTCAGATCCACGACGTGGAGCCGTTCGAGCTGCTCCAACAGATTACGCATCTGCTGGACATGCGTTTTCGCACACGCTCGGTGCGCGATTCCACTATTACGATCACCGAGCTTCTGGACGTGCCGCCCCAGGACGAGCCTGACGACGCAGGTCGTCCTGACGAGTCCGAGGGCGCAGCACTCAACGAGTTAGCCCCGGCGGAGCCAGAACCGGTGGATGCCCTGACGCTGGCCGCCCGGGTGATGACGCAAGCTGACAAGCTACAACCGAAAGCTTTTGAGCGCGGCTACAACATCTCGTTCAACGTGTCGGGAGAGCTTGGAGGTGTCGAAGAGCCAATAGCCGAATATGTCGTGTGGCGTATTGATCAACGCCCTGACAACAACAACGGCCGGTCGTTCTCTTCGCCGCAGGCTGTTCAGGCCTATCTCACTGAGCTTGCCGGACTGCCTCGTTATCGTCTTGACTTGCTCGATCCACAGGTGCGCGAGGAAACCGACGGCGAGCAGCCTTTCTCGGTCATCACTGACACGCTGACCGGCAACGAATTTTTCGTTCGCATCATGGATATCGAAGCGAGCACCGAGCTGTTCATGCATGCCGAAGAGCCGCCCGGCGGCAGTTGGGTCGTCGACGACCTGTAGCCATTCGAGTGTTTCGGTTCTGGCGTCAGAGCGCGGGCCGCTCGACGTCCGCGGCCTTCTCGGCGTCCATATGCTCTCGGAGGCGAACCAGTGCCGACTTAACTTTCGCTTGGTCGATCGCGAAGGCGACGGCGTCGAACTGGTCGTCGTTGAAGTTCCGTCCCTCGACGAAGGCTTCAAGGTCGTAGTGGGAATCCCACCGGGTGCCGAGCATCTGGCGCCACGCTTCGCCGACCGTATGCGGATGAACCTTTCCGCGCGCGAACTCTCGGAGAACGACAGCTTGATGGCGTAGGTCGCCGACGATGTTGATGCAGGCGCCGCAGGCGGGCGTCTTGTCGCTGAGCGGCGTCGTCGGGGATGGTTGCGCGGCGCGGTCGCACAGCGAGCGACCGTCGGGCATCCAGATATGCACCACTTTGGTGGGCGGCATGGATCAACTCTAGGCGGCGGGTCGGCAAACGCGTCGCGGCTGCGCGGTTTTGTCCCGTCGTGGTCTTACAGTCGAGAGATACGCGGTACTGGATTGCCGACGACGACAGCCATCGCGACGAATTTTCGGCGGCGGCGATACCGAACGGGCCCAAGGGAGCACGCATGGCGACGGGAGCCAACGCACAGTATTGGAAGGACGCGCGCCTGCCCGGAGTGCTGAAACACAGCCTTCTCAACCGCTACCTGCCTGTGTTCCTCATCCGTACCTCGTCACGCGCTCGCCGCGCAGCGTATTTCGACGGCTTCGCAGGCCGGGGAATCTACGAAAACGGGAAGCCCGGACCGCCTAAACAAATGCTCGAATTCGCTGTCGGTCAGCAGTACGGGTACAGAAAGGTCCCGCTGTCCCTGTTCTTCTGCGAACGAGACCCTGAGTCGTTCGAGATTCTCGACCAATTGTGCGAGCACTACCGATCCAAGGGCATCGACGTGCGCACTCGGCGCGACGACGCCACCGCTTACCTCCGAGGTAGCCTGCCAGCGTTCAGCCAGATACCCGCGTTTCTCTTCCTGGACCCCTGCGGCGTCGGCATACCCTTCGAAGATCTGGTTGCCGCGTTGAATCGCGGTGGCGAGAAGGCTTGGCCGCCAACAGAAGTCATGATCAATTTCAGTCTTGAGGCGTTACGTCGAATAGGCGGCGTCGTCACCTCGCCGAAGCCGATCGAGGCAACTATGAAAACCCTCGACACCAGCCTAGGAGGCGATTGGTGGCGGGCCTATTTCCAGGACATGCCCCCGGCCAAGGCCGTCGACGCCGTGGTCGAGGAGTTCGGTCGCAGGCTTGAAAAAGCAACAGGCATGACGCTGATTGCGATTCCGGTTCATCGCGCACCGACACACAAGCCGATCTACTACCTCATATTCGGCACGCGTCACCCTGCTGGCGTCTGGAACTTTGCGCACTGCGCCGCCAAGGCCACTGAGGACTGGTGGGCAGAAGTCCGGGCGAAGCAGGAGCAGGTCGAGGGCCCGTCGCTGTTCGATGTGACGCCACAAATCAGCGAAGTCGAATCAAATGCAGTCCCAATCATCGCGGCGCAGATTCAATCTCTGACGAGGACGCACGGTGAGATTCGCCTCGGTGATTTTCCCGGAGAGGTCTTCGGCACGTTCCTTGGCCGTGTGCGGGATAAGACGGCCCGCGCGGCAGTGAAACACCTGCATAAGGCTGGTCTGACGCCGAGCACCGGGGTCGGCGGCAAACCGGAGGATTTGAGAGTGGCGCCTGCTCAGGACGCCAACGAGGACGGCATTTCGTCCCACAGTTGACCGTCGAGTTCGCGCCCTTCAGCCTTCGGTGTCCGGCCACCCCACTGTTTGAAGAAGAACGCGACACCGGCGTCCTGGCACGCGTCGCGGATCCCGCGTACCCATTCCCCGTCGACGGGACGATGCTTCGGGCCGGACTCGCCTCCGGCGATGACCCAGTGAATGCCGTCGAGGTTGAGCCCGTCGAGCGGTCCGATCAGCGGCTCACACGACAGGAAGCGGACGGCCGCGGGCACGTCGCGCAAATGGTCGATGCGTGGCAACGCGTCGGCGTTCTCGACGGAGACGCCCATCCAGAGATTGCTTGGCCAGTCCAGACTTTCGCCCAGTCGTCGCAGTCGCAGGCTGCGTTTGGTGAGCACCTGATAGGTGTGCTGCGGGGTGTCGCGGCAGACGTCGAACACGTCGCGGATGAAGCTGACCGGCACGCGCGCGTGAAACAGATCAGACATTGAGTTGACGAACACGGTCCGCGGTTGGCGCCAGCGGCGCGGCTCGTCGAGTGCCTGAGGGTGGATCGTGACGCCGAATCCTGGTCCTGATGTGCGCGGGTCGCCGTCGTTCTGATACTTCTCAGATCCCATGGCCTTCAACCGTTTTGCCAACGTCATGGCGTAACAGTGATCGCACCCCGCGGAGACGCGATCGCAGCCGGTGACGGGATTCCAAGTCGCTTCGGTCCATTCGATCGTCGAGCGGTCAGCCATGCACTACCTCCACGAGTTCGTCGCGTTCACCATCGCTACCCGCTGCGATTTGACGGTCGCCGCAACGCTATTCGATTGCACGTTATCGGCGGGGTCCGACACCCGGCCACGGCGAGAGCACCGGCACCTGATCATTTCGACGAGTGTTCCACTGCGGCCCGTGCGGCGAGGTACTTCCGCATAGCCGATCCTGTGTTGATTCGGACGGACAGCATTCGGCAGTAGCCGCGCATCCACAGCTTCGCCAGGACCAGCGACCGGCCAGCATACGGGTTGCGGTCGCCGGGATCGGCGAGACAGCCCTCGTATAGCGCGAACATGCACTCAGCGCGCTTCGTCACCCGCTCAGCGTGCAGCCGAGCGCGCTGGATCCGCGAAGAACACGCCGTGGCCGGGCCCTACAGCTTCATGCGCTCTTGGGCGTCGGGGTCCGGCGCTGCCGTCAGTCGCGCGATTTCGTCGTCGCCCGTCACGTTGCCAGCGTCGTCGACCTCCACTCCGAGATTGTCGGCGGCGGATTTGATAGCGGCCTGGGCGCTGTCGGCATAGTGCAGCACGGTGGTGGGATCCTCGCCGTTCTTCCGGTGGACGGTCACGGCCCACTTGGTGTTGTCAGTCATGAATTCAGCCTGCCAGCCAGCAGCGGTTTCGGCGTGTTTTTTTGTGGGGGAACCAGGGGGGCGGTGCCTATGCCACGGGCGGCGGCGTGGGGGCGGGGTGGGGAGCACCCCGCCTGGGTGTGCTGTCGCTGCTGTCACGTCCTGGTCCTCGTCGTCGTTTTTTCTTGGGCCTCGCGGCGGCGCTGCCGGTCGAGCGGGATCTCGATGGCGCGCCAGCCGCGGGGCTGCATGTGGCCGCGCGTTAGATGAGTGCGACGCGTGGTTCGTGCCGCTCGTCGTCGTTACGCTCTGCGGTCTGCCGCTGGGTATCGAATATTGCGATGCGGGTGCGGAACTCGGTGAGGGTTGCGAGGCTCAGCGGTATGCCGTGGCGGGCCAGGATCCAGGCGTCGACGTGCCGGGAGCCTTCGACGCGGGCGGTCTGGTGTGCGGGTTCGAGGGTGGACGCGTCGGCGTCGGTGAGTATCTGCGTTCTGTGTTCGCTGTAGTCGATGCGGGCGGCGTCGGCGAAGGCGGTGAATCCTTGACTCGCTGCCGAACACATGGCGATGGATTGTTGGGCGTTGCTCCAATGCTGCACGGCGTCGGTTCCCCGCGTGATGACGCCTTGGACGTTGTCGAGGTGGTCGACGGGTAGCGCGGCGATGGCGGCGGTGAGCGCGGCGGCGTGCGGTTCGAGTGCCACGTCCCATTGGTCGAGGACGGCGTCGGCGTGTTCGACGAGGGCGGCTCGCTTCTGCTGGATGCTGCGCTTGCGGGCAGCGTCGGCGATGCCGTGCCCTTGGTTTGCGAGCATGCGCTCAAGAGCGAGCCGCTGCACGGCCTTGTCGGTGTGGAAATCGCGGCCAGCTTCGATCGCGTCGAGCACCGCGGCGTTGAGGTCGCCAGCCCCGCCGAGCATTGTTTCGGCGGTGTGGGCGAGCCTGTCGGCGTGGTCAAGCTGCTCGACGAGGGCGGCTGGAAGCGGGACGCCAAGCGTTTCGGCGGTCTTCCTGACCTGGGAGGCGTAGAAGCGGGCTGTGAGTTGCATGTTGCTGGTCCTTTCAGAGGGTTGGTTCGTGAGTGGGGTCAGTTACCGTTCGGACGAAGTCGACGAGGCGTTGGCGCTCGGTGACCCTTGGCTTTCCGGGGTCGCCGCCTTCGCGCGGGACGCGGTTGCCGCGCGAGGTCTTGGGTTGCGACGGTGCGGAAAGGCGTTCTGTCACTTCCGCCATCCAGTCGCGCTCCCGTTCGGCCAGGATGGCGTGGAGGAACTGCCGGGCCGGGTCTTCTGGGGCAGCAGCACGTTTGTGCAGCTGCTCGAGCTCGTCGTGGTCCAGCTTGTCGATGAGTTGTTCGAGTTCGTCGTCGGTCATGTCGGCGATGAGTTTCTGGAGCTCGTTCCGGTTCACTGTCGTCGTCCTTCGATGTGTTCGCGCAGCGCGGCTTCGTCGACGAACCAACGGCCGCCGATCTTCTTGCCTCCGAGTTGCGGAGCGAGACGGCGAGCCTGCCTCAGCGAGACGTTCATGCGGTCGGCTACCTCCTGGGTGATCGGCACTGTTGGCTGCTCGGGCACAGGATGGCTGATCGTCGGCGAATGGACGTCCGTTTGTCCGGCTGCGGCCATCGCGGCGATGATTTCGCCAGCTAGAACCTCATATTCGTCGTTCGGTGACCCTGTCCGTCTTCGGCTCCGGATCGTGGTCAATGTGGCCGACAGGGTTGTCCTCAAGGCGCGGCCGGTGAGGATCACGACGCCGTCGACGCGTATCAGACCGGACTCGTTCACTGGTCCGGTCCGTCTCCGCAGTCGGTGCAGACGCCGTACCGGCCGCGGCTGGTGTGTCCGCAGTTGGCGGCGCGCTCGGCGTCGTCCTGGTGGTCGACGTCGGCGCGCCACTCGTCGAGTTCGAGCGCCGTCATGGGCTCATCTGGCCGTACGAGTTGACGACTAAGCCAGCGACGACACCCCGCGGTCGGCGGGTCGGCCGCTGCTGGTCCAGCCACGCACGGCAAGGGTCCAAGGCTGGACAGGTCGCGCAGAGCCGCAGAGCGGCCGTCCGGGACGCGTCGCGTTCAGCCCTGGTGGGCCCGTCGACGCGGTACTCGGCGACAGTCCGCTCGAGCAGGTCTGCGTGGCCTTGGCACGCTGCGCCGGGAAGGTCGGGGACGGCGCCGAGCAGCGTACGGATTGTGGCCCAGTCGGTCACTGGTCTGCCTCACGTTCATGGATGGGTGCGGTGATGTCCCGCACTGCTGGCGGGGTCGTCGCGCTGTGGGTACAGCGTCGGGCCGGGTCGATGGGTGTGAGATCTGGTCCGAGACGCCACCCGGACGGGTCACACCGGCGACAGGCCCGGATCGCAGCGAAGCGTTCTTCGCGCGCGGCCTGATCGACGGCTCTGCGGCGACTCACGCCGACTCTTCGCGTGAGAGCTTCGGGTGTCGACAGCTCGCGACCGCTTCGCCGAGGTCGACTTGTCCGAACTCGTCGCAGTCCGGGCAGGCGGCGATCGCGTCGCGGCGGGCCTGACTCTTGGTGCGGGTCCGGTCGTGCTGCCGCGCTTGCCATGCGTCGTGGCCGCGGCGATGGTCACCGCAGGGGCGGCAGTTCTGGCGGGTGCCTGTGGGGTGCTCGGGGCAGAAGGGGGGCGGCTCGGGATCTGGGCTCGCGACGTCGAGCGGTCGGTACTCGGCCGACTCGGCGTTCTCCCCTCCTTCTTCAAGTTCTCCAACAGAAGGAAGATTGGCAAGATCTGCACATCGTCCTTGGTCGGATCTTGCCGACGTGCTTGGTCGGATCTTGCCAATCGGTTGGTCGGATCTTGCCAATGGCACGTCAGAGCCTTGGTCGGATCTTGCCAATGGCACGTCAGCGGCCCGATACGCCTGCGCCCGGTCGCCGTAGAAGTCCTGCGTTGAAATTGCCAACAGGTCGCCGGTGTCCTGCAACCTGCGCACTGCCCAAGACACGGTGCGTCGCGATGCATTGCCGCCCAACGCTAGGCGAATGTCGTCATGCGATGCGCGCCACCAAATCTCGCCGTCGACCATCCTGCGGCCATTCGTTTCACCGGGGAGTTCGGTCACGTATCGGACCAACGCCAAGATGCACGCGCCGAGCGCACCGGCGCGACCAATATCGGCGGGCAACACCTTCAGAAAGGGCGGCGGTCTCATGGTGCGGTAGTCCGTTCGGCGTGCCACGCACACGGACGGCCCGCAACTTTCACCGCTTGGCGGCACGGCCGACCGTCAGTCCGCGGCCGTCCACAGCGCGGCGCGGGCGAGATGCGCTCACGTATGGCGGCGGGCAGCGGGCCGAGTTGTTCGTGCGGCTGGTAGGCGTCCCCGCAGGTGGCATTCTCACCGTTCGCGAGTTCGGCCTTGTCGACGAGCCACGCCATGTTCTCACCGTCGGTGGTCACGCACAGCGCGAGGACGTAACCGGCCAGACCGACGTCGCAGAGGCACGCACTGCGGTCCCAGTCGACGATTGCGAACCTGTCGAGTGCGTCGTTCATCACGCGTCCTGCTGGCGCGTCTCCGCGTCGCGGGCGGCCGTCGCGGCGTCAAGCAGTCGGCCAGCAAGCTCGATCGCGAACTCGGGAACGACAGAGAATGGATCCGTACCGGATCCGACCGCGATCACGACCCGCCCCGGACGCGACGCATTAGGCGCCACATGGACCTGCGGCTCGTCGGGTGCCTTGTTCACGCGACACCGCTGGGTATCGAAGCGCTGGCGGGCCGGAACAACTCTGCAAGCCTGATCCGCTGTTCATCGGTCAGTGGCGGCGCTTCGGCGAGCACCTTCTCGATGTAGGCGGCGGTGCGTTCCGCTCGAAAAGTTCGGCGCGCCTCGATGGTCTCGGGGTGGTCTGGGCCGAGTTTTCGAGTCTTGATGCCGAGGTCAGATCGGGCTTTCGTCCAGGTGTTGGACATTCGTTCCCCTTGTGGGCAGCAGAATCACTGCTCCCGGTGGGGAACACTTACGACACCAGAGTGAGCGGCCAGGGTGCCATGACCGGCGAACTATTGCCCGCAAGCATAGGTGAAGCGCCGCTACAGGTCCGAGAGGTCGAGCCGCAGCGTGTCGGCCTCTGCCAGCGCGGCGCCGATGCGTTGCAAAGTGTCCATTCTGAGCGGGCGATCGCGGCCGCATCGCTTGCACCTGAGTGTGTACGTCTTGTGCAACCGATCTGGCGGATCGGGTCGGTCGGCTGCTGCCATGTCGACGAACTCGTCATCTTTTCGGTATCTGAGGTCTCGGACGTTCACATGCCAGCCGTCGCATTTTGGCCAGACGGCGATAGCGCCGAGGCTGACCTCGGGATGCTGGCCTTTGTCGGTGCAGAGCACGCGGATAAGCCGTTGTCCCGGAATCGAACTCGGCCTGCGCGATGCTCGTCGACGGTTGGGCGAATCCGGTGCACCGGGTGCTCGTCTACGGCTCATCGGGCTCTCCACTCGATTCGCACGTCGTCGGGGTTAAATCCGGGTCCACGGCGCGTCGGGTCGATAACCACCCGGATCCCGAGGGTGCTGAGCACCGCGCGGCGCTGCGCGATCGTCATGTCGTCCCACCGTTGACCGGCCTGTGGTCCCGCCAATGGCCGCAGCGCGTCAAGGTCGAGCGACACCACCGACGCGGCGCGACGCTGCTCCGCTTCGTCAAGCTGCGGTTGCAGACGAGCGGTGATCCGACGCAACTGCTCGGCGGTGATAGCGCCGTCGGCGAACGCGTCGGCCGACTCAGCCAGTCGTCGGCTCACTTCGTCGACACGCTCCGACCACCTTCGGGCTTCGGCGTCGTCGCCGAGCAGAAAGTCGAGCGCGTCAGGCATCGACATACGGCCAATAACAACACCTTTGACCAACTCGTCGACTGCGGGCTCAGAGCGGCCGACACAGCCCTTCCCATCGCACACGTACAAGTCGAGCGGTCGGCCGTGCGCTCCACGTTTGGTAACCGCGCGCAGCTTCTCGCCGCAGACTCCGCACTCCCCGATTCCCCACGACAGCAGATGTCGGCGCGCCCCCGGCCTGGTCGTGCCGTTCGATTGCCGACCCGGTTCCGACAGCAGCGCGACGACCTTCTCGTGCTTGGCGCGGTCCACCAGCGCGGGCCAGCATCCGTCGAAACATTCCTCGTCGGCCTGTCCACGGTGGTGGATCCGCTGCGCGATATTGGAGTCCCGCAGCGCGAGCTTCTTCACCGACGTCTTCCCCCACCGCGCGGATTTCGGCGCCGGAACGCCGCGATCGTTCAACCGATCGGTGATGCCGCGCAGCGATTCGCCCGACAGCAGTCGGTCGACGACTTCCCGGACTACATCGGCCTCCTGCGGGTGTTCGGTCCAGTTCGCCGCCGATCCTGCGCCGTGCTTCTGCCACCCGTAGCCAAGGTCACCGGACGGCCTGCCCGAGCGGGCGCGCCGGACCGCAGCGGCAGTGACGCGCTCGGATTTGATTTCCGACTCCCATGTCGCCAACGCGCCCTGGATGTCGACCCAGCTGCGACCGGCCGCGGTCGACAGATCGTAGTCGCCGCCCTGCGCCTCGGAGACGTTCACCTTGCAGGCGTGAAAGGAGTCGATGAACTGAGCGCGCTCGCCGCGGTTCCTGGTCATGCGCGTCAGCTGGAAGACGATCACGCGGTCGATCCTGCGGTCTCGAGCCAGCTTCAGCACCTTCTGATAGCCGGGGCGCTCGGCACCGCGAAAGGCGCTGATGTCGTTGTCGGAGTGCTCGGCCACGATCTGGTAATCGCGGGCGGACGCGAACGTCCGGGCGTGTTCCAGCTGATCGGCGACGCCAACCGCTTGACCTGTGGTGTCCTGGCTTATGCGCGCGTACAGGGCAACTCTCTCCCCCGCAGAAGTATTCACATGCTAGAGCCTACGGTATTTCCCGGCGGCGTCGGCAAGACGTGGCAGGAAGGCGACTTCGAGACGCTGCTCGGCGACGTGACGGCCAAGGTGTTCGACGTCTACGGCGACTCGACGGTCGTGTATCCGGGCCATGGCGACGACACCACGCTCGGCGCGGAGCGGCCGCACCTCGCCGAATGGAAGGAACGCGGTTGGTGACGTTCACCGACAAGACGGTCGCCGTCGTCACCGGCGCCAGTCGCGGCGCCGGGCTCGGCATCGCCCACGCGCTGGGCAGCCACGGGTGCACCGTCTATGTCACCGGCCGCACCGAGAAGCCGGGCCAGTCACCCTTGTCGGGCACGATCGGCGAAACCGCGGCACTGGTGACCGCCGCGGGCGGCGAGGGCATCGCCGTCGCGGTCGACCACGCCGACGACGAGCAGGCGAAGGCTCTGTTCGACCGAGTCGGGCGCGAGCAGGGCAGGCTCGACATCCTGGTCAACAACGCCGCGCTCATCCGCGACGAGATGATGGCTCGGGGCCCGTTCTGGGAGAAGCCTCTCAACATCGTCGACATCCTCGATGTCGGGCTTCGCAGCAGCTACGTCGCCACCGCGTACGCCGCGCCGTTGATGGTCGCCCAGCGCCACGGGCTGGTCGTTTTCACCTCGGCGCCCGGCGCGGCCCACTATGTCTTCGGCCCGTCCTACGGCGTGCACAAGGCGGGGGTGGACAAGATGGCCGCCGACATGGCGGTCGACTTCAAGGAGTACGGCGTCGCATCGGTATCGATCTGGATGGGAATCTTGCTCACCGAGCGGCTCAAGACGATCGTCGCCAGCGCACCGGAGAAGTTCGGCGCGATGCTCGACATGGCGGAGACGCCCGAGTTGACGGGGCATCTCATCTGGGCACTGTTCAACGACCCAGAGCTGATGGACAAGAGCGGACAGACGATGATCGGCGCCGAGCTCGCCGCCGAATACGGCATTGTCGATGACCGCGACCGCCGGCCGCCGTCGTATCGCGACCTCTACGGAATTCATCCGATCAGGCAGTTCAGCCGCATCTTGCGGTGACAATGTTCGCGTGGACGACGCCCGCTGCGGGTCGTGTGGCGCTGACGTAGCCGCTACAGCCAAGTTCTGTAGCGACTGCGGAACGCCGCTGGCGCGTGCCCGTCAGGCGGCGGAGTACAAGCAGGTGACGGTGCTGTTCGCCGATGTCGTGCATTCGATGGACATCGCCAGAGATCTCGGCGCGGAACGACTCCGCGAAATCATGGCGGGTTTGGTCGACAGTGCGAGCGCCGCGGTGCAACGCTACGGCGGCACCGTCGACAAATTCACCGGCGACGGCATCATGGCGGTCTTCGGCGCACCGTTGGCGCTCGAGGATCATGCCGTGCGAGCCTGCCTGGCGGCCTTGAACATCCAGCAACAGGTGACTGGCGTACAGCTGCGCATCGGACTGAATTCCGGTCAGGTGATCGCCGGTGACATCGGCTCTGGCGCAATGGGTTACACCGCGATCGGCGAGCACGTGGGGATGGCCCAGCGGATGGAGTCGGCGGCGCCGCCGGGCGGCGTCATGCTCAGCGCGTCCACGGCGCGGCTCGTGGAAGACGTTGCGACGCTGAGCGAACCGGAACTCGTTGCCATCAAGGGTGAAGACCAGCCTGTCGCCGCTCGGCGACTGCTGAGCATGGACGCGGCCCGCACCGCAGGTCGGGTCGAGTCCAATCTGGTCGGTCGGCAGTGGGAGATGTCGGCGATCACGGGTTTATTGGACAGAGCGATCGCCGGCTACGGAGCCGTTGTCGGGCTGGCCGGGCCCGCGGGTATCGGCAAGAGCAGGCTGACCCGCGAACTCGCGGCGTCTGCCCGCGAGCGCGGCGTGCAGGTTTTCACCACGTACTGCGAATCGCACACCAGCCAGGTGCCCTTCCACGTCGTCGGTCGGCTGTTGCGGTCGGCCAGCGGGGTCGACGGCATGGACCCGGCGGCGGCTCGCGCATTGATCGAATCGGACGGCTTCGGCGATGCCGACCCCGCCGATGTCGCGCTCTTCGAGGACCTGCTCGGTATCGCCGCGCCGGATCGCGAGCCGCCCAGAATCGATGCCGACACGCGACGGCGGCGGCTTACGGCATTCGTCAACTCCGCGACCCTGCGCAGCCCGGCGCCGGCCGTCTACGTGATCGAGGACGCGCACTGGATCGACGATTCGAGCGAGTCGATGCTGGCCGACTTCCTCGCGGTGGTACCTCAAACGCCCTTGCTCACGGTGATTACGTACCGACCGGAATACCGTGGAGCGCTGGCGCAGGTGCCCGGCGCTCAGACCGTCGCCCTCGGGCCGCTCAGCGACGCCGAGAACACCGCCCTGATATCAGACTTACTGGGTGACCACGAGTCCGTCCGCGATATCGGCCGGACGATTGCCGAAAGGGCCTCGGGTACACCGTTCTTCGCCGAGGAGATCATCCGCGACCTCGCTGAGCGCGGCATTCTGCAGGGAAAGCCAGGCGCCTACACCTCGGCGGCGCAGGTCGCCGCAGTCAGCGTGCCGGCCACCTTGCAGGCCACCATCGCCTCGCGCATCGACCGGCTCGACCCGAAGGCGAAGCGCACGTTGAACGCGGCGGCTGTCGCCGGTTCACGTTTCGGCACAGAGCTTTTGAAAGATTTGGACATCGAACCGGCGATCGGCGAATTGCTGGCAGCACAGTTGATCGATCAGGTCTCTTTCACCGACAGCCCGGAGTACGTGTTCCACCATCCACTTATTCGCGCGGTGGCCTACGAAGCGCAGCTCAAACAGGACCGGGCCGAGCTGCACCGGCGGGTGACCGCATCGATCGAACGACGAAGTGCCGAATCGCTCGACGAGAACGCGGCGTTGATAGCCGAACACGCGGAGGCCGCAGGCGATCTGCGCGCTGCGTTCGGCTGGCACATGCGGGCCGGCGAATGGTCGTCCAACCGGCATGCCGCGGCGGCCCTGGCGAGTTGGGAGCGCGCCTGCCAAGTGGCTGACGCGCTACCCGACGACGATCCCGAACGCATACGGATGCGCATCGCGTCGCGCACCGTGTTGTGCGCCTCCGGGTGGCGGGTCCGGGCATACGTCGGCACTCGATTCGAGGAGTTGCGGAAACTCTGCACCGAGGCCGACGACAAGACCTCCCTCGCCGTCGCGATGATGGGGCCCCTCTCCGATCACCATCTCCGCGGCGAGCTGACCGAATCATCCCGGTTGGCGAACGAACAACTCGCGCTGCTCGAGTCGATCGGCGACCCGGGACTGTCCGCCCAGGCGGCATTCGGAGCGATTTCCATCAAAGCTCAGTCCGGCGATCTGACAGAAGTCGCTCGATGGGCCGACGCGACCATCGACTGGGCTCGGGGAGACCTCGCCAAGGGCGGCCTCGTGGTGGGTTCACCGCTCGCCATTGCGACGGCATTCCGCAGCCTGGCGGGCTGGTGGTATGGCCGCCGAGGGTGGCAGGACGACTTCGAGAGCTCCTTTGCCCTCGGAGAGAAAAGTGGCGAGCCGCTGACCATGGCGCTCATCTGCTCGTGGAATCTGGGTCTCGGCGTCCCATTCGGCGCTGTGCGCGCCGACCATGCCGCGGTCGCGTTGTCCGAAGCGGCAGTGCGCGCCGCCGAAGCATCGTCGTATGACTATGCCGCCGAGAACGCCAGGTACGTGCTCGGTGGGCTGCTCTTGGCTCAAGACTCGCCGAGCGATCGGAGTCGGGGTCGGGCCATGCTTGCGCAGGTCAAAGACTCATGGGAGCGTCAGAACGTAATGCTGTCGGAGTTGGCGATCTTCGACATGCTTTCCGGTCGGGAGAGGGCCGACGCCGGCGACTTTGACCAAGCCGTTGCGCTGCTTCGCAAATCGGCCGGCCAGATGCTCGGCCGAGGTCAGCGCACCTACTGGATCTTGGCGACCGGCGTGCTCGTTGAGACATTGCTCGACCGCGGAGCGAAGGGCGACGTCGACGAGGCCGAGGCGGCGATCGCCGCACTGGCCGCCGCGCCCGTCGCAGGTTCGGTCATCCGCGACGTGGTGGTGCTGCGGCTGCGCGCCCTGCTTGCCCATGTCACGGGCGACAGGACCTACCGCGACCTTCGCGACCGCTACCGCGGCATCGCCACACATCACGGCTACCAGGGGCACATGGCCTGGGCCGAGGCGATGCCGTGACAACGACGTCGACCTGGTAAGCAGTAGGCCATGAACAACGATCAGTTCAGCAAGGCCAAGAGCGGCGCCGGCTTCATCGCCGCGCTGGACCAGAGCGGCGGCAGCACGCCCAAGGCGCTCAAGCTCTACGGCATTCCCGAGGACGCCTACTCCGGTGACGAGCAGATGTTCGATCTGGTGCACGAGATGCGCACCCGGATCATCACCAGCCCGGCCTTCGACGGCAGCCGCATCATGGGCGCGATCCTGTTCGAGCAGACGATGGACCGCCAGATCGAGGGCCGCCCGACCGCCGACTACCTGTGGAATGTCAAGAACATCGTGCCGTTCCTCAAGATCGACAAGGGACTGGCCGAGGAGAAGGACGGCGCACAGACGATGAAGCCGATGCCCGGCCTCGACGATCTGCTGGACCGCGCGGTGGCAAACGGCGTGTTCGGGACGAAGGAGCGCTCGGTCATCAAGCTGCCCGGCGCCGGCCTCGACGCGGTCGTCGCGCAGCAGTTCGAGGTGGCCCGCCAGGTGATGGCGAAGGGTCTCGTGCCGATCATCGAGCCCGAGGTCGACATCCACAGCCCCGAGAAAGCCGAGGCCGAGGACCAGCTGAAGAGCGGTCTGATGGACGGCCTGAACGGGCTCGACGACGACCAGAAGGTGATGCTGAAGTTGACGCTGCCCGATACCGACAACCTGTACCGGGAGTTTGTCGAGCATCCGAAGGTGGTTCGGGTGGTGGCGCTCTCCGGTGGCTACAGCCGCGATGAGGCGTGCGAAAAGCTATCGCGCAACAACGGCGTCATCGCCAGCTTCTCGCGCGCGCTCACCGAGGGGTTGACCGCGCAGCAGAGCGAAGACGAGTTCAACGCGACGCTCGATGCGGCGATCGCCGAGATCGCCAAGGCCTCGAGCACGTGAGCAGCTAACCGAGAATCGGCCACCGCCGGCGATCGCTCAACAGCTCGAGATCCGACTGCATCACCCACCGGACGTAGCGGTCGACGTCGTCGACATCGGGGTGGTCGCCGAATCGCGATTCGATGTCGATCGGCGGCAGCACCTGGGTGACGATCTTGGACGGCAGCGGCATGTTGAGGGGCATCGTCAGGATGCTGAGGCCGAACGGGAAGCCGAACGTGATCGGCAGGATGTCGCTCCGTCCGACCTTGCGACTGAGTCCGGCCAGCCCAAGCAGATGCGACAGCCATTCGCCGCTCATCAAGAAGAGCTGGGTCTCCTGCGCGCCGAGAGAGACCGCAGGAACAATCGGCGCACCCGCCTCGATGGCCGTGATGACATAGCCTTTGCGGCCGCCGAAGTCGATCTTGTTTCGCCGCATGCTCGATCGGTAGACCTCGTGGTCGCCGCCCGGAAACACCATCACAACCGCGCCGGCGGCCAGCGCCGCCGCGGCGTTCTCGCGGGTCGCCCTGATCACCCCCGTGCGCTTCAACAGCTCCGCGGCGGGAGTGTTGAACAACATGTCGTGGGCCAGCGTGTACAGCGGGCGCTGATAACCGAACCTGTCGTAGTAGGCCACTGCGAACACCGACATGTCGGGCGTGAGCATGCCGCCCGAGTGGTTTCCGACCACAAGGCATGGGCCGTCCGGGATGTTCTCCAGGCCGCGCACCACGCTGCGGAAGTACTTCTTCACGATCGGCCGGGTGAGCGACACGATTCGGCGGGTCAGGCCGGTATCGAAGTGACCGACATCGGTTTGCACGGCGGCGGCTCGGCTCACGGCATCCCCTACTCGACTGCCGAAAGCGTGCTACCGCGAGCCGTGATCGCAACAGGGCCGAACAGCCGCAGGCGATGTGACCTTCGCCCCGCGCGGGGTGGCCGCGGCTAGGGCGTGGTGTGAACGATCAGCACGTCGGTCTTGGACCGCCGGGCCACGTTGGCGGGCACCGAGCCCAGTAGCCGGCCCGCGATGGTGCTGAGGCCGACGTTTCCGACCACGAGAAGATCGGCGTTGACTTCCTCGGCGAGTTCGACAAGGGCGTCAACCGGCGCGCCGACGACCGCCTTCTCCTCGACATCGCTTGCTCCTGCGGCCTTCGCGCGGTCCTTGGCCTCGCGCAGGATGGCGTAGATCGGAGCGTTGCCCGCCATCTTGTAACCCTCGTCCTTGAGGACGTCGGCGGCGCGCTGGTCTTCGCTCTGAGGGAAGTACGCGGTGGCCACGATCACCTTCGCGCCCGACCCCGCGGCAATCTGACCGGCCTTGTCCACCGCACGCAACGACGAATCCGATCCGTCAGTGCCCACCACCACGGTCTGATAGCCGCTCATCCATACCCTCCCAGTGTCGTTTGCACCGCCAACGAACGACCCTAACCCGAGGTCGGCCGAACATGGGAGCTTTGATCAGCGTGAACGGCATTTTCCTGGGACTTTGCCGCCCCCGCGCTGCGAAGGTCACGTCACGGCGGCAGACGTGACAGCGACAACAGAGTGGGTATGACAGAGGGCGTGTCGAGGTTCGAGACGCTGGCCGAGGAGGCCCGCAACTGTCAGCGCTGCGATCTGTACCGCGACGCAACGCAGACCGTGTTCGGGACCGGCGCACGCAGCGCGGCGTTGATGATGATCGGTGAACAGCCCGGGGACAAAGAGGACACGGCCGGTGAGCCCTTCGTCGGGCCCGCCGGTCGGCTTCTCGACAAGGCGCTGCGCGCCGCGGAGATCGATCGCGACGGCGTCTATCTGACCAACGCCGTCAAGCACTTCAAGTTCGAACTGCGCGGCAAACGCCGAATCCACAAGGCGCCGAGCCGCACCGAGGTGGTCGCCTGCCGGCCGTGGTTGCTCGCCGAACTCGACGCGGTGCGCCCCGAGGTCGTGGTCCTGTTGGGGGCGACTGCCGCGAAATCACTGTTGGGTAGCGACTTTCGCCTCACCCGGCACCGCGGCGAGGTGCTCGACATGCCGGCCGTCGACGACTCCGTCGACCTCGACCTCCATCCGCAGATCGTGGCCACCGTGCATCCTTCGTCGGTGCTGCGCGGGCCATCCGACCAGCGGGCCTCGGCCTTCGACGGTCTGGTCGTTGACCTGCGGGTGGCGGCCGAACTGCTCTGAACCGGGTTCGGCGTGCCGAGAGCCTTCTCGTGGTGTCCGGCGATAGCTTGTTCGCATGAACCTCTGGCTCGCGGCGGATCCACCGTTCTTTGGCGGACCCGGCCAGGGGGTCCGGCAAATCGTCGAGCTTTTCGTCGCGTTCGGGCTGACCGCTCTGATCGGCCTGGAGCGTGAACTGCAGGGTAAGAGCGCAGGTATCCGCACCCAGACCATCGTGGGCACGGCCGCGGCTCTGATCCTGTTGGTCAGCAAGTACGGGTTCAGCGACGTCCTCGCCGCAGGCACGGTCGAGGTGGACCCGTCCCGTGTGGCGGCCCAAATCGTCTCGGGCATCGGCTTTCTCGGGGCGGGCATCATCATCTTCCGTCGCGGCTCCGTACACGGACTGACAACCGCGGCGTCCATCTGGGAATCCGCGGCGATCGGGATGGCAGCAGGCGCGGGGCTGCTTCTGCTGGCATTCACCGTGACCGCCATGCATTTTCTGGTCGTGGTCGGCTTCATGCCGCTGGCGCGATGGCTGAGTTCCCGGCTCAGCGGCGCGATCCGGCTGCACGTCACCTACACCGAGGGGCAAGGCGTGATGACCCGGCTGCTGCGGGCCTGCGACCGCCGCCAGTGGCAACTCACCGAGTTGACCGCCGATCCGCAAGGCGATGTCCTCGGCGCCACGCCGGGGCAGACGGGCGTCATGCTCACGCTGACAGGCAGCGGCATATTGACCGCGCCGACCGTGCTGGCAGGCGTCGACGGCGTTACCGCGATCCGCCAACTCGATGAGGATCCCGACTAACGGTGCTGCCCGTATCGGGGACCGAACGCGTTGGCCGGGAACACACCGGAGGCAACGACACGCTCTCGGATGAGCTCACCAAGCGCCACAAGTTCCTGCACGTCGCCGTCGGGGACCGCTTGCCAAGGCGCACAGCCTAATTCGTCGGTCAGGTCCTCGATCTTGGTGCGCAGATCTTTTCCCGCCGCCGTCAGCTGGCCCGCCGCGTCGAGCAGGCCGCGGGTGCGCAGCACCTCGACCGTGTCGTCCCACTGCTGCTGACTCCAGCCGCGCAGCTTGCGCCCGACTTCGGGATCGAAGCCGGTTCCCGTTGCGACGTGGGTGATCAGTGCCTCGATTCCGCTGACTTGGTGGGCGACCAGGGCGGAGATATGGCCGTCGCCACGGTGTTCGCGCAGCAGTGTGATCGCGTGCCACAGCTGCGCGTGCGGCGTGTCGGGCCAGTCGAGTTCGGCGTGTCCGGCGAACAGCGGGCGGCCGTCCGCGTTCGGGATCGCCTCGGCGATGCGGCGCACGATGCTCATCGAGTGCGCGAACTCCGCCGAGCGCACCCGCTCCTCCCCCAGGATCTTCGGCATCAGGACGTCGACGACCTCGTAGCGCGCCCGAGTCACCTCTGCAGGCGACGCGATCTCCCATGCGGCCGGGATCCCCGTCGCGACCAGCTCAGGGTTGAAGTTGTAGAACGTCGCCGCAACGACTTTCGCGTTGACGGCGCCCATCGCCGCCGACCGGCTCGCAAAATACTGCATTCGCTGGTTCTCTAGGCCGAGCGCGCTGAATCGCTCACGGGCTTCGGCGGCGAAGTAGATGGTCGAATGCAACCTGTCGAGGGTGCGGCACAACTGTCCGGCGGAGAAGGCGTCCATCGGGTCGACACTATCGTCCGCGCGATGCCCGGTACGAGGCCGCCAACCCCGCGGCGGCCAGCGCGGCGAACACGATGAACAGCCACCGCGCGGCGGCCACGTCTCCGCCCGCCGTGATGTTGACGACGACGCCCGCGAGGCCAGCGCCGAACGCGCCCGAGATCAGCTGCACGGTGTTGATCGCCGCCGCGGCGACACCGGCCTGCGCCGGATCGTCCACGGCGCCCATGATCCATGCCGACAGATGCGGCCACGCGATACCCACGCCGGACCCGGCGATGCACAGTCCCACCGCCCACACGGCCATCAAGGGCCACGTCATGCGGGCACCGAGCACCACGGCGCCGAGCAGCAGCCCGATCGCCATCACCGCCGGCGCGACCGCGACCAGGCGGACCACGGTGCGGACGCGGTTGACGGAGGCGCTGGCGATCTCCGACAGCGTCCAGCCGACCGCCAACACCGCCCCGAAGAAGCCTGCTGCCGCGGGCACCAGGCCGCCGAGGTGCTGGGCGAACAGCGGCACGTACATGTCGACCATCGTGGCGGCCATCAGCAGCCCGATCGTGACGTACATCCACTTCAGTGGGCCCGGGCCGAACGCGGACCGCGGCAACACCGTCGCGCGGGCGCGGCGATCGACGACCAGGAACACCCCGACCAGACCCGCGCCCAGGACCAGCAGGCCGAATGTCGCCGCGGGCGCGCGCTGCACCGCCGCAACGCTGATCGCCAGCGCCGCCGCTCCGAGCAACAGCAGCGACCACACCGCGATCCGCGGGACCGCCGATCGGTCGCGGGCACTGTCCTGGCCGGCAGGCAGCGCGGTGGGCACCAGGGCGGCCATCGCAACCGTCATGATCACCAGCGACCCGAAAGCCCAACGCCAGATACCGAATTGGGCGAATACACCGCCCATCGCCGGCCCGATGATCACGCTCACGCCCCACATCGCCGACACCAACGCCGAGGCCCTGGTCCACAGGCAGCTCGGCAACGCCGTACTGATCACCGCGTAACCCAGACCCGCCAGCATTCCGCCGGCCGCGCCCTGGACGGCGCGCGCGACGAGCAGCAACTCCATGCTGGGCGCGAGGGCGCACGCCAGCGTGCCGATGCCGAAGGTGGCCAGCGCCAGCAGATACGACGCGCGCGGACCGAATCTGACCAGAAGCGGGTTGACCGCTGCGGCGGCGACGACAGAGCCGACGAGATACACGGCGATCACCCATGCGTAGAACCGCTCGCCGCCGATATCGGCGACCGCGCTGGGCAGCAGGCTGATCGTGAGGAACTCGTTGGTCGCATACAGGCCGACGCCACCGGCCAACAACGTTGCGGTGCCGAGCCGCTCACGGCCCAGCAACTCTTTCCAGCTGCCTGGCTCGCTCGTCGCGGTTTCGGTCACATCGGACACCGTATGACCTCAACCACAGTTGAGATCAAGCTATTTCAGCCCGGCCGCATCCATGCCGCGAAGTTCCTTCTTCAGGTCGGCGATCTCGTCGCGGATCCGGGCGGCCAGCTCGAATTGCAGATCACGCGCGGCTGTCATCATCTGGGCCGTCAGATCCTTGATGAGGTCGGCGAGTTCGGCCCTGGGCATGCTCGACGTGTCGCGGCCCTCGATGATCCCGGCGCTGACGGCTCTGCCCGGCTCACCCTGGGCGCGACGGCCCCGCGAGGCGTTGCGCCCTGAGCCCCCGACCTCGACGTCGGTGTCGTCGGCCTCGCGGTACACCTGGTCGAGGATGTCGGCGATCTTCTTGCGCAACGGTTGCGGATTGATGCCCTTCTCTTCGTTGTAGGCGATCTGCTTGGCTCGCCTGCGCTCGGTCTCGTCGATCGCCTGCTTCATCGAGTCGGTCATGGTGTCGGCGTACATGTGCACCTCGCCGGACACGTTGCGGGCGGCGCGGCCGATGGTCTGGATCAGGCTGCGAGGAGACCGCAGGAACCCTTCCTTGTCGGCGTCGAGGATCGCCACCAGCGACACCTCGGGCAGATCGAGGCCCTCTCGCAGCAGGTTGATGCCGACCAGCACGTCGTATTCGCCGAGCCGCAGCTGACGCAACAGCTCCACCCGGCGCAGCGTGTCGACCTCGGAGTGCAGATAGCGGGTGCGGATGCCCATCTCGAGGAGATAGTCGGTCAGGTCCTCGGCCATCTTCTTGGTCAACGTCGTGACCAGTACGCGCTCGTCGGCCTCGGTGCGTTTGCGGATCTCGGCGATCAGATCGTCGATCTGTCCCTTCGTCGGCTTGACCACGACCTTCGGGTCGACCAGCCCGGTCGGCCGGATGACCTGCTCGACGAACTCGCCGCCGGTCTGGCTGAGCTCGTACGGCCCCGGCGTCGCGGACAGATACACCGTCTGCCCGATCCGGTCGGCGAACTCCTCCCAGGTCAGCGGCCGGTTGTCGACGGCGGACGGCAGCCGGAAGCCGTACTCGACGAGGTTGCGCTTACGGGAGATGTCGCCTTCGTACATGCCGCCGATCTGCGGCACGGTGACATGCGACTCGTCGATGACGAGCAGGAAATCCTCCGGGAAATAGTCCAACAGCGTCGCGGGCGCGGACCCGGCGGCGCGGCCGTCGATATGCCGCGAGTAATTCTCGATGCCCGAACAGAAGCCCACCTGGCGCATCATCTCGACGTCGTAGTTGGTGCGCATCCGGAGCCGCTGCGCCTCCAGCAGCTTGCCCTGCTTCTCAAGCTCAGCCAGCCGCTCCTCGAGTTCCTGTTCGATGGTCGAGATCGCATGCGCCATCCGCTCCGGCCCCGCGACGTAGTGCGTCGCCGGGAAGATCCGCAGCGAGTCCACCTTGCGGATCACGTCACCGGTCAGGGGGTGAAGGTAGTACAGCGCCTCGACCTCGTCACCGAAGAACTCGATGCGCACGGCGAGTTCCTCGTAGGACGGAATGATCTCGACGGTGTCGCCCCGCACCCGGAACGAGCCGCGCGTGAACGCCATGTCGTTGCGGCTGTACTGCACATCGACCAGCAGCCGCAGCAGCCCGTCGCGGGGAATCTCCTCGCCGACCTTCACCTCGACGGACCGATCGAGATACGACTGCGGTGTGCCGAGCCCATAGATGCACGACACCGAGGCCACCACCACGACGTCTCGGCGGGACAGCAGGCTCGACGTGGCCGAGTGCCGCAGCCGCTCCACGTCGTCGTTGATCGAGCTGTCCTTCTCGATGTAGGTGTCGGTCTGCGCGATGTAGGCCTCTGGCTGGTAGTAGTCGTAGTAGGACACGAAGTACTCAACGGCGTTGTGCGGCAACATCTCCCGTAGCTCGTTCGCAAGTTGCGCGGCGAGTGTCTTGTTCGGCGCCATCACCAGCGTCGGCCGCTGCAGTCTCTCGACGAGCCAGGCTGTGGTGGCCGATTTGCCGGTGCCCGTGGCGCCGAGCAACACCACGTCGCGCTCCCCCGCGCTGATCCGCCGCTCCAACTCCGCGATGGCCGCAGGCTGGTCACCAGCGGGGTCGTACTCGCTGACCACCTCGAAGCGCCCGCCCGCGCGCACCATCGCCTCGACAGGGCGGTACTCGGAGTGCGCCAGCACGGGATGTTCGGTCGCGAAAGCCATGTTCACAGGGTAGAACCAGGCACCGACACCCGCTTGTTCCCCAGCCTATGCTTGGCGTATCCACGCTCCCAAGCACGAGAAATTCGACCTGGCCGCGCGCACCAACACCGATCCCAAGGGGATAGTGCGCGCGGTCGACGAGTACACGCTGAAGCCGTGGGGTCTCTACATGGCCCGCCCGACGCCCGGCCGCGCCCAATTCCACTACCTGGAGTCCTGGCTGCTGCCGTCGCTGGGTCTGCGTGCCTCCATCTTCCACTTCAATCCCGGTTACGAGGTGGACCAGGACTATTACCTCGACGTCGGCCGGTTCACGCCGGGCGAGCGAGTGTGGCAGTCCGAGGACCACTACCTCGACATCGTGGTGCGCACCGGCAGGGGCGCCGAACTCGACGACGTCGACGAGTTGTTGACCGCCGTGCGGCACGGCCTGCTGACCCCGGAGGTCGGGGAAAACGCCGTCCGCAGCGCGCTGGACGCCATCGAGGGGCTGTCCAGACACGACTACGACCTCAACCGCTGGCTGGGGGCCGCCGACATGACCCTGACGTGGCGGGCCGGGTAGAGGCACCGTCGTGCGGGTATGCCGCAGGGATGGCGCTAGACACCTACCGCGACAAGAGGCCGGCCGGCCGCAGCCCTGAGCCGCGCGGACGGTCGGCCAAGCGGCGCCGCAGCGCCCCGCACTTCGTGGTGCAACACCACGCCGCGAGCACCGAGCACTACGATTTCCGGCTCGAGATCGACGGCGTGCTGGCCTCCTGGGCGGTCCCCAAGGGCCCGTCGGTCAACCCGAAGGACAAGCGGATGGCGCGCCGCACAGAGGATCACCCGATGGAGTACGAGGACTTCGAAGGGGTGATACCCGAAGGGGAGTACGGAGCAGGCCGCGTGATCGTCTGGGACCGCGGCACGTACACCAACGAAGCCGAGCACACCATGGCCGAGGCTCTCGAGACTGGCCACCTGTCGTTCCGGCTGAACGGCGACAAGCTTCGCGGCGGCTTCGCGCTGACCCGTATTCGCACCGGCAAGGACGAGACTTGGCTGCTGGTGAAGAAGTCCGACGAGGACGCCGACGGCAGGCGCAAACCCACGAGCAGTCAGCCGGAGTCGGTGCTCTCCGGGCGCACCGTGGACGAGATGTCGTGATGGACGGGCTCCCGAGGAGCGTGCGCGATCTGCTACGCAGCGAGGCATTCCCCGACTGGCGCTCCCCGACCCTCGCCACCCTCACCGACGACCGATTCTCCGACCCCGACTGGATCTTCGAACGCAAGCTCGACGGGGTGCGGTGCCTGGCCTACCGCGACGGGCGCCGGGTGCGCCTGCGCTCGCGCAACCGTCAATCGATGGACGGGACTTATCCCGAAATCGCCGACGCGCTGGCCGGTCAGGAATGCGGCGATTTCGTGGTCGACGGCGAAATCGTCGCCTTCGAGGGGCGCAGGACCAGCTTCGCCCGACTTCAGGGCCGGCTGGGTATCGGCGATCCCGACGAGGCACGCGCCTCCGGTATCGCCGTCTTCTACTACGTGTTCGACGTGCTGCACATCGCCGGCCGCAGCACCGTCGAGGTCCCGCTGACATGGCGGAAGCGATTGCTGCGCAGAACCTTTCGATTCGATGACCCGTTGCGGTACACCACCCACCGGGTGTGCGACGGCGAATCGCTGTTCGCACAGGCGTGCCGGCGCGGAGACGAGGGCGTCATCGCGAAACGGGCGGACGCGCCGTACGCGGGCAAGCGCACGTCGGACTGGCTGAAGTTCAAGTGCAGTCACGACCAGGAGTTCGTCATCGTCGGCTACACCGCACCCAAGGGCAGCCGCGTCGGCCTCGGCGCGCTTCTGCTGGGCTATCACGACGGCGATGATCTGGTTTACGCAGGCAAGGTCGGAACCGGTTTCGACACCGCGACGCTACGCAGCTTGCACGACCGGCTGTCCGGCACCGAACAGAGCACACCGCCAGTGGTCGGGGCCAAGGTGTCCGGCGCGCACTGGGTGCGGCCGAAAACGGTGGCGCAGGTGGCGTTCAGCGAGTGGACTCGCGACGGCAAGCTGCGCCACCCGCGCTACGTCGGACTGCGCACCGACAAGCGCGCAGGCGAGGTGGTCAGGGAGAGCCGCTGATGGCCACCAAAGTCGATGTCACGCATGCGGATCGGGTGCTGTTCCCGGCCGACGGCATCACCAAGGGCGACGTGGTCGAGTACTACACGGACATCGCCGAGGTCATGGTGCCGCATCTGAAGGGCAGGCCGCTGACGCTGTGGCGGTATCCCCGCGGCATCGATCAAAAGGGGTTCGTGCAGCAGGATTTCGCCGACGCGCTGCCGGACTGGATGGACCGCGCGGAGGTCGCCAAGGAGAACGGCAGCGTCGTGCACCCGGTGGCGGATCGCCGCGACGCCGTCCGGTGGCTCGCCAACCAGAACGGCATCGTCGTGCACGCGTGGTTGTCCACGTGCGACCACCTGCAAGCACCCGACCGCATCGTCTTCGACCTCGACCCGTCGAACAGCGACTTCTCGGCCGTGAAGGCGACGGCGCGCACCTTCGCCGACGTGCTCGACGGCATCGGCCTGGTCCCCTATGTGCAGACGACCGGTTCACGCGGGCTGCACGTCGTGACGCCGATCAAGGTCGGCCCCGATTACGACACGGTGCGGCAATTCGCCCGCGACGTCGCCGACGTGGTCGCCGCCGACGACCCCGACCACCGCACCGTCGAGGTGCGCAAGTCCAAGCGCGGTGACCGGGTGTATTTGGACGTGATGCGAAATGCGTACGCGCAGACCGCCGTCGCTCCCTATTCGCTCCGGGCCCGCGAGGGCGCGCCGGTCGCAACGCCACTGGAATGGGGTGAGCTGGACCGCCGCGGCCTTCGGCCCGACTCGTTCACCATCCGCGACGTGGTTGAACGCGTCGCCGAGCGTGGCGATCCGTGGTCTCAAATCGCAAGGCGCGCCCGGTCGCTGAAAGGACCGACGCAACGGTTGGCCAAGCTCAGTGACTGAATTGCCCAACTGCCGCGTGGCAGGGCGAACGTCGCTGTGGTGTCCGCGCTGCCAGCGAGGGTGAGTCATCGCCGCTGGCAACCGGCTTGGCTCCAAATTGACGTAGGGCGTAGGGTCGCTGACATGAGTCTCACCGAGCGCGGATGGATCACCGCCGCTGCACTGGCGACCCTCATCGTCGGCTCCCAGTTAATTCCTGCGGCCGCATTGGCCGACCCTGAGAGTCCGCCGCCACCCCAGCCCGATCCCGCCGCTCAGGTCGACCAGGGGGTGCTGCACAACATCGTCTACCGCGCGCGCGTCGACGGTGTTTCCCGCGGGGCCACGATCAGCTATGCCGCTGAGGGCGATCAGACCCAGACCGCGAACCCGACGATGATTCCCGGTCGGACGTTCGAGGCCAACACGGTGTTGCCCGAATCCGGCACCGCCAACATGCGGGTCTCCATCGAGTGGCCGTATTCAGCAAACCTCACCTGCGAGATCCTGGTGGACGACGCGGTGGTCGCGAAGGCAGAGGACTTCATCGCGCCACGGGTCGTGCCCGTCAAGGACGATCCCGATTACGGCGCTTTGACCTGCGAAGCGCCTGTCGGCGGGGTGCCGAACACCGTCGCACCGGATGGCCAGACTCCGCCAGGGGATGCCGCGCCGCCCGCGCCTGTCGACGCGCCGGCGGCCGCATAACGCGTCTAGGCCGTCCAGCCGGTTGCATCCGCCCAAGCTGTCGCCCGCCAGTACGCGTCGAGGAACCAGGGTTCCTTGGCGTCGGCGTATTCCGCCTCGCTGAGGGCCCGTCGTTTGGCCGCCAGGTAGTCATCGCGCACACCGGGGTTGGCCTTCAGCCAGTCCACGAACATCAGCGCGAAGCGCTGGTTCGGCCTGCCGTCCACGCGCAGGTGCACGTGCGCCGGGCGCCCAGGGTCTGCTGCGCCGTGAAAGCGCTTGCGCCACAATGACGGATCCCCGTCGTGCGGAACGTCGCTGGTGACACTGTCGATCCGGGGATAGCCCGCGCCGCGCAACACCTCGGCGAGTTCGTCGGCCACGTCCAACGATTCGACCGTCACCTGCATGTCGATGACGTCCTTGGCGTCCATGCCCGCAACCGCCGTCGAGCCGATGTGGTCCACCCGCAACGCCCGCGCGCCGCAGGCCATCTTGAGTCGATTGCTGATGCGCTCGGCGTCGGCTGCCCACGCCGGGTCGTAGGGCACCAGCGCCACCGGGGTGCGCACGGTGTCGCGCGTGCGAATGTTGTGCGCGAGCGGCAGCACCCGCCGATACCAGATGTCGCGTGCCCGTTCGACGAGTTCGCCCGCTGAGCCGGAATTGTCGAGCAGCACATCGGCGATCGCGCGTCGTTGGTCCTCGGATGCCTGAGCGGCGATGCGGGCGCGGGCGTCGGCCTCGGCCATCCCCCGCTTGATCAGCCGCTCCACTCGGGTTTCCTCGTCCGCATGAACGACCACCACGAGGGGAAACATCGGCGCCATCCCGGTCTCGACCAGGAGCGGAATGTCCTCCACCACAACGGCGTCGCCGGACACTGCGGCCAGGATCTCCTCGCGGCGGCGTGCCACCAGCGGATGCACGATGCCATTGAGAAGTTGGCGCTGGGTGTCATTTTGGAACGCTTTGGCCGCCAGGGCGGGCCTATTCAGTGCGCCGTCGGCCAGCAGGATGTCATGCCCGAACGCGTCGACCAGCGCCGCCAGCCCCTCGGTGCCCGGTTCGACGACCTCTCTGGCGATCACGTCGCCGTCGACGATGATGCCGCCGCAATCGTTGAACGCGGCGGACACCGTCGACTTACCGGCGCCGATTCCGCCGGTCAGACCGATGCGCAGCATGCGGCCGGGCGCCGGTTATGCGCTGCCCGCGAGCTTCTCCCGCAGCGCCGCCAGCTGGGCGTCGCTGGCCAGCGACCCGCCCGCCGACTGTTCCTCGTCATGCGGGGCGCCGTTGGCGGATGGCTTGTCGGCCGCTTCGGCTTCTGCCGCCGCGAACTTCTCCATCTGCGCGGTGTGCATCTTGTGCCTGCGCTCGGCCTCGGCGTAGCGGGCCTCCCACTCGTCACGCTGCTTCTCGAAGCCCTCGACCCATTCGTTGGTCTCGGCGTCGAAGCCCTCGGGGAAGATGTAGTTGCCCTGGTCGTCGTAGCTGTCGGCCATGCCGTACTTGCTCGGGTCGAACTCCTCGGTGTAGTCCTCGTTGGCCTGCTTGAGGCTCAGCGAGATACGACGCCGCTCCAGGTCGATGTCGATGACCTTGACCATCGCGTCGTCGCCGACGGCGACCACCTGGTCAGGCACCTCGACGTGGCGCTCGGCCAGCTCGGAGATGTGCACCAGACCCTCGATGCCCTCCTCGACACGGACGAACGCGCCGAACGGCACCAGCTTGGTGACCTTGCCGGGCACGATCTGGCCGATGGCGTGGGTGCGGGCGAAGTGGCGCCAGGGATCTTCCTGAGTTGCCTTGAGCGACAACGACACCCGCTCGCGATCCATGTCGACGTCGAGGACCTCGACAGTGACCTCGTCGCCCACCTGGACGACCTCGGACGGGTGGTCGATGTGCTTCCAGGACAGCTCGGAGACGTGCACCAGGCCGTCGACGCCGCCGAGATCGACGAACGCGCCGAAGTTGACGATCGAGGACACCACACCCTTGCGGATGGCGCCCTTCTGCAGCTGGTTGAGGAACTCGCTGCGCACCTCGGACTGCGTCTGCTCCAGCCAGGCGCGACGGGACAGCACCACGTTGTTGCGGTTCTTGTCGAGCTCGATGATCTTGGCCTCGATCTCCTTGCCGATGTACGGCTGCAGATCGCGGACGCGACGCATCTCGACCAGCGACGCGGGCAGGAAGCCGCGCAGGCCGATGTCGAGGATCAGGCCGCCCTTGACGACCTCGATGACGGTGCCCTTGACGGCCTCGTCCTTTTCCTTGAGCTCTTCGATGGTGCCCCAGGCGCGCTCGTACTGTGCGCGCTTCTTGGACAGGATCAGGCGGCCTTCCTTGTCCTCCTTGGTGAGGACCAGGGCTTCGACCTCATCACCGACGGACACAACCTCGTTGGGGTCGACGTCGTGCTTGATGGAGAGCTCACGGGAAGGGATGACGCCTTCGGTCTTGTAACCGATGTCGAGCAGGACCTCGTCGCGATCTACCTTGACGATGGTTCCCTCGACGATGTCGCCATCGTTGAAGTATTTGATGGTTTTGTCGATGGCGGCGAGAAAGTCCTCGCTCGAGCCGATGTCGTTGACGGCTACTTGCGGCGAGGTGACGGACGGACTTGGCATGTGGTGGGTTGCTCCGGACAGGTTTGGTCGTAGGGACATGGGACGTTCGAGTTATTGGTTTCGACGCGCGCGCCGAGATCGTGCTCCGCACCCGCAGCAGAGATCGCGAAACCACGTCGCGGGTACCCGTCGAGGTTACTCGACTGTGTACACGCTGGACAAACTCGGTCCCTGTCGCGGTGAGTGGGCGGCTACCCTGCACTGGTGACTTATGCCGGTCCGCCGCAGCAGCCACTTCAATTCATTCCGGCATTTCCGCCGATTCAGAAGAAGGTCCGCAAGGTCGGGGCGCCGTTGGGGGTGCTGATCCTGCTGGGCACCATCGCCGGGCTCATCGTGATCGCGCTGACCGCGTTCAACCCGGTCGGCACCGCCATCGGGTTCGTGCTGTCCAGCGTCGCCATGACCTTGGTCGTGCTGGCCTACCTGTGGTTGGACCGCTGGGAGCCGGAGCCGCCGCGGCTGCTCATCCTGGCGTTCCTGTGGGGCGCGTCGGTCTCCGTCATCATCGCGTCGATACTTCAGCTGGTCACGGAGGCCGCGATCAACCCCGGCGCCTCGGATTCGGTCAGCCCCGTGACCATCGTGCTCGGCGCCCCGCTGACCGAAGAGGCCGCAAAGGGGCTGTTTCTGCTGCTGATGATGACCGGGCGGCGCCGTGACGAGCTCAACTCGCTGACCGACTGCCTGGTCTACGCGGGCCTGGTGGGAGCGGGTTTCGCCTGGCTGGAGGACATCCTCTACATCGGGGGCGGAGAAACGGTCAACGATTCCCTGCTGACCGCGGCGATGCGGTTGATCATGGCGCCGTTCGCCCATTCCCTGTTCACCACGTTCTTCGGGATCGGCGTGTGGTTCGCGCTGCAGCACCGAAATGCGCTCGCCAAGATCGGCTACCTGCTGCTCGGCTACCTCGGCGCTGTGGTCATGCACGGCATGTGGAACGGGTCCTCGCTGCTCGGCGTCGGGGCGTACTTCCTGGTGTACGTGCTGTGGATGGTGCCGATCTTCGGTCTGGTGATCTGGCTGGGAGTCGCCAGCAGACGCAAGGAGCAGCGCATCGTCGCCGAGAAGTTGCCGGGCATGGTGGCCGCGGGGCTGGTCACACCCAACGAGGCGACCTGGCTCGGCTCGATGCGCCACCGCAAGTCCGCGATCCGGCACGCCACGCACACCGGCGGAAAACCCGCAGGCAAGTCCGTCAAGACCTTCGCCACCCAGGTGGTGGAGTTGGCCTTCGTCCGCGACCGCATCGATCGCGGGTTCGGCAACCAGCGCGTGGCAGCGGCGCTGAACGAGGAGACATACGCGGTCTACGGCGCGCGGGCGGGCGCGCCGGTGCTGCAGTCGCTGTCCGGCTACCGGGCGTCCTAGCCCGTTCGGCGCGCTCTGCGGGCCCGCGACAGCAGCGGGCCGCCACCGGGCGCATAGTGCAGGACCATGGCGGCGAGGGTGTCGCGGAGGCGTTGATGCTGCGGCGGAGTCGCCTTGGCGGAGTCGAGGTCGCGGTACCCGGCGCCGGCCCACACCCCGGCGATCGCGGCGTCGGTGAGCCCGGCCCTGGCTCGTGACGTGTCGAGCACCGCCAGACCCACGGCGGTCGCCGCGTGCACCGCGTCCACCCAGACGCCCATCGCAAGCACTTCGGGGCTCGGACGCACGCCGGACAGCGTCGCCTGCGTCAGGTGACGCGCGCCGAGGATGCGAGCGACGGCCCGGCTGCGCTTGTCGACGGTCAGGCCGTGCACCAACCCGAGCGTTGTCGCGGGCGCCACGAGCAGGGCCAGTCCCCACGCCGCCCGCGCTCCCTCGATCTTGCGGTAGCGGACGCCCGCAGGGCTATTCGATTGGGCGGGAGTCAATTTCGACGCCTTCTCATCGCCGTCCCCGCCGTGACGGCGGCACCTGCCGCGGCAGCCATTGTGATCGGGCGCGCGTGTTCGGCCACCCACAGCTGTGGAGAGACTTTGTGGGAGCGGTCGTCAAAGCTGCCATGCGCACCGTGATCGGTGCCGCTGGCGTCATCGACGGGTTGCCACAGATTGTTGGGACGATCCTGGCTCACCTGCTCCTTCGTCTGTTGCGAGTCAAAGCCGGTCCTGGCGAGGTAACGATCGAGCACCGCGGGCATCATCCGCTGGCCCACAGTGGTGACTGCCGTGCTCGCACCGACCCAAAACTGTTTGCGCTTCGGATGATCCGCGGCGTACACGACAGCCTTGGCCGCGACTTCTGGCTCATAGATCGGCGGAACGGGTTGCGGATGGCGGGGCAGCCGCGACAGCACCCACGAGAACTGCGGGGTGTTCAGCGCAGGCATTTGGGCGATGGTGATGTGAATGTTGCTGCGCTCGTGCAGAAGTTCCGTGCGTACTGACTCGGTGAACCCGTTGATCGCGTGCTTCGCGCCGCAGTAGGCGGACTGCAACGGTATGGCTCTGCTTCCGAGGGCAGAGCCGACCTGCACGATGGCGCCCGCGTTTCGCGGTTTCATCCGGGACAGCGCGACCATCGTGCCGTAAACGAAGCCGAGATAGCTGACCTCGGTGACCCGGCGAAACTCGTCGGCGCTGATCTGATGGAAGGGCGCGAACACCGAGGTGAATGCGCAGTTGACCCACACATCGATCGGCCCGAACGCCTCTTCGGTCTTTTCTGCCGCGGCGACGACCTGGTCGTAGTCGGCCACATCGGTCGGAACGACGAGCGGCTGCCCGCCCGCTTCCTTCACGTCGTGGGCCGCACCGTCCAAACCGGATTGCCCGCGCGCGAGCAGTGCGATTCGGTCGCCGCGCGCCGCGAAGGCTCGCGCCGCCGCCCTTCCGATTCCGGCGCTGGCGCCGGTGATCACCACGGTTCTCTGTCGTGTCATAGCTTCTCCTGGGTTTCTCCTGGTTCGACTTGCTAGCTCGACTTGGCCGGCGGCTTTGCCAACCTCACGGACGACTCGATGAGCAGCGCGTGCACGAACGCCTGCGGAATGTTTCCTCTGAGCTGGCGCTGCTCGACGTCGAACTCCTCGCTCAGCAGTCCGGGCGGCCCGCAGGCGGTGCGATTGCGTTCGAAATAACGGGCCGCGGCAACGTCGTCGCCCAGTTGGTGGGTGGCCAGCGCCATCCAGAATCCACACAGCGCGAACGCGCCTTCTGTCGCACCTAAGGACCGCGAGGGGTTGTCGTGGCGGAACCGGTAGACGAACCCGTCGTCAGCCAGTTCCCGTCGCACCGCCGCCAGCGTGGCCAGGTGGCGGGGGTCCTCCCGCGGGATCGCACCCCGGATACCCGCCTGCAGCAGTGCCGCGTCGAGGCGAGGATCGTCGGGTGCACGCTGCCAACGGCCGGTCGGGTGAACGCAGTCGGCGGCATCGGCCAGGATCGTGTCCGCCAGCTCAGTCCACTTGCCGACATCCGCGCCCACCGCGTGGGTCGCCATCGCGTTCAGGCCGGCGACGCAACTCAGCCGGGAATGCGCCCAACGCTTGTCGTCGAGTTCCCAGATGCCCGCGTCGGGCTCCCGCCACCGCTTCGAGATGGCCTCGACGGCCGCGACCGCGGCCGAGTACGAGTGGCTGTCCAGCCTGTCGTGACCAGCGGCGGCCGCGAACAACTGCAGTGCTTCACCGAGCGCGTCCAACTGGAACTGCTTGTTCGCGTGGTTGCCGACGATGTCGCTTCCGCCGGGGTAGCCGCTCAGTCGAAGCGATCGCTCGTCCGGTACGGGACCGCCGGCGATGGTGTAGGCCGGCTTCAACTCGGGCCCGTCTTCGAGCACCCGCTCGGCGACGAAGGCCACGGCGCCGTCGAGGAGTTCGTGCTGACCGGCAGCGGCCACCGCCTGGCCGGCGTAGCACTGATCGCGGATCCAGACGTAGCGGTAGTCGTAGTTGCGGCCCTGGTTCGCGCGCTCAGGCATGCTCATCGTGGCCGCCGCCACCATGCCGCCGCTGTTCGCGGTCAGTCCGCGTAGCACCGCATGGGCATGCCGCGTGTCCCGTGGCGCGATGCTGTCGGAGTAGCTGGGAAGTGTTGCGTCCCAACGGCTCTCGGTCTCCTGCCACAACTCGGTGATCGAGGGCAGCTGTTCGCGGCAACTTCGCTTTCGCAATTCGAGTACGACGTCGTGTCGCCCGCCCTCCGGAACCCGGATGACGCCACGCAACTCGGGCGTGGCCACGCCCGATGCGGGCTCGGCATCGGAGGCTCCGCGCAGGGTCATTGCGAGATCGCCGACTTGGGCATGCCAGTCCCCGTGCTCATCGCGACTCAGATCGCGCATGCCGTGGCGACCGAAACCGGCGGCCGGGGAGAACACCAGCTTCGCCTCGGCGTCGCCGCTGATCGCCTCGACCCGCCGGAGCAGCACCAATCGGTCGGATGAAGCCGGGAACGACAGCGCTTCGCGGCACTCCAGAATGCCGTCTGCGGTCACCCATCGCGACCGCCAGATCAGGCTGCCCTCCTCGTAATGCCCGCCCCAGACGAACCGCCGGCTCGGGGTGATCGCGAAGATTCCCGGGCCGCCGATCAGCGACGCGAACACGGCGTCGTCGTGCCAGTTCGGCGCACACATCCAGCTGATCTCCCCGCGGGGCCCGATCAGGGCTCCACGTTGCCCGTCGGCCAGCAGTGCATACTCCCGCAGCACGTGCGGCGCGAACTCCTCTGTGCTCATGTCGATTTCGAGCGACGTCGGGCGATGCGGCGAGGCAGCCAGGCCGGTCCTTCGATGTGGTCGGGCACCAGCCACACCGCGACGCCGAAGTTGTAGGCGAACAACGCCGCATAGAGCAGGGTGGCCTCGACGGTGAAGCCGAGCGGACCCGGGGCCCCGTGGGCCGCGGCCACCGGGCAGATGATGGTCAAAGCCAACGCGCTCGCCGCGATGACGCCGGTGAAGCCCAGCGCGACTTTCCGGTGCGCGCAGGCGATGGCCGCCGCCATACCGACGCCGACCAGCAGCCAGCCGAGCGCAGCCGTGGGCATCAGGCCGAGCGGCACGCTTGCGGTGGTCAGGCCGAGAATTCCGAGTCCGGCCGCACAAACTGCTTCAGCTGCCAGCAGCCGGCGTCCCTGTCGCCAGTGCCCCGGCTGGAGACTGACGCGGACCAGCGTGGTGGTGTCTGCTGGGCTTTCTCCGCGGGTGTCGCGGGCCACGGTGTCACCCCCTCAGGTCAAAACGTTGCACAGTGCAGTATTTCCATAGTGGATGACATGCCAAACGCAACAATGCCTGAGAAGTTCTTGTGCAATGGGTGATGACGGGCTGCCTGAGTCGCCGGACGCGGTGCGGGCCCCGGTGGGCCTTTCTCAGTGAGCGGCCGCGTCCCAGCTGCGGCCGTACCCGACCGACACTTCCAGCGGCACGTCGAGCGGATAGGCGCCGCCCATCTTGTCGCGGACCAGCGATTCGAGCTGGTCCCGCTCGCCCGCGGCGACCTCGAAGAGCAGTTCGTCGTGCACCTGCAGCAGCATCCGCGATTCGAGCCCCGCGTCCGCGATCGCCTTGTCGACCTCGATCATCGCCACCTTGATGATGTCCGCGGCGCTGCCCTGGATCGGCGCGTTCAGGGCGGCACGCTCGGCCGCCTCGCGCACGTTCCGGTTGCTGCTGTCCAGTTCCGGCAGGTAGCGCCGCCGTCCGAACACGGTCGAGGTGTAGCCGTCCTTGCGGGCCTGGTCGACGACGTCGCGCAGGTAGTCACGGACCCCGCCGAATCGGTCGAAGTACTGCTCCATCTGCACTTTTGCTTCTTCGGTGGAGATTTTCAGCTGCGCGGCCAGCCCGTAGGCCGACAGCCCGTAGGCCAATCCGTACGACATCGCCTTGACCCGGCGTCTCAGCTCGGCGGTGACCTCGTCGATCGGGACGGCGAACGCCCGCGACGCGACGAACGAGTGCAGGTCCTCGCCGGTGCGGAACGCCTCGATGAGGCCCTCGTCCCGAGACAGATGGGCCATGATCCGCATCTCGATCTGGCTGTAGTCGGCCGTCATCAGCTCGGCGTAGTCCCTTTGGCTGCCCTTGCCGACGACGAACGCATCGCGGATGCGTCTGCCCGCATCGGTGCGGATGGGGATGTTCTGCAGGTTGGGTTCGGTTGACGACAGCCGGCCCGTCGCCGCGATGGTCTGGTTGAACGTGGTGTGGATGCGGCCGTCGGAGGCGACCGAGTTCAGCAGCCCGTCGACTGTGACCTTGAGCCGGGTGACATCGCGGTGCGCCAAGAGATGCTGCAGGAACGGGTGCCCTGTCTTGTCGAAAAGCGACTGCAACGCGTCCGCATCGGTGGTGTAGCCGGTCTTGGTGCGTTTCGTCTTCGGCATCTCCAACTCGTCGAACAGCACCACCTGCAGCTGCTTCGGGGAGCCGAGATTGATCTGCTTGCCGATCACGCTGTAGGCGGCCTCTGCCGCATCCCTGATCTGGTCGGCGAATTCGCTCTGCAGCTCTGAGAGCCGGGCCAGGTCGACCGCGATGCCGGTGGTCTCCATCTGGGCCAGCACGCGCTGCACGGGAAGCTCCATCTCGCCGAGCAGCGGCGAGGATTCGATTCGCTCCAGCTCCTTGTCGAGCGCATCGGCAAGGTCCATCACCGCGCTGGCCCGAAGGATCGACGTCTGGACCGCCTGCTCGTCGACTCCCTCCGAGTCATCGAGTAGCGAAAGTTGTTGCTGCTCAGGATTATCCGCACGTAGTTCGCGCTTGAGATAACGCAACGACAGATCATCGAGCGCGAAGCTGCGCTGGCCCGGCCGGACCAGGTAGGCCGCCAGCGCGGTGTCGGAGGTGACGCCGCGAAGCGTCCAGCCGCGGCCCTGCAGGTCGTGCATCGCGAGCTTCGCCTCGTGCAGCGCCTTCGGGGCCTCGGCATCGGCGAGCCATGCCGCCAGCGCGGCCTCGTCCTCCGAGGACAGGGCGGCGGTGTCGAGATAACGCCCGTCGCCGTCGCCGGCCACGATCGCCAGCGCGGTGGCGTCGGCGTCGAAGGCCAGGTGCGTGCCGATTACCGCCAACCCAGACCGCCCGCCGGCGGCGTGCTCGGACAGCCACGCGGCCAGCTCGCCGGATTCCAGCGCGCCACCTCGCACATCGAAGCCCTGATCGACCTCGGGGTCCGCCGATGCGAGCGTGTCGAAGAGGCGGTCACGAAGCACCCGGAACTCGAGGTCGTCGAACAGTCGATGGATCTGGTCGCGGTCCCATGGCTGCATCCGCAGCGTGTCCGGCGTCTGTGCCAGCGGCACATCCTTGACGAGATCGGTGAGCTCGCGGTTGAGCACGACGTGAGACAGGTTGTCCCGAAGCGCGTCACCGACCTTGCCTTTGACAGTGTCGACCTGGTCGACGAGCGCCTGAAGGGAGCCGTACTCGGCGATCCATTTGGTGGCGGTCTTCTCCCCCACGCCCGGAATGCCGGGCAGGTTGTCGCTCGGGTCGCCCCGCAGCGCGGCGAAGTCGGGATATTGCTGCGGGGTGAGCCCGTATTTCTCGAGCACCGCCGCCGGGGTGAACCGGGTGAGCTCGCTGACACCTTTACGCGGATACAGCACGGTGACGTCGTCGCTGACAAGCTGCAGCGAGTCGCGGTCCCCGGTGACGACCAGGACCCGGTAGCCCTCGTCCTCGGCCTGTGTAGCCAGGGTGGCGATGACGTCGTCGGCCTCGTAGCCCGGCTCGGCGAGCACGGTGATACCCAACGCGCCGAGCACTTCTTTGGTGATGTCGATCTGGCCGCGGAACTCATCGGGTGTCGCCGACCGACCCGCCTTGTACTCCGGGTACCTGTCCAGCCGGAACGTCTGACGGGACACGTCGAAGGCGGCGGCGATGTGGCTGGGCCCCTCGTCGCGCAGCAGGTTGATCAGCATCGCGGTGAACCCGTAGACCGCATTGGTGGTCAAGCCGCCCTGGGTCTTGAAGTTCTCGGCGGGCAGCGCATAGAAGGCGCGAAACGCCAGCGAATTGCCGTCCAGCAGCATCAATGTCGGCTTCTCGGTGGCCTTCTCTGCCGGCGCGCTCGGTGTCACGGACCTAACTCTAGGCACCGCCGCCGACACCCAAGTGCCCGCGGGCAAGGTCGGCCATGCGCGAACTCGGGGTCAGTAACCGAGCAGCTTGCGGAACTGCTGGCCGACGGCCATCGACTGGCCCATCCGCTGCACCCAGCCGTCGAGGGCGGCCTTGGTGTCAGCGGGATTCCAGCCGCGTTCCTGGGCCAGCGCGATCATGCCCGCCTCGTCGGTGATCCCGCGGGCCTGCGCGTCGCGCGCGAGTTGCGCGTAGTCCTGCAGCGAGATGCCGTTGATCGGCTGCCAGATCGGGTCGTCGGCGGCCACCGAGCGTGTCGACGGGCCGCCCAGGATCGCCGGGTCGATGGGGCCTGCGCCCTGCACGTGCACCATGCCTTCGGCGGCTGCCCTGGCCTTCTTGAAGAGTCCCATCGTCATCTCCGCTCGTTCTCCGGTCCGGGACCTGATGTCCAGACGCTACTCGCGAGCCAGTGCACACGGACCGGATCGCTACCGATCCCAAGATCGCCGGCCGGGCCAAACTGGAACACGTTTCAGTTTTGCGGCGCGACTGGGTACGCTGACCGCGTGTCAGCTTCCATGCAACCCGCGATCGACGGCTGGTTCGCCACCGATGGTTCCGGGCAGCCGTACCTGCTCGGCGGCAAATGCCACCAGTGCGGCACCTACGTGTTCCCGCCGAGGTCGAACAACTGCCCCAACCCGGCCTGCGACAGCGACGACCTGGCGCAGGTGCCACTGTCGCGCCGCGGCACGCTGTGGAGCTACACCGAGAACCGCTATCCCCCGCCGGCGCCCTATCCCGCACCGGATCCGTTCGAGCCGTTCGCGATCGCTGCGGTGCAGTTGGCCGACGAAGGAATCATCGTGCTGGGCAAGGTCGTCGAGGGCACGCTGGCCGCCGATCTGAAAGTCGGGATGGAGATGGAACTGACCACCATGCCGCTCTTCGTCGACGACGGCGGCGTCGAACGCATCGTGCACGCATGGAGGATCGCGGGCGCGAGGAGCAGCCAGGGTGGTGCCGAATGAGCCCGGAACCGCTGTACATCCTCGGAGCGGGCATGCACCCGTGGGGCAAGTGGGGCCGCGACTTCACCGAATACGGAGTCGTCGCCGCGCGCGCCGCGCTCGCGGAGGCGGGCCTGGACTGGCGCCAGATTCAACTGGTCGCGGGCGCCGACACGATCCGCAACGGTTATCCCGGCTTCATCGCCGGCTCCACGTTCGCCCAGAAGCTGGGCTGGAACGGTGTCCCCGTGAGTTCCAGCTACGCGGCATGCGCCAGCGGTTCGCAGGCGCTGCAGAGTGCCCGGGCGCAGATTCTCGCCGGCTTCTGCGACGTCGCCTTGGTGATTGGTGCCGACACCACGCCGAAGGGAGCGTTCGCCCCCGTCGGCGGTGAGCGCAAGAACGATCCGGACTGGCAGCGCTTCCACTTGATCGGGGCGATGAACCCCGTCTACTTCGCGCTGCTGGCGCGTCGGCGGATGGATCTGTACGGCGCCACCGCTGAGGACTTCGCGCAAGTCAAGGTCAAGAACGCCAGGCACGGGCTGCAGAACCCGAATGCGCGCTACCGCAAGGAGAGCTCGGTCGAGGACGTGCTGGCCAGCCCCGTGGTGGCCGACCCCCTGCGGCAGCTGGACATCTGCGCGACGTCCGATGGGGCCGCTGCGCTGATCGTCGCATCCAAGGCGTTCGCCGAGAAGCACCTCGGCTCGCTCGACGGCGTGCCGTCGGTGCGCGCGGTCAGCACGGTGACGCCGCAGTATCCGCAGCACCTGCCCGAACTGCCCGACATCGCAACGGATTCCACGGCGGCGGTAGCCGCGCCCAAGCGGGTGTTCAAGGATCAGATCCTCGATGCGGCTTACGCCGAGGCCGGCATCGGCCCGGAAGATGTCAGTCTGGCCGAGGTGTACGACCTGTCCACGGCACTGGAACTCGACTGGTACGAGCATTTGGGCCTGTGCGCGAGGGGCGATGCCGAGCAGTTGCTGCGCAGCGGCGCGACCACGATCGGCGGCAAGGTGCCGGTCAACGCGTCGGGAGGGCTGGCGTGCTTCGGTGAGGCGATTCCCGCGCAGGCCATCGCGCAGGTGTGTGAGCTGACGTGGCAACTGAAGGGTCAGGCCACCGGCCGCCAGGTCGAGGGCGCCACCGTCGGCGTCACCGCCAACCAGGGCCTGTTCGGGCACGGCTCGTCGGTGATCGTCGCCCGCTGACGTTTGCGCCTATCGCGGCTGCGCAGTCGCGCAGTGGAACGGGAGCTAGGCGACGCCGAGGTACGCGGCGCGAATGCTGTCGTCTTCCAACAGCTCTCGCGCGTTGCCCTCGCGGGTGACTTCGCCCGTCTCGAGGATGTATGCGCGGTCGGACCGGGTCAGCGCCTGCTGAGCGTTCTGCTCGACCAGCAGCACCGTGGTGCCCTGGGAGTTGATGTCGGCGATGATCTTGAAGATCTGAGAGATCACCATGGGCGCCAATCCCATTGACGGCTCATCAAGCAGCAGCACTTCGGGGCGAGCCATCAGCGCGCGGCCGATCGCCAGCATCTGCTGTTCACCGCCCGACAACGTGCCGCCGACCTGGTGCTTGCGCTCAGCCAGCCGAGGAAAGGTCTCCAACACCCAGTCGAGGCGCTCCTTGTGTTCGGCCTTGGAGGCGAACTTGCGTCCGTAGCAACCCATTTCCAGGTTCTCGGTGACGGTCATACCGGGAAACACGCCGCGGCCCTCCGGCGCCTGGATGAGGCCGTCGATCACCCGGCGGTGCGCGCGCACCTTGGAGATGTCGTTGCCCTGGAACCACACCGACCCCGACGACAGGGGCCGCAGACCGGAGATCGCCCGCATGATGGTCGTCTTGCCCGCGCCGTTGGAGCCCAGCAGGGTCACCAACTCGCCCTGCCGCACCACCAGCGACACCCCGTGCAGGGCCTGGATGCGCCCGTAGTGCACGACGATGTCGCGAGCCTCCAGCAGGATCGGCCGGTCGTCGGTCTCAGCTGGGTTCGTCATCGGGCACCCCCAGATACGCGGCGATGACCTTGGGGTCCTCGCGAATTTCGGACGGCACTCCGTCGGCGATCTTGCGGCCGAACTCGAGTACCACGATCCGGTCGGTAACGCCCATCACCAACCGCATGTCGTGCTCGATCAGCAGCACCGTGTAACCGTCGTCGCGAATCTTGCGGATCAGGTCGATCAGCGCGGACTTCTCGCTCGGGTTGAACCCGGCCGCGGGCTCGTCGAGGCACAACAGCTTGGGCTCGGTGGCCAGCGCGCGCGCGATCTCGAGGCGACGCTGATCGCCGTAGGGCAGATTCCTGGCCTTCTCCTCGCCGCGGTGAGCGATGCCGACGAAGTGCAGAAGCGCGGCGGCCCGTTCGATCGCCGTCCGCTCCTCGCGGGAATGTCTCGGCGTGCGCACCAGCGCCCCCGGCACAGATGTCTTGTGCCGCGCGTCGGTTCCGACCATCACATTCTCCAGGGCAGTCATCTCGCCGAAGAGCCGGATGTTCTGGAACGTGCGGGCGATGCCCTTTCGGGTGATCTGGTGGCGCTTGATCTTGCCGAGCGGCGCGCCGTCGAAGATCACCGAACCCGAACTGGGCCGGTACACCCCGGTGATCGCGTTGAAGCAGGTGGTCTTGCCTGCCCCGTTCGGCCCGATCATGCCCAGAATCTCGCCGCGCCGGATGTTGAAGGTGACGGAGTCAAGTGCCGTCAAGCCGCCGAACTTGACCGTCAATTCTTTTGTCTCCAAGAGGACTTCGCCCTCGGCGGCATGAATTTCGCGGTGGATGCCGGCCAGCTCGTCGACCGTCATGCGGCAGGCTCCTTCTCTCGCGGGCCGGACCGCAGCAGGTCCCGCGCAGCCTTCCCGTACGTCAGCAGCTGCTGACGCGCGGGGAACAGGCCCTGCGGGCGGAAGATCATCAGCACCACCAGCGCGAGCCCGAAGAACAGATATTTCAGGTCGCCGAGGTTGATGCCGAGGAAATGGACCCCCAGCAAGCGGTTGGGCAGGTACACGATCACGAAGGCGCCGAAGATCACCCCGAGCTTGTTGCCCTGGCCGCCGAGGACCACGGCGCACAGGAACAGCATCGAGTTGATGATGTTGAACGTGGGCGGCGCGACGTATTGCACCTGCCCGGCGTAGAGCGCGCCGGACAGCCCACCGATCGCCGCGCCGATCACGAAGGCCCACAGCTTGAAGCGGAAAGTGTTGACGCCCATCACTTCTGCGGCATCCTCGTCCTCGCGGATGGCGATCCAGGCGCGGCCGACGCGGCTACGCTCCAGGTTGCCGACGAGCATCAGGATGCCGACCATGAGGAGCAGGCCGAGCCAAAACCACCACGTGCCGTAGTTGGCGTCGCCCGTCGAGTTGGCGCTGGAGAACACCCCCTGAGGCAACTTCTCGCTCTCCCCCAGGCGCGGGTACGCCACCTGGTTGAGTCCACGGGGACCGTTGGTGATGTCCGCGAGGTTGTCGGCCATCAGCCGGATGATCTCACCGAAACCCAGCGTGACGATGGCCAGGTAGTCGCCGCGCAACCGCAGCGTCGGAAATCCCAGAATCAGTCCGGCCATAGCGGTGATGGCCATGGCCAGCGGCACGCACGACAGCCATGCCCACGGCGTGCTGAACATGCCCGTGGGACCGAGCCTGTTCCACGGGCTGTCCGGGCTGGTGAGCAGCGCGACGGTGTAAGCGCCGACGGCATAGAAGCCGACGTAGCCCAGGTCGAGCAGACCCGCCTGGCCCACCACGACGTTCAGGCCGATCGCGATGATGGCCACCATGGCGAACTGGGCCATAGTGCCGCCGAAGCTGATGCCGGGGGTGTCCAGCCACTCGGGGGTGAAGATGGGCAGCAGCGCGACGAAGGCGAACAGCAGCACCCCGAAGACCCATTTCTGCAGCCTGCCGAGGCCGGCCCACCAGTCCTGGATTCGCTGCCTCATACGCGTGCCCTCCCGAGGCTCTCCCCGAGTATGCCGGTCGGCCGGAAGAGCAGCACGAGAACGAGCAGCACGAAGGCGACGACATCGCGCCACTGGGTACCGAAGACGGCCTGGCCGTAGTTCTCGATGATGCCCAGCAGCAGACCACCGAGCAACGCACCTCGCAGGTTGCCGATGCCGCCGAGCACCGCCGCCGAGAATGCCTTGATGCCGAGCAGAAAACCGCCCGAATAGATGATCCCCTGCGGCACCTTCAGCGTGTACAGGAGCGCGGCGGCGCCCGCGAGCACACCGCCGAGCAGGAAGGTGTTGACGATGATGCGCTCGCGGGATACGCCCATCAGGGTGGCCGTCGTCGGGTCCTGTGCGACCGCGCGGATGCCGCGGCCGAACTTGGTTCGGTTGATCGCCACATCGGCGAGCACCGCGAAGATCAGTGCGGCGATGATGATGATCAGCGTGATGTTGGAGACCACGGCATCGAAGATCTTGAACTGGGTTTCGGGCTGCACCAGACGGATCGGCTGCTGAGCGTTCGACCCGCCGTACCCGTCGATGATCTTGGGCAGGATGAAGTGCACGAACTCCTGCAGCACGAACGACATGCCGATGGCGGTGATCAGAAACGACAGCCGTTCGGCGTTGCGTTTTCGAAGCGGACGATAGGCGACGAACTCCAGGCCGACGGCGACCGTCCCCGAAACGAACATCGCGAAGAGCATCGCGATGCCGAGATAGAGCACGGTCAGCAGCACGCCCTTGTTGTACGTGTTGCCGCTCGGCGTGAAGCCCAGGATCACGTCGAGGCAGAAGTACGCGCCGAACATGCCGAGCATGAAGACCTCGGAGTGGGCGAAGTTGATCAGCCGCAACACGCCGTACACCAGCGTGTACCCGACCGCCACCAGCGCGTAGATCGCCCCCCAGGACAGGCCGTCAATCGTCAACTGCCAGAAGCCGGTTCGCAGGTTCTCCAGGTTGAAGTTGATGTTTGCGGCCAGGCACGCGTACTGATCAACGCACTGGGGGACGATCCCACTCATCCGGTGGCGACTCCTCGCGAATACGGCTCTTAGCGAAAACGCGTCCGAGCCTTACGGTCTCGGACGCGCTTCGCGACAGCGCTACTGAACCTTGAAGATCCAGATCAGGTTGGTGGTGAGCTCACCGGTGGGAGACCACTGGTACTTGCGCGCCACGCCCTGACCGTCGTAGTTCTTCACGAAATCGAGCAGCGCGGGCCGGGTGATCGCACCCGAGTCGATGCCCTTGACCAGAATCGTGCCCAGGTCGTAGCCCTCCGCACTGTAGGTGCCGGCTTCCTGGTTGAACTTCTGCTTGTACTCGTCGGCGAACGCTCCGGTGGCCGGACCGCAGGGGCAGGACAGGATCGCGTCCTTGGCCGATTCACCGGCCTGGCTGACGAACTGCGGATCCTTGGTGCCGTCGGCGCTGACGAAGGTGCCCTCGAAGCCACCGTCCTTGAGCTGCTGGACGAACGGCGCGGCCTCCGAGTAGTAGCCGCTGTAGAACACGGCATCCGGGTTCACGCCCTTGACCTGCGTGACGGCGGCCGAGAAGTCCTTGTCGCCCTTCTTGACCTGGATGTTGCAGCCCGAGTCGGCGACCGGGCCCAGCGTCTCGCGCACCGCAGATGCCAGGCCGAGACCGTAGTCGGTGCTGTCGTCGACGACGCAGACCTTCTTGTAGCCGAGCGAGCCTTTCATGTAGTTGGCGACAGCGGGCCCCTGCACGGCGTCGTTGGCCAGGCCGCGGAAGAAGGTCTTCCAACCGTTCTCGCTGAGCGTCGGGTTGGTCGCCGACGCCGTCACCGCCACCAGACCGGCCTGGTTGAAGACGCCTCCGGTGGCCTTCGTCTCACCCGAGAAGGCCGGGCCGACAAGGCCGATCGTGTACTGGTCGTCGACGATCTGCGGGGCGATCGCGGTGGCCTTCTGCGGGTCGCCCTCGGTGTCGAAGGGCTTCAGCTGGATCTGGCAGCCGGGGTTGGCGGCGTTGTGCTTGTCGATCGCCAGCTGCACGCCGTTTTTGATGTTGATGCCGAGCGCGGCGTCGGGGCCGTTGAGCGCGCCTGCCATGGCGATCGACACCGGCGGACAGTTGGCCTTCCCGTCACCGGCCGGATCGGCGGGCGTGGCGCCCTCCGCCGCCTTGACCTCGCCACCCTGCTCGTCGATCTGCACCTGCTCGACGATCTTCAGGTCTGTCTGCGATGCCCCCTCTTCGGGCTTGGACTGCTGACAGGCAGCCATGCTGAGCACCACTAGTCCTGCGCTACCGAGCGCCACTGCGCTCCGTGCCACGCGACCGCGCACGTTTCACCTCCGACTCAATGTTTTCATCGGCATCTACGATCCGGCCTTCATCAGCCAGGACGCTGACGCTTCGGGTAGAACATAGCCAACGTGTGGCTCTAGTGCGCGTTTTCCGAGTTTTGCCAGCGCTACGGCGCGGCGTCCTCGGGCGCGTCGAGGGTCTCCAGCACGACCTCGGCAACCCTTTTCATGGTGGTCCTGCGGTCCATCGCGGCCCGCTGAATCCACTTGAAGGCCTCCGGTTCGGACATCTGGTGCTTGCTCTGGAGCAAACCTTTCGCCCTCTCGACGAGCTTGCGCGTTTCCAGCCGCTCCGACAGCGTCGCGACTTCCTGCTCGAGGGCGCTGATCTCACTGAACCGGCTGACCGCCAGCTCGATCGCGGGAATCAGGTCGGTGATGGAGAACGGCTTGACCAGGTAGGCCATCGCGCCTGCGTCCCGGGCCCGCTCGACGAGATCGCGCTGGCTGAAGGCGGTGAGCACGACGATCGGGGCGATGCGCTTGTCGGCGATCTCGGAGGCCGCGTCGATCCCGTCGCGCCGGGGCATCTTGACGTCCATGATCACGAGGTCGGGCCGCAGGGTCTCGGCCAACTCGACAGCCTCCTGGCCGTCTGCGGCCTCGCCGACCACCTCGTAGCCTTCCTCGCGCAACATTTCGGCGAGGTCGAGCCGGATCAGAGGTTCGTCCTCTGCGACGAGAACGCGGTGCGGCTTTGCATCATCAGTCGTTGCGCCGGTCATGGTGCCATTGTGGCGGTCCCCGGCCGAGTCAGCGACCTCGGGGGATCCTCTATGGTGGAAGGCCGTCGTATGGGAAGCCCTCGTATCCCAACTGGCAGAGGAAACGGATTCAAAACCCGTACAGTGTGAGTTCGAATCTCACCGAGGGCACCAGGCTGTCTGCAACTACAACAGGACTCGCGTCGGCACCGGGGCAAGAAGCGCCCGTTGCAGAGCCCTGGCCTGTCGGTAGCCCACGAATGCTCCGAGCATTGTGAAACCCGCGATGCCCGCAACCCCGGGAAGTGCCGCCGCCATGATGTCGCCGGTGGTGGCGGTCCGCAGATACTCCGCGTAGCCGGTTCTGAAGGAGTCGGGCACCTTCGTCACCGGCGGAAAGGAATCCGCGGGCCCGAGCGCGCTGCCCGGCCTCGGCGCGCTGGTCGACGGGGCGGGCACGGCCCGTGGCGCCGGAGGAAGCACCTGCGGCGCGACCGTTGGAACGGCGGCAGGCGGCGGGGTCGCGGGCACGGGCGCAGCAGGCAGCGACTCGACCAACGGAACCCCGAGCATGGTGGCGGGCGCGTCGGCCACCGGTGCCGAAGCCTGCACCGCGGGCACGGCGTCCTGGGCCGGTCGGGCGGCCTGGTTGTCAGCCCGAATCACGACAGTGCGTGCGCTCGGCGCCGTGGACACGGCGGGCAACCGCGCCGACCCGACTGCCCCGCCGTGGGCCGTGCCGGATTTCGGGCTACCCAGAACGTCGATGCCGAGCACGTCGATTCCGCCCCCGCCACCGAGCAGGTCGGCGTTCGCCTCTCCGATACCTGCCAGCGATGGCCCGACAGCCATTGCACCGCAGGCGATTACACATCCGATAACGCTTCGCGTCAGCGGCGAATTCATGCTCGTCGCCCCCACCTCAACCGACACACCAGAAAGCGGAAGGGAAGTACCCGTTCATCGTCACCGTCAAACCATCGTTCACAGCATCACTCTGGTCGGCACAGGCGCGTGCAGCGCCCGCTGGATCGCCTTGGCCTGGCGGTAACCGGCGTACGCGCCGATCAACGTGAACCCCGCGATACCGGCGACCCCCGGTAATGCCGCCGCCAGCAGGTCGCCGGTGGTGGCGGTCCGCAGGTACTCCGCGTATCCGGCCCTGAACGAATCGGGGATGCGAACGACGCCGGGGCCGATCGGCGCCACTGGGCTTTTGGCCGGCGGCGCCGACGGTGCCGGCGCGGGCGGCACGGCGCGCGCAGGCTGCCCCTCCGTTTCGGGCACCTCGGGCGGTGGCGCGGCCAACGACGCCGCGGCCCGCCCGCGCGGAGTCTGTCGCACGGGCGCCGGCACGGGGGTTGTGGGTGTGGGCGTTGCCCGGATGACGACGCTGCGAGCGGCCGGCGCAGTCGGCACCGGAGGCAGACTTGCAGCCCGACCGGCGCTGGGGGCCAACGACAAACCCCCGAGGCCGTCGCGGTCCTGGGCGGGCCGGCCCGCGGAAATGGCGATGTCGAGAGGCGAGTCGCCCACCTTGGCGCTCGGCGCTGCCGCCGCCGCGACCCCCGCTGTCGTTCGGCTTGTCTGCGCACTGACCGTCGAACCCGGCCGCGGATGGTGCATGTCGGATTTGTCGTGGTCGTGCCCGAAGATGTCCAGCAGGTCGATTCCGAAGAGACCTGCGTTGGCGACTGCGGTACCCGCGACTCCGGGCCCGACGACCATGGTGCAGGTTGCCAGCACGCAGCCCAGCGCTGCGCCACGAACCCTGCACCGGTCCACGTCTCGTCCCCCACGGTCTGCGAGCGGCAGGACATGACCTTACAACGGCGACCACAATTGTCGCATCCGTCACAAACTGGAGGATGACGCTGCGCGGCATCGCCGGATCGGCGCCGACCCCGCGACGTAGGCTCTTTCCATGACGCGCAAGGCGCGATCGGTCTGCATGCCCGAACTGGCACTGGCACACCCGGTGCCGGCACGCACGCAGTTCTACGCCGAAAGCGTCGCGAGTCGCCTCCGGGTCCTCAAGATCGCGACCTCGATCGGCGCCGGCATCTCCCTGGCGTTCGGGTTGTTCCAGCTCACCCTCGGTGGCCACGTGTGGTGGATCGGCATCCTGAACATCGTGTTCGCCGCGGTGTTCGCCATCGTCCCGCTGCTCTACCGGTTCGGTGAGCTGATCGCCCCGCTGGCGTTCTTCGTGTTCGCCTACCTGTTCGTCGGCTTCGTCTGCTACACCATCGGGACCGGCTCGGGTCTGCAGTTCTATTACCTCGTGGCGGCGACGCTCGTCGTGCTGGTCTTCGGGGTGGAACGGATCGTGCTGGCATCGGCGATCGTGGCGATCGGCGTCGCCGCCACCATCACCCTCGAACTCGTCGTGCCACGGGACCGGGGGCTGGGACCGCACTGGTCTCTCACGGTCGGCTTCATCAGTTCCGCGGTGTTCTCGGCAGTCATGGTGGTGGCGACGGTCTTCTATGCGATGCGTGAGATCGACCGTGCCGAGAAGGCCATGGAGGCCGAGTACCAGCGGTCAGAGTCGTTGCTGTCCAACATTCTTCCCGCGACCATCGCCAGCAGGCTCAAGGACCCGACGCGCAACATCATCGCCGACAAATACGACGACGCCTCGATTCTGTTCGCCGATATCGCCGGCTACACGAAGCGGGCCAGCGACACGACGCCGACCGAGTTGGTGCGTTTCCTCGACGCCCTCTACACCGACCTCGACGCGCTCGTCGACCGGCACGGGCTGGAGAAGATCAAAACGAGCGGCGACTCGTACATGGTGGTCAGCGGGGTACCTCAGCCACGCGAGGATCACGTGCAGGCGCTCGCCTGTCTGGCCCTGGACATGGCCGACGCGGTCTCAACTCTGAAGGACCCGCAGGGCCGGGCGGTGCCGCTGCGCATCGGGCTGGCGTCCGGGCCGGTGGTGGCCGGGGTTGTCGGGTCGCGCAAGTTCTTCTACGACGTGTGGGGAGACGCGGTCAACGTCGCGTCGCGGATGGAATCCACCGACGTCGAGGGCCGAATTCAGGTGCCGCAGACGGTATATGAACGGTTGAAGGACGAATACGTGCTCGAGGAGCGCGGCGTCGTCGACGTCAAGGGCAAGGGGCAGATGCACACCTGGTATCTGGTCGGCCGCAAAAACGGAGACGCCCCGCGCGACGCGGATACCGTCGCACAGGGCGCCTTCAACTAGGTCCGGCTAGACCTTGCGGTTCTCCGACTTGATCAGCCACGCCAACTTCTCCAGCCCGTCGATGAGCTGGTGCAGGATGTCGGCGGTGCTCGGATCCTCGGCGTCGACGTCGTCGTGCACGGCGCGCAACGTCTCGACCACGGCGTAGGCCCGCGCGGTGATCAGGTCGACAACCTCCGTGGTGCCGTGCTCGTAGGCGGGGAACTGCGGCAACGTCGTCGCCGCGACCACGGTGTCGGAGCGGCCGTCGGGGATGGCGTCCAGCGCACGCATCCGCTCGGCAATCGTGTCGCTGGCCTCACGTGCGAAGTCCACCAACTCGTCGAGTTGCAGGTGCAGGTCGCGGAAGTTCGTTCCGACGACGTTCCAATGCGCCTGCTTGCCCTGCAGGTGGAGCTCGATCAGGTCCACCAGAACGCGCTGCAGGTTGCCGCTGAGCTGGGTGGACGCCTGGAAATTGTTGATTTCTGCTTCGGATCGACGTGTGCTCATGCCTACTTCAACGAACAGTAATCTGGAATCACTCCAATCTAGGGAGTGAGTGGGGTCACACCTCGTGCTGGTCCTGCTGGGCCAGCAGCCGCGCGTATCCGGCGCCCATCCCGAGCAGGATCAGCCCGACCACGATGAAAACCGCGACCCGGAACATCCCGTCCAGGGTGCCGAGGTCGAACAGGAACAGCTTGGCCATGGAGCCCGCCACCAGCGCCAACCCGCCGGCGAGCGGCAGGGACCGGTCGTCACGGGGCCGCCGCGCCGCGACGACGAACAGGGCGGCGGCCATCGCGATCCAGCAGATGGTGGCGGCCATGTGACCGGCGAAGAAGCCTCCGCTCTCGCCGCCGACAAGAACGCCTGCGGTCACGGTGAACGTGGTGACCGCGTACACGACGACGACGGCCAGGCCGGCGAGCAGGACGCGCGTCGCGTCAGCATCGAGCACTCCACGATCCGTCCAAGACCGGACGATCGCGACCACGGCGGCGATCAACAGGATGCTGGCGGCCAGAATCGCGGCCGCGTCCGGGGTGGACTGCTCCGTGGCCCGGATCAGCGAGCTCGGCGGTGCGTAGGCGAGGTACATCAGGCCACCGATCACGCCGAAGCCGACGGCGACTAGGCGCGCGACGGCGTCGCGGCGGCCTGCGACGGCGATCACCGCGGCCATGGCCAACAGCAGCGGTGCGGCGATCTCGCCGCGGAACGCGACCGTCACCGCGATCAGGGCCGACACCGCCGAGGTGGCCGACCAGATCTGCCGCACGACCTTCGTCACGCCCGGCAGCCGGTCTGAGACGAGCACGATCGCAAGCAGTGCCGCGGCTAGTCCGACGGCCGACAACGCGGCCACCGCCGGGGGGTATGCCACCGCCGCAGACAGCACCGGCAGTACGCCGAGAACCGTCAGCAGCGCCATCGCGCCGCGGTTTCGCGTCGACCGCAGCAGGATCAGCGCGCCGACGATGGCCAGCATGCTGCCGATACCGCATGCGCCGGCCAACCACGGGTCGCTGCTCTGCGCGAAGCCGGCCACCACCAACCCCGCCAGCAGGGGAAGTGTCGCCGCGGTGATGCGGGCGGCGTGCAGCCAGATCCAGTCCTTGCCGAGCTGGACGAGCAGCGATGCCGCGGAGATGGCGAGCATGAACGCGATCAGCAGCATCGTGATGCCGTCGGTGACGACCGGCGCCAGTGCGATCAGCGGCACCAGCACCAGCAGTCCGAGGTGTTGGGTGTCCCAGCGCCGGGCCAGCGTGAGACCACCACCGCCGATCGCGGCGGCCAACACCAGACCGGCCGGTGGGGCCACCCAGTGATAGATCGTGGTGATCGCGATGACGTCCATGTATGCCGCCGCGACGCCCGTCGCGGCGAGCGCGATGGCCCCGACCCGGCCGCCCTCGCGGGCGTTCAGCCGCACCCCGACCGCGACGAGCGCACCGGCCAGCAATGCGCCTGCGCTGACCCGGATTTCGGGGCGCAGGATGCCGGCCTGAGCGGCGAGCACGAGAAGCAGAACGACACCGATGAGCGTGACCGCCACCCCGGCGACCGCGAGGACCTTGCCGATCCAGTTCGCGTCGCGTTTGGGCCTGGGCGCTTTCGGAGCGGGCGGTGGCGGCGTCACCCGTGGCTGCGGTGCGACGGGCAGCGGAGTCGGCCAGGGCGGTGGCGGTGGGTACACCGCAGCGGGCGGCGGGTACGGCTGGGCGACGGGCATGGCAGGCGGCACCGGTTGCGGTGCAGGTGGCGGTACGTGGGCGGCGGGCCTCAGCAGTCGGTCCAGTTCGGTGAGGTCCGCCGAAACCTTGGCGAACTGCTGGGACAGCGCGGCGAAATCCGCCGAGAGCCGAGACACGACGGCGTCATGCGGTGCGGTCATGGCCTCATGGTCGCAACGCAGAGGTGCCCGGCGGATGAGTAGGACTACCCGAACTTCACCCGCATCGGCCTATTCGTCGAGGCCGTGCTCGATGGCGTAGCGGGCCAACTCGACCCGGTTGGCCACCTGAAGCTTGCGAAATGTCGCCTGCACATGGTTTTCGACGGTGCGGTGGCTCAGGGAAAGCCGAGCGGCGATCTGCTTGGCGGTCAGCCCCTTGGCGACATGCCGAAGAATCTCGGTTTCCCGCTCGGTCAGACTCGGCGCCGCACCCGACTCCGGACCCTGGGCGATCCGCCGGTACTCCCCCAACACCAATCCGGCCAGCCCGGGTGTGAACACCGCGCGGCCCTCCGCGGTCGCCCGCACCGCGTCACCGAGTTCGGTCTTCGACGCGCTCTTCACCAGATAGCCTGTGGCGCCTGCCTTCACCGCCTCCAGAACATCGTCGCGCTCGTCGGACGCCGACAGCACCAGGATCTTCGTGCCCGGTGACACGGTGAGCACCTCGGCGGTTGCCTGCGCTCCGTCTCCGTCGGTCAATCGCATGTCCATGACCACGACGTCCGGCTTCACGACTGCGGCACGCCTGCGGGCCGACCCGACACCGTCCGCGGTGGCGACCACGTTGAAGCCCTCTTCGGCCAGGTCGCGGGCCACCGCGTCGCGCCAGATCGGATGGTCGTCGACCACCATCACCGACGGGGTATCGTCAGTTCCCATTCCGTCCCGCGTCCCGGCCCGGTATTCAGCTCAGCGCTGCCACCCAGCCAATTCATCCTTCCCACAATCGATTTAGCGATACCAAACCGACCCTCCTCAATGGCTTCGGCCAAACGACCGTCCGCAATCCCGATGCCGTCGTCGCGGATGCTGACCGTCACCGTATCGCCGAGGTCCTCCAGCAGCACATAGGTCTTGGCGTCCGGCCCGGCGTGCGCTGCCGCGTTGTCGAGCGCATTCGCCGCCGCTGCCGATAGTTCCTCGGCGACATCGGCGGCCATCAGCACCGGATCGGCGGGCACGCTCACCGACACCCGGTCCGATGCGCGCAACCGCAACAGGGCGCCGACGTCGGTCAACTCGTCACTCCGCGGTTCGACGTCCGCGGAGCTGACCAGCCGCCGCAACGCCCGCTCCTGCTCCCCCGCCAGTTCCGCCAGTTGTGCTGTCTCACCGCCGATCTCACGGCCCCTCCGAGACACCAGCGCGAGTACCTGGATGGCACCGTCGTGCACCTGCCGGGACAGCCGTTCGCGCTCCTCGGTCCTGGCCGTCAACCGAATAGCCCTCTCCAGGTCGGCGTGGGCGCTTCGGGCGGTCTGTGCCGCCATGCCGACGCCCAGTCCGACGGCCAGCTCGATCACCACTGTGGCGTTGCGCCCGAGGTCGTAGTTCAGCACCCCTTTGGCCACCGTGCTGGCCGCGACAATGACCACGCCGCCAAGCATTCCGTAGATGGGACCTAGCAGGATTGCGGCAGAGATCGTCGCGTTGGTGGCCCACAGGGTGGTCGGCCAGGACTGGTTGTTCAGCGCCCACTGATCCGAAGCCACCAACTCGGTGGACAGCATCAGCGCAACCACGACGGCGAGTTCGGCCAGTACCCAGGCCAGGCGGCGGCCGAACCCGTTCAGGTAGGCGACTGCACACGCGATGCTCCACGCGATCAACACGGCGAAAAGCGCCCACCCGATCGCGGGCCGGTCCAGGTCCGCGTTGACCGCGATCTGGAAGCCGAGCGCGTAGACGCAACTGAGCAACCGGAACACCTGCGCCGCCCGCCACAGCGGGGTGACCGGGTCCGGTGCGGTTGCCGGCATGGGCGCTAGAGCACCTTGGACAGAAACGCCTTCGTGCGTTCGTGTTTCGGATTCGACAGGACTTCGCGGGGCGGTCCGCTCTCCACCACCACGCCGCCGTCCATGAAGACCAGGGTGTCGGCGACTTCGCGGGCGAACCCCATCTCGTGGGTCACCACCACCATCGTCATGCCCTCCTCGGCAAGCTTTTTCATCACCGCGAGGACTTCGCCGACCAACTCGGGGTCCAGCGCCGACGTCGGTTCGTCGAAGAGCATGAGTTTCGGGCTCATCGCAAGGGCGCGGGCGATGGCCACCCGCTGTTGCTGGCCGCCGGAGAGCTGCGCCGGATACGCTTCCGCCTTGTCTGACAGACCGACCTGATTGAGCAGATCCTTCGCCCGAGCGACCGCGGCGTCCTTCTTGACGCCCTTGACCTTCATCGGAGCTTCGATGATGTTGCCCACCACCGTGCGATGCGGGAACAGGTTGAAATGCTGGAACACCATGCCGATGTCGCGGCGCTGCTTGGCGGCGTCGCGGGGCGAGATCTCGTGCAACTTGGAAGCGGACTCGCGGTAGCCGATCAAGTCACCGTCGACATACAGTCGTCCCGCATTGACCTGCTCCAAATGGTTGATGCAGCGCAGAAACGTCGACTTGCCAGATCCTGAGGGCCCGACCATGCACAGCACTTCGCCCTTGCCGACCTCCAGCGTGATGCCCTTGAGGACGGACAACGCGCCGAAGTTCTTACAGACGCCCTCCGCCTTGACCATCGGTGTCATCTGGTCACATCCCCGGATTCTCAGTTTGTGCTTTGGCCAACGCTTCGAGTTGCCTGCCGGTCAGCTTTCGCGACGCGCCGCGCGAGTAGTACCGCTCCAGGTAGAACTGGCCGACCATCAGGATGCTGGTGACCACCAGGTACCAGAAAGCGGCCACCAACAACAGTGGTACCGGCTCGAATTCGCGGGCGGCGATCTCGCGGGAGGCGATCCCGTACAGGTCGAGTGTGAATGGCACCGCGGTCACCAGCGACGTGGTCTTCAGCATGCTGATGACTTCGTTGCCCGTCGGCGGGATGATCACCCGCATCGCCTGCGGGAGAACGGTGCGGCGCATCGCCAGACCCCAGGACATGCCCAGTGCCGTCGATGCCTCGAGCTGGCCTTCGGGTACGGAATTGATTCCCGCACGGATGATCTCGGCCATGTAGGCGGCCTCGTTGAGCGCCAGGCCGAGGATCGCCAGCAGAAACGGTATCGAGAGCGCCTGCAGGTTGAGATGGAAGAACGACGGTCCGAACGGAATACCCAATTGGATGTTCTGATAGATCGTCGGGATCAGTCCCCAGAACACCAACTGCACGTAAATGGGCGTGCCGCGGAAGATCCACAGGTACACCCATGACACCGATTTGAAAATCGGATTCGGAGACAGCCGCATCACCGCCAGGAGCACACCGAGGGCAATGGCGAGCACCATCGAGTAGACGGTCAGTTGCAGGGTGTTGACCAGCCCGACCGCCAGCACCCTCTCGTTGAACACGTACTTCGCGAAAACCTGCCAGCGGTACGCGTCGTTGGTGGCGGCGCCGTAAAGGAACAGCGCCACCACGATGACGATGACGACCGCCGTCACCCACCGCCACGGATGACGCAGCGGAACGGCATCGATCGCGGCTGGAGCGGTGGGCGACGACGTGTCGACATCAGTCATTGTGAGATTCCCGGCCCTAGTTGACCGCGCCGTTGATGACGGGCTTGTCGATCATTCCGGCCTCGACGCCCCAGTTGGTCGCGATCTCCTTGTACGTGCCGCTCTCGATCAGGTGCTCGAGTGCCTGCTGTAGCGACTGCGCAAGCGCCGACCCCTTCTTCACCGGCCAGCCATAGGGTGCCGAATCGAAGATCTCGCCCGCGGCCTCCAGCTTTCCGTTGCTCTGCTTGATCGCATAGGCGGTCACCGGCGAGTCAGCCGACATCGCGTCGGCCTGGCCGAGCACCACCGCGTTGGTCGCGGCGTCCTGCCCATCGAACGACACGATCTGAATCGCAGGCTTGCCGGCGTCGGTGCACGCCTTGCTCTTGGCGGGCAGTTCGTCGGTCTCCTGCACGGTGGTGGCCTGAACCGCGACCTTCTTGCCGCATGCGTTGTTCGGGTCGATCGCCTCACCCGGTCGCTGCGCCCACAAGGTCCCCGCAGAGAAGTAGGTGACGAAGTCGACAGTCTGCTCGCGTTCCTTGCTGTCGGTGAAAGACGACATGCCGACGTTGAACGTTCCGCCCTGAATCGACGGGATGATCTTGGCGAAGTCTGCCTCGCGGTACTCAGGGGTCAGGCCGAGCGTCGCGGCTATCGCGTTCATCAGATCTACGTCGAAACCGACGATCTTGCCGCTCGGATCCTTGAACTCATTGGGCGCATACGGGATGTTGACGCCGATGATCAGCTTTCCGGACGACTTGATGTCCTCGGGCACCGTGTTGGCGATCTCGTCAACCTTCTCGGCCGTCGCACCCGGGGTGGCGCTCGTCGACTCGCTCGAACCGGAATTGCCGCCGGCCGAACATCCTGCCAGCGTAAGAGCGCCAGCTACGGCGAACACCGCCGTCACGCGCCACATCTTCCCCCGACGGATTTCCCATCCACCTAACACGGTTGCCTCTACTTTCTGCATTGGGCAGTTAACGTACGGAAGATTAATGGCGACGACGGCGTTGCGCCGCGCTTCCGCTTATTGTGCTGGCGGACTCGACTTCGCGCGCGTTGCTCGCAAAGTCTTATCTGTGCGGTAAGCCGTGTGAAACACTTTGATCATGACTACCGAAGCTCCCCCGGCTCTGTTGCCACACCTCTGGAAGTCGGCGTTGATGTCCGGCGTGCTCGCCGTGATCCTCGGCGTCATCGTGCTTGCCTGGCCGGGGATCTCGATCCTGGTGGCCGCGATCCTGTTCGGCGCGTATCTGCTGGTGACCGGTATCGCCCAGGTGGTCATGGCGTTCAGCCTGCATGTCACCGCGGGTGGCAGGGTGCTGTTGTTCATCAGCGGCGCCGCGGCGCTGATCCTCGCCGTGCTGGCGTTTCGTCACTTCGGCGAGGGCTATGCGGTTTTGCTACTGGCGATCTGGATCGGCGTCGGGTTCGTATTCCGCGGCGTTGCCACCACCGTGGCGGCGATCAGCGATCCCACGCTGCCCGGCCGGGGTTGGAACATCTTCGTCGGCGTCATCAGCCTGATCGCCGGCGTCGTGGTGATCGCGTCGCCGTTCGAGTCGATCATCACGCTGGCCATCGTGGTCGGCGTGTGGCTGATCGTGATCGGGGTGTTCGAGGTCGTGTCGGCGTTCGGGATCCGCAAGGCCGCCAAGTCGGTCCAGTCGCCCACGACACCGGCCGAGCCGCCCACACCCGCCGAGCCATCGGCGTCATGACAGAACCCCAGCCACCGCAGTATCCGCAATACCCGCAGTACGGGCAGTACCCACCGGCTCAGCAGCCTCCCGGCGGCTATCCGGGTGGCTATCCGCCGCCGCCACCGCAGCCCTATTCGGGCTACACGCCACCGCCCGTCGCGCCCAAGAACGGTCTGGGCATCGCCGCTCTGGTCGTCGCCATCGTCGCGCTGATCTCTGTCGTCGGCGGCGTCGTGCTCGGTGTGGTCGCGGTGATCCTCGGCTTCCTCGGGTGGCAGCGGGCGCGGCGCGGCGAAGCCACCAACGGCGGTATCGCGATCGCGGGCATCGTGCTCGGGATTCTGAGCATCATCGAAGCGGTCGTGGTGATCGTGCTGTCGGTGTGGGTTTTCAACGAGGTGGGCGGCACCGACTACATGGATTGCCTGTCAAAAGCGGGTTCCGACCAGGATGCCGTGCAGCGCTGCGTTGATCAGTTCCAAAGACGGGTCGAAGACCAGTTCAGCGTCACCATCACGACGCCTGCGCAACCGACGCCCTAGTCAGATGCCGCCGCCTGGGCAGGAACTCCAGCGACAGCAGCACGATCAGCAGCGGCACCACCTGGGTGAGTGTCGCCATCACGTAGCGCCGGCCGCCCAGCGCGTGGAATTTCCGTAGGTAGCGGTACAGCGACTCGAGCGCGATCAGCGGATCGCCCAGGTGTACGGCGGTGAACACCAGGCTGTGGCGCAGGTTGCGGCGCTTGTCGGTGAAGATCTCCGGGAAAGCCGCGAACGCAAGCGACAGTCGTTGCGCCCCTTGGTCTCTGACCCTTGCGATCATGTCGACGGACAGCCGCTCGTCGATGCCGTTGGGTGCCCCGCGCCGACGCCACGGCACATCCAAACTGACCTCGGTGCCCGCACCGGCGGTGGCATAGCGGTGAAACCCCTGCACCCGGCCGTCCTTGTCGCGGGCGATGATCAGCGTGACGCCGGGGTACCTGCCCTCCAGCGTGCCGTCCAGGGCCATCGAGAAGCCCCTCTCGGTGCGCGCCCCGCTCGGTGATGACAGGATGACATCGGCCAGTTCCGCGCGCAGTTGTCGGTCGAGTCGTTGTTCGTCGACGACTTCGGTGGTGATGCCGGAATTCCTGGTGCGCTGCACCGCTTGGCGCAGATTTCGATACTTGCGCCCGACCATGTCGAATGCCGTCACGTCGATGACGACGTCGCGCCCGATCGGCACCGCGGTGAGCCTCTGCCCGATCACGACGGCGTTCGACCACAGCGGAACGCGCCTTTCGCTGCAGCCGAGGACGACCATGCGCCACCCCCGCCAGTGACACATCGCGGCGAAATCAGCCACCAGCGGCGCGAATCGGGCGTCATCGCCGATCGGGTCGCCGCTGACGACCGCGAAGCCCAGCCGGGTTCGGTACGCGATGGCCGCTGCGCCGTCGGGGCTGAAGTGATAGCACTTCGACGCCTGCATCGCGAACGGCGCCAGCGGGTCCTCCTTCGTCGCGTTCACCAGCGCGAAGATCCGTCGAAGATCGGCAGGATTGGGGCGCGCCGACGTCGGCCACATCAGCACCGCCGCAGAGATGACCAACAGGATGCTGCCGAGCAGATCGAAGGCCAGGAACACCGCCGCGACGCCGACGATGCAGACCATCATCGCCGCGCTGGCGTGCCCGGCGGTGACAGGGCGACCCAAAAAGATGCCGCGGGCAATCACGATGACCGCGCACAGGATCGTTATCGACCACGGCAGATCCTTGTGCAGCAGAAGCAGCCAACCCGACAGGCTCAGCACCGCCATCGCGCTGATCCAGCGCGCGGCCCGCGAGTCGACGTGGACGACGACACGTTCGCGGGCCCGAACCCCCGTTGCTACTTTCATCGCTTGGCACCTGGAAAGTACTTGATGATTCCTTCCTGAACCACGGTAGCCACCATGTGCCCGGATTCGTCGAAGAAATGCCCGGTTCCGAGGCCCCGCGAGTCGGCTGCCACCGGTGAGGCCGTGGAGTACAGCACCCACTCGTCGAATCGAACCGGCCGGTGGAACCACACCGAGTGATTGACCGTCGCAGCGAAGATCCGGTCGTAGCCCCACGACAGGCCGTGGGTGGTGATGATCGAGTCGAGCACCGTGGTGTCTGACGCGTACACCAGAGCGGCGGCGTGCAGCGCCGGGTGCTCGGGCATCGCCCCGTCGGCCTTCAGCCACACCCGGTTGTGCTCGAGGCGTTCCCCCTTGCTGCGCATCACCCAGGCGGGGTCGTTTGTGTATCGCCATTCGATCGGCCGCAGCGCCTCCACGAACTGCGGCACCTTGTCTTCGTATCCGACCAGCAGGTCATCGATCCTCGGCAGCGACGACGGGTGCGGCACCCGGGGTGGATCGATGCTGTGCGCAAGCCCCCGCCCGCCGTCGACGAACGACACCATTGCCGTTGTCAGCAGTTCGTCTGCCTGCATGACGTCGACGCGGCGGTTGGCGAAGCGGCGCTCGTCGCGCAGCCGGAAGACGTGGAACTCGAGATCCTTGCCCGGATCGCCGCCGGCGATGAAGTGCGTGGAGATCGCGGCCGGCGGGAGGTCGCGGGGCAGGCTGGCGCTGGCCGCCATGAACGCCTGCGCCATCATCTGGCCGCCGAACGTGCGGGGCGGGTTCTTGCTCGGGTGCGATCCGACGAACGTATCGTCGTCGACGCGGTCGAGGTCGAGTACCGCGAGCAACTCCTTGAAGTCATCCCCGGATGCTTCTTGTGCGAGCCGCTCGTCGCGGTGCGGCACTGATCCTCCTATTACGGCTGCCTAGACGTCGTCCTCCCCGATCCGATGGACGTGGATCAGGTTGGTCGAGCCTACTGTGCCCGGCGGAGCGCCGGCGATGATGACCACCAGGTCGCCGCGCTTGTAGCGACCCAATTCAAGCAGCGACTTGTCGACCTGGCGGATCATGCCGTCGGTGGTCTGGATGTGCGGCACGATGAACGTCTCCGTGCCCCAGCTCAGGGCCAGCTGGCTGCGCACCTCCGGCAGGGACGTGAACGCCAGCAACGGCAGTGGCGTGTGCAACCGCGCCAGCCTGCGCACCGTGTCACCGGACTGGGTGTAGGCGACCAGCGCCTTGGCGTCCAACCGCTCGCCGATGTCGCGGGCCGCATACGAGATGACGCCGCGCTTGGTCCGGGGCACATGGGTCAGCGGTGGCACCACGACCGAGTTCTGCTCGACGGCCGAAATGATGCGGGCCATGGTTCTGACCGTTTCGAGCGGATACTTACCCACCGAGGTCTCGCCCGACAGCATCACCGCGTCGGCGCCGTCGAGCACGGCGTTGGCGACGTCGGATGCCTCAGCACGCGTCGGCCGGGAGTGCTCGATCATCGACTCCAACATCTGAGTCGCGACGATGACGGGTTTCGCGTTCTCCCTTGCCATCTGGATGGCGCGCTTCTGGACCAGCGGCACCTCCTCCAGCGGCAGTTCGACGCCGAGATCGCCGCGGGCCACCATGACGGCGTCGAAGGCCAGCACGATGGCCTCGAGGTTGTCGACGGCCTCCGGCTTCTCCAGCTTGGCGATCACCGGTACCCGGCGGCCCACCCGGTCCATCACCTCGTGGACCAGTTCGACATCGGCCGGCGAGCGCACGAACGACAGCGCGACGAGGTCCACGCCAAGCCGCAGAGCGAACTCGAGATCCTCGATGTCCTTCTCCGACATGGCGGGCACCGACACGTTCATGCCGGGCAGCGACAGGCCCTTGTTGTTGCTGACGGGCCCGCCTTCGGTGACCGTGCACACCACGTCATGGCCGTCGACGTGCTCGACGACCAAACCAACGTTGCCGTCGTCCACCAGCAGCCGATCACCCGGTGAGGCGTCCTTGGCGAGGTGCTTGTAGGTGGTCGACACCCTGTCGTGGGTGCCCTCGCAGTCCTCGACGGTGATGCGGACGGTTTCACCGTTCGCCCAGTAGGTCGGGCCGCTCGCGAACCGCCCGAGACGGATCTTGGGGCCTTGCAGGTCGGCCAGGATCCCGACGGCACGCCCGGTCACGTCCGATGCCGCGCGCACCCTCTTGTAATGCGCCTCGTGATCGGAGTACTCGCCATGGCTGAAGTTGAGTCGAGCGACGTCCATTCCGGCCTCGACCAACGCCCTGACGACATGATCCTCACTGGTCGCCGGGCCAAGAGTGCAGACGATCTTTCCGCGTCTAGTCACGACTTCTCAGCATAGTCCTGATCGGTGTCGGTCATGCGACCGCGAGGGGCAGTGCGCCGGGTAACACGGGCGCGGGCAGGTCGGACTCCCCCATCAGGTGCGCGTCGACGGCGTGCGCGACGCTGCGCCCTTCGGCGATCGCCCAGACGATCAGCGAGGCGCCACGGTGGGCGTCCCCGCAGACGAACACGCCCGGTGCGGCTGTCTGCCAGTCCGAACCGCACGACAGCGTGCCGCGACGGTTCAGTTGCAGGCCGAGACCATCCAGAAGCGCCATGTGCTCGATCCCGTCGAACCCGATGGCCAGCAGGGCGAGGTCACAGGGAATCTCCAGAGAGTCGCCTACCGGGGTGATCTGCCGCCTGCCGTCGGCGTCGCGGGTGACCCGCACCTCGGCGATCTCCATTCCGCGGACGTGGCCGTCGGAGTCGCCGACGAACCGTTGCACCGCGACCTCGTAGCGCCGTGCGCCGCCTTCGGCGTGCGCCGGCGAGGTGCGCAACACCAGCGGCCAGGTCGGCCACGGCGAGCGGGACTCGTCGCGGTACTCGGGCGGCTCGGGGTTGTAGTCGAGTTGCGTAACCGACGCGGCGCCCTGGCGGTGTGCGGTGCCGAGGCAGTCGGCACCCGTGTCCCCGCCGCCGATGATGACGACGTGCTTGCCCTCGGCCGACAGCGACGACGGTCCGTCGCCCTCGCACTCCCTGTTCGCGGGCACCAGGTGTTCCATCGCGAGGTGCACGCCCTCGAGGTGGCGGCCCTCGACGTCGTTGTCCCTGCCGCGCAACGCCCCGACCGCCAGCACCACCGCGTCGTGCCGGTCGCGCAGCTGCTCGACCGACAGGTCCACGCCGACTTCGCAGTCGGTGACGAAACGTGTTCCCTCTGCCCGCATTTGGGCCAGCCGCTGGTTCAAGATCGCCTTCTCGAGCTTGTACTCGGGGATCCCGTAGCGCATCAGCCCACCCAGTCGGTCATCGCGTTCGTAGACGGTGACGTGGTGCCCGGCACGGGTGAGCTGTTGTGCGGCAGCCAGGCCCGCGGGACCGGAGCCGACCACCGCGACGCTCCTGCCCGTCGAGATGGCCGCGGGCTGCGGTTCCACCACGCCGTCCATCCACGCGTGATCGGCGATGGTCTGCTCGATGCGCTTGATGGTGACGCTGCCGCCGGTCTTCTCGTCGTCGATGGACAGCACGCAGGCGGCTTCACACGGGGCCGGGCACAGGCGGCCCGTGAACTCCGGGAAGTTGTTCGTGGCGTGCAGACGGTCGCTGGCCGCATCCCACCGACCACGGCGCACCAGGTCGTTCCATTCGGGGATCAGGTTGCCCAGCGGGCAGCCCGCAGTTCCCGAGTGGCAGAACGGGATCCCGCAGTCCATGCAACGACGGGCCTGCTGCGACACCTCGCCTGCGCGCTCCTGCGGATCCTGTTGCTCGTAGACCTCACGCCAGTCGCCGACCCGCTCGTCGACGGGTCGCTTTGCCGCCTCGACCTTTCGCACCTCGAGGAATCCATGCGGGTCAGCCACGGCTCGCCTCCATGATCGCGGTGTCCACGTCGCGGCCCTCGGCCTTCGCCATCCGGGTCGCGGCCAGCACACGCTGGTAGTCGGTGGGCATGATCTTGGTGAACTGCGCACTGCGCCTTGGCCAGTCGGACAGCACGGACGCGGCGAGCGTGCTGCCGGTGAGCCGGGCGTGCCGGGCCACCACATCGTGCAGCCAGGCGAAGTCCTCGGGGTCGAGGCGCTGCAGTTCGACCATCTCGGTGTTGACCATCGCCGGGTCCAGCCCGAGGACGAAGGCGATGCCGCCCGACATGCCCGCGGCCATGTTCCTGCCGGTGGAGCCGAGCACGACGACGCGGCCGCCGGTCATGTACTCGCAGGCGTGGTCGCCGACGCCCTCGGTGACCGCGAGCGCACCGGAATTGCGCGCGCAGAAACGTTCGCCGACCCGGCCGCGCAGAAACACCTCGCCGGACGTGGCGCCGTAGAGCAGCGTGTTGCCGGCGATGACATGGTCCTCCGGAAGGAACAGCACATCGTCTGGCGGCTTGACCACCACGCGTCCACCCGAGAGCCCTTTGCCGACATAGTCGTTGGCGTCGCCGACCAATTCGATGGTGATGCCAGGCGGTAGGAACGCGCCGATCGACTGGCCCGCGGAGCCGCTGAGCGTGATGTGGATGGTGTCATCCGGCAGACCCTGGGCGCCGTAGCGGCGGGTGACCTCGGCGCCCAGCATGGTGCCGACGGTGCGGTTGACGTTGCGAACGGGCAGTTCCAGCCGCACCGGGTGAGCGTCCTCCAACGCGCCCTCGGCAAGCTGGATCAGCGTCTGGTCCAGCGCCTGATCCAGCGCGTGGTACTGGTCGCGCACGCGTCGCCGGACGGTCCGCTCCCCATCGTGCGCGTTGCTCGCCGTGGCGAAGATGGGTGTCAGGTCCAGACCGCGGGCCTTCCAGTGGGCGACACCGTCGGCGGTGTCGAGCATCTCGACGTGTCCGACAGCCTCGTCGATGCTACGAAAACCCAGTTCGGCGAGGTAGCGGCGGATGTCCTCGGCGATGAAGCGGAAATAGTTCTCCACGAACTCGGGCTTGCCGTTGAACCGGGACCGCAGTTCGGGGTTCTGGGTGGCGACGCCGACCGGGCAGGTGTCGAGGTGGCAGACCCGCATCATGATGCAGCCCGACACCACCAACGGTGCCGTCGCGAAGCCGAACTCCTCGGCGCCCAACAGCATCGCGACGATGACGTCGCGGGCGGTGCGCATGCCACCGTCGCACTGCACGGTGATGCGGTCGCGCAGTCCGTTGAGGATCAGCGTCTGCTGGGTGTCGGCCAGGCCGATCTCCCAGGGCGCTCCGGCGTGCTTGAGCGACGTCAGCGGCGCCGCACCGGTGCCGCCGTCGTATCCGGAGATCAGCACGACATCGGCGTGGGCCTTCGACACCCCTGCCGCAACGGTGCCGACGCCGACCGAGCTGACCAGCTTGACGTGGATTCGGGCATCGGAGTTGGCGTTCTTCAGGTCATGAATCAGTTGCGCCAGATCTTCGATCGAGTAGATGTCGTGATGGGGCGGCGGCGAGATCAACCCGACGCCCGGCGTCGAGTGCCGCGTCTTGGCGATGTTCGGGTAGACCTTGTAGCCCGGCAGCTGTCCGCCTTCGCCCGGCTTGGCGCCCTGGGCCATCTTGATCTGAATGTCGGTGGCGTTCACCAGATAGTCGCTGGTGACACCGAAGCGGCCGGACGCGACCTGTTTGACGGCACTGCGTCGGCGCGGATCGTAGAGCCGGTCGACGTCTTCGCCGCCCTCACCGGAGTTTGACCGACCGCCCAGATTGTTCATCGCGATGGCCATGGTCTCGTGCGCTTCGGCGGAGATCGACCCGTAGCTCATTGCGCCGGTGTTGAACCGGGTGACGATCGAGTCGACCGGTTCGACCTCGTCGAGCGGCACCGCCGGTCGCGTTCCGGTCTTGAGCTGGAAGAGGCCACGCAACGTGCCACCGTCGCGCGACAGCCGGTCGACCTCGTCGGAGTACTGCTGGAAGACGTCGTGGCGTCCGGTGCGGGTTGAATGCTGCAGCAGGAAGACCACTTCCGGGGTGAACAGATGGAGCTCCCCCTCCCGCCGGAAGGCATATTCACCACCGACGTCGAGACGCCGGTGCACCCGCTCCGTCGGATTCTCGGGGTAGGCGCGACGGTGTCGCTGCTTGACCTCTTCGGCGAGCACGTCGAGCCCGACTCCCCCGAGTTGGCTTGGCGTGCCGGTGAAGTACTCCGCGACGACATCGCGGTCGAGGCCGATCGCCTCGAAGGCCTGGGCTGCGGTGTACGAGGCGACCGTGGAGATGCCCATCTTGCTCATCACCTTCATGACACCCTTGCCGAGCGCCTTCAGGTAGTTACGGACCGCCGCTGCCGCCTCGATGCCCGTGAGTTCGCCCTCCCGCACCAGATCCTCTATCGACTCGAAAGCCAGGTACGGGTTGACCGCCGCGGCGCCGAAGCCGATCAGCATGGCGATGTGGTGCACCTCGCGGGCGTCGCCGCTTTCCACGACCAGTGCGACGTTGGTTCGCTCCTTGGTGCGAACCAGGTGGTGGTGCACGGCCGACACCGCAAGAAGCGAGGGAATGGGCGCCAGCGTGTGATCGGAGTCGCGATCCGAGATCACCAGCGTGCGCGCACCTTTGGCGATCGCGTCACACGCTTGCAGGCGCAGTTCCTCAAGGGCGTCGGCGAGGCCGTCCCCGCCACGCTCCACGTCATAGAGCCCGCGCAGCACGGCGGTTCGCAGCCCGGGCTGCTCGCCGTCGTCGTTGATGTGCACGATCTTGTTCAGCTCGTCGTTGTCGAGCACGGGCCACCCGAGCTTGATCTGACGACACGACGCCGCCGATGGTTCGAGCAGGTTCTGCTCCGGGCCCATGATCCGCGCCATGGAGGTGACGACCGCTTCGCGGATGGCATCCAGCGGGGGGTTGGTGACTTGGGCGAACAACTCGACGAAGTAGTCGTAGAGCAATCTGGCTCGCTGCGAAAGCACCGCAGCGGGGGTGTCGGTGCCCATCGACCCCAGTGGCTCGGCACCGGATGCCGCCATGGGGGTCAACAGGATTCGCAGATCCTCTTCGGTGTAGCCGAATGCGATCTGACGGCGGACCACCGATTCGTGGTTGGGCTGGGCGCGGACGCGGTCGGGCAGGGTGTTCAAGTCGAGCAGGCCGGCGTGCAGCCATTCGCCGTATGGCTGCGCAGCGGCCAAGTCCGCCTTGATCTCGTCGTCGGGGACGATGCGCCCGGTGGCGGTGTCGATCAGCAACATCTTGCCGGGCTCGAGTCGGCCTTTCGCGACCACCTGCGCAGACGGCACGTCGAGCACGCCGCTCTCGCTGGCCAGGATGATGCGGTCATCGATGGTGCGCCACCATCGGCCCGGCCGTAATCCGTTGCGGTCCAACACCGCTCCGACGACGGTGCCGTCGGTGAAGGTGACGCAGGCCGGACCGTCCCACGGTTCCATGAGCGAGGCGTGGAATTGCCAGAAATCCCGGCGGGGCGCAGCCAGCGACGCGTTGTTCTCCCACGCCTCGGGAATCATCATCAGCACCGCGTGCGGCAAGTTGCGTCCACCCAGGTGCAGGAGCTCCAGCACCTGGTCGAAGGAGGCCGAGTCCGACGCATCCGGAGTGCAGATCGGCGAGAGCCGGGCCAGGTCGCCGGGGATCTTGTCGCTGGCCAGCATCGCTTCGCGGGCATGCATGCGGTTGCGGTTGCCGCGCACGGTGTTGATCTCGCCGTTGTGCGCGACGAAGCGGAACGGGTGAGCCAGCGGCCATGACGGAAACGTGTTGGTGGAGAAGCGGCTGTGCACGATCGCGATCGCGCTCTTGCAGCGTTCGTCGCGCAGATCTGGAAAGTATTGCGGCAGCTGCACTGTTGTCAGCATGCCCTTGTAGGCGATGGTTCGGCTGGACAGCGAGGGGAAGTAGACCTCGGCCGCCTCCGCCCGTTTGCGCATCGGGTAGACCCGGCGGTCCAGGTCGATACCGCCGACCCGGTCGGGTGAGGCGATGAAAAGCTGCGCCATGTGCGGCATGCAGCCCAACGCGGTGGCCCCCAGATCCGCGCCGTCGGGGTCGACGGGCAATTCCCGCCAGCCGAGGACTTCCAAGCCTTCCTCGGCTGCGATGCCCTCGATACGGTCGCGCGCGGACTCCCGCAGCATCGGGTCCTGCGGTAGGAAGCAGATCCCGGCGGCGAACGTATTGCAGCCGCCCGGGGTCGGCCCGGGCAGCTCGAAGTCGACGACCTCGCGCAACAACTCCACCGGCAGTTGGATGAGGATCCCCGCACCGTCACCGCTGTTGGTCTCGGCGCCGGCCGCGCCGCGGTGGTCGAGGTGCTCGAGCGCCACCAGCCCGTCGGCAACGATGGCGTGCGATCGCCTGCCCTGGATGTCGGTGATCATCGCGACACCGCATGAGTCGGCCTCGCGCTCGGGGTCGTACAGGCCCTGGGCCTGCGGCAATGCCGAAAACAGCACTAGAATTTGCCTCCCGCAGTCTGGCGAATTCGTCGTCCGGGACTGCAGCGGCCCGAAGTGCCGATTGTATCAGCGCAGGTCGCCGGTTACCCGTCGAGAAATGTCGGCACCAGCGGGAACCCGGGCAGGTTTCGTACCACTGTCCAGGTGAAGGCCAGCACGGCGAGCACTGCGATCGCGGGCGCCGGGAAGAGGGCGCGTCCGGTGCGCCATCGCACCAGGATCCAGGCCAGCAGTGCGGGCAGGCCGACGAGTAGGAAGACGTTGTCGACAACAGCGGCGTTCAGGTCGCCGTGCAGCAGGTCGTGCGTCATTCGGAGGCCACCGCAAGCGGGGCAGTTCAATCCCGTCAGCAGCTTGAACGGGCATGTGGGAAAGACGAAGCCGGGCCTGTGCGGATCGGCCAGACCGACGTAGGCCAGCGCGCCGCCGAGCAGCGCGCCCGTGCCGAGCGCGCCGTAGCGCCAGTTCCGGCTGCTGATCGCGGCGTCAGGTGCCCTCACGAAGTGGACGTCCCTCGGGGTCACGCACCTTGTCGGTGAAGATGAGCACTGCGTCGATGATGCCCCACACCACAGCGCCGAGTCCGCAGGTCACCAGTCCGACGACCAGTTGCGCGATGCCCAGGCCGGTGTAACCGAGGTAGATGCGCCCGATCCCGACGAGCCCGAACAGCCCGATCAGCTGGAGAAGGCCTGCGATGGTCTTGGACTTGTCCGACAACGGCTCGCCGGTCATCGGGTGGCGTCCATACGGGGCCGACGGATCCATGTAGGCCTGCGGATACTGCCCGTACTGTCCCGGCGGACCGTACTGACCCTGTGGTGGATACCCGGGCGGCGGCTGCGGCGCGTATCCCGGAGGCGGTGGCTGGTACTGCGGTTGCTGAGGGGGCGGAGGTCCCTCGGTGCCACCGAACTGCGGCTCAGTCATGGCACCCAGCATGCCAGAACACGAGGGCCGCTAGGAAGGTTGCGCCGCAACCAGTTGCGGGGTGTCGATCGGCCCCCGGCGCCTGGGTCGATGCTTCCGGGGGTCGAGAGCGGATTCTTCTCCGCCGGAGGACATCTCGACAGTGCCGGCTGGGCGTTGGCCCGACGCCGTCAGATCCGCCCAATGCACCGGAACGTGGTCGTATCGTGAGCTATGCGCTACTGGTGGCACCGACTCCGACGACACCGCGTGACGCGCACGGGCTGGTCGAACACCGGGGTGGTCGGTGTGGCTGTCGCGATGGTGAATTGCACCACGTGCCGAAAACAGTGGAAGCAAACACGAGCCGGCCAAGATCCCACCTTCAGAAGCGATGCCGATCACAGCGTCTAGCGGTGTGCGTCCGAGACACGCCGACGACGTTGCGGCTCTGGCCATAACCCTGTCCTTACCTGCCGTTGCCGAACGCGGGATTGAGAAGCCCGACCGCGCGGTCAGTCGGAACCACAACTCGGTGATGTGCACTATTTTCCCCGTCACGGAACCCGGCGCCGGAGGTCCTGTCGTCCGCCGTCGCTAGTCCGGTGCCGAAGATGGTCATCCCTGTCATGGCTGCACCGAGGATGAGAACCTTCCAATTGGCTGCTCGGTTCATGATGAGCGCTCCTCCTCCATTTGTGCCGCGCGCTTCGCGGTCGATGCCTAGCTTCTCGGCCGAAGATGATCGCCGGCGAAGGTGGAGATGAGACGGTTCTCATGTGCGCTGGATTCTTTTCGCAGCCGTCGCGGATTCCTGAGGTGCAGGATGGGCGAGCAGTCCACTGCGCCAGGGCATTTGCGCGGCGGTGGTCCGGATTTGTCGGACCTCGCTGCGAGTATGGGGTTATGGTCTTCGACCGCTTCTGCTGACGCCGTCACAGTCCTCCCTGGCGAGCGTTTGGAGGTGTTGTTCGCCGAGATGGCGGAGTTGACGGGTCAGCGCAACCGATCGATGCGCGGGTCGTGGAGATCGTCGCGGAGATGGATCGCGACGAGTTGTGCGGTTCCACGGGGCGCGGTCGATCGCGGCGCTGGTGGCCTGGGAGGCGGGCTGCACGTCGGCCAACGCCAACACCATCGCGACCGTGGCTCATCGGTTGGGGGAGTTTCCGCGCTGTGTGGCAGG
>NZ_QQBJ01000100.1 GCF_003347205.1 Mycolicibacterium moriokaense
GAAAAGGTATCACATGCCAAGTTTGGCCTCACGGTCTAAAAGTTATGGAGTCATAAAGTTTTAACCAAAAAAAAAAAGGTTAAACATTAAAGAGGGATGCAACACGAGGACTTCCCGGGAGGTCACCCATCCTAGTACTACTCTCGCCCAAGCACGCTTAACTGCGGAGTTCTGATGGGATCCGGTGCATTAGTGCTGGTATGATCGCATCCGTTAGTATATGCAATGCAATCGTATATATTCTTTTTTGAAGACTTGATGAACCATTCGCCGTGGGTCCCACCCGCTATGTAGGGATCCCCCATCTAGTCTTAACGAGCTTTGATGCATGAAAAAATTCGAAAACAATGCTTGAACAAGTAATTTTGGGTCCGTAATATAGCCC
>NZ_QQBJ01000101.1 GCF_003347205.1 Mycolicibacterium moriokaense
AGTTGCCGTAACCCCACGGGTCATCAACGGTCACCGGCTCGCCGTAGCGCCAACTCTTGAACACGTTCCACGCGAACGGAATGACCGAGACGCCGAGGATGAACGCGCCGATGGTCGAGATCACATTCAGCGTGGTGAACCCGTCGGACGGCAGATAGTCGGCGTAGCGGCGCGGCATGCCCTCATTGCCGAGCCAGTGCTGCACCAGGAACGTGGTGTGGAAGCCGATCAGCGTCAGCCAGAAGTGCAGCTTGCCCAGCCGTTCGTCGAGCAGTCGCCCGGTCATCTTCGGGAACCAGAAGTAGATGCCCGCATAGGTGGCGAACACGATGGTGCCGAACAACACGTAATGGAAGTGCGCCACCACGAAATAGGAGTCCGTCA
>NZ_QQBJ01000102.1 GCF_003347205.1 Mycolicibacterium moriokaense
CCACTTCTAGATAGAGAAAAAAACTAAAGGAGAATACTTAATAATACGGCGAAACATTTATACAAAACACCTATCCCGAGCACACGCAAGGGAACCATAGATAGGCAAGTGAAATCCAATCCACGAAATAATTTGATCCATGGACGGCACCGTTGTGGTAAAGGTCGTAATTCCAGAGGAATCATTACCGCAAGGCATAGAGGGGGAGGTCATAAGCGCCTATACCGTAAAATCGATTTTCGACGGAATCAAAAAGACATATCTGGTAGAATCGTAACCATAGAGGACGACCCTACTGGAAATGCGTGGATTTGCGTCAGACACTCCGGGGATGGTGAGAAGGGATATATTTTACATCCCAGAGGGGCTATAATTGGAGA
>NZ_QQBJ01000022.1 GCF_003347205.1 Mycolicibacterium moriokaense
CTATGTGCCGGGTCGGGTGTCGTTGTTAGGCAACGGTTTTCGAGTTCGTGGGTTGGGTTGGATGGCCTACGGCCATCGCCGGCGGTCGCTTTGACGTTGTGCTGCAACGGTTTTGGTATCCGTTGGTGGTGATGGCTTCGCCATTGGTCACGCTTCAATCATACTGCATTGCAGTGGGTTTCGGCTACTCAGTCTCGGCTTCGCCTCGACCATGGTGAAGGGCTTTAGTTGCCGGCCGGCGGATCTTGACTCGAGGTCGTTGCCCGCCTTGGCATCTCGACCTACTGCCCGGGCTGCGCCCTCACACATAATATGCGTTGCGGGACAGCGGTATTCGATTACATGCCGCGGCGCCTACGGCGCTCCACCACTGCAGTCTATTACACCGAGGAGCCACTGCCACCGCGAGCCGCCCACCCCTCCCCGAACATTGCTCAACTCGATTCCGACCGTAATACCTGAGGGTCAACGTTCCGACTGGCCCCTCCCCACGAGACTCGATCCCCCTGGGCCCGCCGGCGACCCGCCACCTGCTACCCCGTTGACTGCCGGCGCCCGGCTCCGCCGGCCTTTTCTGGGTGTGGTGGCCGGCGGCCAGCTGTTGATGGGGGCTCGCAGCTCAGTTCAGCGGCTAGGGCGTGGGGGGTGGCCGTCACAGGCAGCGTTGAGCGCCGACGAGATCAACTTCCTCAACGGAGTCCGCGGCAACTTCCCCGGCAACGATGATCAGCTGCTGCTCCCCGGCAAGCAGGCATGCCGACTGCTCTACACCGGGCAGTCCGCCCCAGGCGGTCATCGACGCGACTGCCGGCCAGTACGGGGCAAGCCCAGCCCAAGCTACGAGCTTGGTCGGTGCGGCCCGCGGCACCATGTGTACTCAAGCGCCCGGCTGATCGCTACCGCACGGCCACGGTGCGCCGACTTCGCAGCCGAGCGTGTCGCGGCAGCAGTGCAGGATGAACGCCGTGGGGAAACGCGCTCGGTTAGACCGCCGCAGCAAGCGGCACATCAAGGTCGACGATGCCGCCGACGTCGTAGCGGCGCTGCGACTCTGGGCAGGTGGCGGCGGTACACGTGGCCCCGACGGGCAATGGATGCGCGCTGCAACAACCGCGATGTTGGACCGGTGGGACGCCAGTCCCCTGGTCCTGCGCGTCGACGGCGACTTCGCCGCTGCACTCATCGACTCACACACGGACGTCGAGCTGGCGCACCGGCTGGCTCGACAGGTTCCCCTTTAACGCCATCACCTACAGCCTGGCCGAGCCGCTGTCCCTGCACGACGGCATCCGCCTGTGCCACTACACCGGCATGATCGCCACCGGCATCCGTTCCGTTGACGCCGCCGGCGCCCCAGGCGTCCGCGCAGAGCCGACCAGCGAGGACCGCTGGCGACTCGACGGCGCCCAGTTCACGCGCTACATCGACGTTGCGGGGTCAGACGGGGTGCGCTGCCTCTGGGTCTTCAAAGAAGACGGCGACCCGCGCCCCCGACTGCAAACAGTCACATTCCAACTGCGTGGCGAGCTGGCCGACCACGCAACAACCCTCGCCGAGCTGATCAGTGCATCAGTCTCCATGGCCGCTGACTTCGAGCAATCCCAAGGTCAAGAACTCCCCACCCTGATCACCCTGTCGCTGTCGTTGCTGCTCTACACCGCTGCGACCGATCCCGATCTTGATTGGCCTCCACCCGAGCAGATCGCTCGCCCCCATCAGATCAAGTCAACGCAGATCGGAAATCTTGGCTGGCGTACCGGGGCGGCTCTACGTCAGCACCGGACGCCACCGCCAAGTACCGCCCGCCATCCCGACGCCGCCGGCGGCACTCCGCCCCTGAGCGGCCGGCGCCTACCGGCGCACATCCGCAATGCACACTGGCACCGCGTCCGGATCGCCGAACGAAACGCCACCGGCCAAGTCATCGGCAGCTTGCAGGGTGTCCAAGGCATTGACTGGCACTACGAACTGCGGTGGTATCCACCAACGCCGGTCAACGCTGAGCACGGAGTGAACCCTACGGTCCGCGATCCGTAGCAACGGGCGCGTCATCCGCTGCCTCGCGACGGCTGGAGCGCCCGCGCGAGCCGAAGCGCCGCGCGGGCTTCCTCGATCCTCTTCGCACCTAGGCGTCGGCGAGTACCTCCGCTAAAACCTCGATCGCGGTTCTTTGCCCATCAAGCTGGCCGTGGGGACCCGACGAATACAGCTCTTCGAAACTTTCTGCGCCAACGTCTGATTCACGATCATCTTCATCGAAAATCCCGACATAGCACAAGTACGTTTGGGCGCGTCGGCTCCGCCCTGTCGGATAGAACTCCGTGTACATCTCTGGCTCCAGCCCCGCGACGATCTCGTCCTCGTCCTCGTTAAGTGCCTCCAGCAGTACCGAGACGGTGTTGCCATCGGGTCCCGCGGTATCGGCGCGCAGGGAACCGTCCGGTAGACGTCGCCACGTCAACCCTCGCACTTCTAGGGAGTCGCTTGCTTTCAGGTAGGCGTCCCCTAAGCGCGCGAATGCGTTTAGAACTATCTCCCGCAGGACTTTTCGGTCGTAATCGTCCCACGTCTTACCGCTCCTATCGCGCAAATGTTCCCGCACTCTCGCAGCGGCTCGCTCCGCGTGGGCACGCACTTCCGCCGAGGCACCAGGCCGTCGGCTAATGATCGCTCCGACCATTCGCGGCCTTCCATCCTCACCGGCCTCTTCCTCGTAGGCCGTTCGCCCGAAATAGTTAACATCATTCTCGGTGATGCCGAGTTCTGTTGCAGCGGTGACTAATTGCTGATCGCTCAGACCTTCAACAAGCGTCCGGATGAATTCAGCCAGAGCGTGAGCATGCTCCGAATCCACTTGGCCGCCGTTTCCCCAGCCGGCCATTACTACATTCGAGAGTTGCCCGGTGTCGGCGTTTCTCTGTAGAGGTACACCGTCGGCCCTCTCCAGCACCGAGTCAACGAGACCTCGGACATAAGCGTCCTTCACGGGGGCGATCTGGATTCGCAGCAGTTCTGCGCCTACATCGGGCCGGGGTACGGCCAGCATCGCTGCGGCTCTTTTGCGGCGATCGCTTCCTGGCGACCGTTCGGTAGCGCGGCGGCCTTCGGTATAGCCGCTATCGTGCTCGGCTTGGTAAGCGCGAGCTGCCTTCTTGCGGCGATTGTCTCTTGTCATGGCGTTCACTCCTCGCAGTTCGTGAGACCGAAATCCCGCGCAATCCCGACCTCACTCGATTGCGAGTGGTGTCTTCGCCGTAAGTGCGATTCTGAGAACCTTGCGTCAGTGCAGTCGCTGCGCGGAGCATCTACAAGGACGTTTTATCGGCAAGCACTCTTTGCCACTGAGGCAACCGTAGCACCGTGCGATGTGGTTGCGGAAGAGTTTGAGCGTTGCATTGCGGTTGCGATGCGTCCTAGTGTTCTTCCGCGCGTCGCGGTCAGCCCTTCGCCCAGTTGTCCTGAAGTGCGCGGGTGCCAGTGAGCGCGTCTTTGAGCGTGGGAGCTGTCTGCAATTGATCGAGCAGTACCCAGAGCCGTGACGACGGGTAGATGCCGGCGCCGTTGGGGACCGGTTCGAGCGGGGGGATTCGGGGCCCCAGGTCGTACACGGCGTGCGGTCGGTCGCTGGCGTCGTTCTCGGGTAGGTACGGGTATCGCTCGCGGATGGTGGGGACGACATCGGCGTGCATGATCCGGTGGATGCGTTGCACGGCGCCGGCCCACCGGAACGCCATGAAGTTCGGCGGGTCGGTGGGCCATCCCCCGACGCCGTAGGGGTGGAAGTAGCAGAGGTGATCGGTGACGAACTCGCGGTATGTCGGGGTGCCGTCGCCGCCTGGGCGGTCTTCGCTGAGCACCACGCTGTAGACCATGCTGTCGGCCACTGTGCGCATGCGTATCACTTCCAGTAGGTAGGTGTGCAGCTCTTCAAGCCAGATACGTTCTCGCCCACGGCATACCGCGCGGCAGGTCGCGATGTCGGCGAGGACGTCGCGCCACGGTAGGTGCACCACGGGGACGCCTTCGATCTCCGTGGGCAGTTGCGTCTCGGCGAGCGTTGTGGAGGCCTGTGATAGGGATACCAGTGCACCCGAGCCGGATCGGTGGATGCGCGAGACGTATTGCGACAGTTGCGTCGTCGTGGGAAGCAGCCAGTCCCGTTTGGCCTCGAAGATCACCAGCGCTGAGGGCAGCCGCACCTCAAGGTCTGTGCGGCCGATCTCGGCACGGACTTCCAGCGCGAAGCTGATGTCTTCACCGCCTCCGAGCGTCGGCCAGACGCGGTGGAGTATTGCGTCGCTGAGTGCGGTGCAGCGCGCCATGGTGAAGCCGAGTGCTGCGGTCAGGTCGTTCTCGTTCTGGCCGAGCAGGCTGAATGCTGATCCCACCTCGGTGCCGTATCGCGTCAGCGAAGCCACTCAGTCGCTCCTCCCCGGTTTCTGCCCATGATCCAGTTCGTGCTGCCGCATGCAGCCGGCCGCAGGGGCGGGCGTTTGGCCGGGGACCTGTCATGGTGCCTGGTCACAGGCTCAGGCTGGGTCGGGGCAGAAGTCGATGTCCTTGCCGTCGACGTTGACCGTGGCTGACCACCACCACACCGGGCCCAGGGCGTCGAGGCCGGCCTGGGGTAGCACCATGCCGAGCTCGCCGGGGGTATCGGTGTCGGCGAAGCCGTCCATGTTGTGCTGGGTGCCTTCGGCGAAGGGGAAGTAGAAGTAGCCGATCTTCTGTCCGTCGAGCGTCTTGTAGCCGAGCTGCACGCTCGCGCCATCTGGGTTGGTGGCCAGCAGGGACCAGAGCACGGTCCCGGTCGTCGGCACGTCCCCGGTATAGGTCATGGTCACCTGAGCGCTGGTGCCGGCGCGGCCGGCCATCTCTCCGACCTTGACGTCGACGCCGGTGAGGTCGATCGGTGTGGCGGAGACAGTCGACGTGCACGAGGACTGCTGGCCAGCCAGCACCTTGCCCGGCGGCACTGCCGGCGGCGCTGGAGGAACAGGAGGGGCCGCGGTGGGCGATTCGGTGGTGGAGATCGGCAGGCTCACCGACGTGGTGACGGTGGCCGCGGGTGCGTCGGAGGTCGAGGCCTCTGGTGTCTCGGATGCGTTTCCGCATCCCGTTACGACGGCGACTACGCTGACCGCGCCGCACACTATTCTGGCGTGCTGTCCCCGACTGCGCTTCATGCTCAACCCCCTGGACGTCAGTGTTCCTTGGCAAGCTACGCCACGGGCGCTGGCGTGGGCCGTTTCAGCCCCCGGCGAGTGCTCGCAGGTGGGCGAGGGTGATGTAGGGGTTGTATGACCCGGGCCAGGGTGAGTCATCGTTGAGGAAGGCTTCCGTGGGCAGCCATCCGATGGCGTAGTCCAGCTCTTCGTCGTCCAGATCTTGGCCGCCCCACGCGGTGCCGATATGCCGCGCGTAGGACGGAAGCCTGTTCTCGTCATCGACGTAGACCGCCGCGTTGGTGTCGATCCCCAGCGCAGCCAGGCGCGCGGCAGCGTTGGCGATCGCCTCCCGCTCCTGGCCACTCATGCGACCGGGGACTGTGGGGCCGGTCTCGTGTGCGTCGGTGTGTGCGGGCTGCGTCGTAGCGGTTGAGTTCGGCATCTGTTGCGTCCTTTCGGGGGTTCGGTGACCGAACGCTCGCGTTCGGCCGGTTCGCTGTATGTCGTTGTCCGACAGCACTAATGATACGTACGGTCACCGACATCGCCCGGGCCGCATGGGATAGTCGATTCTATCGCGCAGCAGGTTTCCTCCCGCCGCGCCGACGATCCGTCACTTGAGGGTGAACAGTGTCAGCTCCAGCTCGTCGGGTTCGGCGTCGAGCGCGCGGGCTGTCTGGTGCATCCATTTCAGGTAGACCGCGTATCGGTACGGGCTCCACGCCACTGATCGGCCGCGGCCGGCGACGAGGTGCGGGATGCCTGCGAGGTCGCGCACTCTGCGGGCGAGCACGTTGTCCAGGATCAGTGCGCCGGGGGTGGTGAAGTAGAGGAACTTGGTGAAGAACGCCGGGCCGAAGTTGTCGATGCGCGACCACCCGTCGGCGTTGGCGGACGCGCGCTGCTTGGGGTCGTGCCCTCCGTAGAACTGCGTGTACCCGGCGATGACGTCGTGCTGTGCGGCTTCTGCAGCGGCCGTGAGCATTTCACCGAGTCGCCCATGGGTCCCCTCGACGATACCGCGGTAGCGATGCGGTCCGTAGCCGATGCGTCCGGTGCCCCAGATGAAGCTGGCGGCGAACACCGCCGGCCAGTCGCCTGTGGCGGCCAGGTCGAACACGTCGCCGCGGGAGATGCTGGTGGTGTCGCGCATCGCGGGGGGCAGGGCTTCGCCCCAGTTGGTGCCGATGTCGATGCGGTGCCCGCGGACTCCGCCTTCCCCGAGCGCGCGGCGCTTTTCGGCCAGTCGGTCTCGCAGGGTGTCGAGCTGCTCCGCGGCGAGGGCATGGCGTGCGGCCTCTTCTGCGGCCTGGTCGTCGTGTTGGTAGCTCATCTCGTCCTCCCCTGACGGCCGGCGTCCACACCCTCTGTCCGGGTTCGACCTAACCATGACGGTGGGGCGACGCGGCGGCCGGGAGCGGTGCCGCCGACCTGCGATTTCTGTTCCGTGTCTCTGTCATGAGCAAAGATCGCGCCATGACTACTTCCACACCTCAACCGGAGATCAACAGCCTCTACGACAGACTGAACGAAGCCCGCAACAAGGCGTGGGCCGAAGCCAACGATGCCCACGCGCGAACGCGGCGCATCGCAGAAGAGACCGGGTCCGATCCCTCAGCCAGCGAACTGATCGGCCTGGCTGCCATCGAGGCGGTCATTCAACTAACGGCGCAGGTCCACTACCTGACGGTGGCCACCCGCGAGCACACCGCCGCACTCGATCGGGCACGGGACAGTTCACAGCAGCCCTAGGCCGGGCCTGTCTCAGATCACCGATCGGAGAGCAGCCGAAGGTGACCGGCGTCTGGGTCTTGGCGTGCTTTCGCAACGCGCTCTAGCGCTGAATCGGCTGCGGGACTGGTTTTTTGAAGGAGTCGTAGTACGGTGTCGCGCGCTTGAGGGTTGAACGGCTCAGCGTGAAGGTCATCGCACGCGATCTTGAGATCGCGGATGAAGTCTCGCACCACAGTCCAGTCCGGGTTGTTGGTTCCCGACGTTGCCGTCGCAGCGTCCATGGGGCTGACCGCTCCTCTCGCCTCGTCGCGACCAGCCACCACGTCGAACGTGGGACTTTTGGTCGCTACCACGCCGCGAGGTGGGTCACGTGCACCAATTTTCGACGCCCGAATATCGCATGTGAGCTGCCCTTTTGCAGAGGAGGTCGCGACAGTGACTCGAGGAGGCGCGGTCAGCCCGACCGTCGCGCTTCCAGATCAGAGGCGACGGCATTGTCGCCGGCAGGCACGTACTCCGAGGTGTCCGGCAGCCCCGCCTGACGCGCGGCACGATCGGCGACGGACAGCAGCCGCCGCAGACGACCGGCAAGTGCGTCCTTGCTCAGCGGCTGCTCGGCCATGCGGCCCAGTTCCTCCAACGATGCGCCGGGGTGCGCGATCCGCAGGCGCCCCGCCTCCGCGAGATGTGCCGGTGCGGTGGCGCCGAGGAGATCGAGCGCTCGGGACACCCTGGCTGCGGTGGCCGCGCCGGCCACCTCTGAGCGTCTGCGGTTGGCGTCGTCGAAGTTGGACGGCCGATCGAGCGGGACGCGTTCAACGCTGCGCTGACGGCGCTGCATCCAAGTCTGGTGGGTCTGGACCGCCCCGATGCGCCGCAGCATCTCACCGGCGCCCTCGGGGTCGCGCACAACGACGCGATCGACGCCCCGGATCTCGTTCATCTTGGCCTGCACACCCAACCGGCGCGCCGCCCCGACGAGAGCCAACGCCGCCTCGGGTCCTGGGCAACTGACCTCCATGCCGCGCGTGCGCCCGTTCTCCACCAGCGATCCCCGCGCGACGAACGCTCCCCGCCACGCCGCTTCCAGCTCGGGAACCTGACCGGTCACCACGTGGGCGGGCATCCCACGCACCGCCTGACCGCGCGGGTTCAGCAGTCCGGTCTGGCGGGCGAGAGCCTCGGCGTTGTCGGTGACCCGCACCAGATACTTCTCACCGCGGCCGCCGGCCGGAGCGACCGGCCGAATCGTCGGGGTCTGCCCGAAGAGATCGTGGACGTCGCGGCACAATCGTCGGGCAGTGCTCAGCAGGTCGACCTCGGCCACGACGGCCAGCCGCCCGTGCACGACCTGCAGACCTCCCGCGAATCGGAGCAGGGCCGAGACTTCGGCTTTGCGGGCCGTAGGTGAGCGCACCACCAGCTGGCTCAGTTCTGCTTTCGCATCGCTTGTTGCCGTCATCGTGGGTTCTCCTTGAGTGTGCTCGCCGCGGCGATCCCGACGCGTGCGCAATGACCTGCCTGTGAGACCGTTGCTCGCCTCATGATGCCCCAGGTTGTGGACCCAACCCGGCCCCGACAGGGGACAAGTTTCAATAACTGGCCCGCGGTGAGAGCGGCGAATCGAACCACACCCGCGAGAAGACGTGACGTGCGACAACCACGACTTGATCCCCAGTCGTGGGAATATTGGTCTCGACACGGGAGGGAGCACCGCGTGGCTGACACAGCTGATCGAGCGCGCCAGGCGCTCATCCTCTGCGCCGTCGAGGTCATTCGGCGATGAGCATCGGCGATGAGGTAACCCAGATCCTCGACCAGTTGCGGGGGCTGCTGGGCGAGGGAACACCGGTCACGGCCCCACTGCCGTCGCAGGTACCCGCCCAGATCCAGCAGCGCCTCAATGCCCTACCGGGCGGGTTGGGCGCCTTCATCGACAAATTGATCGACGAGCGCAAGAGCCAGGCCGAGATCAGCGCCGCCCTGGCCGAGGTCGACCCCTCGCTGGTGCCGGTCGTCGACGAATCGGCGGCCAACGTGACCGCAGCCCGCGATGAGCTCAACGGCACCCAGAACACCTACGCCGACCGCCGCGGCCAGTTGGCCCCAGTGGAGGGCACACCCATGGGGCAGCTCGGCGTGCTGCAAGCCAAGGTGGATGCCGTCGGCAATGGCGCCAACACCGTCCGGGCGCAGATGCCGCCAGCCGATCTACGCCGGGTGCTCGTCGACCGTCTCGCCCAGCGGTATTACGAACAGGCCAAGGCGGCGATGCAGGGCGCCGGCGGCGGGATGCCGGGCGGCGGCATGCCCGGCGGCGGCGGGATGCCGGGCGGCGGCATGCCCGGCGGCGGGGTCGGCGGCTCGCCGTTGAGTGCGCTGTCCTCACCGGCGGCGAGCTTGGCGTCAGCGTTCTCACCGGCCTCCTCGACGAAAGACGGCTCCACCGGTGAGCAGCGGCTGGCCTCTGCGCTGCCGTCCGGCCGCGGAGGCAGCGAGGCCGGCCGGCGGATGGCGGAGAAAGCGCTGACCGCGCAGGGGCTGCCCTATGTGTGGGGCGGCGGCAACGCCAACGGCCCCACCGGCGGCGGGTTCGACTGCTCGGGCCTATCGCAGTGGGCCACCGCGCAGGCCACCGGTGAGAACATCCCCCGCACGACCTACGACCAGATCAAACTGGGCACGCGCATCAACCCCGCCGACGCTCAACCAGGTGACCTCGTGTTCTCCCGCTTCAGCAGCCGCGGCCCCGAACACGTGCAGATCGCCCTGGGCGGCGGTCAGGTGGTGCACGCCCCGCAAAGTGGTGATGTGGTGCGCATCGCGGCGATGCCCACCGACGTCGTGGTCAAGCGCATCTTCTGAGCTATTTCCGCACATCCTGTTTTGGCACCTGACCCGCGCAGGTGTCACGTCCCCGTAGTGCGGGGCGGGGCGGGGGCACCAGACTGGCGGCGCCGGGCGCCCGACGCCGGCCGCCTGGTCACTGCATCACAGCTCAGGGCCGGGCTTGCGATCGCCGTGGGCGGGACGTGTCGCATTCCCTGTTCAGAAAGCTCCGCACGCTCGGAGGCAAGGTCGCGGGACTCGCTCCGCTCGGCCGGCAGGCTACATTTGCTCACCATGGCGGCGCCGGCACTGAGCCCCGACTGTCTCGGCTGGGTGCGTGCCGCCGGCTACGCCTGGAGCACCGACGACTCCACTGACACCCTGGTGCTGCGATCACAGATGGGTCCACCGACGACGCGGTATCTCATCCGCCAGGTGCGAGACCGGCTGCGGTTGACCCAGGCCGACGACGACGCCGAGGAACGCACCCTGTTGTACGCCGCGGACCGGGAAGTGCTCGAACGGTTCCTCTACGGCATGTTTGGCGACGACATCCGCGACGATCTTGACTTGCCCTACCTCGAACTACCCTGGGGGGCAGATGATCTCGCTACCGGGTTCACCCTCGGAGAGATGGACCGTGGCTACCGCACACTGCGCCGCGGCGGCGTCCCTGTCGCTGCAGCCCCAGATCCGACCCTCAGCCTCCTGGCGCTCGTTCCGCTGTCTCACTTCCTGGGTCTCACCGCCGCGGCGCTGAAGACAGCGTTCTTGGCTGAAGATGGTGCACCGTTGTTGACCGGTGGTGCCTACTCCGCCGGCAACCGCACCGGCCGGCGCCGCCCTCCGACGGAGCGGGCCAACTAGAGCACCCATCGAGTCCCGCAGCGGCTCGGGCGGTGCCCCGAGGGGTGCCTGACGCACCCTCTCGGGGCACCGCCGCCGTGCTCAGCTGGCCTTGAACTTGAGTTGAGCCACTACGCACTCGGTGGGTTCGACGTCATCGCGAACACCGAGCAGGACGGGCTGATAGAGCGCACCCCCGACCTGGGCAGCGTAGAGGTAGCGCACCTCAACGACATCGCCGAGCTGAGGAACGTCCTGATTCGCGGGCACCGTCACGTTCCCGACGCTGCGCCAGACACCGCCATCGAGCAGGCTCACGCCCACGCTGCGCTGCTGGTTGATGGCGGTGACCACCGCGGATGCCGTAGCCACGAACTTGAGCTTGAGCTGCGCGCCGCCGCTGCTGGGGCGTCCCTGCCGATAGGGGGCGTCCCATCGCTTGAACACCGCCCCCTCGGCGTTGCGCGTCCGAAGTGCTGCGAGCTGGTCGGCCTTATCGTCGGCGACGGTCCAGCAGTCGACGTACCCGAGGTGCGCTGACCGGCCTGCGCTGTCGAGCAGGGCGGTCAGAGCGCCGTAGCGGGCACTGTAGGGCCGCTCACGCAGCTCGGTGCCGTCGTGAGAGAGCATGTCGAACACATGGAAGCGGTCTCCGATCGCCTCTCCGTCGAGCACAAAGTCATCCGCAATCGTCTGTGCCGCAGCAGCGATAGGCGCTGCGACGTTGATGACTAGGCCGAGCTTGTTGATGCCCTCGACGGTGCCGCCGGCCTTGCGCAGCATGAGCCGCCGTCCGTCGAACTTCTCCTGCATGACCCACAGCGGGTCAGCCACCACACGGCCCACCTCGGCCTCGTCGATGACGTTGAGCAGCTGCGGCGCCAGCCCGCTGACGCGGCCCGCGTTCTGGCTGTGCAGGTAGGGGGTTCCCGCGTCCCCGTCGGTGTATCCCTTGGCTCTCTTCTCTGACAGCACCTTGTGGAAGATGCGCAGCGCCGCGGCGTGATCGACCGGCGATTTGGTCTTGGTTCCGGTGGCTAAGGTTCCACCTCGACGGCCGTAGGCAACGTTCACGACGTAGCCTCCGCCGTCTGCGGCGTCGATCTGCGCGCGGTACACCTTGTCGCTGGAGCCGGACTTGAAGTAGAGGGTCACCGATTCTGCGCAGTTATCCATGCTGAAGTTCCCTTCGTAGGTGAGCAGACGCGCACGCCTGCCCGTTTGGACGAACACCGTAATTCTACGATGGGGCACCGACATTCACGGTGCGGTTCCGCGGCCCCCATGTGTCAGTGACCTCGCGGGCTTGTCCGCAAGCAGCCACCCGAGGCCCGGCACGCTGTGTTCGACGGAACCAGTAGGGCAGCACCACCTGGGGTGGCTGGCCAGGTGGTGAGTCCTGTGACCCCGATTGGGCATATACTCGACGTCAGAGCCGCGTCGCATGGCTGACCCCGCGTCGTTCAGGTGCCCGCATCACCGACGACAGTAAGGGCTAGGTCCTTTGGATCTGCGACACACACCGATCACTATTGGTAGGCGTGGGATGCGGGGCTGCGCCGATCGAGTACGTGATTGGAAGTCACTGTCATGACGAAGAATTCGTTTCACAAGAAGAATGCTCGCGCCCTCCAGGCCGCGAATCCAGGCCTCAATTTCCACCATGCAATGGCTGCACTCGACCGCTCCGCGCCGCCACCTCCCGGTCACGCGTGGGCTCACGGCCAGCAACTGTGGGTGCGCACCCTGGCCGAGGAGACCCCCACCCGCTGCTACCTGTGCGGGCGAACCTCCAGCATCGTCTCCTTCGGCGACCTTGCGGTCGACCACGGCCGCGTGCAGATGTACTGCCAGCACCATCAGTGCGACGCCCGCGAGGTCGAGGTCATCGTCGTCGACGACGACAACGAGGCGACCAGAAGGCGCTCCGATGTGCGCATCCTGGCCCACTACCCTCCGGTCACTGACCGGCCGCGGTGGTGGGAGCCAGACTCGCGCCGCACGTGGGCCGCGGGGACGACCCCGCATGTGCGTGCCAGCGGTCAGCGGATGCCTTGCCTGTTCTGCGGAGCCCTGAGCTGCACGTTGGCCCCCGGAGACGTCGCCAGGGATTCCGGGCGCATCCGCTTGCGCTGCCATCACGGCACCTGCGCCGTCGTCGAGTTCGAGGTGCTGCCGATGCGGGACGGGGGCGACTCCAGCGAGCGCCCAGACGTGGCGGCGATCTATGCCCTTCGACCGCCCGGCACGACCCGCGGCGAGATGCACGGCCCCATCGAGATCGTCCCGCTAGTGGATCCGGATCCGCCAGCGGACGAGACGGTGCTGCAGTACCGCCGGTCAGGGCCGGTGCCCTGGGAGTGAGGCAGCGGTGACCGGCCGGGTGGAGGCAACCCCACTCACCGTTCGAAGTGAGCGCCCCTCCCCCGGCCGGCGCCGTCGTCACCGCTGGCGGGCCGCAGCAGCGTTGACCCGCTGTCGGAAGGCTTCGATCCACTCCGGCCGCCCCGCGATCAGCTCCGCTCGGGCGCGCAGATCCGCGAGCTGCGCGGCATCCAGTCCGGCGGTATGTTCGCCGCTGCGGCCGGTGAACAGGGCCGCACCGAAGTAGGGCTGATGAATGGACCGGTACTCCGCCAGCAACAGGGTCGCCAGCGGGTTGAGGGTCGCCGCGATCAGCTCGGCGTCACCAAAGTCGGGGAAGCTCTCGTCGTCGGTCCACATGTCGATGTGTTCCGTGGCGTCGGTGACGGTGTAGAGCCGGCAACCGATTGCCTGGCGGATGGTGGCCCCGAAAGTGCCGCTGTCGCAGGGGGTGAGGTCGACGGTCTCGATGCTGGCGTCGATGCCAATAAGCAGTGCCTGTCCAACGCCGACGGCCGCACCGGGCCGGTGGTCGCTGGTGATGTCATCGGAGCGCAGGACGGCTGCGGGGTTCGTGTTTGTCAACATATGGTGGGCCTCCTTGGCCTGTGTGGACCGGGCGCGCACGCCCGGCCGGGGTGGTTCGTCTGCGACTGTATCGGGGGCCACCGACATGTCGGTGGCCTTCGATGCGTCAATGTTCGAACAGTAAATGACTCAGTCGCTTTCGCCGACGCAGTACTGCCGGTCGGGACTACCTATTACAGCGAGGTCGAGTCTTTTAACAGCAGGAGCAGAGCATGCCGCGCATCGCGATCATCTGGCGCGTCGTGCAGTTCGTCGCACGCAATCCTGATTAGCCGCGCACGCCGCCGGCTATCGTCGCCCGAGTCGACATCCGCTTGCTGCAGAATCTCGAGTAGTCGCCGTTGGGCCTGCTCATCGGAGGGCGCGCAGTAGAGATCATCGCAAGCCTCACGGATCAGATCGAGGACGTCGCCGTTAGTCGCGGACAACGTACCTTGTCGTCGGCTGATGGACGGCTCGGTGGACAAAGTACCGCCACAGTCGTGATGCAGCGAAAAGTCGGCTTGACCCATGAGCGTTGCCCTTCGTCCTAGGTTGGTTGCGCTAGTAGCTAGTGCCCGATCGTGGCGCTAACCGTAGCGTAAACCGTAGCGCTATGCAACGGCTCGCTTCTCGCCGCATCGAGAGGTTCCTGGGCGCTCCGCGCCGGCGACGAATCCACAGCGGGTGGTCCGAGCCCCTCGCGAGAGACCCCCAAGCCACAGTTGCATCAGTTTCAACCAGGGGATATGCGCTTGCACCCCACGGATGAAGCGCCGTAGTTCGGCATCGCAACCCAGACAGCGACGTGAGTGTTGCCGCGAGCTGTCTCGCGATGATATACATTAACCATAGCGCCGCTACGGCTTGGACAGCGGAGCGGGCAACGACCGCAGCGCTAGACCAGCTATTGAGGGAGGAAACTTTTAATGTCAAGCCTCAACGACGGTGAACACAGTCCACAGCGGGGCGCCCGCGCGGATGACCCCGACAGCACTGTTGTCGTGCCCCGCACCCCTGCCCGAGGTGACGACATGACAGCTCCCGCGGGCCGCGCCGACACGCCGCGATCTGGGCCGTCGGCAGCGCCCCAGGGCGACGACTCCGACGAGACGGAGGTCGTTTCGCGAGATCAGCTGGGAATCGCCGGCAGCGGCCCCGGAAGTAATCGCGTCGGTCCGATGGCCAACCCGCCACACCCCGGAGCGAATCCGACGCAGACCCCGCCGCCTCGGCCTCAGTCTGTACCGCCGCAGAGCGGGCCGCCGTACCCCGGCCCGCCCACGGGGACACCTTCGGGTCCCATGCCGCCGCAACAGCCCTCGCCGCCGCCGGGCGGAGGCCTTCCTCCTGGTCCGCCAGCCGGTTACGGTTCTGCACCCGCAGGCTACGGGTATCCGCCGGGCGGTCACGGTGGCCCGCCCCACGCGGGTTCTGCCCCCACCGGCTACGGCCCGCCTCCGGGCTACGGTGACGCAGCGGGGCCCAACGCCCAGGCCGCCCCACCCAACATGCCGCCACCGCCGCGCGACTACCGCGCCGATGCCAGAAATGCCCTGAACAAAGGCAATTCATGGCTGGGACGGTTGATCCGCAAAGGAGTCAACGGCGAGCTGATCCCGATCACGGCGTTTCAGAGCTACCGGATGCACAAACCCGTTCCGCTCACCGTGGCGGTGTTCGTCGCCGGCCTGATCCTGGCCGGGCTGTTCAACCAGTCCGGGGGTCTGATCGGTCTGGCCCTCAGCGAAGCCATGTGGGCGGCGACCGCCTTCGTGCTCATCGCCATCGGCACCAAGGGTGCGCTGCAGACCGTCGTGTACGGGATCTGTTTGGTCGGCGCGCTGGGCTTCGCCGCGGCCGCCTACATGGCGTTCACGACCTATTCCACGTTGTCGAGCCTGCCCTACAGCGGCACGGCCTCAGGCATATCCATCAGCCTGGTCGTCATCGGGGTCCTAGCCGTGGTGTTGGCCGTCGTGCACGGCTACATCGGCATCCAGGTGAACCGGGAGATCAAGAAGATCGCCTCCGGTCAGTAGACCCCGCTATCGCCCTCATCGGTAAACACACCGCCTACCCATCGCGCGAAGCACAGCCCGTCGGGCTGCGCACCCACGCGCCGTGACCCAGTGACCCGGCCGCCCAAGGCCCCGCGAACCCAAGGAGTATCCGACATGACCAACTGGCCCGGCCACCCCGGCCCCGACGGCAGTCGCCACGATCAGCCCGACGCTGGCGGCCCACACGACCAGCAGACTCCACCCCCTCGGGGCACCTATCGACAGCCGTGGGCCAACACGCCCTCGACCCCGCCCCAGGCACCAGGCCCGGGTGGTGGCCACCCCCAAGCATGGGGTCCTCCCCAGGGGCCGTCAGCGCAGCCGTGGACCCAGCAACCCGGCCCCGGAGGCCCACCACCGGGCTGGCAGCCCCCACAGTCCGACTTCGCCAACCCCACACCGCCGAAATCGCGCAAAAAACTGCTCATCGCCCTAGCGGCCGTCGTCCTCGTCGCCGCCGTCGCCTTCGTCGGGTACCGAGTGACCACTGGCGAAGGGATCGCCGGCATCGGCGCGACGCCCCAGCTCTCGCCCAGCGAGACGGTGCAGCAGTACCTCGACGCCCTGGCCGCCGGCGACGCCGAAAAAGCGCTGTCGTTCGGCGCTTCTCAACCTGCCAGCACCGATCTGCTCACCGATAAGATCCTTGCCGAACAGAACGCCGAGATGCCGGTGAGAAACATTCGGATCCTCGACGAGGACAACTCCGGGGAAATGATCGGAAGCGCGCGAGTCCACGTCGCGGTGAACTTCGGTGATGTCGTCGACGACGTCGAACTGCCCCTGAAGAAGGACAGTGAGGGCGTCTGGAAGCTGGAGAACGCCGCGGTCAAGATCGACCCGCCCCCGGGCGCCGACTCCATGGACGCCCTCGACACCGTCACACTGTTCGATCAGAACTTCGACAAGGGGTCTCTGTATGTCTTCCCAGGCTATCTGGACGTCGGCAGCACCAACGACTATCTCGAAGTCACCACCGAACCTGTTCTGCTGCAAGGTCTCGGCGCGTACAGCTCGTCGTACCTGAACCCCAAGATCGCACTCAACGACGACGGCCGCCAGGCCATCGAGGACCAACTTGCCGAGGCATTCGCCAACTGCCAGCGCAGCAGCCAGCTCGACCCCCCCGGATGCCCCACCAGGGTCAGCGCGTACGACTCTCGCGACGCCATCGACGGCACCGTCAGCTGGGGTAAGGCCGATTTCGGCGGGATCAAAATCGGCGACGTGAGCCCGTTCGACATGAGCGTGATCATCAGCGGCCAAGCCACCATGACGCTGAGCTTCCAAACCACCGACGGCGGCACCAGGAGCGGAACCGTCAACACCTACGTTAACGCCGAAGCCGACATCACCACCACACCGCCAACCCTCGAATGGCGCTGACAGAGAACGCCCGCGAGGTGGCCGCTGCCGTTCGTCTACCTGTCTAGCGAGCCCTAGAGCAACGAGCGGGCGCGCGGCCGCCCCTTGCACCCTCCATCTGTCGCACAGTCTCGCCGTGGGTCATCGTTTCGGTGTCGTGGGCCAGCAGCCTAGTCAGGTGATCAGCCTGGCGAGCTGCGGGACCAGCGTTTCGTCGAGGTAGTCGAGGGCGAGGTAGCCGCCCGGATCTTGCAGTGCGGCAATCGCGTTGGGGTCGTCGATGATCACGGCGGTGCCCTGATAGGTGGAAAACGATCTCGGGAGTCCAGCGTAGCCACCGTTTTCGGCGCTGCTGTCGGTGCGGATGATGACGAGGACGTCGGGTTCCATGGTGCGGATGTCCAGATCGCTGAGCGGGCGGGTGGTCCCGGAGTCGGTCGGGGCCTGCTGCAGGTCCTCGCTGTAGCGAAACCCCAACGTTTCGAGGTATTGCGTCGCGAAGCTCGGTGCGAGCACGCCGGCGCTGCCGTCGTCGGCGACGGTGACCGCAGCGATCGACTTTCCGCTGAATGCGGCGTTCTGGTTGCGCAGGTCTTCCTGTTTGGAGGCGACTTGGCCGATCAGTTCTTCGGCGCGGGGCTGCTCGCCGAGGATCTGTCCGATCCAGCTCAGCTGGTTCTGCCACGTCCAGCTTTCGTTCTGCTGTTCTGCCGGGCGGGTCACGGTGGGGGCGATGTCGGCGAGCTTGCTGTAGGTGGCGTCGTCCATCTCGCCGGTGGCGATGATGAGGTCGGGTTGGGCTGCGGCTACGGCTGCGGTGTCGGTGAAGCCGCTGAGCACCACCGGTTGCTCCATGATGGCTGATTTCTCCCAGCTGGGCAGCTGGGCGGCGGGCGCTTCAATGACCACCGGTTGGACACCCAGCGCCAGGACCGCGGCGCCGTCGCCGGGGCCCAGTGCCGCTACCGCGGTCGGTCGGGCGGTGAGCTCGGTGCTGCCGTGGGCATGGGTGAGTGTTTGGGCGCGGTAGGCCGGTTCGTCCGAGCCGGACTGCAGCACGGCGAATCCGGCGACCGCGGCGACCAGGACAACCACTGCTGCCACTGCGGCGCCGATGACTGCCCGGCGCCTTCGCGGTTTGGCGGGCACCTGCAGGTGCGCGGGCATAGCGGGCGGCGGTGGGGGTGCGCCCGGTGGCGGGTTCCAGGGTCTGGCTTGGGTCGGGGCTTCGGCGAATCGTTGTTCGGTCCAGCTTGGCCGGTGTCCCGGCGCGCCGGCGGGCACGGTGGGGTCGCTGCCCGGAGTCGGCAGCTGCGGCATAGGTGGTGGCGTGCTGGCGGGCCAATGCGCGGTGGCGGTGCCGTCGAGCGCCGCGGTGGCGGCCTCGGCCAGCGCGCGGGCGGACTGGAAGCGCTGGTTGGGGTCTTTGGCCAGGGCGGTGGCGAAGACGGCGTCGATCGCCGGCGGCAGGTTCGGGACGACGGTGGTGGCCCGCGGCGGGGGTTCGGTCAGATGAGCGGCGGCGGTGGCGGCCATCCCGCCCTCGGGTTTGGCGAACGGGGTTTTGCCGACCATCATGCGGAACAGCGCACAGCCCAGCGCGTAAATATCGGAGCGGTGATCGGCCCCGTGCCCGGCCAGCGTTTCCGGGGCGGCGTAGGCGACGCTGGTCATCAGCAGCCCGGTCTGGGTGAGCCCGACGGCTTCGTCGAGCGCGCGAGCGATACCGAAGTCAGCGAGGAAGATGCGGCGATCGTCCTCGGTCAGCAGGAAGTTGGCGGGTTTGACGTCGCGATGCAAGATGTTGCGCCGGTGGGCGTAGTCGAGTGCCTCAGCGACCGCGCTGACGATCATGACGGCACGTCGGGCCGTCATCCGGCCGGCGCGGACTTCGGCGTCGGCGTCGCTTCCGGCGACGTACTGCATGGCGATCCACAGCTGTCCGTCGTCGGTTTCGCCACGGTTGTAGATCGTCACGATGTTGGGGTGATCGAGGCTGGCAGCAAGATCGGCCTCCCGCTGAAACCGGGCCCGGAACATGTCATCGCGGGAAAGTTCAGCCGAAAGCACCTTCAACGCATCGCTGCGCGGCAACGAAGGGTGGCGGGCACGGTACACGGTGCCCATGCCTCCCGAACCGAGTACTGCCTCGATGGTGTAGCCGTCGACGACGGAGCCAACGCTAATGGCCATGGGCGTCCTGTTCTGCTGCGCACAGGTTGGGCAGCGTCACGGGCGGGTTCATTTGGCGGTGAGCATCAGGTACTGGGCGGCGACCTGTTGCTGGGCGTCGATGAGCTGCGCCGATGTCGCTTCGAAGGCGTAGCGGTCGGCGGCAGCGAAACAGGTGAACATCACCACGGCCCCCTCGCCGTCTTGACGTCGGCTGCAGTGACTTCCCGGAAAGTTCGGCACCGGCTCGGCTTTGTCCATGCCTGGCTGTTCCTGGCTCTCGGCGACGAACTGCTCGACGATCTGGCCGGCTCCCTGCTCATCGCCGGCCTGATAGACCGATATGCCGCCGTAGGCCCACTGGTCCATGATTGTTTGGTCGAACAGTGTTGTCGCAGTGCGTGGCTCGGATTGAAAGTGCAGCGCACCGGCCCGGTCGAAGGTAAGTCCGTTGGGCTGCAAGGCGGGGAATTCTTTCGGCGCGGGCAGGGTACGGGCCAGCAGCCCGTCCGGATCGACAGGCAAGTCGGCCAGCGCGTTCACCTCCGTCGGCGCGAACTCGTCGATACGCGGAATCTGTTGGTCCAGTGCGGTCGCGGCCAGGGCGGTCACCGTCTCGAGATTCTCGGATGTCCGGGCCCACTGATAGAGCACGAACGGGCCCCGCGCGGTCATCAGCTGCACGCTGGTCGTGGGACCCCGCGACGGGAAATCGGTTTCCTCCCAGGAGGCCAACGTGTCGGGGTGGCCGGGAATGGTCGCCGGTGCAGCGGTGGGAAGAAAGCTCTCGGGATCATCCGGGGGAACCAGCGCGGCCTCAAGCATCTCGCGTGCGGCCGTCGCCGCGGACTGATCGTCGCGGAAACGCAGCACCGCCATGATCAGCGCCTGGTCGTTGTCGCGGTCGGCCCGGTTGGACACGAACGCCGTCACGAACTGATTGCGTGCCGCCGCCTCAGCCACCAGCGGGGACAGCAGCGTGCCCAAACCGTCGGGGAAGCTGATGATCCCGTTGGGCAGCTTGCTGTCATCGAGGCGGTCATCGACCTCCCACGGGCCCACCACCGCGCTGCTCATCCGCGCCGCCTCGACCCGTGCACCGAGTTTCGGCGAACCGGCAGCACCCAGTGCAGGTTGCGGCTCGGTGGGATAGTTGCCCGGGTCGAGCAGCGTCGGATCGACCTCGCCGGGCGCGGGGCCGCCGGGGGCGCGCGCCGCGGCACCCTCGACGACCTGCGTGCATCCGGTCAGCACGACCAACGCCGCTGCCCCGACGAACAGCCTCAGCGCCGCTGTTGTCCTCATCGTCCTCCCCGCCGTCCAGGTGACCGCAGCAACGATCCCATATATGGGTACGATACGACGACATGGGCAGCCGTGAGATCGAGGTTGCACTCGCCGAGCACGCATGCTCGCAGTGGGGCATGTTCACCGCAGCCCAAGCGACCCGACTCGGCTTGAGCCGCAAACGGCTCGCCTGGCTGACCCAGGCCCGGCGGGTCGCCCACACCACCGTGCGCGGGGTCTACCGCTTCGCCGGCGCCCCGCTCGACCCCGACCGCGAAGACCTGCGCGCATTCTGGTTGTCGCTGGCCGCTGACCGCTTCGCCGCAGAACGCCGAAACCCCGCCACTGCCGGCGCCGATGCGGCGGTGGTGTCGCACTGGTCAGCAGCCTCGACGGTGTACCGGCTGGGCGCCGCGGACACCGCACCTTCACCGCATCACTTCACCGTCACCACGGTCCGGCGCACCACCTCCCCCCGCCTGGTCCTGCACCCCGGCTCCCCGGACACGAGCCACCTCGTCGAGGGACTTCCCGTCACGTCGCTGCACCAGACGGTGACCGACCTGATCACCACCGACGGGCCCACTCCGGCGGTCGGCGCGGTCGTGCGCGACGCCCTGCTCACCGTCACCACCGACACCGCCTCGCTGGCCGCCGCCCTCGATGTCGTCTGCGCCGGCAAGGGCCGAGACACGCTCACCCACCTTCTTCAGATCAGCGGCGCCCCACAAGAATTGGCCAACGCCAACGAACAACTCTCCGCAGCGCGCGCGCGGACACCTCAGGTCACCGGGTAGTACGAGTTGGTGAACCGACCAGCCGAGCGCGACGAGACGCCGCCGATGAGTGAGTCGCGCGTTCGATTCCGTGACCTCGTGCCGGGCCTCGACGAGATCGGTGACTGGCTGATTCCCTATGCCCGGCTGCCTCGGCGCCTCAGTGATTACGCGAATGAGTTTGTGCGGTGGGCCGACATTGCCGAGCAGACTCCGCACGCGCTGCTGCAACGACCCCGAGTCGGCGTCGCCGCGGTGCAGGCGCTGGTGCAGGCCGCCCGCGACACGGTGCACGCTCATGCGCAGGCCGCTATCGCGCGCCAGGACAGCGCCGAGCAGGCCGTCGCCGCCGTACTGGAGCGGCTCACCGACTTCGACCGGGCACTTCTGGCCGGCCGGCGGTGGAGCTGTCCCCCGGTCCGCACCGCCGTCCTCGCCGAGCAGCTCGGCGTGGGGGAGGCCACTCTCTCGCGCAACCTGCCTCGGGCTGAGCGGCGCCTTGCTGAGCTGCTCGACGATCCGCTCCACAGTGCTGTCGGCGACTACACCACCCGGCTTGCCGAGCAGCTGGGACCGCTGCTGCCCGATGACCTCGTGGAGGCCACCCTGCGCGGGATGCGCATCGACCCCGCCGGCCAGACCGCGCAGTTCCTGCTCTACGCCGCTGGCCCCTACCAGCCAGACGGGCACGGCTGGACCGAAAACGTCAGCGCAGGAGGTCGCCAATCGATTCAGACCGTCGTCGATCGGGTGTTCGCGCGCAGCCCCGCCCCCACCATGGATGCGCTACGTGACGAACTCGCCCGAGCCGGTATGACCGACGAGGCGGCGTGGGCGTTCCTGCGATCCCAGCAGTCGCTACGCCGCTTCGGCCAGGTGTGCGTGCGGTGGAATCCCGACAGCACCGCCGACATGGCCGAGGCCGTCCTGCACGCGATGGCGGAGCCGATGACCGCCACCGCGATTCACGCGGCCATCGGCGCCAACACGGTCTCCTTCCACACCGTCGAAGACGTCCTGCGCAACCATCGCCGTTTCGTACGCGCCAGCCGGCGCACCTGGGCACTCGATACCTGGGGCCGGGAGGAATACACCACCATCGCCGATGCCATCGGCACGACGATCGACCGCCTCGGCGGCCAGGCCGCCGGACCCGCCATCGTCTCCGACGTGCTGGCCCGATTTCCCGACGTGGCCGAGGGCTCAGTGTGGTCGTACCTGCGCACCTTGGCGTTCATCAACACCAAGGGCTCCTATCGTCGCCGCAGCGAGGACGACCCGTTCCGCGAGGTGACACCGCTGCACCGGATCCGCGGGGCATTCCGCAACGGCGACGACGAGGTGCGCTACGCACTCACCGTCGACGCCGAAGTGCTGCGAGGATCAGCCAAACGCCTGCCACCCGCGGTCGCCCACGCCGCCGGCGTGCAGCCCGGTCAGCGCAAAACCTTCACCAACCCCGACGGTGACATCACCGTGCTCTGGAAACTGTCCTCCGTCCGCGGCACCATCCTAAGTTCCCTGCGGGCGCACGCCCTCGCGGCTCGCGCCAACGAGGGTGACACGCTGGTACTCGCGTTCGACTTCGAGCAGATCCGCATCACCCACATCCCCGCCGATGTCGTCGGTCTCCCCCGACTCAAGGCCCTGCTCGGGCGCCGCGTCCGCAACCCCGTCACCGCCCTGGCCACCAGTCTGGAGTGCAGACCGAACCAAGTGGCCGCCATCCTGCGGGCCCGCGGCGACGACGACCTCGCCGATCTCTGCTCCGAACTCACCGACACCCCCGCCGCAGCCGCTGCCACATGATCGGCCCTCGCCGGCTCAGCCTCGCCGATTGGGGTGCACGGCAGGCGCCTGCTGGTCGCGGGTCACGTCGGCGGCAGGCGGAGTCGTAGCGAACAACGCTGGAGCCGAACATTTTTCGATTGAAATCAGTCGATCTTGGCGGCGATGCCATCAAGGATGGCCGCGGCTTGGACCGCGGTGTCGCCGGTTCCGCAGGCGATCGCCTCGATCAGCACGTTGATCTTCGTCGTAAAGGCGTGGCTGCACGCCCGTGGTGGGTCCTGGCGGGTCGAGGTGACGCTGAGTCGGCGGGGATCGCCTGAGCTGTCGGGCCCAGCGGTGATCTGCCATTGCTGCCGCCCGAGGGAGGTTGCGGTCAGCGAGAAGGGTTCGTCGGGTGGGCAGTACCGCCAGTCGGTTTCGATACCGTCCAGTGCTTGCTGCGCGGCGGTCGGGCTGTTCAGCAGGATGACCAGCTGATTGGCGGCCTGCCCGCCGGCACCCCGGTTGGCGTTGCCAGTCACCGCAGCTGTGTCGTCGGACCAGGTTCGCGATTCCGCGGGTAGCAGTACCTTGCGGCAGCTGACGGGTTCGACCGTCACTGGGTTGGCGTAGGTCGACTTTTCGAACACCTGGGTCTGTTGCATGTCGGTGTCGCCCATGATCTGGGCCAGCTCGCTGCGCTTGAGCAGCAAGGTGTCGAGCTCGGCGGTGGTGACCGGCGGCGCGTCGGCGCTCACCGTCGTGGTGGGCGTGGTGCTGGGAGGCGCGGCCGAGGACTGCACCGGAGGCCTGTCGGAGGCGGGCGCGGTGCCGGTGCGGGCTGCACCGTCTTCGGTCACTGTGCACCCGGTCGCGGTGAGCAGCACCGCTGCGGCGATCGCTGCGACTCGGCTCATGTGCCCGTCAGCCATCGATACAACGCCTGCACCGCCGATTCGACCGGCGCGCTCAGCGGCTGATCGGCTTCGGCTGCATGGATCTCCTCGACGGTGACACCGGCGGCGTTAGCCGCTTCGGTCGCGGTGAGCTCACTGCGGTCGCGCGCGGCGAACAGCTTCTGTCCGGCAGTCGCGTCAGGGTCCTTGGCCGCCCGCAGCATCAAGGCGCGATATGCACGACGAACCTCGCTGAGGGCGATCAGCACCGAAGGGGCGCGGGTAGCCATCGAGGCCGCAGCCGAGGCGACGTTTTCCAGGTTGCGCAGTTCACCGAGCAGCTCGCTGACCGCGGCGTGGTGGCGATCGGCGGGCAGATTGTCGAGCTGCTCGATGCGGGCGGAGATCCCGGACAGAGCCAGCTCGACGGCCTGGGCCATCAGCGGCGCGCCGACGATGTTGGTGGTGACCGCCTCGGTCGGGTCCTCGCCGCCGGCAGACATGCCGGAGAAGCCCGCACCGGCGGTGGCCGTCCCCGGCGGCGCCGGCGCGCCGACGGCTTCACCGCGTCGAATCCGCACAATGGTTCCTGGAGGCCATCGCAGCACCTCTTCGAGCTTGGCCCGGGTGGAACTGCGCGGCCAGCTGCGGCCCTTTTCGAAGGCGATCAGCGCGCCGGCGTTGACGATCCCGTCGGCGGCAAGGCTGCGCTGAGAGATCCCCAACTCACGCCGGCGGGCGCTGACCGCCGCACCTGCACGAACTACACCGATATCGTTGTCCCCCACCGCGAGAGTGACATCGGCGGTCTCGCCGTCGTCGTGGTGCGGCGCCGTTGTCGTATCGCGGGTTTGCAGGCTGACGTCAGCGCCGGTGGTCAGCTCAAAGGACACCGGAATACCGTCAGGATGACCGAGGTGCACGGTCAGTTGGTCGGCCACGGAGAATTCCTGCTGCCGCTCGCCGTTGAGGTAGACACCGTTGCTGCTGTGGTCGTAGGCGCGCCAGCCCTGCTCATCGGCCTGCAACCGGAGATGATTGCGCGAGATCCGGGGGTCGTCGACGATGACCTGGGCGGGGAACTGGCGGCCGATCATGACCGGACCGTCGTCGGCGGCGAGGGTGTAGTCCCGGCCCTGGCACGAAATGGTCAATCCAGGAACGGTCGGGGCCGGCATTTCCACTGTCATCTCCACTCCATCTCCCCCGAACCGTAGCGCTGTACCTTTACCGTAGCATAGTGGCCGGCGCCCGCATTTCCGAACCGTTGCAGATCGCGAGAGATTCGCGCAGCTTCGAGACCGATCTCGTGCGCCCCTCCGCTCGACGCCGCGTGAGCTGGTGTCGCCGAGCAACCATTCCGCCAACGCAACGGCCACCAACATCGAACACCTAGCCGTTGCACCGCTACGGTTCTGTGCTACGGTTTGTGCATTCCATCGTGGACTCGTATGACGCCATACCGCCCACCGGGCCACATCCGACCACTACAGACCACAGAAGGTGAACCGTGTCCGATCGCACATCATGGCGACGCCTCGCCACCCTCGCCACCGCCCTGGCCGCAGGCACCGTCGCATTGAGCAGCTGCTCGGCCACGATCGCCGGCGAGGCCACCTCCCCGCTCTACGATCCCTACCGCGTTGCCGGGATCATGGCCACCGATGGCCCCAGCGGTGTACGCGACGACGCCCCCGAGCCTGTGGGCACGGTCCTCAACACCGACGGCAGCGATGCCGACGACGTCGCCCTGCTCGCCGTCAACGATGTCGAGGAGTTCTGGAGCCAGGCCTACGCTGAGCTTCCGGGCACCTTCGACCCGATCACCAAACTGGCGTCCTACGACTCGAAAGACCCCGACAGCCCGACCATTTGCGGATCGAGAACCTACCGACGCCCCAACGCCTTCTTCTGCTACCCCCACAAACTGATGGCCTGGGACCGCGGGGCGCTGGTACCGACCGGGCAGAAATACTTCGGTGACACCGCCATCGCCGGCCTGATCGCCCACGAGTACGGCCACGCCATCCAAGACATGGCCGGCCTGATGGACCGCGATACCCCCACCATCGTGCTCGAACAGCAAGCCGACTGCTTCGGCGGCTCCTACCTGCGCTGGCTGGCCGAAGACAACTCCGAGCGGTTCACCATGAGCACCGGCGACGGCCTCAACCACATCCTGGCCGCCGTCATCGTCAGCCGAGACCCCGTCCTGACCCCCGACCTCGACCACCTCGTCGAACACGGCCACGGCACCGCCCTCGACCGAGTCTCGGCCGTCCAGATCGGCTTCATCGACGGCGTATCCGCCTGTGCCGACATCAGCCTCAGCGACATCCAATACCGCCGCGGTGAGCTGCCTATGCTGCTGCCCGATGACGCACAAACCGGCGACGTCGATATCGACGAAGCCCTGCTCGACGACCTCGTCGAATCGCTCGACGACGTGTTCAAACTGACCGACCCACCCACACTGGACTATTCCGCCGGTCCCTGCCCGGGGTACGACACCCTGCCCGGCCCGGCAGTCTATTGCCCGACCACCAACACCATCAACATCGACCTGCCGGCCTTGTCCAAGCTGGGCCAACCCCTCGACGAGTCGAAAAAACAACTGCTCCAAGGTGACAACACCGCGTTGTCGATCGTCGTCGCCCGCTACAGCCAAGCGGTCCAACACCACCGCGACCTCGAACTGCGCAGCGCATCCGCTGCGCTGCGCACCGCCTGCTACACCGGTGTCGCTGAGCGATCTCTCGCCGAGCCCACACCCAGCACCGTCGACACCACCTTCCAACTGACCGCAGGCGATCTCGACGAAGCCGTGTCCGGGTTGCTGACCAACGGTCTGGTCGCCTCTGACGTCACCGGCGCCACCGTGCCAGCCGGCTTCACCCGCATCCTTGCCTTCCGAACCGGACTGTCCAGCGGCAACCTCAACCTCTGCGACACCCGATTCGCATGATGCGGCGCCGACCCCCGGATTGGCACCGGCGCAGCTCGAACAACAAACTTCGGACGACCCTCGCTGCGACGACCGTCGCGGAGGGAGACTCCCCCAGGGCGGCCCGTGATCTGGTGACTGCCTGACACCTTGAGTCGGGCACTGTCCCCGACCTACACCCCAGACTCGCCTGCTCTGGGAAATGCCGCCTGAACGAGGTGAAGGGAATGGACCAGTGACCAGCGGAGGCTTTAGGCGACACACCGTCCAACGTTGGCGCATCGTCGATGGCGTCGCCTCTGGCTTGATGGTGGCTGGCCATGCAGCGCTGACCGCAATCACCACCATGTGGGTGAGTCTGTCGGTAATGGGGCTCGATCCGTGCGCATATGTCGCATGCGGGCAGGAACATTGGGCGCACGTCGGCGTCATCACCGCCATGATCGGCGGCGTTACATTGTTCTTCGCTGACCTCGGCGCGGTCGTCGCCCGGATCTCTGCCCACAAACCTGCCTGGTTCATACCCCCGTCGATGTGCGTGGCGCAGGGCCTCCTCGCCACCGCATGCCTGATAGTTGTTTCCTGGGCGGGGCCGTTGTGATCGCCAACAACCGAGGACGGACGACCATCGCCTCGATGCTTGTGGCTGCGGATGCGTGTTGGCGCGTCGGGGACCTCCTTCACCCTCTGCGGGCTCGCACTCTCCCCCAGGTGATTGATCCGCTTGCGCCCATATCGGGAGCCACCGACACGCCGCAGTGTCGGTGGCCTCCGATGGGTGGGCGCAATCAGTACATAGCCCAGTCAATTTCGTTGACATCGACACCGAACTCCTCGGCGGCGCGCTGATAGATGTCGTCGAGGTCGAGGCGCACTTGCTGGCCGTTGGCGTGGACGGCGATGCTGTAGGCGCTGAGGTAGCGCAGCTTCTCCGATCCGGCGTGGACGAACACCGCGACCTGGCCATCCTGGAGGTGGTTGGCGATCATGTCGGGGACGAACAGTTCGGTGGGCTCGGCGTCGTCCTCGGTGTAGACGAGCTGACCCCAGCTGCCGGCGGCGTCGTTGTCGGAGACGCAGATGACCACCGCGTCCTCTCCGCGGTCGGGCCGGGCTTCGACGGTGAACTCCGCACCCGCCAGGGCGGTCTTGAGCGCGTCGATGTCTTTGACCTTGAAGATGTTGGTGCGGCCCTTGCCGTAATAATCCGCCATGCGTTTCTCCCTACCCTTGTTCGGTTCGGTGACCGAGTGCTCGCACCCAGCCGTATCCGTCATCCCTAATGGCTGACTAACGCAATTCTATTGCAGGGCACCGACACTGCCGTGTCACTGCTCGGCGTTCCAGTCACGCATTCCGTCGCGGATGGCGGCCATGGCCGCGGTGTCGTCGGCGTTGTAGCTCAGCAGCCACTGCCGGGCGCTCGCAGCGCGGGGGTGCCCGTCCCGCGCGTCGTCGCGGTGGGTCTGCGACTGGACACCTCCGGCGTCGGCGGCCTGCCAGCCGAACCCGAAGAGCGGTGCGACGACTTTGATACTGGTGCCGTGCACGGTGAGGAACTGTTCCTTGAAGACGCGCTCCAGGTCGGTGAACACCCCGTCGTCGGGGTCGAGTAGGTCGGCGACGTCGCCGCCGAGGATGCGTCGTAGCCGCGACGGTTCGGCGGCTGACCAGTGGAAGACGCGCACCGTGTGTCCGCCCGCAAGGGCCTGGCGATGCAGCCCGCGCAGCCAACGCACGAAACGCTGCGCCAGTGCCTGCTCCTGGGCGGCGTCGTCGACACTCCAGTCGGCGAAGGCGTGGAACTGGGCGGTGGTCTCGTCCCGGCAGCGCCGCACACGTGCCCCCCAGAGATAGACCCGGCCCTCGGTGTCCCATTCGATGTCGAGGTCGACTTCGACATCGGCTCCAGGCACCGCGACGGTTTCGCCGGCGATCAGGGTCAGCGCGGTGCCGGCGGTAATCATCGCTGCGCGCTGCACGGCACCGCGCAGCCGGGACCGCGCGTGGTCGCGGCCGCGGTGTGAGGTCTCGGCGTAGTAGCTGTCGAAGAACGGGTCGTCGTCGGGGTCGACGTCGGCCAGCGCGGCGATGGTGGTGATGCCCAGGCGGCGCAGTGTCAGCCATTCGCGGGTGTCGAGGCTGCCCACGGTCAGTGCTCGGGAGGCGTCGTCATCACCCATCTGCTCCGCGCAGACCTGCGCGTAGGGGCAGGTGCGGCACTCGGGTTGCCCGACGGGTTCCACGAGCAGGGTGCCCCCGGTGACCGCGGCCGCGGCGACGTCCACCCGGAACTGGTGCTCATGGTCGTATCGCTGCAGCAGGGTGCGGGAGGCCTTGCCGCGGCTTCGGGAGTACGTGTGGCCCAGCGGTTCGGTCAGGTCATGCCAGACCAGGACCCGCTCCTCCCCTGCCTCGCCGGGCAGGGTGCTGGTGCCGATGATGGCGGCCCACAGATGATCGGACCCGGGATGGCGTCCACAGGCCTGCAGCATCCGGGTGTAGTGCGCCAGCTGGATCCCGTCGTGAAGACGGTGAGTCGTCGCCGACGTCCAGCCCGCTGCCGGTCGGCGCAGTCCCGGTGTGCCGAAGCCGGACACCTGCGCGGTCTTGGTCTTCTTGGCTTCCAGCGTGCGATGGTGCTTGACATCGCCGGGCAGGTAGCCGCCGGCGACTCGGATCAGCAGATCGGGCTTGCCGGTGCGGGCGCCGTCGTTGTCGTCGGGTAGCCAACCGCCCAGGATGAGTGGCGCTGCGGCGTCCATGGCGGCCAGCGTCGCCGCGATCGCGTCGTCGCGTCGCAGCCGGGAGCCGATCACGACAGCGCCGGGGTGGACTCGAGTCAGGGCGGTGAACATCTCGGCTTCATAGGCGATACCGGCGTCCAACCGCGCCTGGTCCTCGGCGTCGGGCACCCAGGTCTGCGGATGTGGGCCGAAGTCATGTTGAGTGCGCACCGGGCATTGCTTGGCCGCGTAGCCACCGAGCAGCACCCGTCGTGCAGTGTTGGTGGTCATGTCGGCTGACCCCCGTGCAGCGGTTGCGCTGTCCCGAGATTCCAGTCCTCCCAAGGCATCCTGCCCTGCGAATCCGGCCATACGATCTGTTGGGCGGCCAGCACGACGCCGTAGAGGCCCCGCACGGTGCTTAGGTCGTCGGTGTCCTCCATGGCGACCGCGACAACTGGCAGCCCGCCGGCAAGTAGGCCGGTGATCGGTTGTCCGCAGGGCAGTTCCCCGTTGTCGACGGCGTGGCGGGCGGCGACGTTGAGGACACCGCCGGCGGTCTGCGGCGGCAACCCGTAGATCGCCAGTTCGGGAAGTCCCCGATCGGTGAGTCCGACGGTGTAGCTGAACGGGGGCCCGTCCTCGGCGCAAGTCGGGAAGACACCGATCACGGCCCAGCCGTGGGTGTCGATCAACCGGCGGGTGTCGCGGTAAGGGTCGGCGGTGTTCATGCGCAGACCTCGCGTCGCCAGGCGTGGCGGTGGCCCTTGCCGGGGCGCTTGTGCATCCGCGCCTTGTTGCGGCTGCGTGGCGTCCGCTGCGCCGGGGAGCGTCGCTGCTCGGCGCGGGCGCGTCGGCGCATCTTCTCCTGGTTATCCACGTGTGTGGCGAGATCGTCTGCGTTGCAGTGCATCGCCGTCTCCTTGTCGTCGGTGACAGGGCTCTCAGGCCGTGCCGGTGTGGGAGCCGCGATCGTGCTGCGGCATCGGAAGTAAGTGTATTGGCCGGGTGTGACAACTGGCGCGGGTCACCTAACGCGGGCCCGCGCTCTGCTGTGTCACCCGATGCCGCGGCGCAGCGCGGTACTCATCAATCCGTCGATGTAGCAGTCTGACTCGGCGAGTTCACCGAGTGTGGGGCCGCATCCTCGGCGCCGCTCGATGGGGGCCCGGTGCACCGCGGCGAAGTCGGTGCCGACGTGCACCAGGACCAGGGTCTCCCGCCGCCGTGGGTCCCGAGCGGGCCTGATGTCCGACAGGTCGGTGTCGGTGGCCTCGGGCACGACCTCCCATGCCGAGGACAGCCACAGGGCTTCCACGGCGTGGCTGCGCTTCAGCAGTGCGCTGATGGCGTCGGCGGTCGCCTGCTTCTGCTGGTCGGTGTGGGGGGCGGCGATGACGTGCTGGCGTCCCTCAGCGGTGGTGAACAGCAGCATGGGCTGCCAGTCGTCGGTGGGGGCGCGGAAACCGGTTTGGACCGCTTTGGCGCCGCGGTAGGCCAGCGTCACCAGGTCGGCGATCGGTGCGTGCGACTCGGTGGTGTTCACTGCACCTCCCAGGGGTCGGTCGAGGCGATCGGGTTGGCGTTGCGATCGTTGTACAAGCGGCCGAGGTGGGTGTTGAGGTCGGCGAGGATGACGGTGTAGCCGCTGGGGGCAGTCTTCCCCCAGCGGATCAGCTCGCGCGGGAGGTTGCCGATCGCGTCGTTCAGGCCCTCGAAGCTGAACCCGTGGTCGTGGGCCTCGTCGCGCTCGTCGAGCAGCCCGGAGCGGTCGTCGGTGAGGGCCAGGCTGCGGTTCTCCTCGTCGACGCACAGGTGCGCGCGACTGGTCTTGATCATCCATGCGCGCACGATTTCGGTGGCGCGCAGGCCGATGGCCTGGTCGAGTTCGTCGCGGTGGCGCACCAGCGCCGAAAGCAGTGGGTCTGAAGCACTCATGGGTGTCTCCCTCGGTTGGGGACCGGGCTCGCGAGCCGGGCCGTTGCGGTGCCGATTTGTGTTGTGCGGCTGTACTAATGGTAGCGGCAGGGTGTGACACGGAGCGCCGCGCGCAGGTCGGCCCGGCGCGCGGCGCTCCACTGGGTCGACTAGTCGGTCACCCAGACCCGGCCGATTGCGTGACCGTCCTGGTTGGTTACCGCGGTGAAGGGCAGCTCGCGCAGCTCACCGCGGGCGAGCTGCTCCTCGACGCGCGAGATCACCGTCTTCAGGGCTGAGGCGGTTTCTCGCCAGCCGCGTTCGGCGCTGGCGTCGATTTCGACGTGCAGGGTGCCGCGCAACCTCCACTGACGCTCGGCGGCAGCCTTGAACCCTGCGATGAACTCCTCGATCGACGCCTGCGGGTGTTCGTCGAGTTCGCCGTCCCAGCCCAGCCGGTCGGTCTGCTCGATGGTCATCTCGGTCAGGTTCATATCGAACCATTCGTCGTCGACGCGGATCATCTCCAAGCCGACCAGCTCCAAGATGGCGGGCCGGTACTCGGTGCCCCGCACAAGGTAGCCGTCGAGTTCGGCGCGCTGAGCCTCGCTCATGGCGCCGTTGAGCACGATGGTGCCGTAGGTCTTGTCGGAATACTCGTCGCGGAACATGACCGGGATGTGGGTGTAGCTGGTCTCTGCGTGGGGGTGCGTGCTCATCGGGGCTCCTCGTAGGTGACCGGGCCCGCGGGACCGGCCGGATGGGATGCAGCGCATTGCTGCTGTCTCTAATTGTATTGGCGCCCAACGACACCCGAGAGCTACCCCGCAGTCGCTGCGGCGGGGCGGTGTTGCGGGTCTTCGCGGCAGATCCAGCCGTCGCGGACTCTGCGGGCAGGTTCGCCGCAGCACCACGGCAGGGGCGGGAATCCCGCGCCGGTCTCGATGACCGGTGCCGGGCGGTGCCAGTGCTGCCAGGGCAGCAGGCCGGCTCCGAGGGTGACCTGCGCGAGGAAAGCGGAGTAGCCGCGCATGTCGTGGGCTCGCAGCCAGTCCAGGTAGTCTTCGACGGAGTCGATTCCGGGGGGCCCGCCTTCCCCGGCCTGGCGGCTACCGGCCTCGTCGAGCCAGGTGAAGTCCATGCCGTCGGAAGTCCAGTGCCGGATGAAGCGAGCGCCGCATTCGGTGCAGGTGGTGAGGTCGCGTGGATCAGTGGCCGGGGGCTGCGCGGGGGCGCAGTCGCGGCGGGCATCGGCGATCGCGGCCCGCACGGGGGCAAACGCGCACCGTCCTCCGTTGATCTGTGCATGGATCTGTTTCGGCGTGGCCAGGTGCGCTCGGCCGGTGCTCAGGTAGAGCACGGCCAGGTCGTAGGCGTCCCACCGCACGCGGTAGGCGCCGCGGGTGTGGGCCTTGCGGTAACGCACCGACAGGCCGCGTCGTCGGTGTTCGTCGGCGGTCTCGCCGGGGACGGGGGTGTGCTGGTGAGGTGCCATGCTGGGAGTCCCTTCGGTTCGGGCTGCAGGTGGAGTTCGCGGGGGGCTCAGCTGCCGGTGTGGGTGGTCGTCCACTCGGCCATGAACCAGTCCCAGTGGGGACGAATCCTGGTTCCCGACTGCGCTTTCCAAAGGCGTAGGTCCTCCACGCGCACGGTGTCGATGTGGGCTCCGCATCGCAGAGCGACCGGGGCGGCTAGGGTGATCCACTGCCCTCGGGCTGCCAGCGCTGCGCTGCGCTGCTGCTGGTAGTGGGCGGCTTCGCGGCGCCACTGGCGGGCGTATTCGCCCTCGGGCGGGTCGGTCAGTGCTGCGAGGACGGTGGCGCCGACGCCGACAGCGGTGGGCCCCATCGTTTCGTCCATCATCTTGATCACGACGTCGCCGCGGTATTGGGCGAACAGGGTGATGGAGGCCCACACCTGCCCGGATCCTTCGCGGTGTGCGGCGAAGTACGTTCCGCCCCAGTCGCACCCGTCACCAGGGGCACTGTTGGACGCGATGACTTCGGCGCGGGTTCCGCGGACGTGCTGGGCAACTTCGGCGCGAGCTGAGCTGCCGTGGGGAATGGCGTAGCTGATTGATCCCATGGTGGTCTCCCTCGTGGGTGTCGGTGACCAGGTGCGCACACGTGGCCGTTTGGGTTGTAAAGCGTTGCACTTTACTGTGCTTACGAGATTACCGGGCGGGTCTGACAATCCTCGCCGCGTCGGCATGTCATGGCTGATTCCAGTCTTCGGCGGTGTCGTCGGATCCGACGAATTGGAACTGACACTCATAACAGCGAGCGGTGCGCAGGGCGCGGTTGACCCAGTAGCCGAAGTGACGGTGCGCGCTGGTTGAGGTGTTCTCGGCGGCGACACCGATGGTGCGCAGGACGCTGTTGGCGACGTTGCAGATCTCGTCGAGGTGCTCATGGGCGCTCTGGCGGGCGTCCGTGCCGTCGTCGACGCGCAGGACTTCGGTCCATCCGCTGGTCAGTCCGATGAGGCGTTGGTCTCCGGCGGCGTTCTTGATCACGGCGTAGAAGCCGCTGACTTCGGCGTCGTCGTCACCGTTGACTTGCAGGTCGAAGCCGGGGTCACCGGTGATGACGCCGGCGTGGAGGGCGTCGTGGATGAAGTCCGACAAGGCTGACCCGGCGCCCGGGTCTGTCCACTTGGGCACGTCGCATTCAAGCTCGTCGGCCTTGGCTGCGCACCAGCGGTCGAAGGCTTCCTCATTGATGCTGAACAGGGTGACTTGTGTCGCAGTGAGGGTCACGGTGAAAGCGGGTGCGGTGGCGGTGGGCATGCGGTGTCTCCTGAAGTGTGGGACCGGGCACTCGTGTCCGGCCGGAGGTGTGTCGGCGTTCTGCTCGACTGATCCCAGTTTAGTGGAGCCGACCGACAGAAACAGGTGCGCCGGGGCGGCGTTCCCCTTCAGCTGCGACGTCGGTGATCCGTGGCGCCGGGCAGCGGTTCACCGCCGCGACGACCGAGTGGGTCGTTCATCTTCTCGGCGGACCAACTCGAGTAATCCGCCGGCGGCTGTGCGCTGACGTAGGCCGCGGTGGACCGAAAGCCGTATCCATCGTCGCCGCGATCGCGTTCGTGGTCATTGCGCACTCGCAGCTCCCGTTCCTGCTGAGCGGCGTGCTCGGCCTGCTCGGGCGTCGCATCGGTGTAGCCGGGAAACGCGCTGCAGTCGCCGGCCAGGTTGTAGAAGTGGCCATAGGCGTCCTCGCGGCGGTAGTCGGGGTTGTGCGCGCGCTGCGCGGCATACCACTGGTCGAAGTCCGGGGCGTTCGGCGGGGTGAACGGGGGCGGGCCGATGTGCGGCCCCCAGGCTGTGACGGCAGGCGGGGAGGTCTCCGCGAGGCGTGCCTGCAGTGCGCGCTCGTGGGTCTCCAGCGCGGCGACGTCGTTGACCGACCGGGCGGCTTTGGCGCGGCAGTCACCGCTGCACCGTTGCGGCCCACCGGGCTCGTGGCTGGCTTTGCACATGGTTCCTCCAACGGATCGGTGGACGCCTTCGTATAGCGGTAGTACCGACGCCGGGCCCTGTTTCCGTCGCGGCTGGGGCAATTTCTTGCGCTGGTGCACTGACGGAAATGTCGGCGGCGACCGGTACCACTGAGCTGGAGACGTCGGCCCCGCCGGGCCGCGTCATGGTGTGACGACGAAGCGGAGTGAAGACACGTGTGCAAGGCCAGTCACACCCCCGTTGGGCCGCAACGGTGCAGCGGGGACGCACGCCATGCGCTCGCGGGGTCGCTGCGCGCGGTGGCGAAGCTGGAACGTCATCGCGAGGCGTTGATCACCGCGACTTGCGCCGGGGACGCTCTGCCTGGGTGGGGTGGGGCTGTCGAGCTGCGCCGGCAGTACCTTGCCGATGCTGAGGCGATGTCTCCTCGGGTGGCAGCCACCCGGTTCGCTCGGTCTGTTCTTCGGGAGGGGGTCGCTGTCATCGTGGACACCGAAACGGTCTCCATGGGAGGTGCGATCTGCGAGATTGCCGCGGTGGACGCCCACACGGGTCGGCCTCTGTTGAACACATTGGTCAATCCACGGTCTCCGATCACGCCGGCCGCTCAGGCGGTGCACGGGATCTCCGAGCGTGAAGTCACCGCCCCGCACGTGCCGACGTGGGCGGAGGTGCATGACCAGTTCGCGCAAATCGTGGACGGCAAGGTGGTCCTGGCCTACAACGCCGACTATGACCGGCAGGTGGTTGCCGAGGACTGCCGCCGCTACAGTGTGGACGCGGCTGGGTCGATGTCGCACGTGCATTGGTGGGCTGATGTGATGGCACCGCGCAGCGACTTTGAGGGTGCGTCGCGTTGGCTACGCAACGGTGGCGCTCACCGAGCCCTCGGTGACGTCGAGCTGACACGGCGTCACTTGCTGACCATGGCAGCTGGTTCGTAGGGCGGCACTCGGGGCTCCCAGGTGTCAGGCTTCGGCCACGCTTACGTTGATCACATCGGTTGGATTAACGATGATTTCGTCTTCTCCGCGTGCGCGTAGGTAGGCGATGACCGCGGCGGTGCAGACGGTCCCTGACGCCACTTGGGGGTGTCCGTGCCTTCCGTAGCGCAACGCGAAGTTGCGGGCGGTAGTGGCGTTGAGGGTCCAGCTCATTCCAGCTTGTCGCCCATCGACGTTGAATCCGCGGTAGATCGTGAGGGTTTCGGGGTGCTCGGCGAGGTCCTGGCGCTCTGCCTCGGTCATCATCAGGTGCCGGTGAGAGGCTCGTGCGTCATCTTGCAGGAGGTTGGCCCACAGCGGCTGGTGTTCGTAGATGTTCTCGGCATCAACCCACAGGTCGGAGAGCATGGTCCAGTAGTCCTCGTCGCCGAGTTCGGCCGCGATGCGGGTGAATGCATGCACCCTAAAGGGCCGCTCGTGCAGGAACAGGTACTGCGACCACTGCTGGGTTTCGATTGCTCGCCGACATTCGTCTTGCTTTGCCCGCAACCGCGCATCGGCCATGGCGTTGAGCTGAGGGCTGTGCGGGACGGAGAACACGAGGGGGTGTTTGATAACGGGGCCAAGGAGGGAGTCAACGAGGTAGCCCTGCAGTTCGGAGTCGAGGTCTTCACGCCGTCGCATGAGAGTGTCGAGGTCGGTCATGTCGGTCGTCCTTGTCGGAGGTGGGACCCGGGCTCGCAAGCCTGGGGCGGGATGTCAGGTCGGGTAGACGGGATGCGTTACGGGGCTGCTACGTTCGTGTCGTCTTGCCAGATCGCTCTACTACGAACGGTGGTGCGACGGCGGCCCATGCAAGTGGTGCAGGGCGAGGGGATTCCGCGTTTGGTGCTGAACAGACGTCCTCGGCACTCCCGGCAGGTCACGGTGAGCGCGATCGCTCCGGGTTGGTGTGCTGATGCGCGTGTCCAACGGTTCCAGGCGTGCCGCCAGGACGTAAACTGCTCAGGCTGGCGCACCGTCCAACTTGCGAATTCGGTTCGTAGGTCGTGCCATACGTCTACGGAGCGCAGCTCGGGCAGGGCGGCGGCGAGGACGTGGTGTGGCAGTCGGTGAATTTCGTATGCGATGTCGTGGTTGGGCATGGCGTTCTGCCTTTCGCGCTGGGCGACCGGGCACTCGTGCCGGGCCGAATGATGTTGCGATGAAGCAGGGTTGAGTGAACTTGACTGCTATGACAAAGTGTCCCGCTTCTCGAGCGACGCATTGGGCACGGCGGGGCCGTGCGTGCGGGTCCGCTAGGCCGTTGTCAGGAGTGGGTGCCCCACCAGGCGTAAAGCTGGTCGAGTGAGGGCCCTTGCGCGCCGGCTTCGGTGACGTTGAGTAGAGACTGCGCGTCGCTGGTCCACACCACCACTGCCTGGCCTTCCTGGGTACCGCAGAACAGTGTTCCGGCCACGATGTCTGGTGCGGCGTTGCGACGCCAGGGGCCGGGGGACTGGATGTTTCCGGGGCAGGTCACTCGGTCGTAGGTGGCGATGGTGTCGGCGAAGGCTTGGGCGAGTGCCTGCTTGTCGGCGTAGAGCGTGTACGTAGCTGCAGTTGGCCCGCCGGCGTCGGTGTTGGGTCCGCAGTTGACCGAGGCGTCGGCCGCAGTTTCGTCAGTGGTGCAGCTTTGCTCCGAATAGCCTTTGGGAAGAGCGCTGTTGAGGCGCCGGAAATCTTCCTCGGTGGGCTTCGCTTGTGCGGTTGCGGGAGCGGCGGCGGGGTCGGTGTCAGATGATCCCGCGACGTTCCAGACCGCGATGCCAACGAGTGTGAGTCCGACGAGGACAACCGCGCCGATCGTCAGTGCTTTGGCCGAGGGCGCGCGGCCCGGCGTGGTGGGGATTATCGGGGGTGGCAGCGCGCCGTTGAACGGCGGTGTGGGTCGGGCGGGGGCTGGGCGCGGGGAGCGTGAGTCTTCAGGCCAGGGTGACGTGTGCACTGGTGGACCGCCGTGGAGCGGGGTCCGTGGGGGCGGACCTGTCGGTGTGGCACCGAACGGGCCGCTGGTGGTCGGTGGAGCCGCAGATTGGGACCGCGTTGGTGATGTACCGGGGGTGCGTGAGCCGGCGGCGGGAGTTGCGGGGGGACGTGCTGTTGTGGCTGTTCGGACGGGTCCGGTGACCTCGCCGTCGCCGTGGGTAGCTGCCGGCGGTCGCGCCGTGGGGAGCGTGCCGGTGGTGCTGCGAGCGAGGTCGGGCAGGGCTTCTGGGGGGACGTGTGTGTGTCCGGCACCGTTGGGCGCTGTCGGGACCGGTGTGTGGTCAGGCGGTGCCGGTGGTTCGGGCTCCTCGGCGGCGACCGGGAACGCCGGTGCGGGGTTGGACGGCATCGCGATGTCGGCGCTGGTGGGGCTGTCGTCGGGTACGTGGTCTAGGTCGTCTCGTGGGGTCGAGTTGTCGCCGTCGATGTCGTGGTTGTCGCCAGGTGCCGGCGGTGCCGCGTCGTCGTGGAGGTCGTCGCTCGCGACCTCAGCACCGGGGCTCTCGTCTTCGGCCGGGTCGTCGTCGGCGGGTGCCGGCGGGGCCGCGCCATTAAAGAGGTCAGCGCTCTCGGCCCCAGCAACAGTGCCTTCGTCTTCGTCCAGGTCGTCGGTGGAAGCCCTGGGGGTCAGGACAGCGATCTGGCCGGCCTGGTGGGTGGGCTCGGCGTCTTCGGGCAGGTCGTCGATGTCGATGGCGGCGATGGGCTGAAGTTTGGCGAAGTTCACGCTTTGGTCGTCGAGGTAGCTGAGGTCCAGCACGTAGGCCATGTCGACCGGGAAGTGCTGCATGCCATAGTGCGGGGCGTCGCCCGGGCGGCTGGGGCGCATCACGATGTCGCTCACCCACAAGAAGGGGCCGAGGTCGTCGGCGCCGACACGTTCGGCCGGCAAGGACGCGGTGTCGACGTTCGGGTCGAGGCGGTGCATGATCTGCTCGTCGAGCCGAGCTGAGAAGTACGTCAGGCCGTCGGGGCCGATCCGGATCTCAACGGTCTCTCCGCTGATCGGTAGCCGCCGACGTAGCTCTTCGGGGCCTTCCCGAAGATTGCTGATCAAGAACCGTGACACAGCGCAGAACCTACCGTCGCCGGGACAGGGTTGACTCGACCACCGCAGGGACGGCGGCCATGTCGTCGTGACCGTCGAGGGTGAGTTGACGTTGGTCGGAAAGTGGCAGATCGACCCACTCGATGCCAGGGCGTTCGGCGCGAACGTCGACGGCGCTGACTGTGCTGCCGTAATCGGGCAGGTAGTCCCCTTCTTGCAGGTCATGCGCGATGACCGCCTGGGTGGGTCTGGCGTGCGGAGCGCGCGGTGCCGGCGGACGCTCATTCTCGCGAACGGTCATCGGCGTTGGTCTCCCCTCTGTCCTCTCGTGCGCGTCGGCGGGCCGCTCCCGGGGTCCGGGCGTCTTCGGCGGTCGTCGCGTGGTGTCTAGGTTAGCTGCGGGTTTGCCCACTTCAACGTCTCGACAACACTTGATTTCAGGGTTGCTGAGTCTCGGCGGGTGGGCCGCTCATCCGGCCAGCGCGGTCGATGCCGTAGCGGGCTGGTCGTAGAGGTCGGCAAGGTACTGCCGGGTCGCGGCGCTCCACGGCCGGTTGGCGGCGGTGCCCAGGACCGCGGCGGCGACGGGTGGGACGACGACATCGGCGAGTTGATGGAAGCGGGCGGTGCGACTGCCGTTCCAGGGATAGTCCCGCGGGAAGCCCTGCAGGTAGCCGGCGTCGGCTTCGGTCAGCCGCTCACCGGTACTTTCCCGGGTCCAGGACCGCGCTTTCTCTGTCAGGCACCACCCAATTTTGTTCGCAGGGAATAGGTTTCCGCCTGTGGCGCGGCGGTTTCCGCGGGTGCGGATCATCTCATCGTCCGGCCATCCCAGCACCTGGGCCATGGTGCGCTCGGGCCAGCGCACAGTGGCCGGGTAGTGGTCGCGGCATCCGGTGGGTTCAGATCGGTTGGCCACCAGGAACACGCGTTTGCGTCGCATCGGCATACCGAGGTGGGCGGCGTCGATGGTGAAGACGTTGACTCCCTGAAAGTCTTCCATCAGCTCCGCCGCGATGTCCTCGAACATGTACTGAGTCGCGTCAGTGGCGACCTGTTCCAAGGCAAGCCACTCGAGATTAGGCAGCCCGAGCGCGAAGCGAATGGTTTGTGCTGCCAGCGCTGTTCGTGGGTCGCTAGCTTCGATCAGTTCCTCGGCAATGTCTTCCCAAGGGCAGTCACAGTCCACGCTGCCGGCATGGGTGATGGCGTCGAGGATGATCTGGAGGTCGGCCGTTCCACTGCGAAGTCCAGCTGAGGAGAATGTCGGGCAGGGGCTTGAGCAAATGAATCCGGTGGTGTGCGGATAGTCGGCCGGGTCGATGTCGAGGATGTCGGCCAGGACTCGCTGGTGTCCTGCCGCGGTGGCTGCCGCGGCGGCGGCGGCGTTGATCTCCACGCCCAGAATCTCGGAGCGGGGGATGCCGATGATGGCGGCACCGACGTCCCAGCCGCCGGGGCCGGCGAAGGCGTCGAGAATCGCCGGGGACGACGGGTGCTGCTGGAACGCGGGTGCGCTCATCGGGCCCTCCTGGGCGTGAGGACCGGGCTCGCGAGCGCCGGCCGGGTTGATCGTTGTTCGGGCGTGATCGTATCGGAGCGCTACGACAGCCGCGTTGGTCAGCGGCGCTGGCGGCGGACCACTTTCGTGTCCCAGATGCCGGTACCGGGCAAGCGCAGTGTCCGGCGCACCGTGCCGTCTGCGGCCCGACTGAACCGCAGGGGGCCTGCGCCGGCGCTCACCGACAGGCCGCGCTGGGTCAAGGTGAAGCGGAAGGGGCCCAGCGTCTTGGTCTTGCGGAACTGCATGGTGATCCTCCGGGTGTCGTGAGCGATGGTGTTGTGGTGGTAGTACCGGCCCCGGCGCCGATTTCCGTCGCTGTTCTGCGCAGGTTGCCCCTGCGCGTGCGCCCTCGCGCGCTCTACCTGCGCGGATGACAGGTCCCCCGGTCACCGCTGTCGTCGACGGTCGCTGTCGCCGGCGGCGAGCAAGTCGGGGTTGATGCGCAGCTCGCCGCGGCCGGTGGCGAGGTCGAGGGAGCGCAGCCGGGAGATCGCGTTGCGGAACCCGCCACCGGCCGGGCTGTACTCGGTGGCTTCGGCGATCTCGGCGATGGGGACATCGCGGTGCGGGGTGCTCGCCAGGTGCTGCAGGATCAACCGGGGCGCTTTGTCGAGTTGCTGGGCCCACCAGGCGATGAGTCCAGGACCCGGCGGCGGTAGCGGCTCCCAACTGCCCAACGCAGCGCGGCCGGCGTCGGTGATGCGGATGTCACCGCGTCCCTCGATCAGGCCGCTGCTGCGCAGCGTCGACAGGGCGTTGCGGTATCCCCCGCCTTTGTGGCTACGTCCGGTCAGCAAGGCGACCTGGTTGGTGGTGCGCTGCCCGTGTTGCGCCAAGACGGTGAGGATCTGACGTTGGGCTAGCCCGAGCCGGCCGTCACTGGCCCCCTCCCCTGCCGGCGGAGCGGGCACGGGTTGCGGGGACTCTGGTTCGGTGGGTTGCTGCAGGGGGGACGTGTCAGATGCCCTGGTCACCGCGGGTGGGGTCGTGCTGAGGGCTCGTTCGACGGTGGACGCCGCAGCGCTGATCTGTTCGCCGACACTGCGCAGGTGCGCGACGGCCTCGGTCAGCGCCTGCAGATCCTGGGCCGACAGCACCGGCACTTCGACGCGCTGCACCTGGGCGACGCGCGCCTGTTCGGCGGCGAGCTGTCGCCGCAACTGTTCGATTTCGCCCTGGGCGTGCTGCTGGTCTGCCTCAGCGGAGGATCCCTGCTGGTGCTCACCGCCAATGCTGTCGAGTTGGCGCCGCAGACCTTCCACGTCGACCGGAGCCAGTGTGGTGGCGGTGTGCCGGCGGGCTCCTGCTTTCGGTGTCGCGCTGGAATCGAAGGTGTGGCGCCGGCGGACGCTGATGCGTTGGGTGACACCCAGCCACTCCGGTGACCACACCCAGGCCTGCCCCACCGGTAGCGCGGGCAGCGACTGCCGGACCTCGCGCGCTTGGCCCTCCTCGGCGTGCTGAGCAACCCAATCGCTGATGGCGTTGACGTCCTGGGGTGCCGTCACTCCGAGCGCAATCAGCGAATCAATCTGCGACAGAAAAGTTTTGTGAAGCGCAGCGGCGCGCTGGCTGCACAATGTGACCCCGAGTCCTCGAACGCGGCCGCGGCGCACGATGTCCTCTGTGGCACCGAGTAGACGTTCTATCCCTGCGGGGGCCCGCTGTGGTGCGAATTCGTCGGCTTCGTCGATGATCAGGTGTAGCGGCTCGCGATTGCGCCAGTACAGCGTTTCGAGGAAGTCGGCGGCGAAGGCACGCCGCTCGTTCTTGCGCATCAGGGATAGGTCGAGGACGGCTGGGAATCGCTGGAGGGCAATCAGTTCGGCGACGGCAGCGCCTTGGTCAGCGCGGAGCGCGACGTCGGCGTGGTCCCCGCCCAGGATGACCACCGGGAATCCTGGCTCGCGTCCGTCGGCGGAGGAGCGCAGGCCGTGCCAGACGCCGGTGGGGTCGATGACGCAGATCAGACAACCGGCGTCCATCAGTTCTTCGGCGAGCACGGAGGCTGTGTACGTCTTGCCCCGACCCTTCTTGCCGAGGATCGAGAACGTGGCGGTCACGCTGTCCACGGGCATGGTGAAGTCTGCGGACAACGCGATTCGCGGCGCGTGCGTGTCGCCGTGTTCGGTGTCGCGCATGTTCCTTGTCATCCCTGTTGACCTGCTCTGATGAGCTTGCGCTTCTGAGTATGCACCTGGCCGGCGCGGATCTGCGGGTGCGCGGCCCGCCCAGTTCGGCCCTCACGTCGCCGCTGGCACGGTTTACCGCTGGCGACCTCGTGCCCGGTGCTCGTCGTGCCCGCCCCGCATTGGGGTGCTGAGCAGGCACGACGGCATGTCCCTGGCCAGGCTCGACCGGCTCAGCCGGTCAGGGCCGCAGCCTGGCGCGTCGGGACGTCGATTCGTCGAGAGGGACCAGGACTTCGGCGTCGGGATCGTGCTCGACGGCGACGACGGATTGGATCTCGCGTTCCAGTCCCTGGAAGCCGTCGTTGTCGAGTTCGGCGAGGCGGTTCTCCATGTCCAGCTCGTCGGTGTCGGCGTCGACGGGCACCTGTACGCGTGCCGTGTGCTGAGAGATTTCGGTCCATGTGACGAGCACGGTGCGCATGGTCACGCTGGGCGCGGCGTCTTGGCTAGTAGAGGTCATGGCATCCCTTCGGGGTTGGTGACCGGGCCAGCAGGCCAGGCCGGTGATGCACCGATGTCCTGGGCGCTGTTCAATTCTACTGTCTGGCAGTGCCATTCTGCTCCTGCGGCGTTGCGATGCCGACCCGTCCTGCGGTGCGCAGCAGTGATGCGGCGACGCCGCGTTGATAGCCGATACCGGGTGCGGATTCGAAGGCGTTAAGCACGGTAATGTCGGCCAGGCCCGCCTCGTTGAGTGTTGCGACGGCTTCGGTGAGGACCCGCAGATAGGCGGACGGCAGCATGGCGACGATCTCGTCCGGTGGCGCGCTGGCGAGTTGGGCGGCGAGCCGCGTGGCGGTGACCGACCCGGCTTGGCCCATCTTGAGGTTGTAGGGCTTCAGGACGGTCATGGGGTCGACGAGCCCGTGCAGCGCTGAGAGGATGGCGACGCTGGCGGTGCCGCCGCAGACGCGCATCGTGTCGGCTGCTTCGCTGCGGGCGGCAGCCAGCATGAGCGCGAAGTGGCTGCTGCAGTAGAGGGTTTCGGCGGGCGCAGGATGATCGAGTTTGGTTGCGCCGCAAGCAAGAAGGATCAGCACGTGCTCGGTCACCGGAAGTCCTTGGATTCGATGATCGCCATGGTGACTGCGCGGCACCGAATGGGGATGGCGACGACGGCGAGGTCCCAGCAGCGGATCTTGACTTTGCGGCCGGAGGTGGCCAGGAGCACCCGGACCCACCCGCCGGGGACACCGACGACCATGCCGGTGCGCTCGCCGGCGTTGTGCCATTGCGACTCGGGTCGCAGCGCCACTCGGTCAGCCAACTGGAACTCTCCCAGCGACGTCGCCCATGTCATCTCGGCGCTGTCCGGGTCTTGGACTGGTGTGTAGAAGCGGTCGTCGATCGGCATAGCGGGCTCCCTGGGTCGGGCTTGGTGACCGGCCCCTCGGGACTGGCCGTGTGGCATGTGAGGGTTTGGAGCGCCCTCTGTCGGTGTGCTTTTGGGTGGGTGCCTCAGGCGGCGAGCGAGGCAAGCAGGGCGTAGCTGATGGCGTGGTACTGCTGATCGGTCATCGGGGCCGGGGTCCCGGTGGCGGGTTGGACTCCGACGACGATGGCCTCTCCGTAGATCATCGGCAGGGTGTGGGGTTCGAGTTCGGTGACACCGGTGAGCAGGGTCATGGCGGCCATGTTGGGTTCGGCGCCGGCGGTGTCGTCGGCGCTGTACCAGAGGGCGATGTTGTGTCGCAGATCGAGGGTGTCGTTCTGGGTTTGGTTCGCCGTCGTGGGGTCGATGTCGATGGTCTGCCACCATCCGTCGGCGCTGATGCGGAGTGCGCGCATGCTGTCTTCTCCCTCTCTGAGCGGTTCGGTGTCTTGTCGGGGTGCGGGGACCTGTCGTCCTTGCTGGTTAGCGGCGCGGTGCGGGGGTTTGTTCGGTGAGTCGTCCTTCGGGTGTGTAGCTCCAGGTGCGGGTGCGTTTGAAGGGCTGCGGCAGGAACAGCACGTGCGCTTGGGGGGTGCGCGCGGCCACGATCGTGGCGTCGTAGTCGCGGCAGATCCCCAGCATCCAGCGCTGGGGCTTGGTCTCGGTCATGGTGTCGGGGGTGATGACGTCGGTGGCGAGCCGGTGTTCGGGGGCGCGGCGGTGTTGCCGTCGCGCGATGTGAGGGCAGAGGCTCAGGGCGGAAACTGCGCAGTCAGGGTGCATTCCTGGGTCGAGATACGCTCGCTGGCTGGCTGATTCGGGGCCGCCGAGGAACGCGACCCACCACCCCAGGGGCTGCCCACAGGAGCCGCACAGCCGCTCCCGAGCGCACTGCAACACTCGGCTCGCTTGGATAGCCGCGAAATCGACACCTCCGTCGTCGGTTTCGTTGACGAACGGGATGGGGATGCCGCGGCGCGGGTCGTGTGGCCGTGCGGCCAGGGCGGCCGGCATCTCGTGGTGGGCGACGGTCATCGCGTGCTCTCCTCACTGGCAGGTGGGACGTCGGTGTCGTCCTCGTCGAGCCACCACTGGCCTTCCTCTTCGGCGTATTGGCGGTCGGCGCAGTTTCCGCATGCTCCGTTCCATCCCTCGCCGTCTGTCAGCGATGCGGTGCAGCCCTCTTCGTAGGGGTCACAGCAGATGTCGTCGTCGGTGTCGATGTCGGCGCTCTCGGTGGCTGGCGCGGTGGTCATCAGTAGATCCCGGCGAGCTGGTCGGCGTAGAGGTCGGCGGAGTGATCGGCGGCGGCTTCGACCGCGAGGTCGGCGGCTTCCTCGGCGGCAAGGGTGTCCAGCCACGCGGTCACTTCGTCGATCTGGCCGGTCAGGGCGCGGTCCTGGGTGGTGGTGTTCGCGGCGGCCTGTGCGTGCAGGTCCTGCAGAACTGTGCGGGCTTCGTCCGCGGAGAGCAGTTCGAGGGGAAAGGCCTCGCCGTCAACGTAATACATCGGTGGTGTCACCCTTCGGGGGCTCTGTGACCGGGCCCGCGGGCCTGGCCGGTTGGTGTGCGTTCTCGGTGTGAGTCGCTGCGTTCAGTGTATCGCGGGGCTCTGACAATTTCGGGTGGCGGGCTGGGCGGTCGGTCTTGGTAGGGGTCTTTGGCATCCATGCCGGAGAAGTACCGCCGCCGGGGCGCGATTCCGTCGCCGCGCGGTCAGAATTCGTCGGTCGCGAGCAGCCGGTCGAGGACGGTGGCTGCGGCGGCGGCGGCTTCGGAGTCGGCTTGGTGCAGCACGGTGTGGGTCCGCTCGTCTACCAGAAGCGACATATGGCTGCGATGTCGGGACAGCATCACGCACAGCCGGCCCGTGGTCAGGGAGAACTCGTCGGCGACGCGTTTGCCGGCCATCGGGTGCACGGCGACGACGGCGGGTCGTTCGAGGCCTTGCAGGGCGTCTGCGGTGCCGCAGAGCAATCCTGGGTAGTCGGCCAGCATGGCGCGCACCGCCGCGGCCTGCGGCACGTGAGGTACCACGATGGCCAGGTCGTCCTCGGTGAGCGGGCGGGTCCCTCCGGCGGTGCAGACTTGCGCGTCGTCGAGCAGCGTCCGGACCCGCGTCACCGCTGCCGCGATCAGAGCGGTGTCGGTGCTGCCGTTGGCGACGGTGATGGCCCGGTGCGTCAGTTCTGGCAGCGGCTGGCCGTTGGCGGTGATGTGTTCGGGCGGTCGTCGTGAGGTGAACGGCAGGTCGGGGTAGAACGCCGTCTGCACGAGCGTGGTGGTGTCCGGTCCCAGCCGCCACGTGTAGGGCAGCGCGACGGTGTTGACGACCTTCGGGTGGGCGGCGGCGAGTGCGTGCGGGGCGGGCACATGCGGGCCGGTGGGCGAGTCGGCCCACCGCGCGGTGTCACCGGTGACCACGGGGTCGATTTGTCCGGGGTCTCCGACGCAAACCACCTGTGCGGCCATGGATCCGAGGGCACCGAGATCGGCGTAGGTGCACTGGTATGCCTCGTCGACGATCAAGACGTCGGCCTTGGTTTTTGATGGCTCGGAGAACAGCCACCGCGCTTTGGTGGCGACCCGGACCGCCCCTCCGCTGTTGGGCCACATCTTTGTAGCCCCGTCGAGAATGGGGCATCCGTGGGCGTCCGGTTTGATATTGCCTCGGCCCCAGAGCAATCCGATCTTGGGGTGCTCGCAGACCGCAGACAGTCGCCGTGCGATGTCGATGGCCTGGGCGCGGGTCTGGGCGGCGATACCGACCCGCAAGCCGGCACGGTGTGACAGCGCCGCAGCCAGTAGCACGGTCAGTCGGGTCTTGCCCGCCCCTGGTGGGCTGGGAACGTTGACCACAAGATCTGCGCTCCATACCGACATGAGCACCTGGGCGCTGATCGGGTCGTTGAGCAGTTCCATCCCCGGCCAGGCGACTGGCGTGGGCAGGGGCTTCGGTTTCGGTGCGGCGGCGGGTGCGGTGGCCGCGTTGTCGCCGCCGTCCTGCGCGGTGTTGGTGTGGCGTGGCTTGAGGATTCGCATGGTGTTACTCCGTTTCTGCTGCGGCACAAAGGACATCGAGGGGAACATCGCGGCGGCGAAGACCGGGGGTTTTGCCCGAGGCGATCCACGAGTCGGCGCGGAACTGCAACCGCCGGTATTTGGATCGGCCCATGCTGACGGTGCGGGGGTTGGGGGGTGCGGGCATCAGCGAGACCCATTGCCCGGTCGGTGGGCGCTGTTCTGCGGCTACCCGTGCGACGGTGAGCAGCAGGGCACCCTTGTGTGCCGTCGCCTCGTGGATGTCGCCGTAGAAGTGGGTGGAGCGGTCATAGGAGTCCAGCCCGCCGGACCATCCGAGGACGTCTGATCCGCTGCGTAGCCGGGCGTCCAGGCGGCGGCAGCGGACGGTGAAGGTGGCTTTGGTTGCCGCGACGACCTCCCCGCCGGTCACGTGTCCGGTGTGCACGGCCCGGTGTCGCCAGAGCCGATCCGATAGCAGCGCCGCCTCCCATAGGTCGGCGGTGTCGCAGCGGGCGCGCAGCCCCATGGCCGCGACCGGCGGTGGCTCGGGTGCGGTCCAGCTGTAGCCCTTGTCGAATCGCTTGCACGCCGCGGTGAAGGTGTAGGCGTCGTCCTCCCGGATCGGGGTCAGCGCGTCGAGTGGGACCCCAGCGCCCAGGCGCTGAGCCCACTGCCGCAGGCCGGTTACCGCCAGCGCGGATCGCCAGTGAGCGGCGTGGCGTTCGGCTTCCGGCGGCGCGCCGGTGATGAACCGCTGGCGGCTGTGCGCCAGCAGGTTGATGACCGCGTTGGTGCCCGGATAGCCCGCCCTGTCGACCCACCATCCGATGACTGCGGACGCCGCGCGAATGCTCGGGTCGGCGTCTTTGTGGTGGGTGCGTGCCACGGATGCCAGCACGGCCAGGGTGGCCCCGTCCGCCATGACGAGCTGGGCGGGCGGCTGCGTGGGGTCCATCTGTGCGCCTGCTCGGGCCAGGGCCGGCAAGACTGCACTGCCTGTGATGGTGGTCGGCGCACCCACCGGAGGCGTGACAGTGGCTCGGATGGCACCTTTCTCGTCTGTGTGCGCTTCGACGAACACTGCGGCGGGGGTCAGCGTGAAGAGTGCTTGAGCGACCCGCAGGACGGGCTTGCGGGCCTTCTCGGCTGCGAGGCGTTGTGCGAGGTCGTAGAACTCGACGGTCATTGAGCGGCCACCTTGGCAGCGCGCCGGGCCAGCTCCCATCCGTGCTGCAATGCGTGTGCTGCTGATCCCTCGTCGTCGTCGGTGGGGGTGGCGTAGACGTCGGTTTCGGTCAGGCCGGTGCCGGCCAGCACCTGGTGGGCGTAGGCGTGCAGTGCGCCGCCGCGATGATCGCTGTTCTCCGCCATGGTGGGTACCGCCTATCGGGGCTCGGTGACCGGGCTCGCAAGCCTGGCCGTCTCTGGGCGGCCCGGGAGCCGCGCTACACCAGAACTGTAGCGCGACCCACCGACAAGTCCGACGCGACCGCTAGGAGCCAGCTCCGCTGGGCACTGTGGCCGTCAACGCGAAACCTGGTGGCCGCGTGACTGCGTGCTCATTTCCCACGATGACGCAGACCAGCTTCGAGCGGGGTGGGCGATCGGGCCACGGGGTATCGCCGTCGGAGACGACGATGGTCACGTGCGGCGGTGGGCGCAGGGCGTCGGCGGCGGCGATACCTACCCGCATGTCGGTCCCTCCCCCGCCGGTGAGCACCGCGTTTTCCACGCGGCTGATCCGTTGCGGCGTTCCGTTGGCGGCATCGCACGTGAGCAGCGTGAGCCGATCGCCGCTGACGCCCGTCGACTTGAGCACGCCGCGGATCTCCGACATACCTGCGAGCAGGTCCGCGTTCGTCATGGACGCCGAGGTGTCCAGCACGATGGCGACGCGCACCTTGGGGCCGCGCATGGACGGCAGGATCAGGCCGGGGCTCTGCCGGCGGGACGGGCGCGTGTAGGTGAACTGCACCCGGCCAGCGGCTTCGACGACGGCTTGTCTCGTCACCGACCGCAGTACCCGGTGCCAGGGCACCTTGGGTGGGGTGAGCACCCCGTCGGCCCACCGTTGCAGCCCGGCGGGCACGGTTCCGCGGCCTGTCCCGGCAGATTCGCGGACCGCCTCGGCGATCTGCCGGCGGATCAGCCCGCCGGTCGCCTCGTCGACCCCGTTCTGCCCGTCGACGGCGTGGCTCGGTGGCAGCTCCCCGGGTACCGGGGCGAGGCCCGCTCCGGTACCGCAGCCCGGTTCTCCGTCCTCGGCGGAGGCGGTGTCGTCCGGGTCGTCGGGGTTGTCCTGGTCGTTGATCATGTGCTCGTAGTAGTCCTCGGCCAGGCCGTGGTCGGCGCAGCCGAGCGCTGCGGGTGTGACCACCCCTTCGGGCAGCTCCACACCAGCGTCGAGCAGGTCGTCGTTGATCTCGGCGTCGGCGGCGAGATTCCACACGTCGTGCCGGTAGGGCTGCGGCAGCGCCGAAGCCCTCTCAGCGTGTACGCGCAGCAGATGGTTGAGTTCGTGGCACAGCACCCCACCGGCTTCACGCACCGTCCACGCGCTCTCCCCCACCAGCAGTTCGGGGTCGAGATACAGCCGCCACCAACGGTCCACCGCCCACGTGCCGTAGCCGGGGACGGCTACCGGGATGAGGCTGAACAATCCGGCGGCGTAGTAGGGCATCTGTTGGAACGCCACCAGGCGCACCACCCGGAACGCCTCGCGTTCCTCACTGGTGAGCGGGCGGGCCTGGGTGCTCACGACCGCGGTGCTCATGCTGCGTCCTCACTGAGCAACCCGGCGCTCTTGAGCAGCGCTTCGAACTTGCGCATCTCGACGGGGATCTTGGCGTTGGCCGGCCGGAAGGTCGCCAGGGTGCGCGCCGCGGCGGCGGCGAAGTCCTTCACACCTGCGTCCGATGCCGCGCCGAGGGGCTTCCAGGCCTTGCGGAACGCCTCGACAGTGCCGCGCTCAGCGGCCAGGGTTACCACGCCGTTGAGGACCGCCCATACTCGGTCGGGGCGCTCGTGAGCCCAGTTGACCAGCGAGGGGTCTGCGGTGACGGCCTCGGGGTCGGGTAGGTCGGCGTGCTGCAACCACTGCACGAACTCCATGCCGGCCCCTTCCCCGACCAAACCCATTGCGAGCGTTTGGATCGCGGGCTGGTCGTCGGCGCGTACGTAGGCCAGCGCTCGGGCGAGCATGTCCCAGCTGCGCTCCGAGGGGTAGGCGCGGCCCCGTTCCTCCGGGGACTGTGGGAACTTGTCGAGCAGATCGGGACGATGGTGGATGAAGCCCATGACTGCTGAGACTGTCGCCGACATCCGTTCGGTGCTGGCGACGACTGCGCGCGACAGCGGCAGGGTCCGCCAACGGGTGCCCATGCCGTGTAGCCAGTCGTCCACGGTCGGCTCATAGCTGATGTGGCAGAACCGGTTCGCCATCGGCGGGGAGAGGTCGTAGCCGCCTGCGGCCTGGTCGGGAGGGTTCGCGCCGGCGACCACGCGGACGTCATCGGGCAGCTGGAGGTCACCGACGACGCGATCGAGGACGACGGTCAGCATCGGTCCCTGGACGCTCTCGGGCACTGTGGTCAGCTCGTCGAGGAAGACGATGCCGGCACCAGCTTCGACGAGCCGTTTGGCCCATGCCGGGGCTTCCCGCTGGACGCCATTGCCGTTGGGGTCCAGGTAGGGCAGCCCGCCGATTTCGGCGGGTTCGTACTGGGAACCCAGGACGACCTCGCAGGGGATCGTCTGTGCGGCAGCGAGGCCGCGGATCAGGCTGGATTTGCCCTTGCCGGGTCGGCTCAGCAGCAGCGCCGGGACTTTCGCCATGCCGCACGCGTCGATCACGGTCACGGTGGTGTTCATGTCAGCCATTGCAGTGGCCCTTTCAGTTGGTGACCGCCCCCGCGGGGATGGCCGTTTGGTGGTGCAGGACAGGTGGTTGCCCTACGAGAGGAACTCTATCGGGGGGTACTGACAGGTCGCGGCGAAGTTGCCCTCAGGCCAGTGTGTAGCCCGCCTCGGCCAGGGCGTCGGCCAAGGTGTTGCCCCAACCGCTGCCGGGCAGTTCGTCGGCGTCGAACCCGCGCTGGAGGTCCTCTCCGGTGACGCCCCACAGGAACGTCTCGACACCGTATTCGGCACCGCCGGAGGCGGCGATGCGCGGCGCACGCTCCAGCGTGGACGCGACGACGGTGCGGTAGCCGCGCAGCGGCGGGTCCAGGACGTACAGCCCGGCGTCACCGAACCATTCGACGACCTGCTGGCCGTTGTGGACGACCCCGGCGGCTGGGCCGACGAAGCGTGCAGATCCCATGGTGTCGTTCATTGTCATCGCCCCTTCGGGGTTCGGTGGCCCCACCCGCAGGTGGGGCCGCTTGGGTTATCGCGCTGTGCGATTCGCGGTGTAGCTGATTCTACCGGCGGGCACTGACAAGCTGATCGGGCGTCACGGCCACGGGTCGTCCTCCGACCACCTCTCACCTGCCGCGAGGGGGTCGAAGTCCGGAGGGGCCATCTCGGGGTAACGAGCGCGGATCGCGTCCATCTTCGGTGCGGTGCGCTCGTAGTAGACCTCCCAGTGGTGGTCGCACCGGGTGTAGAGCTCGCCGCTTCCCGACAGCGCAGGCCGCGGGAACACGTCCCCGCTGCACCGTTCGGGACCGTCCAGGCAGTCGTCGGTGTCGTAGTGGGTGCTCGTGTCAGCCATTGAGGTAGCCCTTTCGTTGGTGACCGACCCCGCGGGGCTGGCCGTTTGCGTTGTCGGACGGTGCATCCGGCGTTACGCAACAACGCTATCAACGACCACTGACACGTCCGTTGGGGGCAGCCGGCCGCGATCGGTGTGGGGCCGTCAGGAGCGGCGGTAGGTGGACTCCAGTTCGAGCGGATCGCCGGTCTGGGCCGCGGTGCGGATCTTGGCCAGCGCGGTCTCGGTGATGCCGGTGTCACGGTCGGCGGGGTCGACGTCGAGGCTGCCCAGGATGCTGTACAGCTCGTCGTCGGACAGGTCGCCGGCCCGGTGCAGGGTGATGGCCCCTATGAGCGCTTCGAGCATGACGCGTTCCTCGGGTGCGTACTTGGAGAACTCCGCGCCGGCCCACGCCATGGGTTCGTCGTCGGCGCGCCGAAGTCGGTTGAGTGCGCCGTCGACGTCACCGCGGAAGCGACGCAGGACGGCGGCGTCTTCGTCGGTGAGCCCGGTGCCGGCCAGTTCGGCATCGGCGTCGGCCAGCCACCGTTCCAGCATCGCGTAGACACCCTTGCGGTCAGCGAATGCCAGTGCCCGCCAGAAGGTTCGGAAGGCGCCCATGTAGCGCTTGTCCTGGGGGTGCCGCGGCACGAGGTGGGAGCGGATCACGATGTCGCCGTGCTTGGATTTGGCGACCTTGCCCACCCAGGCTGGGGTGAGGCGGCCCTCGGGGAACTCCACGGGCGTCGCCGGCGGGTACCAGGGCTGGGCCGGCGTGTACACGCGGCTGTCGGTCATGATCGTGGCTCCTTTGGTATGGGTGGGTCGGGCCGGCAAGGCCGGGTTGCGCTTCGGGGGTGGAGGCTAGCTGCGGCGATGGCATGTCCCCGCGTGCGGGCGGGGTGTCTGTTGATGGTCATAGCAATCCTTGCGGGCTCAGGTGCAGGCCGAAGATGATGCCGGTCAGCAGGGCCAGGACCATCAGGGCGGTCGCCAGCGCGGTGGCGGCGAACGGCCAGTGCCGGGGATTCATTGGGGTGGGTGCGACGCGGGTCCAGTAGTCCAGCGCGGCGTGCAGGGCGTCGGGGTGGGTCGGTGACTCGCGCATGGCGGTCTGGACCCAATGCCAGCGCACTCCGTAGGCCAGCATGAGCGCGGCGACCTGGGCGCGCAGCACGTCGCTGTCGGCGAAGCAGGGTGTGGAGGCGGTGCTGTTGGCGGGCTGGAGGAGTTCGGCGATGACGGGCCCGGGTAGGCCGACGCGGATCGCGATCTCGTCCTCTGTGAGCTGCATGTGGTGGTTCCCATCGGGGTTGTGGGACTGGGTACGCATACCCGGCCGGTTTCTGTTGTGGGGCGCCTTGGCGGCGGATTCTTCGTGGCTCACTGTACTGGGCGTCGAGACTGTGCGGTCGGGCGTCCTCAGGTCAGGGTGTCGGGCTTTTTGACGGCATCCAGGTGTGCGCACACCTGGTCGATGGTCTCCATGCTCAGCCCCGCCCAGCGTGCCGATCCGCCGTCTCCGAAGTCGACCCAGATCGTGCCTTCCGGCTCCGGTTGAGTCGGCGTCGACGCCAGGGTGAGGGCATCGCCGGTGACGGTGTTCTGGGTGGGTTCGGTGTGTGTTGTGGTCATGAGGGACATCCCTTTTCGGTTGGCGACCTGACACGCATGTCTGGCCGGATGGTGGAACTGGTGATGGTGCCGACTCTAGTCGGCGGCACCGACAAGGCCGCGGCTGATCAGTCGCCGAGGCTCAGGGTGATGATGGTGCGCACGGTGTAGATGCGGGTGATCTCGCCGTTCCAGTCGGTCAGGATCTGCTGGGCGATCTGTTCACCGAGGATCTCCTTCTGGGTGTCGATGTCGTCGGCGGCGTAGGCCTCGATGAAGTCGTCGGCGACGGATCCGTCGAGGGTCAGTTTGTCGACGAGCTGCTTGTCGACGTCGAGGGTCTCCGGTTCGTTCTCGCTGCGCTGCCCGTGCTGCAGATCACCGGTGACGTTGAAGTCGACGACGACGGTCTCCGAGGTGTGGATGGGGCCTCCGGAGTCGCGCCACCGGCGCGCCTGGTGGGGGCTGATCTTGGCCTTGGAAGCGAACTGCTTGAGGCCGCCGGCACGGTCGATGGCGGCCTGGCGGTCGAGACGCTGTTGATCTGCCCCCTTCGGGGTCTTGCCCTTCGAAGCGTTGCGGGCCACGGTGCTCGACGCTGGCCGCTTCCCAGTTTCGCGTTGCAGGCGCTTGCGCATCTCCTCGGTACCGCGGCGGCGCGCTTCAGCTCGGCGCTTGGCTTCTGAGACTCCCTGCCAGCGCTGGGTTTTGCTCAGCTCGCGGAACTTCCGTTCAACGAGCGCGCGCACTGCAGCGCCGAATCCCTTACCGGTCGACGGCTGGGGCCCTGAGCCGCCGCTCGGCGGCGGTGTGGTCGGGCTGGCCGAAGAGGACGGCGGCGTCGGTGGCGGCGTCGGTGACGAGCTGGCGAAGCGCCCTTTCTTCACTGGTCCGCGCCTTCGGCTGCGGTGTTCGCCGCTTTGTCGACACTGGTCCACTTGATGCGGTATTTGCCGTTGGCAGTGGACTTCTCGTCGAGGACCATCGGATCTGTCCCGGCGGGAACCCGGTAGATCCAGGCGTCGAGTTCGGCGGCGATCGGATAGAGGCCATGCTGGGTGGCGATGCCGGCGGCGTAGCGCAGTGCCCGGAACCGGGTGTCGGCGCGGATCGCGGCGTACCAGGCGGGTTGCTGATGTTCACGCTGGAAGGGGGGCCACTTGTCACTGGCCATGCGTCCCAGGTAGGTGGTGTAGATGGCTTTGATCATCTGCTGGTAGTCCAGGCGTTCGGCCTCGCGGGCCTCTTGGAGCTTGCTGCGTAGGGCATCAGCCCATCCACGGAGCAGTCGGGACTGCTCCGGCCACACCCAGGCGGTGTCGATGTCGAGTTCTTCGACGGCCAGGCCGGCGCCGCCGGATTCCACCGGTGCGGTGAGGTGCTGGATGCTGCGGGTGGTGACCCACAAGGTGGTGGGTTCCTTCCAGTGCATGCTCGGGTGCGGCAGCGGCAGTTTCGTGGTCAGTCCGTCCATCTGCTCGGCCGGGGGGAGATTGAGCCGCCACAGGCCAAACGGGGGCCGTTGTTCGTGGAAGACGTCGACCTTGATCTGATGCAGTTCCTTGGGCTTGCCGAAGCCGAGGTCGACCTGGCCCGCGGAGGCGAGGTAGGCCGCGCGTTGGTCCACCTGGACGTCAACGGCGTCTTCGCGGCCGCGGTGCGGTCGGTTGTCCCACTTGACCGGGAGCGTGGGTTCCAGATCGGCGCCGGCTTCGACGGTGACTTCGGTGGGCAGCGGGCAGGCTTCAATCGCTTTGGTGCGTCCTGACTGCCGTTTGCGGTCGAGCAGCTGCGCTCCGACGGTGGCCCACCGCGAGGCGGGTACGAGGCCGGCATCGCCGATGCCGGCGAGCCATGCGATGCGGTCGGCGAGGATCCTGACGGCTTCGGTCTCCTCCTCGGGCAGTTCGGTGGGTGTCCCCTCGATGCCGGCCACTCCCATGTCACCGGGGCGTTGCGGGGGCGGGTCCAGGTACAGCAGCGGCGCCAGCACGATCTGCGCTTTTCGCTTCGTACCGTCGTGGTCCTCGAAACGGCAAGTGAACCAGCCTGATTGGTTCCACGTGACTTCACACTGGAATGTCTTGGCGACCAGGCCGGCGAGATCGTCGGGCAGGTTGTCCATGGGCACGCCGAGCCCGATGAGCGCTTCGTAGGTGAACCACACCTGCGGCTGTTCTTTTGGCTTGGGGCCCCAGTTCCACACAAGGAACTTGTGCAGCGCGTCACCGCCGGGCATGGGGCCGGCCACGACCACGCCGGAGGGCTTGACGATGCCTCTGCTGGTGACGATGGCGACGCGGCCGTCGGCGACGATCGGGGTCTCGGTCCACTGCCGGGTCTTGGGTGTCCAGGGGGACGTGCCGTCGTCGCTGGTGGCGGCCTGCTCCTGGCCGGCACTCTTGGCCTCGACGGCGGTGTCGAGGACTTGCTCTTCATAGTCGCGGACGGTGGATTCGAACCATCCTCTCCAGAAACCGTTTTCGCGGCTCTTGTCTCCGATCGTCATGTCGGAGGCAGGGAAGTCGGTCGGAAGGGCGCTGCGACCCAGCCGGGCCACCACCTGCTGGCGGGACAGGCCTTCGAGGTCCTCGGGCGTGCCCTTGGTCTCGATGTACCACTGCAGAATGTCGCTGGTCTCGTCGTCGGCGTCGATGCGGTACGTGCGGCCGCCAACGGTCAGTCGGTAGATCATGAGGTTCCCCGTTCTGTTCAGCGCTGGTCTTTGCGCGGCGGAGGGATGTGCATGGCCAAGACGTCCGGCAGGCGGCCCTGTCGCCATCGCAGTCGCAGCGATTCCACTGCGCTGGCGGTACGGCCGACCTTCAAGGCCGCTTCCGGCACGGTCAGGTTCAGATCGAGGGCGGTCTTGGCCTCGTCGACGCTCCACGGCTTCTTGACGTTCTTGGCGCGACCCGGAACCGCGGTGCGGGCCGCGCGGCGCTCGATGTAGCGGCGGCGCTCCTCGCGACGCCCCTCGGCGAAACCGCCGTCGTAGTCCATGTCGCTCACGCTGCCACCGCCGCACCCGCCAGCCGGCCGCTCAGCGCCTGTGGCGTGGTGCTCATCTGCGATTCCCCCTGGGTTTTTCGGCGGTGCATCTGCATTCGCCTCGCAGCCTATCACCCCTCAGGTATTACGGTCAGCATACCTGAGTGATATGTTGGGTGTCGCGCGGCACCAAGCGCGGCCGACCCAAGTTGTCAGAGCCCGCCGCTACAGTGCCCAACGAACGCCGGAACATGTTCTGGCGCTGAGAAACGGCCGGCCCTGAGGGGCTGGTCACCGAACCGAAAGGTGCCCCGATGGCCCCCACTCTCTCCGCCGCCCGCGCCGCAGTCCACGCCGTGCACGTCTTGAAGACTCTGCGCCACGGCGCCACCCCCGCCGCTGAACAACGCGCCCACCTGGAGCAGTTCCCCGGCTGGGGCGCAGCAGCCCCACTGTTCGACCCCCAGCCCGCCAACTCGTGGGCGGCGTTGGCCGACGAACTCGACGATGCGGATCCGGCGGCGATGAAAGCTGCCGCACGTGTGGTGGACACGTCGTTCTACACCCCGCCGGCGCTGATCGAACACATCTACGCGCTGCTGCAGCACGCAGGCTTCCGCGGCGGCGACGTCCTGGACCTCGGGTGCGGCAACGGCCGCTTCCTGAGCCACGCCCCTACTGCGCTGCCCATCACCTACACCGGCGTCGAGGTGGATCCGGTCGCCGCGCGCATCGCAGCCGTGTTACACCCTGAGGCAACGATTATCGACCAGCGGTTACAGCAGGTATCCCTGCCTGCCAACCGCTTTGACGCCGCAGTGGGCAATGTCCCGTTCTCGGCTGCCAACGTCTCCGATTCGGCGATCGCGTTCTACGGCCCCTTGCACGAGTACTTCCTGGTGCGCGCCGTGCGCGCAGTGCGACCGGGCGGCTACGTGGTCATGGTGACCTCGCGGCACACCTTGGATGCGGCCAGCGGTCTGTCCTACTCGGTGCGCTCGCACGCTGACCTGCTGGCGGCCCTCCGCCTGCCCGCCGGCTATTTCGCCACCGAAGGCACCGATGTGGTCGCCGACGTCCTGGTACTGCGGGTCCGCGGCGCCGACGAGCCACGACAGGGGTGGGACACCCGAACGCCCCACCTACACCTGAGCAGCCCCGACGAGCATGGCCGCACGGACTCCGCTCGAGTGAGCGGGTTCTGGTCAGACCATCCTGAACTCGTCGCCGGCACGATGCGACTGACCGGGTTTCATCAGAACCCGGTCACCGTCGACGCCGACGACCCGCACACAGCAGTCGCCGCCGCATTCGCCGCAGCCCGCCGCCTGCTACTGCCCTACCCGACCAGCGCCGCGGCCAGCCACCACTTCACCGACGTCACGCTCACCGACGCCGACGGACGCAAGGAGGGCTCGTTTCATCTCGTCGACGGCACGATGGCCCGCGTCGTCAACGGCCAGCTGCAGCCCGTCACGCGGCCAAGCAAGGAACTGCACGCGCTGGTCGCGCTACGCGACGCCACGGTCGACCTCGTAACCGCAGAAGCCAACTGGGACACCCCCGACTCGGCGCTGGACCCGCTGCGCACCCTTTGCCGTGAGTCCTACCTGTCCTACGTCGAGCGCTTCGGCGCGCTCAACCGCGGCACGCTCGTCGAGGGCAAGACCGACCCCGACACCAGCCTGCCCAAGCTGAGCTGGCGCGTGCCGCCCATGTCGGGATTCCGGGGCGACCCGGACTCCGCTCTGGTGTTCGCGCTGGAACGCTTCGATCAGGAGACCGGGGACGCCGCGCCGGCGGCCATCCTGCAGCGCCGAGTCAACCGGCGACCTGTCCCGGTGACTAGGGCCGACAGCGCCGGGGAGGCCATGGCCGTCTCCCTCGGCGAGGGCCGCGGCTTGGACCTGACCCGGATTGCCGAACTCCTGGGACTGCCCACGGCCGAGGCCGCGTTCGCCGCCCTCGGCGACCTGGCCTACCGCGATCCAGCCACCGGCCGGGTGCACACCGCCCGCGACTACCTGTGCGGCGACGTCCGGACCAAGTTGCAAGACGCCCTGGCAGCCGCAGCAACCGACGCGTCCTACGAACGCAATGTGTCGGCACTGCAACAGGTTCAGCCGCGCTGGCTGGGCCGCGATGAGGTGCGCATCGAGCTGGGCTCCCCGTGGGTCGCCACCGGTGACATCGAGGACTTCTGCCGCGAGGTGTTCGGCGCATCCTGGGTCAAGGTCCACCACATCGCTCCGCTGGCGGCCTGGGAGGTCGAGGGCAACGCCCACAACATCTCCCCCGACGCCAAGATCACCTACACCACGACCCGCAAGTCGGCGTTCGACCTGTTGCAGGCAGGCTTGAACAGCACCTCCCCCACTGTCTATGACGAGGTGTACGACCCTGCGGCCCGCACGACCCGTCGGGTGCGCAACGCCGACGAGACCGAGGCCGCCCAGGCAGCATTGACGGCCATCGAGCAGCGTTTCTCACTGTGGGTGTGGGAGTCGCCGCAACGTGAACAGCGCCTTCTCGATCGCTACAACCACGCGATGAACTCCCATGTACTGCGCCGCGATGACGGCTCGTACCTGACCTTCCCCGCCCTGGCCGACGATCTGAAGTTGTGGTCCTGGCAGCGCGATTTCGTCGATCGCGCCCTGTCCATCCCCGCCGCATTCGCTGCCCACTCCGTGGGTTTGGGCAAGACCCGTACTGCGATCGCGTTGTGCATGACGTTGCGGCAGTTCGGTATTTCCAACCGCCCGCTCTACATCGTGCCCAACCACCTCATTGAACAAGCCCAGAGAGAGGCCCTGCAGACAGCCCCGGCGGGCAAGATTCTGGTCGTCACTCGCGAGGACTTGACCCGACACGGCCGGCGGTTGTTCGCCGCCCGCTGCGCCACCGGCGACTGGGACATGGTGATCATGACCCACGAGACATTCGCTTCCATGCCGGTCCCTGCCGAGGTGGAACGTGAATGGCTCGACGACCAGCTCGCCGAGCTGGAGGACTACAAGCGCAGCCAGGACAACAACGGTAAGCGCATCGCCGCGGCCGTGCGCGCGCTGGAGGGCCGCATCGAGCGACTGCGCGATGTCGCCACTGATGACGACGCGATCACCTTCGACATGCTCGGCATCGACTACCTGGCTGTCGACGAGGCCGACCGGTTTCGCCGACTCCCGATCACCACGCGCGCGGAAGGGTTCAGCATGGGCGCCTCCAAACGCGCCACCGACCTGCTCCTGAAGCTGTCGATGCTGCGCCGTGCCAATCCCTCTCGCCCGCACGCGAGCCTGTTCACCGGCACCCCCTACACCAACACGCTCGCCGAAGCGTATGTCTGGCAACGATTCTGCGACCCTGACCGCCTGACCGACTCGGGACTGGGCCACTTCGACGCCTGGGCGGCGCAGTTCGTCCGCTACGAAACCCTCGTGGAAGTCAGCCCGGACGGCTCGGGCTTCCGCAGCCGCCGCCGCCCGGTAGTGATCCAGAACGTGCCCGAACTCCGCACCATGATCGGGGCGTTCATGTCGATGGTGCGCAGCTCGATGACCGACCTCACGCTCCCGACACCGCACCAGCACACCGTCGTCGTGCAGCCCACGGACAACACTCGCGCGTTCATGACCACACTGGTCAAGCGCGCCGACGATCTGCGGGACCGGCGAGTCCAACCGGATGCGGACAACATGCTGGCGATCTGCGGGGACGGCCGCAAGGTGGCGCTCGATCCCAACCTAGTCGGGTTCGCCGAGGTGGCCCCGAAACTGGAGGCCGTCGCCGAGAACGTCGCGGCGATTTATCACCGCACCCGAGAAGCGCTGTACCCGAATTCACCTGCACCGGGCGCGTTTCAGCTGGTCTTGTGCGATCTGGGCACACCACACCCTGGCGATGCGCAGAGCTACGGCAGGATCCGCGACGGCCTGATTGCCCGAGGTGTCCCGGCCGACCGGATCCGGTTCATCCATGAGGCGACCAGCTCGAAAGCGCGCGAAGCGCTGTTCGCCGCATGCCGCGACGGCCGTGTCTCAGTGCTGTTCGGATCGACGCCGAAGGTCGGTGTGGGCACCAACATTCAGAACCGCATGGTCGCCCTGCACCACGTGGACCCGACGTGGACCGCTCGGGACTGGGATCAGCGCAACGGCCGCGGCGTGCGCACCGGCAACCTGCACGACGCCATCGACATCTACTGCTACGCGGTGCAGGGCTCTTTCGACGCCTACATGTTCCAGCTCGCCGAGCGTAAGAGCCGCGGCTTCGAACAGCTCTACCGCGCCGACAGCGAGGTGCGCGAGATCGAGGACCTGGGCGGGGACGGCACCCTGAGCTTCGGGGAGCTGAAGGCCGCGGCCGCCGGCAACTCTCTGCTGCTGCGCCAGCACGAGCTGCAGGTCACCGTCCGCAAGCTGCGCCTGACGCACTTGACCGCACGGCAGAACGTCAACGCCGCACTGCACGCCGCCACGGAGGCCGAGCGCCGCGCGGATGCTCTGCAGTCGCGTGCCGAACGTCTCGCCGAGCTGGTCGAGTACCGCCCGCAGCTGGCCACCTTGGACCTGTCGCGCTGCGCCGAGGCCGCGGTGAGCGGCAACGGTCACCGCGCCCGCTGGTCCAGCGGCCCCCTGCTGGTGGAGATCGTCTCCGAGCACGGGGACCAACACCTGCAGGCGAGCTTCGGGTACCGGACGCTGTGGACGCTGATGCTGCCCGCCAAGGTACGCCGCCGCGGCGCCGATGCCGTCGCCGCGTGGTCTCACCACGTGATCACCGGGTGGCTCGACGGCGCGGCCGACGAGGCCACCACCACCGCGGCCCGGGCGCAGGACGCACGCGATCGTGCCGCGCAGTCCCGCGCCGCGGCCGCCGGCACCGACCTGTCTGCCCCGGCCGAACTGGTCGCCGCGGAGGCCGAGCTGGCCGAGGTCAGCGCCACCATCAAGGCCGAGATCCTCGACACCGAGACCGACCCGCGCGGCGAGCAGGCCGCCTGACCCTGGGGTGTGGGGCTGCGACCGCGCAGCCCCACACCCTCGTCCACCGCTGTGGACCTGCACGGATGCCACGTCCCCAGGCCTGAGCGCGCCTCTATTCCGGTTACGCTTGCTGCTGTGAGGCAGCCGGTGTGGGCGCAAGGAGACACGCCATGGTGAAACGCAAGAGTCTTCCGTGGGCGCCGAACTGCGTGCCCGATATGCGTCGGCAGTGGTGCAACGCCTTGGAGACCCTCGTCGAACGCCAGTCCGCAGCGCTGGCGGAGCCTTCCGACGCCTCCGGCGAGGGCGCCCGGCGGCTGCAGCGGCTGCAGGCCAAGCTGGCCGAGTCGCTGAGCCAGATGAGCGTCGAGGCCGACGCGATCCGCGGCGCTGAGTTGTACTGGGTTTCCCGCGACATGGTGGACGTCGCGCTCGACGCCGCCGACTCCCTTCCCGAGTGGACGCCCGCGATCGCCGCTCCCGCTCCCACAGGAGTGCTGTGCTGGGCCAAGCCGGCCGGCAGCGTCCCGTGGAATGCGATGAGCTCAACGGACCCCGTCGAGGTCCCCTGGGACGGGCTGTGGTGGTGGTCGCGACCTGACGGAGTACTTCAGCTGCAGCCGCTGTCGCGCTTGGCCAAGAATCCCGCGCTCATCGCCCCCTACGGGGTGTCGTCGCCGCTGTGGGCGACCAACCCGACCTTGATGGTGCAGCCGTTGGTCCCGCGTACCGCGGAGGTCGCGGGCGCCGCTGACGCGTCTCCATTGGTCAGTATCGTCGGCGCGGCCTGGCTGCTGATGGGTCAGCCCACCGTCACTGCCACCCGGGTCTTCGACGACGCGCCGCGGAGCCGCTCTGAGGAGCCGGCCGCGGACGCGACGAGCCCGGACCGGGTGAGCATTATCGAGTTGCGCCGACCGATGAGCCCGCCGCGCGAACAGGACGGATCATCGGCTGACCGCAAGTACCGGCACCGGTGGTGGGTTGGTGGCCACTGGCGCCAGCAGGCCTGCGGGCCCAATCACGCTGATCGCCGACCGAAGTGGATCGCCCCGTACGTCAAGGGCCCCGAGGATGCTCCGTTGAAGACAGATCGCGTTCACGTCTGGCGACGCTGACCGTCTCACCCGAGGAGATTTCAATTACCGCGTCAAGCAACGATCCTCAGCTCAGCGCCATCCTCGATCACTTTGCCCTGGTGAAACGAGAGGGGAACTTCTCGGGGGTGGCCGCGCACCAGTTGCGCAACCTGATTCTTGAGGAGTACCAGGACCGACAGGCTCCCGCGCGGCGGCCGGACAAGATTCGTCTGATCACGAACTTGCGTGCGTTCCGCGGGTGGAGCCCATTTCCATGCTCGACAGTTCTTCTGACCGACCGCGACACCGAGAACTACCTGGACGATAGCGACGCAAGCACCATCAAATGGATCCGCCGCGTCGAGATGACCATGTTGCTTTACGCAGACGAGTTCGTTGAACAGGACCCACTCTCGTTCGAACAGCACATGGCGGGCCCCTTCGACCCAGAGGCAACGCCTGAGGGATTCGCCTGGCGGTGCATGGAGAGTCTCGATCTGATGTTGAAGGTCAAACCGCTCATCGACGCAGGAATCCTTGTTCTGACTCCCATTTCGGACGATCCCGATGATGAATGGGACCGTGACGAGGGGTTTCACCAGCACTTGCTCCGAAGCGGTTTCAGCGACGAGGAGGCCAGCAGTCTCCACCCCGCCGAACCCTGGTACCTGCGTGACGCCCGGCGCACCGCGCTATTGAACGACGCAACGTTGATCCCGACACAGGCCCACCACTGGCACTACCTTGCCTATCTCGACGGCCGCACCACACCGGACCGTTCAATGAGCACATCGGAAACTGTTGCCGCTAGCCTCCTTACAGTCGACTTACCGATATTCGCAGGCGCTCCCGCCGAGACGCTCGTGAAGATTCACCGCGAAGAGGAGTCGTTCGCGGAGTGGAGAGCGGCGCTGCGCGGTGCCGCGCGACAGATCAACAAATCATGCACGGACAGTGGATTTCAGGCAGACGCCAAGGAGGTCTACGAAGACCTACTGCTACCCATGGCCGCTGCCGTTGACCGAGCCACGAAGCGCTCCCGAGTCCTAAAAGACCTTGCCTTGGAGCAGGCGGCGCGAGTCTCTCTCGGCGCAACCCTTGGATACGGAAGCAGCACCTTGCTCGGGCTGCCGCCCGCCGGCGCAGTCTCCGGTGCGGTCGTCGGCGGCCTCACGAGCGCCGCCTACGGCGCCCTGCGGCCGCCCAAGCCTACGGGCGCGGCGGCCATCATCTCGATGCTCCGACGCTGACGCGGGCCCCTATTAGTCGGTTGGGCATCCGAGGGCCTCGGCGGCGTCGGTCGCTGCGAGCGCTGCATAGGCCAGTTCACGCAGCGCCTTAACCGTGTAGGTCTTGCCGTTCTCGTCCGTGATCGCGGAGGACTGGGGCGGGTCTGTCACCTTCCCGTTGACGAGGAACTCGCCGTGGTGACCGTGGTAGAACACCACCTGATCGTCGCGGTGGTGATCCGCCGGCAGTCCTGGGTCGGGCAGCTTGATGGTGAGCTTCTTAGCCACGGTGTCTTCCTCCTGCAGGCACAACTCGTGACACGGTTGTGCCGCTTGCTAATCCACGGCCTTGATGTACACGTCGAGCGCGTTCTGGATGGTGTCGTCCGCGCGGTAGTCGCGGCGTGCGTCGTCGAGGAACTGTCGTTGTTCCTCGGCACTGAACTGGCGACCGGCGCCGCGCGGGTAGCGCTGTCCGGGTTCTCCTGGAGGGGCCCACCGCAGCGGCGGGTGGGTGGCGATGAAGTGTGAGATCACCGCGAGTTGGCGTAGCGACTCCTGGAGGGGTCCGTTCAGGTCGTGCCCGTAGATCTCGGTGGCGGTGGGCAGGCCGGCGCCGAAGGCCATGGCGGCGAGGTTTCGCCGGCCGGGCCTGCGGGATGCGGTGATGGCGTCCCAGACGGGTTGGGCGATCATCGTCAGGACTACTGGGTCGCCGTCGAGTACGGTGCAGGGCGGGTAGCTGCCGCCGTAGAGGTCCGAGCAGGTGGTGGTCCGCTCGCAGAGATAGAGCAACGATTCGATGGCGATGTCGGGGTCGAACCATTGCGGATCGCCGGCATGGGTGTAGTCGTGGGCGTGGAAACGACCGGCTCGAAACGCGTTGGACGCGAATGTTGTTAGTGCTTCGGTGTGGCGGTTTGTGATGATCGCGTCGAGGCATCCGTACCCGTCGTAGAAGCCATAGGTGCCGAGCGAGAGGGGATGGTATTGGCCTTCAGCGGTGCGACGCAGCAATACCGCGGTTGCATCGATGTTGGACAGGCTCACACCGGTGATCAGGCAGGCGGTGTCATAGACGCCCATGACGCCTTCCCCTCCTCTCCGGTTGCTGTAGGCTAGGCACATAACGCGGCATTGATCTTGTTTTGGTCACCAGTTTGCCGCTCTCGTAGGCGGTTCAACGCTGTAGTCGCCTCTGGCCATGTTGGCGAACTTTGACATGTGGAGTTGGCTGGCGACGGTGATTGATCGGCAGGGTCCTGCGCGGTGCTTGCCGATGATGATCTCTGCTTCCCCAGCCTGCGGGTGGTCGCGTTCGAAGGCGTCTGGGCGGTGCAGCAGCATTACGACATCGCTATCCTGTTCGATGCTGCCCGACTCGCGAAGGTCGGACACCATGGGCCGCTTGTCTGTTCGCTGTTCCGGACCGCGGTTGAGCTGGCTGATGGCCACGACTGGAACGTCGAGTTCCTTGGCCAACAGTTTGAGTGTGCGGGAGAATTCCGAGACCTCCTGCTGACGGCTCTCCACCTTCTTGCCGGAGGTCATCAGCTGCATGTAGTCGACGACGATCAGTTTCAGATCGGCCTTTTGCGCCAGGCGGCGGGCCTTGGCTCGGATCTCCATCATTGTCAGGTTGGGTGAGTCGTCGATGTAGAGGGGGGCCTCGCTGATGTCGCTCATCTTCTTGGCCAGCCGCGTCCAGTCGTCGTCACTCATCTTCCCGGACCGCATGCTGGCGAGTTTGATCTTGGCTTCGGCGGACAGCAGCCGCATCACGATCTCGGACTTGCTCATCTCCAGCGAGAAGATGACGCTGGCCATCCGGTGTTGGATCGAGCAGGACCGCATGAAATCCAGTGCCAGCGTGGAGTTGTGCGTCGGCACCATGCCGTTGCCCGCCAAATAGAGGTGGTCGGCGTTGTCGACCTGCACACACCGTACGGCCACACTGGCGCGGGCGCGGACGGCGGTGACGGTGCGGTCGCCGGCCACGACGTGGATCGGTGCGCCGGGCCACTCCTGGGCCACGACGTAGCCCAGGGTGTTGAGCAGGTCTACGGCCAGGGTGCGGTTCTCGGGCAGACGCCAGGCCGCCTCGATGGTGAAGCTGTCACCGGGCCCGCCCGTGATGTGGCTGGCCTGCAGCAGCCCGCGCAGCATGGCGCGGCGTTGGCGTAGCGACCCCCGCAGGTATCGGGACACCACCGTGTCGTAGCCGTTGAGTGCGACGCTTCGGTCTCCGGCCAGCCAGCAGCCGACGGTGTACGGGTCGTCGGCCTGGGTGGCGAGCTCGGGCAGCTCGACGGGCGCGGGCGTGGGCAGCGCATCGCCGACACACAGTTGCGCGGTGATCAGGGTCCCGCGCCGGGTGGTCCACTGGTGCTGTTCATCGGCCGTGATGACGGTGCCGTCGGAGAACTCGACGTCGTAGCAGGGCCGGTTGTAGAGCACCTCGGTTGCGGCGACCACCCGGGTGGGATAGCCGTCGGCGCCGAGCAGCTGGTCTCCGACCTTGACCTCACCCATCGTGGTCCAGCCGGTCGGAGTCGGCAGCGAAGTGTTGAGCGCCAGTGCCTTTCCAACACCGGGCCGCGCCGCGACGGTGATCATTTGGCCGGGATGCAGCCCGTTGGTCAGCTCGTCGAGTTCGAAGAACCCGGTGGGCACACCGCGGGCGAGGCCACCGTTGCTGCTCAGCTCGTCGAGTTCGTCCATCGTCGGTTGCAGCAGATCGGCCAGCGCCACATAGTCCTCGCGGCGGTCGCGGTTGTTGACGTCATAGATCTCGGCCTGGGCGCGATTGACGACCTCGGCGACCTCGGCACCCTCGGCGCCGGCATAGCCGTACTGAACAACGCGGGTGCCTGCTTCGACGAGGCGGCGCAGCGTCGCCTTCTCGGCCACGATGCGCCCGTAGTAGCTGGCGTTGGCAGCTGTGGGGACCACCGACAGCAGGGTGTGAATGTAGGGCGCTCCCCCGACGCGGCGCAGGATGCCGCGTCGATCGAGTTCGGCGGCGACGGTTACCGCGTCGGCCGGCTCCCCGCGGCCATAGAGGTCGAGGATGACGTCAAAGATGCTCTGGTGGCGAGGTTTATAGAAATCGCCCGGCTGCAGAACCTCCAGCACATCGGCGATCGCATCCTTGCTCAGCAGCATGGCACCCAGCACGGATCGCTCGGCGCTCTCGTCGTGGGGGGGCAGCCTGCCGTAGTCGCTGTCGTCGGAGCGTTCGCTGACCTGAGCGGGTCGGTGATCCAGGGCGGTCATGCGCTCCTCCTTCGCGGTCGTGGCGGCTTGTCCGTCGCGGGGTGGTCTGCGCGCACCTGCCGGCGCAGGGCCAGGACACGCTCGACGTCGCGATCGCGTTCGGCGATCTGCTCGCGGGTCATGGCGGGCGCACAGGTGCGACGCAGGCACGGGCCGAACGCGGTGCGGCAGTCCTGGCAGGGCTGACCCCAACGCTCGACGTAGTTGCCGCAGCTGGGGAGCACGCATTGGGGGCTGTCCGGGTGCACAGTGCTGGCGGTCTTGCCCATCGCGTGTCCCCTTCCTGTGCCGTCATCCGGTGAGTACCGGCCGACCGGGCCGTTTCCGTCGCCGCCGCTCCACGCAACGCTGTGAACTGGTGCGACGACAGGTCCCTCTGGTTATGCAGCTGCGGCGGCGGCGACCGCCGGCCGGGCAGTGGTCGCGGCCGGTCGTAGGACACCGCGGAAACTCGACGGCATGACCAGACGGGCGCCGGCGGGCCGGTGCAGGTTGTAGCGCTCACGCAAGGTGAGGGCAACGAACTTGGGCAGCGCTCCGCCACCGTGCTTGCCGTTGGACTTCTTGGCGCGCGCCAAGGCGCCGATCCGCTCGGGGGCGAGGTCGATCAGCGCGTCAACGAGGATGTCGCACTCGAACTGTTCGTCGTCGCCGAAAGCGTCGAGCAGCACGGCCATTCCGCCGACCATCGGGGCGTCGTAGGCGCTCTGCTGGGGGCCCCAGGTGTCGTGCAGCAGTCTGAGACTGTCGCGCAGCAGGGCGTGTCCGCCGCGGCTGCGAGCGACCTTCTCCAGCATGGCGGTGCACCTGATGTGTCCGTCCTTGGGCGCGTCGTCGACGCGCAGGCCCACCCGGGCCACGGTGGCCGCGATCGCGGCGACGTCAGGATCGTGCTGGGCGCGGCGGGCTTTCCACCGGTTCCAGGTGCTCAGCCGCCGGCGGTGGATGTCGATGCCGAGGAACAGTTCGGCCTCTTCGGCGACGGACAGGCCGCTGTGGACGCGGGCGGCGATAGAGGCGCGCGGATCGCGGGATGTCACCGTGGCCCAGCGGTGTTGGCCTTCGATGACCGCGTAGCGGGGGTGGTGCTCGGGGCCTCGGTCGGACACCTCGATGACACCAAGCAGCCTGGGGTCGAACGATTCGGTCATGGTGCGCACGCGCTGGGGATCCAGCGGCCGCTGGTAGGTGTGGTCGACGAACAGGTCAGTGACGGGAACGGCCAGGACGTAGGGGGCGGCCGGGTGCGGTGCGGTCATCGAAAGTGCCTTCTTCACGGGTGCGGGTCAGGGGTGGCAATGGCCCAGGCGACATGGCGGCGCCCGGGCCGGCGCAGGCGACGGACCTCGCCGCGGTGTTCGAGGACGAGGAGGTTGCGGTAGACGGTTTCGTTGACCAGTCCCGGCGCCCAGCGCAGCAGCAGTTGGCGTATCTCAGCGGTGGTCAGGTCGCCGCCGGTCTCGGGTAGGACGGCCAGCAGGTGCTTGCGCACCAGCTCAGGATCCATGCGGTGGCTGCTCATCGTGGCATCGGATGCTCGTCGGCGCGGTGGTTGAAGATCTCGACCTGCGCCGCGGGGGGATGGGTGATGGCCGCGCACAGCGGGCACAGCGGTGCGCCGTCCTCGAGTAGTGCCGTCGGCGTCGCCTGGATGAGGCGCACCCCGCAGCGGGACCGCGGCGGCCGACCGAAGGCGACGTCGAGCAGGTGCTGCAGCCGCCCGACGCAGTGGATGACCGACGTGCCCTCGTAGCGCTGGCAGCGACACTGCGGCTCCCTGGGTGGATCCCAGTGCAGCAGCGAGCCGTGCAGGTAGTCCGGCACCCAGGACGCGGGAACAGCCAAAGCAGCGGGCGTGGTCATCGTCGACCGCTCCCCTCTTGTCCGGCCGCCCAGAGCGCCCGGTAGTCCAGGCGCGCGAGCACACGCACGTCGCGGGCCGGGACCTGCGGCAGCATCCGTGCCAGGGCGGCCGCTGCGGTGCCGTCGTACTCCATGGACGCCGGAAAGATCGCTTGCACGTCGCCGGGGATGTTGGCGATGAATCCCCCACCGGCGATGTCCTCACCGAGGTGTTGGACCTCCCAGCCGTACTTGCCGACCAGGCGTGCAAGTAACCACGCGGCGGTACGCGCCCGCGTCATGGGTTGTTGGCCGGCCGGCAGGGTGGGCAGCACGTCGGCGCGCCGCCAGTTGCGGTGGTGGCGATGCGGAGAGCCCACCTGGGACTGCACCAGCCAGCACAGTTGGGTGAGCCACTCGTCGCCGGTCTCAGCGTCGTTTTGGCCCAGGCTCGCCACGGATCGAGCCAGTTCGAGCAGCCGGCGCGCCGCGGCAGTTCCCGGAACTTGCTGGCGCGCTGCTCGATTGCCGCGTAGATCCCAGCTCACGGTGACCGTACGCCGTGTGGGGGTGTGGGCGGTGACGAAGGCGGTGGCGGTGTGTGCGTCGAATTCGAGGCGCTTGGCGTGCCAGCCGAAGGCCGCGAGATCGGCCGCGGTCCAGTAGGCGTCGGCCACCTCTGCCGGCGGCTGGTCCTTGCCGAGTCCGGGGATCTGCAGACGCCCGGCGGCTCGCTGCGCGGGCCGGGTCATCCTGCCAACCTCGCGTCCTGGTCGTAGCCGTTTGTGGCGGCGATCGCTGCGACGTGCTCCGGTTGGTCGTTCTGTGCGGGCCTGATGTCGATACCGCGCTTGAGGCGCCGTCGCTCGCGTTCAGAGAGTCCGCCCCAGATTCCGAAACGCTCGTCGTTGTCGAGTGCCCATTGCAGGCACTGCTGTTTGACGGGGCAGCCGAGGCAGATCTTCTTGGCTTCCTTGGTCGATCCGCCCTTCTCGGGGAAGAACGCCTCGGGGTCGGTCTGCGGGCACAGGGCCCGCTCGTACCAGTCCTCGTCGGTGGGTGATTGCGGCTGGGCTTCCAGCATGGTGATCAGCTCGATCACGGCGGCTTCAGACATGGCGTCTACCTCCCGAGGTCAGTCGCTTTCGCGGTCCCGATTACGCAAATCCAACCAGTTACGATTTGCGCATCTGTCGGCCAAGATTAGTTACTGACTACGACAAACATGCTTCCCGCTACAGGAAACATTGTCTGTGGTGGTGATTTTTGTTCGCGGTCTTCGGCTGTCTGCGGGAGGTCGTGGACTAGACGGTGCGTGGCCTGCGGCGATGACATGTCCCTGCGGCGCTCGCCATCAACGACGACCGGCGGCCTCAGCGAGGCCGCCGGTGGGGCTCTGCCATTTGCGCTGGCAGCGGCGCTGATGCGGTTTGGGAAGTTACGAGCGGGACGGAAACCCGACTGCGGCACCGACTTCTCCGTAGACCTCCGAGATCACCAGCAGGTCGGTGTTCAGCTCGTCCAGTGATGCGGCGGCCAGCTCGTTCTCGGCTGCGGCGGTGAAGAAGTCACTGCCGGCGGACTCAGCGCCGGCCGCATTGGCCTGCTGGGCGCGTAGCTGCAGGCTCCCCAGCGTGGCCACACAGCGGTGCAGTACCAGCAGACGGCCCAGGAGGGCCTCGGTCAGGTGCCGGCGTTCAGAACGCAGCATGGCGTTGGCGTAACCGCTGGGCTCCGTCCGTTGCTTGAACATGACGCTGTTGGCCTCGTGCTCATCGAGACTGAAGGCGGCGCGGGCGATCTGGAATATCTCCTCATCGGCGTCGAATCGAGTTCGCACGACGTCGAGCCCCGGCAGCTTCCATGCCGGACTCTGATCCAACTCGGTGACGATCGCAATCCCTTCGAGCAGGAAGGCGCCGCCGGCAGAGATGTTGCCTGCCCCCGCCAGCGGGTTCCAGTCCAGGACACGTTGGGAGGCGTTGACTTCGGCGGCCTGGGCCGCGCTGAGGTTGAGCGGGTCACGGTGGACCCACCACAACAGCACCCCGTGCAGCAACGCCACAACGGCGCAGCCGGCAGCGCCCCAGCCGGCGAGGACTCCGATGCCGGCGCGGTCGTCAGCGGAGCCCACGCACAGGAACGCGACGAGGGCGAGGAGGACCGCGACGGCGGCCCAGGTGACTGCGCTGCGCCGGGTGACCCAAACGGGGAGCCGATGCTGGCGCGGCCCAGCCTGGCCATACAGCGCGGCGGACGTCATGCCGGTGGCGGCGCGCTGGGCGATCAGCTCCCCGGTGGGACCGCTGAGATCGGCTTGGCGCAAGGGGGCGAGGTGGCGGCCACGCCAGAGCCAGCCCGGGCCCGCGGTGATGCTGCGACGGTCTTGCGCAGACCAGAACGCAAGCCGCATTCGAATGTGGGCCCTCAGCGCGTCGTGTTCGCTGTCCACGTCAGGCCCCTCTCCCGTTCCGGGGAGCGAAAGTCCCTCGGAGAAAGCAACTCCGGCATGGGGCACGTTGCCGCACCGCTACCGGGAAACCTCTTGCCAAAGACCCCTGTAAAGCACCATGCCGGAGTTGCGAGCCTCAGTCTATGGCTTCGATCAGCTCGGATCGCCTGCCGCGAAGGGGTTGCTTTTCGCAACATCGCGCGTGGCACAGACGGCTGCGTCAGTGCCTATTCGGGCAAAAACTCATCGGGCATGAAATAGGACGGGGGCACGCCGAACAGTCGCGCCAGCTCGTAGACGACATCAAGACGCGGCGGTGCCTCACCGTGGAAGTAGCGGTAGATCTGCGTCTGCGACACGGGCAAGTCCGGTGCCTGCTCCTTGAGCATCCGTTGGATCCGCAATGGCGTGAGCTTGCGCACTCGGTCGGTGTCGAGCATGCGCACGTTCATGCTTGCAGCTAATTCCTGGAATTTCTTGGCGAAGTACTCCGTAGCGACATGCGGAGGATCGATCGCGGCTTTGCCGCGTTGTTCGGCGCGCACCAGTTCATGCGCCACGCCGGCCGGCTTATCCTCGTCGACGTCCTCGGCCTCGACGTCGGCAATGTTGTCCATATGGTTGGTCATCGGTCACCCAATCCTGCGTTGATGCCACTTCGGCCGATCCCCCACCTTCGTTACCAGCACTAATCTCTAGCCTATCCAGTGGACGCCGAATCGCCACCAGTGGGCTGCTGATCGGTCATATTTGGGACAGCAGTCACAGGGGGCGGCAGCGCCCGAGCGACACCGGGAATTTGCACACCGCGACGTTCGAGGAACTCCTGGATGGCCAGCGACGCGGCATCCCCTTTGGGCAACTCGTATTCGTCGATGAATGCAGCAAACGCGTTGTGTACATTGCTATTGATGTGCACGTTGATTCCGGTGCGCTTGACCTTGCGGCTGCGCAGCTGCTCCAGGGCGGGATCGTGGGCCACGAAGTCGGCCACCTGGTTGCCGGCCGCGGCGGGCGGGGACGGTGGCGCCGCGGCGGCCGCTGTGCTGGAGGGAACGCCTCGCATCCGCGCCGCATCCTGAGATACCGCCCGACCGCGAGCGGCCGGCAGCGGCATGTCTTTAGCCATGGGAGATCAGTCCTTCCTCCGCGATACGCACCGCGACGCGCTGATAGTCCTCAGCAGCAGTGCACGTCGGGTCATACACCGAGACGGGTTGGCAATGCGCCTTGGCCTCCGTCACGCGGATCGTGCGGGAGATGTAACCCAGATACTCCTTGGGCCAGGCTTCTTCGACAGCTCGGCGGATGGACTTGGTAGCCCGCGATCCACCCAGATAGTTGGTGAGCAGCACATGGGTGATCTTGATGCCCGGGTTGTTCAGGTCCACGTTCTCCACCGCTGCGTCCAGCGAGGCCAGCGCGCCTACCTCGTCGGGCCCGGTCCCCACCGCCGCCAGCACCCAGGTCGCCGCCGAAAGCGCCGCTGAGGCAAGCTCATTGAGCGTGGGTCGGCAGTCGATGACGATGAAGTCGTACGCGGGCAACGTCTCCACCTCGCGGCGCAGCCGCATCTGCCCACCGGGGCCCAGGCCCTTGTCGAGTTCGTCGAGCGCTTCACGCGACGGCGCGACGTCGACCCCGAACTCGGTGCCCTGGATGACGTCGTTGAGCGGCATACGGCGGTGCTTCTCGGGGTGCAGCACGTTGAACATCGTGGGCGTCGGGTCGCCGTCGGGCGGCACCTCCAAGCCCAGTCCGGAGGTGGCGTTGCCCTGCGGATCCATGTCGATGAGCAGCACGCGAATCGGGCGCGTCTGCTGCTCGGCCTCGTCGAACACCTGCAGGCGAGTCAGTTCGTAGCTCAGGTTCACCGCGGTGGTGGTCTTGCCCACTCCGCCCTTGCGCATGGCCACCGCAATGACCACGGGCGGGGAGTTCAGGGCCCGGACCAGCTTCGGAGTCTTTGGCATGCGCAAATCATAACCTTCCGGGGCTGGGGGAATGCCTCTGCTGCGGAAAAAACCTGCCAGCGACCTGGGGCCATACTGTCTCCGCAGGTCACAGCATAATTCATATAGATTGTGCGCGACACGCGGGCTTGCTTTCACGAACCATTGAGAGCAGGGTCACGGACTTTTCACGTCGAATGAGGCGACGTCACCGCTGGTCATCGACCCAAACACGCGCCACCCGCTGTTCATCTCATCGCCCCACGCCGGTTCTCTCCCTGCGACACGCCGCGGCACCCACGTGCGATCCCGCGCAAATCGCCCCCTCCGCAGGCCGGGATCAGCCCCAGATACGGCCATACCATTGGCCAATGAGCCATCGCGGCGACGACTCGACCTCTCCGGCCGGCGCGCTCAGCGCCGCGTTGGCCGCCCTCTGTGAAGCCTCGACCGCCGACGAACAGTGGCGACGGTGGCAATATGCGCGCACCGCGGCCGACTACGCCGCCGAGGTGTGGTGGCACCCCGCGAGCACCGGATACCAGCGCACCGAGGCCTCCCGCTGCCTCAAGCTCGCCTATGACCTCGACGAGGACACCAAGGCGCGCCACGATCGGCTGCGCGCCGGCCTGTTCCGCCGTAGCAGCCCAGCGCCGTAGCCCTATCGCCACAGCACTGTGCCCCGCCACTTCGGTAGCGGGGCACAGTGCGTCAGGGCCTCAGACCAGCGACCCGTCACTCCTCGGGTCGATAGTTGCGCGGCGGGCGCCGCGGAGGTGGCGGCGGAGCCGGCTCAGTGGAGCGCTGGCTGCGCCGAACCCGCTGCGGCCCACCCAGGTCGCGGTGCCGGCCGCCACCCTGCCCGTTGCCCCCGATGCCGTTGACTCCGTTGCCGTTCGAGTGCACACGGTCAAGGCCGCCGTGCTGTGCGGCTGCCGCAGCCGCCGCCGGCGGAGGCGTCGCCGACGGTTGCGCAACCGGGGCGCTGGGACGCGCCGGCGCCGGAGCCACGGCGGACGGAGCCGGTGCTGCAGCTGCCGAGCGCCGGCCGGTGCGAGACAGGACAGGAGCGGTGGAGACCACGCGCCGCGGCTGCGGAATGTCGCTGTGTCCCAGGCCGAGATAGCGGTCCTCTTCTCGAGTACGGATCGTCCACACGGTGACCGGCTCGGCACTGCCGATGGCGACCTCCAGGACCTGGCCGGGCCCTTCCACGATGGTCATGTCCGCGCCCCCGCCCACGGTGCCGGGGCCCAACAGCCGCAGCACGGTGCGGGTGGGCACGGTGGTGACAGTCCGGCCATCGAAGACTGCGACATCGCTGGTGCGGGCACCCGCTGTGGCGTAGAACAGTCGCTGTTCGTCGTTGACCGTAGCGACCAGCGAGTCCCAGCGCTGACGGTCGTCGGTGTGGATCGCCACCACGGCGCCGGTGACGACTGCACGCAGGACGAGCTGGCGGGCCACTTCGACGCCGACGCGCGCGTCGATGCGGCGCCGTTTGGGCGCACCGGACTGATCCCACAGCGGCACCGCCACCAGCGTGCCCTCGTCGAGCTGGCCGATGATCTGCCCGGAGGGCCCGATCGGCACCCGGACATCTTCTACGGCGGAGAACGCGATGGTCGGCAGCGTGGCATGCAGGCTGCGATCCCCGGCGGGGACCGCCGCTTCTAGCATTTGGCGCTGAATTCCGGTGGGGCGGGCAAGTTTTGCTTCGGCCAACGGCTTATAGGCCTTGCCGTGGTGGACGTAGCGGATCAGCACACCAACTTGGACCTCTGCGCCGCCTCCGGCGCCGGTCAGCCGAATCACCGTCATGGTTTCCTCGGTGCGCCAGGACCACCAGCGGTCCAGCTGGCCTTGGGCGAGCATCTCGGGGTTGCCGACGTAGGTGGTGATGAAGTTCGGGCCCGACCGGATGTAGGACCACTTCTCCTGGTTGTCGACCGGCCCGACCGGGGCCAATAGCACGTCCCCCATCGCGTCGAGATCCTCCGCCGACAGCGCGTGCGCGGGGATCTGGTCCTGCTGCAGGCGCTGCACGACTCGGTGCGCCGCGGCCGCCAACGCCTTGGGGCCGGCGGTGCGCGATGGACCGCGCTCGATGATCCGGTCGAGGTTGTCAAACGAGTTGAGCCGCAACACCAACCAGGTGCGGCGCTCTCCCACCAAGTGACGCGGACCCACGAACTGGGAGTACACGGTGCGGTAGGCCGTCCCTGGGGGGACATGGCAGCCGGACTCGATGACGTCGATGTCGATGTTGAGCCCGTACTGGGTCATCAGCGACACCACCAGCGACAGCGGCAATTCGCTGCCACTGACCGTGCGCCCGCCGGCTTCGGTGGTGACCGCCAGCTGCGGGCCGACTTCGACGGCGGCCACCAAGGTCTTGCCGTCCCAGCGCACGCCGGCGTTGCCGGAGATGACGTTGATGTCGGTGGCCGGCGGAAGTTCCGGGGGCAGCGGCCGGCGGCGTTGCCGCAGGAACGACCACACGACGGCGAACCACTCGACGAGCAGGACACGCCCTCGGATCGGAATGAACAGCGCGATCGCCGCGGCGACCAGGATGGTCACGGCCGCCCACACCGGAAGCGCCTTGTTCAGGGTGAAGGCAACGGTCACCCACACCGCGACGCCGTAGACCAGCGCCGAGACCATGGGAACCCGGATCCAGCGCCCGCGGGCGCGCCTGGGGCCTGCCATCACTGCCTCCTTCGCACGCCGGTCGCGGCCACGACGATCAGCACGGCAATCACCAGGGCTGAGACCGCCCCGATCACGATCGCCGCGGTCCACTTCGGCGCGGAGTCCGGCGGAGGCGGCGGCGCCGGCAGCGACAACTCTGCGGCCTGCACGGTCACCTCCGGGGCCCCGTCGACCGGGATGTCGTAGGTCAGCGCCGCCACCGGGTCGATCAGACCGCGGCCCACGGCGTTGTCCACCCCGCGTGCCGGCGCGTGGGCGGTGGTGATGATGCGCGTGGCCACCTCGCGGGCGGACATCTGTGGGAAACGTGAGCGCAGCAGTGCTGCGGTCCCGGAGACGTAGGCTGCCGCGAACGACGTGCCCGCGATCGGCACGAGCCCGGCTTCCTCGCCGGGGACACCGTTGATCACGCCTTCGCCGCTCGACGACAGCGACACGATGCCCGATCCGGGGGCAGCCACATCGACCCACGGCCCGGACATGGTGTTCTCGGCGCGTGCGCCCTCAGGCGAGACAAAGCCGACCGACAGCACGAGGTCGTCGAACCAGGAGGGGGTGGACACGACGGTGACCCCTCCCCAGTTGCGGGGGTCGTCGGGGCGGGTCGGGTCGGCGTCGGGATTGCTCTTGCAGTTCTGGTTGCCTGCGCCGCTGTCGACTGCGGAGTTGACGTTGCCGGCGGCGGCGACGACGAGTGCGTCTTTGACCTCGGTGGCGTACTTGAGTGCGCCTCCGAGCATCGTCTGGTCGATGGGGGTGGTCACCTTCACGCACGACACCACGGAGATGTTGATGACCCGCGCACCCATGTTGGCGGCGTGCACGATGGCCCGGGCCAGGGTGCGGATGTCTCCGGCGGTGCGAGATTGGTTGGGGTCGTCGGGGTTTGAGGACTGGTTCTCGGGCATGTAGGCCAACGATGTCTGTCGGATCGCCAGGATCTGCGCGTTGGGTGCGACACCGATCAGTCCGTCTGTCGGCGCTGGCGCGGCACCGATGATGCCCGCGACGATCGTGCCGTGTCCCTCGCAGTCCTCAAATCCGTTCGAGCCGGAGGCGGGGTCCACGTAGTCGCCGCCGGCGATCATGCCGGGCAGCCGCGGCTGGGGCCGCACACCGGTGTCGATGACCGCCACGATCACTCCGGCGCCGGTGGAGAACTTGTGGGCCTGCTCGATCTGCAGTGCGGTCAACGGTGGCGGTGTCTTGGCCAGATCGGAGTTCGGCAGCACACCCCCGACGACGCATGCGCCGTTCTTGCGCATGGGCCCTTCGGGTCCTGGCGGGCCGTCCGGCGGGGCGGCAGCGACATCCGGGTTGGGCGGGGTGACCGCGCCGGCGGTTCCCAGCGGGGCGGCCGCGACCAGTGAGGTGACTGCCGTCAGGACGGCCGCCGTCCGCGCAGCAAGCAGTATCGGGCGCATCGTCACAGCAGGTTCCGGAAGAAGTTGAACGCGCCGACGATCCAGAACGCCAGCATCGCCACGGCGAAGTTCGCGAAGAACTCCAGATACTCGATGCGCCGCAGCGGTATCGGCGATTTGATTCGCCCGGGCAGCAGCATCCCGGCCAGCGCGGCCAGGACCGTCACCAGTGCCACCCCGCCGAGAACGCTGATCTCGGCGACCGCAGTGGAGGTCCCGGTGATCACGGTGAGGGTGAAGCCGACGAGCAACACGAACGCGCCCACGAAGAACGTGACGGCGTGGACCCGATCGGGCAGCGAGCGACCACGCAAGACCAGGACCAGGATCGACAGGATGGCGACCGCAACTTCGCCCCAGAAGTAGTGCGTTGCAGGTTCGGTGGCCACGATTGCGCCAGCCACGATGGTGGTCACCGCGGCGAGAAACAGACCGGTGAGGTATTTGTTCGCAACGCGTGATTGGCGTTCGAGCTGGGCGTCCTCGTCCTCGGACAGCGCCACGGTGCGCACATCGTTGCCGTCGTCGAACACCTCGACGACCATCGCGGCTTCGTCGAGTTCGGTGCGGTCGATGTCCTCACCGGGCACCGGCAGGCTCGGGGGTTTGACCCCGGCAAGGGACAGGGCCAGACCCGGTGCCATGGCGACCAGGATCATGCCAACGACGACGGCGACCGTGCCGATCTGGCGCATGTCGAAGCCGGTGTAGGTGCGCACCCCGGCCGCGACTGCGCCGATCACCGCCATCGCCACAACGGTGGTGTGCACGCTGATGCCAATTCCGGTCAGCCACAACACGATCAGAGATACTGCGGCGGTCGCGAAGGTTGCGGCGAAGACGTTGGCTGCCGTCCAGTGGCCAGGGGTGTTCTCATACGCCGGCACCGCCACCCATCCCAGGGCGAACGCCAGCGGGATCGCGGCGATGCCGGCGGCGTAGGACACCTGCCGGATCGAGCGGCGCGACGCGACGATGGCTCCGATGATGGCCAGCAGTGTTAGCGCCCCGGCCGGTGGCGCCCACCAGAGACTCGACGGGGTTGACCACCACGCCGCGATCGTCAGCGCGGCCGTCAGAGCTGCGCCACCGACGATGGCGATCAGCCCGAGGGTGCGGGCGGTGTCGGCGGTGAAGGATGCGAACTTGACGGCGTTGAATTCGGCCAGGGCGTCGCTGCCGTCTTCGATGATCGGTTTGAAGACCTCGTTGGAGTGCACCTCGCGCAGCAGCAGGCGCGCGCCGTCGAGGACGCCGGCCTCGGCCAGCGACAGCGTGCGCGCGAACGGCATGCCGCCTTCAACGGCCAGGGTATAGACCCCGGTGGTGGTGAAGTCGACGTTGAGCCCCTCGTTGCGCAGCGTCTCGGCCAGGAAGGGCACCAGGCCCTCCATGACGATCGACAGCGGCGCGTGCGCGGCCAGCGACGTGTCGACGTTGTAGTTGCCGACGTGGATGGCGACTCGGATCTGCTCGGGGACCGCTTGGACTGGTGTGCCCGTGGTCTCGGGCTGCCGGCCGGGATCGGCGGGCAGTGATTCGACCGGCAAGACGACTGACATACGTTGCCTCCCTAGGAGTTAGCTCGCTGCGGCTACCGGAGCCGGCGGCTGGGGCACGGAGAAGTCGTCGGCCAGCATTGCTGCCAGGTTCTCGAAGGCTTGCCGAGTCTTCTTCTTGAGCTTGTCCAGGTCGACGCTGAGGCCCTCGTCGAGGTGCGCATCGAACGGGATGTGGTGCAGCTTGAGCTGTTGCCGCGCCAGCACCGTGGTCAGCGCCTCCATATCGAGCCGGGTGTTGGCCGTGGTCTCGTTGACCACCAGCACCGTGCGGGCCAGCAGGCCCTCGTAGCCGTGGTTGCGCAGCCAATCGATGGCCAGGCCAGCCTTGAAAGCACCTGGGTTCGACGCTTCCACAAGCAGAACAAGGGCATTGGACTTATCGAGCATCTCCCGCACTACATGCGAGTTGAGTGCCTTATCACCATCCCACAGCAGCATGCTGTAGTAGTGCGAGGCGATCTCGTAGACGTCACGGATGTCTTCGGGGACGAGGACGCGCTCACCGTCGGGCCGCCAGCCGTTGGCCAGCACGTGCAGGTCGGTGTCGGTCGTCGACAGGAACCGCTGCACCTGGTCGTGCTGGCGTAGGTCGTCGGACTCGGTATCGAGCATCTCCATCATCGACAGGTTGTTCGGGTGCACCGCAGTCCGCAGCGGCAGGTCACCTGCATCGGGGTCGGCGTCGACGGCGATGACTCCGTCGGCACGGATCGAGGAGAACACCTGACCCAGCGTCGCGGTCACCGTCGTTTTTCCGGCACCGCCCTTGAGGGTGAGGACGGTGATGGCGTACATCGTGTCCTTGGGTGCACGGATGCGTTTGTAGACCTCCCGGCGACGGCTTTCCTTCTTGCCGGGCTTGAGCTTGAAACCGCTCTTGTTCATCACCCCGCGCCAGCCGGTGTTGGCCACCGGCGCGCGGTCCTCGTTGGCGGTCTGGATCAAGTCCTGGCGAATGCCGGCTGAGGCTGCCTGGATGGGCGCGCTGGGGCGGCGGTACTGATCTGCTTCGACGCCACGTCCCGTCGCGGCTTGCCGATCCGGTACGGCCTGGCGCACCCGGTCGTGGTCGGGGGTGACGGGGATCTGCTGGGTCACGTCGGCCCGCTGATACTGCTCGGGATGCGTCTGCGGCTGCGGCCGCCGCGGAGCCATCTGTGGGCCCGAATGCTGGCCTTGCGGGGCCGTGGAGGGCGCTCCCCAGGGTTGTCCTGGGGAGGCGCCCCACTGCGGCTGAGGTCCGGTGTTGGGGAACCGCTGATCGGACTGCTGCGGCGCCCCGTTAACCGGACGCGCAGCCGGCGCGCCCCATGGGGGCTGCTGTTTGGGGTAGGGCGTCGTGGTTCCCTCGTCGCCGCCGAAGCTGCGCTCACCGCCGGACGCCGGCGCGGCCGGCGGCGCCGGCGGTGCCGGCGCAACGCTCGGCCGTGCGCCCCAGTCCGCGGCACCCGCGGGCGCGATCGTCGTGGGCGGGGGCCCGGGCAGATCCTCGGGCTTGGCCTCCGGTTCTGATGGTGTGGACTGCGAAGGTTCTGTAGAACGCTCGGGCTCCGACCAGTGCCGGCCGTTACCGGTTTCCACGTTTTCAGCCATTCGGCTCACCTCTCCCCGCAAAATCTGACGGCGTGACCGGGCAGTGTTCCGGTCGCTTGACTGCTGTCGCCTTGGGTTTGCCCCGAGGCCATTCTCCCAGCGTTCACCAGCACACTAGCGCACCAAATTGGTCGAACTCGGGGCCGAAGACAGCCCATTTTCCAGCACCGATGCACCGGCCTGTCAGCTCTGGTCACCGCGTGCAGCGAACCAGTCCTTGCTGGGAGTCAGCTGCACCAGATCGGCCATGGCCGCCCGGAACCGGGCGAAGGTCCCGGGACCGAAAGTCACCCACAGGCGGGAACGCGAGCCGTGCCCGCCCACCGCGGACACCACCCGGCCGAAGGAGGTGTCAGCCACACCCACCGCAGCTTTGGTGTCCACGGTCTGGATACCGCGGTTCTCGCGCATGACGATCTCGCAGCGCTGCCCGGCGTAGGCCGACACTTCGTTGAGGATCTTGGCGGTCTGCACGTCGACTCCGAGTTCCCCGCGCAGCGTGCGCACCATGTCTCCGGGTGTCGATGACGCCGACAGCTCCGCAACCTGGTCCAGGGGCAGCGTCACCGGCTCGAACTGCGCGGGCAGGGGTGCCAGCACCTCAGCGGACTCACGCATCGCAGACCAGATCGGGGTGGACACCACGTCGTCGAGAGAGTTCGTGGTGGACCACACCGTCTGCAGGACCAGTTCGTCGTTGCGGCGCAGTGCCATGACGTGGGTGTCGCCGCGGCGAGCGACGACGGCCCGGCGCATGCGGTCGTCCTGCATCCCGCGCAGCGTGACCTCGATGTCGGGGCGTTCCAGAACCCGCATCCAGGACGCCAACGTGGGATCGACGTTGGCGTCGAGGTCGATCAGCCCCGCGTTGACGAGCAGGGGAACGGTTTCATCGTCGACACGCGCCTGGTCGTCGGGGTAGTAGACGTTGTTCATCAGCGCCAGCACCGGCGGCAGGCTGTCGATGTCCATCAACCGTTTGATGAACAAAGCCGAATCCACGCTCAAGTGCGCTGCAGCCAAAATGTCGCGTGCCATAACCGCCGATGCTACCGGCCGGCAGAAGCTATTTCGCCTGTCGGCCAGCACTTTTCATAGCATCCGACCACGAACTTGCGGCGGCCTCCTAGAACGCAGTAGGGCGCCTCGTCCACTCGGGGGTGGAATCGAGGCGCCCTACCGACAGCGACGACACAGACCGATCAGGGAAACTGCTTGCTCATGTTCATCTCGTTGGTCCCCATCTCCGATGCACCGCGGCTGTAGGCGACACTGCCGCGGCCGGTGACCTCGATGGTGTCCTGGCAGACGTGCTGGAACTTGGTGAAGCTCTCCTCGAACACCATGGCAGTGTCACCGGTGAAGCTCCCCAGCAGGGTCTGCTTGTTGGCGATTCCCGCGTCGAGCAGACCCTGGGCGGTGGTACCGCACTGCTGGATCTGCATCGCGATGGACTCCATCAGCGGGTAGTTGTAGTAAACGTCGTCAGGACTTCCTGCAGGCATTTCTTATCTCCTTGAGGTTCAGTAGATTTCAGGCTGGGCAGAGGACGATCAGTGGAACGGGTTGACGACGCCGGTGATCTGCTGGAAGTCGGCCGCAGCGGACGATTCCTGGGCGTCGGTGGAGCCGATACCGAACTGCAGCGCCTCGCGGATCGAGTCGAGCACCTGGTTGTTGGTGACCGCGGTCTGGTGAACGTCGGCGATCCAGGTCTGGAACGACGCCGACATCTGGCCGCGGTTGGCGCCCTGAGCGCTGTCAGCGATGGCCATCATCTGCTTGTTGTTCGCCTGAGCCGAGTCGACGAGCCCCTGGAAGCTGGCTGTCTGGGCGGCCTGAACGGCCATGTCCATGCTGAACGGTGAGCCACTACCGGCCATGAGTTTCTCCATTTCTGTGGGTGGTGGTGGAACTGCCATTCCTGGACTCACACGCCACCGTGGCGCGCCGCGCTCCGAACAGCCTTGAGCGCAAGTGTGTGGGGAGGCTGGCCATCAGCTGGCCTCCTTCTTGTCATCGGTCTCCCGCTCGGCCACCAGCGCGCCAGCAGAGACCGTTTCCTCGTCCTCAGGGGTGTGACCCCACATCGGAATGAGCTCGGTGTCAGGCCGTTTGACGATCGCAGGCTTCTCGTCGTCACGACGACGCGCACCGTGCATCGGCATCCCGGATCCGCCGGGACGCGCCGCGGAGGCACCGCTCGGCGATGCGGGCGCCTGCGGAGGCGCTGATCCCGGCATGGCGCCATCCCAACCGCCCGGGAACCGGAATCCGGTTGAGGCACCTGACAATCCGCCCAGATTTGGCACCCGGATCGCGGCGGCCAACCCGGCCCCGCCCGAGCTGCCGGCGAGACGGTCCAGCGTCGACGAGGAGGGCTGGGTGTCGAAAAAGCCGGGGTTGTCGAGGCGATGCTCGGGCGACACCTGACTCATCAGGTTGCTGATCTGCGAGCCGAATTGCTGGCCCAGCTGCTGGGCCTGCTGCATCGCTTGCTGGGGGGCCTGCATGACTTGCTGGCCTGCCTGGGCTGCCTGCTGCGGGATCTGCTGAATCAGCTGCTGGGTCATCTGGTTTTCCATCTGGCGCTGCGCGTTGCCCTCACGGAACCGCGCGACGGCGGCCTGCGCTTCGGCCTTCTGCGCGCCGTCTGCGGCGCGTTGCGCCATGCCGGCGGCCTGGGCCATCCCGATGCCTAGCTTGCTTTTGAGGATGGAGGCGGTGTTTTGGGCCTTGGCCGCCTGCAGGCGCACACGGTCGGTGGCTGCCATGGCCGCGCCGATGGCCTGATTGATGACCGAGGGGAAGCTGGTGTGCGTCGACAACGGGGGCAGCTTGGCGAATGGGTCGTACGTGGTGTTGGCGACGGTCTGCGCCAGGTAGTTGGTCTGCACGGCGACGTCGCGCATCCACATTTCGAGGTACTGGCCCTCTTTGATCCCGATGGGAATGGTGTTGAACCCAAGGAAGTTGGTGGCGTGCAGCGTGGCGGTGGTGACGCGGTTCTCTACGATCTCGGCCATCTGCGCCATCGTGGTGTAGGCCTCGGTGAAAGCCGCGGCCTGTGCGGCGGTGCGTGCGCCGGAGGTGATGATCTGGGCCTGCAGGAGCCGGCAAATGATGATGAACCGCAACAGGGTGGCCTGCATGGCCTGGGCGGCGGGACCCTGCCAGGACGTCGCCAGGTAGGCACTCATGGCGGTCAGCCGGTCGATGGAGATTTCGTAGGCGACCGCTGCGGCGGTGAATTCCGCGGATGCCGCGGTCATCGGGGCAGCACCCGCCCCGGACATGAGACGTCCGGTGATCACTTCAGGAGGTCCAAACACAGTTTTCCTCCCCTCCGTCGTGATGCAACGTCGTCGCGGGAGCGGGCGTGACGCCCTCTCCGCGGAGCTGCACGCCCGCCGTCATGGTCTTGGTTGCGCCTCAGCTACAGGAACTGCGTGCTGTTGGCCGCGTCGACTGTGGTGTAGCTGGCGTCGGTGATGCCCAGGGTGCCGGCGAACCGCGCCAGCTCCAGGAATCCGAGATGCGCCGTGCCGAGCAGGTCGGCTGCATGCGCACTGGTATTGGCCGTGGCCAGCGCGGACGCCTCATCGGTGCCCGCGGGTGCGGGCGCCATGATCACGGGTGCGCCGCCGTCGATAACGCCGGCAGTCGCGGCAGCGTTGCTCACGACGTCGGCCACGCTGGCCATCATCACCGGCGACGAAACGTTGGTGAACACTTAGCAAACCTCACTTCCCCGGTGCCGCGAAGGGTGCTTTCGCGGCAATGTTACCTGTGATGGTAAATCTCTCCAACAGGATACCGCCACCGTTGAGGGGTGGTGTCGCACTTTTTGCTGCTCGGGGGCCTGCGGTCGGTGACGCATCAGTCCCCCAGATTGTCGTCGTCGCTGTAGCGGATTCCCGACCAGGCGCTTTGGATGCGGCCCTTGCGCGCTAAGGCGGTCTCCAGGTAGCGGGCGCGGCCGGGGATGCCGAAATTCTCGAACTTGTGTTCGCCGATCTGACCGTCGAACTTCTGGCCGGAGAGCATCACGGTCGGGGCGGCGTCGTTGATGAGTCGCTTCAAGATGGGGTCACGGTTGACGCCCATGAAGAACTCTTCGGCCGCGCGCGCCAGTACGAAGTGCCAGCCCTGAGCCAGCGGCTCGTTCTCCACCTGGGGCAGCATCTTGAAGATCTTCGGCGCTTCGGCGAGGTTGCGGGTGTTGGCGAACAGGTGGTAGTCGTCGGCGATCACGAAGATCTCCGGCCCGCTCCACCATGACCGGGCGGCCCTTGTCTCGGCGTCGATGTTCGGCGGCAGCTCACGCCCTGAGATGTCGTAGCGCTCCCAGAGCTTGGAGACCGCGGCGATCAGTTCGTCTTCGTTGGTGACGTAAGCGAACAAATTGTTATCGCGGATCTTGCCCAGGTGGCGCCGGCGCGGGTCGATGAAGATCACTGCGGCCTCGTCCACCCCGCCGGGGAACCGGCGGGTGAGGCTGTCGTAGAACGAGCCGATCAGTTCACTCTTGCCGGACTTGGCGCTGCCGACGATCAGCAGGTGCGGCTCGCGCCACATCTCGGCGTAGGCCGGGGTGAGCCGTTCTTCCTGGATACCGAAGGCGATGCGCAGATTACGGCGCGGATCCCACCGTCCATTGTTCTGGTCGATCGACTTCTGGTCTGCCTCGATGACCATGGCCGCGAGTTGCTCGTGGGTCAACGACGTCGGCAGGGTGCGCAAACGTTCGGCCGAGCTGGTGGCGAACTGCTCCGCGATCTGGCGGACCAGCGCGGTCATGCCCTCGGTGACGGTGGTGCGCTCGTCGATCCCGTCGATTCGCGGCAGCGCCACCAACCCGTACAGCTCGGAGCCGGCGACCATGACGTGGCCGGGTTCCTTGCGCCGCTTCTTCGACAGAGCGTTGCTAATCCGCGAGAACTCCGTATCGGAGTGCAGCTCGACGATTCCCTTCATATGGGGTTCGATACCGCGCATCTCCACCACGCGTGCCGTCGACAGGACCAGGTGAACGCCGTAGTTGAGGGCACCTACGATCAGCGACTCGATCTCGCTGCCGCGGAACTGCAGAACCTGCCCTTCGGCCACAGCCGCGTCCCACCCGTCGATCATGATGTAGACGTCGCCGTAGCGGTCCTCCCGCAACAGCGGGTAGTCGGGGTTGGTGCGCAGCTTGCGGTAGTCGGCCATCGTGCCGATCTTGTGGTCGCGGAAGATCCGCTCGCGGTCGCTGATCAAGGTCCGCACCTGGGCGATCATGCGGTTGATGGCATCGGGATCGGACCGGCTGGCCACGCCGCCCACATGGGGCAGATCGGCCAGCGGGCCCAGGCCGCCGCCGGCGTAGTCGACGAGGTACATCTGTACCTGCTCGGGGGTGTTGTGCAGGGCCAGCGAGCAGGCCAGCGTCTTGATGGCCGTGGACTTGCCGGACTGTGCGCCACCGATGATGAGGATGTTCTGGTCGGTGGTGTCCAAGGTCCACAGTGGCTGCGAGTGCTTGGCTGGGTCGTCGAACAGGCCCATCGGCACGTTCAGCTTGGGCAGCGCGGTGTTGGCCGGCACCGCCCAGTGCTGCAGGTCCGGGTCGACCTGATCGAGGGTCTTGACCTCCAGCGGCGGCAGCCACATCCGGTAGGCCGGCGCGGCGTCGGCCGCGCGGAGCCGCTCGACGACGGTGGTGAAGATCGTCGGGGCGTTCTCGAGTTCCTCTTCGGTGCGCTCGGGCTCGCTGACCACCTCGGCAGCGTTGGCCGGGTCCTTGGGCAGCGGAGCTTCGATCGCGGTGAAAGCCTGCGGGCCGACGAATCCCCCGTCTTCGGAGCGTGTTTGGGCGCGTTCGACGATCACTTCGGAGGCCGGCGGGAAGTAAGCGGCGCCGGTGAACCCGGCGTAGAACTGGGTTAGTTCACCGGCACGATCACCGGCGCTGCCCAGCAGAATGCCGTGCCCGGGGGTGCCCGGCAGGCGGTAGGCGGCATCGGAGCTGTCGAGCAGGGCCCGCGATTCCTGGGCGGTCTGGGTCTTCAAACCGATCTTGTAGCCGATGTTGGATTCCAGGCCGCTCGTACGGCCGGAGATGTCGAGGTTTTGCGACGCGAACAGCAGATAGATACCCAGCGACCGGCCCACCCGGCCGATGCGCTTGAACAGGTCACCGTATTCGGGGTACTCGGCGAGCAGCTCGGCGAACTCGTCGATGATGACGAACAGCGACGGCAGCGGCGGCAGGTCCACACCGCGTTCGCGCAGCTGCTCGTAGTCGCGAATGTCCTTGACGTCGTAGCGGTTACTCAGCTCGTCGGCGTTACGCAGGACCTGGAACCGGCGTTCGATCTCGCCCATGATCATTTCGCTCATGCGGGTGACCAGGTGGGCTTCTTGCTCCATGTTGGTGATGACCGCGCTGACATGCGGCAGATCGCCCATGCCCAGGAACGTCGGGCCGCCCTTGAAGTCGACGAGCAGCATGTTGAGCATGTCCGGGGAGTGCGAGACGCACCCGTTGATCACCAGGTTGCGCAGGAACTCCGACTTACCCGAGCCGGTCGTCCCTAGCAGCTGCCCGTGCGGGCCGGTGCCACCGTCGGCGGCCTGTTTGAGGTCGAGGTCCAGGCGATCGCCATTGGAGAGGAAGCCGATGGGGATCCGCAGGCGTCGCTTGTCGCCGTAGCGGCTGATCGCGCTCCAGGTGTCCATCGCATCAAGCGCGCCGGGATCGCGGACACGCATCAGCGTGCCCCAGTCGCGGCCGCGCTCGGACTGCTTGGCCTGACGTCCCAGGCTGGTCAGCGATGCCACCTCGTACTTTGCGAGCTGGCGCGCCATGGTACGTGCATCGGTCAGCGAGATCTGGTCGGCCACAGCTACTTTGGTGGGCTCGGCCAGGGGCTTGTCGGCCTCGGTGCGCCACACCGTGCGGTCGGCGTCGCAGCGCAACACGATCCCTTCCCGTGACGTCAACGCGTCCTCGGGCGGGTTGACCATCAGCCATGTCACGCCGGCGCGCGGCTCGATCACCGAGTCGATGAGCTTGTCGGTGACAGCGGAGTCCACCACCACGAGAACGTGCCGGTATTTGTCGTTGGTGAATTCGACGTGCGGGTCGAAGTTCATCATGAAGTCGATGATCTTGGCGGGGTCGTCCTCGTCCTCGCCGCCGACGTCTGCGGTCAGTGTCGACCAGTCCGAGTACATCATTCGTGCACTGCCGAGGCGGTCGAGCTTGGAGGGGTGCTGGGTGTGGGGCAGCCACTTCATCCAGGACCACTGCGGTCCGTCGGGTTCGTCGGTGAGCACGATCATCGCCAGGTTGTCGGGTCCGTGGGTGATTGCGGCATGCAGCAGCATCGCTCGCAGCATTCCCAGCGAGACCTCTCGGTCGCCGGAGAATCCGATGATCGGGAATCGTGCTGTCGCCAGAGCCAGGGGCATCGACGACACCGTGGAGTGGTGGCGCAGGAACCGGACGGTCTGCACCCATCCGACCGGCTCCAGGAACTCGCCGGGGGGCGCCTCGGGGGCGACAATGCGTGCAGCTAGCTCGACCTCACCGAGGCCGTAACGCAGGGCGGTGAATCCGTCGTTGGTGGGTGTTACCTCCCACATGCGTTCTGTGCCAATGAGGCTGGGCAGCATCACCGGATCGGGGAAGGCATGTTGCAGGCCTTCGTGCATGCTCAGGCCGCGGTCGAACACCTTCTCCCGTGTCACACCCAGCCCGCGCGTCTGGGCCTTGCGGTCCGACAGCAGCTGCGCGCGCGAGGTGCCGCCGCCGCCGCTCTGGCCGAACATCATCGTGCCCATGCCCATGAGCATGATCAGCGGGAACATCAGGAACATCGGGTTGAACCGCCCCGTGCGCATCATCATCGCGACCATGCCGGCCAGCACCACCACCATCAGCAGCGGCACACCGATGGTGCGCAGCTTAGATACCGGCTCGCCCTCTTCGATCTCCTTGGGCGCAGGGACATTGATCTCGTCACGCGAGATGCGCGGCGGCGCAACCGGTGTGAATGGTCGATTGAAGCTGGTACGCACTAGTTCGCTCCTTTGACGTCCAGGCCGGCGACAGTGGGGTTGGGGGGAACGCCGTCGTGACGGATGAGCGCATCCTTCTGTGACAGCGTGGGCCCCGCAGCGAACAGCGAGATCACCACCCACGGCGCCGGCACCGGGTAGTGCAATTTCAGCGCGGTCAGGGTGACGTCTCCGGATTGCTGATCGGAGGTGTCCAGGCCGAACCGCACCCCGTTGTCGGCGACCCAGAAGTACGACTCACGCAGTCGGGAATCGGTTGCCGCGCTGGTGACCTGAACGAATCGACCGGTCGTGGACGGCATGTACACCTGATCGGCGGTCATGCCTTCCGAGGTCGGGGCCGACACCATCGGGACCAGCGCCTTGACCTGCTCGGGGGCCAACGGCAGGGTCCGCCCGGTGATCACCTCGGTACGCGAGGTGGGCTCATCCCCGTAGTGCGACCACGACCAGCAGGTCACCGGCTCGTTGTCGGCGTCGACGAGGGTCACGGTGTCCTTGGGGTAGAAGGACACCGCCAGTTGCGTGGACTTCGGAAACGCCGCCAGGTCGTCGGGACCCACCTCGATGGGCTCGGTGCTGACCTGAGGGTTGGCGGCCCGAATCATGGTCGCCGCGGTCAGGCTGACCTCCTGCACGCCATCGGTGAGCGTGGCGTAGTAGGTCTTCTGCCCACCCAGATCCCGTGCGCTCAGGATCGTGCCCACGGTCAGCGGCTTGTCCCCCGCGAACGCTGGCCGCTCGCCCACTCCCGGGATCGCCGGCGCGATCAGCGGCGGCTCGGCGGGGATGGCGTTGAATAGTCCCTGCGAGATCGGCAGCACGAGATCTTCGGCGCGCAGACCCAGCGCGTCGGCCACGATGGGGTCGGTGATGTCCACCGTCGAGCGGACGACCACGCCGTCGGGCCGCGAGTAGATCAGCCAGGTGCGGTTGTCGTAGCCCACCAGCCGGGCCTGGTTACCGCCCATAGTGGCGGTATCGGCGCCCTTGGTCAGCGGCCCGCCAATGGCGGTCGTCGTGACCGGGGACCGCGCGGTGGTGGGCAGCCCGGACACCGGATCCAGGGGCACCGCCGCGCCGGTCATCGTCGTATCGCACACCGTCCACACCGACCACGGGTCCTGTGTGTCGCGAATGTCGTTGGGGGCACCGGTGATACCGACCAGCGATCCCTTCGGGTACTTGTCGATTTCGGCGGCACTGGCACGTACCGGATTGTCGGGTTGCCCGACGATCAGCCGAGCGGAAGTCAGGTTGGTGACCGGATCCAGGCGGTCCCCGACCCGCACGTAAAGCGCGCCGGTGTCCTTGTTGGCGACGATCTTGGCGTCCTTGACCTGGCCGGCCGGGGAGAACAGCCCCCACACCACCGCGCCGATGCACACCACGACGCCCAGGGCGACACCGAGCACGAGCGGCGATGCCTGCGCACGCTGCGGGTCGTCGATCATGCGGGTGTCGCGGCGCACCAGGGCGTGCTGCAGCCGCCGATACAGGAATCGCCAGCCGCTGACCTGGTACTTCGCCGTGAGCCGGAACCCGCGGCGGCGCCGCTGTTCGGGGCCCTCCAGTTCAGCCACGACGATCCTCCCGACTATTCATGGAACGGAACTCCTTGCACCGAGCAGACTTCACGGAACGCCGAGGCCACGTCCTCGGCCTCGATCGTGACGAGCACTTCCTTGACCGACAGATCGATCTCTGTGCTCGATGAGAGCCGGAAATCCCTGATCTCGGTAGCCTTTTCGGTGACATTGCGCACGAAGCGGGCATTGCCGGCCTTGTCGATGCCCGACACCCGGCGGGGGTTGCCGCCGGAGTCCACGTCGTCGACCTGCATCGCCGCCAGCCGCTGCAGGTTGGCCAGCATCAGGTCCTGCGCCTGCGACGAGTACAGCGCCGATTCGGTGCTGGCCATCAGGTCGGCGATCTTCACCAGGTCTTCGGGGGTGTAGGAGTCGAAGTGGATGCGGGTAGTGAACCGCGACGCCAGTCCCTCGTTCATGGTCAGAAATCGGCTGATGTCGGCCTCGTAGCCGGCGATGACGGTCACCAGCTTCTTGTTCGGGTCCTCGGTCTTGCGCTCGTTCTCCAGCCGGGCCAGCAGCGTGTCGACGGCCTCCTGACCGTAGGCGTCGCCGTCGGAGTAGCCCTTCTGGTACAGCGAGTACGCCTCGTCGATGAACAGCAGCCCACCGAGGGCCTTGTCGATGACGGCGTTGGTCTTCTGCGCGGTCTTCCCGAGGTACTGGTCCACCAGCTGGGGCCGCGAGGCCTCGATCACTTCGGGGCGGGCGATGACACCGAGCCCGAACAGCAGCTGAGCCAGGATGCGCGCCATCGTGGTTTTACCGGTACCGGGAGGGCCGGTGAAGATGTAGGCCGCGCCGACGTCCTTTTTGGCGATGCCCATCTCGGCACGCTTCTGGTCCATCATCGCTTTGGCTTCCAGCCGGCGGATTTGTTCCTTGACCCCGTGCATGCCGATCTGTTTGTCCAGCAGCGCCATTGCTTCCGCACGCACACCGTCGCGGCGCTGCTCGCGGGCCTCGATCTCCAATGAGGCCGCCGAGCTGCCCGACTCGGGATCCCAGACATCGCTGCGGGTCGCCAAGGATGACGCCGTGACAATCTCGATGACCTTTTCCGGGTCCTCGATCGCTTCCTGCACCTCCGGGCTGTTGATCCAGGCCTGAAGTTCCTTGAACGCCGCCATCGCCTCGTCGCGCTGGCCTTGGGCCCGCATGGCGTAGCCGCGGCCGAGCCGCAGCTTGGCGTGGACGTCGTTGGGCAGTCCCGCTGTGGACAGCCCAGTTTCGGCGTAGCGCTGAGCTTCGGCGGGGTTCCCGGTGCCGACCAGCGCCCACACTTTCCACACCAACATGCCGGCGTTGAGGTACTTCACGAACTCCGGGTTGCTCTCCTGGGAGCGCCACTGCTGCTTGCCTTCGAAGCTGAGCACATCCGGCCAGCGCCGCGCCAGGCCTAGCAGCCCCAGGCGCACGTAGTCGAGCAGGTCCAGATCCAGCGCGGACATGTTCGGCAGGCGGCTTTCCCGCGTGATGATCTCTTCGGCCTTGGCCAGCTGTGGTGGCCGCGCCTCGGCCAGCGCGACCGCGTAGGCCACGGCGACGTGCAGCCGCGTGTGGGTGGGCATCCGCAGCCCGAACGATCCCAAGGTCATCGACGTGTGGACGCTGAGGTCGGCGACAGTCATGCCGGCGGTCTTGAGCGCGACCCCGAGGTTCGACACCGATCGGTAGGCGCCGGCGGTGATGTCGGCCGACGTGGATCCGGTGGCCAGCATCCCCAGCCACGCGTCGCACATCCCGGGGTCGCGCTCGGCGGCTTGGCGGAACGCTTCGCGCGCCTCATCGGTCTGACTGTTGCGCAGGTACCTCAGTCCCAGTGTGAACACGTCGAGGGGTTTCAGTCCGACACCTGCCGTCATTGCTCACCAAGCCTTCTCACCGCAGCGGAACATACACCCCTCTGGAGTGCAGTTATGCGACGATCCTAGCCGGGGCGGAGGGGGTTAACCGGTGCCGACCGTTGACGAAAATGCGGCCCCCGGCAACGCCGGTGTAGTGGGTGGTCCTGGCTTCCTGGGCGCAGCTTTCCATCAGCGGGCAGCCCTTGCACAGCATCTCGGCTTCGGCGCAGGCGATCCGGCATTGCGCTTTGGACGCTCCGGCAGCAAAGACCTCCTCAGCGCGGTCTTCCCATTCCATGATCACCGCGATGTTGGTCTTGCAGTTCGGCACGTTCGCCGCGGGCGCGGGCGAACCATCTCGGCCGGCACGGCCGCGCGCCGCTAGTGCGGAAGCCAGTCGGGCAGCGGCGCCGGCATGCACCGGCGGCGCTGTGGTCGCGGCGGCCGGCACGGGACGCTGCTGCGGCGCAGCGCTGGAAACCGCGGGTGCGGCACCAACGGCGACGACAATCCGTCGTTTCTGTTGTGCACGTTCGGAGGTGGCTTTTTCGACCAGCGCGGTGACATCAGCGCCGTTGGGTCCGGTGCCCGGCATGGGAACCTCGCCCAGGATGGCCGGGTCGATGTCGGTGGCGGCCATGAAGGTGGCTAGGACGCTCGGCGGCGCTGCGAGGACTGCGGCGGCGGTCTCGACGAGGCCGAGGCGTTCGAGGTGATCGACGACCTTACGGCGGGCCAGGCGGCCCTGCCGTCGGTTGCCGTTGGCTCGGGCCGCGGCGGGATAGCTTGTGCAACTGGGGCAGCGGCGACGCTGACCGTTCTTGAGCGAGCGGCACATCAGATGGCCCCTGCCATCGCTCGGGGAATACGAGAGATCATGGTTTCCCTTCCGGTGAAGGTGTCTTTGGCATGGCCAGACTAACCCACATTCGGAAAGTTCACCACCCTTGGTAAGTTTTGATTCGCCTCGATCGGTGTCATAAGTACTCATACGGGCTTGTCGGAGCTGCTAGTAAGCCTGTTTCGGCACTTCTCAATAGTCCGCAGCCGACATGGCGGGAAGTGCATGTGTCATCCGGCGCGGCGCGCCCACCGCCGCGGTGTCAGCAGGCAGGATCGAGCTAACGCCGTGCCGACTCCGGAGGGAGATCCCCGATGACCGACGACCCGCGCAGCGCACCGACCTCCGACAGCGACGGCGCCGCTCCTGCCGGCGAGGGCGCCGGCCTCCTCGAACAGCTGGCGGTGGCCTCACTGCTCGCCGAAGCCGAGGACCTGACCCACGGGGTGCGCTACCTCTCGGTCGCAACCGGTGACCCCGAGACCGATGACGAGCTGGCCCGAATCAACGCCCTGACCGCCGCGGCGTGGACGCCGGCACCGGACGCCGCCACCACCTCCATCCGCGGAGGCAACGACTACCTGACGATCCGAGTGGAAGGGCCCGCCGCCGACTCCTTCGTCGAGGACCTCGCCACGATCGCCCACCGCCTCGATCCGGGCTTCTGGCGGGTCAGCCGATCACCCCACGCCTTCTGATCAGCGACGACGACACGTCCTCCCCTTGCCCGACGTGACGCTGCTAGTCGTCGGAGGCGCGCACCGGCTCGCCATTGAGCAGGTCATAGGCCGTCGACCTGATCACCACGACCTCGAGTTCGTCGAGATCGGCCAGCCGCCCGATCGAATCGGCAACCGCCTCCGGAGTCATCCCCTCATCCAGTCGCTGCTGGATCTCGTCGATCTGCGCTCTGGTCAACGCCGCCATGTCCGTCCCTTCCCGTGAACCCCCGCCCGCCAGCACCTGGGGGACATGCTATTGCCCCAGCTCACGCCAGATGCTGCTGCTAACGCCGCCATCATTCAGCTTGCCTTCTTCCAACCACCGCCGGCATGGGTGTCTTCAGCCTCGGCCACCAGGTCCTCACCAACCAGGTACACCGTCGGCTTTCCGGCGATGCCGTTGTGCTCGACGTGCACGCACCGCAGGTGTGACCCCATCGGCAGGATCACCTCGTCCTCCCCGGAGAAGTTCGAGATGCTCTTGACCGGCAGCCCTTCTCTGGTGCGCACCACCATGTAGTACGGCGGATGCCCGGCGAACGCCGACGCCGTGGACTGCTTGGTCGTCGTACTGGTCACCTTCCCGACCTCCATGCGCGCACCGACGCTGAACACCGCGTCGATGTACTCCGCCGGTGTCCCCTTCCACCCACTGGGGACCTTGGTGCCGCGCACCACCGTCATCGGGTTCATGTTCGGGTTGTGCTCGCGGAACTTGTCGAACGCCGACTCGATACCCGAGACCACCGTCTTGATCGACCCCGACGGCTTGGCGCCGTCGCGCCCGCAGATGGCCGCATTGATCGCGGTGTAGCTGCCCCCGGTGTAGGTGGTCAGCGCTGAGCGCTCCTTGGCGTCGAGGGACTTCTGCACGAACGCGGAGTTCGCCGATGTCAGCTCGCTGATACTCGATGTCTTCACGCCCGGCCCGCTGGCGGAGAACCCCCACGCCTTGAGGTTGCCGGCGCGCTGAGCGATCACCGCGTAGTCGTCGGCTGTTTCCTTGCCCCACGCGCGGATACCGCTGCGCCACAACGACTTGTGCTTGTCTTCGCCGAGACTGTCCGGCGGGATCTTGTGATCGAAGTGCGGGATGACCCCGCCGCCGCGGGTGGGTGTGCCCAGCGCGCGGCGATGGGCGGCCGCGTAGGCCTCGGCCGCGGCAGCAGCACCCTTGCCGGCGGCCAGGGCCTCGGCGCGCGCCGCCTCGCCCGCGGCCACGGCTGCCTTCTCGCGCACCAGCTTCTTGTGCCGCTTGGTCGCGTCGTAGATGTCTGCGCGGACCGGGCCGGCGCCCACGGCGTCGACGAGCTTGTCGCGGGCCTCGCCCATCTTGTCGTCGAGGAATCCCTGATGCTGTTCGGTGTTCCAATGATGTTCTGCTGCTTGGCCTGCCAGCTGCATCAGCACCTGGGACTTGATGTGGTGGGCCTGGGCTTCGGTGTCGCTGGCCCCCTCGTGCAGCGCCGGCAGCTCGTTGAGCATCGGGATGCGGTTGGCCTTGTTCAGTGCGGCGGACTTGCCGCCGGCCGCGGCGACACCGTGGTACACCCCGTCGCGCTTCTGCAGGATCAGGAAGTCCCCCGATCCGCGGCGGTGGATCGCGGTGCCACCGTCGAGCAGCCGCCCTTCGACCTCGACAGCCCCGGAGCCGGTCTCCATGAGGAACGTGCCCGGGGAGTACACCGAGGTGTCACGCACCGCGCCGGCGATCAGCGAGGGCTGCGGCCCAGCGTCGAGCGCCCCGGCCGCCTCGGCGGCCACCGACCGGTTCAGCGACCGGGCCAGCGCCTCGACATCCTCTGGACTCAGGTTGGCGCAGTAGGCGTCGCGTTCCTCGTCGGGCAGCGTGGTGGCGACCCCGTAGTTGGCGGCCACCACATCGTCGGCGGCGGCCGGGATGGCGAGCTTGGCCTGCTCGTAGGCCGCCTTGGCCGCATCAATCTCCTCGCCGGCTGCTGCCAGCTCGGCGAGCTGCTCGGCGGACAGCTCGTCACCGCCAGCCGAACCCATCTCCTTGACGAGCTTGCGCTTGCGGGCCTGGGCGCGCTGCACGGCCTTGCGTGCGTCATCGGCGGCCTTCTCGGCCGCGGCCAGCGCCTCCTGCGCATCTTCCAGGGCCTGTTCCTGCGGGGAGATCTGGGGCCCGGCCAGTGCGGCCTGCTCGGCTTTCGCCGCGGCGATCAGCAGGCCGGCCGACGGCGGGTTGGCGTGGGTGCTGGGCAGCGGGGTGTCCCCGAGCACGGACTCCTCGATCCCCATCGCCTTCATGAACTCCGGCAGCACGCTGGGTGGCGCAGCCAGGATGGCCTTCGCGGTGGCCACCAGGCCTTGCTCGGTCAGGTGGTCGACCACCTTTTTGCGGGCCAGCCGGCCCAGGCGGCGATTGCCGTTGGCTTTGGCCGCGGCACCGTAGCTTCCGCAGCCTGGGCAGCGCCGGCCACCATGCTTCGTCGATCGGCACACCGCGCGCCTCCTTCGGGTGTCTTTGGCAGGTACACCCAGGAAGTACCGGCGTGCGACGCGGTTTCCGTCGCCGTCGATCAGAATTTGATGCCGACAGCCCTCTGACCAGTGCCGACGACATGTCCCCCGACTGCTTAGGCCGAGGCGGCATCAGGCAGACCGAGTATCTCGGATACGCCGTGACCAGGCCCGCTGGCACGTCCCTTTCTCAAGGCCCGGCCCAGGGCGATTCGCTGAAGGGCTTCAGTCGAGCAGCGTCACGTAGTCGTGAGCGCCGAAGTCCACCCGGTGGGTTTGACCGAAGTCGTCGATCAGCACGAGCTGCATCGCCGGCCGGGCGGGCGAGCCCTGTTGACTGTCTTCGGCCGCTGCGGCCAGGCCGTCGATGGTGCCAGTCAGCGTGTCAAAGCGTGCGCGCCGGCCGCGGTAGGTCGCGTCGTCGGCGAGTTCACGGACGAGCACTCTGACCTCTCGTAGCTGGCGGAGAAAGCGTTCGTCGCTGCTATGTCGTCCGCTGGGCCCTGCCCCGCTCATCGCTGTCCCCTCGTACTGTCAGTGCCATGTGGTGAGTCCGTCCAGGACGGCCCAGCCGCCGCCGGCGCCCGCGCTGCCGGCCGCGGCCAATACTGCCGCAGTCCAGATCATGCGGCGGATCCGGCGCAGCAGCCGCAGCAGCGACAGCGCGACGAGCACCGCTACTGCGCCGAGCGCCACCATGAGCACGGGGCTGGCTTGCCCATCGGTGAACAGGGAATCGAACGACGACATGGGGTTCCTCAATCCTGGATCTGAGTTGTCTCGCAGCAGAGTTGCGGTTTCCGCACGTGGGGTGGCGCGCCCGGGCAGCGGGTGGCCCGCGTAGTCAGAGCTACCGACGCCCAGCGTGGGGCCGTGCCGTCATGGCTGGTCACTCAGGGCGGTGACGTGCCAGCGTGTCCCCGGAGTCGCCGCGACCACCTCTCGGGGGAACTCGCGCGGCCCGCGCACCTTCGACAGGGGGTGGCAGCCGCGGCCACGCCCGCTGCGCTGGCACAGGAATCCGCCGGCGATCTCGCCGTCGTAGGCGCGGGTGAAGAAGTGCACCCCGAACCCGGTCAGCCGCGCCAGCGCCTCGACCTGCTCCCAACTCGGATATAGCTGCGCTGCTTCCCACTGGTCGACCGCGGGCTCTTCCACTCCGCACGCGCGGTCCACCTCGGGACCGTAGAGCGCGCGGATGTCCAGTGCGGCGGTGATGGCGCGCGGGGAGAGTAGACCATCGCGCCACGCCTCGAACGCAGCATCACCATCGTTCATGCGGACTCTCCCTGCGCTGGAGCGGATTCCATTGCGGCACGGTGGCGGGCGTCGATGATGGCGAGAGCCTCACGACTGGTCACCTCGACCGCGCCGAGGGCCACCGCCTGCCGCCGTTTGCCTTCGGTCACGTCGTAGTGCCAGTTCTGCGCGGCCCGACTGCCCGGCTTGGCCTTGAACGGCTTCCCGGTCTTGGCGGGGTCCTGAAACCAGCTGCGCCGAAGTCCCAGCCGGGATGCGAATGCGTGCAGCTCGTCTTGGGTGTCGGCGAACAGGTGCGACCAGGTGCTGCTCAAGCGGCCCACGCGTGCCGGGATCCGCGCATCGTCGACGTAGACGGTCATGACGCCACCCCCGCCAGCACCTGCCCGGGCTCGACGGCGATGGTCTCGACATCAGGGCGCATCGCGGCGTCGATTCCGATGACGCGCCGGATGGCTTGGTGCACAACGGCAGCCGCCTCCTGGGGCAGCATGTGCCCGGCGCCCGGCACGTGCACATGCTCAGCGCCGGGGATGCCCGCGGCCAGGTCTCGGGCGTGGATGGCCGGGGTCATGGGATCAGCTCCGCCGGAGACCACCACGGTGCGGGCCCGGATCGTGGCCAGCGTGGGGTACTGGTCGTAGTCCCGCAACGCCGGCAGGAAACCCACCGCGGTGGCCACCGACACCGCCGCGAGCGCGTCAGCTGCGACCGCGGCGACCGTCACCGCCGACGCTGCGTCGCGCCGCCACCGTCCAAGGGTCGCGCACAGCGGACCGGTCAGTGCTCTGACCGCCTGCTCCGGAGCCCGGTCGACGACGCCGAACAGCGCCGTGGTCGCCGGTGTCCCCAGCAGTCGCCCCATGCCCCGTTGCCGCAGCTTGCCGGCCGCGGTCGCCAGCAGCACCAGCCCCGCCGGTTCGACCGGTCGGCGATATGCCGCCAATCCAAGGTAGGCCAGCGAGGTCATCCCGCCCATCGAATGCCCTACCAGCGTCACCGGCCCATTGACCTGCATCACCGCCATCACCTGCGCGAGGTCCTCCGCCAGCCGCTCAATGCGATAGGTGCACATCGGCGCCTGACCAGACCGACCGTGCCCACGATGGTCATAGCTGATGACCCGCACCGCGGCGCCGAAGCGATCCACCAACGCGTCGATCTGGCGTGCCCAGCACACCTGCGACAAGCACAGTCCGTGCACGAACACCACGGTGTGCTCGGCGTCGCGGCGACCGATGTCGCGCACCGAAAGGCTCACGCCGTCGTCCATGGCCACTGCGACCTCGCGGCATCGCCGCGCACTCGCCACTTCTGTGTTCACGACCCTGACCTCCTATGCCGACGCTCTGACAGGTGCTGCGCTGCAATCGTTTTCCGATGCCTGCTTTCCGGCGGAGTGGACCGCGGCCAGAGCGCCAGCAAGGTCGTCGACGGCCTTCTGCGCCGACGCGACCGGGTTGGCAAACCCCTCGGTAATGCGGTGCGCCACGCGGGCCACGCTTCCGTGCGCGGCCACCAGAGCGGCGATCTCACGCAACGCCTGCAGCCCGACCGCCCCGGGGCGCGGCGGCCGGTCCCCTGACTTCCAGTCAATGGGCGCCCCCAGCGCCTCGTGCACCAGCTGCAGCTGCCGCTCCAACTCACTGACATCCGGCAGCTCGGCGATGCGCCGCGCCACCCGTGCATCGGCTTCCTCGCGCGCCTTCTGCTGCTCGATGACCCGCACAGCCTTCTGCTCGGCGTCCACCGCCTCCGCGCGCAGGGTGTCGTAGCGGGCGAACACCGACCGCACCGCATCCCAGTCCGGGTGGTGGTCGGTCTTGGCCGCGGCTGGCTGATGAATGGCCATCCGGGTCACCGACCGCCCAGGCGACATCAAGCCCCACCCGTCGGGCAGTTCCCCGGGGCGCACGATGTCCGGATCGGAGACCACCAGCCACCACTGGTGGCATTGATCGGCCCACGCGTCAGCCTTGCCGTTCTTGCGGCCCAGCTCGGCCACCCAGTCCGAGCGCGACACCTTGATCTCGTGACCGATCAGCTGGCGGCCGCTGGTGGTGGTGAACCCGACGTAGATGGCGTCGCAGCGTCGCCCAGCACCGTAGCCGCCGTTCATCCCGACCTCGGGAACGAAGATGCCGCCGGGGAGCCGCCGAGACGGTTCGATGTAATGGCGCCGAAGACGGCCCAGCAGCTCGCTGGCCGTCATCGTTGAGGTGTCGCGTTTCGCCGCCATCGCCGCCTCACCTCACGTCAGTCACATCGATCGGACGCCAATTGCGCATCGACACAAGCCATCTCTCGTCCCTGACCAGCTCGGCCAGCTCCTGGCACTGCTCGTCGGTGTCGACACCCCAGCCCTGCCCGATGACGTTGATCGGGCCGCGTACCCCTGACCGCCAATCGATCACGGTGTACTCCAAGGCGCCGCGGCGCCGAAACGGCGCCTGCCGGGTAAGAACCACCACGACCTCTCCGGCTGCCCCGCGCACCGACCACCACTGCCGTTCGGCGTCGAGCCGGACCCGCTGCCCGACCGTCATGGCCACCGGTGTCATCGGCTCGGCCTGGTAGTACAGCCCCTGAACGCTGCGCTCGACGTTGGTGATGGTGTCGGTTGTCATGACGGTCCTCCCTGGCTGGCTGCGATGGCTCCTACTGGGCTAGTACCGGCGCGCGGGGCCGTTTCCGTCGCTGCGGGCGGGTATTGGTCCCAGGTCCGCCCGTCCAGGTCGCGGCCGGCGCGGCGCTTGCCGACCCGCACCGCGATGGTGTCGCGGTCCAGCAGCACCGTGTTGGTGGTCCGCTCCCCGGGTTTCAGCAGCCGCGTCTGCGCCCCGCGCATCCCGGATGCGCCCGGTGCGGGGACCCGCACCGCCGGCGACATCCGCCCGCCGGCGGGATGGTCGTAGGCCCGGCCCAAGGCGAAGCTGTCGTCATCGACGACCGGGACCGGCCGGTACTCGCCGTACTGCTTGAAGTGGAACGCGACCTCGGCCTGCACGCACTGATCGCGCACCGCTCGGGCCCAGTCCGGATGCATGGGCCGCGCGTTCGGTCCGGACTCGCCGCCCGCGATGACCCAGTGCAGCACTTCGCGCACCCGAAGACGGCTGCCATCCCAGGCCGGATGATCCTGCGGCGGTGCCCAGTTGCGGAACGCCTCGCGTAGGTCGACGTGTTCGAGCAATGGCTCCATCGACAGGTAGCGGATGGCGGCGGGGGTGTCCAGCAGCGCCGGGATCCGACGGTTGGCCCAGTACTGATTCTCGACGCTGACACCGAGCCACACGTTCGGCAGAAACCCCTGCTGCTGGCCGTGATTGGGCCAGAACTGCGCACGCGAGGGCCGTTGGGCCATCACGTCCTCACCGATCAGGGTGACCGCCGACCAGAACTTCTGGCTCCTGAGCAGGGACCGCATCCTGGCGTGACGCTTGGTCAGCACTTGGAACGTGTGGGTGGCGCAGCTTTGCATCACCGCGAACACCTCGGCGATGTACTCGTCGGGCACCTTGTCGTGGAACAGGTCCCCGGTGGAGCAGACGAACACCTTGCGCGGCGCACGCCAGCGCATCGGCTGGTCAAGCCGATCGGGCCACAGGGTGACGTCAAATCCGTTAGGCCACGCCTTGGTACCGGTGAACCGGTGGGCGTGGGTGGCGGCGTAGCAGTGGTCACACCCGCTGGAAATTGGGGTGCATCCGGTGACCACCGGCCACGTCGAATCGGTCCATTCGATCTTGCTCCGCGCACCCATCAGCGCACTCCTTCGCCCGCGACACCCTCGGTGAGGCCGCCGGGGGCGACGCGCGTCACCAGCGGCACCGCCGGGGTGCACCCGCGGTTCCCGGCGTGGGTCAGGGCATCCACCGCGGACGTACGCGGCAACAGCCAGCGCACTGGGCCACGCCACCCGCAGCTGCAGCGGGCCTGCCGGCGCCGGTGGGCGATGAACGCCAGCACACCAACCACACCGCTCGTCGTGATGTCGCCGTCGACGTCCGTTGCGGTCTTGATTTCAACGTCGCTCATCGAATCCTCCTGCAGTAATAGGGATGTGGTGGTGGGTTGCGACCGCGGTGAGCACCGAGCACGGCGCAGCGACCACGCACTCCGCGGACCCGATCGTGTCTTCGTGCTCTCCAGCCCACGCACCAGCGACGAAGGTGCACGACCAGCACGCCACGACCGACTGCGGGCACACCGTCGCCCCCGGGCCGTGCGCCTCTTCGACGCCACCGTCCCAGCACCCGGCGCAGATGACCCCGATGGGGCGATGCCGACAGATGTGGGCCAGCAGATCGGAGACCAACCCAGCCTCCGGTCGGTCCAGGACCTCGCCTTGATGCCCAGCCAGAACCGCCCGAAGGACATTGGGCAACAGCTCGGGGTCGTGCCCGCCGCTGCTGATCAATGCGCGGTCGGTGGGATCGGCGCGGTAGTAGTCGATCTCTTGCTCGATGCTGTGGTGGTGCAGGGCCACGATCCACCCACACCGCTCACAGCGCCGCGAGTTCAGTTGCGGGTTGCCGTACTCGAACCGGCCCCACTTCCGCGCCAACGTGACCCCTTCCCCGCACACCCCGAACACCGCGACATCACCTGCGGTGCGCCCGGCGCGCACACCGGCGTCGATCGCCGGCAGCGCCTCCAGCAGATCCACGGCGTGGCGGCGGTGGCGCCCGGGCCCGACACCGAACCTGTCGGACAACGACATCGCGTTCACGCCGGTCACCGTCTCCCCCTCCATCCCTCGCGGCTCACTCATGCACACCTCCTGCAGCAGAGGCTGATTGGAGTTGGTGGCGCACGGCGCGGACATCGATGACGCGGCGGTTGCCCTCGCCGTACCAGCCGCACCGGCACAACGTCGTGCGATGACGGGGGCAGCCCGCGAGGTAGCGCGAGACCGCAGCGCGTAGTGACGGATGCGCCGGCTCAGCCAGCGCCAGGCTTCCGGTCGCGGCTGGGTGACCGTTCCACGTGTGCACCACGGTGTGACCGAGGTCAGCCAGCACTCCGGCGAAGGCGTCCAGTTCCCCCACCGCGAGCGGGTTGAGCGGACCGCGGGCCCGGGGGTCTGTCCCGTACTCGACCTTGGTGACGTCGACGACGATCACGACCCGTCCGGCCCAACCGGACGGAATGAACCGCACACCGCGGTTGTTCTGCGAGGCGAGTATTTCGCCGTGATGCTGCAGGATCGCCGTCTCGGGCTGCTCGGTGTCGTAGAGCCACGCCAGACCGCTGCGCAACACACCCCGGTGCATCTCGACGTCCACGCTGGCGCTCACAGCGCCACCCCGCAGCGCTCCACGACGTCCGCCGGCGGTAACCACAGTCCCAGCGCGCCACGGCACGGGATCGGCTCCGGCAGCGGTCGAGCATCTTCGAGGGTCAAGTGGACGACGCGGCGGCGCTGTCGCCCGCCGTGCTCGACGTAGGACGACTCACCCCATGGCTTACAGCAGCCCGCATCTGGATGGCAGTCGACCAGTGTGGCGATACCGATGATGGCCGACATGTCTAAGGTGCCCGACAGTGAACGTCCCTGGGCGGCCTGCTCGATCAGCGGTGAGCGATCGCCGCGCTCGGACCAACGAGCCCCCGCGTGCACCAGCAGTGGGCCTCGAAAGGACCACATCTGGGTCCGATTTTCGGTGGTCTTGCCGGCGGACACGGCCCACGGCTGCTGGACCGTGAGCGCCCGGACGCCGGAATGCGGCGGACACGGCTTGGGATTGCGGTTGCGCATCGGCGACACCTCCTTGAGATGACGCAAATCGTAACAACGCGATTATCCATTATATGGTCCCGCTGCCTGCGATTATTGCGAACCGGAGAGAGTTCATTTTCCTGTACAGGAGAGTTTCACGCGGCCATCCTGGGAGGATTACACCACCTCACCAGCGGCAACGACACGTCCCTGCGCTCGGCCCGCACCGAACGGGTCGACGAAGCGGCGAACCCTCGCCAGAGGATGTGGGCTAGTGGTCGTAGAGGTCGTTGTACTGGCGCTCGATCCACAGCACATGGAAGGTGTCACCCGCACGGAAGCCGGCGAACGGCAGGTTGCCCTCATGCCGGAACACCATGTACCGGTCGCGCTCGAGTTCCTCGGGCGCCGACGTCTTGAACTTGCCGCTGGGCAGGAACTCCGATCCCAGACCATGCTTGGGATGCTGGACGAGTTCCTTCCAGGTGAGCTTGGCCCGCTTCTCCCACTTCACGAGGAACTCTCGGCACTGCGCATCCGTCAGCTCACCGACCCCCCACCCGGCTTGCAGGTGCCGCAAGCACAACACGGGATGCCCTGACAGCAGCGCGATTTCGTCGGTGTCACTGGGAGGCTGTGGGTCAGCGCGACGATCGGGGGCCGACCCGCGACGCTTCGACTTCTTGTCCGACACGCCCTCAGAGTGGTCGCCCGGAGAAGTACGACCGAATTGCCTCGTTGGTGATCTGGACATGACGCGCGTCGCCGTCGAACGCGTCCTTCCACGGAGCCTCGCGATGGGTGCGTTCCCGCAGCGCCCACGCTGCCAACGACCCGTAGCGGTCCCACACGTCCCCGAGGAGATCCGAAACCTCGGCGAAGTCGTCCCAGTCGAAGTCCTCACCCAGCGCGGCGTCGGGGTCGATCGGATTCTTCCCGTAGTCCTTGTACGCGTGGTACACCTCAGCGACCACGGGCCCGTGCGCCCAGGCCTGGATCGGATCGCTGAACAGCGGCTCACCGGTCGCGCCGAGCCGGTGAGCCTGGGCGTAGTAGAGCAGCTTCTGCAGCTTCAGGTTCGACACCTCGGCGTCGACGTTCTCCGCCCACGCGATGAACCAGCGCGCGATGTCGCGCGCACGGAACGTAGTCATGGTCAAACGCCTCCCTCCTGGTTTCGATCGGTTGCGGACGCGCAACCGGATGTGGCCAGTATGGCAGGGGGCGGTGACAGCCCAGCGGCGATCGACCCCGCGGGTCCCACGCGCGCCGGCCGCCTCATCGGCAACGGCGGGATCAACCCACCTGCCGCCGGCAACGGTGGCGGCGAGCTACGCGCCCAGCACCGCGTACAGGCGTTCCTTGGCCGCGTCGGCGCTCTTGCTGTCCTGCAGGATGAGCCGGATCAGCTCCTGGCGCGCGATTGGGTTGAACGGATCGTCGTGCAGCTCGTCGCACGCGATCCTTAGCTCGCGGGAGTAGCCGCGCACCAGAGCCATGTCGGAGTCCGACGTGGGCAGCTGCACGACCTGGGTTGCGGTGGGCTTGTCGCGGCGAGATCCGAGCGCCGTCAGAGACAGGAGACGAGGCGACTTTCTTACCATTCCGTCTTGATACCAGTACTTTTGTGGGGAAGCAACGTATACCCACGTAAACGGAGGCGGCGAAAACCCCGATTCGAGGAGTTCCAGACCCTCCGCCCACGCGCCGACGTCACCACCGCCGCAGGACTGTGAACAGCGCAAACACCAAGCTACTGACCCTGTAGTAACATCAGTACACGTTCGGGGTCGGCATATGAAACGAGAGTACATTGGCTGAAGCAGCAGCGTCCGAGAGCGCTGAGCTGTCCGAGCTGTCGATCAAGCTCAACAAGCTCTTCGACACCATGCGCAAGCCGTCCGACCCGCCGCTGTCCAACGCCGCGGCTGCCGAGGCCATCTACCGCAAGACCGGCGTCTCCATCAGCTCCGCCTACCTGTGGCAGCTCCGCACCGGCGCCAAGACCAACCCCACGGTCACACACCTGCGCGCGATCGCCCAGTTCTTCGGCGTCGCCCCCTCCTACCTCGTCGACCCGGGCATCGACCCCGAGATCGACGCCCAGCTCAACCTGCTCCAGGCCATGCGCGACGCCGGCGTCCGCGACCTGGCCATGCGCGCCTCGGGACTCACCCCGCAGGCCCTCAACAGCCTGCGGGCTATGGTCGACCATGCGCGGCAGCTGGAGCAGTTGCCGCCCGTGCAGGCAACCGGGGAATAGACACTTATGGCGGTATCCAGTGAGGACATGCTCGCGATGGCGCGCGAGCTGCCCATCCCCGTCCCCTGGGATCTCGACGTCTTCATCGCCAATCTCGCCGCCCAACGTGGCCGCCCGATTCACCTGATCCCGACCGACACCGCGGCTCTGGCCGGCAGCCCCTGCGGACTGTGGCTGACCCGCGAGCACGACGACTTGATCCTCCATGAGGTTGGCACTTCGGCCTACCACGTCGCGCAGATCGTTGCGCACGAGGTCGGACATATGGTCCTCGGGCATGGCCGCAACCGCGCCTTCGGCGCCGACCGCGACCGCGAGGTCGAGATGTGCCGCCAAGTGATGCCTGACATCGACCCCGCCGCGGTCCACGCGGTCCTGGGCCGCACCGACTTCGCCAGCGACCAGGAACGCGACGCTGAGATGTTCGCCAGCATCCTCATGATCGCCGCCGCCGAGCGCGCCGACCACCAGTCGATGATGCGAAGCGTCTTCTTCCGATCCAGATGACCACATCGGTCCCGGCCTACCTCACCTGGCCGCTGCTGGTCTTCATGGTCGTCGTCGTCGCGATCCGCTACGCGTTCTTCAACAGCAGCCAGTACGAGACCTACCTCAACCACACGTTGGCGCTGATGGTCACCTCCAACCTGCTGCGCGAACACGCCATCCAAACCGTGCTGGCCGACCACACCCCGGTGTCCATCACTGCGGCGCAACAACTCTCACTGGCTGTTATGATCTTCGCCGCCGCCGAGTTCTTGGGCTTCGTCACCCTCTGGACCGCCCGCTCGCCCGAGCTGACCCGCCGACGGCAGCGCTACCACCGCGCCGCCGCGGCCGTACTGGCCATCGGCTTCCTGATCGCCGCCACCCCCGCCCGCCGCGCCGGCCAGACCCTCGAAGAGTTCGGCGGCTGGTACAGCGTCGCCGCCTGGGCACTGCTCACCGGCATCTTCATCGCCCTGGCCTACCGACTGCTCAAGATGGCCATCAAGGAGCTGCTCCGGCCCGACGCTAAACCCCGTGAACGCCTGCTGGCCGCCGGCGGTTTCGTCATCGGCATCGCCGTCGGCAGCACCAGCGTCGACGCCGTGATCCTCGCCGCCGTCGAAGAGCTCGGATGGCTCCATACCGTCGACTTCCGCCTGAATCTGCACGGCTCCAACATCTTCTGGGAAACCGTGGGCGTCAGCCTCATCGCCGCAGTGCCCGCCGCCAAGGCCATCACCGCACGCATCGGACTCGACGCCACCAGCCGCCACTGGCGCCAGTTGCAACCCCTGCGCGCGGACATGATCCACGCCGTCCCCGCCATCGCATTCGAGCTGCACACCTCCAGCGACCGCCGCCAGAAAACGCCCCTGGACCTGCACCAGACGACAGTGCAGATCCGCGACGCCATCCTTCAACTGCGCGCCTACTTCCAGGACACCAGCCAGGCGCAGGCCGACGCCTACCTTCAGCGCTACGCGATCTCCCCGAGCCACCGAGACGCCGCCCTGTCAGCACTGCAGCTGGCCCACGCCGTCCACGCCAAGCAAGCCGGCGCCTCCCCGGCCACGGTCGACACCGCCGTCATCCTGCAGTCCCGATCGACCAACCTCGAACAGGAAACCGCCGAGCTGCTCCGCCTGGCCCGGTGGTGGTCCCACGCCCGACAAGAGGCCCAGCGCAGCTGGGCGAAGGAGATGAGCGAATAGCCATGCCCACCAACACCTCTGCCACACTTCCCCACCCCCGCTGGCGCATGCCGATCATCGGCGACCTGCTCACCATCGACCTCGCCAAGCCCACCCAGGGCCTGGCCCGCGACATCGCCGCCCACAACGGCATCGTCGAGCAACGCATCTTCGACTTTCCCGTCATCGTCTTGTCCGACACCGGCCTGGTCAACGACGTCAACGACGAAAGCACCTGGGAGAAACACGTCGGGCACTCACTGCGCAAGCTGCGCCCCGTCGCCGGCGACGGCCTCTTCACCGCCTACAACGACGAGCCGAACTGGGCCACCGCCCACGCCATCCTCATGCCGGCGTTCACCAAGGCCGCCATGGAGTCCTACCACCCCACCATGACTGCCACCGTCGCCGAACTGATCGACGCCTGGAGCACCCACGCCGACACCGACACCTGGATCGACATCCCCGCCGAATCCAACCGGCTCACCACCGAGCTCGTCGCCCGCGCCGGCATCGGCCACTCGTTCAACAAACTCGACGACACCAGCGACGACCCCTTCATCACCACGGTTCTGCGCGAACTCAAGTACGCCAACCGCCGCACCGACGCCATCCCCTTCTACGAGAAGCTCTTCGGCAAAGGACAACGCGAGCAACACCAACGGGACAAGAAGTGGCTGCGCGAACAGATCGCGACCATCATCAACGACCGCCGCAACGCCGGCCCCCACACCGGGCCCGCCGACATGCTCGACCACATGCTCAACACCGCCGACCCCGCCACCGGCGCGACCCTCGACGACGCCAACATCACCAACCAGATCCTGACCCTGCTCGTCGCCGGCAGCGAAACCTCAGCCAACGCCATCGGCTTCGCACTGCACTACCTGGCCAACAACCCCGACATCGCCGCCGCCGCCCAGGCCGAGATCGACCAGCGCTGGCCCGAGCGGTCCTTCCCCGACATCGCCTTCGACGACGTGGCCCGCCTGCGTTACCTCCGCCGCGTCGTCGACGAGACCCTCCGAATGTGGCCCGTCGCCCCCGGCTACTTCCGGCAAGCCAAAACCGACACCACCATCGGCGACGGCAAGTACCACTTCGCGAAGGGCGACTGGGTTTTCGTCCTCCTGGTCGCCGCCCACCGCGACACCAACACCTGGGGCCCCGACGCCGACCAGTTCCGCCCGGACCGCTTCCTACCCGAGAACATCCGAGCCCTGCCGCCCCACATCTACAAGCCGTTCGGCACCGGCGCCCGCGCCTGCATCGGCCGCCAGTTCGCCCTCCACGAGATCATGCTGACCCTGGCCGCCGTCCTGCACCAGTTCACCCTAGAACCCGAGCGCGGCTACCAACTCAAGGTCTCCGAGACCCTTACCCTCAAGCCCGACGAGCTACGACTACGCGTACACCGGAGGTAACCCGAGCACGCACGGCATCGCGGTCCTCGCCCGAGCCGGCATCTTCCAAGGCCTCACCCACGACACCATCGTCACCCTCGCCACCCAACTCGACCCCATCCACTTCCCCGAGGGGCGAACGATTTTCGCCGAGGGCGACCCCGGCGACCGCCTCTACATCATCCGCGACGGCAAGGTCGAGATCGGCAGCTGCACACCCGACGGCCGCGAAAGCCTCCTGGCCATCATGGGACCCGCCGACATGTTCGGCGAACTCGCCCTCTTCGACCCCGGCCCACGCACCTCCACGGTCACCGCCCTGACTGACGTCGAAGCCGTCGCCGCCGACCGCACAGCACTCACCCACTGACAACATCGACATCCACGACGCCGCCATCATCGAAGCCAAGCCATCACAACGGCGGTACCGACAAGGCTGCACCCAGATCGTCCAGCAAATCCCCGCTCGCCACATCGCCTCGACGACGCGAGCTGCGCATTCGCCGCCCGAACTGGGCGATGAGCAAGCATCCTCTCGACGTCTCAGCTACGCCGCCAAGAATGCCGATCCCGCCTCACGACCGTCAGCTCGGCCGCTTGGGCTGCGCCCAGATAGGCTCCCACCACCCACGCTCTCGAGTTCGGTCACGACGTGCGCCATGTGCTCCACGATCGCGGCGTACCGCATCGGGTGCGCGACGATGCACCCGTTGTCGCCCACACCGATCTCCACGCCACACGCGGGACACCACTGGTCCCCCAGATCGGGAGGCGACGGGGGTACCGCATCACTGCCCGGACACAGCTTCCTGACCGAACTTCGAACTATTGCTGTCACTGTCTCGTAGCCGCTTTCACCGCCCGCGACGGCGCCGGACGCCCGCCAGTCGCCTCAGCCCGAACCGTGTGGTCGAGCACGCGGCGGATGGCGCGGAGTTCAGCGAGGTTGGCATCCAACGCTTTGCCGGCGATCTCCACGTCGCGGATCGAACGGGTGGCCGCCAACGCAGCCCCGAGCGCATCCAGGCGCGCCAACACCACCGAGAAGCTCGGACGCTCCTCATCGTCGGCGCCACCCGCATACGCTGCGTCAAGGTCCACGGCCGCGGCCACCTCCGCATCCGTCGGATCACCGAGGAACCGCCAGAACACGTCCTTGCAGTCACCGCCGGGGCGAATGCGCTCAACCACCCCCAGCCGGTCCAGCGCGCACAGCTGCGGATAGATCCGGTAGCCGGTCTCGTCGTACCGCCGGGCGCCCAGCAGCTCGCACACGCGGCGCGTGGAGGCCGGCGTCGACCCCTCGCCGCGCAGCGCAGTCACGATCCGGGACCGCAGGTTAACGGTCTGAGCCGACGGCCTACCCATGCTTGTGCCGAACCGTCTACCGCGGGTTGTGGTCGCCGGCGAGGTGACGCTGCCACGTCGCCTCGAACTCCGCCAACGCTTCCGCCTTCTGCTCTGCCATGTACCCGGCGTACTCGTCGGGATGAGCGGCCTTCAGTCTCGCCAACGCGCGACCGGCGCACGGTGAGATCGCGTTGTGCCGCAAAATCGTCCGGCGGACCCCGCAGCCGCATTCGGTCGCGTCATCCGGCGACCGGATCGCATCCTGGTCCAGGTCGACGACCTCGTGCCCACTACCGACCAATACCATCAACGCTTCCGGCCTCAGCAACGGCCCCGCCGGTCGCCGTGAGCCACTCGCACGCCAGATGCCTCGTGGCGAAGGGCCCGCCGATCTGCGTCCACCGCGGCTTACCCGACCACTCGGGGCTCGGAGGGTTCGCCCGGTTGACGAAGAACTCGCCGCCGGGGGACTTCCGCAGCCAGTACTGATGGTCGCCGCGGGTCACGGTGTGCCGGATTCCCGCGGCTGCGACATCCGGCGACAGGCCCTGCTTCCAGGTGTCGTAGAACTCGTCGAGCGAGTAACCGTCGCCATCGCCGTCGCCATCTGCAGAATGACCGAGGATCGACTCGACGGCTTCGATCCAGCGCTCCCACTCCGTCGACTCGCACGCCGCCGACTCGTAGGCCCAGATGTCGACGTGGTCGGTACCCGCGCTCATCGCTACGCTCCAGCCCGCGGCCGGACCGGCGCCGGGTCGTAGCACCCCCGGTGTCCGTCGTTCGAGTAGTGCTCGGTGGCTCCCTCGCATCCGCGGGGGCAGCCACCGCCGTCGGTGCGGCTGCCACCCGAGTGCGGGCACACGCCGCGCTGCTGCCCGTCGCGGTCCTCGTCGAGGTGATGAATCGGCAGCGCATCATCGGGGAAGAACTCGTCGTCGGCCGCCGCCCGCTCCGCCAGTGTCTCGTTCGCCATGTCGACTCCTTCAGGTCGTTCGTGATTGTCCGCCGCCGGGCCGACACGTCCAGGCGCCTCCGTCGACTGGCGCCGAATGTCCTCGGCAGAAACGCCCGGAAGCGGGCCCTTAGCCATCACGGCCTGCATCAACGACGTGATCCGCTCGCTCACCTCGACCTGCACCTGGGCCCGCAGCTCCGGCGACTCGCTCGCCGCCGCCACCAGCTCGTCGGCCTTCGCATCAGCCGCATCGGCCGGCAGGAAGAGATTGCAGCCCGTCGAAGCACCCGAGGTAAATCCGTCGTACCAGACGTGAATGAGCGCCTGCTCCAACGGCATTCCATAAACCGGTGTCGCACCGTCCGCCATGACAGCTCCTTCCCCTCGCGCATGTTCGAGTATGGGCGCCGTCCCGCCGTCAAACCGTGCCCGGCGCACACCAAATCAAGGGACGCGCCGTCACTGCAGGTGACGCGACCGAAGCACTTCCGCGCACCGCGTGCGAGCCGCTGGCGTGGTGGCGAACGTGGGGTCGACCAGTCCGAGCCAGGTGTCCTGGCCATCGGCAAGCGGAACCTGCAACGGCAAAGCCACGAACCGGCAATGGAAAATCAGTCCCGCATCAGCGTCGCGTCCAGACACAGTGTGCGACCACGCATCTTGGGCATCCGCGGGGGCATCGAGCACGAAGAACGTCGTAGACCGAGGCTGCCCCGTGACGGGGTGCGGCTTGTCCTCGGTATGCACGCGCGAGCGAATAGCAACCCCGATCAGACCAGTCTCCTCGGCGACCTCACGCACAACCGCGCCCTCGGCTGACTCGCCCGCTACGATTCCGCCGGCGGGGACCTGAGTACCGGCATCCGGCGTACCCGCTTGCTCGAAGACGAGCAGCTCGCTGCTGCGCGGTCCCCGCTGTCGGATGACGTAGGCCGCGACGCGCTGGCGACTGACGACACCATCGGGCATCGACGTTTAGGCGGCGCCGCCGGTGATCAGCGTCAGCGCCGGCCGCCCAACCGTCTCCGGAGCAGCGGCCTGCTCCTCGTTGAGCATGTCGTAGGCAGCCGAGCGAATCGTGACGACCTCCAGGGGACCCAGGTCATTCAGCCGGCCCAGATAGTCGGCGATCTCCTGCGGCTCCATACCCTCCTCCAAGAACCCACGGATCACGTTGCGCTGCAGTATGTTCAACACCTTCTCCACCTCCTTGCCATCTAGTTCGCTACACGCAATACCGGGCAGCGCGCCGCAGTGACCGCGCTGAGCTTCGCATCAGCGGTCACCACCGCACAGTCGAGCGCCTCGGCCAGCGCCACATACGACGCAGCGGCGGTGTCGAGGACCTCACGCAGCTCCCACACCCGCGACAGCAGCCCACGGCCGCTGACGCGCCGGACACCCAGGCCCTGCCACGCCTCGAACGCGGCCTGCGCCGCACCCTCGTCGATCCGCCCCTGAGCCAGGCAGCCTCGCAGGCCGTTGACCACCTCGACGTCGATCACCTCGGGCGCCCACACGCGCTCAGCAGCCAGACGCTCACGCGCCTGACCATCGTTGAGCAGAGCGGCCACGGCCGCCGATGCGTCCATGACGATCACGTCCCCGAGCGACCTTCGTCGACCGCGGCGACGATTTCCTCGGTGGCGACACCGAGGTCCGGCAACGCGGCCAGCAAGTCGGCGTTGTCGGCACGTCGAGCCGATTCGGCCAGCTCCCGCGCCGCGTAGGCGTTCACCGAGATGCGTTCCCGGGCCGCCAGGAGCGCGAGCCGGTCTGCGACGCCCTGGGGGACGTCGCGTAGGTACAGTGTCGCCATGTTGCACAATGCTAGCAGAGTGCAACACTTGCGTTAGGGGGTCGGCACCACCGTCGTCGCAACCTGCCCACCCTGACCATGCGGCACCGGAGTGCCCGAACTCCCCGCAGGACCCACCGGCGCCTCAGCCGAAGCAGCCGCAGGAGTCGCACCCGGCGCACTCGGTGCACTCGGTGCACTCGGTGCACTCGGAACCGTAGAACCAGCAGTCGGCGACACCGGCGTCCCGACACTTGACGGCAACGGTGTACCCGAGCTACCAGCAGGCAGCGGCGTACCCGCACTACCCGGCTCGACAGGAGTGCCGACACCACCAGGCGCAACCGGGGTGCCCACGCTGCCCGGCACCGCCTCGGTTCCCGCCGCAGCCGGCGCAGCACCCGGCACCGCCGGCACAACCTCCGCCGGCGCCGCCGCCTCAGACCCCGAGCTCGACGCACCCGCCGACGAGCCACGCCCCGACGACGCAGGCCGCGGCGGAGCCGGCGGCGGCTGCACCCACACCGCCAAATCCGGGCCACCCGCGCTGTACACCACACTGTCCGGGGCATCACCGGTGACGTCGAAGTAGACCTTGCCCGAGGTCTGCTGCCCCTCGGCGAGCGCAGCCGGGTTCACGCCCTGCGGCGTCGCCACCCCGAACAGCACCCGGTAGGTCTGGCCACTGCGCGCCCGCGCGTTCAGGTTCGACACGATCGGCTGAACAGTGCCGCGGACGGCTGTATCGGTGGCGGTCGCTTCCCAGAGCGTCCCGGCCACCCGGTAGGGAATGACGTCGGCGCTGGGCTTCAGATTCGTGATCGTCCAGGCCTGCACGACATCGCCGTTGACCAGCTCAGCGGGCTGACCGAGGGTGTGCACTACCGCGTCGTCCGCGGCCGCGGTCGGCGCCCCGATCAGGCCCAGGCACACCACAGCCGCCGAGGCGGCCACCAGATTCCGATTCCGCATTCAATCCCCTGACTCGACGTGGCTACATCAGCAAGCTAACAGCGCGAGGCGAGAAATCGGCCTGCCGCGCGCCACAAAATTTACCGTTGTCGGGAAAATTACCGACAACCGCAAGCGCTGTATCAGCACCGATGGCACGTCCCGCAGCAAGGCGCGGCGACCCCGTTTCCCGGCCATAAGCTGGCTCGACACGTCGCAGTTCCGGTGCGGCACGTGCCGATTGCAGCGGGAATAACCCCTCCCCTTCCTATGTTGCACTGTGCTAGCATGGTGCTATCACATCGATATGACAGGGTCCAGCCACTCCCACGCAGGACCAAATAGCAAGGAAGGGGGCACGCCATGGCACGAAATGCGCAGCTCGACGCCCCGATCACCAGTGACGCAGCGATCCAGGAGCGCTACCATTCCCCCATGGAGGGAAATCGCCCGATCGCCGCGCCGCCCGGGCCCCCGCCCCAGTGGCCGCCGTACTACCCGCCTGCCAAGCCGGCACGGCGGTGGCTCCCCGTCGCCATCATCGTCGCGGCCATCATCATCGCCACCGCGGTCATCGCCGCAGTTCTCCTGACCCGCGGACCCGACACCGCCGCACCCGCCGGCCCAGCGCCGACGGCTGTGCAGAACGCACCGGCACAGGGCGCCGACGCGACCAGTGGCACGTGCGAGGCCTGGCCCTCCACCAAGGCCGCGCTCAACTCCATCCCTGCCCTCCCGGCGGGATGGAATTGGGAGACGCCGAACATCGACGTGTACATCGCGAATCAGAGTGCGGCCGTGAACAAGGCCCTCGATCTTTTTGAGGCCGAAGTCGCAGCCGGCGATCCGTCGGATGTAGTCGCGGCGGCGAAGACATATATCTCGGAGCGTCGCCAGGCGATGCAGAAGCTGGTCAACCACACCTACACCACCGCCGATGGCGTACCCGGCAATGTCGCACTGGCGAAGCTCGATGCCGTCTGCGGTACCCGCTGACGCCAGGCGGTACGCGAGCTAGTGACGCCGAAACCGACCACGCCGCACGCCTCTGAGATCCTCCAGAATTTTTGGGAGGACTCACTACAACCAGCGGATTTGATGCGGCGGTCAGTGGAGTTGACGAAGCTATCAGGGCAGCTCGTCGCTACCGCGCAGGACGGACAGGTCGCGGCCGGCCAGCTGCTCAACTACGGGCAGGGCGCCCTCGCAGAAGTCATTTCGAGTTCATGGATGCAGTACTTCATGAAAGTCGGCGTCGTGGGGGCCCAGGTCGGCCAGGCAGCCGCATGCTTGGAGGCCTGGGCCACCACGCTCGGTGCGATGCTCTCGGAGATGGCCGCCGTCGTCGGCTGGGCAGAAGCGGCGATCGCCGCGTTCGAGGCCGCGCGCGTCGCAGAGACTCTGGCCGGCATCGATGTCGACCAGATGATCGAGCAGGTCAAGAACGAAGCTAAGCAACAGGTCATGGCGATCTCAGGCGCCGCCATGGGCGCCCTTGCTGCAGTCCCTTCCTGGGCAGCCAGCGTCCCGACCACGCTGCCAATGACCAGCGGCCTACCCGGCGGGGAAGGCCAGTCGCCTACCGGTGTAACTGGGACGGAACCGGGGTCGACCGCAGGCCAACCTTCGACCGGCACTGCCGGGTCTGACGCAGGACCCAACGCCGCCGCACAGCCGGCGCCGAACACCACCGGCACCGGCACCGCCGGTACCGACGCAGGACCCAACGCCGCCGCACAGCCGGCGTCGAACACCACCGGCACCACCGGCACCGCCGGGTCCGGCGCCGGCCCCAATGCCGGGGTGCAGCCAATCTCCAGCACCGGGGCAGCCGGAACGAGCGGGGGGCCGTCAGCAGGATCAGGGCTTGGCGGCTCGGGCGGCGGCGCCGCTTCGGGAGCGGGCGGCTCGGGCGGCGGCGGGACATCGACCGCAGCCGGATCGGCGCCTGCGGGAGGTTCACCGACAACGACTTCACCTTCTCCGGCGAACTCGCCCGTTTCATCTTCGTCGGGCACATCACCAGCCGGCATCGGCGGCGCTGGCACCGAGAGCGGCTCATCAGCCTCAGGCGCGGCATCAGGCGGTGGCGCTTCGGGCGGCGCACAGCCCGGCTCGCAATCGTCCGCGCCTACATCGGGTGAGGCTCCCGCTGCTGCGGCACCCGTACATACGGCATCGTCTTCTACAGCGTCGTCGGGGGCGGCTCCGGCCGCAGCCGTCGCTGGCCCTGTCTCGGCCGCCGCGCCGGCTTCGGCAGCCCCGGCTGCTGCGGCGCCGCTGTCGGCCGCACCCCTGGCGTCGGCGGCCGCTCCTCTGACTTCGGCAGCCGCGGGCGCCGTCCCAGCCCCGCCTCCCGCGCCGCCACCATCACCGTTAGCTCCCCTGTCACCGGCAGCACCTGCCGGCGCGGTTCCCCCGCCACCGCCGAACATGGCGGCGCCTCCGCCGGCGGCTGGTGTGCCGGCGACCGCAACGCCGGGCCCCGCACCGGCTCCTGCTCCCTCTCCTGCACCAAGTCACGGACCGGGCCTCGGGCCTGCACCTGGTGCGCACACGGCTCCGCCGTCGTCGACGCCGGTGTCCAATAATTCGTCGTCGCAGCAGAACCAGGATCCGTCTGTGCCGCCGTCGGCTGGTCCGGTCGCAGGCGGCGCTGTCGGCGGTCCAATCATCGCTCCGCTCAGCGCGTCCGATCCCTTGATCGCGCCAGCCATTTTCACTGCCCCCGTCAATCCTCCTGTCCTGCCGGATGATCCGGAGCTGGCCACCGTCCGCTATGTCGTCGAAGCTGCCGGCGGCGCGTCGGCGGTTCATTGGGCCGCCGGGATGGTCGTGACGAGCGGCCGCCGACAGGTTGTGGTGACATCTGACCGCGGCCGCGGCTGGGTCCCCGCGGAATCTTTCTTGCCCGCAGATGTGGTCATGCCGTGGTCACATGAGGAGTCCTCCCGATGGGAGGGCACCCTGGATCCGGCACGGGTCATCGCTGAGTATGCCGCCGCGGTCAGCGGGCAGCTGACGGCCCTGGCGTCCACGATGTCCAGCGCGCCGGCCGTCACCGCCGGTCTGCCTTGGGCCTACGTAGACGGCACCGTGAGCGCGCATCCGGAGCTTCTGAGCGGGCCGGTGGTCACCCGGTTCGAGTTGCAGGTGTCCGATGCGCGGCGGCGCGCGGTCAAGCACATCGTTGATCCGGTCAAGCAGCGAGAGCAGGTGCTGTGGTTGGCGTTCAGCGCCGACGAGAAGGCCGGCTCGTCCCCCACTCGGCACAAGCTGCTGCAGCTGTGCAGCTCGAATCTCGGGCGGATCGATCAGCCCCGCTGGGTTGCGTCGTTGCCGTGGGAGCAGCTGGAGGAGGAGCACCACGAGCTGTGCGTCCAGGAGCGCGCGGCCCGCGTCGACGTCCGCGACATTCCGCTCGGGCAGCTGGACACCGAAGGTGGGGCGTGCCGGCAGCTGCTGGCGCAGGCCTATGCCACAGAGGCTGCGCTGGCGATGCGGAATCCCGTCGCCCCACGGGCGTTGGCTGATGCAACCTACTCGTGGAGCATGTTGCTCGATGTCCAGTCAGCTGAGCCGACGTCGGCGCCGCCGCAGCTCGCAGGACGCTAAGTGGCCAGCGCCGCGCTGACGTGCGCCCTGCTGTCGTCGAAGTACTCCTCTCTGCTGGACCGCCTGCGTGAGGAGACGTCCGGCGCTGACGTGGTGCGCATAGGTCCGGCTGATGCCGACGAGCCGCACCCTGCGCGGGTGCTGGGCCCCGACGAGCTGCCGGGACCGCCGCCGGCACGGTACGTCATCGAGTGCTTGCTCAGCGATGGTCAGCTACTGCATGTGTCGGATCACCGCGGGTTCGGGCTGAGGAAGCTGTCTCGCCCAGCGGCGGCGCCGGATGACTGGATCATCGAACTCTGGTCGGATCGCGGCGATTACGCATCCGGACTCGTCGACACCGCCGCCTGCAGCGAGCGCAGTATCGACGGACTCGTGGACGCCATGCGGGACATCCTGCGGGTGCAGGGTATGCGTGCCGCGAGTTCAGCTCAGGGGCGCCGCGCCGCAAGCGGCGACGGCGGCGTTCTTCTCGCTGACGGTGATGGGCAGCTCGTACTTGACCATGATGGTCAGGTAGTCAACAGCGAAGGGGCACCGGGCTTGTGGTAGATCGGGACTCCACTCGTCCAACGATTTGTCACTCTTTTCGCGGTTCACTCGGGATGACAGCGCGCGCAGTTCGATAGGGTCGTTGGCGAAGATCTGGCGCTTGCGTGAATCCCATTGCCAGGCACCGGCATTCCAGACGTGGTGAAGGGCCACGGTGTGATCGATTTGGACGTCGCTCAGGTCGACTCGCTCGCCGCTATAGGGGTCTTGGAGCCAACCCGCGATCACTTTACAGTTCCGGGTGCCAGGCTTGAAGCGCACATCGTGTAATTGGTTGGAAATTACCCGGTTCCGAGTATCACAACCCGAAGTATCGCTGGGATCGTTCCACGCGGGTCCGAACGAACAGGCGTCACCCTTCTTGCAGCTTCGCTCGTAGCCGGGCACATCGTCGATGCGGTCGACCACCTTGACCTGATCGAGAAGTGAGGCCAGATCCCCGGTCGCTTCGGGGGCGGCGATCGCCACGGTGTCACCGCGGTAGCCGAGGTCGAAGCTCGGGTTCAGCCAGGCCCCGATCGCGATGGCCACACCCACGAGGGCTACTGCGCCGCTCCTCCGCCTGAACCGCATGCCATGCCTCCCGATACCGTGATCTGCCAGCTCAGCCTATCGGCGCAATCCGACAATCCGGGCCGCGCCGACACGTGAATTCAGCTGTCAGGTAGCGCTTTTAGGAAATTGTGGGCGTGACCTCGGGTGATGACACGTCCCCGACTACGGGCGAGTGAGCATCTAAGGCCTGGCGCGCTAGGTGTCGTCGGGAGCTAGTTCGACTCGCCGCCGAAGCCGGCAGCAACCGCGGCTTGCTGGACCTTCCGGATCGTTTCGTGATGCAGACCGGTGGCGCTGTTGATGCCCCGCTGCGAGACCCCATTGTGGGTGGCCTCCAGCACTTCGGCGATCTGCTCGACCGGGCGGTCGGCGATGGCCTTGACCGTCGAGTTCTGCTGCTGAACCGTGCGCGCGGCCTCGATCCAGTAGCGTCGACGATCCTCTTCCTGCTGCACCTGCTGCACTTCCTGTTGCAGCCGAACAGCTTTCAGGGTCATCGGACGCACTCGCGACAAGATCGCAGAGCCATGAGCGACGGCGAGAAGCGACAAAGGCGGCACGACCCCGATCGCCGCCTTGAGCCAGGGCGCGAGCCCGGTGCCGGGCTCAATGGTCGCGTGCAGCGCGTTGGCTCCGACGCTGACCATCGCGGACAAGGCCAGCACCGTCCAGAAGAATTGCCGATTCGCGCGCTGCTGCGCACCGTAGGCTCCCAGCGCGAGCACGGCCATGGTGGACGCCAGGATCGTGCCATCGACGATGATCGGCCACAGCGGCGCCAGGTTGCGCGGATAGCCGGCGCGGATCGCGAGGTCGGTGAGCGACGCGAAGCTGAGAACGAACGACGCGACACCGATGACAGCGGTGATCGCCACGGCGGCAAAGCGGGTGGCGCGCAGCATCTTCGCCGATCCCGGCGCGGCCAGGACCTCTTCGCCGTCGGCGAACACCAGATCGTCGTCGCGAGGCGGCAGCGCCGCCGACAGGCTGGGCATCGTCGCGATCGGCGCCGTGGGGGACGGCAGCGCGGTGCCGTTGCGGGCGGGGTGGGTGTCCAGCGGGGCGTCGTCGACGACAGTCATGGCGTCCTCAGGGCTCTGTGAGATCGTGTGCAATTCGCGTCGAATGAGCCGAATGCTGCTGGCGCACAACGCCGATACTCATTCTTCCGCGCAAATCCTAACACCGCCCAGGCCGCCTGACCGGCTGCGGCGACCACCGGAAACGACAGTGCCCCGGCCCGGTTAGTTACCCGATGCGTGCGGGCCGCCGGCGTTTCCAAATGGTGGCTCTTCGGACTCGATCTCTGGGATCGCGCCAAACGTCTGCTCGACACCACCGGGGGCGTCGTAGATCTTGTCCTCGGGGAAGATCGCAGGATCACGCTTGGTACTGTCCCCCGATCCCTTGTTGCCGCCACCGTGCATGCCGTGCATCGGCATCATCGGCATCATCGGACGAGCGCCAGCCGCCCCGGCTCCCGTGCCGGAGCCAGGAGGTTGCAGTGCGCTGCCCTGCAACGCGCTGGAAGTGTTCATGGGGGTGACTGGGGTCTCCAGGCCGGCCGGCATCGTGGTGCCGGGGTCCATGCCGCCGCCGCCCCCACCGCCGAAGCCACCGCCGCCACCACCGAGACCATCTAGCCCGAGGTCCGGCGTCGCCGATTCGGCCGCGGACTTCGTGGCCTGCTCCGCTACCTTCCCGACCAGCTGCCCGACCTGCTCGCCGGCCTTGCCGACCGCCTCACCCATCTTGCTGGCGATCTGCGACAGCTGCTGCGAGACCTGCTGCGCGATCTGCGTGCCGGTCTGCATGCCCATCTGCATGACCTGCTGCATCATCTGCTGGGACTGATCGCCGCCGAGCATCTCCTGGGCCTTGTCCTTGGCTTCCTGGTCGATCGACTCCGGATCCAGCTGCCCCGGAACGTCCGAGCCAGCCATCCCCTGGCCGGGAGTGGCGCTGTTGTTCGGGAAGCCGGCGGCGTTCTGCGCGTCCTGGTTCTCGATGCTCGACATCGCACCCTGGGTGGTGTTGTTGAGGTCCTGAGCGCCGCTGGACAGTGCCGGACCCGCCGGCGACAGGCCAGCCTGGAGGCTGCCTGTCAGCATCGAGATTTGATTCCCGACCGGGCTCGACGCCCCAGGTGGGGACAGCGCCGAGGACACACCGCTCTGCAAGTCGGAACCCGCCTGCTGGCCTTGCTGCCCCATCGAATCAGACCCACCCTTGAAGGCGGGGATTTCGAAGCGCATCGGGATGCCCATGCCGGTCAGTCTATCTGCAGCAACAGCCCGGAGCGGGCGCCGATCACGACGCCTTTCTAGAGGTCTCGCGTGCGCTTGGTGGGCTTGGCGGAGATGCTAGGTCCGAGAGGTGACAGTCGAGCGGATCGCCGCCGGAGATGTCGGGTCGATCAGCGCTAGCAGGGTGTGGCGGGCGTCGACGTCGTGCGGGTCGTCGTGCAGCTCGTCGCACGCGATCCGGATCCGGCGGGCGAGGGTCCGCTCGTCCAGGGCGGGTGTGGATCGTCGGAGCAGATCACGGGCGTTGGCTTGGGCCACGGGATCCAGCGGGGAGCCATAGAGGTCGTCGCAGGCCTCTTGGATCTGGTGGGAGAGCGCATCTGCCATCTCTGCTCCTGCCACGTCTTGCGGTGTCAAGTGTGGTTGAGTTTGTTAGTCAACTTCAGTTGTCACTATAGCCAATATTCAAGACGTGTTGTCAACAGATACCCATCGGAGTTGATTGGAGCAGTTAGTCTGCCCAGGTGGCTTTCGACGACCTCACCGACGAGGATCTCGCGCTCGCCACCAGTCGTGTCGCGGCCGACGCCCTACATTCCGCGCGCCTACTGGCCGCCGATCATCTCGTTCGCGGGCCGGGGGCAGGTGCCGGCGACGCAGCCACCGCCGTGGACGTCCTTCTCGCGCGCGCCCCCGCGGACACCCGCTACGAGCTGCTGCGCGCATTCGAGAAACCATGGGCGACCTTGGTAATCCGAATCCTGGCACCAGTGGCGGATCCCGCCCCAGCTATGCAGGACGCTCGCGATCGAGGAGTGACGGCCGCGGCGATCGCCAAGGCGTTGGGAGTGTCCCAGCAGGCGCTGTACCAGAACCCGCGGTACGCCGAGATCGTCCGCCGCCGCTGAAACCCTGTTTCTAAGTTTCATATATTCGGCCGCAGGTCGGCGGCGTCAGATCGGGCTGATGTCGATGAGGTCGTCGAGGCCTCGAAAGTCGTCGGCATTGCGAGTGCACAACACCCACTTCAGTGGACTTCCGAATACGTTCCGAATAAGATCAGGGCATGACCAAGACAGCCGCGTTGGGCACCACGCGCCGCTCCTCGGACCTGAGCAAGCACTCCGCGGAGGTGTTCGCCGAGGCTGAGGACCACCCTGTGACGGTGACGCGGCGCGACGGCGAAGCGCTCGTGCTGATGTCGCAGCGTCAGATGGAGAGCCGTAGCCGCATGCTCGAGTTCGCCGCCCAGCTCATCGGTGTGACCGTAGACGACAGCGGCCCGCTTGCCGAGCGGATGTCCAGGGCCTTTCCATGGATGCTCGCCTTGTCGCCCGAGGACCGGGCGAGGTGCGCTCAGGACCTTGTTGACGCGGCGCGAGCATCGTTTTCCACCGACCAGCCGCATCGGGTGCTTGCGGAGCTCACGTCGTGGCGGGAGACGGCGACGGCCCTTGCCGCCGGGCTGGGGCGCGGTGAGCTTGAGTGGATCGACGAGGCCGTTGTGGTTGAGCGGCCGTAGCGGTGGCGGGTAAGCGCGGTGAGCGTGTTCCTCGTCCTCCAAAGAAGCAGGAGTTCGAGCTTCGCTTCGCTACTTCTGATGCCGCCAAAGGCTGGCAAGATCTCACGGCCACGATTCGTAATCCACTCGCTGACGCGTGGGATTTTCTGACGCGAACGCCGCTCACCGAGACCCCCACCAATTACCCGTTGCGAGGTGAGCTGGGCACTATCTCTCGCGGTGGCAAGACGTTTGAGCGTTGGCAGCACAAGCCGACCCTGAAGGGCACCGCCCGCATCTGGTTCTTCGTCGAGGACCGCACGGTGTACCTGGAGCAGGTGCACACCAGCCATCCGAACGAAACCAAGTAGTTCGCTGGAGTGGCGGCCACGGTGTTCCGTGGCCGCCACTGCCGGGTTATGCCGCCGCGGCGTGCTTGGGGGCGTCGCTGCTTGCTGCGGCGTGGCGGGGGGATGTGGCGGAGGCGTGCTTGGGTGTCTTGGTCGAGCTGCCCGCGGTGGTGGTGGCGCGGTGGGGGGTGCCCTGCCCGGTAGTGCTGGTCGCGTTGTCGTTCTTGTCGGCGTCGCGGACGCGGGGCTTCTTGGGTGTGGTGGCAGGTTGGTCGGTGGCGGCGTTCGTGGAGTCGTCGCCCGTGGTGGTGGGCTTCTTCACGGCGGGCTTGGTCTCCGCTGCGGGAGTCTCGGCGTCCGGCTCGCTCTCGCCAGCCGGCTTGGTGGCGTCCGGCTTGGTCTCCGTGGCGTCGGACGGTGTGGTCGCAGTGTCGGTGTCGGGGGTGGCCGTAGCGGGCGGGGTGTCGGCGGTGGGCGGGGTGTCGGCGGTGGGTGTGGTGGCGTCGACGTTGGCGGTTTCGTCGAGCTCGGCGGTCGCGGGTGGTTCGGCGGTGACTGCTGCGCTGCGCGTTCCGGGGATGTGTTCGGTTGTTGCGTCGCCTGTTTCGGTGTTGTGGGCGGGTCGCTCCGAGGTGTCCCCCGTGGTTGGCTCGGCGTCCTTGGCGGTCGTGGTGTCGGCGGCGAGGGTGAGGGTGACGGCTTTGGGTGCGGCGGCCGCGGTGAGGCTGCCGGTGATGGAGGAGCCGAAGTCGAGGGCCGCGGCGATGGTGCGTAGGCCGGCGGCTGTGGTGAAGGCTGCGGCGTTGACGAGGCCGTTGACGGTGGCGGCCATGGCGTGGGGCAGGCTGTAGACGAGGGAGGGCAGTCCGGCGGCTTGCATGATGCCGCTGGCGGCGGTGGCCAATCCTGCTGTGAGCGCGGTGATTACGTCGGCGGTGGCGGTGGCGATGTCGGCGGCGGCGGTGAACGGCACTGAGGCCAGGGATCCGGCGGTGTGGGCGACCTTGGTGACGGTGGTGATGCCGGCGCCGACGAGGACGGAGACGGCGTGGGTGTAGCTGGCGGGGCTCAGGGGTGCGGAGCCGATGGTGTTGATGACTTCTTGGATGGCGCCGGAGCGGGTGCCGTCGCCGATCCAGGTGGCGATCGCGTCGGTGGCGCCGTCGGCGATCTTGTCGAGGGTGGTGGCGGCGGCGGTGGTGATGGTGGTGGAGGCTCCGTTGACGCCGGCGACGGCGGCGGTGACGGGGGCGGAGACGATGCCTTGGACGGCGGTGAGGAGGCCGTTGATGAGGTCGATGCCGGTGAGGGTCTTGCCGGCGCCGAGGAGGCCGTTGAAGGTGTCGAGGGCGTTGTCGACTTGGGCGGTGACTCCGGTGACGACGGCGTGGGTGACGGTGAGGACGTTGGCGCCGAGGTTGTTGACGGCGCCGATGCCTTCGGTGACGAGGAGGCCGGCGATGTCGAGGGGCGTGTTGATGAGGCCGGTGTAGCTGGGTAGTGCCAGCGGATTGTTGATGACGGTGGCGACGGCGTGCAGGGCGGTGCCGAGGGAGCCGGTCAGGGTGGAGGTCAGCAGGTCGGCGAGCTGACCGGTGGTCAGCACGATGGTGCCGTTGGCGGCGTCGATGGAGTTCGACAGGCGTGAGAGGCCGTTGCCTGCAGTGTCTTTGAGGGTGGTGAGGATTGCGGCCAGGGTCCGGTTGTCGGTGGCGTCGATGAGGCCGTCCCACAGGCTGTCGTTGAGGGTGGCGGCCGAGCCCAGGGCGTTGGCCAGGGTTTGGCCGGGGGCTCCGACGAGCCCGGTGACGGTGGTGGAGGCGGACTGCAGGGCGGCGTTGAGGTTGTTGATCAGCGCGGTGACGTCGGCAGGGTTGATGGCGGCGGTCAGCTCCAGGCGCGGTGCCGAGACCTGGGGCAGCGACAGGTGCAGCGGTGGTGTCGGCGGGGGCAGCACCAGTGGGGTCAGGGTGAGGGCTGCGGCGGTGGTCAGGGCGAGGGCGGGACGGGGCGAGCGGCGGGAAGCGGCGGCGTACATATGGTCTCCTGCGAGCGGGCGGGATCCCAGGTGTTTACCTGGTGCGGGGAATTTACCAACAGTGGTGACTTTCTCGGGTCTTTCACCAAGCAGTGAAATTTGCCCTTACGCCCGGACGGGCTTTCTGACACCTCGCGTCCGGGGGCGGGGGGCCATGCCATCGCCGCAGGTCACGAGCATGGGCGGGCAGTTCGAGTTCGTCGATGCCGACGGGCGCCGGCGACGCGCGACCATTCGTGGAGACGTGCTATGCCCGCAGCTCAGCGGCAGTTCTTCCCTCAGTAGCTGCGCCGCCAGGTCGCCTGGGCGCCGGCTAGGCGTTCTGGGTAACCAGCTGCGGCTGCTGATCGGCGAGCTGGCGCACCGGCTGGGGCACTTCCGAGTTCATGCCATCCACGACATGCTGGCGGCTTCGGCCTTGGAGGCGGTGCGGCTGGCGCGCAGTTGGCTGCGCTGGTCTCGGGCGATGCGGCGGGACAGCACGAGGTCCTCGCGCCAGGAAAGGCGCCGGAGGGTGCCGGCCAGGCCGTTGATCTGGGCGTCGCTCAGGCCGGCCAGCTCGCCGGCGCCGTCATGGGCTGCCAGCACGACGATGCCGCGCATCAGCGGCACGTTCGAGGCGGTGAATCGCGTTGTGGCCAGGAGGAGCTCGGTGGCGCTGCGGTTGACTCGCCGGTGCGCTCGGTGCGTGGAGGGGTGAACCAGAAGTCAATGCCCGCCGTGTTCGTCAGGGTCTCCACGCTGGTCTCGCGGATGAGGTCGGCGATGTCGTCGGCGGACAGGAGGCGGCGCTTGTACAGCTCGCCGTTGTGGCTGGCGTGGAGTACTTGAATCATGTTCGGGCCCTTTGTCCGTCGGTCGAAGGTCGCGCACCGCCAACGTACCCTCGGTGGCCAGCTGGGGACGGACGACTTGGCGCGGGACGTGTCGTTTGCCGTGGTCAGAGGGTTGCGGGTGTGTGAGCGTCGAGGTGACGGACTTTGGTGGGTGCCCGGCTGTTTCCACTCAATCCAGCGGCCCGGGGCGCCGGGACCGGCTGCCGGGGACGTGCTATCTGCGCTGGTAGGCGGCTACTTGCGCGGAGAGGGTTGCTGCGTCGCCGCTATTGACCGGATTCTTGGGCGCAAGCCTCGGACTTTAGTCCGGGGTGAGCGGCGCCCGCCGCCGCAGCGGGGACATGTCATCAACCCTCCGCCTCGCGCAGCAGCCCGCCGCTCGGTGTAGTCGGCGGGGCCGCGGGCGAACGTGGCCTGCGAGGACGCGGGGACGTGTCATCGTCGATGTTCAGGATGCCTTTTGGGCGCTCTTGAGAGCCTGAGCTTCGGCCTCGGCCACCAGGTCCTCGGCGACCAGGTACACCGTCGGCCGGCGCTCGACGCCGGACGCCGGCTCGACGCGCACGCAGCGCAGTGCGGTGCCGGGCGGGATGATCACCTCGTCTTCGCCGGCGTTGGCGGAGATCGCCTTCACCGGCAGTCCGTCGCGGGTGCGGATGGCCATCAGGTAGGAGCCTGACCCGCGGTCGGCGAATCGGGTGGCCGTGGCGGTTCGGGTGGTGGCTGAGGCGACCTGCCCCAGTTCGACTTTGGCGCCGACGGGGAACGCGGTGGCGAGGTAGTTGGCCGGCGTACCGGTGTAGCCGGTGGGGACGCGGGTACCGCGGATGACGGTGACGGGTTCGCGGGTGGTGTTGTGGCGGGCGTACTTGTCGAAGGCGCTGCGCAGGTGGGTGCAGGTGTTGGCGATCGCCGGCGTGGGTGAGGTGGTGCGGCCGGTGAAGACATCGTTGATCTGGATGTAGGCCCCGGATCCGATGTGCCGGCCGCTGGTGTACGTGCGCAGCGCGTCTCGTTCGTCGGCGGTGAGAACGGTGTTGACGAAGCGGGCGTGGGTCTTGGCGAGGTCGCCGATCGGGGTGGTGCGCAGCGTGCCGTAGACGTCGTGCAGTCCCCAGGCTTTCAGGTCGCCGCCGCGCCGGGTGATGACGGTGTAGTCGCGGGCCGTTTCGGTGCCGTAGGAGCGGATTCCGCTGTGCTGCAGCAGATTGTGTGTGGCGCCGCCGAGGCTGGGCGCGGGCAGGGTGTGGTGCACGAAGTGTGGGATGCGTGCGCCGCCGCGGGTCGGTGTGCCCAGGGCGTGGTGGTAGGCGGTGGTGTAGGCCTGCTCGGGGTTGTCCCCTGACTGTGTGGCGGCCTGGCGGGCGGCCTGGCCGGCGGCTTCTGCGGCGGCCAGGCGCTGGCGGTGGTGGTGTCGGGCGGTGGCGTCGAGCAGCTCGGTGCGCAGCGGTGTGGCGGCGGCATCGACGATCTCGTCCCGGGCATGGGCCAGGTGTTCTGCCAGGAACGCCTGCTGCTCGTCGGGACTGGGGAGCCGGCCGTAGGCCGCCTGGGTGGCCAGCTGCAGCGCGGTGTCGGCGTGGGATCGGTACGCCTGCTGCTGGAGATCGTCGATGCCGCCTGGGGGGTGGTCGAGTGGGGTGAGGACGGGGATGCGGTTGGCCATCGTGACGGCGGTCTTGTACTTGGAGGCGGTGGCGAGGACGCGGTAGGCCTCACCGTCGCGGTAGGCGATGGCGTAGTCGCCGCGGCGGGTTCGGTACACCGCGGTGTTGGCGTCGAGCAGGGTCGCCGGCGTGGTGTCGACGAGGCCGCCGGGGCGGTGGGTGGAGATCTGCCCCCGCTCGGCGATGGTGGTGTCGCGTACGGCGCCGGTCAGGTGCGGCGGCAGTGTCGCGAAGGCGGCGTCGACGTCTGGGCGGATGTCTGCGCGGCATGCCGTGATGAGCGCGTCGACGTCGGTATCGGTGAGGGTGGCAAGCAGCTCGTCACGCTGGGGGCCGTGGGCGGCGCCGAGGTGCTCGGTGACCGTGCGAACCGTCAGTTCGGTGTGCAGCTGCTGGGCCTGCGCGGTGAGGGCGTCGGCGGCGGCCGCGGACTTCTGGTAGGCGGCGCGGGTGTCGCCTGAGCATCGGCGGGGTCCGCCGGGGTCGTTGGTGGCCAGGCACATGGTCAGTGCTGGGGTGCGTCGCGGTCGCCGGACACCGGTGTTCTCCTTCTGTGGTCGTTCGATGGAGAAGTACCTGCCGGCGGGACGGTTTCCGTCGCCTCGCCCATCCCGGCCGGCGGGACGGTTTCCGTCGCCTCGCTCATCCCGCCGGCTCGACGCGCAAATGGAGCCACTAATGCCGTCATGGGCGCTATCACACTGGCGTCTTGCTATCGCGGGTGATAGCATCACAGTGTGACGCGGGTCGAGAAGATTGAGGCCGAGATGCGGGCCAACCCCGCCGGGGTGTCTTTCACCGACCTGCTGAAAGTGTGCACCGAGTACTTCGGGCCGCCCCGCAACAGAGGTAGCAGCCACGTCGTGTTCAAGATGCCCTGGCCCGGCGACCCTCGCATCAACATCCAGAACAAGGCGGGCAAAGCCAAGCCCTATCAGGTGCGGCAGGCCCTGGCTGCCATCGACAAGCTCAAAGGAGGAACCCGATGAAGACCGACCGTCACTACACCTACCGGGTCGAGTGGTCCCCTGAGGACAGCGAATTCGTGGGTCTCGTCGCGGAATTCCCTTCCCTGTCCTGGCTTGGCCCGTCTCCCGTTGATGCGATGGCGGGCATCGTAGAAGTCGTTGAGCAGGTTGTCGCAGATATGGAGGCCTGCGGTGAGCCGCTGCCCGAACCGTTGGCTGACCGTCGCTACTCGGGGAAGATTGCACTGCGCACCTCCCCCGATCAGCACCGCAAGCTCGCGATCGAGGCCGCCGAGCAGGGCGTCTCGGTGAATCAGTGGATCAACCAGAAGCTCGCGGTCAGCGTGAGCGTCGCGCGGCCGTCGCCGCCAGAAGCTAAAGCTGTCCTACCCGTTGTCATCGACGTGCCAGAGACCATCCTGCCGACAACGGCAGCTGCACCTCAAGAGATCAGCGACCGCGTGGCCCAGACGTGGAGGGTGCTGCGTGAAGCGTTCACACAAGGCGTCGAGGTTCCCGGGGACCGCTTCTTGCCAGGTGGTCTGGCGCCCACAGGGGCCCAGGTCATGCCGAACGGCACAGTCATGGTGTTCAGTGAAGACGACGAGGGGCGGCGCCCGGCGTTCATCGTGCCCAACGTTCGCGTGCAAAGGTCCCCGCTTGTTGAGTTGTCCTGAGACGACTCGGACTGAGGTGCGCCGCAGAATGTCGCTGGTCTCGGCGCCGAGTTTTGCCATCGCGCGGTGCTAGCGTGAATTCCACGTCCTTGACCCCCAAAGGACGTCACCGCGCCCCTGGCCGCTCCTCCCCCCCTTGCGGCTGGGGGCGCACCATTTCCCGCTCAAATTCCTGGGCGGCGGCCACCTCTTCGTGCCAGCGATGGTCCTAGACTTCTGCGTATCGCCGCACACGGTGGCGTGAATCCCGGCATCGACTGCAGCCGCCCACATCGGACAGTCACTCCGGTCCGGGACAAGACCCCACGGGTCCCGTGTAGCTACCCAACAAAGGCACTTTCGCGCAGATGTGGGCGCCGCGGAGGAAACGACTTTGAATGGGAGATTCCCTTGTCTGACAACGAGTCCCGCAAGCGTGCTGCGCGTGAATTTCAGGCGGCCAATCCGGGCGCGTCCTACACCCGCGCCCTGCGGCAGGTATCTCGCGGGCGGATCCGGCGGCCGCTGACAGCTGTTCTCGGCACTGCCCTCGACGGCCGTGCCGTCGAGGTAAACCTGGAGTGGGAGAGCCGCGGCGGGAGCGGTCCACACTGCGTCGTCATCGGCGATGAGGTGTCGTCGCTGCTCGCCGTGCTGGCCGCCGGGCTCGCCGCCGGGCAAGCTCCGGGTGACCTCGAGTTGGTGCTCTGCGCGGGCGAGGACACCCAGCTGCAGGTGACGCACCGCCGGGCCGACGCCGGCGAGTTGGCCGAGATCGTCGACGAGCTGCTGCAGTCCCGGTACGAAATCTTCCGGTCGATCGGCGCGCGCGACATCGAGGACGCGCGTGAGCGCGGCCGCCAGGTGCCGACGACGGTGGTGCTGATCGACGACCGTGACGGCATCTGGGCGCGCTCGCGGGGGTTGGCGCGCTGGTTGCGTGTGGGTCGGTCGGCCGGCATCAACCTCGTGGTGGGGACGCCGATCGCGCCGCCCACCGTTCTGACCTCGGCGGATGACATGTCCCCCGCGCTGGCGCTCGAACGCGTCGTGCGTACCGCAACGCTCGGAAATGGCCTGCTGGCCAGCATGGCGACAGCGGCGATCTTCCACCGCGGCGAGGGCCGCGGGACGCTGCGCACGCATGGACGGTGGGACGCGGTGCGGCGTGCGCAGGGCCCTGATGTGCTGACCGACTTCGAGTTCACCGCCGGCGATCACGGAGGCGGGGCCGACCCTCTCCGGCGGCGGTAGCTGCCAGTCAGCCGCTACATTCCTGTCATGCCGGAGCCGAGCGATACGCCGACCTCTGAGGGCGCTGGGCCACGGGCCCTGGAGCGCGAAGAGGAGTTGGTTGCGCTCGACCGCACGGATTCGGACGAGGGAGACAGGGCTCAAGCTGGTCCCGTTCCTGGCGCGGACGAGGTGACGGGCCCCCGCCAAGACCCTCCAGCGGACAATGATTCTGCAGCGCCACCTGGCGAGGATGCCGCGGCGGGGGACTTCGATGATTTAGGCGCGGGCCCACCGCGGCCTTCGCCACCGTTGTCGAACCGGCCGCACTGGATAACCACCTCGATCAGCATTGCCGCCGTTGTGGTCGCCGCGGCGTCGTTCGGGTGGGCGGTCTTCAAGCCAGACCCAGCCCCGGTGACGGTCCCCGCTCCCGTGGTCAACAACTACATGCCCGAGGCGGCCGGCCTTCCTGGGCAGCCCTCACCTCCGGCGGCGGAGACAGGCTGCGAGGTGGGAGAGGAACACTTCGCCGGATGGGGGCCGAACCGGCCGATGAAGGCCTCGGGCGGGCCGTTTGCGTTCGATTACCCCACCTTGAACGGCTACGACCAGGACCCCACGTACGGAGACAGCCGAAACTTCTATCGGGTGAAGGACGCGTCCAATACAGGTGCTGGGGGGTGGTCAAACGAGATCCGTGACCCACAGCCGGGGAAGCGCTACTACCTCCAGATCTACGTGGTCAACAGTGGATATAGCGAGGAGGTGCTCACTGCGAAGAACGTTCGCGTGTGGACCACGTTGCCAGATTGTCGAAGCAGGCAGATCGGGAGCCATGGGATAGTCAAGGCAGACAATGTATATCCCCCATCGATCTGGGGCGGGGTGAATTTCTACAGCGGCGGTGACTTCGCGCTGAAGTACGTGCCTGACTCGGCGAAGCTCTACAACAATGCGCATCCGAATGGTCTGCCGGTACCGGGGACAAAGTTTCTCGAAACGGAGGGGCAGCCTTTCGGATACGAATCGCTTGACGGCAACCTGCCTGCTGGGACGCGGTATGCCGGCTATTTCAACATCACCGTCGAGGTCGTTTAGCTCTTCGCGAAGTCGCCGGGGGCTTGGCTGTGATGGGTACCGTCGATGGGTGGCCGCTGCGCGTTCTGTGGTGCGCCGGCGGCCGACGCCGGCGCCGATGCTGGCCACCCTCGGTCCCCCACCTGCCGGTGACCAGTGGGCCGTGGAGTGGAAGTTCGACGGCCAGCGGGCCACATTGATCGCCGACCGTGGCGAGGTCCTGATTTTCTCCAGGAACGGCGCTGACATCACCCGGACGTTTCCGGAGTTGACTTCCGTGAGTCAGGTCGTGGGCGCTCGGTCGGTGGTACTCGACGGTGAAATCGTCGCGCTCGATGCGCAGGGACGCCCGTCGTTCACGCGGTTGCAGCGGCGTTGGCCGCAGCAGCGGCGGCCTGGATCTACCCTCTTGCGTGAGGTTCCTGTGCGGCTCATGGCTTTTGATGTCATTTCGGCCGACGGGCGTGATCTCACTGCCGAGCCGTACGTGAGGCGACGCGAGGTGCTGGAGTCTTTGATGGCCGATGAGCCTGGGGTGTTGACGGTGCCGAGAGCGTTCTTCGGTGTGCCGGCTGCGGACATGCTTGAGGTGGCCCGGGAGCACCAGATGGAGGGCATTGTCTCGAAGAGGGTGGACTCCCCGTACCGGGAGGGTCGCTCGCACTGGTGGGTGAAAAGCCCTGTGCGGCAGACGGCCGAGCTGGCGTTGGTGGCGTTCGCCGGACCGCCTGGGCGGGTGGGAGCGTTGTTGGTGGCCGGGTACCGCGACGATGGCGCCCTGGAGCTGGTCGGCCAGGTCGGCACGGGGTTCAGCGCAGTGGTGCGCCGGCAGTTGTTCGAGATCCTGCATCCGCTTGTGTGCGAGGTCCCCCCGGTGGTGAATCCTGGTGAACAGCAGGGTTGGCGGTGGGTGAGGCCGCATTACGTGGGCGAGGTGGCCTTCCGTGAGTGGGCCCCGGGGCGAGGTCTTCGCCATGCGAGCTGGAAAGGCCTGCGCTCGGTCCACGTCAGCGAAACCCGTTTGCCTACAGTGATTTAGGCGGGGATGCCGTTCTGCTCGATCCAGCTCTGCAGGCCGGGCATGAGGTCCTCGACGAGGATGTCGCCGCGCTGGCGCTTGATTTCACGCAACGTCTTGCGAGCGGTTCCGGCGAACTTCTTGTCGGCACGTTGGCGGCATTCGGTCTCGATGGTGTCGGCGTCGCGGCCGAGTTTGGCGGCCAGGGCCGCGACGGTGGTGTCGACGGTGCGCTGCCATTCATCCGCGGAGGGATGGCCGTCGCCGTACCAGTGCAGGTTGTCCAGCGCTGAGGCGATCGCGTTGGTTGCGGCGCGTTCGGTTTTGAAGAGCGTTTTGCCGGTGGTGGGGTCGACCACGGCGGCTGCGGCGGCCGCTGCGTGCTTTGCGGTCTTCTCGGCGGCGCGTTGTTCGCGTTCGAGGTCGGTGGGCCGGTGGATTTCGCCGACGCGGGCAAGGACTTCCACGGGGGCTGACGGGTAGCAGACCGTACAGGCGAGTTCGCCGGCGGCGTAGACGATCTGGTCTTCCTCGTGACCGCTGTAGTCGGTGAGCCAGGCGAATCTCGTGTTCGGGTAGCAGGTGGAGCAGCCCATGGAGCTGTGGACGTGGCCGCCGGTGTTCTGGACGAGGAAGGCTCGGGCCCAGCCACCTCGGCGGTCATATTCGTCGTGGTAGGGGCGCATCTGGTCAGTGATCGCGGCGATCTTGGGTGCGTACTCGTCGGCCTGGGCGTCGAGGCGGGCGGCGCGCGCCGGGTCGGGGTAGCGGCCGGTGCGGGCGTGGTGTGCAGAGCTGCGCAGACTGTCGGCGTTGGCGATGAGTTTGGCCCGTTCGAATCCCAATTCGTTGAGTAAGGAGTCGATCTGGGCGGGTGTCTGGGTGGTGAGGTCGATCATCAGAGGGTCTCTCCGTAGGTGTTGCGCTGGAGCGCGTTGGCGATGGCGCTGGCGATGACGGCTACCTGGTGGCAGGTGATGGTGCCGTTCTGCAGGTCGATGAGTTCGGTGATGGAGTTGCGGGCGACGATCTTGGCGGTGTCGTCGAAGCCGTCGAGGCGGGCGATGGCGTCGTCGTGGGCTTGGCCGGCGTAGAGGTAGTCGCCGGCTCGGAAGTGGCAACTCGGGGTGCTGGGCATGGGGAGTACTCCTTGTCCTGTGGTGGTGGGTCAGGCCGCGTCGGCGGGTGGGTAGTCGCCGAAGATTCCGCGTTTGTCGCCCAGGGCAGCGAGTTTGTTCTGGCGGTCGGCGTCGGCGGCGAGGCGGTTGTTGCGGCGTTCGATCCAGCGGATGGTCCACACGGTGGCGGCGACGATGGCGAGGACGGGAACCAGCCATTCCCACTGCCAGATCATGCAGGCGACCCAGAAGACGATGAGGGTGGTCCAGGCGGGGTGGCGCTGGAACCAGTCCTTGGCGGGTGGGGCCGCGACGGGCACGTGGACGACGGTGGGCGCGGCCAGGGCTTCGGTCCACTGCTGTCCGTCCCAATACCGCTGCTGGGCAGCGCCTGTGGGATCGGGGTACCAGCCTGCGGGCGGGGTGGTGTTGGTCATCGTGCCTCCCAAGTTCTCGTACTCCCACTGTAAACTGCTTTACATTTGTTGTAAAGTGGGTTTCATGGTTCGGGTTGAGAAGTACTGTGATGCCGCCGGGTAGTCGACCGGCCGCGAAACGGGCGCGCCTGCGCGCCCCACTAACGGGAGGCTCGCTGTGAGGGTGATTGTGCGGACGCCGGCGGAGTTGGTCGCGGAGTATGACCTGCCTGATCTCGATGACAGCGCCAGTGATGCCGAGGTTCTGGCCGCCGCGGCCACCGCCGAGCCGGTGCAGCGCGGCGGCCCGGAGATCGTCGGCGAGCCCTATGTCCATGCCCGCGTCGTCGAGCGCAGCCTGGGCAGGCTGGCCGAGCAGGGACGACGCCTCATGGAGGCCGAGTCTCGGCTGGGCGCGGAGAAGCAGGCCGCCCGGGAGTTGGCGCGGCAGTACTTCGACGAGGGCCGAACCAAGCGAGAGATCATCGAGGCGCTGGGCGTTTCGCGTCCGACGCTGGATTCCTGGCTGGGCGAAGGAGCTACCCGACCGCGACACAGGAGCGGCGGGTGAGGTCGCGGCGGCTGTGGCGGCGAGCGAAAACAACGCTGAGCAGCTCAGATGCCACGTCCCCCGATTGCTACTATTGCTGCATGGCCGACGAGCAGGCGTGGGGCCGGCTGCATGCTCTGGCCGCCGGCCAGTTCGGGTTGTTCACCGCAGCTCATGCCCGCCAGCACGGTGTCGCCCGCTACGAGCTTGCCCGCCGCGCCGACTCCGGTGAGCTGTTCCGGGCCCACCACGGCGTGTACGGGTTCACCGAGGATTCCGCGGGCATGTTCGCCTTCGAGGACTGGGCAGCCCAGTGGCTGGCGTTGCGCCCGGAAGACGCCGTGGAGCGGCGGCGCGCGGATCCGGACTGCGTGATCAGCCACGACAGCGCCGCGGTGATCCACGAGCTGGGCACGCTGGTCGCGCAGGGGCTGTTCTTGACCAGCCCGCGGCGCATCAACACGCGGTCGCCGCGGGTGCAGGCGTACCGGCGCGACATCGGGGCCCGCGGGATTGACTGGGACATCACCGAGGGTCTTCCGGTGGCCACCCCCGGTCGCATTATTGCCGACCTGGCCCGTGACGATCTGGATGGCTCCCATCAGGGCACAGTGATCGCCGACGTCCTGGAGCAGGGCCTGTTGACCCTGCCCGAGGTGGGCGCCCGCCTGGAGCCGTTCGCCGGCCGGTGGGGTGAGCGCGACGGGATCGCGTTGGCGCACCGGCTAGCGGCGGCCGCCGAGCGCCCGTTGCGGATGCCGGTGTAGCGGCGGAGCATGTGCAAGGCCAGTAACGAGCCCGGCGGACCGAAACGCTGCTCTGCCGACATGCGGGCCCGGGCGCAGGAGTCCCATGACCGGGTGGCGGCGCTGGAGCAACGTGAGCGTGAGATCGAGGAGCTGCTCGACGCACGGCGCACCTACGGGTCTGAGGCTGCGTTCCGGGCTGCGCTGAACACCCGGATTCGGGAGATCGCGCGGACGTCCGGGGTTGATTCCGCTGAGGTGGCGCGACGGTTTGCGTTGCAGCAGTTCGTGTCCCGCCTGTTCGACCGGGATCCTGAGTCCTGGTTGGTGACCGGCGGCACGGCCCTGCAGTACCGGACCGCCGAGGCGAGGGCGACCGCGGATCTGGATCTGGCGGCGACCCGCGGTGTCGAGGACCTGACGGCGGCGTTGACCGCGGCATCGCGACGTCGCGCCGGCGAGCACGGGGAGTTCGTGGTGACGGTCAGTCCCGGCAGTGGGCCTGGAGCGTTCACCGGCAAGATCACCTACCTGCTCAACGGGTCGCGGTTCTCGGTGGCCAAGCTCGATGTTGCTGCCGGACGACAATTTCCGTTCGGGCCGGACACGCTGGTCCCCGATCCCGTGGTGGAGATCGACGATGTGCGGCCGATGTCGACGGTCCGGACGTACTCGGTCAGTTCCCACGTCGCGGATAAGGTCGCGGCGATGTACGAGCTGCATGGCAGCAGCGGCGAGTCGCCGTCGACGCGCTCCCACGACCTGGCCGACATCGTGATCTTGTCGCGCTGCGCGCGTGTTGACGCCGAGGAGTTGCGGGCCGCGGTACGCGGGCAGGAGCAGCGCCGCGGGCTGGTGGTGCCCACTCCCCTGTCCCTGCCGAGCGAGCAGTGGCGACGCAGCTATCCGTCGCGGGTTGCGCAGGCGGGCTTGCCGGCAGAGCTGCGGGACGCCGATGCTGCGCTCGTCGAGGCCGACCGGTTCGTGGGGGCAGTGCTCGACGGGCGGGTTCAGGCCGGCACGTGGGATCCCGTTCGCCGATCCTGGAACTCGTTGTAGGCGCTAGCTGGCCTGATGGCATGTCCCCGTCGCGCGATCGGTCCGATCGCGGTGGCCCGGCTACGGGTGGGCAGAAAATAGTGCTCCGCTATCTTGCCCACGGTTGTGGACGCCGAACCTCGTGGCTTCATATGGTGCCCGCCATGACCATTCTTTACAGGCAGGCATCGCAATTGCGTTTCATTGCAGAGATTTTCGAGGCACTTCGGATGTTGCCGGGCGGGTGGCTTTCGCGCAGCATTCCTGCTGAGGTTGCCCGGCTACAACCGTCTCTGGACACGCCCGCCGGCCAGGAGCAGTTGGCGCTCTATCTCGAACGTGTGGCCATCGTGCTTCGCGCCGCGGCGGCGAATGGACGTGGTGAAGCGCCGGTGTGAACTGTTTCAGGTGAGGCTGCGCAGGAGCTGGCCGAGCCGGACGAGGCGCTGGCCTGATGCCAGGCACTTCGGGGCGAGGGCGGCGCCGGGCCCGCCGGAGAGCTGCTCGGCGAGGGCGGTGGGTTCACCGGCGGCCATGACGGCGGCGATCGCGGCTTCCAGGTCGATCATGACCTTGGCAGCTGGAGCGGTCTGGTCGGAGGTGTGCGGCGCGGCGGGCGGCTCGTTCGACGCAGCGGGCGTGATCTCTGGGGCGGTAGGCTGCTGGCCGGCCGGGACCGGGGTGGGTGTGGTGCCGGGGGTGGCGGGTTCGTCGTCGTCCCAGGGCGGAGTATCCGCCGCGGGCTGATCCCAGCCATGGCTGTCTGCTGCGCTGGGGGCGTGATCGTCGTCGGGGGCGTCATCGGGGACGGATGCTGGGACCAGGGCACCGAGTGAGGATTCGGTTGGTGGGGCTAGGGATTCGTTGAGGGGGCCGAAGCCGGGGTCGGTGGTGCGTTGGGTCACGGAGTCGATCAGTTCTCGGAGGGCGTCGGTCTGGGCGTCGGGTTCGGTGATGCCGTCCAGGGCGCTGGGGGCTTGCTCGATGACGACGCGGGCGCCGGTGACTCCGAGGCGGGCGACGTCGGAGGAGGTGACGGGGATGCGGGTACCCGGGGCGGTGAGTTCTTGCAGGGGCAGGATGAGCCCGACGATGCCCTGTTGGTAGCGGCGGGCGTTGGAGGCGGCGCATCCGAGTTGGTCTTGGACGAACGCGGTGAAGCCGGTGTAGGGCCGGCCGGCACCGTCGTTGATGAAGCGCCAGTCTTCATCGCGGTAGATCTCTGCGAGCACCTCGAACGCAGTCTGGAAGGCGTTCTGCAGCTGTTGAGCTCGGCGCAGGGCGCGCTCTTGGCGGGTTTCGGCGATGCCGGGTTCCTGGAAGACGAGATCGGTGCTCATCGCTGATCTCGCTGCGCGATCGCGGTGTCGATGGGTGCGGCGGCGTCGTCGAGGAACGCGGTCAGGCGCTTTCGGGTGGCCGGATCGGTCCAGGCGGTGGCGATGATCTCGGTGAGGTCTGTGGTCAGGACGCCGAGTTCGGCGGTGGTGTCCAGGCGCAGCCGCTTGCGGGTCTGTTGGTCGGGCAGCAGCCGCAGCAGTGTAATGGTGACGGTGTTGGAGTCCACTGATGCGGCGGTGGTGCGGAAGGTTGCCATGATGCGTTGCTCGACAAGGGCTTTGGTGAGTGGGTCGCGGAATGAACCGACGGGGATGACGGCCAGGGGTCCGTCGTTGTCGCCGGCGTTGCCGCGGCGCAGTCGTTCTTCGTACTCCTCGCCGGCCATGGACAGCCCGGACAGGTAGGTGGTCTTGAGGTCTTTGCGTTCGCGGTCGTCGCGGGCGAGTTCGTAGCGGCGGAAGGTTTCGGCGGCGCCGTCGGGGGTGGAGGCGTAGGCGATGGCGTCGGCGTCGCGTCGGCGTCGGGCCTTCTCCAGCTTGGACTGGACTTTGCCGAGTTCCCGCAGCAGTTCTTCGCGGGTGGGTTCCTGGGTCATGGTGTCAGTCATTGTCTCGCTCCTGGGCTTCGTTGACGCCGAAGTAGTCCTCGGCGGCGGCGGTGGCCTCCTCTTCGGTGGCCGCGGTGAAGGTGTGTCGCTCTCCGGTGTCGGGGTCTTCGATCTCGATCTCGACTTGGGCGTGCTCGGGGGTGCTCATGGTGGTGTCCTTCTACTTCACGACCGCGGGGGCGGTCTGCGGGAGTGCGCCGATGATGGCCTTGCAGGCCTTGTTGACGCGCTGGGCGGTTTCCTGGACCTTCTTAGGGTCACCCTTGGCCCAGCCGTCGATGTAGGCGAAGGCGCTGCCGCCGGGCTTGAGTCCGTAGTGGCGGCCGATGACGTAGGCGACGCTTTCGGCTTCGACTTCCATCGTGGGGCGCTGCCCGCCCGGGCCGCTGTGGTAGTCGTGGTGGCGTTCCATGTGGCCCATCTGGACGTGTGCCAACTCGTGCGCGAGCACGGTCGCCTGATGTGCGTCGCTGTAGCGGGTGCTGATCACGACCTTCTTGGTGGGCTTGTCCTGGGTGTAGCCCTCCGGTCCGCCTTCGGGGAGTTCGACGCGTTCGACGGTGTAGCCGTGTGCGGCGAGCTGCTTCTCGAGTTCGGTGTGCATCTCCGGGGGCGCGACGCCGGTTTCGCGGGTGTAGGTGACCTCGGGGCGTTGCGGCAGGGGCGGGCCGGTGGTGTCACCGACGTCGTAGACCGGGACGCTGAGCCAGCCCACCAGGACTTCCTCGTCGGTGCCGTCGGCCTTCCTTTTCTTGACGATCTGGGGTGCGCGGACCCAGATCGCCTTCGAGCCGTCGACGAGGTTGCGGTTGAACTTCTTGTTCCAGACCTTCTTGAGTCCGCCGACGAAGGTGGCGTCGGGGCGCTGCATTCTGATGAGCAGCTGGTTCTGCAGCGAGTAGTGGTGGAATTGGCTGGCGTAGTGCAGCCAGTCCTGCCATTGCTCGCCGGTGTTGAGGTTGGCGATCGCGTCGTCGATCTCGCGGCGGATGTCCTCCAGTCGGGTGGTCTTGTCGGCGAAGCTCACCGTCTTGGGTGGGGTTGGCGCTGGCGCGGCCGCGGCGTCGGCCAGAGCGGTCTTGAGGACTGCCTCGGCTTCCTCCAGGACCTCGACGGCGTGGGCGGAGTGGCTGTAGGCGGCTCGGGTGTCTCCGGAGCAGCGGCGTGGCCCTCCTGGGTCTGTGGTGGCGCGACACACGGTTGGTACCTCCTTGGGCTGGACGCGGGGACCGCTACTGGAGTAGCGCCAGCCCGGCAAGAAGAGCTGGTGTGCGTCTCAACCCTGAAGTACCGGCAGACAGGGAGGTTTCCGTCGCGGGGACCTGAAGTTGTCTCCCCCGCCTACGTAAGGCACTTGCTTTCTGTTGTAAAGCCCTTTACATTGGTGCCAGGAAGGTGAGGTGCACAATGACGACTCGGACAGCGACGCAAGCCCGGTACCGCAACGCGTTGATCGGCCTGGCCGCCGGCGACGCCTGGGGCTATCAGGTCGAGTTCCGCAAGTACGCGCAGATGCCCGCCTACCCCGTGCCGGCACCCAAGAAGGTGTGGCGGATCTCCGACGACACCCAGATGACGTTGGCACTGCATGACGCTCTCGTCGACGCCGGCGACCAGCTCGACGACATCGACGTCGTGACCAAGGCCATCACCGCTCGGTTCCTGGAGTGGCAGGTCGACCGGGACAACAATCGTGCCCCGGGAGCCACCTGCATGGGGTCGCTGTCACGGCTTCGTCACGGTGCGCACTGGCATGACGCCGACGGGGCGCTGCCGCGATACGGATGCGGGGCGGTCATGCGGTTGACGCCGGCGGCGCTGTGCCCGGAGCCGCTGTGGCTCGGCATCACCGCACTGCAGGCCGTCCTCACCCACAAGCATCCCCGCGCGATCGCCTCCGCGCTGGTGCTCGCTGACGCGATCCGATCGGCCCCACGGATGCGCGGACACTTCCTCGAACACGCTATCAGCGCGGCCATGTCGATCGTGACGGACGAAAGCCCCTGGCTGCGCGACGAATTCCTGCTCGACGTGCTCTCCCCTATGACCACCGACGTCGCCGGCATGCTCGCCGAGGGTGTTCGCGACGTGCTGCTCGATGCGCTGCTGGACGCTTACACGGTCAAGCAGGAGCTGGTCACGCTGTCCCCCACCGACTACGGCGACCCCTGCACCGGGATCGGCGAGGGCTGGGAGTCGGGCTCAGCCGTGGCGGTCGGGCTGCTCGTGGCAGACATGGCCACCGCGCCCGGGCGGCGGCGCGCACCCCTCAACGGCCGCGAAGGCCTCGCGTGGGCGGCCACCAGCAACGGGGACTCCGACTCGATCGCAAGCATCGCCGGCGCGGTCATCGGCGCCGCCCACACCGGGTCCAGCTACTGGGCCGCGGTGAAGATGACCCCGCGGTTCGAGCCCCGCTACGCCAAGGCCCTACGCCACGCGCCGGGAGCCGCTCGGAGCTTCCTCGCCGCGCCGTCTGCGGTCGGCCGGTAGACAGAGAGCATGGAGCACGGGGACGACCTGGCGGCCGTGGCCGCCCTGATGAGTTTCCTGCGTGCCGATGGTCTGACCGAGCGCCTGGCCGGAGTCGAATCAGCGTTGGTGGGCTGTTCCGGCCCGGCGGGAGCTGAGGCCGCCGCCGGCCGCGGGCTCACCGGCGAGCTGCTCGCCGCGGCACTAACCGTGCGTTCGCAGGTGGGCCGACTCAACGACGTCATCCACGCCTGCACCATCGCGCTGGCGCTGCCGCACATCCTGGAGCCGGACGAACAGATCGCAGTGCGGCCTTCGCTCGGGGCCGGCAACGACGCCTCACGTCCCTTTGACCTCGAAACCGACCGCCGCGTCGCGGAGTTCAAGGTCGCGCAGTGGAAGGGGAAGGACACCATGCGCAAGCGCACGCTGGTTAGTGATCTGGTCCACCTGGCCCTCGACGACTCGGGGCGCCGCGCCCAGCTCTACGTGGTCGGGGCCCGGCCGGTCAGGTTCTTGCAGACCACGAGAACCACGGTGAGTTGGGCGCTCGGCCGTGCCGCGCCCAGCACGCGGACACGGTTCGAGGCGCGGTTTGACCCGGCGATGACGATCGCGGAGTTCACCGCGGGCCCGGCCGCACATGTCGATGTGCTCGACCTCGGCCAGTGGCTGACCGAACTCGCCGACTAACGCGGCGCCTCGACGTCGGTGTCGGACCTGGCGGGGACAATGAGTGGCGTGACCGAAACACCCACTAGCCACCACGTTCGCCAGGGCCCGCGCAAGCGTTCCGCCGAGCTGACGGTCGCGGATTTCACCACGCTGGTGTGGATACCGACCAAGCCGGCCACGTTTCGGGCGTTCACTGCAGATGAAGAAGCCGAGGCCCGCAGTTTCGCGGAGGAAAACGGGGGAACCGTTGTGCCGCTGCCGCTTCCAATGCCAGAGGGTTATCCGCCAGCGTACTGAGCGGCGGTCGTTAGCAGTGGGGACGTGCTATCGGCGCTGGTCAGTCCATATCCCAGTCGGTGCCCCAAGTCTGGGACAGGAAATTGTTGATAGCGCCGATGGTGGAGCAGTAGATGACGCCCGGCCGGCGGGGGTCTTCCGAGATAACAGTGCCCACCACGTGGACACCCTTGCTGCCTGGCTTGAGTCGTTCGTAGATGGGCGCCCCGCTGTCGCCGTGGTCAGCCGGCATCTGAACGGCGAACTTGGTGTCGTCGACCGAGAGCACGGTTCCGCAGGTCTCCTGCGTAGTGGCTCCGTATTTGCAGACCGTGGAGCCTTCGTTGGGCACCCAGGGGTTTAGCAGCGGTTCGCGTGACATGAGGCTGTACTCGCTGGGAATGTTGGAGTAGAGCCGGATGGCGATCAGATCGGTTGCGGGGTCGTGGATCTCGGGGATGAACTGGCCGATTTTGATGTTCCCGAGGCTGACTTCGGTGATGCCGTCTTTGTAGCAGTGGCCTGCGGTGTAGACGATGGTGGGGTTCTGGGGGTCGGGGAAGCTGACCGTGCACCACCGGCCGCCGCTGGTGATCATGAAGCCGGCCGTGATGGCCAGCGCGTTGGCCGGCGTGGCGGTGGCCAACGCGGTGGTGGTGGCCATCAGGGCGGCGGCCAGGGCGGTCAGCATTCGGCGCATGGTCAGTACCGCAACGTTTCTCGCTTGTACTGCTCGTATTCCTCGGCGGTTGGGGCGTCGGGCAGGACCTCGAACGCAGAGGCGGGCACGGTGGTTCCATTGGCGGCCGCGGCGGCTTCCATGCGTTCCCGCACGCCCAGGCGGCCACGCATGGAGGCGACGCTGGCGACGGAGAGGATCTCTCGGGTCAGGTTGCGTTCGTTCATCTGTCGGACGCTCTCATGCAGGAAGACACCGTTGACGGCGCCGCCGGGGACCGTGGAGACGCCGATGGTGCGGTTGCGGTTGAAGATCTCGTAGCGGTCCTGCTGCTGCGGGGTCTGATCCTTGGGCGAGGTCATGGTGTCTCCTGGCGGGTGCGGGGTCACGATGCGCGGGAAGCGGCGAGCAGCTGCTTCAGTTCGGGGTGGGTGGGCACGGGGATGGCTTGCTTAAGGTCCCAGATCAGCGCCTTGCGTTCGGTGTCGGCGACAGAGCCGGCGGCCACGAGCCAGAGGTCCTCGCGTTTGGCGTAGACCCGCAGGCCGAGGCGGGCTGTCTGGTAGGCCGCGGCATGGGCGCCGGCTGCGAGTTGGCGTTGGGCAAGTTCGGCGGCGGCGGTGCTGCAGCGGTCGATGAGTTCGTCTTTGAGGAGCTGCACGGATCGCCAGGCGTAGTCCTCGTCGGGGACATCTTCGAACGGGGCGCCGCGGATGAGATGCACTGCGGCGGTGAGCGCTTCGGTCGTGGCGCTTTCGGGGGTCTGGCCGACGAGGCGGTTGAACTCCTTCCAGTCGCAGAACATGTCGACGATGAGTAGGCCGCGGTTGTCGTTGCGGATGGGGTCGCTTCCGCCCATCATCTTGCGGATTTGGGTGCGCAGCTGCCGCCGGTTGGACGGGGTGACCTGAAGGATCTTCTCTTCCCACTCCGTGGAGGTGACGCCGTTGGAGGTGGCCAGTGCCATCAGGGCTTTGACGGGTTTGCGTACGCCTTGTCGGGTCACCGCGGAGTGCTTGACCGCTTCGTTGGTCTCTGGGTCGCGGCCGAGGGCGTACACCGGGCCCAGAACGTAGAGGCCGGGTTCGGTGGGTTCCTCGGCGGGCCGGCCGGGCAGCGCGGCGATCGCGTCGACGCGGCTGTCGTCGGCGTCGTCGGTGAAGTCGGCGAACGGCGCCGGGACGTCGGGGACGAGCAGCGGCGCCCCGGGTGGCGGCACCGCGGGCGCGGGCGGATTGGTCGCCGCGGGTATGGCGGGGCCGTCTACACCTGGGGACGTGCCGTTTGTGCTGGTGGGCGCTGCTTCCGGGGTGGGCTGCGGCGGCGAGGGTTCGAGATCTGCAGGGCCTGCTTCGCGTGGCTCGGCGGGGCTCGGCTCCGCCGCGTGGGTGGTGAAGGTGGGGGCGGGATCCTTGTCGGGCACCGGGCCTAGGGACGTGTCGTTTTCGCTGTTCAGGGGGGTTTGGTGTGGATCGGCCGACGGCGACATCGGGGTATTCACCGGCACTGGGGACATGTCATCGTGGCTGGTCAGAGCGGTAGTGGGCGGCGGTTGCGTGGACGGGTCCTCCTCGAGGATCCCCTCGGCGCCGACGGACGCCGCGGCCTGCACGCCCGGCGCCTTGTCGAGGTCCTCGGGCACGGCCGCCGCGGTGGGGGTCAGGACACCCTTGAGGTGCTGCCACTGTTGATCGGCGACTTCCATCCTCCGCCAGATCGGCCAGTAGCGATTGGCCATATAGATGCCGGCGACGGCCTCGCTGCAGAGCACGACGTTGGCGGCGTCGACGGCCTGCGAGGACACGATGATCGGGTGGGGCTGCCCAGGGGTGGGGGCGCTGGTGTGCTCCGTGCTCAGGAGTAGCGACGTCCCCTCCGGGATCAGCTGCGGGTTGTCGACGAGGTGCAGCCGCTCGGCGCCGGGCAGGGTGAGCGCTGGGTCGGTGACTGCGACGACCGCTGCAGGTGTCTTCGACAGTGCCTGCATGAGCCATGACCGCATGATCAAGGCGGGGTTGCCACCCTCGATGCCGACGTAGGCCGCCGCGGCCAGGTTGATCACCAGGACTTCGTTGCGCGAGGTGATGCCGGCGACGACGTGGTGTGAGGCCGAGATGCTTCGTGGCAGCATCTGCGAGCGCAGCGGATGGGCCCACCCCTGCTCGGTCCGGGTCCAGTCCTGCCCTCGTGGCTCGGTGGCCGGGTCAACCGGGTAGGCGGTGATCGTCGTGGCGTCGATAGCGGCCGCGACGGCGCCGACGGGCCCGAACGCTTCGGTCAGTAGCTGGGCGACGTTCTTCAGCGCCCCGTTCCCAGCGAGCAGCCACCGCGTCAGTTTGGCTGCTTGCTCGTTCACGCAGGTGAGTCTATCGAGGTTGACGGGCCGGTTCGGGTTCCGCGCCGAGGTCGTTTTCCTGCTGGGCGACTACCTCGTCGAAGTCGGGGAGGTCGTGCGCTGCCTGGAAGATCGAGGCGATCTGCTCGGCTGTCTCCTGGCTGGCCGTGGTGACGAGTCGGGTGATCTCCTTGGCAATCTCGGCGGCAGTCTTGCGGTCCAGAATTCCGGGCTTGAGCCAGAGGTCTTGCAGCTGCCCGTTCATGTCGACCTTGACGGCGATGTCCTTGTCCTCTGAAAGGCGTTCGGCGGCGACGCCCTTCATCTTCTCGATGTGCCGGAGGAGATGGTCGTAGACCGTATCTGCGTACAGCAGCGTGTTTTTCACATCAGGGTGGATGACGGCCATGGTTGTTTCCTACACCATCCTCGTTGCATCGATTGATGCCGCGTTGCGTTCTTCTTGCGCTTTGGTTGTGGCTACGGCCAGGCGCAGCGCGTTGGCGGTATGCGCATTGTGCTCGGCGAAGGTGGTGCCGGCGATTTGCTTGCTGGCCATGAACTCCTTGATCTTGAGGTAGGTGCCGAAGTTCACCTTGCCGTGCGTGGCGAGGTACCGCTCGGCGAAGTCCGGGTCCCCGGAAGCCCACTGCGCCAGCTCTTCAGCGTTGAGATCATGCTCTTGGGCGAACTTCTCCAGCTCCGAGTAGCTGACCTGGAACGGCGCTCCTGAGGCGCCAGCTGGGGTGCCCGCCGGGCCGCCTTCGGTGGTGGTATTGCTGATCGGGGCCAGGCCGCCGCTGGCGCCCGGGCCGGCAGCCGCGCCGCCCGGGTCGCTGGGATCCTCGTTAGGCACGTAGAGCCACATGCCGTCGTCACCGATTTCGTAGTGGTAGTCGCCGGGGCTGCTAGTGCTGCTGATCAGCTGGGCCGGGACGGGGCCGATCGCTCCGGGGCCCGCGGCCGCTCCTCCGGGATCCACCGCTTCGTTGGCGTCATGCCAGTTGGGCGAGTCGAACCAGTCATTGTCGGACATCGTGTCTCACATCCTCGGGGTCTAGGTGTTGATGGTCGGCGCGCGGAAAGCGCTAGCCGAACTCTCGTCGGTCGCCTTCGTCGAATCGATCGCGCCGCGCAGTCCCACAGCAGTGTCAGAGTTGCGCTGCGCATAGGCACCTGCCTCGACCACGCGACTCTCGTTGTAGCTCTTAACGTTCAGATACGTGGCGTAGGCGACCTTGCCGTGCGTGGCCAGTAACCGCTCAGCGAAGTCGGCGTCGGTTGTGGCCCACTGCGCAACCTGATCTGCCTGCTGGTCATGGTTCTGGGCGAACCCTTCCAGCTGGTTGTAGTTGACCGCGAAGACGTCCTTGTCGGACTGTGCGTTCTCGCCTTCTTCGGTCGTGTTGCTGGCCGGCCCGACAGCCTTCTTCACGGTGTCGGGCCCGGGGATCCACGTTCCGCTGTCCCCGAGGGGGATGTAGCCGCGTGGGCCCAGCGCGCCTGGGGGGAGGACCTTAATATCCTCGATCTGGATGGGCTTTTCCCCCTTGGGCGGGGTGTAGGAGCCGGGCCGGAACTCGTTGGAGCGTGGGTCGGGAATCCACACACCGGTGCCTCTTCCGAGTTCCTGCATGCCATATGGGCCAAGTGACCCTGGGGTGGTGACCTGGATGTCGCTGGCGTACAGCGGCATCCGGACATTGCTGTCGTTCACCACACCTGGGTTGACGCTATTGGCCCCCGGGTCGGGTATCCATAGGCCCGGCATCAGCTCCATGGAGTTGGTCGGGCCAAGCTCGCTGGGATCGAGCTCAACGATGTCGGCGATGTCGAAGGTGGTCATGGTTCTCTCCGGTCTTCAATGGCACTCATGGGCTGACTACTCCAATCCTGCTGCGATGCGTTCGTGCCTCGTGGTGCGCGTTGCCGGCGGCGGTGCGTCGTCTTCAAACGGTGACGGTGGCGCGGCCTGGGGCACCGTTGAGCTGGGCTGCGGCGCGGGCTGCTGGGGTGCGGGGGTGCTGACCGGCCCGGGGCCGGACAGCGGGACGCTATCCGGTGGCGGCTCGGCCGGCACCGAGGTGGGTGGTGGCGTCTGCGGATCCGGCGGCGGCGCCTCGTCTGACGGCGGCGGCGCCCCGGACCCTGGAGGGGTTTGGCCCGGCTGCTGCGGTGGGGCTTGCGGATCGGTCAGCGGTGGCGCTGAGGTGTGCGTGGACAGCGTGGGGTCGGTTTCGGTGGGCCGGAAAACGCCTTCGAATCCCCTCTGGTCCTTGAACACTTCCTCCAGCGTGTGGATCTTGCCAGCTTCACTGGGATCGGCGACCAGACCTGGAGCGACCGCCACCATGGTCTTGTCCTGCCACTTCAGCACGTCCCCCGGTTGCATGTCGGAGGGGTCGACTTTGGCGCCAAGGTTCTTGCCATCTCCTGGCAGCTCCAGGCCGGTCGGGCTGTAGGCCTTCTGCGCTGCGTCTCCGCCCGGCGATGCCTCGTCGATGGCGTTCTGGGCCGCATCGGCGGCCTGCTGGTTCGGCGCCTCGATGACCTTGCCGTCGGGCAGGGTCACGGTGGGCTTCGTGCCGCTGGGATTGCCTGCGGGTGTGGCGGTGGCCGGCTGGTTACCCACCCCGGCCGGCCCCGGGGTGGCACCGGCGACCGCGGCCGGATCGGCCGGCGTCGCACCCGGCGCTGCTGGCGGCGGAGCGTTCTGGGGCCCGGCGTTGAGCGGGGTGATCGGGGACTTCTTGTCGTCGGGCTTGGCGGTGTCGGCTTCGGAGAGCTTGCTCAGCGGTTTGGCCGCATCCGACAGCGCTGAGAGCGGATTGCCGCCGCCACCCATCGGGTTGCCGCCACCGCCGAGCCCCCCCAGCGGGTTCATGCCGCCGAGTCCACCTAGGGGGTTGCCGCCCATCGGCATTCCCCCGCCGAACGGTGAGCCCATGCCTGCGTTGAGGAGATCCTCCAGGCTTTTTCCGTCGTCGGCGGGCGGTGCGTTGAGTGAGGGGTCCCCCGCCGCGGGCGGCATTCCCGGCGCTGGGGCGCCTGCGGGGCCCATCGGCGTGGGAGGACCGCCGGCTGGGTTGGACGGCACGTTCTGCTGGGTGTTGGCGGCGTTCTCCACTGCGGTCTTCACGGTGTCCAGCAGGGTGGACTCGGCCTGCAGTAGGCCGTCCCAGTCGCCCTCGTCGAGGGCCTTGGCGGTGGAGTTGAAGGTGCCGATGGCGTTGTTGATCGCGTCTCGGCCGGCCTGGGTAACGTTGGCTGAGTTCTGGACAGCGGTTTTGAATGCCTTTGCTGCGGCGTCGAATTCGGACTCGATGCGCTTGAAGTCCGGTTTGACGTTGTCGTAGGCGTCGATGCCGGACTGTTCGCCGGTGTCGGTGCTGAACGGGAACTCGGGCAGCTCGCTGGTGGCCGGTGTCCCGCTGCCGAACAGTTCGTAGAGGCGCACGACGACGCCGGTCATCTGGTTGGGGATGTCGGGGTCGACGTCTGTGGCCCAGGCGGGGTACTCCGGGGTGCTCATGCCCTCGGGCACGCTTACTCGGGTGCTCTGCAGGGGCGGCTTGGCGCCTGGTGTGGGGGCGGGCTGCCCGTTGGGTGTCTGCTGGGGGGACGGCGCTCCGGCGAAGTACTTCTCCTTGCTGATCGGGTTGCCGTTCTTGTCGAAGTACTTGTGTTGTCCTGTGGCGGGGTCGATTTCGTAGTAATCGCCGTTGGCGTTCACGGGTGTGAAGACGTCAGTGAGCGGTGAGTGGTGCCAGGTCGGGCTGCCGGGAAAGTTGGGGGGCGCCTGGCTGTGGAGCGGGCCAACCTGATTGCCGCGCGCGTCCACCGGCGCGTACTTGCCATCGGCCATCCTGCGGAAACCCGCAGGCGGGAACGGTTGTCCCACCGGCTGAAAGTTCTCGTCGGCTTTGGTGAATGTGCCGTCACCGTTGTTGATCCAGTTCTGATTGCTGGCGCTGTCCCGGTAGGCCAGGGTGCCGTCGGCGGGCAACCTGGTGCCGTCGCCGAACACGAGGTGGCGTTCAGATGAGGTGTCGTCGGTGTTGTCGAAGTGGATGTTGGGGTCGCCGTATGCCTCCCGCGCCCGTCCGAGCACGGTGTCCCAGTAGGTGTCGTTGGTGCCGATGTTCCACGACTGACCCTCGGGTCGCCATCCGGGGGACCAGCCCATCCCGAAGCCGACCTTTTGGAGCGGTTCCCAATGGGTCAGGTCACTGAACTTGTTGTCGGTCACGGGCCTACATACCTCCGGGTGCGGTGAAGCGGTGAGCGCGGGAGCTGGGGATTGCGGAGCGGTTAGAGGGCATAGGTTTCCCCTCCGGTGGGGTAGCCGCCGCCGTCTGTGGCGATGTGCACGTGGTCGAAATGGTTCGCGGTGTCTCCCCCGCGGCTTTCCATCCCCCGTGGCGACGATCCCTGCGTGTACATCGTCTGCCTCCAAATCGCATGATCGAGGCCGTATCTGGATGCGTGTTGCATGGCGAAGGCCAGTACGCGGTCCCCGAGCGCTTTGCCCTCTGCGCTGGAGTAGTTCGGGATCATGACGTCGATTGCCAGGCCGTTGGGGTGCCACTTGAGGGCATCTTGGCGGTAGCCGCCGATGTCGGAGATCTCCGGGAACGCGGCGCTGATCGCTCGGGCCAGCAGGATGGTGTTGCGCTGCAGCCCTTTCTCGGGAGCCACGCCTTGCGGCAGTGCACCGTCGGGGGTGGCCCGGGCGGCCAAGCGGGTGCCCTCGGATCCGCCCTTGCCCGACGACAGCGATGACAGCATGCTGGCCGGCGCTGAGGACAGTCCGGACAGGGCGTTCAGCGGGTTACCGCCGCCGCCTCCAGAGCCCCCGCCCATGCCACCACCGGACCCCCCGCCCATGCCACCACCGGAGCCACCCCCCAAGCCCGGCATGCCGGAGCCGGCGGACTTGGCCTGCTGGTAGTACTTCTGGGCCAACGCGTCGACGAGGACGCGGCGCATCTCGGCCGGCGGCATCTGGGTGCGTACCGCGTTGGAGCCGTTGGCCACGGCGTCTGCCTTGTTCTGTAGCGATGCCATGGCCCCCATCGGGGTGTTCTCCACCGGTGTGAGTGCGTCGTCGCGGCTGACGTACTGGTTGGTGGTGGTGTCGATGTCCTCGCGCCCGGCGTTCACGTGGGCACCCGACTCGTCGACGACCGGCACCAGCGACGGATCCACCTCGGCGAGTGCTGCACTGATCTGGGCCTGGCTTTTCCGCGAGAGCACTAGGTTTTCGATGAAGTCGCCGAGACCGTTGGGCAGCGCCTCCAGGCGTTGGCCAACGTCATCGGGGATGGTCGAGGGCAGCGGCGCAGTCACAGGCGTCCCCTCTCCGAGGAGGCCTCGGAGTTGGTTGAGGATGGCTGTGATCTCGTCACGAGTTGCGCCGCCTGACGTCATTTACGGGGTGGGGTTCGGTGCGGCGCCGTCACCGCCGCTGGGCAGGTCGTTGCTGTCGGTGCGGGGTTCCAGGGCTGCTGTGCGGGTCTTGCGGCGTGGGAGTGCTGCCCGCGGGACACCGAGGTCGACCAGCTCGGCGGGCTTCCATCCCGCCTCGATGCAGGACTGGGCGGCCTTCTCGATGTCGGAGTCCAGGCTCTTGAGTTCGGCTTCCTTCTCGGACTTGGCGTCGAGCAGCTCGCCGAGGCGCTTGACCGGATCCAGTCGCGCCGTGAGCAGCTCGTTGGCGCGTTTGGTGAAGTCGTTCTTCTTGGCCACCGGTGGAGGCTCCTTTCGTTAACCCTGAGGTTTCCATTATTGGCGATACTCGGCAATTTTCTGCACGTCAACGCGTGTTTTATTCATGGTTGGATTTGCCGAGTCGGTTGGGGTGCTCATACGGCCGCCAGGTGGGTTTCGGCGAGGTCTTTGACCTCGATCGTCGCGTCGCTGGCGACCTCGGTTTCCTCGCGCTCTCCGGAGAAGGCGTCGCGCAGGATGAGCACGGTCGTATCCGGGTCCTCTCCGGGACTGGGTTCTTCGTCGAGGATGGCCCAGTCCCCGGTCTCGGGGTGGCAGAGGTAGTCGCCGATCTCCAGCTCGCTGACGTCGACGCGTCGGCTTTCGACGTCGAGGTCGACGTAGCTTTCGGCCAGCTCTGCGGCGGACGCGGGTCGGGGGCCGCCGGGGGCGTTGCCGAAGATGGATTCCACGCCACGGTCCTGGAAGTCCAGCCATCCTGGGGGTGCGTAGCCGGCCGCGTGCGGGTCGAAATGGGGGTAGTCGGCGGCCTTGAGCAGGGGCAGGTTCTGGTAGGTGCCGAAGCCCTCGGGTTGGGTGGTGGGATCGGTCTCCGGCGGCATGACGATGCCGCGTTCGTAGAGCGCGACCGGGGGGCGCAGCTCGTCGACGATCTGTTTCTCGTCCTCGTCGGCGGGGTCTGAGGGGTCGGGGACGTAGAAGGCCTGTACTTCGGTGGGCCAGCCGGCGCGGTTGAGGGCGGTGCCGCGGCCGCGGACGCCAATTGGGACGGTGCGTCCGGCGTTGGCGTCGTTGTGGATCATCATCGCGGCCTGGGTGGATAGCTTGCCCAGCGAGAGTCGTTGAGTGAAGTTGTCTTTGGCTTCACCTTTGAGGAAGTCGGCGTCCGCGCGCTGGAGGGCGGCCACGCAGTGGAAACGGCTGGTGCGGCCCAGACGCAGTAGTGAGGAGAACTGTCGCAGCGTCGGGCAGTCCCGGGGTGCGCCTTTTTCTTTGGTGTTGGCGTAGAAGGTCTTGATGGCTTCCTGGAATTCGGTGTACTCGTCGAACACGATCATGAAGGGCTCTTTGGTGGCTAGGGCTCGGCGGTTGCGCTTGTACAGGTTGTAGCGCTGCTGCATCTCTTTGTAGATGGTGTTGACCAAGGCGATTGCTTCGTGCGGTTCGGTGAGGACAGCCACGACGTTGGGATAGGTGCGGTAGCTGGTGAACTCGCCGCCTTTGAAGTCGATGATGAAGATGCGGACACCAAGGCGGGCGGCCTGCACGATCGCGTTGTGGATGGTGGCGGTCTTGCCGGTGCCGGTGGGTCCCATCAGCAGCATGTGGGGGTTGACTTTGAGGTTCCATTCGATGACGGTGCCCTCTTCGTCGACAGCCAGCGGGATGGCGGCGTGGTCGTAGGTGGCGCACGCTTGCTCCACGGTGGACACCGGAGCCTGGACAGGCGGGTAGACCTTGGTGGGCAGCTCGGGGCGCAGCTCGAAGACGGCGGTACCGGCGAGGTGATCGCAGCGGGCGGCGCGCCACCGGCCGGGAAGCAGGTCGCTGATCTTGCGGGCGATTGACCGAAGGCGGTCCGTGCCAGACAGTTTGGCGCCGATTTGGTGATGGACGGTGAACTGTACGAGGTCGCCGCTTTCGCTGTACTGCAGATCGGTGACCGTGGCGCCGGAGGCGAACAGTTCTGTGCTGGCGATCTGCTCGCGAAGTCCGCGCACGGTGGGAGACTCAGTGTTGACGCTGGCCAGACTGGCGGTGATCAGCTGGTCGGTGGTCGCGTAGGACAGCGTGTAGTGAGAGCCGACCGCATCGTCGAGTCGGCGGCTCAGTTCGGGCTTGAGTTCTTCGCGGCGGCCGCGATAGGCCAGCAGGATTGTCTTGGGTTTCTCTGGTTGTCCTTCGACTTCCTCGTCCCATTCGGTGATGGCGACCAGGCGCCGGCGTGGCAGCTCGTCGTAGCCGAGATACGGGTAGAGCGCCCATTCGATTTCGTTGAGGTAGCGGGCGCGTTCGCGGCGCTCGCGTAGCTTTTCGGTGAGCAGGTCGGCCAGGCCGTAGGCCGCGATGACGCCGATCGCTGCGGCGATCAGGTCGGGGATGAACGGGATCAGCGCGAGGATGAGGACGCCGCCGGTGAGCGCTGTGGCGGCCAGGACGGGGGCGGCGACGGAGGGGACGGGACGGCGGTCGTCGGGGTCGTGCTGAACCGGTGCGGCCATCCGGATCCCGATCATGACCGCGGCGACGATGCCGATGGCGATGGCAGCCAGTGCGGCGACGGTCAGCACGGTGGGGCCGGCTCCGCGGGGGTTCGCTCCGGGCAGGGCCAGTAGCGGGTTGGCGGTGCTGAAGTATCCGTTGCGCAGTGCCCACGACGTCGCGGTGGCGGCGCCGCTGAACCACAGCGCGCCGATTACCACTGGGACCGCGACGATGGCGGCGAGCCCTGGATTGCGTTGTGCTGTCTCGGCTTTCGGCATGTTAGTAACCCTTCGGCGATGCGTAGGGGTTAGCTTGCTGCACCTTGGACATCAGGTCTGATCCGTCGGCGGACACCGAGTATCTGCTCATCATGTAGTGGATGGCGGCCGCGGCGTTGGAGACCGGATCGAAAATGTCTTGCGAGGTGCCGGGGCGCCAGTGCGCTTCGAAGGTTGGCCGGATGGTTTGCATCCACCCCATGGACGGGGTTCCCTTGGCGGCGTTGGAATCCCAGCCGTTGACGGCGCGGGGGTTGTTGCCTGACTCCCGCTGCCCCATGGTCATCAGGCCGGGCAACCAGTTGGCGACCGCGCGGGGGTCGGTGATGCCGTTGGCGGCGAGAGCCTTGATCGCCCAGGCTTTGGGTCCGCCGGCGGCGAGCAGCTGCTGCTGCTCCTGGTCATCGGGCCCGCTGGCGTTGAGGTCCTTGAGGTAGTCCGCGGACATCGATTTTATGGTGCTGGCGTTGAGTGAGTCCTTGCCGATCGCATCGGAGAGGACTGCTCCAGCTTGCTGGAGTCCTTGGGCGATGGTGGTCAGGACGCCGAACTGACCCATTGGGGTGTTGGCGATGGGCCCCATTGCCTGCAGGGCGGACTTGACCTGGTTGATGATCTGTTCGATCTTGTCGCGGCCGAGGGTGGAGTTCGCGGCCGAATCTTCAAGGGAGGAACGCAGTTTGCGCTCCAGGTTGTCCATGGCGCGGGCCTGGTTAGCTTGTTTGTCGACGTCGGACTGGTAGGCGTCTCCAGCTTGCCCTTGCATGCCGGTGCTGGCATCGGTGGAGCCGAGTCGATCGAGGACACCTTGCGGGAAGCCGCTGGAGTTCGGCATGGCCGGGTTGCCTTGGCCGAACTGGTTGAGGATCTGGCCGAAGGGCGCCAGCAGGCCCGAGCCGATGCCCATCAGTGCCGACGGCAGGCTGGCCAGCGGTTCGGCCAGGCCGGAGAGCATTCCGGCTGCGTCCTGCACGCTGATCGGGGGCTTGGCGGCGTCGGCCGCCGCGTCGTCGGGGGTGGCCGCTGTGTCGTCGGCGCCTTCTGAGTGATCGTGGCCGTGATCGTCGGCGCCGCCGGCGGGTTCGGCCGCGGCGGCGGGGTCGCTGGCGGCCGGCGGAGGGACGGCGCCCGGTGTGCCCGGCGGCGGGACCGGTGGTGCTTGTCCTGGTGCGGGTGTACTCGTGGCTGCGGGGTGCGCGGCCGCGGGGGCGGTCGGCGTGGTTGCCGGCGGTTGCTGCTGTGCTGGTGGTGCGGCCGGGCTGCCGGGTAGGCGCGGCGTGATCGGCAGAATCGGGGCCCGCCGGTTGTCGCGGGAGCCGGTGTCAGGGGATGTGCCGATGCCTGGAGGCAGCGGGGGTGCGGAGGTCTCGGCGAGCTGCTCTTCGCTCACGGGGTCGGCACCTCCTGGTGAGCCTGGGCGCGGGGTCGTTTGATGATGACGTTGCCGGTGGGCAGGACTCCTACAGCGATCGGCTGGTTCACGGTGGTGGCGTCGATACCGAGGGTCGGCGTGATGGCGATCATGACGGCGGTCGGCCCTTGGGTGGGGGTGAAGTTGAAGAACACGAGATCGCCGGGGCTGATCGCGCTCGGGTCGACGCGATCGCCACTGTCGATCTGTTGTGCGACGTCCTTGGGCAAGGTGACCTCTCCCCCGGTGGCCTGGTAGTAGGCGTATCTGACCAAGTTAGCTGCCGAAAAGGCCTCATTCGTGGGGCCAGCGGTACTTCCGTCGGCGTCGGTTGCCAGTAGGCCCACCTGGTTGTTGGCCAGGGTGGCCGCTTGTCGGCCGATCTCATCGCCCGGTGTGGTCAGCGGGGGCCCGATGACATCGCCGTTACGCACGGCGTTTGCGCATGCCGTGGTGTTGGCGTCCGCGGTGGCTGGTGGGGTCAGCGTTGCGTACGGATTGGCCGGGGACGTGCTATTTGCGCTGGTGGTGGCCGTGGTGGGAGTCGGCGTCGGAGCGGTGGTGGTGGTGGCGCTGGTCGTCGCCGGCTGCAGCGCCGTGGTCTCCCAGGCTGTCGCCGGGGCCTGGTCGAAGGGCACCGAGGTGGCCAGCCGGGGGACGACGGCCAGTGCCGCGGTGTTGCCGACGGAGTAGCCGAGCCGGGATTCGCACTGGTAGGCGAAGTTCTGCTGCTGATCGGACATGCGGCTGAGCGCGACGATCGCGGTGATGACCAGGACGAGGGCTAGCAGGATAAGGACTGCGGCGACGGCGAGGATCACGGGCCATCCGACGGCACCGACGACGGCCGATCCCGCGGAGACGGCGACTTTGCGGGTCCCCTGCACGGCGGCGGCGCCGAGCAGTCCGCGTAGCGCCGACTGGCGACGTGGTTCGTTGTCCGGTGAGGTCACGGGGCGTCTCCTTCATCGCTGTGTCGGGGCCCTGGGGGTGGCGGCAGGGGCCGGGTGGATCCGGTGGCAGGCGGTGTGGCCGGCGGAGCGGGTGGCGGTGCGGGGTGCGCTGGCGGCTCGAACGGTGAGGGTGGCGCCGCGTCGGCGCTGGCGGATCCCGGCGCTGGCCCCGACGGTGGGGACATGTCATCTTCGCTGGTAGGACCGTTGTCCCAGTCGGGAAGCGGTGCCGCGGATCCTGTTCTGGGCGCGGGGGGTGGTCCGTTGTGGGGTCCGGAGCCGGCGGGGTTGCCCCCTGGCGGGCTGTACCCAGGGCTGGGTGCCGATGGCGGCGCTGAGGGCGCCGGGGGCTGGAGGTCGTTGGCCGTCAGCGGCGTGGCCTGCGACGATGCCACGTCCCCGCTGTCGGGTGCGGCGGCACTGAACTGCGTGGTCGCCGGCGCCGATCCGCTCTGCGGTGCTGGCGGCGATCCCCCACCGTTACCGGTCGCCGCGGGGGCCCCGTTGCTGGGTGCAGATGCAGCTGTCGCCGGCGGCGCCGTCGCCGTGGACGCGGTGGGCGGCGCGCTCCCCTGCTGCTCCGCGGCTGCCGCGGCTGCCGCTGCTTCCTCAGCTGCCCGTCGTTCTTGATCCTTCTTCCGCTCGTAGATGTCTGCGCCGCGGTCGAGGTGGCGGACCATCGAGCTGCGCCCCCCGCGGACGAACGGTGCGACGACATGCAGGGCGTGCGAGGCCGACGGTGAGCGGGCGGCGACCGCGCCGCCGGCCAAGGTGGCGCCGAGGCCCATGGCGACCACGCTGCTGTCGCGCAGGAATCCTCCGGCCTTCTCCTGCAGGATGTTCGTGGTCGGCGGGGGTGGTGCGGCGCCGACGCTGCTGATGACCCCTGAGGCGACGTTGGCGCTGGACTGTTTGAGGCTCTTGGACATCGCGAAGACCAGCCGGATGGCGACCATCATCAGGATGAGGGCAGACATCATCGCCACGACGCCGTTGCCTTGTTGGCGGAAGACGACGGTCACGATCTCGCCGATGAAGATCGTCATGGTGATGTAGCCGAACATCGCCACGCCGGAGAACAGCATGGCGACGAACGTGTTCACCAGCGACGCCTGGGGCCCCCCGGGGATGACGCCGACAGCGAAGCCCCACAACAGCTTGAAGGCGTTGGCCACGGCGCGGAAGAACTCGAGAACGATGTGGAATCCGAGCACGGCGCAGAAGAGCGCGAAGATGCCGATGAACATCAGCATCAAGACCCCGGTGCCCAGCTGTCCGGGACTGGGGTTGTCGGCGGTCGCTTTCATCGCGGCCGAGTCGGAGGCGCCGCATGCCCGGATGCCGTCTTTGATGTTGTCGGGGTCCCCGGATCTCACTCCCTCGCTCCAAGCCGCCGCGCAGCTCGGGGTGCTGTCGGGCTGCCCGGCGAAGTTCCAGGTCTGCAGTGGCCGGCGGACGAACGAGGTGGCGAGCGTCCCTTCGAGGCGGTTGAGGGTGTCGGAGGTGTTGTCGAGGCCTGCCACGGAGTTCGAGCCCAGGCTGACCGCTACGTCGCGTCCTTGGGCCAGGGGCCCGGAGTCGGAGATGACCCAGCTGATGGGTGAGTAGACCAGGGCTCCACCGATGAGGGCGATGAGCACAGCGGCCGCGCCTTGGGAGGCGGCGCGGGGCAGGTTGCCGCGCAGGATGTTCACTGCGACGAAGGTGGCGGCGACGATCGCGGCGATCGCGGCGACGCCGGGCAGGATCTGGCCGGCGTAGTCCTGGACGACGGATGCCACCGGCTGCACGAGGTCGGGCAGGAACCCGAAGCTGATGACGTACATGAGGAACCAGATGGCGACGCCGCCGATGACGACGAACAGTCCAGCTTCTGCTTCGAGCAGGGTGGCCAGGACGGCTTGGGATCCGCCGTCGAGGATGGATCCGTAGTCGGTGGAGATGGCGTAGCGCGACAGCGGGACGCCGTAGGAGTCGGTGACCCCGAGGACGTAGAGCAAGGGGCTTTGGGGTCCGATCGCGGCGTGCGCTTCGGCGGGAAAGACCAGCGCGACCAGGCACAGGCACAGTTGCAGGTAGATCGGCAGCATGGTGAACCGGCGCAGGCGGGTGGCACTCGACAGTGCCCAGCCGCGGGCGAAGAGCTGGCCGAGTGTGGGCAGGGTGGGGTCCCAGCCGGGTCGGAAGAAGGCGGCGGCGAGCACTAGATCGTCACCTGCTCGGGTGTGGTGGACACCGCGCGGGCGCGGTCTTCGCGGGCGGGCCCGAAGATTTTTCCCCGGCCGATGCGGCCGCGGCCATCGGCGATGAAGCACTCGCCGCGGCGGTTGGAGGCGACGGTCTCGCCGCGTCCCACTGGCGGCGAGGTGTTCTCGCGGAGCTGCTTGATGAGGTAGGCGTCGCGCTCGATGTCGACGCCGAGCCACTCCAGGCTGTTGGTCGCCAAGGTGGTGTGGCGTTGCCGGAAGGCAAAGCGGTTGGGGATGAGATTGTGCGCCGTGGAGGCGTAGTCGGCCTTGGGATCTTGCGAGGACAAGATGATCCCGGCGGCGTGTTTCCTGCCGTCCCGTACGAATTCTTCGACGATCTGCTTGCCGACGGTGGTGGCGGTGAAGTGGTAGGCCTCGTCGACGACCAGGGCGCCGAAGCGGCCCGGCTTGAGGAACTGATCGCGCGCCAAGAGCCCGACCAGTTCGTAGAGCGTGTGGCCGAGGCGTTTGCGCCACGGCAGGTTCGCGTAGGCGTGGGTCAAGGTCAGTTCGTCGACGGTGGGCAGTGCCAGGGTGTGGGTTCGCACGACGGTCGCGGTGGCCGTGAGCGGCATGGGTGGCAGTGCCCGGTCGAAGAGCACTGGGGCTTCCACGGCGTCCATGGCGCGCACGAGTGCGTGTTGGTCGTCGGCGTCGCGGCCTGTGGAGCGTTCGGCCTGGCGGGCCAGGTAGTCGCGGACGTCGGCCAGGGAGCGCAGGTGTTGGGCGGCGCGGTGTTCGGGTTGCAGTGTTTCCGCCAGCAGCGTGCCTGGCGCGGAAACCACTGGGATGTTGAGCAGCGGAAGGATGGTGTCGAGGGTGATGCGTCGGGCTTTGTGCGGGTCGTTGAACAGCCGCAGCGGATCGAGGGTGAACCGGGGGTCGTCGAGGGTGATTTGGACCGAGCCGGGGATCGACTGCAGCAGTGGGATGTATTCGCCTTGCTGGGATCGGTCGATGACGAGGAACTGTCCGAGCAGGTCGGCGATGATGCTGATCAGTGTCTTGGTGAAGTAGCTCTTGCCGGAGCCGAGTTCGCCGGCGATGGCGATGGCTGGGCTGATGTCGGAGAGCACCTTGTTCAGGAAGTTGAAGTGCAGCGGCTCGAAGAGTCCCGACAGGAGGTTGACGCCGATGATCGGGCCGGTGTCGTCGAGCAGCCGCGCGGTGGTGAAGGGAACGAATCCCGCCCAGTCGGGGGTGGCGGTGACGTGCTGGTAGTCGGTGTACACGCTGTCGGCCGGCGCGCCGGGGTTGAGCATCATCCAGAGCTTGCGTTGGGCTCCGCGGGGGGTGTCGATGCGGATGCCGAGGCGACGGAATTTGGCTTTGAGGGTTCCGATGCTGCGGGTCAGGTCAGCTTGGGTGGGGGCGCCGACGGCCAGGACGGTGGTGAACTCGACCTCTTCAGCGTTCTCGTTGGTGGCGAGGCTGTCGTTGTAGGCAGCCAGGGTGTCGACTTTGCGTCGCAGCTCTTGGGTGTGGAAGCCGACGTCAGTGTCGCGTTCGCCGAGCTGGACGCCGAGCTTGCCAAGCACCTTTTCGTTGAGTTGCATCGCGGACTCACGGTCGCGGCGGCGTACGCGCATGGCCCAGTCGACGCTGACATCGGGGATCCCGTCGAGCACGGACAGAAACTCGGAATGGCCGGGGAATCCCATGGCCGGTGGGAACGACATCGGGGTCAACATGGCTTGGTAACTGTTGATGACCTCGCCCTCGTCGAGCCGGATCATGGCTTTGAGCATGGGGTCGAAGCTGCGGCGGAAGGACTTCTCGGTGCGGGCGCCTTCGTCGAGGATGCCCGGGAGGAAGTACGGGGTGGGGGCCGTCGTGCTCGGTGAGGCGTTGGCTGGGTTGTGCGGGGCGTGTTCGAGTGCCGAGCCCCGCATGAGGTTGTGATTCCAGATGAAGGGCAGCAGCCCCTCGGGCACGGGCTGCAACCTGAAGTTCGATTCGGGGTCGATGACGGTGAGCAGCTCCTCGGCGGCGGCCAGCTGCTCGGCGACGTCGCGGGCCGAGGGTTCTCCGCGAAGCGCGATCTTCCCGAGAGGGAAGGTGATGGTGTAGATGCGGGTCAGCGGGGCGATCTCAGCGATGCGCTTATAGCCGGCGAGGGTTTCCTTGATGTAGTCCGGGGTGCGGTGCAGGTCGACGCGATCGAGTGATCGGTTCATGACGTCGACGAGATCCAGCGGCGCCTGCAGGCTCAGCAGCAAGGTGTTGTCGGGGCAACTGAGGATGAGTGATTCGTGCGCGTCTGCGACGCCGGCTTTGTCTTCGGGTTGGCGCAGGCCGTAGTCGATTGCCTCAACGAAGTAGGTGGCGAAGACGCCGCCGTGGTGGGTCCACTGCAGATGGTGGCGGCGGGCTGCGGTCGGCTGGCGGAGCTTCACGGTGCGCTCGGGTCCTTCGTATGCAGGTGTGGCGTTGCGGAGGTCAGCTGGCGTTGAGGGTGGTGTCGTCGATGACGAATGCGTGCGGGTTGGCCGAGGCTTGCCGATCCAGCTCTTCGCGGGCCAGAACCGTCGGCTTGCGGTCGACGATCAGGCTCACCACGCGGGCGGCCTTGCCCAGGACGGGCACTCCGTCGTACTTGATCAGGCTCAGGGCCGCGGTGACCGCGAAGGCGAGCAGGAGCCCGGTTCCGAATACGGCGATCGCGTTGTAGGGCAGCAGCCGGGTCGCGAAGATGGTCGCGACGAGAGTCGCGGTGAACCCCACGATCTGCTCGATGGGGCGAGCACCGCCGGGGAGTCTGCGCCCACCGGGGAGGCGCCCGACGTAGGTCCGGAAGCGTCGTCCCGAGGTGGCGATACGCACCCAGCGCACCCACGTCATGCGGCCGCCAGGTCGCCGGTCAGGTCGGTCGCCGTGGGCACCAGCGGGGCCGGCGCGGGCATCGAGTAGCCGCCACCGCCGCCGATCTGCTCACCGGTGTTGCTGCCGGCGCTGATCAGTGACGGGATCATGGCGAAGACGCCGGCGGCACCGGTGATTGCCAACGCCGAGACGGCAATCTTCACCGGATTGCGGCCCGCTTCGCCGAACAGGTTTCGGAAGAAGTAGTAGATCCCCCAGAGCAAAAGTAGCGTGCCGGCGCAGCCCACGGCGACGACGCGGATGTTCTCGAGGAGGACCTGGAGGTCGGTCATTGGAGTGTTCCTTTCGATCTCGGTTGACGGTTTAGCCGCGCGTCGGTGGTGGCGGCGGAGTCGTCGATGTGGAGGTGGTGGCGCTGTCGCCCTGCGGAGTGTCGGGTCGTGTCTGCAGCAGCGGTGCGGAGGCGATCGAGACCACCTGCCACTGACCTTCCACCGACCTGAGCGTCAGCGGGTAGGCGAGCTGGGTGAGGGTGTAGTTCTTGGTGCGCGCGGCCACGGTGATGTAGACCTCGGCGGTGCTGGCACCGCTGCCGTTGCCGCTGACATTCGCGTCGATGGACACGGTGTCAACCTTGGCGTAGGGGGCCGGCTGGATTGGTTTGTCGGTGGCGTCGGAGGTGACGTAGCGCGCGAAGTCGGCTCCGCCGGTCAAGTAGGAGCGGACGAATCCAGTGGCGGTCATCGCCAGGGGCGAGTCCGCCGCGACGGTGTAGCGGTAGCCCAAACGGAAGTCGACGCCGACTCCGGGCCCGGCCACTTGCATCGGCAGCGCGGTAGCGCGCGGAGCGCCGTCGAGCACGGTGATCGGCACGCGGTAGTAGGTCCGCTGTGGTGCTGTGGTGGTCGCTCCGTTGACGAGTCCGGAGACCGTCACTGTCCACAAAGCCACTCCGTCGCCGGTCGTGGTGATCTGCTTGGCGAAGGCCACATCGGTGTCGGTGAATTGCCCGGCAATGGGCGGCAGTTTGATGTCCTTGAGCGTGACGTAGTGGGCAAGCTTTTGTTCGTCACCCGCTTTCGCCGTGAGGTATGTAGTCACGTAATCGCGCGCAAAACCGGTGACGAGTGTGGACGCCGGCACTGAGGTGTTCCCCGGTGTGGGGTCGCTCTGATCGGTGTCCGGCCACAGTGATGTGAGAAGAGAGATGACTGCAAAGAGTCCGCCGATGATGCCGAGAACGTTGACGGCGCGGCTCAGGAGTAGGCCTCGATCGAGGGGCTTGACCAGCTCGTCGAAGCTCTTCCTTTGAGAGGGAAGTTTACCTGTCACGGTAAATCAGTCTCCCACAGTCCCGGCGCCATTCTCGGCGAGCGCACGGCTGAATGCGGCGTCCGCTTCGGGGCTGTCATCGACGATGAGTTTGAGTAGAGCGGCGCGGGCGTTCATGTCGAACGGATCGTCGTGCAGCTCGTCGCAGGCGATCTTGACATCGCGTGAGTAGGTGCGCACCGCGGCGATCGCGGGGCTGATGTCGATGTTGCGCGAGCGAGCTGATGCGGAGGTCGCCATGGTTGGGTGTCCTTCTCGGAATGGGAGCGGGTCTGGGTGCCGCCTCTATCCGTGAAGTACCGGCCGCGGGTGCGGTTTCCGTCGCGCGCCGGGGCGTCGAATTTCTTTCCGGGCGCGAGCAGCTAACGCGCTAGCGGGAATAGCGCGTCCCCTAGATGGGCACCCTGTTGCATATCTGATTTGCTGTACCCCCTTGACAGGGGGGGTACGCTGGCCGTGCAGCGGAGCGATAAGGACAGCGTGGCCCACCCGAGGGAATGTAGCTGGCGCTATTTTCGCAGGTCAACCGTGTGAATGTGACCTCACAACCGTTGCCGACAACTTCCTCGCAGGTCGCGCACATGAATTGTGCGCGACCGCTCACGAGCCGCGCACAGGGCGCGTGACCAGCTATCAGCGGAGCCGCGCACGCTCCGCGCACATGACGCGCACGACCGGGTGCACGCCGCCCGCTCACCGACGCGCACGCTGGGCGCACGTCCATCATCAGTGTGCTGTGAGCGTGAAATTCGGGCCCCGGATTTTCCGTCGCGTGAGAACTGGGAATTGTGGTCGCGCACCCCTCAGGCAACGCATGCGCGCTGTTCAGCGGCGTGTGAAACCTCATTCTGTGTCGTAGATCACACTCGTGAAGAGTCGCGTGGGCGTCCTATCACGCCCTCGCTCACGTCGTAGCTGACGGTTAGCTCACAACTCGTTCCGAGGCTGTGGTCATCAGCTGCGCCGCACTGGCGCACCACGACTCCTTCAGGAGACTGGCGATGACCACTCAACCTCTTGCCCTCCCCCGCCCGGCCGCCACGCTTCGTGAGCATGCGCTCCGCACTGCCGGCCTGCGCTCCCACCGCGCGTACGTCACCGACTGGCTGCGCGCCGTAGATGTCGTCAGCATCGAGCAACTCTTCGACGCACTCGGCGGCCGGGACACCACATCGACAGCTCTGCTCCTTGCTGAGCATCGCCGCGGCGTCGGCCTGGCCGCGACCGTGCTGCTCGGAGCCAAGGCCGTGATGCTGTCCTCGGTTGCGCGGCACGCTCCCGGCGATTCCCCAGAAGAGCGCTTCCAGGTCACCGTTGATGCGTTCCTATCCCGCGCCTTGCCGGCGGTGAAGCCGACGCACAAGCACGCCGATGCGCAGCTGTACTGGATTACTTTGCGCACCGTCACGAAGCTGCATGAGGCGCCGCTGTGCTCCGCGGAGCCGTCGTTTGAAGATGTCGCCGGCGAGGATGTGCACGCCGAAGCCGACGCCTACCTGACCGCCGATGTTCTGCTGGATTGGGCGCTGGCTCGCGGCGTTCTGGTCGAGCAGGATCACCGTGCGCTGAAGATCCGGTTCGGTGGTGACGCTGCACTGCCGGTGCGTGAAGTCGCGGCGGTGTTGGGTGTCACGGAGAACAAGCTGGAGTCGCGTCTGCGGCGCGCACTGACTCGACTGCGCGAGGCGGTGGAGTCAGACCGCGACGATCTGGATCGGGCCTGTGTTGAGGCGCGGTGGGGCCGCCTCGACGCCGATGCGGTCGCCGGAACTGGTGCTGCCGCATGACCGGGTTCTCTGGGCCGGACGGGATAAAATTCCCCGACGCTGGTAGCGCTCTCGACTCGGAGTGGCGTGCGGCTCAAGGCCCCGAAAGTGATGTCGATATGTCCGATCTGTATCACCGCCATGCAGACCAGATCGCCGATGACTTGCTCGCAGACCCGGAACTGTTCGAGGACGTGAGCGCTGAGTTCGCGTCGAACTCCGATGAAGGTTACGGCGAGTGGATGCCGAACACCGATGACGCCGGTCTCGGTGCTGGTGCCGGGGAGTACGACGCGGCCTACGCGGCGTACGACGGTGGCGATCGCCGCGATCGCGACCTCACCGATGAGGAGCAGTCCGATCTGGCCGAGCTGGGCCGCGTGATGACGGGTCCCGCCGATCACGCTCTGTTGACGGGAACAGGGCGGGGCGCCTACGTCCATCGCGACGACGACGACATTGCAGTGAGCGACCCGGGCGCTGGGGATGTTGATCTGGATGGCGGCAAGGACAAGCCGTGGTGGCAGTTTGGGTGGTTCGACGGGAGCCGGCGCTCGCATCGGCTCGGTGCGATCGCCGCGGCGGTGGTAATTGTTCTGGTCGTGGTCGTCTTGGTCCTGCCGAGTGGTGGAGAGCAGCAATCGTCGACCACCGCATCAACGACGCCGGCGTACTCGGTGCCGACAATGACTGCGCAGCCGCCCGCCTCTCCAGCTCCGGCGGATCCCGGTGCATCGGCTGCTGACGGGCCTATCGGGATCAAGTCCGCCGCGAGTCGGTGCACTGCCGGGTCGACCGATCCGATGCAGGCCTTCGACACCGACGTGAACACCGCGTGGATGTGCGTGCCGGCATACGGAGTTCCCGGCACGGTGCTGCGCGTGGAGTTCGACAACTGGTATGTCGTCACCGGGGTCTCCATTGTGCCCGGCTGGAACCGGGTCAATCCGGATGGTTCGGATGAGTGGCTGAAGCACAAGACTGTGGCGACCGTCGAGTACCAGTTCAACGATCCCGACGAGACCCGGCTGACACAGCAGACCAATAACTTGCGCGATGAAGTGGTCACGCCGGTGCAGCCGCCGGTTCTCGCGTCCGCGATGACCATCACGATCACCGAGTTCGGCACACCCACCGGTCCGGTTGCCGACACCACGACCATTCCCGGGCAAGGTGGTGTCATTGCCTCCGACACACCCAAGACCGGTGACCTGAACGACTTCGCGGTGTCGTCGATCAGCATCATTGGCCACCGCGCCGCGTAGCCGTCGCGGCCGTGTCGGCGGCCGGTTCTAGGGTCAAGGGATGCGCCGCGCTTACGTCGAATCCCACGAGCCCTTCCCCCGAGCCCTCGCACAGGCTCTGCAATGGGCCGGTGACAGCGCCACCATCCACGCACCCGACACCCGCAGCATCGAGGAGAACCGCCTCCACGAGCTGGGGATCAGGGTGACGTCGCCGTCATCGAAGTCGCGGTTCTATGGCCGCCCGGAAGGCACGGTCGTTGCGACCTTCTTGAACCTTTCCGAGGTCCTGGAGGTCGAGCGCCGCGGCGGAATCGAGGGCCTGGTCGTTGTTCACGCGAACGGACCGTCACGCTTTCCTGGGGTGCCGCACCACGGCCCGTGGGTGACTGCTTTCACCCCCGAACACCTCGGTGGACAAGAGATCGCGCCCATTGCGCCGGCGCCGGCAGCCCTGCGGGCGGCCATCCGTGATCTCACCGGGCTCGCGGTCGGTAACCAAGGCCTAGTCGACAAGCGCGAGCGATCGGAAGTCATCCACGCGCTGACCTATTTGCGCAGCCGCGGGTTTGAGCTCGATCCTGACGCGTTGATGGTGGAGGCGCTGCGCAACAAATGGGGCGGCGCCGGGCCCGAGGAACTGCGGGAGATCGCAGTCGATCTGAATAGGGGCAAGCAACTCCAGTTCGACAAACGCCGGTTGCGCCCGGAGCGCCTCGACGAGTGGGCCGCCACCAAGGACTGAGGCGAACGGCCGCCCAGGCGACGGCGGGGTGCAGGGCGCGAGGCTGGAAGAATTGCCGCGGTGAACACCGCCGCCGGCATCGGTCCCGATGCAGCCCAATGGTGGCGTTCCATTTGCGATTCGACGCAGACCCCAGTGCGTGAGCTGCTCGACGGCTTCGACCAGATCGCACCCTTACCCGTGCCCTACGACTGGCTCCCTGGCCGCGCGGAGACGTTCTACGGCGACCGTTTCCAGGTGTGGTCAGATCTAGCCGAAGAGACCATCGAGTCGTTGGTCAACCGCCCGAAAGGTGGCATCGGGACCGTCCGGGCCATCCTGATCGCGGGGTGGGAGGCAGCTGCCCGCGCGCAGGCGACCTTCCCCACCAACGTCGCGGCGGACGTCACCACAGCAGTGTCGCTGCTCGTCGATCGGCTTACTGATTACGACTACCAGCTGCTGGCAGCGCGGGGCTGGGCACTGCATCCCACGACGGTGCCAGAGACCGCCAAGCAGCTCGGTGTCACCCAGATCAACGTGATCCGCAACCTTCCGCGGGCGTACGCCAGGTTCAAGAGCCTGCTCCCCGAGCCGGCGCACGCGGTCATCACCGACGGCGCCGAACAGCTGGGCCGGCGCCTTGGCACGTTGACCCGAAAGACCGTTGCCGAGGCCGCGCTACAAGGCTTCGGTGCGGACCTGTCCGATGACGCCGGGCAGATCTTGCTGCATCTAGCGGGCCCGTACGCCGAGAGCAATGGTGGGTGGCTGGCGGTGACCACCACCGACATCGTGGACTCGGCGATCACCGTGATCGAGGATGCGCTCACCCGCTGGGGTGCCCCCACCACCGCAACGCTGACCACGAAGCTGGGCAGCTTGGGTATCGCGTCGGAGACGGCGCTCGAGTTCGTCGAAAGTCGACCGGGCCTGCGCCGCTTCGGCGAACAGTGGGTCAGGTGGGGTTCCACCGCCGCCGAGCTGGCCCAGGCGGCACTGAACGTCTGCGGGGACCCGATGTCACCGGCAGCGATCGCCGAGTTCACCGGGGCTCTTCACGCAGAGCGTGCAATACGCCAGGCGCTGCACGACAACTCCCGGTTCAGCCGCGCCACCCGCACTACCTGGGCTCTCAGGAGGTGGGGCCTCGACGAGTACGGCGGACTGTTCACCGAGATCGCCGCGCGGATCGACGCGGCCGGCGGCTCCATCGCCACGGCGGACGTCATCGCTGACATCCTGGCCGCCGTGCCGGACGTCAATGAAAGCTCCATACGGAGCTCCATGGGCGCGCCAGCCTTCGTCGTCGACAAGCGCACGGTGCGGCGGCGGACCGCAGCCGACGGGTGGCCCCCGGTGCCGCCGCTGAACTCCGTTCGTGGTGTCTTTCACCCCCGCCCGGATGAGTTTCGCATCGCGTTCCCGGTGACCGCTGACCTGCTGCGCGGCTCCGGGCAGAAGCTGCACGCAGCGCCCGCGACCGCCCTCGGAGTGCACCCCGGCAGCGAGCGGACGTTCACCGGCACACCCTGCGACGTCACCGTGTACTGGAGGCTGTTTTCCGCCACCGGCGCCGGCGTGGGATCGCTGCGCGCGATCGCCACCGCGTTGAACGCCCAGCTCGCCGACACTCTGGTGTTCGCCTTGAACGTGCGTGACTCCACCGTGGCCGTGCAGCGGGTCGCCAGAACCAACAGTGTGGACCGTCTGGCCGCACTGGTCGGCGGGCCAGTGGCACCGAACCCCCGCGCCGCTCTGGCGCGCGCGGTCGGCTGCGATCCCGACGAGCTGGACGGCTTGCTCCAGCGGCGCGGTGAGGCCGACCTACTCCCCCTGGCTGACGACACGTCTTGCACAACGCCGGTCGCGGACCATGAGGAGACCACCTAGTCGGCGGTCACACACCCCGTCGTAGCAGTCGGAGTGGGCGGAGCAGTGCCGGCGTCATTGGTGAAGTACACGTCGACCGCGACGCAACCGGCCTCTGGGGTGGCGATGAGGACTCTGCTGATCGGGTATGGGACCGGCTGCCCTGAGTTCGGCTCCGTTTCGTCGAGCCTGGTCGAAGTCTTGTCGCGGCGAATCACCACGTGAATGGTCCAGCCCTTCGGCACCGGCCGCTTAATCTCGGGGTCGCCGCCCCAGGGCACCCATGCCCAGACCGCCGGCGGGCACTCCCGTTTGGAGTACTGGCGAAGATGGATCTGGGCTATTGGCGTTCCGTCCGGGCCGATGACTTCTGGCTTGAGGCCCTCAACGGGCACGCTGGCCTCGACGCCTTGGCCGCAGTTGGGGACGTCCTTCGCGAACTTGCCATCCCATTCCTCCATGAGGCGCTGTGTGTCGTTGGTGTGCGTGAGCACAAACGCAGCGACGCTGGCGATGGCAATGACTACGGACAGTCCAGCGAGGGCGGCATTGCCGCGGGTGGGCTTGGACTTCATCGTCGGGCCACTGAACAAACAGGCGCTGATAGCGGCTACGAGCGCCGCCGCTGCCAGGAGTAGCAGGCTACCGCGCAGCCAGCCGAAGGCCTGGATGAAGGCGAATGCGGCAGAGGCGAACCCGATCAAGGCGACAAACGCCCCGCCGGCTCTCATCACGTCGCGCGACGGGCGATAGCGGTGGCGCCCCGGTGGTGACGTCATTGTCGGTGGCCTCCGATTCCCCACGGCGCGCCCGACGCCGATCTCCCGGACCCCCAGTTTCGCACTAACCTCACGCAGCCGTCGGCGCATTCGAACGCATGTACGATTCCTTATTGTGAAGCTGCGCCGCACGCGTCGAGGGTGGGCTGAGCCGCGGCCGACTTCCTGCCGGCGATGCGGCCACCCCCTGGGCCCGTATCAGGTGCTTGTCGGAGTAGCTCACTGCGTTTGCGGGCATATCCATCGCACCCATGCGTGCTGCTCGTGTGACTTCGTGGCCTATTTCCCGCCGCTTGGTAGGCGGTGCGAACTGCGCGAGATGGATCAGCGGCCCATGGAGCAGCCGGGCGACGCCATCCGGGAGTGTGATGGACCCGACCTTTGATCAGTGGGTTTCCTCGGCGACGTATCCCACGCTGTTCAAGGTGGACCGCCAGGTGTGTGTCGACCTCACCCGAGTGTTCCCCGGCCTGGGAGACGTCACGCGGCGCCAGGACGAGCTGCCGCTGTGGGTGCGGGCGTGCGGTCTGCGTCTGGAGTTGCAGATGCCCGGCCGTCAGCTCGCGTGGGTCCGCCGAGCGGACGGGGGATGGCTAGCGAACTGCGTTTGCTGGCCGGTGAGCGCCAACGGTCAATCTCGTCTGCGTATGCAGCTGTGGGTGGAGCCTCAGGCACTCACCCCGTTGAGGGGCCAGCCTGGCGGGCTGACCTAGGCGGCACGCAGCTTTCCCGTGGGCGGCTGCGGACTACCCCGCTGCGGATTCAGTCGCGGCGAGATTTCCCCGTGACAGGGAAGTTCGGAAAGTTGAAAGAGCCTGTCCGTCATGTCTTGACAGGGGTTACGGCGCGGCACGACAAAGTTGCGCGGAGGCTGACAGGCTCTGCGCGGGAGACGGTAGCGGCGTTAGGCGCCGATCAGCTCGCGCTTGGTCGGCTGGACGGCCGGCACGAACTCGTACGGCTCCAGAGGGCGGGTGACCGGCGCGCGGCGACGGGTCTGCGATCGGCGAATTGCCTTTGCTAGACGGTCTTCGTCGATGTTGAGATACTCTTTGAGCTTGTCCCGCAACTGCGGGGGAATCGAGCTGCGGCCGGCTTCCATCCGCCCCAGGTGCACCGGGCTAGTGCCGATCAGCGGTGCGAGCTGCGCGAGGCTGTAACCAGCCAGGATGCGGTAGTAGGCGAGGTTGCGGGCTGTTTCGGTGACGACGTACAGCTCGCTGGCCTCAACACCGAGAAGTTCCGCGAGCCGTGCGATGTACTTCGGCGACGGCGCCGCCTCCCCCTTGACCCACCGAGTAACTGTGCCCTGGTTGACGTCAACCGCGGCCGCGAGGGCGCGATTGGTCAGCCCCTGCTTCTTGGCCAGGTCCTGCATTTTGCGGTACTTGAAGACCCCGGGCATGGCTGCCGGCGTGGAACGCATAAGCGCGTCTCCCTTCCCTGACCCGACGATCTCTTACTGGCACGTTGACTATAACCGCCGCAATGTTCCCGGCACAGGTACCGAGACGGCGCAACACGCCGACACGGGTTAATTTCACTCCTGTCACAGGCGGCCAAAAGTGCTGGTCAGGCATATCAGATTTGCTTCACGGGGCATCCCGAACGGATTAGGGTTGCATGAGCGAACATTGCCGCTGGTGGTAACTCATGGCACGATTTGCGTTCATCGGGCGCCTGGCAGCGCTCGGACAACTGAATACCTCACCCAGAAAACCAAAAACCGGTTGGTAGCTGGCACTACCAACCGGCGGGCTCCCCCGGAGGGAAGCGGATGTCTTGGCGACACCGCCATTTTAGCGTGCTACCTGCACGTTTGGCAAACGTTGGATGCGACGAAAATGCGTCCGGACGGTCACAGGACCGTCACGGTTCGCACTTCGCCACGCAATCGACGGCGGTCCGCAGCGCCCGCCTTGAACAGGCCGATTACCGGATCCGGCGCCGCGAGTGGATTCGGGCCGCTGGTGCCGTTTCCCCCACCACCCCGATGTGGACCTCTCGAACCTCATGGAACTGTGAAGTCGCTGCCTGGGCCGCCAGTACTGCGGGGCATCAGATGCTGCGCCGCGTTCACCTCACTCAGCGGCTGTTCAGCCGCGTCACCGCAGCCCTGGCGCGCTTCGCCGACGGTAGTAGCGGCCGCCATTGTGCCGTCACCAACGCGCGCGTCGCCCGGGCGGCCGGCTGCAGCCCGCGCACCGTGACCACCGTGCGGGGCGTGCTCGCTGCCGCGGACTTCGCCGTCGAAGTGCGGCGCGGCACCGGATCGGCCATCACCCCGGTTCACCAGCGGCGACCCTCGGTATGGCACCTGACCTCGCGCCGGCAGCCTGTGGATAACGCCAGATTTTGCGACCTACCCCGTTCCCGAAGGGTTACGGGGTCTAGTCCTGTGAGTTCGAGGACTCCAAGCGAGGCGCACAGCGCCTCGCAGCGAGATCGATCTCGCAAAAAGCAGCGACGGCGGCGAGACCCGCGGCCACTGCACACACAGCGCCTCGCCGGCTGGTTGGCCTCGACGTCAACCGGCCTCGGGGCGCGTGCCGGTCACCACGTGGTGGGCCAGCTCTGCGACGCCTTGCACGCCAGCCACCTGGAGTTGGCGGCGTGGACAGGACCCCAGCTCGTCCGGGCCCTCAACGACGACATGAGCGAGCGTGGCATCACCTGGCCCAATGAGATCGTCCGGCCGGGTCCGTTCCTGGCCCATCGACTGCGCAATCTCCCCGCACGGCCGGCGCCGCCCGTCCAGGTGCGGGCGGTGTCCGTCACCGAGGCCGTCGATGCTGCCGCCCTCTCCCCTGGTCCCCGCACGGCTGTCGAGCCGTCTCCCGCACGGCTCGAAGCCCAGCGCAGTATCCGCGAGGTCCTTTCCCGCAGGCGGCGACACCCCCACACGGGCTCCTAGAGCACACATTTGTCCTGTTCAGGTGCCTAATCACCTGTTGCGGCGGACCTCCGGCACCTCGGATTCAAGCGTCGAGCACCCAGCTGAGTTCTTCCGGCCCGCCTCAGGAAAGACGGCCTGAGAGGCCCGTAGAGCGCCTAAAACGGTCAGGGCCATGTATCCGGAACCCTTCGGGGGCGTGCGGCTGGCAGCGGCGAAACCAGACGCCAATATGGGGCGGCCGGATCTCGATAGCGAACCCCTTTCATGGGCATTGGCCCAGTTCAACGGCGCTAACGCCCTCCTCACAGCACACAATCATCGTGCGCCGATTATGAGAATCGTTAGCGCACATTATGTAGACAATTGGCGCACGAGCGGTCAGCGACCGGCGCCGGCTGATCGCAGGTTGTTCATTGATCCGATGTGATCTTCATATGACGCGTGAGCGGTTCTCTACTGTCACAGTGACAGATCGTGCTTGGATGATGTGCTGAGGACGTAATGTGATTCTCCTGCAGACGTGCCGATAATCTCGCGACGTTGTGATGTACAGCAATCGTTTTTTGGATGTGAGCTCTATCTGTAACTGATGTCAGTTCAACGTTGATATCATGTCTGCTTCTGATTACGTGATCATTATGCGTACGTTAGCTCACCATGATTGTTGGGCAACGATAACGTGGGTCCCACATGAGTGTGCTGTGACGCTCTTCATCACTGTATGTTCTCGCCACATCGGCTAGCTGTGACCTTCACATCACCATCATCTGTGCTGCACGTGAGGATAGCGTGAGGGTGCTGTTGAGACGTTATGCGCTTAGCGTGATGCTCATATTCGTGGTTTGTGAGAGGTATCCACGGTTGGTTCATAGTGTTTGTGAATGCAATGTACATGCGGGTTCACGCAGCTTAAGTGGTCGCCGCAGCCCGATCCACGCTCCGCGCGGGGCAAGATAGGGCACATGCCCACCACGCTACAACTCGACTTGTCCGCGGTCCGTGAGGCCACGGCTCACGTCGCCGACGTGGCCGGCAACCTCGCGGTGCAAGGGGTGCTCCTTCGGCTACCCGTCATGCCGCCGGCCACGGACGCCATCACCATTCACCTCTGCCGCCGCACGTATCAGGAGTCGCGTCGGCTGGCCTACTCCCTGGAGTCAGCTGGCGACGAGTTGGCGCGCGCGGCCGAGAGCATCCTGTCCTACGCCTATGACGCTGCGACCCTGGCTCGTCGAACCGAACTGGCGCTGATGGGTCTGGAGATCGAGGCGTTCGTACCGTCCAGCGAGCCGAGTGCCATGCGATCTCGGCGAGAAGCCGGCACACCTCCCCCGCCGGCGGAGGTACCCGATGAACTCCACGCCTGCCTAAGCCAGGCGGTGCTGCTGTCGAACGGAAGGGACTTCCGCGCGCAGCCTCCGGTCGACATCGCGCACCTGCGCGCGGCCGCGGCGGCTTTGTACAGCGGGGCGCGCACGTTGCGCGCGGCGATGAGTAGTGGAGATCGTCCGGCCGCAATGCTGGATCGGTTCGCGGCGTGGATTGAGACCGACGTGGCGGCCGCGGCCGAGGCGCTCAATACGTCGGTTGCACAGTGGGCGTCGGCATACGGGACTGCGCGCGATCAAGTGTTGGATCGCGCGGACATATATCGGGGTTGGCTCGCCGCAGCCGTCGCGGGTGTGGACCGGGGCGCGGTGGACTTGCCCGAGGCGGGCGCGCATGTGCGCGCGACACTGCGCGGGTACGCGTCGCTATCGATCGCCGAGCTCAGCCATCCCGCCCATCCGCGCCTCGGGGCGCGCGATTAAGCGCACTGAGGGTCCTGGGATCATCGCCTCCTCGCTCCCACGCCTGCTAATGGCCCTGTCGGCGTCGGGCCGGCGAACGGGACATCACTCGCAGGAGTGAGGGTGCTGATGTTGGGAAGCGCCGAGGGGGGGGGGCAAGTACGGGTGCTCGAAGCGAGTGGCCGCCCCTCCGGACCTGTTCGCACCAGGTGTTTCACCGCGGTCTTCCCGAGGGGTTCCAGGTGCTTGGGCGATTAGCCCCCCGTCTCCCCCTTGCCTTCCCGTGGCCGCACCGAGTTTCATCACTGTGACGGGATGACTGCCCCTGATCTACCGGAGACTTGTGAGGGGGTAGAAGGGTCGGCTGAGCCCCACTCCCCTGCCAGGCGCCGTTAGTGGTCGGAAGACGGGCCCCGGGCCGTTCGCCTGATCTAACGGGGTTGTTGCCGACGTCGGCGCATCGGCGTCGCGTTGATGTTCGGGTGCGTCGCCATGCCGGGCTACCTCCGGGCGCTTGGCCTGGGAGCGGGTCCGGTCCGCGGCGGGCCGATCGACGAGTTTTCCGCGGAAAACCGCTCCGGCGCGGTAAACCGCGTGTCACTCCGTAGCACTGAGCGTTCATCGCTTTACCCTTTGACCACGCTCTTTCGCTGGAGCAGGACGCGACTGCGACCCAACTAGATCGAGGCCACTCCCCCATGACCCGTGTCATTACTGTTTTGAATCAGAAGGGCGGCGTCGGAAAGAGCACCGCCACCGTCAACCTTGCAGCGGTCCGCGCAGAGGCGCTGTCCGCCGAGTTGCCTGCAGATGCGATGTCGCCCGTCGCTGCCGTGTCCATCGACCCTCAGGGCTCGGCGAAATGGTGGGCCGACAGGGTGGATACCCTTCCCTTCCACCTGGTTCAGGCTCACGATGATCCGCTTGAGTGGCTGGGCCAGCTCAACAATCTTCCCGGCATCGACGAGGTATACGTGGATACGGCGGGATGGTTTGACCTCGACCCGGACACGTCTCTCGATGGTTTGGGAGATGCGTACTCCGCCGATGCGCTGAGGGCTGTGCTCGACGTCACCGATGAGGCTTTGATTCCGATGCTCACTGCGCCAATGTGTTTCGATCCCACAGCGCGCACGATCCGCAAGCTGCTGGATCCCAGGGGTATCCCCTACCGTGTCTTCATCAATGATTGGGACCCGCGCGATGGAGAGTTCTGGCTGTCCCAGACCAAGGAATTCATCCGCGCACAGGGATGGCCGTTGGCTGAAACGGTGGTTCGGCACTACAAGATTCACACGAACGCCTCCAATGAGGGCATCGTCGTGACCCAGTACGGAAGTTCCCGTTCGGCGGCCAACGCTGCGTCCGACTTTTACCGTCTCGCTGATGAGTTGTCCCGAGTGGGGGTGTCGTAAATGGCCCGTGGTGGTGTGAAGGGGTTTGGCGATCTGGTTGGCACCGTCGGCGACGACTCGGCCGTCGACGGGCGGGTGAAGGTCGACACGGGGGTCACGCACCGCCCGACGATCACACGCAGTGTGGCTCTCAATGATCTCTGCTCCAATCCTAGGAACCCCAGGGAATTCATCGGCGATCTCGACGACTTGGCGTCTATCGCCGACTTCCAACTTCAACCGGTTGTCGTTGTGACGCGATCAGCGTTTCGTGATCTCTATCCGGACGCGGAGATCGCCACCAAATGGGTTGTAGCTTTGGGCAACCGGCGGCTCGCGGCTGCGCATAAGTACGGTCGTCCTGAGTTGGACATCATCGTTCGTGACGATCTGGCCAAGGATCGTGCGACCTTACTCGCGGCGGCGATCGCTGAGAATGTCGATCGGGCGGGATTCGACGTGATCGAAGAGGCTAATGCTGTGGAAAGCCTTGTGCAGGAGCTGGGCAGCGGTGACGCGGTGGCGGAGCAGTTGAAGAAGAGCAAGACGTGGGTGTCTCAACGCCGCGCCCTTCTCAAACTCGCTCCCGAGCTCCAGGAAGCTACGCGGAGAGGGGACCTTGCGATTCGTCAGGCCCGCGCCTTGGCCCAGGTGCCGATGGAGGAGCAAGTCGAACGGTGGAACGCGGACCGCAAGAGGGGAGCTGCTCAGGATCCGGGGGAGGGGCGACGGGGAAAGGACGCGAAGAGTCGTGGCGATTCCGGCGCACGATTAGTTGCTCGGGCACTCCGTCGTTTCGATGCCGAACCTGATGAACTGGCCACCGCTTTGCATGGGCACCTCGGGGAGGACGGCGCGCGTGCGCTCGTCGAGCGGCTTCGCAAGCTTTTGAACTAACGTGCCCGACCGGTTTTCCGCGGAAAACCGGCGACTGCAAGCCCGAGCTTACGGGGTGCGGTCGCCGATCGATCCGGCGTGACCTGGTATGAGGTTCTGCTGCAACGCATCGCTGTACGCGCCGGCGACCTCGTTGAGTTTGGAGTTACTGGCTTGCAACCCGGTCACCGCAGTCTGGAAGTGCGCTGCAGCATCCCGAAAAGCGTTCGTGCCAGCCAGGATCTCGTCCACCGATGCCTGGTAGTCAGTAAGCGCATCGCGCATGATGGCCTGTGACGCTAGTACTACGCGGTAGGCCTCCCGAGTGCTGACCAGTTCGGCTCGCAGCTCGGCGTTCTCCTGAGCCAGGCGGTCGCGTTCGGTGGCGACATCAGCGGATGTGAGTGGGGCCGAGGCGATCTGCGGCGCCGGTCGGCTGAACTGATCTGCATAGACATACCAGCGGCGGCGTTGAGCGCCGGGCTGCGCACCACCGGCGAGCTCGCCTGAGGCGATCATCCGTTGGACCGTTCTCGGGTCCTTGCGTAACAGACGCGCCGCCTCGCGTGCCGTCATGACGGGTCGACCCGGCTCGGGGGCTACCTCGATCGTCATGGTGGTGTCCATCCAGGGGCGTGGCTTTGGGAAGGGCAGTAGTAGTAGTGGTGGCTGATTCTAGCGGGCCGCTGAGCGGCGCCGATGCCTATCCGGCACTCACCTGATGTTCTTCTTTGCGGCAACACGCCGGGTCGCGGTAATCCGCTCCCAAGGACTTGTGCCCGTAAGCTCATCAATGTCTTTCTTTAGTACATCCGCGCACTTGGCGCGCACGACGATGGAGGTCTTCGGATGCCTCTCGGTGAGGACGGCGGTTCGGCGGTGCGTCGGGGGCGTAGCGGATCCGAGACCCGGCAGCGAGACGCCCTGTTGCAGTTGCGAATGGCCAAGGTCGACAGAGATGCGTTGGGGGAGTACGCGCGCCAGTTGGGCTTCAAGAACGCCCAGGATCTCGTGTGGACGCGCCTAGAGGCCGATCTCGCCGAGGCTCGACAGCTGGCCGGCTGACCCAAGCCGCACCGGCGCATGGATAAATGCGCGGTAATCCGCACGGCGTGTTGCGCGGATTACCGCGCCTTCGCGTGCAACGATTCGCCCGATCGACGAAATCGGATTTGGGAGGGTTCATGGACCGCACGCTGATGACGTTGTAGCGACGACGCAAAGAACTCGTGACAAACCTTGGTGTTTCACCCCTTGGACTCGCGACGAACGAGCGCGAGGACCGAGGGCACCCCTCAAGAGCACCTGCTATCACCGGCGTCTGCGACCCCCTGGCGCATCGCAGGCCGGGGGAGTCTGACGGAAACTCCAGCCGCGCCAGGTACTACAAGGTCATGGCAACGCCCACCGATCCCGACAGCCGGCCCCTGCGGGCCATCCGTGAGTCAAGGAGAGCATCGAATGCCGCCTCTGGACGGGTAGCGGCACAGCTCGACATCACACGGAAAATCCCCACGGCTGGTAAATGCCCCACTAAAGGGCAGTAATCTGACGCAAAACCGCAGTACAGCGTGGCGAAAGCGCCACAAGCATCGATGGTACGAAACCGCAACGGCGTGTCGAATCAGATTTCGCCGTCACAGTTGAGAAGGTAGTCCACATGGCTGGTCGTCCACACAAGGGAGACCGGGCGCTCCTTCAGGCTCGCCCGTTCGACGAAGTGCTTCATCTCGTCATTGGTCGGCAGCGCGCCGCCGGCATCAAAGAACTGAGTCCCTACCTCGCCGACATCCTGGCGATCCACGTGGGCCGTGAGGACCTCGTGGTCGATCTCGGCCGCCGGCCGTCTCTACCGCTCGACAAGGAACCGGCGACCACACCAGGCCCACACCCCGGTCGGCGCACCCTCGTGCAGACGCGCCCCCACCGCGAAGTCTGGCGGGAAGTCCACGATCGACAGAGGGCCGCCGGGGTGTCGTCGGTCAGCCAGTACGTCGCCGACGTCCTGGCAATTCACGTCGGCCGTGAAGACCTCGTAGTCGAACTCGGACGTAGGGAGGTACTGCCGCTGGCCATGTGATCGGCGTGGGGCCCTCAACTGTCTTGGCCCGGCTTGCCCCCTTGCCCCCACATCTGAACAACGCGGCGCGAGACCCACATATTCAACGGAGGGTCTGACAAACATCGAAGCCCTCAGCCTGGCAGGGCTAAGGGCTTCGATCTGAAGTTGTCGAGCCGAGCTACCAACTCGTCTCATTGGGCTTGCGCCCTTCCCCGAAGGGACTTGTCTTGCTGGACAGGTGCCACGGTAGCGCACACCCAAAATCAGGTCCACATGACGCGCTATTTCGTGAGCTAATTCGTGATTCTTCTTCGCTGCGCACGACACGTTCGGTGCGCGCGCAGCTGCGCCGAGCGCGGCGCAGCTGGATCGTCGAGTGCGGGCATGCGCCTGCGTCGATGCCGGTTTGGGTGAGCCGTTCTGACTGGATCACCGAACTCGAGCGGTGGCTGGCCACCGAGGAGGGCGATTCCGCCCGCAGCCGGGTTCATCTGCGGCCAGCCATGCTGATGAGGGTCGCCGAGGTACTGGCCGCTCATGCCGATCACGGCAGCGGTCGGCATTGTGCTGTCACCAACGCCGTGGCCGCCGCGGCCGCGGGCTGCTCGCCGCGCACGGTGACGACGGTGCGTCGGCTGCTCGCCGAAGCCGGGTTTGCCGTCGAGATCCGCCGCGGCACCGGGTCGGCCCACGCACCGACCGACCTGCGGCGGCCCTCGGTATGGCATCTGGTGAGCCGCAAAGCGCCTGTGGATAACTCGGCCGTTTGCGACCTACCGCCATCCCGTAGGGATAGGCGGGTAAGTCCCGTTGGTAAGAGATCACCAAGCACGCGCACACGCGCGCCGCAATCACGGAAATCTCCTTCGCAACGACCCGCGCCGCGGGCCCGGCGCTTCGCGCCGCGGCCCCTGCGGGTGCAGAAGCTCGCCGACGAACTGGTTGGCAACGACTACGGCCGGCGCGGACTGTGTGCAGGCCTAGGCCGTGGACACATCGGGCACGTATGCGACGCCCTGATCCGATCGGGCCTGGACCTGGACGCCTGGACCGCCCAGCAGATCACCGCAGCGCTCAACGCCGATATGCGCCAACGTGGGTGGTCCTGGCCGAACCGCATCGACCGTCCGGGTGCCTTCCTCGCATCTCGGCTTCGCCGGCTGCCTCAGCGGCCAGCGGTGGCGCGCCCGGTGCAGCCGGCGGTGCCCAAACCCGATGCCGAGGTGGTGGTACCGGCCAGTGCAGCTACCCGGGCCGCAGCTCGTGCGTTCTTCCAGCAGAATCGGGGGAGAGGTGCATCAAGCGCTAGCCAAACGGCGGCCGAAAGTGTAAAGTGGTTTACAACAGACAAGCCGGCCCGGCGTGCGCGTCAGGTCACCAAATCCCCCAGGGGGACAGCATGATCGCCATGGAATTGCAGACCGTCGAACCCCACGAATGGGAGATCCCGGCCTACAAACTCGACGCCTTCAAAGCCAAGATCGCCCAGGCCAACAAGCGGCTGGCGCGAGCGGACCTCGACACCCGGTTCGACGTCGCATACGAAGAGTTCGAGCGCCAGAAGAACGTGATCCAGGCCGATCAGGCAGTGGTGAGCAACCACGCCCCGGTCTACGTCTACGAACCGTGGATCCGCGCCACGCTCACCGGCCCGCTGACCCTGCGCCATGGCCACTACACGTTCGTTGCCCGCCTGATCCCCGAGGATGCCGGCATCACGGTGCACTCGGCACCCGGACAGGAACTCGGCGGCTACAGCCCCCGCGGCGACAACGCCTGCGACCACTGCCAGGTCGAGCGCAGCCGATCTCGGCTCTACCTCGTCCGCGACGATCGCGACGGCACCATCATCCAGCTCGGGCACTCGTGCATCGAGCTCTACACCGGCGTCAGCCCCAAAGGCCTGTGGTCTCTGACCTTCGACGAGGAGCTGGACGCCTTCACTCGCAACGACGTCGAGGGTGGGTTCGGTCCCCGGCACTACGGGGCATCGGTCGACATCGTGCTGGCCTACGCGTTCGCCCATTCCGACAAGGGCCGCGCCTACGTCCCGTCCGGCATGTACTCCGAGACCTCCACCGTCAGCATGGTCCGTACCAGCCTGTTCTTCGACATCAACAAGCTCAAGGATCCCGACCGCAGCTACTACCGCAACAAGGCCGCCGAAGCGGCCGGCAACCTGGCCGACACCGACCTCATCGCCGCCATCAAGGCGTCCGTGGTCGAGACCTCCGAAGACAGCGACTACGGCCGCAACCTGCGCATCCTGCTCGCTGGTGAGAGCGTCACGGGCAAGAACGTCGGCATCCTCGGATCCCTGGTCAAGGTCTACGCGCGGCAGCAGCAGATCGAGGCCGAACGCAAAGCCCACCCCGTCGTCGCCGGCTACCTCGGAGAGGTCGGCGAGCGCATCAAGGACATCGCGGCCACCGCCAAGACTGTCAAGTACGACGAAGGCAATTGGGGCACAACCACCTTCCTGGTGGCGATTGCCGACGACGGCCACATGCTCGTGTGGAAAGCGCACCGCGCGCTGGATATCGAGTCCGGCCAGCGGTTCACCATCGCCGCGGCCACCGTCAAGGCCCACGAGACCTACCGCGAGGTCGACCAGACGGTGATCACGCGGGCCCATAAATTCGAGGTCATCGAAGCAGCCAGTGCATCGGAGATGTCATGACACAGAGCTTTCCCGAGACGATGAACGTGTGGTTCTTGGCGTTGCAGGGCACCACGGCCAGGCCGAACGAGTTCCTTCTGTACGCGCTGGCCGACAACACCGAAGACGGCGCGAAGAGCGCGGAAGCTGCTCTTAAGGCGGCGAAGCCGGGGGAGTTCGTCGACGTCGAAGTGCGCTTTCCCAACCTGGTGGACAGCACGACGTTGCACGTACAGCCCCACCTCTGGGGCCTGTGGTGCGTGTCCGAACGCCTCGTCTCGACGTTGGAAATGTTCGCCAGCCCGAAACAACAGTAGGCGCCGGTGATAGCGACCGCGCACTATAATCGCTGCTCAGAGCGTTTCCGTCGCAATGTGTGCACGGTCATTTCCTACGGTAGGACCATCCGCGCGAATCTCGTCGCCGGACAGATGAAAGGACTACCCCGATGACAACCAGCACTGCGCGCACCACGGTGAAGCTGTTTATCTTCAACCATCCTGCCGCCGAGCTGCTGGAGGAGATGCCCCTCGACTATTACCGCGAGTGCCAGATCACCGGCGCCGGCAGCGTCGAGGTCCAGCTCGACGACTACAGCACCGAGATCATCGCCGGCACTCGCTACCTGCCGGCCGAGGCCGAGGTGGTCGCTGTCGTCGCCGGCAGCGGTGTACTGCAGGTGCTCTGCGCCCAGGCCGGTGGCGAGCCCGTCGTCATGCGCGAATTCAGCGACTGGACTAGCTACACCGTGCGGCGACCCCGCGGGTGAGGGCCGCCCCGTGTGAGTGACCTCAGCCCTGAGGACGTCGCGCTCCTGGAGGCGCAAGTCCCGGTCGGTCTTCTGATGCCGGCCGACGAAACTATGCGCCTGGTCCACGTCACCCAGGGTGTCGTGGAAGAACACATCGGCGTCTCAGCGGAGTCAGTCACCACCACCGATGGGCTGGTGTTCTGGTTCGACGCGCGAGCAGGCAACCGAGCAGTGAACCGCATGGCCACGCTCAACCTGCTCGCCGCGTCGGGCTTCTCTGCGCGCACCGTCCCGCTTCTGCGGGGCGCGGCTCTTGTCACAGGCGAGCATGCCGGCCACCCGGCCGGGCTTACACACCATCAGATGGAGGTGTTGCGCAGAGAGCCTGGACCGGCGTGGTGGGTGGGCTGGTTGCTCCACGTGCGCGTTGAACGCGATCGCCAGCACCGCCGGACCTGAAACGCGGTCCGGCCGGGTGCTGGCAGGCTTACCTGTCGTCGCCCCAGGGGAACAGCGCAGCGAGGATCTCCGCGGCTCCCCGACCCAGATCGCCAATTCCGGCGGTGGATCCGGTCTTGGCGACGATGAACACTGCGGTGAGGTAGAAGCCGACGATGGCGACAACGCCCACAGTGGCGATAGTGGCCCAGATGTTCATGATGATGCTCTCCGTCCGGGGCAGCGCTCAGGGAGAGCACTGACCACGCGGCCCCGTTGGACGGAAGGAAATGTGGTCCAACTGTTCTGGGCCGAACGGCGGCGTTTCACAGGTCTGCGCGCAGTGAAGGAACCGACTTGCCTTGCAGAGCCCACCTCAAGCTGCAAATCAGCGACTTGGGCCCAGACAGGCCGCCTACGTCGAAGAGCTGCAGTTGAGTGCAGACAGCGCCGAGCGCCAACCTCCGCCTACAGAGGTGCGTCGCCGCCGCAGCGCAACCTCAGGCGCTCCTTGTGATCCCCATTGGGCCGTTCGCCTGTGAGGGGGTGGTGGTCAGTCGTCGGCTGGCGGCAGCTTGCTCTCGGAGGCCAGTGCGTCGAGGTAGGCATCGTGGTACCGGATGATCGCCAGTCGTTCGACGGTGAACTGTTCGAGAACTGCGGTGATGAGGGGTTGGCCGCGTAGCGAGGACTGGATCCGATCGTGTGGCCAGTGCCCGAAGCTCATCATGTCGATGCCTAGGGCGTCTCGGGGATGTTCACGGGCTTCGTTGATGTCATTGCGCACGGCCTCCAACTCGGTCTCCAGGCGGCGCAGCGCCGACGCCGCACGCCGCAGGTGGCGATCGCGTTGTTCACGGAGCAGCTCGATGCAGTCGCTCCAGGTGGGGGTTTGGTCGTCGCGGAAGTAGATGTGTCCGCCGCGGCCGCGTAGGGCGCCGGCGAGGAGGTCGTCGGTGACCATGAGTTTGAGAATGTCGGCGGGGATGCCGGTGGTGCGGGCGACTTCGGACAGCTTGATGTGTTGCGGCTCGGTCAACGGTAGCCCTCCCTGTGCGGCGGTGGTTGTGAGCATGTCAGCTGACGGCCGGTTTGAGGGGGCGGTTTCTAGGGGTTGGGGTGTGTGTGGCTGGGGCGCCGGTCTTGTCTGGGCTGTGGTGGCCGGCGGAGCCGGGCGCCGGCAGTGAAGGGGGGTAGCAGTGGTGAGTCGCCGGCGGGGCGCAGAAGGTCGAGGTCGTGGGGGAGGGGTCAGTCGGAACGTTGACCCTCAGGTATTACGGTCGGAATCAAGTTGAGCAATGTTCGGGGAGGGGTGTGGGCGGCTCGCGGTGGCAGTGGCTCCTCGATGTAATAGACTGCAGTGGTGGAGCGCCGTAGGCGCCGCGGCATGTAATCGAATACCGCTGTCTAGCAACGCATATGATGGGTGAGGGCGCAGCCCGGGCAGTAGGTCGAGATACCAAGGCGGGCAACGACCTCGAGTCAAGATCCGCCGGCCGCCACCCAAAGTCCTCCACCACGGTCGAGGCGCAGCCGAGACGGAGTGGCCGAAAACCACTGTAATACAGTATTATTGAAGCATGACCAATGGCGAAGCCATCACCACCAACGGATACCAAAACCGTTGCAGCACAACGTCAAAGCGACCTCCGGCGATGGCCGTAGGCCATCCAACCCAACCCACGAACTCGAAAACCGTTGCCTAACAACGACACCCGACCCGGCACATAG